>JAIXUC010000004.1 GCA_027483665.1 Comamonadaceae bacterium | reverse complement strand
GTTCTTTCGAACGCGACCCTCGATAACCTGGGCACCACGCGCGTGAGCCTGCTGGGCAGCGAGGCTCTCTTTGTTGAGAACAGCGCGGCCTTCATCAACAGCGGCCTGCTGGAGTTCACCGGTGGCACACAGACCGGCATCGGAACCAGCGTGGGCGCGGGCAGCTTCACCAACAACGGCACGGTGCGCAACGCGGGCACATCCACCATCTACCTGCGCCCCAGCAGCGTCGTGGGCAACAGCGCCACGTATGAAGAAACCAGCACCGGTGCGCTGCTGCTCACCAGCGGTAGCCACACGCACAACGGCAGCACCACGTTTGCAGGCGACAACGTGCAACTCTTCACCGGCGGCACGCACACCTTCGCCGACGGCTCCAGCATCAACGGGCCGCTCAACCTCACGGGTGCTGCGGTCGCATTTGGCAACGTCACGCTCAACGGTGCAGCTACGCACACCGCCGGCGCGCTGTCGATCAATGCGGGTCGGGCCCTCACCGTTGGCTCGACTGGCACTTTGGCACTGGCCAATGGCGCCACTCTTGGCGGCTCTGGCTTGCTCATCAACAACGGCACGGTGGCGCTCAGCAACAACACCGTCTTCACCGACGTGGAGAACCACGGCAGCTTCACGCTCAACGGCGTCAACACCCAAGTGGGTGGCACCACGTTCCAGCAGCGCGGCGGTACGCTGACACTGAACAACGCCGGCGCTCTGAGCAAGACCGCGGGCAGCTTGGTGTGGGCAGGCGGCACTTTGGCGGGCAACGCCAGCGGCTTGGCTTTTGGGGGTGGTGTGACAGTGGCTGTCTCGGGCGGTAACAAGGTGCTCGATGGCGTCAACCTCACCGTGGGCATCACGCAAGTGAACAGCGGCACGCTGGAGGTACGCTCGGGCAGCTTCACATCCACCAGCGCATCCATCTCGGCGGGCGCGACTTTGTTGCGCACCGGTGGCGTGCTGGGTTTGGTGGCCATCAGCAACAACGGCACTTTGCACAACAGCAGCGCAGGCAATATCGTCATCACAGGCGGCGGCACGCACACCGGCACCTTTGTGGCCGACGCGGGCGCGGGCATTGAATTCGCAGCAGGCGCGCACCTGTTCAACGGAGCCACCTTCAGCGGTGCCGGGGCCATCACGCGCAGCGGGGCCACCATGAACATCGGCTCGGGTCTGACGATCGCTGCAGGCACCAGCATCAATTTCAACAACCTGCAGCCTGTGGGCACCGGGCCCATCACGAACAACGGCACGCTGACCGGCACGGGTTTCAACTGGGGCGGCTCGCTGATTAACAACGCCAGCGGTGCGCTCACGCTCAACGGCGGTGGCGTGGCTGGCAACTTCCAGAACTACGGCAGCTTTGATGTGCTGGGCACGGTAACGCTCAGCGGCGCTGTGGCTGATCAGCTTGGAGGCGAGATTCGCATTCCACTGGGCGCCACATTGCTGCGCACCACCGGGCCATTCCGCTGGGTGAGCGGTACGCTGGGCGGCGACGGCGGCGGCACTGGCGTGCTGTCTTTTGCGGGCGGCGGCACCTTTGAGTTTGCTGGCACCGGCGACCGCGTGATTGATGGCCTGAACTTCAGCTTCAACAACCTCACGCTGCCCGATGGCTCGCTCACGCTGCAGTCGGGCAGCCTCACGCTCACGGGCAACACCGTGCTGCCCGCAGGTGTGGCGCTCAACCTCAACGGCGGCACGCTCACCAACGACGGCACGCTCGACATTGGCGGCACCTTCGATTTGTCGGGCGGGGCCTTCACCGGCACCGGCAGCTTGAACATGACGGGAGGATCGCTCAGCCTGCCGGAGAACAACACCGTGGCCTGGACCAACACCGGCGCGCTCAACAACACCGGCACGCTCAATTTGGCGGGCTCCACCATCACCAACGCCATCACCAACGACGGCACCATCAACGTCGGCAATGGCGTGAGCTTCAGCCAGACCTTCACCAACAACGGCAACCTCACGCTTGGCGGTTCGGGCACCACCTTCAGCAATGGCTTGGTGCAAACCGGCGGCAGCACCATGCTGATGGCCGGCACCAACCTGAACGGCGATGTCTCGCTGCTGGCTGGCACCCTGGGCGGCAGCGGCACCATCAATGGCGACCTGACCGTGGGCACTGCTGCATTTGCACCGGGTTTCTCACCCGGTGCCATGACCATCAATGGCGATCTGAACCTGGGCGTGGGCAGCGTGCTCGACATCGAACTGGGCGGCCTGACAGCGGGCAGCGGCTTTGACTTCATCAACGTGCTGGGCACAGCCAACCTCGCGGGCACGCTCAATGTGAATGGCTTTGGCGGCTTCGTGGCGCCCGATGGCAGCAGCTTCACCTTCATGAACTTCGCCAACACCACGGGCGCTTTCGGCACGATCAACCTGCCGGCTGGCTGGGGCTTGACCTTCAACAGCTTCAGCAACTTCCTACAGCTGCTGGCACCCCTCTTGCCCGCCACCAACTTCGCCAGCCTGAGCGTCGTCGCTGAAGACCCCGTGTTGGCAGCACTCGACAGCCTGCTGGAAGAAGAAGGCGTGTTCACCGAGGTCTCGGCTTTGGCCCTGCCGCCCGAAGAAGAAGCCGAGGGAGACCTGACATGCCGTTGAGCCCAGCCGGCGCGGCTGGCGATGTGAAGAACTGGCCCGCGTGCTTGGGCCCAAGGGGTCTGCGGGTCGCCCACGCTGCCCTGCTCGCGGCTGGTCTGGCTTGTACCCAGGTGCAGGCGCAGCCAACGCCCCTGGCCCCAGAGCCGGGCGCGGCGACGGCTCCTGGTGCGAACTCCGCCGCAAACTCCGCCGCAAACTCCGCCGCGAACCCAGCCGAGGCCAGCGCAGCGCGGGCCATTGCGGTGCAGGGCACGGTGTTCATCACGCGCGCTGACGGGCGGCGCAGCACGCTGGCCCAAGGCAGCGCGCTGAATGCGGGTGACACGCTCAACACCACGCGCAACAGCACGGTTCGCATTCGCTTCTCAGACGGTGGCGAAACCTTGCTGCGGCCTGAGACATCCATGCAGGTGCAGGCCTACCGTTTCGATGCTGAGCAACCCGAGGCCGACAGCCTGGTGCTGCGACTGCTGCGCGGCGGGCTGCGTGCCATCACAGGGCAGATCAGCAAGCGCGGCAACGCCGACGCTTACCGGCTCAACATCAACACCGCCACGGTGGGCATTCGTGGCACGGACTACAGCGCGCGCCTGTGCGCCGCCGATTGCGATGTTTCAGGGGCGGCGCAGCCTGCAGCGCCAGAGACACCCGCTGCCAATCAACCAGCGACCCAGCCCACAAGCCCACCCAGCAGCCTGAACACGCGCGGCAACAGCGGCCCGCCCGTGGTGGCGCGTGTGGTCTTGCAGCAAGGCCAGATCCAGGTCCTGCGAGATTCGCTGGAGCGGCCGCTGGCACCCGGCGCTGCGCTCTATGCGGGCGACCGGCTCAGCAGCGCCAGCGGCGCGCACGCCGTGCTGGCTTTTCGGGACAACACCCGCGTGACGCTCAACCCAGCCAGCGCGATTGAGCTCACGCAGTACAGCTTCAACCCGGCCCGGCCCGAAGCCAGCAGCTTTCTCACGCGTCTGCTGCGTGGGGGCTTACGGGTGGCTACCGGCTTGATTGGTAAAGACAACCCGCGCCAGTTCAAGGTGCAGACGCCCACCTCGACCGTGGGCATACGCGGCACCGTGTTTGATTTGGTCTGCGGTGACACGCACAGCAGCGGCGCGCAGCCCCCGCCCGCTTTGGCTGAATCTGAATGCGACCGCTCGCTTTATGCCTTGACCCGCCAAGGCGAGATCGGCCTGTCCACCGAGGGATCGGCAGCGCCCGAACTCCCCGTGCCGGCAGAGCGCGCCGGTGTGGCGGCCGCCGCCGGTGGCGCCACTCAGTTGCTGGACGGCGTACCCGACTATTTCTTGCGCCAAACCACACCACAGCCCGAAGCCGTGGCCGTGGACATCGACCAACTCTTTGGCAGCGAGCCACCCACCAGCGACGCCGGCGGCATCTTCCTGTTGGTGCGCGATGGGCGCGTGACCTTGGCGCAGGCCAGCGCAGAAGTGACGCTGGAAGCTGGCGAGTCTGCCTACGCCGGGCCGCTGGGCGTGCCGCAGCGCCTCATCAGCTCGCCAGCCGTGCTCGACCGCGACCCCTTCCTCTCAGACCGGCTGTTCAGCAACAACATGTGCAGGCGCTGACGATGACGATGACCATAAGAACAACTGGAGACCTTGATGACTGTGACAGAAGTGCTCGGCTGGACCGCCGCTGGCCTGGTGCTGACCGCTTTTTGGGTAAAGACCATGATCCCGCTGCGGCTCGTGGCCATGGCCGGCAACATCGCGTTTCTGGCCTATGGGTTCTTGCTGGGTGCGCCCAGCATCATTGCGCTACACGGATTGCTGCTGCCCCTGAACTTCGTGCGCCTGCGCAAGATGCGCGACCTCACCCGGCGCGTGCGTGGCGTGTCCCAAGGGGCGATGGACCTCTCCATGTTGCTGCCCTACATGTCGCAGCACAGCAAGGCGGCGGGTGAAGCGTTCTTCCTCAAGGGCGACCTGTCGGACCACGTCATCTACGTCATCAGCGGCACGGTGCGCATCACCGACCTGGATCGCCAGATCGGCCCTGGCGAGCTGCTGGGCGAGATGGGCGTCTTCACAGAAGACCGCCGCCGCACCGACACGGCCGTGGCAGAAACCGAAGTGACCTACGGCCAGATCTCGGCAGACCGCTTCTGGGAAGTGTTCTTCCAAGACCCAGCCTTCGGCGCTTACCTCATCCGCACCATCGTCCGCCGCGCCAACACCAACGTCGAGTGGGCGACCAGCCGCTACCAGTCGGCTTTGACAGAGCAGGCTTGAGGCCGCAAAGAGGGTGCGTCGCTGAGGCCCAAGGGTGACTCGGCAGCAAGCGCCACGGCCCCGGATGGGCCCAGCGCTGCCAGCTCGGCCAATAAGGGCAAGGCCGCGTGCTTGCTTTTGCGCCCCTGCACCCGGCGGCGCCACAGCCGGTAAGAACCCGGCTTGAGCTGCGCGCGCATCAGCGCCACCACCGCAGCCTCGTTCAGCCCAAACTGGCTCTCGATCGCCTCAAAAGGCACCCGGTCCTCCCAAGCCATTTCGATGACGCCAGAGATAGCAGCCGGGTCAAGGGCGGTGGGGGGTTTAGGCATGGGGCATCGTAACCAGCGGCTTGTTCGGCCATCGAAACCCCGATACCATACCTCCCGTATCATGAATATGGTTGACCCATATGAAGACCACCATCGAACTGCCGGACGACCTTCTGGAGCGCAGCAAAGCTGTTGCGCGGCGCGAGAATTCCACGCTCAAGGCGCTGATCGAAGAGGGTCTGCGCCTGGCACTGCGGGCGCGCAGACGCAAGCCTGCCGCGCCTTTTGCCGTGCAGCCTTTCCTGGGTGACGGCTTGTCGCCGGAGTTCGCGGGCGCCGGCTGGGAGACGATCCGCGACGAGATCTATCGTGATCGCGGTTGACACCAACATCCTAGTTTATGCGCACCGCTCGGACTCTCCCTTCCACGAGCGTGCACGCCAGACACTGGAGACGCTCGCCGTCGGGGCCCGGGCATGGGCCATTCCTTGGCCGTGTGCGCACGAGTTCTTTGCCGTCGTCACGCATCCCCGCATCTACAAGACCGCCACGCCCGCCAACATGGCTTTCGCTCAACTGCGCGCTTTGCAGACGCTGGCCAACCTTGCGTTCATCGCCGAGGCCGACGACCACTTGCAGCATCTGGAGCCGCTGGCGCTGGCGGCCAAGGCGAACGGAGGGGCTATTCACGACGCGCGCATCGCCGCGATCTGCCTTTCGCACGGCGTGTCCGAGTTGTGGTCGGCCGACCGCGACTTCTCCCGGTTTCCAGCGCTCGCAGTCCGCAATCCGTTGATCGGATGACTGCGCGCCGACATCGCTGATCGCGTCGACTTCTGAGGCAAAGCGGTCATGCTGACCTGCCGGGATGCGGCCCCAGTTGATGCCGAACGCCAAGGCGAGGAAGCTGCACACGGGTTAGCGCCGCAGCCGTGGTTACAAGCTCATGGCCTGGCCTTCGGATGGAGCAGCTTCACGATCTCAGCCATCACTTCGTTGTCGTGCCCCACCCAGACGTGCCCGCCCTGCTCGAAGCCGACGAACTTCGCCATCGGAATACGACTGGCGGTGTACTGCGCGCTGGCATAGGTGCCGTAGCGATCGTCACGCGCGCTGATGACAAGCGTGGGCATGTGGATGGACTCCAGCGGCGCCGGCGCCAGGTGCTTGCCCACCGTCGAATCGCTGCGCAAGCCCGCCGCGCGGGCGGATACCGGAAGGATGTGGTCGACCATGGCGTTCACCCGCGCACGCTCCTGCGGACTGGCCGTTTTCAACAACTCTGGCGGTGTGGCAAGGACCAGGCCGATCACCTGGTCGCGCGCAACGTGAAGCGCCACCCAGAACAGGAAGTCCGAACCGATCAGCCGCATCATCGCGGCCTCGACCCATGCCGGCATCGGCGGCGCGGAATCGGCCTGCGATGGCGGCTTGTAGGCCAGCGGCACCAGCAAGATCAAAGCGCTCACCCGATCGGGATGGCGGATGGCCATCTGCAGCGCTGAAGGCGCACCGGCCGAGCCACCCATGACGGCGGCGCGGGCGTTCAGGCTGCCGCGATGAGTGGTTTGATGGCTGCGGCTGCTTTGGAGCCTGCGCTGTTGCGGCAGTTGGCGGCTTGACCGGAAGCCGATCTCGGCCTCGGCGCCGCTTTGGCTTGTTTCAAAGCATCATTGCTGACTGCTTTAACCGACAGCTTCTGGCCGCGAGTTTGGGGAAGGTGTGCGGGTCGGGTGGCGGCAGCGTGCACACACAGGTAGGCGGCACTCGGGGCGATTGAGGCGTAGCGCGCGGCTTGAGACCGTGGGGGGCTCGCTGGGGTCCGCAGCCTGTAGGCGGCCGCGGTTAGAGGCCGGCGGCCCCAGCGGCATCAATGCGAAAACAGCACGGGAACCCTGAGGTCTGCCAGCAGTTCGCTGGTGGCGCTGCCCAGCACAAAGCGCCGAAGCCGGGCATGACCGAAGCCGCCCACCACGAGCAGGTCGGCGCCCGCCGTCTGGGCTTCCTGCTGCAGCGCCTCGCCGATGCCTCGCCCTGCCTTGGGAGCGCTGTGGTGTCGCACCGACAGCCCGCGCCGCACCAGCACCGCCTCGCGCGCCGGCGCATCAAGATCGCCCGGCACCTGCTTGTCGCCGTCGATGGTCAGGAGCGTGAGCGTCTTGACACCGAGCAGCAGGGTGTCGGCGAGCGCACGGGCGGCAACGCGGCTGTTGTCCCACGCGACGACGGCGCGTTCGGTCGCCACGGGCCCCTGGAAGTCGGCCGGCACCATCAGGAGCGGACGGCCCGCCTCGAACAGCAGGTGTTCAGCGATGCTGCGTTCGCTCAGCAGGCTGTTCGCATCGCAGCCAGTCACCACCAGGTCGTGCAGGCGCGCGTGTTCGGCGATCACCTCGGTCACGCCCATGGCGTGCGAATGGGCCGTGATGGCCGTGCACGCGACGTTCGCAGCGCCCGCCGCGCGGGCCACCGCCTGGACCACCGCGGCCGCGTCGGTCGAACGGCCCGGGGTCGTGACATCGAGCGCAACGACGAAGACTGTCAGTGCTGCGCCTTGGGCCTGGGCTAGCTCGATCGCATAGCGCGCTGCGCCTCGATCTGGTGATGCGGACTCGGCTGCGGCGAACAGAAGGATTGACCTCATGACAGACCCATTCATGCTTTGTTGGAGTTCGGCGGCGCTGCCCAGCGATTCGATGTCTGCACCCCGGAAGATCTTCTCACAACGATCCTTGCCCGCCAACGCCCTGAATCGGACAAGGCCATGTGGGGGTGGGTGCTGGGTCAACTCAGCGCAGCGCCGGGATCACAGTAACTCAGCATTGGAGAAATGCTACTCGGTGGGATGGAAGATCGCTTTAGTGGCTAGGGGTATAGATTGGGTTTGACACGCTGGCGACTTTCCGTCTCTTCAACAACCGACTCCCGAGTGAAGTCAATGGTTGTCTCGATCAGCCTTACCGAACCGCTGCTTCTCGATTGATCGAATTGTTGAGTGCGATTTTGTGGATTCATGGTCATGTGCTTCCTGGTTCCGATGTGCCACATTCCTGCCACACACAAAGTCGAGCTCAGCCCGGGAGTCGCAGGTCCAAAGCCTGCGTCACCCACCAATAAACTCATGGACTTACGGCACCTTCGGGTGCCGTTTTCGTTTCAGCTATGAAAAAAGTATGAAAAGCTTGGCTGCACACCCTAGGTTCGGTAGCGACCAATGAAAGCGCCATTCGCCCGCAGTGCCGACCGACGGCTCTTGGCCGAAAGTGTTGGTTCAGAAGAGGTGTCAGGCGGTGGTAGTCGACTCGCATCGGCCACGCGCGGTGCTTTCGATCAAGAGCCAGGCACGCTTGCCCATCAGTCCTTGGCGCCTACCGAGTGCCTACCAATGAGCCACTTGCAAAGTGAGCACGGCCGAGACGGGGAACCTACACTTCAGCCCATGCACCAACTGATAGAAGCCCATCGCGCTGAACTGCTCGCGTTGGCACGCAGGCGCGGCGTCACATCCGTTCGGATCTTTGGTTCGATGAGCCGTGGCGATGGCAATGACGACAGCGACGTCGATCTCCTGGTGACTCTGACCCCGGGGACAAGCGGCTTGGCGCTAGGCGGGTTGTTGCTGGATGCGCAGGAATTGCTGGGTCGGCGGGTGGATGTCGTCACCGAAGCGAGCTTGCACCCCGCGCTGCGCGACCGCGTCGTGTCATCCGCGGTGCCGCTGTGAATCCAGGCCCCGAGGCGGACCGGGTGCTGCTTGCGCACATGCGCGACTGCCTGAATCGGATTCTCGAATACACCAACGCCGAACGCGCCCGCTTCGACGCTTCGCGTCTGGTGCAAGACGCCGTGATCCGCAATCTACAGACCCTGGCCGAATCCAGCCAGCGATTGTCGAGCGAGATCAAAGGAACCGAGCCGCAGGTTCCCTGGCGCGAACTCGCCGGGTTTCGCAACGTGATCGTGCACGGCTACCTGGGTATTGACCTCGGGGCGGTGTGGCTAGTGGTCGAGCAGGACTTGCCAGCGCTGAACGAGGCGTTGAGTCGCATGGCCGTGCACTTCGACCCTCAAGGCTGATCCGAGCGACTGCTTTGCTAAGGGACGGACGGCCGCTCCTGGCCGAAAGCAGCCACCCTCAACCCTTGCGCGCTTGCTGATAAAGCGCATCCACCTTAGGCACGTTGGCCTGCAGCTGGCGAATGCGCTCCGGGCCGCTGGGGTGGGTGGACAGGAAGCCGGGGCCGCTGCCGCCGCCTGCGGCAGCCATCTTTTCCCACAGGGTGACGCTGGCCTGCGGCAAATAGGCGCTGCGGGCTGCCAATTCCAGCCCCACGAGGTCGGCTTCAGACTCGTCTTCGCGGCTGAACTTGAGGCTGAGCAGTTGCGTGCCCAGGTTGGCCGCGACGTTGCCCAAGTCGCCCAGGCCCAGCAGTTGTGCGCCCAGTGACAGGGTGAGGCTGGTGGCCTGGGTTTTGGCCATGCGCGCCCGGGCGTGTTCGCGCAGGGCGTGGGCCATTTCGTGGCCCATGATCATGGCGGCTTCGTCGTCACTCAGTTTGAGCTTGTCCAAGATGCCGGTGTAGAAGGCAATCTTGCCGCCGGGCATGCAAAAGGCGTTGATTTGCTCGCTGGCGATCAGGTTGACTTCCCAGCGCCAAGCTTTTGCGCGCTCGTTCCAGGGGAGCGTGAAGGGGATGAGCTTGCGGGCCATGCCGCGCAGACGCTGCACTTGGGCGTTGCTGTCGGGGGCCAGCACGCGTTTGTTGCGCGCCTCGGTCATCATTTGTGCGTACTGCTGGGTGGCTGCGCGCTCGAGTTGGTCTGCGGGTATCAGTTTGCGCAAGCGAGAGGCTTCGCCCACTTCCACTTGTGCAAGCGCCATGGGCGCTGTCATGGCGGCCCCGGCAGCAGCACCGGCCAGCTTCAGGAAGCCGCGCCGCGCAGACCAGCCATGCGCCGGACTCGCAGCGGCTGCACCCTCCGATGTGGGGTCGGCTGGGCTTCGGGCGTTGGGCCCGAGTTTGAGGTCGCAGAGTTGGCACATGCATCAATAATAAGCACGGGGTGTGAAGCGCGTCTGTGCGGGAGATGTAGAACCACACCGCGAACCAAGCCCTCATCAGACATGCCCGAACCAGCCCAAGCCTCCAACACCGGACCCGCCACTGATGCAACGCCAGCACCGCGCCGCTGGCGGGACGCCTGGAAGGTGTACGCCGAGCCGGCCAGCTTGCGCATGCTGGTGCTGGGCTTTGCTGCCGGGCTGCCCTTGCTGCTGGTGCTGGGTACGCTGAGTTTTCGGCTGCGCGAGGCGGGCATCAACCGCTCGACCATTGGCTTTTTGTCTTGGGTGGGGCTGGCCTATGCCTTCAAGTGGTGCTGGGCACCACTGGTCGACCGGTTGCCCATTCCCTGGCTGACCGCCCGCTTGGGCCGCAGGCGCAGTTGGTTGCTGCTGTCGCAGTGCCTGGTGGTGTGTGGCTTGGTGGGCATGGCGCTGGTGGACCCGCGCAGCAACCTGCCTCTGCTGGTGGCCATGGCTTTGCTGGTGGCCTTTGCTTCGGCCACACAAGACATTGCGCTGGATGCCTGGCGCATCGAGTCAGCCGGGGTCGAGCGGCAAGGCGCGCTGGCTGCGGTGTACCAAAGCGGTTACCGGCTGGCCATGATTTGGGCGGGTGCGGGTGCCTTGTGGCTGGCGGCCCGGGCTGAGGTGGAACCCGTGGCTGCTGCGGGTGCGGCAGCAGCAGCGGTGTCGGCAGCTGGGGCAGCTGGGGCAGCTGGGGCCGCGGTGGTGGCCGGTGCCGCTTACCAGCCGTGGGCCTGGCAAGTGGCCTATCTGGTCATGGCTGCTTCGATGCTGCCCGGCATGCTCACCGTGCTGGGCTCGCGTGAGCCGGCGGCTGCGGTGTTGACACCAGCGCGCAATCTGGCCGAGTGGCTGCAAAGCGCGGTGGTCGAGCCCTTTGCCGAGTTTTTACGGCGCTACCGCTGGCAGGCGGTGCTGGTGTTGGCACTCATTGGGGTCTACCGCATCAGCGACGTGGTGATGGGCATCATGGCCAACCC
>JAIXUC010000033.1 GCA_027483665.1 Comamonadaceae bacterium | reverse complement strand
CGCTTCATCAAAGGCGTAGCCATTCCATAGCAGGCGGCACCCCCAACACAGGCGAGTGCTGCCCAGACCACGGTTGGCGTCAATGCCACGGGACCCAGGCGCACCACCAGGGCGACACCTAAAAAGCCCAAAGCACAGCCCAGCAGCTTGCGCTTGGTGATGCGGTCTTCGCCCAGCCAAGCAGACGACAGTGCCCCAAACAACACAGCGCTGGTGTTGAGCAAGGCCGAATAGCCCGCCGGAATGTGCAGGCCGGCCCAGGCGTAAAGCACAAAAGGCAGGGCCACCGACATGGTGCCGATCAACGCCAGTTCGGGCCACCAAGCGCGTTGCAGCCGAATGCCCGACAGCTTCAGAGCCAGCAGCAGCACGGCGCATGCCAGCAACACGCGTGCTTCGGCCAGCACCAGCGGACCCAGCACGGGGCTGGCGATGCGTATGAACAGGAAGGAGGAGCCCCACAGAGCCGATAAGGCCAGGAGCTGGACGAAATGGCGGTTGGTCACAGACGCCGACATTGTCGCCCCGCGCACCATGGCGACCCATGGCAGGGTTGCCCCGTGGCATCGCCCGCGACTTCATTTGCTAACCTGATGGCATGGCTGCAACTCAAAAACCAAAGCGCGGCGTCGGCCCCAGTGCCGAGCTGGCAGTACCCGTGGTGCTGGTGCTCAACGGTCCCAACCTCAATCTGTTGGGCACGCGAGAGCCGGCTGTGTACGGCTCTCAAACCTTGGCCGACGTGCAGGCCTTGTGCGAGCAGGCGGCGCGCGCCAACGGCTTGCAGTGTGACTTTCGTCAAACCAACCACGAGGGCACGCTGGTCGATTGGCTGCATGAAGCTGGACGCTTGCAAGCAGGCGGCCGCTTGGCAGGCGTCATCTTGAATGCCGGGGCTTATACGCACACCAGCGTCGCTTTGCATGACGCCATCAAAGGCACGGGTGTTGCGGTGTTGGAGCTGCACATCAGCAATGTGCACGCGCGTGAGGCGTTTCGCCACCACTCCTACATTTCGCCAGTGGCCAGAGCCGTCATGGCCGGCTTTGGTGTGGCGGGCTACGCTTTGGCGGTGGCCGCTGTGGCTGGGTGGGCCAGCGCATGAGCAAGAAGACACGGTCTGCTGCTGGTGACAGTGCTAGTTCCGCTGGTAGCGCTGCACCTGCCGCAGCCGCGCTGCAGCCGCCCGCGGTCTCCATTCGGGTAGACGTGGTCTCGGACGTCACCTGTCCCTGGTGCGCCATCGGCTTGGCTGCGCTGGACCAAGCTGTCGAGCGCGTGTCGGACCAAGCTTGGGTGCATGTGCACATGCAGCCCTTCGAGCTGAACCCAAACATGGGGCGCGAGGGCCAAGACACTACCGAGCACCTGAGCGCCAAGTACGGCAGTACGCCCGAGCAACAAGCGCAGGGCCGCGAGCGCATCCGCCAGCGCGGCGCTGAGTTGGGTTTTGTGTTCAGACCAGAAGGCCGGGGCCGCGTGTGGAACACCTTCAACGCGCACCGCTTGCTGCAATGGGCGGGTGATGTGGACGCCCGGGCCAACCCGCCGCACAGCAGCGGCCATCAGCTGGCACTCAAGGTTGCTTTGCTGGCCGCGGTGCACACGCGCGGCGAAAGCCCGGCAGACGCTGACGTGCTTTTGAACGCCGTTACGCAAGCTGGGCTGGACCCGGTGCAGGCCAGCGCCATCTTGAGCAGCGAAGCCTGGAGCACCGAGGTGCGCGATGCGCAACGCTTCTACCTCGAAAACGGCATACAGGCCGTGCCCGCTTTCATCTTCAACGAAGAACACCTGGTGTCGGGTGGTCAGCCGGTTGAAGTGCTGGAGCAGGTCCTGCGCCAGTTGATTGCCCAAGCCCAAAACAGCACCGACACCGGCACCGACAGCGACAGCGACAGCCACGTCGCTTGAACCTCAGTCCCATTCCATACCAACACCTCAGGAGACTTCGAATGATCCAGCCTTCAGCCACACCACAGACGGCCCGCACCAAAGCCAGCCGACCCAGCCGCCGCGCCACTTTGGCCTTGGTTTCTGCCTTGGCTTTGGGCGGCCTGAGCTCCCTCGGCTTGCCAGCAGCTGCACAAGCTTGGCCCGACAAGCCGGTGCGCGTGGTCGTGCCAGCGCCTGCTGGCAGCTCGCTCGATGTGATCGTGCGCGCCATGGCCGAGCCGCTCAAAGCGCGCTGGGGCCAGCCGCTGGTGGTGGAGAACAAGGCGGGTGCAGGCGGCACCATCGGCATGGATGCGGTGGCCAAGGCCGCACCCGATGGCTACACCCTGGGCATTGGCTTCAACGGCCCGATTGCCTTCGGCCCCTTCATGTTCAAGAAGATGCCGTACGACCCGGCCAAAGACCTCACCGCCGTGGTCCTCACCACCTCGCAGCCCAACGTGCTGGCCGTGCCCGCCAACCACCCGGCGAACAACCTGCGCGAGTTCGTGGCCTGGGCCAAGGGCCAGGGCGACAAGGTCAGCTACGCCTCGGTCGGTGCTGGCAGTTCCTCGCACCTGTCCATGGAATTGCTCAAAAGCGTGGCGGGCTTTCAGGGCACGCACGTGCCCTTTGGCGGCTCGCCGCCGGCGGCCATGTCAGTGGCCCAAGGCGAAACGCAGGCGCTGCTGACCGTGGAGCCGGCGCTGCTCCCCTTGGTGCAGGGTGGGCGCATCAAGTTGATCGGCGTGACCAGCCCGCAACGCCTGGCCAGCCGCCCCGATCTGCCCACCGTGGCCGAGTCGGGCTACCCCGGCTTTGAAGCGCTCGCTTGGAACGGCTTGTTCGTGCCAGCAGGCACGCCGCCCGCCATCGTCAGCCGCATCAACGCAGACGTGAACGCGGTGATGGCCGAGGCCGCGTTTCGCGACAACATGGCCCGCCAAGGGCTGATCATCGGCGGCGGCAGCGCCGCCCAGTTCCAGTCCTACATCGACGCCGAAGGCAAGAAGTGGGGCGCGATCATCGACAAGGCCGGCATCAAGCTGGATTGATGGCGGGCGGGCTCATTCTTCAAACAGATCCGAGTGGGTCCCCGCACGCACGAAAATGAGGGTCTGGCCCTCGGATCGATAAATCAAAAGAAAGTCACCGCCGATGTGGCACTCGCGGTGGTCGGCCCAGGTGCCCTTGAGTGGGTGATCCAACCATTCGGGTCCAAGCAGTGCATCGTTGGCGATCAACAGCAACATGGCCTGTTTCAGCCGATGCAGGTCGTATCGGCCTGAACGCGACAAGCGCTCCCGGTCTTTTTGAAATGCTTTGGTGTAGTCACACGCCAGCGGGGGAGCGGTGCGGTTACTGCTTGCGGGCCTTTTCGATGTCATCGATCAAAGTGTCGGCAGACTGAAACCGGGCCGCACGTTCCTTTGTCAACGCCCGAGCTTCTTCCATGGCGTCACGGGTTTTGCCATTGGGCACCTTCAACTCCAGCGGGAAAGCCTGGTCGTTGACGACGCGCTTAAGCAGGATGCGTACAGCGTCGGACACCGACAGCCCCATGGAAGCCAGCGCTTCGCTGGCTTGGGCTTTGATCTCTTCGTCCACCCGGACATGCAGCATCTTGGAATGACCCATGGTGACTCCTTGGTTGTGGGCATTCTGTCTCTCCTTTGAGATACATACAAGCCCAGTGGCTCATTCCAACTCGGCAATCAGCTCGATTTCCACACAAGCCCCCATGGGGATTTGCGCCACGCCAAAGGCGCTGCGGGCGTGAGCACCTTTGGCGCCAAAGACTTGGCCGAACAGCTCGCTGGCGCCGTTGGTGACCAGGTGCTGCTCGGTGAAGTCGGGGGTGGAGTTCACCAGCGACATCAGCTTGACGATGCGGGCCACGCCGTTGAGGTCGGTGCCAGCCGCCACACAGGCCGCGTGCAGCGTGCCCATGAGGTCGATGGCAATGGCGCGGGCCGCTTGCTGGCCTTGCGCCGTGGCGGTATCGCGCCCCAGCTGGCCGACCCAGGGTTTGCCATCGCGCCGGGCGATGTGTCCACTCAAGAAGATCAGTTTGCCGGTCTGCACAAAAGGCACATAAGCAGCGGCTGGCGTGGCCACGGGGGGGAGTTGGATGCCCAGTTGTTCGAGTTGCTGGTAGACGCTCATGGTGGCGGGCGCGCTGGTGAGCGCGGTGTGAGGGTGGATGGGGGTGGAAGGGCTGGGTAGACGGCTGAAAGGTCCGGCCCAGCTCGCCGAAATGTAACGCCAGGACTTTGAAAGCTTTTGCCTGCTGCCCCGACACATGTGGGCACCATGGCCGATTCATTTGCCTCATCCCTCAGCGTCGACAGCGCCATCTCCGTTGGTGGGGCTTTGGCTTCGGCGCTCGGTTACAGGCTCCGCATGGCCGAGAGCCTGCACGATCTTCAGCGCTTGCAGGCGCTGCGTTTTCAGGTGTTCAACCTCGAGCTGAGCGAAGGTCTGCCAGAGTCTTGGGCCACGGGCTTAGACCAGGACCGATTCGACGCGGTCTGCCAACACCTCATGGTCGAGCACTTGGACAGCGGCACAGTGGTGGGCACCTACCGGTTGCAGAGCGGGCAGCAAGCCGCGGCCCACCACGGCTACTACTGCGACCAAGAGTTCGACTTGTCGCCACTGGCTGCCCTGCGGCCCCGACTGCTGGAGCTGGGCCGGGCCTGCATCGCGGCGCATCACCGCAACTTCACGGTGTTGAGCCTGTTGTGGCGTGGCATCGCAGAACTGGCTGGGGCGCAGGGGGCACGCTATTTGTTGGGCTGCAGTTCGCTCACCTCGCAAGACCCCGCCTTGGGCTTGGCGGCCCATCGCCAGATGAAGGCCCAGTGGGCCAGTTCAGAGCTTCAATGCCAGCCCTGGCCCGCGCTGGCCTGCGAAACCATAGGCAGCGCCAGCCCTGATGAACCGGCCAAGCTGCCCAAGCTCTTGTCGGCTTATCTGGCCCTGGGCGCGCGCATCGCCAGCCCGCCGGCCATCGACCGCTCCTTTCGCACCATCGATTTCCTGACTTTGCTCGATTTGGAATCGCCCGACATGCGCCAGCGCAGGGCACGCTTCGGCTTGTGATGCACCGCGCTAGTCGGTCGCCGGATAGCGCGGTGTCAGTTCTTTTTCTCGGCGGTGCCAGCGTCGAAATTCAGCCCAGGTCAGGGGCTCAAAGCCGCGGTCTCGGTTGGCCCGGCCGATGCGAAAGAGCAGCCGGTACTGGCGCATGAGGTCAGCCCAGGCCTGCAGCAAGCTGGTCTGGCGGTCCCAGATATGGGTGCTCTCGGCCCCAGCGCCGTTGGCCTCGACGATGGTGAAGCCCCCGCCCGCGCGAACGTCCTCGAAAGAGGCGAAGCGGATGTCGAAGCGCCCAAAGTAGAACTCGGGCAGTGCTTGGGCGATGGCGTCGAAGCGCTCGCGCATGGCGGGTGTCACCCAATGCGTGCCGTTGCGAAAGATGGCCCCGCGGCTGTGGCTGCCTGCAAAAGCCAAGCGAATGGCCTCGCCAGCGGCGGGCACCTGGTCCAGGCGTGCCGCATGGCGCTGCAGGTAGAGGTGGGGCAGTCGGCCAGCGCGCGGGTCTTGGTGAATCAGCTCGCGCAGCGTGTGCCGACCGTCGCCGTACACATAAGGAAAGTACTTCAGCGTCACCGACAAGATCTGCCCTTGGGCTTGCCCAGGTTCGCGGCAGTAGAAGATGCCGGCCTCGCCTTCAAACGGCACGTAACGCTGCAACAGATAGCGCGCACCCGCCGGGAAAGCGGCGATGTAGGCCTGCAATTGCTCGGGGCTTCGCACCAGCTTGACGCCCGCGCCTCGACAGCCCAAATCTGGCTTCGCGACCACCGGCAGTTCCAGACCGGCCCGTGCCAAGGCCTCTTGGGCGGCGGCGGCCTCGGCGGCTGGTTGATCACCGGCCAGCGGCCGCTCGCGCAGCACGAAGGGCGCGACCCACTGCGGGATGTGCTGCATGGCCAAGTTCAAGATCTCGGCTTTGGATTCGCCGAAGAAGCCACCCCCCGGAAACGAAGGGTTGGCCACGGTCGGCAGCAACACCCCGCGGTAGCGCACCATGAGCCACAGCGCATACAGAAACACTGGCGGATAGAAAGCCCACATCGGCCAAAACTCGAAGTAGCTCAAGGGCTGACCGCTGGTGTCCAGCGGCGGCATGCCCTCGTGCGGTTGGGGTGTGTGAGACAGGGGCGAGGGGTGCGCGGCGGTGCTGTTCATGTGGGGCCAGGGCCTCGGGGTGTTTGATGGGTCGGGATAGTGGGCCGGTGGGGCGTTGTCTGTGTTGCGGTGTCGACAGGCGGTGCGCTTCGCCACAGGCGTCTGGCGAGAGCAGTCAGCAAGGCCAGCACCAAGATGGGCGCGGCCACCGCCACAGACACTGGCCAGCCCAAGGCCTGTGATATCCACTGGCCCAGCCAAGCGCTGAACCAAAACAAGCCTGCTGTCCACAAGCTGACGGCCAGCACAACCCACGCCGTGAAGCGCCACAAAGGCACGCGAAGCAGGCCGCAAGCGGTGTAGGTGAGCAGACGCAAGCCCGGGACCACCCGTGCCAGCAGCACGGCGCTGGGCAGGTCGGCCAATAGTCGCAGGCGCATGTGCTGCGCGCGCTCGCCCGCGCTGTAGCGGTGAAACCTGGGCCAGCGTTGACCCCAGGCGCCTGCGGCATACAACAGCAAGTCGCCAAAAGCGATGCCACCCGCCACGGCGAAGAAGGCCAAGGGCCAAGACACGCTGCCCATGGCTGCCAGCGCAGCACCAGCGGCAATGGCCACGTCTTCGAGCAGCAAGGTGGTCAGCGCCAGCACCAGCGCCATCACCCAAGGCTGTGCCGCGCCGTGCAGCGCAGCGCTCCAAAACGCGGACAGTTCACTCAGCATGGCGGTGCCAAGGCCCAGGCCAGCGCCTCGCGCACCAGCGGTTCGGCGTTCCAAGGCAGAAAGTGGTTGTGCCCCTCAAGCAAGCGGGTTTGCACGCAGCGGGCGCCTGTCAGCCGCGCCTGCATGTAAGGCACATTGGCCACGGGTACCAGGTCGTCGGCTGTACCGTGCACGATGAGCACTGGCGCGCGCACGCGGCCCAGCACCGTCTGCTGCGCCTGCAGTTCCTCGCGCAGGGCCAGAAGCTCCTCGTTGGCGTGGCGCAGGGTTTGCGGCAGCAACTGGCGCACCACTGGCCACTGGCCCACACGCTGCATCGGGTGGACGGTCTCGAGGCTGGGATCCATGGACGCGGCCAGCAGCACCACGGCAGCCACGCGTTGTGGCTCAAGTGCGGCCACCGCGGCCACGACCGGCCCACCCAAGGAGTGCCCCAGCAAGACCACGGGCCGTGTGGTTTGGTTCATCAAGGCACGCACCGCATCGGCCTGGGCTTGCAGGCCAGGCACCGGATGGCCTGGGCCGCTTTCGCCAAAACCCGGACGATCCAGCGCCACGACGTAGCTGCCCGCGGGTGGCCTGCTCACATAGTCCAGCCAGCCTTCGGCCGAGCCGGGTGTGCCGTGCACCAAGATGATGGTCTGGCCTTGGGGGTCACCGCCAGCGAGGTAGCTCAAAGTGCCGCCCGCTGCGGCCTGCGGCAGCGTCTGTCGCAGGGCCTGGGCCAAACCGGCATCGGCCTGCGGTCCGGCTGGCGCACAGCCCATGGTTGCCAAGACCACAGCCCAAGCGCTCCACAGGGGTCCGGGCGAGCGAACGGCCTCGGTGCGCAAGCGTTGTGTGGTCGAGCGGCGCATCTAAGTCGTGCCGTTTTAGACCCGATGCCGCTTCAGCGCCCGAGCACCTTGGGCCAGTTGCCGGTAGCCCGGCTGATGAAGCCTGGCACGTCTTGCTCCCACTTCTTCTGTACGTCAGCGTCGTAGTTCAGATAGAGCTTGCCGTCGACGATGCGCCAGTACTTGGGGTCTGCCGAGGCGGTTTTGCCCTCGGCCACAGCCCACGCGCAATAGCCGCCGAACTGTGGTGCGTAGCGAGCGGGGTCGGCCACGAACAGGTCTCGGTTCTGCGCCGAAGAAAAGTGCCAGGACACGCCTTGGTAGACGGTGGTGAATTGGGGGTCGCCTTTGACGGGCTTGCCCTGTGTGAAGTAGGCCACCGGGTCGTGGCCGCTCACCGCCACCTTGTTGAACCAGCCGGTGTAGATGGGCGGCTCTGCTGCTTGGGCATTGGCGCTGGCAAGGGCGGCCAAAGCGCCAGCAGAGCCAAGGCCGAGCCATCGAAGTGCTTGTCTTCGCATCATGTTCTTGATCCTTTGAAGGGTTGTGGAGCTGCGTTGGAGGAGGGGGCAAAAGCCTGGATCAGCGCGCCGAGCTGACAGCCGCCGACTCGGGTCGCCCTGCGGCAGCACCTTGTTGCCGCAGGCGGTAGGCCAGCGTGGAGGCGGCCACGCCGAAATCTGCTGGCAGCGCCTGCCCCATGGCTTGCAACAAGAAGCGCATCACCGCGAAATGGTGCACGGCATGGCTGTCGGCGAAGGCCAGTTCCCTGGCCATGCTGGAGCTGACCCACTCGGCGGCCTGTTCTTCTTGGCAGGCATCGACCCTCACCTGCACCGGGCCATCCCGAAGGTCATCGAGCGCGTCTGACAGCCGCTCGACCGCCTGTATGGCCAGTGCCACGTCGGCTTCCAGGGGAAGATCTCGCTGGCGTTGGTTGTAGTCAACGTAACCCTGTGTGGCTCCAACCAGCGCCTGATAGTGGTCAAGCACGTGGCGCACGTGCTGGCCCACGCTGCTGGGGTGCAAATCCGGCAAGACGCGGGCGTGGTCAGCTGGAGCCAGCGTTTGCAAAATGCCACGCAGCTGCGCCAACAAGGCCCGCGTGTCGTCGATCTGGTGCATGGCAGCAGCCCAATGGGCAGGGGCCGATGTCATGAGGGCCGCCGCAGCAAGCCCAGCAGCCCGCCCGGCAGGCTGCGCGCCAGCACTACCCAGATACCCGCGGCCGACAGCCACACACCGCACGCCAGCGCAAACAACTCGCCGCCGTCCAAGCTGCCGTCGGTGTTGCGCACCTCAATGCCCAAAGGCGTGAACAGGTGAAAGAAGATGGCGCCGCTGATCACCCCCAATGCCAGCAGCGCGCCGCTGGCCTGCAGCTGAGGCCGCTGGGTGACAAGGCCAGCCAACAGCAGCAGCGAGGCCAACAACTCAGCACTGCCCACCACGTACTGGCTGAAGATGCCTGTGGGGACAAACAGGCCGGAAAAGCCCAGGCTGGCGCCCCAAGCCTCTAGCGTGCCGAAGATGTATTGGGTTTCAGGCGAGTTGCTGAACTTGAAGAACAGCGACTGAATGAAGATGACCGCGATGAAGAGCGATAAGGCACCGATCAGGACGCGAGGCCCCCGTAAGTGGCGCAAGGGATGTGGCATGGCGGGCTCGTGGGTGTGGGACATGAACCAAGAGTCGGCCCATGTGCCCAGTCCTTACAGCCGCACCGCCCGTGCCTTATGCCGCCAGCGGCAAAAGCCTGGCCAAGCCCTGCAAAAAGGCCCGATCAGTTCAGACCCAGATGATTCCCAGGGACTTGGCCAACACACCAAAAAACAGGCAATACAGGGCAATCGGCAACGGCAGGCCAATCAAGGTCGCCAGCAGGTAGGGCCGAAAGCCAATCCCCGACAGTGCCAATGCGTAGTTCAGGGTGGGCAGCGTCTGAAACAACACGCGCGCCAGCGCCATGGTGCGAATCGGCTGGGCGTCCAGGCGCCTCAGCGAAGCGTTCAGCAAGCGCTGGTCCATGCGCCGCAGCGCATCGGCACCTATCGCCCGAATGAGCCAGAAGGTGACGCAGCAAGACACCACTGCTGCGGCATAAGTGACCAGCCCGCCCAGCAACTGGCCCATCACCAGCACAGCTGCCCCAAAAACATCAAGCCCGGCAGATGGATCAGGTTGCCCAGAACAAACAGGCTGATGAAGACCAGCACCCCGCTCACCGGGTGCATGAGCAACTGGTCGTGCAGAAACATCAGATTCAGCTGTTGACGCAGCCCGAGCGCCTCGACCGCTGCCCAGGAGAGCACCAAGAACAGCACCACCGCCAGCAGACGGGCGTGGCGCAACAAGTGGGTGGGCGACCAAGACATGAGGGCAGTCTAGGGCTCTGTCGCGTCACGAAACAGTCATGCGCTGGGTTGGGCCCGCCCTGTGGGGTTCGCACCCGGGCGCCCTCTCGTCGCATCAAGGGCAAAGGTGCCCCGGGCACTGCGCTGGATTCAGATGGAAGGCCAAAATCGGGCCTTGGTGACGCTGGCTGTATGCCAGCCGATGCGCCCAATGATTGGTCAACCGCGGCACCAGTCAGTGCCTAGCGCCCCGAACTGTTCGAACGTCCGAACTGCCCTACTGGAACAGGCCGTCCATGATCGATGTTGAAGATGTCTCTATGTCCTATCGGCTGGGCAACACCCAGGTCGATGTCTTGCGCGGTGTCAGCTTGCACATCGCTGCTGGCGAGCGTGTGGCGGTGGCCGGGCCGTCGGGCTCCGGTAAATCGTCCTTGCTGCTCTTGTTGGCCGGGCTTGAGCGACCCAATCAAGGGCGGATTTGTCTGCGTGGGGTGGACTTGGGCGCTTTGGACAGCGACGGCTTGGCCGACCTGCGCCGCGACGGCATGGGCATCGTGTTTCAGTCTTTTCACCTCTTGCCCAGCCTGAACGCGCTGGACAACGTGGCGCTGCCGCTGCAAATGGCGGGTGCTGCCAACGCGCGTGAGCGGGCCCGGCAGATGTTGGCCCGCGTGGGCTTGGCAGACCGCGTGCACCACGCGCCCAGCCAGATGTCGGGCGGCGAACAACAGCGCGTGGCCATCGCCCGGGCCTTGGTACACCGCCCGCCCTTGCTCTTGGCCGACGAGCCCACAGGCAACTTGGACGACCACACCGCCGCTGCCGTGCGCGACCTGCTGTTCGAGCTGAATCAAGAGCTCGGCACCACGCTGGTGCTGGTCACGCACGACATGGATTTCGCCGCCCGCTGTGACCGCGTGCTGCGGCTGCACGATGGCCAGCTCCATGAAACCCGCCCAGCGCTGGCGGCTGTGACCGCCGCACCCGCGGGTGCGCAGGGCGCACCGAACCCCTCAGTGAATCAGCGAGCAGGGAATGCCTTTTCTTCTTGACCTGGCCTGGCGCGACTTGCGCGCCAGTGGCCGCAGCTTGTGGATTTTTTGCGCCTGCCTGGTGCTGGGCGTGGCTTTGGTGGCGGCGGGCGGCGGCCTGTACCGGCAAGTGGCTGACGCTTTGCAAAGCGACGCGCGGCAGTTGTTTGGCGGTGATCTGGAGGTCGACAGCCAAGAAGTGCTCGCGCCAGAGGTGCTGGCCTGGATGCAGTCGCGCGGCACGGTGTCGCGCTTGGTCGAACTGCGCACCATGCTGCGCGCAGAGGATGGCCGCGCCCAGCTCATCGAGTTGCAAAGCGCCGACGAGCGCTACCCGCTTTACGGAGAGGTCGCGCTGTCGCCCGCCATGCCGCTGGCCGCCGCGCTGGCCGAAACGCAAGGCCGCTTCGGTGCGGCCGTCGACGCCAGCCTGGCGCAGCGCCTGGGCTTGGCCGTGGGCAACCGGGTCGACGTGGGGCAAATCTCGCTCACTGTCACCGCGCTCATCACGCGCCAGCCCGACCGCAGCTTGCAGGCCGATTGGGGCGCAGCGCCGGTGCTGGTGTCCGACCTGGCATTGCAAGCCACCGGCCTGGTGCAACCCTTGAGCCGTGTGGACTACCAGTACCGCGTGCGCACTGCAGAGCCAACGCGCCTTTGGCGCAGCGCGTTCGTGGCGGCATTCCCCGAGTTGGGCGCAGAGGTGCGCACGTTTGAAGAGCGCAGCGAGCGCACGGCAGAGGTCTTGGGGCAGATTGGTTCTGGTCTGCTGTTGATTGGTTTTTCTGCGCTGTTCATTGGCGGCATGGGCGTGTTCAACAGCGTGCAGGCATACCTTCAAGGCAAGCTGGGCACCTTGGCCACCCTGCGCGCTTTGGGCCTGCGCGATGGTCGCCTGGCAGCGCTGGTGCTTTGCCAGGTGTTGATGCTGGCCACGCTGGCCAGTCTGGCTGGCGTGTTGGTGGGCAACCTCATGGCCTTGGGCGGCGCTGCGTTGGCGGCAGACCGCCTGCCGGTGCGCCTGTTGCTGGTGGCGCTGTGGCAACCCTCGTTGGTAGCGTTTGCCTTCGGTGTGCTGACCGCACTGACGTTCTCATTGCCCGCTTTGGGGCGCGCCTTGTCGGTGTCGCCCGCCACCTTGTTTCGGGGCGATGCGGCTGTGCCGCTGGCGGTGCCTCCTTGGGCGCGGCTGAGTACGCTGGCGCTGTCGGTGGGGGCCTTGGCCTTGCTGGTCTCGGTGTTGCCAGACCCGCGTTTTGGCGCTGCCTTCGTGCTGGCCACGGCCTTCGTGCTGCTGGTGCTGGAAGGCGTGGTGCGTGGCCTGCGCCGTATGGCCGCTCATCTGCAGGCCGGCGCAGGACAGCGTCTGCCGCTGGCCTTGCAACTGGCTTTGGCCGGTTTGCAGCAAAGCCATTCACCGCTGCGCGCTGCTTTGCTGTCTCTGGGCGCGGCGCTCACCTTGTTGGTGGCCTGCACTTTGGTGGTGGCCGCCTTGCTGCGCACGGTCAACGAAACCGTCCCGGATCGAGCCCCAGCGTTGGTTTTCTACGACGTTCAAACCGAGCAAATCGACACGCTGCGCACGGTCATGGCGCAGTCACCCGGGCTGCAGCAAGTGCAGACCGCGCCGCTGGTGCTGGGGCGTCTGGTCGGCGTGAATGGCCAAGCACTGCGCGACAGCGCAGACGACGAGCGCGTGCTGGAAGCGCGCGACGAGCACAAGCTGAGCAGCCGCTCGGGCAACATCGACGACGTCGTCATCACCCGAGGTGCCTGGTGGCCTGCCACGCACCGAGGCGCGCCCTTGGTGGCCATGGAAGACCGGGAGGCCGACGAGCTGGGTCTGCAAGTGGGCGACCGCCTGCAGTTCGACATCTTGGGCACCTTGGTGGATGCGCAATTGGTCGCCATCTACAGCCAACGCCGCCTGCAAGCGCGTTTGTGGCTGGAGGCCATCTTCAGCGACGGCGTGTTGGACCCCTTCATCTCGCGCCACGTGGGCGCGGCCTACATGCCGCCAGACCAGGCCTTGGCGGCGCTGGACCGCTTGGCAGCCGTGGCACCCAACATCGCCAGCGTGCGCACCGAGTCTCTGTTGCAAGAAACCCGAACCCTCATGGGCCGTGCCAGCAGCGGCTTGGCCTTGGTGGCGGGGGTTTGTCTGGCGGCCAGTTTGCTGGTGCTGGCCAGCGTCGTGGCTGCCAACCGCAGCCGGCAGATTTATGACGCCACCGTCATGCACGCGCTGGGTGCTCGTCTGTCCACGCTGCGCGCCGTGCTGCTGTGGGAGTACCTGGTTCTGGCTCTGGTGACGGCGGGTTTTGCCAGCGTTGCTGGCGCAGCGTTGGCCACGGCTCTCCTGGTCTGGCGGCTCGAGATCAACCCTGCGGGCCTGTACTGGAGCGGCGTACTCACGGCATGCGCGGTCAGCGTGGTGAGCCTGGGGCTGGCTGCACGCTACCTACTCGGACAGATGCGCCTGAACCCTGCTGCGCTCCTGCGCCGTGGCGGCTGACTTGCGCTTCGTGCTTTGTGCGGGCATAAGCACGTCATGGCAACTACAGAACTGATTGCACGCCTCAACCAAGTGGTGGAGCGCATGCCGGCCTTTCCGAAGAGCGTGCAAACCGTGCTCAGCCTGACGCGCCGGGTCGACTGCGAAGCGCGCGACATCGTGGCCGCCATTGAGCGTGACCCGGTCATGACCATCAAGCTTCTGAAGGTCATCAACTCGGCCTTCTACGCTTTGCCACGCAAGGTTTCTGCAGTGGATCAGGCCGTGGCCTTGCTCGGCATCAACACCATCAAAAACATGGCGCTGGCCTTTGCCGCCTCGGGCATGTTGCCCGAACGCAACGAGGCGGGTTTCGATGTGTCCGACTACCTGGCCCACTCGCTGGCCACGGCGGAGTTGGCCCGCGTCTTGTGCAAGCGCGTGCCGGGTGCTGACGCCAACGACGCCTACGTGGTGGGCCTGCTGCACGACTTCGGCAAGATCGTCTTCGCGCAGGGCATGGGCACCGAGTTCCGCCAAGCTTTGTCCTTGGCCCAAACCCAAGGGATGCCGCTGGTGGAGGCCGAGCGTTCGCTGATGGGCATCGACCACACCGTGGCCGGCGGCCTGCTGGCCGAGCGCTGGCAGTTTCCGCCCGAGGTGGTGCGCTGCATTCGACAGCACCACCCCGTGCCGAACGCCGAAGAGCCGCTTGACAGTGAACCGCTGGACCGCGTGCTGTTTTTGGCTAACCAGCTCTCTCGGCACCTGCAACTGGGCCATGCAGGAAGCCCGGTTGTCGCACCTTGGCCGGCCGATTGGGTCATCGACGGGCCAGCAGCCGGGCAAGCTTGCTTGGGTTGGGACGAGCTGGCCCGAGTGCCCGGCGTGGAGGTCGCGCTGACACAAGCGCGGCAGTTTGCCTCTGCCGCAACCGCTGCGGAGGTGGCCACATGAAGCTGCGTTTTTGGGGCGTGCGGGGCTCGATAGCCGTGCCCGGGCCGGCTACCGTGCGCTATGGCGGCAACACCACCTGCATCGAGGTGCGAACCGCAGCCGACGACCTCATCGTGCTCGACGGCGGCACCGGCATCTTCCAACTGGCGCAGTCGCTGCTGGCGCGGCTGCCCATTGATGCCCACATCTTCCTCACGCACACCCATTGGGACCACATCCAGGGCCTGCCGTTTTTCACGCCGGTGTTCATTCCAGGCAACACCGTGCGCTTGCATGGCGCGTTCGACCCGGTGCTGGGCACGGGCGTTGAGCAAGCACTGGCCGTGCAAATGCAGTACAGCTTTTTCCCGGTGCGCGAGGCTGAGTTGCGCGCCCGCATTGAGTACCACACGCTGACACCCGGTGAGGCGGTGGCCGTGGGTGCAGCCTGGGTCACACCGCAGCTCATGAACCACCCGGTGGTGGACTTGGGCTACCGCGTGCAAGAAGGCGACCGATCGATGTTTTTCACGGGCGATCACGAGCCGCACACCAACATCTACCCGCCGGACGACCCGGCACACGCAAGCTACCAAGCACTCATCGACGAGCGGCGCGCTGCCATCGTGCAAGCCATGGCGGGGGTGGATGTGTTGGTGGCCGATGCGGCCTACACGCCCGAGGAATACCGCAGCCGACAGGGCTGGGGCCACGGCACCTTTGACAGCTGTATCGACTTGGGCGTGGCCGCGGGCGCGCGGCGCATCCTGCTCACCCACCATGAACCCACCCGCAGCGACGCTGCGCTGGAAGCTGTGTTCGCGCAAGCGCTGCAGCGCGCAGCCGAGCGGCACGGCGCGGGCCAGTTGCCCCCGATCGACTTGGCTTACGAAGGCTTGACCATCGATTTGGGCGAGTGAGCGATGCGCCTAATCGGCTGATGCGCTCCAGCGCTCGTTCCAGCCTTGCGTGAGCGCGCGCTGGTCGCGGCGGTCTCGTTTGGTCGGGCGGCCCTGGGTCAGGGTGTGGGCTGGCTCGGGTGCCAGCCGATGCGCTTCGGCCTGAGCGGCGCGCCGCTGCACGCTTTCCTCGCTCTCGCGGTAGAGCAATTGCGCGGCCGGCGCTGGCCCGCGCTGCGCTGACAGCCCCAACACTTCCACCTCGCGCAGCACGCTGCCTTGACGCCACTCGACGCGGTCGCCCATTTGCACTTCCCGCGAAGCTTTGCAGACCAGTCCGTTCACACGAACCCGGCCAAGCCCCAAGTCTTCCGAGGCCAACCCCCGCGTTTTGTAGAAGCGGGCTGCCCACAGCCACTTGTCGATGCGCTGGCGTTGCAAAGCTACGTTCATGCGGTGAAGGCTCCTGAAGGTGGGTGTGGTGCTGGGCCGGGGTTGCTGTGGTTGTCGCTGGGCCAGGTGATCCGAAAGCGGCTGCCAGATGGCGCATCAACCCCGGGCGGACTGTGCAGCGACACCTGTGCGCCGTGCTGCAAAGCCATCTCCCGCACGATGGCCAAGCCCAGCCCGCTGCCGCTGACACCACCCGGCGCGGCCCTGTAGAAGCGCTCGAACACATGGGCCTGGTGCTGGGTTGCAACACCCGGACCGTTGTCTTCGACCTCGATCCACGTGAACCCCACGCGCACCGTCACGCGAGCCCCGGGCGCCGTGTGGTGCAAGGCGTTGTCCAGCAGATTGGCCATGGCTTCGTGGAGCAGCACGTCCACGCCCATCACCCATACCGGTTGGGCCGGTGCCTCCAGACCCAGGTCATCACCGCGTTCGTGGGCGCGAGCCAAGTGCTCTTCTACAACGCGGCGGGCCAGCGCAACCAAGTCCACAGGGACGTGGCTGTGCATGTCACTGGCGTGCTCTGCGCGCGTCATGGCCAGCAGTTGCTCAGTCAGGCGCACGGCGTCGTCTACCGTTTGGCTGGCTGCCTGCACGGCGTCTTGCGGGTGCAGGCCCGCGCCGTCGCGCTGGGCCAGAGCGAGCTGGGTTTTGAGCACGGTCAAGGGCGTGCGCAGCTGGTGCGCTGCGTTCTCGAGAAAGCGCTTGCGGATGTCGATCAGCCGGCCGAGCCTGGCCAAGTAGCTGTTGAGGGTGTCGATCAGCGGGCGCAGCTCGCGCGGCAACTGCGGCAGCTCGATGGGTGAAAAGTCATCGTCGCTGCGTTCTGCCACGCGCTGCCTGAAAGCCTCGAGTGGCCGAATGCCTTGGCGCACTCCCCACAGCACCAGCAGCGCAGCTGCCATCAACAGCAACCCCTGGCTAGACAGGGTGTTGCGCAGAATGTTTTGAATGAGCCTTTGCCGGGCTTCCAGCGTTTCCACCACGGTGATTCGCACCACCGGCTGAGGAGCGCTGCGGTCTTCGAGGACATGGATCAACTCGGCCAAGCGCACGGCTTGCCCTCGGAACTGAGCGTCTTGGAACTGCACGAGCGCGAAGTACTGCACCGGCGACGCCGCTTGCACGGACAAGCGCGGCAGCTTGGCGTCGCCCGCCAGCCATCGCCCCTCAGGGGTTTCCACTTTGTAGAAAAGGCGCGAACCGGTGTGGTTCTCGAACAGATAGCCGGCAGCGCGCCGCACGTCCAGCTGCAACTGGCCTTCTCGCCACTCCAGTTCTTCGGCCAAGGTGCGTGCAGCCAGGTACAGCGAGCGGTCGTAGGCATCGTTGGCCGCCTGCACGGCGTTGCCGTAAGCCACCCACGCATTCAGCCCGATGAGTGCTGCCAAGGGCAGCAAGATCCAGCTCAGCAGGCGCCGACGCAGCGATGCGGCTGGGCGGCTGGCTGCCATGTCAGTGGGGGCTGGGCGGGTTGCTGGCGTCAAGCAAGCCCTTCGGTGTTGCGGCTGTGCCGCGAGGCGCGGGCAACACCAGGCGGTAACCCATTCCCCGGATCGTGGCGATCGTCACGGGGGCCTGCTCGCCCGTGGGGCAGGGCAGCGCTTCGAGCTTGCGCCGCAGGCGATAGACCAGCACCTCGACCGCCGCCAGGCCTGCTGCGTCGTCGAAGAAGACCTGGGCGTGCAACTGCTCTTTGCTCACCGGCCGCTGTGCTGACTCGAGGAGCACGCGCATGACGGCAGATTCGCGCCTCGTCAAAGCCAAGGCTTGGTCGCCCACGCGCACCATGCCGCTGGCTGCGTCCATGGCCAATGGCCCCAGGCGCAGCTGGTCGTGTCGCATGTGTGCGGGGCGGCGCAACAAGGCCTGTAATCGGGCTTCCAGCTCGGAGAGGTCAAACGGTTTGGGCAAGTAATCGTCTGCGCCCATGTTCAGGCCCAGCACACGGTCGGGCACGCTGGCTCTGGCGGTGAGGATCAGCACGGGGACGCCATCGCCGCGTTCGCGCAGCGCCTTGAGCACCGACAGACCATCGAGCTCGGGCAGGTGCAAGTCCAGCAAAACGGCATCGAAGGCGTGCCCTGGCTGCAAGGCTGCGTCAGCTTGCAGGCCGTCGGCTGCAAAGTCGACCTCCATGCCGCCTTGGCGCAGGGCGGTGCCCAACCAGAGGGAAATTCCAGGTGTGTCCTCGACCAGCAAGATCCGAAAACTACGGGTATTCACTGAATCGCCATGAAAGGACTATGACAGCCACGAGCGTGTGGACTGGTGAGAATCTGAAACAGCAAAAGCTGTGCTGTTGCTGATGAAATTTATTCTTACATAGGAGACTGCCATGCCCACCATCGCCATCACCAAACGCGACTTCCTTGCCCTTGGTGCCGCCACCGGCGCCTCGCTGGCCTTGCCAGCTTGGGCGCAGGCCAAGCCGCTGTTCGAAACCATCAACATGTTTGTGCCTGCAGCGCCCGGCGGCGGCTGGGACAGCACGGCCCGCTCGCTGGAGCGCGCTGCCAAAGCCGCCAACTTGGTGGGCAACATGCAGTTCGAAAACGTGGGTGGCGCGGGTGGCATGGTCGGCCTGCCGCGCTTCGTGAATCAGCGCAAGGGACAGGGCAACAGCCTCATGGTGGGCGGCTCGGTCATGGTGGGCGCGGCGATTGCCAACAAGAGCCCTGTGACCATGAAAGACGTCACGCCCATTGCGCGCCTGACCGAAGAAGCCGGTGTGATCGTGGTGCCCACGAGCGGCAAGATCAAAACCTGGAAAGATCTCGAGAACGCCATCAAAGAGAATCCCAAGGCGGTGTCTGTGGCTGGCGGTAGCGCCGGTGGCACCGACCACCTGTTGCTGGGGTTGGTGATCAAGGCCCTGGGCCGCAACCCACGCGAGGCTGCCTATGTTGCGTTCGCCGGCGGCGGCCCAGCCAATGCTGCCATTTTGGGTGGTCAAGTGGTGGCAGGCATCTCGGGCTATTCGGAGTTCGAAGAGCAGATCAAAGCCGGCCGCATGGTGGCACTGGCCACGTCGGGTACGCGCCGTATTCCGGGCGTGAACGTGCCCACGCTGACCGAGCTGGGCGTGAACGTAACGGCCGCCAACTGGCGCGGCGTGTTTGCGCCTCCTGGAATCAGCGACGCGCAACGCAACGGCCTGATTGACCTGGTGACCAAAATCGTCGCTTCGCCCGGCTGGCGTCAAGAGATCGAGACCCGCAAGTGGACCGATGTGTTCATGACCGAGCTGCCCTTTGCGCGTGAGCTGGCTTCGGACTTGGCCAAGACCGAAGCCGTCATGAAAGACCTGGGTCTGGCATGACGCCTTTGCGCGTGAGCGCCCTGCTGGTCGCCTTGTGTTTGGTGGCGGCTTGGCAGGTGACGGTCATCCCTGAGTCACTGATGCAGATGACGGTGGGGCCGGTGTTCGCACCGGCCGCCATCGTCATCGTTCTCAGCCTCGTCTCGCTGGCTTATGGCTGGAGCGCTTGGCGTGGCCGCCAAGTGGATGAAAGCACAGAGCCCGGGCGAGAGCCTTTGCCCGGCGCCAACAGCAGGATGCTGTGGCTACTGGGGGGCGGCGCTGGTTTCATTGCGCTGGTCATTCCACTGGGCTTTGTGTTGCCGGCCACGTTCTGCGGCATGTGCATCGCACGTTCTTTTGATGCACCACTGGGGCCGAAGTCGGCGCTCATTTGCGGGGCTATTGCCACCACCTTTTGGCTGGTATTTGCCAAGCTGCTGGGTGTGGGTTTGGGCCCGGCTGTTCCCGGGCTGAGCTGAAGATCGGACACAAGCCATGGATGCCTTTAACGCCTTGATGGGCGGATTCGCCGTGGCGATCCAGCCGACCACACTGATGTGGGGTTTCATCGGCTGCTTTGTCGGCACACTGGTCGGCGTATTGCCCGGCATCGGGCCAGCGCTGACGATTGCGCTGTTACTGCCGCTGACCTACCACGTACCCGCCACCAGCATGTTCGTCATGTTTGCCGGCATCTACTACGGCGCGGCCTACGGCGGCTCGACGACTTCCATCTTGCTCAACACGCCAGGAGAGTCGTCTTCTGTGGTGACGGCGCTGGAGGGCAACCGCATGGCTCGCCGCGGTCGTGCCGGGCCTGCATTGGCAACAGCCGCCATCGGCAGTTTTGTGGCTGGAACCATCGGCACGCTGGCGCTGACCTTCTTCGCGCCTTGGGTGGTGGAGGCGGCGCTGGCTTTTGGCCCAGCGGAGTACTTCAGTCTGATGGTGTTGTCCTTGGTCGCCGTATCAGCCGTGCTGGGTAACTCGGTGTTGCGCGGGCTGGTCAGCTTGGGCGTTGGTTTGTTGTGCGGAATGATCGGGGTCGATTTGCAAACGGGTCAGCCGCGCTTCACCTTTGGCCGCCCGGAGTTATTGGACGGCATCGAAGTGACGGTCGCGGCTGTGGGCTTGTTCGCTGTAGGCGAGGCGCTGTATTTGGCGTGGCAAGGCCGCGAGTCCAAGGGCGGCGAAGTCATGAAGCTGAGCGGCAGCCTGTGGCTGAGCAAAAGCGATTGGGCGCGGTCTTGGAAAGCCTGGTTTCGCGGAGCCGCCTTTGGCTTCCCGATCGGTGCCATGCCCGCGGGCGGGGCAGAGTTGCCCACGCTGTTGTCGTACTACACAGAAAAGCGCTTGTCCAAGCACCCCGAAGAGTTTGGACACGGTGCCATTGAAGGCGTGGCGGGCCCCGAGGCGGCCAACAACGCCTCTGCTGCTGGCGTGCTGATGCCGCTGCTGACGCTGGGCATTCCGACCTCGGCCACAGCGGCCATCATGCTGTCGGCATTTGAAGGCTACGGCATCCAGACCGGGCCGCAGTTGTTTTCTTCGCAAGGCGGCTTGGTGTGGACGCTCATTGCCAGCCTCTACATCGGCAATGTGATTTTGCTCATCCTCAATCTGCCGCTGGTCGGCCTGTGGGTGAAGCTGCTGAAGATTCCGCCGCCTTGGTTGTATGCCGGGATCATCGTGATCTCGGTGGCTGGCGTGTACGGCGCTGGCAACTCGGTGTTCAACGTGGGCTTGCTGTTTTTGTTTGGGCTGGTGGGCTTTGTCATGAAGCGTTTTGACTTTCCCGCAGCACCGCTGATCGTGGGCCTGATTCTTTCTCCGATGGCCGAGCAGTCGATGCGCCAAGCCTTGACCATCAGCCAAGGTCAGTGGAGTACGTTTGTCACCCGGCCGCTGTCGGGTAGCTTGCTGGCCATCGCGGTGTTGCTCTTGCTCTTGCCCATGGTGCTGCGGCGCTGGAAGGCACGCGCGATACGTTGAGGCGTCGGGGCGATGGCAGATTCAGGCTCTGGCACCCAAGGCCGTGGCCAGTTGTTTCGACTCCGCGTGGTCCGCTTCTGTCGGACCTTGGCCAGCCAAGGTAGGCCAACCCTGCAGGTGCTGCAGGGCCACGTCCGCCAAGGCCCGCCCCCACGCCGGGCTGTCGTTCAGGCAGCCGATGTAGTGATAGGTCTCGCCCCCGGCTTCGATGAACGCTTCGCGCGCTTCCATTGCAATTTCTTCCAGAGTCTCGAGGCAGTCGCTCGTGAACCCGGGGCACACCACGTCCACCCGCTTCACCCCGGCCCGTGCCAGTGCTTGTAGCGTGGGCTCTGTGTAGGGCTCCAGCCATTTGGCCTTGCCGAAGCGCGACTGAAAGGTGATCTGGGCCTGTTCCTTCGACAAACCCAAGCGTTGCGCCAGAAGGCGCGCGGTCTTGTGACATTCGCAGTGGTACGGATCGCCCAAGTGCAGCGTACGCTCGGGGACGCCGTGAAAGCTCATGACCAGGCGCTCGCCCCTGCCGTGCTGTGCCCAATGTTCTTCAATGCGCAGCGCCAGTGCTTCGATGTACCCGGCGTGGTCGTGGTAGCGATTGATAAAGCGCATCTCGGGAATGTTGCGAACCTGGTGTGCCCAGTCGTACACGGCGTCGAATACGCTGGCTGTGGTGGTGCCCGAGTACTGGGGATAGGCCGGCAGCACCAGCACACGTGTCGCGCCTTCGCGCTTGAGCTCATCGAGTTGTTGGGCTATGGCTGGGTTGCCATAACGCATGGCGTGGCGTACGTTGACCTGGTGACCTCTGGCATTCAATTCCGATTGCAGCGCATCGGCCTGTCGCTGCGTCCACACCCGCAAAGGCGAACCACCTTCGGTCCAGATGCTCGCGTACTTGGCAGCAGAGCGCTTGGGCCGCACGCGCAAGATGATGCCGTGCAAGATGACCATCCAGAGCACTCGCGGAATCTCCACAACGCGCGCGTCGCCCAGAAACTGTGCCAAGTAGCGCCGCAAAGCCGCTGCCGTAGGGGCGTCGGGCGTGCCGAGGTTGCACAAAAGCACGGCGGTCTTGGTCTTTTGGCCATGCGAGTAGCTGGGCTCAGCCTGGAATGGGGGCGTAAAAGGCATGCAGTATTCTCCCGCACCCATGCTTGATGCCCGAAAAGTCAGGGCCATCACCCTGGATCTGGACGACACGCTGTGGCCAGTGGCTGCGGCAATTCGGCGCGCCGAGCGCGCGCTGCTGGCCTGGCTGGACTTGCACGCCCCCATGACGGCGGCTGTCTTTTCTAATCCCCTGGCGATGCGCGAGGTAAGAGCCCACCTCATGCTCAACCGACCCGAGTTGCGCCATGACCTCGGTGCAGCCCGCCGGGAGTCGATCCGGCTGGCCTTGTACCGCGCTGGAGAAGACCCGCTGTTGGCTGCCAGCGCTTACGACGTGTTCTTCAGCGCGCGCAATCAGGTCGATTTATATGAAGACGTTCCCGAGGCCCTGACTTGGCTGAGCCAGCGCTTCCCCGTCATTGCTTTGACCAATGGCAACGCAGACGTGCATCGCATTGGCATTGGCCATCATTTCCACGGCGGTTTGAGTGCCCGCCAAGTCGGCGTGGGCAAGCCTGATCCGCGTATTTTTTTGGCTGCTGCAGACATGGCCGGGGTACCCGCAGAGCACGTTTTGCACGTGGGTGACGACCCCTTGGCCGATGTTCTGGGCAGCCTGCACGTGGGCATGCAGTCGGCGTGGGTGAACCGCCATCACCTGCCTTGGCTGCAGATCAGCAAACCCGATGTCAGCCTGCATTCCCTGGCCGAGTTGCCACAGTGGCTGCAGGCCTGAGGCCCTATTCAGGCGGCCTCGCCCAAAACGGCTTGCCGTCCACTGCGCACTGCACCTTCGAGCGTGGCGGGGTAGGGGCCCGCGATGTAGTCGCCGCAAGCCCGCAGGCTTGCTGCAAGCGCGGCATCGGGTAGCCAGCCCGGTCGCTCGAGGCCTGGCGTGCAGGCGAACGTGGCACGTTTTTCCACCACCGTTTGTATGACCTCTGCCTGTTGCAGCCCGAGCTGCTGATGCGCTTGCTGCAGCACCCTTGGCGTGAGCGTGGCGCGCTCCAGGGTGCTGGCGCTGACCACGAAAGCCAGCACTTGGCTGCTGGCTGCGCTGCTGCCTTCGGGTGAAGCGCAACCGAGCGCTAGCCACTGCCGATCAAACACGAACTGAGCGGGCCAGGCTTCACTCGAATTCAAAGCCACCATGGGTGCCGGCAGGCGCAGCGGCGCCTGACCAAAGGCTGGCTTCACGTAGACCGTGGCGATGGCTTCGTGGCGCAGTTGCAAGCACCGCTCGGCCCACTGCGCCACGCATCCGCGAGGGTCTGGCAAGGCCCCGACCAAGCGAGCGCTTTCTGCGGGTGACAGGGCCAGCACCACGCGATCTGCCGGTACGTCATCGACCATCCAGCGCGCTGATGCAGCGTCGTCCCGGGAACTGCCGGCAAGCGCCTCGCAGGGCAGCAGGCGTTGCACCCGATGGCCCATGCGCAACACTGCGCCGCGCCCTTGCAACCAAGCGCAAGCGGCCTCGGGCAGCAGCTCGCCAAGGGGTGCACGCGGCAGCAGCAGTTGCGAGCCGCCGCGCACGCCGAACAGCGCATCGCGCAAAACACGCAAAAAAACCTCGGCGCTGGCCCGCTCGGCTGGTGTGTTCAAGGCAGACACACAAAGCGGCTCGATCAAGTCGCGCATGACGGATGGCGGCATGCCTTGGCACAGTGCCGCCACGCTCAAGGCGGGGTCGCAGCGAAAGCCTGCCAGCCGCCAACGCGTGGCCTTCATCAAGAGCCCGAGCTTGTCGGATGCGCGCCAGTGCTTGGCATTCATCACGCCCAGTGCCACATCCCAGGGTGCAGGCAGGTCGGGCAGGCGCAAGCCCACGCCTTGTGGGTCGACCAAAGTCAGCGGCAAGCGCAGCAGCAAGTCTTGCGGGACCAAGCCCACCTCGCGCATCAATGCCAGGGTGTCGGTGTACGCACCGATCAAAATGTGCTGGCCGTTGTCCAACGCATGGTCATGCCCTTGAGCGTCACGTGCCTGCAGCGAGCGAGCCCGTCCACCAGGCTGCGCTGCGGCTTCGAACAGCGTCACCTGCCAGCCAGCCAGGCTGGCGTGGACAGCTGCCGACAAGCCAGCCCAGCCCGCGCCGACCACCACCAAGCGTCCTCGCATTTGCGTGTGAAGCCCCCGTGCCAGATTCGTAGAACCCACAGTGGATGGATCCGTCAAAGCCGCCCCAGAGCCTGCACTCTCCAGGCAAGCCAGAACTTGCGCAAGGGGGTGAGCGCGATGCGCTGGTTGAGCACGGCGAACTGTTCGCGCTCGATTTCGCGCAGCAACGTGCGGTAGATGCTGGCCATCATCAACCCCGGCTTTTGAGCGCGGCGGTCGGCTGCTGGCAGCAAGTGCAGCGCCTCGTCGTACAGCGCATGTGCGCGCTCTGCCTGAAAGCGCATCAGCGCCACAAAGCGCTCGCTGTGTTGGCGCTGCAAGATATCGCTGGCTCGCACGTCAAACCGCTGCAGCTCGTCGATGGGCAGGTAGATGCGACCCAATCGGGCGTCCTCGCCGACGTCGCGAATGATGTTGGTGAGCTGAAAGGCCAACCCCAGGCGGTGGGCGTAAGCCGTGGTGTCTGGCTGCGATTGACCGAAGATGCGGGCAGACACCTCGCCCACCACACCAGCCACTTTGTGGCAGTAGGCGCTGAGGCCTGGGAAATCGAGGTAGCGCGTTTGCTGCAGGTCCATCTCGCAGCCCTCGATCACAGCATGGAGGCAGTCTTCTGTGATGCCGTAGGCGGCGATGCCGGGTGCCAAAGCTTGCAAGGCAGGGTGGCTGGGCTGGCCCGCGTAGGCCTGCGCGACTTCACGGTGCCACCAAGCCAGCTTCTGTGCAGCCACCGCTGGCTCGCTCACCTGGTCGACGACGTCATCGACCTCTCTGCAAAAAGCGTAGAAGGCTGTGATGGCAGCCCTGCGCGGGGCTGGAAGAAACAGGAAAGCGTAATAAAAGCTGCTGCCCGAGGCCGCTGCTTTCTCCTGCACGTATTGCTGCGGGGTCATGGCTGCATTGTCCCATCGGCTCTGCATCCGCTCTCACATTCGCCCTGACATCCGTGCTCACATCCGAAGGGCCAGCCACAGCATGGCCGCCGCGTCACGGCGGCGCAGGGTGGAGCGCTGCTCCAAGCTGGTGTGGCCCAGTTGCCGAATGCGCTGGGCGATGCGCAATCCGCCTTGCACCACCAGCCTCAGTTCCCACCCCATGCGACCCGGCACCCGGTGCACCAGTGCTGCACCGGCGTGCATGCGCCGCTCCGCGTCGCGCACTTGCTCCGCCAGCAGTTGGGCGATGCGGGGAGTGGTTTGCCCATCGGCCAACTCAGCACGTGTGACGCCATGTCGGGCACAGGCTTCATCGCTGAGGTAGTGCCTGCCTCTGGGGATGTCCAGCGATAAGTCTTGCCAGAAATTGATGCGCTGCAAGGCCGTACAAATGTGGTCACTCTGTGCAAACGAGGCTGTGTCGTGCACGCCGGTCAGATGCAAGATGAGCCGTCCCACCGGGCTGGCCGAGCGGCTGCAATAGTCGTCCAATTCAGCTTCTGTTTGATAGCTGCGCTCGTCACGTGTGTAGGCAACGTCCTGCTTGAAAGCGCTCAGCAAGTCGCGCAGCGGTGCAGCGGGCAATTGATGGCTTTGTACAGCCCAGGCCAAAGGCGTGAACACATGCGGCCAGGCTGACAAGGCCGGTGCGCCCTTTCCATCCAGCACGTTCTCCAAGGCCCATGTGTAGTCCTGCAGGGCTTCTAAACGCTGCTCGGGGGTGGCATTTCCCTCATCGGCCAAGTCATCGGCTGTTCGAGCAAACCAGTAAATGGCCTGTACTGCCGGCCTGATCGCCGCCGGGCACAGCCAACTGGCCACCGGAAAGTTCTCGTAGTGCTGCACGCCATGACCAGCGCCGCTCCAGCCATGGCGCAGTGCATCGTCGCCGGGGGATTCGCCTGCAGACGAGGCGCTCGGTTGGCTTGACATGGCGAAGGGCATCTCCTAGATTACTAACCGGTCAGTCATTAATTTATGGCGGACCTTGCTCAACAAAAGCTTTTTGGCCGCTGCTTTGGCTGCAGGAGTGTCCTTCATGTTTCCCGTTTCTCGTCCAAGCGCCCTGTCCTGGCTCAGTTTGGGAGTGGCTTTGGCGCTGTTGTCTGCTTGCAGCAAAGCGCCGCCACCAGAGCCGCCGGTGCGCGCCGTCAAGCTCATGACGGTCGGCGTCGGCTCACTTCAGGGGCAGCACGAGTTTGCAGGCGAGGTCAGGGCTCGCGTTGAAACACGGGTGGGCCCACGGGTCGGTGGCAAGCTGCTGCAGCGTTTGGGTGAGGTCGGGCAGCGGGTGAAGGTCGGTCAGGTGCTGGCCGTCATCGATGCGCAGGACTTCCGCTTGGCAGAAGACGCGGCCCGCGCCGCGCTCGCGTCAGCCCAGACCCAGCGCGATTTGGCTTTTTCAGATTTGGCTCGCTTTCGTGAACTTCGGGCACAAAACTTCATCAGCGATGCGCAGCTGGAACGCTACGAGTCCAACGCCCGCGCGGCCCAAGCGCAATGGGAACAAGCCAAGGCACAGCTGGCTGCACAGACCAACCAGGCGAGCTATGCCCAGCTCACAGCCCCTGTGGCAGGCGTCATCACCGCCGTTCGGGCCGAGCAGGGGCAAGTGCTCACGGCCGGAACCACGGTGTTCGAGCTGGCCGCCGATGGTGCCCGCGACGCGGTGTTTGCCGTGCCCGAAGACAAAGTCCAGCGACTGGCCGTCGGTGGCCAAGCAGGGGTGCGCGGTTGGACGAGTGATCAAGTGCTCGTCGGTCGAGTCCGTGAAATCGCTGCAGCAGCTGACCCGGTGACCCGGACCTTTGCTGTCAAAGTCAGCTTGCCCAGCGATCAATCCCCGCCTTTGGGCAGCACGGTGTATGTGCTGCCAGCAGCTCTGTCCGCGGTGGGCCAGTCAGCGATCAAACTGCCAACCACAGCGCTACGTCTGGAGAGTGGCCAGACGGCTGTGTGGGTGCTGGATGCAGCCAGCATGACGGTGCAGTCGAAGACGGTTCAGGTCGCAACGGCCGACGGCAACGAGGCTGTGATCGCTGCAGGGCTCAGCCCGGGCATGCAGGTGGTCACCGCTGGGGTACACGTGCTCTCACCGGGTGAGCGGGTCAGTATTTATCAGGAGCCTGGAACAGCTGCGCCTGTGGCCAAGGCGGGCGCGTCCAGTGCCATACCAGCAGCGTCTGCGGCCCCACGTTGAGCGCCCTGTCATGAGTACCGACCTCAGCCAGCCTCGCGCTGGATTCAACCTCTCGCTGTGGGCATTGCAGCACCCGGCGCTCACCCGCTACCTGATGGTGGTGCTGATGGTGCTGGGCGTGGCCGCCTACTTTCAGTTGGGCCAAGACGAAGACCCTCCCTTCACATTTCGTGTGATGGTGATTCAGGCTTACTGGCCGGGCGCCACGGCCCAGCAGATGGCCGAGCAGGTCACCGACAAGCTGGAGAAGGCTTTGCAAGAGGTGCCCTACGCAGACCGCATCCGAAGCTACTCCAAGCCAGGCGAGTCTCTGATCCAGTTCCAGATCAGGGATAACTCGACACCTTCGGAGGTGCCGGATGTCTGGTATGCGGTACGCAAGAAGATTGGCGACATTCGCGGCACCTTGCCCTCGGGCGTGAGCGGGCCGTTCTTCAATGACGAGTTCGGCGATGTCTTCGGCGTGATCTACGCCTTGCAGGCCGACGGCTTCAGCCCGGCGGAGGTGAAGGCCTTTGCCGACAGCGTTCGCCAGTCTTTGCTGCGCGTGAAAGACGTGAGCAAGGTGGAGCTGTTCGGCAGCCAGGACGAAAAGGTTTTTGTTGAGATTTCGCAAAAGCGCTTGGCTCAGTTGGGGCTGGACTTCAACGCTGTGCTCGACCAGTTGAGCCAGCAAAACGCGGTGGTCTCTGCTGGCGTGCTGCAAACGCCCACTGAAACCTTGCAGGTGCGCGTGGCCGGCCAGTTCAATGCCATCGAGCAGCTCAGGGCCATGCCCATTCGGGGCGCTGGCTATGGCAGCACGGCCACGGCTGGATCGGCTCAACTGCGGCTGGGCGACATCGCGGAGATCCGCCGGGGCTACATCGACCCGCCTCGCGTGAAGGTGCACCACCAAGGCGAGCCCTCGATCGCAATCGGTGTGTCCATGAGCAAAGGGGGTGACATCATCACCTTAGGCAAGTCCTTGCGAACGGCCGTGGCTCAGATCGAGGCTGGGTTGCCGGCAGGCGTGCGCTTGGTGCAAGTGCAAGACCAGCCCTCGGCGGTTGCGAGCTCGGTCAATGAGTTTGTCAAGGTGCTGATCGAGGCGGTGGTGATCGTATTGGCCGTGAGCTTTTTGGCGCTTGGGTTGCACAAGGGCGGCCGATTTGGTTGGTACATCGACGTACGGCCTGGCTTGGTGGTGGCCATCACGATTCCACTGGTGCTGGCCGTAACTTTTCTGGCCATGCTGTATTGGGGGATTGGCCTGCACAAGATCTCGCTGGGCTCGCTCATCATTGCCTTGGGCCTGCTGGTGGACGACGCCATCATTGCGGTGGAGATGATGGTGCGCAAGATGGAGGAGGGCTACGACAAGGTGCGCGCTGCCACCTTCGCCTATGACATCACCGCCATGCCCATGCTGACGGGCACGCTCATCACGGCAGTTGGCTTCTTGCCCATCGGGCTGGCCAAGTCGGTTACAGGCGAGTACACCTTTGCCATCTTTGCAGTCACGGTGATTGCCCTGGTGTTGAGCTGGATCGTCTCGGTCTATTTCGTTCCTTACTTGGGCACCCGCTTGCTAAAGCAACCGCCTGTGGCACCCGAGCAGGCACACGAGTTGTTCGACTCGCCGTTTTATTCGCGGTTTCGGGCGATGGTCAATTGGTGCGTGGCGCACCGCTGGTGGACCATTGGTGCAACGGTCGTTGTATTTGCGCTCGGCTTGTTTGGCATGGGGCGGGTGCAGCAACAGTTCTTTCCAGATTCCAGTCGCCCAGAGATCCTGGTGGAGTTGTGGTTTCCAGAGGGCACGGCCTTCACGGCCAATGAGGCGGTCAGCCAGCGCCTGGAGCGGCGCTTGATGCAAGAAGCGGGTGTGCGTTCCGTGAGTACGTGGATCGGATCTGGCGTGCCGCGCTTTTATTTGCCCATGGATCAGCTCTTTCCCCAGACCAATGTGTCGCAAATGATCGTGTTGCCAGACAGCTTGCAAGCGCGGGAGGTTTTGCGCCAGAAGCTGCCGGCCTTGTTGGCCAGCGAGTTTCCTGAGGTCAGGGGCCGGGCCAAGCTGCTGCCCAACGGCCCGCCCGTCGCGTACCCGGTGCAGTTTCGAGTGGTCGGGCCAGACCCTGCACTGCTTCGCTTGAAGGCCGACGCTGTCAAACAGATCATGCGCGCCAACGCCAACATGCGCGGGGTCAACGACAACTGGAACGAGTCGATCAAGGTACTGCGTTTGGATATCGACCAGGAAAAGGCGCGCGCGCTGGGCGTGAGCAGCCAAACCATGGCGCAGTCCTCACGCACCATCCTGTCAGGCAGCACCATCGGCCAATACCGTGATGGCGACAAGCTGATAGACATCGTCTTGCGTCAGCCTCTCAGCGAGCGCGATGCGGTGTCCGATCTGGGCAACGGTTATGTGCCGACCAGCAGCGGTCGATCCATTCCACTGACACAAATTGCCAAACCTGTCTTTGGCTGGGAACCAGGCGTGATGTGGCGAGAAAACCGTGACTACGCCATCACCGTCCAGGGCGACATCGTGGAGGGCCTGCAAGGTGCCACGGTGACCAACCAGCTTCTGCCTCAACTCAAGCAACTCGAGCGCAGTTGGCACGAACAAGGTGAAATGGCCTACCGCATCGCGGTCGCTGGCGCCGTCGAGGAAAGCAGCAAGGGTTCGGCGTCGATCGCGGCCGGCCTGCCCGTCATGTTGTTCCTCACCTTCACACTGTTGATGCTGCAGTTGCAAAGCTTTTCGCGCGCCGTGCTGGTATTCCTGACGGGACCCCTGGGCATTGCAGGCGTAGCCGCCGCCCTGCTCTTGCTCAACCGGCCATTCGGCTTTGTTGCTTTGCTGGGCGTGATTGCATTGATGGGCATGATCCAGCGCAACTCAGTGATCCTCATCGACCAGATCGAGCAAGATCGCGCGCGCGGTGTGCCTGCTTGGGACGCCATTGTCGAGGCGGCCGTCCGCCGCCTGCGTCCGATCGTCCTGACGGCCGCCGCCGCCGTTCTGGCGATGATTCCCCTGTCGCGCAGCGTGTTTTGGGGGCCGATGGCTGTGGCCATCATGGGTGGCTTGATCGTGGCTACCGCGCTGACACTCTTGGCCCTCCCGGCCATGTATGCGGCCTGGTTCCGCGTTCGGCGGGAAGCTGGCGGCTAAACTCGCAGCTGACCGGAATAACTGAGGCGGTCTTGTTTGGATGTCATGCCAAGCGAGCCGCCTTTGTTGTTGGCGATGCCGGCGCGCGGGTGGCGAAATTGGTAGACGCACCAGGTTTAGGTCCTGACGCCAGCAATGGTGTGGGGGTTCGAGTCCCCCCCCGCGCACCACAGGAATGGCCCTGTGATGCTTTGCCTAACCCAAGCCTGCCCAGCCCTGGCCTTGCGCCCAGAGCCCCAAACCACTAGGAGAACACCATGACGGTGACCGTCGAAAACCTGGAAAAGCTGGAACGAAAAATCACCTTGACCTTGCCCTTGGACGGCATCAAGTCGGAAGTTGACGCGCGCCTCAAGCGCTTGGCCCGCACGGTCAAGATGGATGGCTTCCGACCTGGCAAAGTGCCTATGAATGTGGTGGCCCAGCGTTATGGCTACACGGTGCATTACGAAGTGATGAACGACAAAGTCGGCGAGGCTTTTTCTCAAGCAGCCAACGAAGCCAAGTTGCGCGTAGCTGGCCAACCGCGCATCACGGAGAAAGAAGGTGCGGCTGAAGGCGTCGTGGCTTTCGATGCGATTTTTGAGGTGTATCCCGAGGTCAAGATTGCAGACTTGGCGGGTGTCGAAGTGGTTCGTCTGGGTGCGGAGGTCGGCGAAGAGGCGATCGACCGCACGGTGGAGATTCTGCGCAAGCAGCGCCGCACCTTTGCCCAGCGCGCTCTGGATGCAGCCGCGCAAGACGGCGACCGTGTCACGGTCGACTTCGAGGGCAAGATCGAAGGCGAGCCTTTCGAAGGCGGGCGCGCCGAAGGCTTTCAGTTTTTGGTGGGCGATGGCCAGATGCTCAAAGAGTTTGAAGATGCGGTTCGCGGCATGAAGGTGGGCGAAAGCCGGACCTTCCCTTTGAGCTTTCCTGCGGACTATCACGGCAAAGATGTAGCAGGCAAGCAAGCTGATTTTTTGGTCACTGTCCAGAAAATCGAAGCAGCCCACCTGCCCGACGTCAACGAGGCCTTGGCCAAGTCCTTGGGCATTGCCGACGGCACGGTTGATGCGCTGCGTGCGGACATCCGAAAGAACTTGGAGCGAGAGGTCAAATTCCGCCTGCTCGCTCGCAACAAGCAAGCCGTCATGGAAGCCTTGGTCACCAAGGCAGAGCTCGATCTGCCCAAGTCCAGTGTGCAGGCCGAGTTGGACCGCATGATTGAGGGTGCCCGCGCTGATTTGAAGCAGCGTGGCATCAAAGACGCTGACAAAGCACCGATTCCGGCGGAGGTCTTTCAGCCTCAAGCAGAGCGCCGCGTGCGCTTGGGTCTGGTTGTGGCCGAGCTGGTGCGCCGCGAAAACCTGCATGCTCGCGACGAGCAGATTCGCAGCCATGTGGAAGAGCTGGCATCCAGCTATGAAAAGCCCGAAGACGTGGTTCGTTGGTATTTCAGCGACAAGCGTCGGATGGCCGAGGTCGAGGCTATCGTGATCGAAAACAACGTGACGGAATTTGTGTTGGCCCAGGCGAAAGTTACCGAACAGGCCATTCCTTTCGACGAATTGATGGGGCAGTCCTGAGATCAGGCCTTGCGTTTGTGCAAGCTGGCCTCAGCTCAAACGGCACGGTGATTAACAACGAAACAGGAGTGGCGATGAGCGCTATGGAAATTCAAGGCCTCGGCATGGTGCCCATGGTCATCGAGCAGTCGGGCCGAGGCGAGCGGGCTTACGACATTTATTCCCGTTTGCTTAAAGAGCGAGTGATCTTTCTGGTCGGGCCTGTCAACGACCAGAGCGCCAATTTGGTTGTGGCGCAGTTGTTGTTTTTGGAGAGCGAGAACCCGGATAAAGACATTTCGCTCTACATCAACTCCCCGGGCGGCTCTGTGAGCGCTGGCATGGCGATATTCGACACCATGAATTTCGTCAAGCCAGAAGTCTCCACCTTGTGCACGGGGATGGCCGCCAGCATGGGCGCTTTTCTGCTGGCAGCAGGTGCCAAAGGCAAACGTTTTTCTTTGCCCAATTCCAAGGTCATGATCCATCAGCCACTGGGCGGCACACAAGGCCAAGCGACCGAAATCGAGATTCATGCCCGTGAAATTCTCAAGACGCGTGAGCAGCTCAACCGAATCCTTGCGGAGCGCACAGGGCAGCCCTTGGAAAAGATTGAGCGCGACACGGAGCGCGATTACTACCTCAGCGCCGAAGAGTCGAAAGACTACGGCTTGATTGATCAAGTCATTGCCAAGCGGCCGTGAGGCATCTGGCTATGATGCAGTGACGTTTTTTCCGAGGCATTCCACCCATGGCAGAGAAGAAGAGCGCGACCGGCGAGAAAACGCTTTATTGCTCCTTTTGCGGCAAAAGTCAGCATGAGGTCAAAAAGCTGATTGCTGGTCCCTCTGTCTTCATCTGCGATGAGTGCATCGATTTGTGTAACGACATCATCCGAGACGAATTGCCTGTCTCGGATCTGACACGGGACACGGCGCAAGACCTGCCCACGCCAGCCGAGATAAAAGCCAATCTAGACAACTACGTTATCGGGCAGAACGTAGCCAAGCGAATCCTCTCGGTGGCGGTATACAACCACTACAAACGGCTCAAGCACAAAGAGAAATCCGCCAAAGACGACGTTGAGCTGAGCAAGAGCAACATTTTGTTGATTGGCCCTACGGGTTCGGGCAAGACGCTGCTCGCACAAACCTTGGCCCGGATGCTGGATGTCCCGTTTGTCATGGCCGATGCCACCACGCTCACCGAAGCGGGCTACGTTGGCGAAGACGTGGAAAACATCATCCAGAAGCTATTGCAAAGCTGCAACTACGAGGTGGACAAAGCGCAGCGAGGCATCGTCTACATCGACGAGATCGACAAGATTTCGCGCAAATCAGATAACCCATCGATCACGCGTGACGTGTCCGGTGAGGGCGTTCAGCAGGCACTGCTCAAGCTGATCGAAGGCACGATGGCCAGCGTGCCCCCCCAGGGCGGACGCAAGCATCCCAACCAAGACTTTGTCCAGGTGGATACGACCAACATTCTCTTTATCTGCGGAGGCGCCTTTGCTGGCTTGGAAAAAGTCATCGAAAGCCGTACCGAGGGTTCCGGAATTGGCTTCGGTGCTGCGCTTAAAAGCAAGCACCAACGCAGTCTTACGGATGTGTTTCGCGAGGTCGAGCCAGAAGACCTGATCAAGTTCGGCTTGATCCCCGAGCTGGTTGGACGCATGCCTGTGGTGGCCACCCTGACCGAGTTGAGCGAAGACGCACTGATCGAGATCCTCACCGAGCCACGCAACGCGGTGGTCAAGCAGTTCAGCAAGCTGTTGGCCATGGAGGGCGTGGATCTCGAAATGCGTCCTAACGCGCTGCGAGCCATTGCTCGTAAGGCGCTTGCTCGCAAGACAGGCGCACGTGGGCTTCGCTCCATCATGGAGCACGCGTTGATGGACACCATGTTCGATCTGCCCACCAACGGCAACGTTGCCAAAGTAGTGGTGGACGAGTCAACGATCGAAGAAGACAAGCCACCGCTCATCGTCTATCGGGAAGCTGCTCGCAAGGCTTGAAGATATTCACCGGCAGCCCGAGCCGAACCCATCCGTGTTCGGCAGGGTCAGCCCGATCAAGGTATTGAAAGGTCACACATGTCCGGTCACCCCGCATTACCTCCAGAAGCCATCGACCTGCCGCTGCTACCGCTGCGTGATGTGGTCGTTTTCCCGCACATGGTCATTCCGCTTTTTGTGGGGCGCGTGAAAAGCATCAAGGCGCTAGAAGCAGCCATGGAGTCCGAGCGTCGCATCATGCTGGTGGCTCAAAAGGCCGCAGCCAAAGATGAGCCTTCGGTCACCGACATGTTTGCCGTCGGATGTGTCTCCACCATCTTGCAGATGCTGAAGCTGCCAGACGGCACAGTCAAAGTGTTGGTCGAAGGGCAGCAGCGCGCTCAGGTACAAACCATTCGTGATGGCGAGTCGTACTTTTCTGCTTCGGTGATGCCTATTGATCCAGCGGCCTCGAGCACCGCAGAGCCTGCTGAAATTGAAGCCTTGCGGCGCGCCGTGATGCAGCAGTTCGACCAGTACGTCAAACTGAACAAAAAAATCCCACCGGAAATTCTGACGTCCATTTCGGGCATCGACGATCCGGGCCGATTGGCGGACACCATCGCAGCACATCTCCCCCTCAAGCTGGAGCACAAGCAGGCTGTGCTGGACTTGGCGGACGTTCGTGCTCGCTTGGAAGACTTGTTTACGCAGCTTGAGCGCGAGGTGGACATCCTCAACGTAGACAAAAAGATTCGTGGTCGCGTGAAGCGGCAAATGGAAAAGAATCAGCGAGATTTCTATCTCAATGAGCAGGTGAAGGCCATCCAAAAAGAGTTGGGTGAGGGCGAAGACGGCGCTGACATCGAAGAGATCGAAAAGAAGATCAAGCTTGCACGGATGTCAAAAGAGGCCCGAAAAAAGGCCGACGCCGAACTGAAGAAACTCAAGCTGATGTCTCCTATGTCCGCCGAGGCTACGGTGGTTCGCAATTACATCGATGTGTTGATTGGTCTTCCTTGGGCGAAGAAAACCAAGATTCGCCATGACCTTGCTTTGGCTGAAGATGTGCTGAACCAAGACCACTACGGACTAGACAAGGTGAAGGATCGGATCCTGGAGTACCTCGCTGTCCAGCAGCGCGTGGACAAAGTCAAGGCCCCGATTCTTTGTCTGGTGGGGCCGCCAGGGGTTGGCAAGACTTCCCTAGGCCAGTCGATAGCGAAAGCCACCGGGCGCAAGTACGTGCGAATGGCACTCGGTGGAATGCGCGATGAGGCCGAAATTCGCGGCCACCGACGCACCTACATCGGAGCCATGCCCGGCAAGGTTTTGCAGAGCCTGTCGAAGGTGGGGACGCGCAACCCGCTTTTCCTGCTCGACGAGATCGACAAGCTGGGTACCGACTTCCGAGGTGACCCGTCCAGCGCGCTGCTGGAAGTTTTGGATCCGGAGCAGAACCACACCTTTGGCGATCACTATGTAGAGGTGGATTTCGACCTGAGCGACGTGATGTTCGTGGCGACTTCTAACTCCATGAACATTCCCCCGGCTTTGTTGGACCGCATGGAAGTCATTCGCCTCGCGGGCTACACGGAGGACGAGAAAACAAACATCGCTCGCCGCTATCTGTTGCCCAAGCAGATGAAAAACAACGGGCTGCAAGAGCATGAGCTTGCAGTGCACGACTCCGCTTTGCAGGACGTTGTGCGCTACTACACCCGCGAGGCTGGCGTGCGCTCGCTAGAGCGCGAGCTATCAAAGATTTGTCGCAAGGTGGTGAAGGCCTTGCAACTCAAAAAAATGGTGGCGCCCGTTGAAGTGAATGGCGACAACCTCAATGAATTCTTGGGCGTGCGCAAGTACAGCTACGGCAGGGCTGAGAAGCAAAACCAGGTTGGCCAGGTGGTCGGGCTTGCTTGGACCGAGGTCGGAGGCGATTTGCTCACCATCGAAGTGGCGCTGATGCCTGGCAAGGGCGCGATCATTCGCACCGGTTCTTTGGGTGACGTGATGAAAGAGTCGGTGGAGGCCGCGCGCACAGTGGTCCGTAGCCGCGCTCGTCTGCTGGGTATCAAGGACGATGCGTTCGAAAAGCGTGACATTCATATCCATGTGCCTGATGGTGCTACGCCCAAAGACGGCCCAAGCGCCGGTGCTGCCATGGCCACAGCGTTTGTATCGGCTCTCACCGGCATTGCGGTGCGCGCAGATGTGGCCATGACAGGTGAAATCACGCTTCGAGGTGAAGTCACGGCGATTGGTGGATTGAAAGAAAAGCTGTTGGCGGCTTTGCGTGGAGGCATTCGCACCGTGCTCATCCCGGAAGAGAACGTCAAGGACCTTCAGGAGATCCCAGAGAACGTGAAGAACGGCTTGGAAATCGTGCCCGTGCGCTGGATCGACCAAGTGTTGCAGCACGCGCTGGAGGTGCGCCCTCAAGCACTGGTCGAAGAAGACACCGCGGCGGTCGTTACGCCCCCAGTCACGCCCCCATCGGTTGTTGTGGCAGCGAACCCAATCGACGAATCAGCGATCAAGCACTGACGCGAGGTGGCGGGCTTGGCGTATAAAAAAACATGGCTATACTGCGGGCCTTCGACGCGGGAATAGCTCAGTTGGTAGAGCGCAACCTTGCCAAGGTTGAGGTCGCGAGTTCGAGCCTCGTTTCCCGCTCCAGTCTTTGTGGGTGTCAGTTTTTTAGTTGATCGCACCAGAAAAAAAGGGAAGCTTTCGCTTCCCTTTTTCTTGTTGATTTGACGCATAGGTTGCTCAAGTAGCCACTGTTGAAGTGGCCCATCAGGCGCGGTAGCAAAGCGGTTATGCACCGGATTGCAAATCCGTGTAGGTCGGTTCGACTCCGGCCCGCGCCTCCACTGAATCCCGGACTGGTGGACATCGACTTTGCAGTAACGTCTCTAGGACGTTGTCAGACAAAATCCATTTGCCAAGCGCCCACCTTGCGGCTGTTGTTCTGTTTGGCTGGTTTCTTGGTGTTTAGATGCCAACGGTTTTGCCACAATGCCTGCTCGCCCGGATGGTGGAACAGGTAGACACAGCGGACTTAAAATCCGCCGCTTTCCGAAAGGTAGCGTGCCGGTTCGATTCCGGCTCCGGGCACCAAAATAGGATTGCTAATGTCGATGTACAACGCCCCTTACGAAATTCATCTGCACGGCGAAGTACCACTGCGTGTCGGCGTGCGCTTCGAGCAGATTCAAGAGGCGCTCAAGCCATTGTGGACGTATGCCGGGGCAACATCTTTGGTCGAAGGTGCAGTTAGTGCTTACGAAGAAGAACCCGGTATTCGTTTCGAAGCCAAAGAGCAATTGCTGACACTGTGTTGGACGGTCAGTGGAGACCAAGACTTTCGCCAGTCGCTCGACGACATGTGCATGGCGCTCAACGAGTTGTCCCAACGCGGCGCTGCAATCGAGGTGAGCTTCTACGACACCGAGTTCGATGAAGACGACGAACAACAGGGCAAAGAATCACGGGACGATTTTCTGATGTTGTTCGTAGGGCCTGACCCGGCCGCAATCATGCAAGTCCAGCGCGACCTGCTCGTACAAGATGTGGTCGGGTTAATGGATCGTCACTTTGATAGCGCGGAACTTTCTGGGGTGGTGGCAGAGATCGACCGTTTGTTCAGCCAGCGTTTCGACGCTCTGGTGAATTCCCTCGACATCGGGCGCCCGCCGCGTGGTGGGGGCCATGGAGGTGGGCGACGGCCTCGTCACTTGCATTGACTGCTGTCTCGCAGCAGGGCGCCCCCTCACCCCGGCCCGTCATCCTGGGTAAGCAAACACGGTCATCGTCCTGATGCGGATGCGCAATCTGGTAGCGGCTGGGGGTTCAGTCTGTGCAATCGGCTGTTTCTTTGTCGCGTTCAGCGCTCAGCCTGCAGATCAGGTGCCAGGTCGTGCAGGTGGCGCAGGATGTCCCTCCAGCTCACGATGCCCATGGGTTTGCCTTGCGCGTCGACGACTGGTATGCATGAGATTCGGTGTTGATTGAATATGCTCACGGCCGCTAGTGCTGGTTCATCCGGCCCGATGGTGACGGGGTGTCTGGTGACCACTCGGTGCACCGGGATGTCCAGGGTCGATCGGTCGTTCACGGTCACGCGATTGCTGTCGATGTGGGGGCTGATCCAGCGCAGTACGTCACGGTCTGAAACAACACCTGTCAGCCGTCCTTCATCGGTCACCAGCAGATGGTGAAAGCGGTGGACATCAAAGAGCGATTTGACGCGCTTGAGCGGATCGTCGAGGCCCACGCAAACGGGGTTCTCCGTCATCACCTCACTGACTTTGAGCATGGTGTGCCTCCATATGAACCGCCTGCGCGGGCTTTAGGCTGGGCAGAACCCAGCGGTGTGCTGCTCGAGTCAGTGCTTCGGCTTTGCCGCTGGTCAGCAGGACGGTTTCGGGTAGCGGAGCCAGCGGAGAACGCAAAGCGCCTTTGTCTGCAAGCACCCGCCGTGTTTGCTTGGCCACTGGTGCGCCTGTGTCCAACAGGCGCACATGAGCGCCTGTTAGCCGTTGAATGAGGTCAGCAATAAAGACGTAGTGCGTGCAGCCCAGCACCAGTTGGTCGATTTGTTTTGTGTGTTGCCCGAACGGGCGCAAGCCGTCCAAGTAGCGCATGATCAGTTCCGTGGTGGTGTCAACGTCTTCGCGCTCGATCGCGTCGGCCAGTCCGTCGCAGGGCATCACACTGACTCGGCAATCGCCGGCGAGGCTTTCGCGCAGGCTGGCGAATTTGTGGCTTAGCAAGGTCACTCGGGTGCCGATGACGCCCACGTGCCGCGTGAGGCTGTCGTGCACCGCAGGCTTGAGCGCAGGCTCGACGCCGACGATGGGAATGTCGGGGTGTTGTTGGCGCAAGCTGGCCACGGCGGCAGCCGTCGCGGTGTTGCAGGCGATCACCAACGCTTTGATATTCCAGTCCCGCCGCAGGCTGCGGGTGATGTCTTCAGATCGATCCATCGCATGTGCTTCGCCTTTCTCTCCGTAAGGCGAATGACCGGCGTCGGCCATGTAGACGAAGGATTCGTGGGGTAACTCGGCCCGCAGTGCGCGCAGAACACTCAGGCCCCCAACACCACTGTCAAACACTCCGATGGGTGCGTCCATGGTCGTGCTTGTTGCTGCCCAGCGATTGGTCAGATCGTGGCGAGCGGAATATTCTTGAACTCGCCCGAAGCAATTCTTTGGCTCCATTGCGCAGGACCGGTGATGTGTGCGCTGGTGCCTCCCGCATCCACGGCCACAGTCACCGGCATGTCCACCACGTCAAACTCGTAGATGGCCTCCATCCCCAAATCAGCAAAGCCCAATACTTTGGCCGAGCGAATCGCTTTGCTCACCAAGTAAGCAGCCCCGCCCACAGCCATGAGGTAGGCACTTTGGTGCTTCTTGATGGCTTCTATCGCGATAGGGCCGCGCTCGGCTTTGCCAATCATGGCGATCAGCCCGGTTTGGCTGAGCATCATGTCGGTGAATTTGTCCATGCGGGTGGCGGTGGTGGGGCCCGCGGGCCCCACAGCTTCGCCACGGACCGGGTCTACAGGCCCCACGTAGTAGATGACGCGGTTGGTGAAATCAACGGGCAGCGGCTCGCCCCTGGCCAACATGTCTTGAATGCGTTTGTGCGCGGCGTCTCTGCCCGTGAGCATCTTTCCGTTAAGCAGGAGCGTTTCACCTGGCTTCCAGCTGGCGACTTCTGCTTTGGTGAGGCTGTCGAGTTGCACGCGGCGGCTCTTGGTGGCGTCGGGCATCCAGTTCACGTCGGGCCAGAGGTCGAGCGAGGGGGGGTCGAGGTAGACCGGGCCAGAGCCGTCGAGCACGAAATGCGCGTGGCGGGTGGCTGCGCAATTGGGGATCATGGCCACGGGCTTGCTGGCGGCATGCGTGGGGTACATCTTGATCTTCACGTCCAGCACGGTGGTTAAGCCCCCGAGCCCTTGGGCACCGATGCCCAGCGCGTTGACTTTCTCATAGAGCTCCAAACGCAGCTCGTCGCTGGGGCTGAGTGCTTCTCCCGAGGACGCACGGGCCTGCAGCTCGTACATGTCGATGTCTTCCATCAGGCTTTCTTTGGCCATCAGCGCAGCCTTTTCTGCGGTGCCGCCAATGCCAATACCCAGCATGCCTGGCGGGCACCAACCGGCTCCCATGGTTGGCACTGTCTTTAGCACCCAGTCGACGATGCTGTCGCTGGGGTTGAGCATGGCCAGCTTGCTTTTGTTCTCGCTGCCACCGCCTTTGGCGGCAACAGTGACTTCGATGGTGTCGCCCGGAACCAGTTCGGTAAAGATGACAGCCGGCGTGTTGTCGCGTGTGTTTTTGCGAGCGAACTGCGGATCGGCTACCACGCTGGCACGCAATGTGTTGTCGGGGTGCTGGTAGCCGCGGCGCACGCCCTCGTTGACCGCGTCTTCCAAGCTGCCGGTGAAGCCCTCCCAGCGCACATTCATTCCCACCTTCAGAAACACATTCACGATGCCCGTGTCTTGGCAGATCGGCCGGTGCCCTGTGGCGCTCATCTTGCTGTTGGTCAGGATCTGCGCGATGGCATCCTTGGCGGCTGCCGATTGCTCGCGCTCATAAGCGCGGGCCAGATGCGCGATGTAGTCGGCTGGGTGGTAGTAGCTGATGTACTGCAAGGCTGCGGCGATGGACTCGACGAGATCGGCTTGTCGGATGGTGGTGGACATGTGTTGTCAGAGCGCTGCTTGATGGATGTGCTTATTGCGGACTCTTCTGGGCCGCCAACATGATGCGGTCGGCCATGGCGATGGCCATGGCTGAAAAGAGAAAGGCTACGTGAATCAAGGTTTGCCAAAGCAACACTTTTTCGTCGTAATTGGCCGCGTTGATGAAAGTCTTGAGGAGATGAATGGAGGAGATGCCGATGATGGCTGTTGCCAGCTTCACCTTCAGCACCGAGGCATTGACGTGGCTGAGCCACTCGGGCTGATCGGGATGGCCGTCCAGGTTCATGCGCGAAACAAAGGTCTCGTAGCCCCCGACGATGACCATGATCAAGAGGTTGGAGATCATGACCACGTCAATCAAGGCCAGTACCACGAGCATGATGACTGTCTCATTGAGTGCAGTGATCTGGACCGTGCTTTTGTACCCAATGCTGCTGATGAGCTTTTGCAGCGATTCCTGGTTGCCAAAAGCCGCTTCAACCAAGTGAACCAATTCCACCCAGAAATGGAACACGTACACCGCCTGCGCAGCAATCAAGCCGACATACAGCGGCAACTGCAGCCAGCGGCTGGCGAAAATGAGCTGCGACATACGCGACATTTCGGGTTTTCGCGCGGACTCTGGCAAGTTCATGGCTTCGCTTTCAGTAGGTCGCGGGATTGTAGGCATGGCCATTTATGCCCCCAAACGGCACTCATCGGAAACGCTGCTGAATTTGGGCAAGATTCGTGCTGGCCACGCAGGCCGAGTAACCTCTGTGTCAGTGAGGTGTAAGAGCTGCACCTGACATTCCGACGTCTAAAAATAAAGGAGACAGCGGTCATGAGCGCAAATTCTTCAGCGATTCAGTCCACGATGGTTGAGAACCGGGTGTTTTTCCCCAGCGACGCTGCCGTGAAAGTCGCGCGTGTTTCTGGAATGGCGGCCTACCAAGCACTGTGCGACGAGGCGGAGCGCGACTTCACCGGTTTCTGGGGGCGTTTGGCGCGCGAACACGTGCAGTGGACAAAGCCCTTTACACAGGTGCTTGACGAGTCCAGGGCACCCTTCTACCAATGGTTCGCCGACGGTGAACTGAACGCCAGCGCCAACTGCCTCGACCGGCACATGGGCACCCCTGCTGAAAATCGCACGGCCATCGTGTTTGAGTCTGACGGCGGCGACGTCAACCACGTCAGCTACAAAGAGTTGTTGGCCCGGGTCAGCCAATTTGCCAACGCCTTGAAGGCGCGTGGCGTCAAAAAGGGTGACCGCGTGGTCATCTACATGCCCATGACGGTCGAAGGTGTGGTGGCCATGCAGGCTTGTGCACGCATCGGTGCCATTCACAGCGTGGTGTTTGGCGGCTTTTCCGCCAAGGCTCTTCAAGAGCGAATCATTGACGCAGGAGCCGTTGCAGTCATTACGGCCAACTTCCAGATGCGCGGTGGCAAGGAACTGCCGCTCAAGGCCATCGTCGATGACGGTATAGCCATGGGTGGGTGCGAGAGCATCCAGACTGTTTTCGTTTTTCAGCGCACTGCCACAGCTTGCAACATGGTGCCGGGTCGGGACATCACTTTTACGCAAGCCCTAGAGGGCCAAAGCGTCGTGTGCCCGGCGGTATCGGTCAGTGCTGAGCACCCGCTCTTTGTGCTCTACACCTCGGGCTCGACGGGCAAGCCCAAGGGGGTGCAACACAGCACGGGTGGGTTCGTGTTGTGGGCTAACTTAACCATGCAGTGGACTTTCGATATCCAGCCCAGCGACGTGTTTTGGTGTACTGCCGATATTGGTTGGATCACAGGCCACGCTTATGTGGCCTACGGGCCCCTTGCGGCCGGTGCCACGCAAGTCATCTTCGAAGGTGTTCCTACTTATCCGAACGCTGGTCGTTTCTGGCAAATGATCGAACGCCATCGGGTGAGCGTGTTCTACACCGCCCCTACTGCCATTCGATCTTTGATCAAGGCCGCAGAAGCCGATGAGCGGGTCCACCCGGCGCGCTCGGACTTGAGCAGCCTTCGCATTTTGGGTTCAGTGGGCGAGCCGATCAATCCAGAGGCTTGGATGTGGTACTACAAGCATGTCGGAGGCGAGCGGTGTCCGGTCATTGATACCTTCTGGCAGACAGAAACAGGCGGGCACGTCATCACGCCCCTGCCGGGAGCGACGCCCTTGGTACCTGGGTCTTGTACCTTGCCCTTGCCCGGCATCATGACCGCTGTCGTCGATGAAACAGGCAAAGACGTGCCCAACGGGTCGGGCGGTATCTTGGTTATCAAGCGGCCTTGGCCTTCGATGATTCGCACCATATGGAACGACCCCGAGCGATTCAAGAAGGCCTACTTCCCAGAGGAAATGGGCGGCACCATGTACTTGGCCGGAGACGGTGCTGTGCGCAGCCTGGATCGCGGCTACTACCGCATCACGGGACGCATTGACGATGTGCTGAACGTCTCTGGACACCGCATGGGCACGATGGAGATCGAATCTGCATTGGTGGCCAAGTCTGATTTGGTCGCCGAGGCGGCGGTAGTCGGTAGGCCCGACGATGTCACCGGTGAAGCGATTTGCGCTTTTGTCGTGCTCAAACGTCCACGGCCCACAGGTGAAGAGGCCAAGCAGATTGCGAACGAGCTGCGCAATTGGGTGGCGAAAGAAATCGGACCCATTGCCAAGCCCAAAGACATTCGTTTTGGCGACAACCTCCCCAAGACGCGCAGCGGCAAAATCATGCGGCGTTTGCTGCGCTCAATCGCCAAGGGTGAAGCCATTACCCAAGACACCAGCACGCTGGAAAATCCGGCGATTTTGGAGCAGTTGGCGCAGACCAACTGATCACGCCTTCGGCCAGTTGGTGGGACGCTTTTGGCAATGATGGTTGCGCTCGCTGGCTATTGAGAGCGCGCACTAAAGAAAAAGCCCGCTGGGAATACAGCGGGCTTTTTTTGCTTTTGCAGGGTGCCCGAGATGTTCAGTTTGGCTTTGAACTTGGCTAAGACAAGATCAGTCGCGGCACGAACAACCCATTACTTGATGGCCAAGATCCAGGCGACCAGTCTCTTGGCATCGGCGTCATTCACCTGTGCGTTAGCGGGCATGGGCACAGGGCCCCAAACGCCGGAACCACCTTTGATGATTTTGGTGGCCAACTTGTCTGCAGCGTCTTTTTGGCCCGCATATCGAACTGCGATCTCTTTGTAGGAGGGGCCAACCAGCTTCTTTTCAACCGCGTGACAGGACATGCAGTTTTTGGACGTAGCCAGCGCTTGGTCTGCAAGGGCCGGCAGGCTGGCGAATATCGATGCGGCGACAAAAAAGGTGGCACGCTTCATGGTGTGTTTCCTAAACGGTTCAGTTACAGTCAGTTCAAGCTCTAGATTGTAGGTATCGAGTGCGTGTTAAGTGCTGATGAGCGCCACACCACCCGCCCATTTAAGGGGTTCGCCATGTGGTTTTTGATGATTGGCTTGGCCATGCTGGTGGGCTGGTACTTGGAGATTGGGTTTCTGGGCACCTTGGCCTGGTGGTGGGTCGCCTTGCCTTTCGCGGCGGCGGTGGCTTGGTGGTCATGGGCCGATTCCTCGGGTTATTCCAAGCGCAAGGCCATGGAGCGCTTCGATCGCCGCAAAGAGGAGCGCATCGCCAAACAGAAAGAAGCGCTGGGTACGCTGCCGCGGCACCGCCGCTGAACTTGCAGCGACCCCACTTCTTCAATAGGCGTCCAGCACGGCGCCCTTGCTGGCGCTTGCAGCATTGAACGCAAACTTGGCCTGAACGCCGCGTGTGTACCGAGGCTGAGGCGCTTGCCAGGTCAAACGACGCCGGGCCAGTTCCTGATCGCTCAGGTGTACCTCCAGCAGTAACTTGTGGGCATCGATCGTGATGCTGTCGCCTTCTTCGATGAGCGCAATGTTCCCTCCTGCAGCAGCTTCTGGGGCGACGTGCCCGACCACCATGCCCCACGTGCCACCAGAAAACCGGCCATCGGTGATCAAACCCACCGACTCACCCAAACCTGCGCCGATGAGTGCACCGGTGGGGGCCAGCATTTCCGGCATGCCGGGGCCACCCTTGGGGCCCAAGTAGCGCAGCACCATCACATCACCGGCCTGGATGCGGCCATCGAGGATGGCCTTCAGTGCGGACTGCTCGTCATCAAAAACTCTGGCCGGGCCCGTCATCACGGGGCTTTTCAAGCCCGTGATTTTGGCCACGGCCCCCTCTGGAGAAAGGTTTCCCTTGAGGATGGCCAAGTGGCCTTGGGCGTACACGGGGTGTTCAATCGGGCGAATGACATCTTGGTCCGCCCGCGGCACATCGGGCACGTCGGCCAACACTTGTTCAATGGTCTGCCCCGTGATGGTCAGGCAGTCTCCGTGCAGCAAGCCCGCTTTGAGCAGCACCTTCATCACCTGGGGAATGCCGCCAGCTCTGTGCAAGTCGACCGCAAGGTACTTGCCGCTGGGCTTGAGGTTGCACAGCACAGGCGTACGCTGACGGATGCGCTCGAAGTCGTCAATGCTCCACTCGACATCGGCGCAATGCGCGATTGCCAAGAAATGCAGCACGGCGTTGGTTGAGCCTCCCGTGGCCATGATCACTGCAACAGCGTTCTCGATCGACTTGCGCGTGACGATGTCGCGCGGCTTGATGTCTTGCTTGATCGCCTCAATGAGTACGCGCGCTGACTCGGTCGCCGAATTCAGCTTTTCGTCGTGCGGGTTGGCCATCGTGGAGGAATAGGGCAGAGAGATACCCAGCGCCTCGAAAGCAGAACTCATGGTGTTGGCGGTGTACATGCCACCGCAAGAGCCCGTGCCGGGAATCGCGTTTTGCTCGATGGCTTTGAGGTCTGCGTCACTGAGCTTGCCGGCGGCGTTCTGGCCGACCGCTTCGAACACGCTCACGATGTTGAGGTCTTGGTTGTTCCAGCGGCCCGGCAGGATGGTGCCGCCGTAAACGTAGATGGCTGGCACGTTGGCCCGCAACATGCCCATCAGTCCGCCGGGCATGTTTTTGTCGCAGCCGCCCACCACCAGCACACCGTCCATCCACTGGCCCTGAACGCAGGTTTCGATGCAGTCTGCAATCACCTCGCGGCTGACCAAGGAGTACTTCATGCCTTCGGTGCCCATGGCCATGCCGTCGGAAATGGTCGGCGTACCAAAAATCTGCGCGTTGCCGCCCGCAGCTTCAATGCCCGCCACGGCTGCATCGGCCAGCTTCTGCAGACCGCTGTTGCAAGGGGTGATGGTGCTGTGGGCGTTGGCCACGCCAACCATGGGCTTGCCGAAATCGCCTTCCTTGTAGCCCATGCCGTAGTACATCGATCGGTTCGGCGCGCGTGACTTGCCCTCGGTGATGTTGCGGCTGCGTGGGTTCAAAGGAAAGGTGTTGGCCATGGCTCTTGAGGTTGGTCTGGGGGATAAACAATTCAATTTTGATTGTAGGCAGGCCCGTTCCCAAGCCAAGCCCAAGCGACGAGCGCAGCCGAGTTGGCGAAGGCCACTGCTAGCATCCGCCGCCTATGTTGATCCATCCGCAAATCGACCCGGTCGCCGTGTCACTCGGGCCCATTTCCATCCACTGGTATGGCTTGACCTATCTGCTGGCCTTTGGTTTGTTTTTGGGGCTGGCGCGGCTGAGGCTCAAGCACCCCTCATTCCAGGCGGCGGTGTCGCCCGGCCAGCCCTGGCAAACCCGCGATGTCGAGGACATTTTGTTTGTGGGCGTCTTGGGTGTGGTGCTGGGCGGCAGGGTGGGCTATTGCCTGTTTTACAAACCCGCCTACTACCTGAGCCACCCGCTGGAAATTCTGGCGGTCTGGCAAGGCGGCATGAGCTTTCATGGCGGGCTCATTGGGGTGTTGTTGGCGATGGTGTGGTTTGCGCGGTCTCGCCAGCGGCCTTGGCTGCATGTCATGGACTTCATCGCGCCTTGCGTGCCCACGGGTTTGGCTGCGGGTCGGCTGGGCAATTTCATCAACGGCGAGTTGTGGGGGAGGGTGGCGTCGCCTGATCTGCCTTGGGGCATGGTCTTTCGCGGCGCCGGTGACTTGGCGCGCCATCCATCGCAGCTCTACCAACTGTTTTTGGAAGGCTTGTTGCTGTTCGCGCTGCTTTGGCTGTACGCGCGCAAGCCCAGGCCTGTGGGCGCAGTGAGCGGCGTGTTTTTGATCGGCTACGGCGTCTTTCGCTTTGTTGCCGAGTTCTTCCGAGAGCCCGATGCGCATTTGGGCCTGTTGTCGCTGGGGCTGAGCATGGGGCAGTGGCTGTGCGTGCCGATGGTGTTGGCCGGCATGACCATGTGGTGGTGGTCGGGGCGCGCGGCCAAATCTTGAGGCCGTGAAAGCTTGAGGCAGTGAAAGTCCCGTGGTCAGCGCATCGAGTTGTCCCTAAGCTCGTAGGTCTTTACCTACAACTATCTGGAGACAGCGATGCCCTCATTCATGAAACGCCGCGTGGTTTTGCGTTTAGCAGCTGCAGGTGCTGCGGCTGGCGCCATACCGGCCTGGTCACAGGGCACCGCGCCTTGGCCCAGCAAGCCCGTGACGGTGGTCGTGCCGTTTCCAGCCGGTGGCGGCACCGATGCCTTTGCCCGCCCCATGGCTGCTCAGTTTGCTCGGCTCACCAACCGCCAGCTCATCATCGACAACCGGGGCGGCGCCGGCGGCACGGTGGGTGCTGCCATTGCTGCCAAGGCGCCAGCCGATGGCTACACCCTGTTCATGGGTGCAGTGCATCACACCATTGCGCCCAGCATGTACCCCAAGCTCGACTACGACCTGGAGCGCGACTTGGTGCCCCTCATCCTGGTGGCCAGCGTGCCACAGGTGTTGGTGGTCAACCCCAAAAGCGTGTCGGGTGACTTCAAAGAGTTTTTGGCGCAGGTCAAACGCAGCCCGGGCAAGCTCAACTACGGCTCGGCGGGTAGTGGCACTTCACACCACTTGGCCGGCGAGTTGTTCAAGCAGCAAACCAAGACCTTCATCACGCACATTCCCTACAGGGGCGCAGGACCGGCTTTGCAAGACCTGATCGCTGGCAACGTGGACATGATGTTCGACGGTCTGGGCTCATCAGCAGCGCACATCAAAGGTGGTCGCATCAAAGCGCTGATGGTTTCAGGCAACAAGCGCAGCCCCGCGTTCCCTGATGTGCCCAGCGCCGCCGAGTTGGGTTTGCCCGACTACAACGTCACCACTTGGTATGGCGTGTGGACACCACGCGGCACACCCGCCGACATTCAAGCCCGCGCCATTGAAGAAGTGCGCAGGGCTTGCAGCACCGACGAGGCCAAAGCCGTATGGGCCGCGCAGGGCGCTGAGTTCTCCAACACCACGGGACCTGCCTTTGAGCGTTTCATCAAAGCTGAAATTGGCAAATGGGCGCAGGTGGTGAAGGCATCTGGTGCCAAGTTGGATTGAGCAAACTTTGAAGCAGCGCATCGTCTTCTGAGGATCGGATGAACCTGTACCACGCCCTCCGATCCGGCTTCTGCGCCGACTTGGACACCATCGCCATTTCCACCAGCGGCGAGGCCGGCGAGGCGCTGCACTACAGCTGGCGAGACCTCGAGCGCGGCAGTGCCATGCTGGCGAACTTGTTGGCATCACTGGACTTGCCGCCTGCTTCCCGCATAGCCGTCCAGGTCGAGAAGTCGGTCGAGGCGCTGATGCTGTATCTGGCCACGCTGCGTGCCGGGCATGTGTTCCTGCCCCTCAACACCGCCTACCAAAGCTCAGAAGTGGCCTACTTCTTGGGCAACGCCGAGCCCGCTGTGGTGGTGTGCAGCCCAAGGCAATTTGGGTGGGTGAGCAAGCTGGCTTTCCAGGCCGGGACGCGCCATGTCTTCACGCTGGGCGATGACCGCAGCGGCAGTCTGCTGGTGCGCGCGGTGCATTTCGCCGATGTGCACGAGCCCGTTGAACGTGCCGCAGATGACCTGGCTGCCATCCTCTACACCAGCGGGACCACAGGGCGCAGCAAGGGCGCCATGCTCAGCCACGGCAACCTGTTGTCCAACGCCCAGACGCTGCACCGCTATTGGGGTTTCGACGCGCCGCCGCCGGGCGGTGATGTGCTCATCCATGCCTTGCCCATCTTCCATGTGCACGGGCTTTTTGTCGCCATCCATGCCGCCTTGCTCAGTGGTAGCCGCATGCGCTGGTTTGCGCGTTTCGACGCGCTGGCCGTGCTTCAGGCCATGCGTGAATCGACCGTCTTCATGGGTGTACCCACCTTGTACGTGCGGCTTTTGAACGAAGCAGGTCTCGACCGCGAAGCCTCGGCCCGCATGCGCTTGTTCGTCGCGGGCTCTGCTCCCCTGCTGGCCGACACCTTCGAGGCTTGGCATCAGCGGACGGGCCACACCATCGTCGAGCGCTATGGCATGAGCGAGACCGTCATGCTCACCTCCAACCCCTATCGCTTAGACCCACGCTGGGGCGGGCAAAGCGAACGGCGGGCGGGTACCGTTGGCATGCCGCTGCCGGGCGTGTCGGTGCGTGTTGCAGACGCACAAGACCAAGTGCTGGCCGTGGGCGAAGTGGGCGGCATTCAAGTGCGTGGCCCCAATGTGTTTGCGGGCTACTGGCGCATGCCAGACAAGACTGCAGAAGAGTTCACTTCAGACGGCTTCTTTCGCACGGGTGATGTCGGCTTGCAAGACGAGCGCGGTTACGTTCGCATCGTGGGCCGCAGCAAGGACCTCATCATCAGTGGCGGCTACAACGTCTACCCAGCTGAAGTAGAAGACGCCATCAATGCTTTGCCGGGTGTGGCGGAAAGCGCGGTCATTGGTGTGCCGCACCCCGATTTCGGCGAGGTGGGCGTGGCCCTGGTCATTGCCCGACCTGGCTCCAAGCCCGATCCGGTCGGGGTGTTGCAAAGCCTCAAAGGCAGCCTTGCCAACTTCAAGGTGCCCAAGCGCTGCCTGTTGGTTGACGAGCTGCCCCGCAACGCGATGGGCAAAGTGCAAAAGAACCTGCTGCGTCAGCAGCATCAAGCCCTGTTCGCTTCGTCCTGACGGCCTTGCGGGGCTGGGGCGGCCTAGCGCAGCACCAACACGGGCACTGTCGAATTTGTCAGCACATGTTGCGTTTCGCTGCCCAACAGCAGGCGCTTGATGCCTTTTCTGCCGTGCGATGCCATGATGATCAGGTCGCACTTGTGTTTCTTGCTGGCCGAGATGATGGCCTCAGCCACCAGGTCAGAGCTGACCGTGACTGTCTTGCAGCTCACGCCGTCTTTTGCAGCTTGCGCCCTGACCTTTTCCAAGCGCTTCTGGGCCTGTTCGGCCCATAAGGACTCCACCCTCGAAACCTCGCCAGCCGTCACTGCAGCCCCACCTTCAAAGTAGCTCTGCGGATAGCGCGGCACCACGGTCAGAGCCACAACCCCAGCGTTGCAGACGCCGGCCCATTGAATGGCGGCGTCGACTGCCTTCGCCGAGAGTTTGCTGCCGTCGGTAGCAACAAGAATGCGTTGGTACATGGTCGTCTCCAGTTGTGGTGTGCCCCACTTTAGTGCCGCGCAATCGGCCCCGGCTTGATGCACATCAAGGCTTGAGGTGATGGACAAACCTAAGCTGCGTGCATGCCCACCACCGCTGCTTTGCCAAGTAACCCCCTGGAGCGCTTGAATGTCGGCCCCATGACCGAGCCAAGTGATGCGCCCATGGGCAGGCCAGGTGCTGATGCTGCACCCGTCGTGGACGACCCATTGGAGTGGAGAAGCTTCAGCCAGCCAGTGGCCCCATCGAGCGGCGGCGCAGGTGCAGGCGATCCAGAGGGAGATTGGTGGTCTTCGGGCGTGGTGTTCGAAGGCATCACCTGCGCCGCTTGCGCCTTGGACATTGAGGCCGCCTTGACGCAAGTGCCCGGGGTTCGGTCGGCCGTGGTGTCGGCTGCCAACCGTCGTGGCCGCGTGGTGTGGTCTGCAGCGCAAACGCAGCCCTCGCAGTGGCTCGCAGCTTCAGCCCGGGCTGGCTACCCCGCCACGCCAGCGGGCGATGCGTCTGAGCGCCAGCAGCGCCAAATGGCCCAGCGCCAAATGACCTGGCGTTGGTTGGTCTCCTGCCTTTGCATGATGCAGGTGATGATGTTTGCAGGCCCGGCCTACTTTGCCGATCCAGGGGACTTGCTGGCCGAACAGCAATACCTGTTGCGCTGGGCCAGTTGGGTGCTCTGCCTGCCCCTCATGCTCTTCTCATGCGGGCCGTTCTTCCGAGGTGCCTGGCACGATCTGCAGGCGCGCCGCGTCGGCATGGATGTGCCCGTGGCGCTGGGAATGCTCTTGGCCTTTGTGGTCAGTACCCTGGGTACTTTCGAGCCTGACGGCGCGTTCGGTCGCGAGGTGTACTTCGACTCTCTGTCCATGTTCGTGTGTTTTTTGCTGACGGGACGCTGGTTGGAGCTGCGGCTGCGCGAGCGCAGCGCCTCGGCTGTAGAGGCGCTGCTGCACCGGATGCCAGAGCAAGCGCGCAGGCAAAAGATCGACGGCACCTGGGAGCTGGTTTCAGCGCGGCGGCTCAAGCCGGGTGACGTGGTGCAGGTCATGGCTGGCGAGACTTTTGTCGGCGATGGCCAAGTGCTGCACGGACAAACTTTGGTCGACGAAGCGCTGTTGACCGGCGAGTCCAGGCCCAGGCCGCGCGGCCCGGACAGCGCGGTGCTGGCGGGCAGCCACAACCTGCGCGGCACCGTGCAAGTGCGTCTGAGCGCTTTGGGTCAGGCCACACGCTTGTTCCAGTTGGTCGAACTGATGGCCGATGCCGCTTTGGACAAGCCCCGCCTGGCGCAACTCGCCGACCGCATCTCCAAGCCTTTTCTGCTGGGCGTGTTGCTCCTCGCCGGGCTGGGCGCTGCAGTTTGGTGGCCGACTGACCCAGCGCGCGGCCTCATGGTCGCCGTCGCGGTGCTGATCGTCACCTGCCCCTGCGCTTTGTCGTTGGCGACGCCAGCAGCATTGCTGGCCGCGGCTGGCCGTGCGGCCAAAGACGGGGTGCTGGTGCGCCGCATCCGCGCGCTGGAGGCCTTGGATGCTGTGGACGTGGTGGTGTTCGATAAAACCGGCACGCTCACCGAAGACCGGATGAAACTGGGTGTCGCTCTAGCCCGAAGTGACGCCGCGCTGGCAGATGCGCGCAGCCTCGCAGCAGCGATGGCCGCGCACTCCTTGCATCCAGCTGCCTTGGCCTTGCGCGACGACGCGTTGGCCGTCGCCTGGCAAGTGCGTGATGTGCAAGAAGTAGCAGGTTGTGGCATTGAGGCCTTGGTGGCTTCCAACCCGGCCGACTCCGGCACCGAATGGTTCACCGTGCGCTTGGGCTCGTCCAGGTTCTGCCATGCGCCGGAGCAGGAAAGCGCTACCAGCCAGGTGTGCTTGAGCGACCCCAGCGGTTGGCTAGCCTCTTTTGCCCTGCACGAAACACTGCGCCCGCAGGCGCCTGCGCTGTTGCAGGCGCTGCGCGCGCGCGGAATGGCGGTGCATGTGTGGTCAGGCGACACCCCGGCTGCGGTGGCTTTGGTCGCCCAAGCACTGGGTCTGCCGCCGGGCGAAGGCCAGCGAGCGGTGGGAGCTTGCTCACCACAAGACAAGCTCGATCGGCTGCGGGCTCTGCAGGCGCAGGGTCTGCGCGTGGCCATGGTCGGTGACGGGCTCAATGACGCGCCTGCCCTGGCTGGTGCAGACGTGTCTTTCGCAGTCGGGCAGGCGCTGCCGCTGGCCCGAGCGCAGGCTGACTTTGTGTTGCTTCAGGCGCACTTGATGGCTGTTGCCGACACGCATGCGCTGTCCAAGCGCGCCATGCGGGTGGTGCGCCAAAACCTGGGCTGGGCTTTGGCCTACAACGTGTTGTGCGTGCCTTTGGCTTTGGTGGGTTGGATGCCCGCATGGCTGGCGGGTCTGGGCATGGCCGCCAGTTCGCTGTTCGTGGTGTTGCACGCGCTGCGCTTGTCCAGACCCTCGCCATCGGCTCTTTCAGTCCCAGTTGCTTCCGTCTGACCCCCCCATGGAAATCCTTTATCTGTTGATCCCTTTGTCGGTGATCTTGGTGTTCGTCATCTTGGCGAGCTTGTGGTGGGCCGTCTTTGGCGGCCAGTTCGAAGACGTGGACGCCGAGGCAGAGCGCATCTTGCGCAACGACTGAGTGTTTTAGTGCCTTGCACTTGATGTGCATCAAAGTGAAGCCATGCCAAGCCTCAGACACTTCCATTCACGTTCTCAGACATGAAAGTTGTTCATGAATTTCTCGAATTCCAATGCGGTGGCCTACAACGACAAGGTTGTCCGTCAGTTCTCCATCATGGCGATCGTGTGGGGCGTGGTCGGGATGCTGGTCGGCGTGATCATCGCCGCGCAGCTCACCTGGCCAGAACTCAACTTCGGCATTTCATTTTTGAGCTACGGTAGGCTGCGGCCGCTGCACACCAACGCGGTCATCTTTGCCTTTGGTGGTTGCGCCTTGTTCGCCACGGCCTACTACGTCGTGCAGAGAACTTGCCAGGTGCGCTTGTTCTCGGATCGGCTGGCGGCCTTCACGTTCTGGGGTTGGCAGCTCGTCATCTTGGCGGCCGCCATCTCGCTGCCGCTGGGCTACACGCAAGGCAAGGAATACGCCGAGCTGGAGTGGCCCATCGACATTCTGATCACACTGGTCTGGGTGTCTTTTGCCGTGGTGTTCTTTGGCACGCTGGGCACGCGCAAGGTGCGCCACATCTATGTCGCTAACTGGTTCTACGGCGCATTCATCATTGCTGTGGCGCTGCTGCACGTGGTCAACAGCGCGGCCATGCCAGCCGGCCTGATGAAGTCCTACTCAGCGTATGCCGGCGTGCAAGACGCCATGATCCAGTGGTGGTACGGCCACAACGCGGTGGGCTTCTTCTTGACCGCTGGCTTTCTGGGAATGATGTATTACTTCATCCCGAAGCAAGCCGAGCGCCCGGTGTACAGCTACCGCCTGTCCATCGTTCACTTTTGGGCGCTGATCTTCACCTACATGTGGGCAGGTCCGCACCACCTGCACTACACCGCGCTGCCAGACTGGACTCAGTCCTTGGGCATGGTGTTCTCGCTCATCCTGTTGGCGCCCAGTTGGGGCGGCATGATCAACGGCGTCATGACCTTGTCGGGCGCTTGGCACAAGCTGCGCGACGACCCGATCCTGCGCTTTCTCATCGTGTCTCTGTCCTTCTACGGCATGAGCACCTTCGAGGGGCCCATGATGTCCATCAAGACCGTCAACGCCCTGTCGCACTACACCGACTGGACCATTGGCCACGTGCACTCTGGCGCCCTGGGCTGGGTGGGCCTGATCTCCATGGGCAGCCTGTACTACCTGATTCCGCGCCTGTTCGGCGCCAAGCAGATGCACAGCATCCGCGCCATCGAGCTGCACTTCTGGATGGCCACCATCGGCATCGTCATCTACATCGCGGCCATGTGGATCTCCGGCGTCATGCAGGGCCTGATGTGGCGCGCGGTCAACGCCGACGGCACGCTGACCTACACCTTTGTCGAGTCGGTCAAAGCCAGCTTCCCGTTCTATGTGTTGCGACTGTTGGGTGGCCTGCTGTACTTCGGCGGCATGTTGGTGATGGCCTGGAACGTGTTCAAGACCGCTGCGGGTGGCCGCCCTGTCGAGATTCTGATTCCCCACGTGGTCGCTGCTCGCCCCTTGCCAGCAGACCCTTCTGCCACACCCGCACACGCTTGAAACCCACCGGAGCCTGAAATGGATGACACCAATAAACCCGCTGGTTTCACGCACGAGCGTATCGAGACCAACAACTTCCTGATGATCGTGCTGATCTTGCTGGTGCTGCTGGTGGGCGGCGCTGTCGAGATCGTGCCGCTGTTCTTTCAGCGCTCCACCACGCAGCCCATCCAAGGCGTGAAGCCCTATGAACCGCTGCAGCTGGTGGGCCGAGACATTTACGTGCGCGAGGGTTGCTACAACTGCCACTCACAGATGATCAGGCCCTTCCTGGCAGAGACCCTGCGTTACGGCCACTACTCGGTTGCTGGCGAATTCGTGTACGACCGGCCCTTTCAGTGGGGCAGCAAACGCACAGGGCCCGACCTCCATCGCGTGGGCGGGCGCTACAGCGACGAGTGGCACCGCATCCACCTGATCAACCCACGCGACCTGGTGCCCGAATCCAACATGCCGGCCTACCCATGGCTTGAGAAGACCATGGTCGACCCCGCTGGCGTGGCCCCGAACATGGTTGCCCTGCAGCGCCTGGGTGTGCCCTACAGCGCGCAGGACATCGCGGCTGCCGCCGACGCCGTCAAGGGCAAATCTGAACTGGATGCGCTGATTGCCTACCTGCAGGGCTTGGGCACTGCCCTGAAGTGAAGCAGCGCAACCCGACAGCAGCAACTCATTTGGGAGTGAACATGGACATCAACACCTTGCGCAGCGCCGCCACGGTCGCCGCTTTCCTCGCCTTCGTCGGTGTGTGCTTTTGGGCTTGGTCCAAAGGCCGCTCTCGCGATTTCTCTGAAGCTGCCATGCTGCCCTTTCGAGAAGAGCTGGCCGATCAGCCTGCAGCGCCGGCAACGCAAAGGCAATCCTCTGACAAGTCAGCAACTGCCCAACGTTTCAGTGGAGAGCGCAAATGAGCGATTTTTCCCACGGTATCTGGCCCCTGTTGGTGGCCGGCATCACGCTGGTCAGCATCGCAGCTTGCCTGTTGCTGCTGTGGTTCAGCGGCAAAGTGCGGGTGAGCGCTGGGCAAGACCCCACCACCGGCCACGTCTGGGACGAAGACCTGCAAGAGATGAACAACCCGCTGCCGCGCTGGTGGGTCGGCCTGTTCATCATCACCGTGGTTTTTGCCATTGGCTATTTGGTGCTGTTTCCCGGCTTGGGCAGCTTCACGGGCAAGCTGGGTTGGTCTTCTGCCGAGCAGCATCAGATCGAGGTGCGCAAATCGGCAGAAGAGGTTTCCAAAATCTACGCCCAGTTCAAGGGCATGACGCCAGAACAGATGGGCGCGAACCCGGCAGCCCAAGCCATTGGCGAGCGCTTGTTCATGAACAACTGCGCGCAGTGCCACGGCTCTGACGCCAGAGGCAGCAAAGGGTTTCCAAACCTGGCCGATGCCGACTGGCTCTACGGCGGCCAGCACACGCAAATCGTGGAGTCCATCACCAACGGCCGCATGGGCAACATGCCTGCCTTGGCTGCAGCCGTCGGCTCTGCAGACGATGTACGCAACTTGGCGCACTACGTGCTGAGCTTGTCCGGGTCGCCTCATGACAGCGTGCGCGCACTCGCCGGCAAGCCCAAGTTCGCCACTTGCGCGGCCTGCCACGGCGTTGACGGGAAGGGCAATGTGGCGCTGGGTGCGCCCAACCTGACCGACGATGTCTGGCTGCATGGCTGGGGCGAAGCCGCCATTGTTTCCATCGTCACGCAGGGCAAGGTCAACGCGATGCCGGCGCAGTCCGCCAAACTGACCGAGTCGCAGATTCAGGTCTTGGCCGCCTACGTCGCCACCCTTTCAAGCGGCGGTAAGCAGGCCACACGATGAGCGACGCACCGCTGCCAAAAGCTGGCGTTGCGGTGCCGCCGAAAGAGGTTGTGATCTCGCTGTACCAGGCGCACCAACGCATCCAGCCCCGCAGCGTTCAAGGGGTGTTTGCGCATTGGCGCTGGGCGTGTGTGTGGATGACTCAGCTGGTGTTCTACGGGCTGCCTTGGCTCAACTGGGGGGAGCGCCAGGCGGTCTTGTTTGACTTGGAAGCGCGGCGCTTCTACATCATGAACTTGGTGCTGTACCCGCAGGACTTCATCTACCTCACGGGGCTCTTGGTCGTGTCCGCGCTGAGTCTTTTCTTGTTCACTGCAGTAGCAGGGCGCCTGTGGTGTGGCTACGCATGCCCGCAAACGGTCTACACAGAAATCTTCATGTGGATCGAAAAGTTCACCGAGGGCGACCGCGGCGCCCGAATTCGCCTGGACCGGCAGCCCTGGAGTGCTAACAAGCTGGCCCGCCGCAGCGCCAAGCAGTTGCTGTGGCTCGCCGTAGCGGGTTGGACGGGATTGAGCTTTGTCGGCTACTTCGTGCCCATTCGGGAACTGGTGGTCGATGGCGCTTTGTGGACAGGTTCAGGCTGGGTGCTTTTCTGGGTGCTCTTCTATGGTTTTGCCACCTACGGCAACGCGGGCTACATGCGTGAACAGGTCTGCAAATACATGTGCCCCTATGCCCGGTTTCAAAGTGCGATGTTCGACCGAGACACCCTCATCGTCACTTACGACAGCCAACGCGGCGAACCACGCGGCTTGCCCGCCAAGGCCGAGGCCGCTTCCGCGAAGGGAGATTGCGTGGATTGCGGCCTTTGCGTGCAGGTTTGCCCCACCGGCATCGACATTCGTCAGGGTCTGCAGTACGAATGCATTGGCTGCGGCGCTTGCGCCGATGTGTGCGACCAGGTCATGGACAAAGTCAGCCACCCGCGTGGCTTGGTGCGCTACACGACCCAGGCCGCATTGGAGTCAGGTCTGAGTACCGCCCAGATCGTGCGGCGTGTGCTGCGGCCACGCGTTCTGGTCTACACCTTGATCTTGCTGTCCATCGTGACTGGCCTTGCTATCAGCCTTGCCATTCGCACGCCTTACAAGGTGGACATCATGCGGGACCGCACCGCCACTGCGCGCATGGTGGCCCCAGGAATTCTGGAAGATGTCTACCGCGTGCAGATCATGAATGCAACGGAGAAGAGTCAGCGCTTCACGCTCAAGGCCAGTGGCATCGATGGCTTGGTTGCTCTCGGGCCAGACACCATTCAAGTCGACGCTGCTGCAGTTCGCGCTGTTGCCCTGCGCTTGCAGTTGCCAGCGGACCGTGCAGAGCCCGGGTCGCACCCCGTCGAATTGCACATCCATATGCAGAGCAGTGACCACCACACCGTGGAGCGCACGGTGTTTTTGGTCCCACGCTGAAGCCACCCGCAACACACACCGCCCGATCAGGAGAAATTCATGAACACACCCCCACTCAACGCAGCGCCTAAGCAAGCGCCTGTGCAGCCCGCCAAGCCCTTGCCCTGGTGGCGCTTTGGGCTGGCGTGGATGGTGTTTGGTGGACCGGCGCTGGTCGTGGTCGCCTGCATCGCCACATGGGTCATTGCTGACCTGGGCACTGACCCCGTGCTCGATACGGGGCAGCGGCTGCGTCTTCAGAACGCGCAATCGATGGCGCCAGCGCACATGGGCCGAAACCACGCGGCGACGGGTGTGCCGATCAAGCCGTGAATCAGCAAAGCCCGCCAGCCTCCGACGAGGAGCCGTTCGACAAGGACGTGTTCGACAACGCGCCCCGCGGGCCGCGCCCGCCCAAGCCATGGCTGCTGGTGGCGTGGCCTTCTTTCCTTGCAGCCTGCGGGCTGTCGATGGGGGTCTTTGCGGTGGTCAGCCCAGCAGACTTGCACTGGGGCAATGAAGCTTTGGCAGTGGATGCAACCACAGCCTACAGCTTGGCTTTCTTCGTGTTCTGGGCAGCTACCGCAGCCTCGGGTTGCGTGACCGCTTGGCTGTTGCGCCTGCCTCAACCGAGCAACCGCGACTAGAGACTGGGCTGCAGGCCGTCGCTGTGGGGCCGTGCTTCTGTCAACGCAACTCGGCGTTGAAGCTCAGTGGCATGGTCTGCTGTTGACAATCCCGCGCAAACCGTCGGCGTTCAGAATGCGCAAGTGCCGCTGCTTGACCTCCACCATGCCATCGTCGGCAAAACGCGAGAAAGTGCGGCTGACGGTTTCCAGCTTCAGCCCGAGGTAGCTGCCAATCTCTTCGCGCGTCATGCGCAGCACCAATTCCGACTGGGAAAACCCACGCGCATGCAGGCGCTGCACCAAGTTCAGCAGGAAAGCCGCCAACCGCTCTTCGGCGCGCATGCTTCCCAGCAACAACATCACACCGTGTTCACGCACGATCTCGCGGCTCATGATCTTGTGTACGTGGTGCTGAAGCGCATTGACTTCGCGTGAAATTTCTTCGATGAGGTTAAACGGCATCACACACACCTCGGCGTCTTCCAGTGCGATGGCGTCACAGGTGTGGTGGTCGTTGACGATGCCGTCCAAGCCCAGAACTTCCCCGGCCATTTGAAAGCCGGTCACTTGGTCGCGGCCATCCTCTGTGTTGACGGAGGTCTTGAAGAACCCCGTGCGAATGGCGTAGAGCGCCGTGAACGGATCACCGTTGTGAAACAGGTGCGCGCCCCGCGCCACCTTGCGGGTCACGGACACCACTTTTTCCACAGCGGCCATCTCACTGTCCGACAAGCCCAGGGGCAGGCACAGCTCTCTCATGTTGCAGTTGGAGCAGGCGACCTTGATTGTCTGAAGATTCATAAGGTCCTTGGGGCTGTGATGCGGGCGAGACAGTTTTCTTCGTTCCAGCTTAACAAAGTTGCCCCCTTTGCCCCCTCTGCCCCCTTCCCCCCCGCTCTGCCCACCTGACCAGAGGGCTGCAACCACTTGAGGGAATGCCCTAGGGAACCGTCACGGACGCGGGGACTGCTTGACATACATCAACTCGCCAACCCAAGGCTGGACGCACATTAATGGGTAATTACATCTTCAAGCCGTCCACGCACCATGACCACCATCACCGCTGAGCTGATTACCCAATTGGATGTACCTGGGCCACGGTACACCTCCTACCCCACAGCCGATCGATTCGTGGAGGCCTTCGGAGCCGATGATTTGGCGCGTGCCTTGCGCCAGCGGCGAAGCGGAGTGGCCTCCGTGGGGCAGCCGCTGTCTTTGTACGTGCACGTCCCGTTCTGTCAGTCGCTTTGCTACTACTGCGCTTGCAACAAGGTCGTCACCCGCCACCCCGAGCGGGCCATTCCCTACTTGCACGACCTAGAGCGCGAGGTGGTTTTGCTGACCGAGCAGTTGGGCCAAGGCCAAGTGGTGAGCCAGTTGCACTTGGGTGGCGGTACGCCCACCTTTTTCTCGGACCAGCAACTCAGCGACTTGCTGGCCATGCTCAAGCGGCATTTCCACTTTGCTGCGGGCGGCGAGTACGCCATCGAGGTCGACCCACGCACGGTAGACCGTGCCCGGCTGGAGCACTTGGCCAAGCTGGGCTTCAACCGCATCAGCTTGGGTGTTCAAGACTTCGACCCCGATGTGCAACAGGCCGTGCACCGCGTACAGCCAGCCGAGCAGGTGTTTGCACTGGTCGCAGCAGCGCGTGAGATTGGTTTCGAGTCCATCAACATCGACCTCATCTACGGTTTGCCAAAACAAACACGCGAGTCTTTTGATCGCACCTTGCAGCAGGTTCTGGAGCTGGCGCCAGACCGCATCGCCGTTTATGCCTATGCACATCTGCCGGCGCGCTTCAAGCCGCAGCGCCGAATCCACGCGGAGGACCTGCCCAGTGCTGGCACCAAGGTGGGCATGCTTGCTCGCTCGCTGCAAACGCTGGTGGACGGCGGCTATGTCAACGTCGGTATGGACCATTTCGCAAGGCCTAACGACGCGCTGGCGGTGGCCAAGCGGCAAGGTCGGCTGCACCGCAACTTTCAGGGCTACAGCACCCAGCCCGACTGCGACATCGTGGCTTTGGGCGTCTCCGCCATTGGCCGCATGGGGGCCGTCTACAGCCAGAACGCCAAGACCATCGAGGAATACCACGACCATCTGAATCAAGGCCGCTTGCCGGTGGTGCGGGGCCTGGCGTTGTCGCAGGACGACGTGTTGCGTCGTGCCGTCATCATGGCGCTCATGTGCCAAGGTCAAGTCAACTTCGAGTCGATCGAGCTGGCCCACCTGATCGAGTTCCAGCGCTACTTTGCGCGCGAGTTGGAGCAACTGCAGCCCTTGGCGGAGCAAGGTCTGGTGAAGGTGGGCAGCAGTGGCATTGAAGTCACCGAGTTGGGCTGGAACTTCGTGCGCGGCGTCGCCATGGTGTTTGACAGATACCTGCAGGCTGACCAAAACCGAGCCCGCTTCTCTCGGATCATCTGAACGCCGATGAGCACTGCCAACACCCTCTGGGCCACCGCGCTGTTGATGGGTTTGGTGGGCGGCCCGCACTGCATCGCCATGTGTGGTGCTGCCTGCGCAGCGGTCGGCCAGGCTGGCAAGCCGCGCAGCACGCGGGCCTTGATGAGCTTTCACGCCGGGCGGTTGCTGGGTTATTCCGCGATGGGTGCGCTTGCGGCCGCTTCGATGCAGGGTGTTGGCTGGCTCAGCACACAAAGCGCTGCCCTGCGCCCTGCCTGGACCCTGCTGCACGTGGCCGCCGTCGCCCTGGGTTTGGTGTTGATGGTTCAAGCCAGACAGCCGGCTTGGCTGGAGGCGGGTGCCCGCAGGGTCTGGGCTTGGAGCCGAAGTCGCTTTCAGCCAAAAGCGGTTGGCGGGGCCCACGTTACGCTGCGCGGCCTAGGCTTTGGCAAGCCCACTTTGGAGAGCCCAGCGGCGCTCGCCGTCAGCACCGGACCGGCTGCCTTGGGCATGGCGTGGTCGCTGATGCCATGCGGGCTGCTGTACGCGGCGCTGTTGGTGGCCGGACTTTCTTCAAGTGTGTGGCAAGGTGCTGGCGTGATGGCGCTTTTTGCGCTGGGCACCACGGTCTCGCTGGCCTTGGGGCCGTGGGTTTGGATGCGCCTGTTGGCACGCTCTGAGACTGCTCGCAGGCCAGCTTACAGAGACTGGGGCGTGCGCTTGGCGGGTTTCAGTTTGGCCGCTACCGCCGGCTGGGGTTTGTGGTCCGGGCTGGTGCATCAAACCGCGCCCTGGTGCCTCTAGCCAGACAGACCCTTCCACAACATGTAGGCAGCCAGCAGATACAACACGGTTGCAAACACGCGCTTGAGCTTTTTGACGGGCAGCTGGTGCGCGAGACGCGCACCCAGCGGCGCGGTGAACACACTGCAGACTGCGATAACCCCCAAGGCGGGCAACCAGATGTAGCCCAGCGACAAAGGCGGAAGCCCCGCCACTTGGGTGCCAGTGGCGATGTAGCCCAGCACGTTCACCAAAGCGATCGGAAAACCCAAAGCCGCGCTGGTGGCCACAGCGGTGTGCATGGCCACGTTGCACCAGCTCATGAAGGGCACGCTGATGAAGCCACCGCCTGCCCCGACCAAGCCCGACAGAAAACCGATGACAGAGCCCGCAGCCAGTTGCCCGGCTGTGCCGGGCATCTCACGTCCAGGCTTGGGCTTTTTGTCCAGGAACATTTGCGTGGCCGAATAGCCCACAAAGAGCGCAAAGCCCAGCGCCAGTGTTTTGCCCTTGAGCAGCGCAAACACGCCCAAGCTGGCAATCAGGCCGCCCACCACGATGCCAGGGGCCAGCCGCCGCACGATGGACCAATCCACGGCACCACGCGCATGGTGTGCACGCACACTGGACAGCGAAGTGAAGATGATGGTGGCCATGGATGTGGCAATGGCGATCTTCACGGCCAGGTCGGCGTCTACGCCGCGTGCAGACATGATCAGGGTGATGAAGGGCACCATGAGCATGCCGCCTCCAACGCCCAACAGGCCAGCCAGAAAACCGGTGCACAAGCCCAAGGCTGCGAGCTCGACGATCAAAAGAGGTTCGATGGGCATGCGCGTGTCGTTGTTGTTGTTACTGCTGGCGTATGCCGAACATGACCGAAAAGGGGGGTGTCTGCGAAAGCCACCGGACCGTCATCCTGAACGCGGGGTTCAGGTGGGCGAGGGCAGCGAGGCTTCGAGTTCATCTGACGCGAGATGCTCACACCCGCCGCGCGATATACCAAGCCCGAGCTCAGAGAGCATTGGTTCAAGGAAATATAAAGCCCAGCAGCTTCGCAGACGATTTCATTCTAGGCCGGGCACTTCGATCTGTGCACGCCTTGCGCGCTTAGATCAATCGGCCATCGCTGGACAGCACGGCATCGAGTTGCGTCAGCAGAAGAGCCACGCGTCGCTCTTCCGGCTGGCTCAAGTCAAAAGCGTTCGAGGGCTGACCTGCCGCGGTGCTTGCGCTGTTGGCTGAAAGGCTGGGTCGGGCCTCGGGCGGAGATGCCGCCGCCGCTGGCGACGCGGTGATCACCGATACCTCGGGCAGATCGAAAGCCAAGTTCAATGCTGCCAACACTGCAATGCGGTCGCGCGCTCTGACCTTGCCGGCGTCGCGGATCTTGCACATGGCCGTGTCGACTTTTTCCACAGCAGACAACAGCCGCATCTCCCCGCCGGGTGGACAACCGAGCAAATAGCTTTGCCCGAGTATCTGCACCTCCAGCTGTTTCATGCCGCGTCCTTGTGTTGAACGGGAAGCCGTTCCAGCAGTGCGTCGACCCGGGCGCGCGCTGCGGACAAACGCGACTTGAGCGAGTCCCGCTCTGCAGTCAAAAGCTCTAGCTGCTCTGCCATCAGGGCATTGGTGCGTTGCAGTTCCTCATGGCGCAACAGCAAACGCTCGACGCGTTCTGCCAGTTGCTCGATCAGATGGGGGCTGGACATGGCTTGAAATTGTAGGCGCGCACAGCAAGCGCAAGCCTAGAATTCGTGCGTTGGTGCTCGCAGCGTGGTTCTTGCGCTGCAGTTCAACGGGAAGCAGGGGGGTCGTCAATGGCGGCCTAACCTGCGCTGCCCCCGCAACGGTAAGCGAACGAGTCTTCCAGGCTCCGCTGTCATCGAGGCCACTGCAGACCCATGGGGTTTGTGGGAAGGCGATGGTGGTTGTTTCGCTAGCCCGGATACCGGCCAACGAGGTGGTGGCCAGCGCAAGCTGGCTGCTGTGACGTTCATGCACTGCCGGGGAGGGCGGTGAGAACGACCATCCGGTGTTTTGTCATGTCTAACTTTTCCCTCTGGCGCGTCTGTGCCCCGTGGGGCCTGCTCGTCTGCGCGAGCGGCTCTGTCTTCTCCCAAACCGCTTCCCCGCCAGACGAGCCGCGATTGCCGCCCACGCTGGTCAGTGCCACGCGCTTTCCACAGGCTGCAGATGGCTTGCCTTTCGCAGTCACGGTGCTGGAGCGCGTAGACATTCAACGCAGCGGCGTACGTACCGTGAACGAAGCCGTCACTGCCTTGGCCGGTGTGCCGCCCCGTATCGACACATCGGGTGGGCGCAACGCGACGCTGGACCTGCGCGGCTTCGGTGAGTCAGCCAACAGCAACCAGGTGGTCATCTTGGATGGCGTGCGGTTGAGCGAGGGCGATCTGAGCACCCCACGCTTGAGCGGCATCCCCATCGACAGCGTGCAGCGCATCGAGATCATCCGCGGCAGCGCCGCGGTTCTTTATGGCGAGGGTGCAACCGGCGGGGCCATTGTGGTGACGACGGTGTCGAATCAGCCTCGCACACTTGGGGCCGCAGCTTCGGTGGCGCTGACCACAGGCAGCGATGACCTGCGCGGCCTCAGCCTAGGCGCATCGTTTGTGGGTCAGGCCGGTTCTGGCGAGCTCTCTGTCCACGCGCAAGGCGCTGAACAACGCGCCGACAACCACCGCGACAACTTCGCCACCACCGAGCGCAGCCGCGCGGCCACCCTGCAGTGGCGAGCAGACGGCGTCACGCTGGGCGTTCGTGCTGCGACAGATCGCGTCGACTCCGGTTTGCCGGGCAGCCTGACTGCTGCTGAGTACGCCGCCAACCCCCAACAGACCACCCGCCCGAACGACTTTGCGGATGTGCGCAGTGCCACCGAGGCGGTCTATGCGCGCTGGTCTGCGGGTGCGTGGGCCTTCAGCGCGGACGCGGGTTGGCGCCACAAGGAATACCGGGCAGACAACTTTGGGCCGTTCCGCTACGACGTGGAGGCCAGCAACTGGAGCCTGGGCGGGGTGAACACGGCCGACATCGGCTGGGCTGTCAACCGCTTGCAGCTGGGCACGGAGCGGCAACGCTGGGCACGTGATGTGTTGCAGGGTTTCATACCCGACGCCAGCGTTCGGTCCACCAGTTTTTTTCTGCGCAACGAACTGTTGCTTGCAAACGGCACGCGCTGGAGCGCCGGCTGGCGCACGCAGCGGTTGAACAAGCAGACGGTGGACGCGGGTGTTGTGACGCCACTGGGCGATCGGCAGCAGGCGCTGGAGCTCGGCATCAACCAGCCGCTGTCTGAAAGCTGGGGCACGTACGCCCGCGTGGGCCGCAGCTTTCGCCTGGCCAACGCCGATGAGTTCAGCTTCACCAACCCGGCGCGGGCTCTGGTGGCCCAGACATCGCGCGACGCGGAATGGGGCTTTCGCTGGACGCAAGGCCAATCCAGCGCCGAGCTGCGCGCCTACGTCAGTCGCCTCGACAACGAAATTGGCTACGACCCCACGGCCCCCGGGCCCTTCGGGGCTGGCGCCAACATCAACTTCGACCCGACCCAGCGCCGAGGTCTGGAGCTGGAGGCCAGCCACGCCTTGGCCTCCGCCCTCAAGCTCAGCGGCCAACTGGCGCTGCGACGCGCGGGCTTTCGCAGCGGGCCCAACGTCGGCAAGGACGTGCCTTTGACACCGCGCGCCAGCTTGGCGCTGCGTGCAGACTGGCAAGCCGCAGAGGCGCACCGCTTCCACGGCGGCCTGCGCTGGGTGGACAGCCAGTTCCCGGACTTTGCCAACCAGTGCCGCATGCCGTCATACGCCACCGTGCAAGCGGGCTACGCCTTCAACTGGCGCCAACTGGAACTGTCTTTGGCCATCGACAACCTGACCGACCGCCGCTACTACACGCTGGCTTTTGCTTGTGCGGGTGGCGTGCCGACATCGCTCTATCCTGAGGCGGGTCGACAGGTGCGCTTGCAGGCACGCTTGGCTTTTTGAGCGGCTGATCAACCGTTGCAAACGTTGGCCCACCCCACTTTGCCCATCCCACTTTGCCCTCCCCCATGAACGGCCCACGTCGCATCGTCTGCCTGACCGAAGAAACCACCGAGTGGCTGTACCTGCTGGGTGAGCAGGCGCGCATCGTGGGCATTTCAGGCTTCACGGTTCGACCCAAGCAGGCCCGCTCTGAAAAGCCCAAGGTGAGCGCGTTCCTGACAGCGCGCATCGACCAAATTCTGGCTTTGCAGCCCGACGCGGTGCTGGGCTTTTCTGATTTGCAAGCCGACATTGCAGCCGAGTTGGTGCGCCGTGGTGTGCAAGTGACGGTGTTCAACCAGCGCAGCGTCGAGGAGATCTTTGATGTGCTGTGGCAAGTGGCGGCCATGGCCGATGCGCTCGAGCGAGGGGCTGCGCTGTTGGCTGACATGCGCGAGCGTTTGCAGCGCATGTCGGCAGCGGCGCCAGCCAGTGGGCGCCGACCCAAGGTGTACTTCGAAGAGTGGGACGAGCCACCCATGAGCGCCATTCGTTGGGTCTCCGAGCTGATTTCCGTGGCGGGCGGCGACGACTGCTTTCCCGAGCTGGCGCAGCAAGCCATGGGGCGCGGACGCATCATCGCGGACCCGCTGGAGGTGGTGCGGCGCGCGCCAGACATCATCGTGGGCTCTTGGTGCGGCAAGAAATTTCGGCCCGAGCGCGTGGCCCAGCGACCGGGTTGGGCCGAAGTGCCTGCGGTGCGCGATGCCCAAATTTTCGAGATCAAGTCTTGCGACATCTTGCAGCCCGGGCCAGCGGCACTCACCGACGGTGTGGAGCAACTGCACCGCATCGTCCAAAACTGGCACGCCAGTCGCCCATGAACAAGCGCCAGCGCCACATCCAGCAGACCGACAGGGCACCGTCCACATGCCCGCGCTGCGAACTGGTCGTCGGTGGCCAAAAGAGCGGCAAGTCGCGTCAAGCCGAGGCACGTGCTCAAGCATGGCTGGCAGCAGAACCAGCGCACCAAGCCGCCTTGGTCGTGACGGCTCAGGCGCACGACGATGAGATGCGTGCGCGCATCGCGCACCATCAAGCCAGCCGCCAGGCGCAGGGGCTGCCTCTGGCCATGTGGGAGGCCACGAGGGATTTGCCCGAGGTGCTGGCAGCCCGCAGCGCACCCGACACCTTGCTGGTGGTCGATTGCCTCACGTTGTGGCTCAGCGCTTGGTTGTTTCCAGCGCCAGCTTCCGGTTTTGCGCCAGCCACGCCCTTGCAGGCACAAGCGGCGGTCGATGCTTTGTTGCAGCAACTGCTGCTGCTGCCCGGGCCTGTGGTGCTGGTGGGCAACGAAATCGGGCAAGGCGTGGTGCCCCTGGGCGCCGAGGTACGCGCCTTTGTGGACATGCATGGCTTGTTGCACCAGCGCCTGGCCGCGCAAAGCGAGCGTGTGACCTGGATGGTGGCTGGTCTGCCGGTTACGGTGAAGGGCGGCGCATGAAGACCGACGCATGAAGACCGACGCATGAAGACCGACATAGCGCCGAACACTTTGACGCGCCGGTTCGCCCCGTTTGCTTGGTGGTTTCAAGGTGCGGGTGCTGCTGTCTGGTTGGCGATGACGATGCTGGCCGCACCCGCTGCTGCGCAGGCGCCACTTGCCGCAAGCGCAGGCGTCTCAGCGGTCGACGACCGCGGCCGCACGCTGCGGCTGGCGCGGGTGCCGCAGCGCATCGTCAGTCTGTTGCCTTCGCTCACCGAGACCGTCTGCGCTTTGCAGCATTGCGCCAGTTTGGTGGCGGTGGACCGCTACTCCAACCACCCGGTGCAGGTGCAGTCGCTGGCCAAGGTGGGCGGCGGGCTGGACCCGCAGATCGAGTCCATCGTGGCATTGCGCCCCGACTTGGTGTTGGTGGCGGGCTCCACTCGGGCTGCCGAGCGCCTGGAGGCTTTGGGCTTGGTGGTGGCAGTGTTCGAGCCACAAACCCATGCCGATGTGCGCCACACGCTGCTGCAGGTGGGCGCTTTGCTGGGCGAGCGTGAGCGCGCGCAGTCGCTGTGGTCTGGCATCGAAGCAGGCTTGCAAGTGGCGTCTGGCTTGGTACCAGCACATGCCAAGGGCGTACGCGTCTACATCGAAGTGAATCAAGGGCCCTACGGCGCGGGCGATGCGTCTTTCATCGGCGAGACGCTGCGCAGCCTGGGTGCTCGCAACATTCTGGGGCCAGAGCTGGGGCCGTTTCCGAAGGTGAATCCAGAGCACGTGGTGCGCTCCGACCCCGACCTCATCATGGGTGCAGCCGCCGACTTGGCCGCCTTGCGGCAGCGCCCAGGCTGGGCTGGGTTGCGTGCAGTGCGCGAGAGCAGACTGTGCGGATTCACGCCGGCGCAGTCCGACACCATCGTGCGTCCCGGCCCTCGGTTGGCTGAAGGTGCTCGACTGATGGCGCGCTGTCTGCAGACCTTGCCCGGCAGCAAATCATGAAGTCACCCATCGACGGTGGCCAAGCCGCGCCGCCCAACGCAGCCCAACGCGGCGTTTCGCAGCGCCTTCGCACCGGCACTTTCGATGCCTGGCTTCTGCTGGTTCTGGGCTTGGGGTTGGTGTGGCTGGGCACCGCGGTGGGAAGCCAGGGGTTAGAGCTGTTGTCTTGGCCTTGGTACACCGTGTCCACGGGCGATGCAGGCGGTGCGGTTGATTTGGCTTCGATCGTCTGGGACATTCGCCTGCCGCGTTCTCTGGGCGCATGGCTGTCTGGCGCGCTGTTGGGTTTGGCAGGCGCTTTGGCACAAGGCGTGTTTCGCAACCCCTTGGCCGACCCTTACCTGCTGGGCAGTGCCTCGGGTGCGTCGCTGGGTGTGGCTTGCGTGCTGGCCGTGTCAGGTGCCACTGGCCTGTGGGCTGGCGGCTTGGGCAGCGCCGCTGCCGATGCCACCGCTTGGGCCAGCGTCTGGAGCGGAACGTGGCCGCAGCGCCTGGGGCTCACGGGCGGTGCCTTCATCGGCTCTGCACTGGCCGTGGCTTTGACCCTGCTGTTGGCGCGCGGCGTGCAGCACACCATGCGCTTGCTGCTGGCGGGTGTGGTGGTGGGCGTGGTGCTGGGCGCCATGGCCTCTTTGCTGTTGCAAATCTCACCGCAGGCTTTGGCCTCGATGCAAGGCTTTCTGTTGGGCAGCACGGCCTATGTGGGCTGGCCCGCGCTGGGTTTGATGGCGGCCACTTGGTTGCCTGCGTTGCTGCTGGCTCTGGGCTTGGCGCGTGCGCTGGATGCACTCAGTCTGGGCGAATCAACCGCGCAGAGCTTGGGGCTGCCGTTGGCCGGTATGCGCCTTGTGCTGATTGGCCTGATGGCCCTAGCCACTGCGGTTGCGGTGGCGCAAACCGGCCTGATCGCTTTTGTCGGCCTGGCTGCGCCGCACCTGGTGCGTGCTCGGGCATTGGCCACCGGTGGGCACCGGCGTTTGCTCATGCTGGCCAGCCTGGTCGGTGGTGCCTTGTTGCTCGCTGCCGACTTGCTGGCAAGGGGGTTGTTGGCCCCGCAGGAGTTGCCCGTGGGCGTGCTCACGGCGGTGATCGGCGGCGTCTATCTGCTGTTCACACTCAACCGGCGTGGCCAGGCCCAACTTTGATCGGCACATGAACCCCAAACCCGCGATTTCGCTGCATGACGTGAGTCTGCACTTTGACCAGCGCCGTGTTCTGGATGGTGTGACGGCGGATATCCCCAGTGCAGCTTGGACGGCCGTGATTGGTCCCAACGGAGCGGGCAAGTCGAGCTTGTTGCGCGTGATGGCTGGTTTGCTGTCGCCCGTTGGCCATGGCAGCGGCCACCCGAAACGCTCGAGCGACGGCAGCCAGTTGCTTGGCGATGTGTCGATACAGGGCCGGCTGGTGTCCGAATGGCCAGCGCCTGAGTTGGCACGTCACCGCGCCTGGCTGGGGCAGCAAGAGCCGGGCTCTGAAGACCTGCGTGGCCTGGACGTTGCGCTGCTGGGTCGCTTGCCACACCAGCGCTGGTGGCAGGGGCCCACGGCTGGCGACGTGCAGGCTGCCGAGCAAGCCCTGCGCGACAGCGGCACCTGGGCGCTGCGCGAGCGCCGCTTGGGCGAGCTTTCTGGCGGAGAGCGCCAACGTCTGATGCTGGCGCGCGCTTGGAGCGTGCAAGCCCCTTTGTTGTTGATGGACGAACCACTCGCCCACCTGGACCCGCCGCACCAGGCCGACTGGCTGGCCCAGGTGCGCAGGCACTGCGCCCAAGGCCACGCCGTGGTGAGTGTGTTGCACGAACTCAACATGGCGCTCAGCGCCGACTGGCTGCTGCTGCTGCGCGAAGGCCGCCTGGTGCATGCAGGTGCTCCCACCGACGAGGCCACCCGCCTTGCGCTGGAGGCAGTATTCGACCAGCGGGTGGTCGTGCACGCCGTGGGCAGCCGCTGGGTAGCCCTGCCAGATACGCCTGCAGCGCAGGAAGCGCTGGCACTCCCCGAGCCGGCGCAGCCGCAGGAAAGTGGACCTTGGCCCAGCGTACAGCCGCTGCATGAGCCCCAACTAGAAGAGCGCCTGCAGCACCTGCTGAACCAGAAGACCAAACCCTTGGGCTCGCTGGGCCGCATCGAGGCGCTGGCATGGCAGATCGGCCGGGTCTTGGGCACCGAAGCGCCTGTGCTGGAGCGGCCGCAACTGCTGGTGTGCGCTGGCGACCATGGCTTGGCAGCGCGGGGTGTTTCGGCCTACCCGAGTGACGTCACCTGGCAAATGGTCGAGAACTTTCTCTCGGGTGGTGCTGCGGTGAGTGTGTTGGCGCGCCAGCACGGTCTGGCTTTGAGCGTGGTGGACTGCGGCGTGCGCCATGAATTTGCGGCACGCGAAGCGGCTTCTGGCGCGCCGCAGCTGCTGTTGCGCAAAGTGGCGTGGGGCACGGCTGACGCGAGCGAAGGCCCGGCCATGAGCGCCGAGCAGTGCGCCGAGGCCATGGCCAACGGCGCTGCATTGGTGAAAGACCTGCCGGGCAACGTCGTGCTGCTGGGTGAAATGGGCATTGGCAACACATCCGCCGCGGCCCTGTTGATGTCGCGCTTGACCGGCGAGCCAATCGGCCGCTGCACCGGCGCCGGCACGGGCCTGGACGCTGCTGGTGTGGCGCACAAGCGAGCGGTTTTGCAGCAGGTCTTGCACAGGCATGCCCATGTGCAATCGCCCGTGGACGTTTTGGCGGCCATGGGCGGCCTGGAGATCGCCACCTTGGCTGGTGTGGCCTTGCAAAGCGCGTCTGAGCGGCGCGTGGTGTTGGTGGATGGCTTCATCGCCAGCGCAGCGGTGCTGGTGGCCGCACGGCTACAACCTGCGGTGCTGGAGCGGTGCGTGTTTGCGCATGTCTCCGACGAAGCAGGCCACGCCTTGCTGCTGCGTCACCTGGGTGCACAGCCCTTGTTGAAACTGGGCCTGCGTCTGGGCGAGGCCTCGGGCGCTGCCTTGGCCTGGCCGCTGCTGGTGTCGGCCTGTGCGCTGCTGCGCGAAATGGCCAGCTTCGAGTCGGCTGGAGTGGACTCCGCCAAGCTTTAGGCATCACCGCGGGCTTGACGCTGGGCTGGGCCAAGGCTAAGGTCCAGCGCATCGTTCCAAAATGAACGCTTCCTTTGGCTGGCGCTCGGTCAATCAAGGGTTTGCGGCTTCTTCTGGATCCCCCTTCGGTTCCACCCAGAGCGTCCACATGTCTATTCTTGGCCTTGCCCCGAGAAGCGCAGTCTTTGTTGCTGGGTTGTTGGCACTCTGGCTTTGCTTGACGGGCCCTGCGCAGGCGCAGGATGCGCTGCTGGACAAAGCGCGGGCCGAGCTGCAAGCCGGCAGACCTGAGGCGGCTTTTGCGCTGCTGGCTCCGCAAGAGGCGCAGCGCGCCGGCGACCCGGCTTTCGACTACTTGCTGGGCATTGCAGCCCTGGATGCCGGGCAACCGACACGCGCCATCTTTGCCTTGGAGCGGGTGTTGGCGTTGCAGCCACGCAACAACCTCGCGCGTGCCGAGATCGCCCGCGCTTACTTGGTTTCGGGAGAGACCGACACGGCCGTTGGCGAGTTGCAATCTGCGCTCAGAGAGCCCATGCCACCCGAAGCCGCTGCCGCGATCGACCGCGTGCTGGGGACCTTGGGGCGCGGCGGCCGATCTGCGGAAACGAACCGCAACAGTGGCTACATCGAGTTGGGGGTGGGGCACGACAGCAACCTCAACAGCGCCACAGCTTCTGAGCAGTTCGCGCTGCCGGGCATTGGCCTGTTCACCTTGTCCGCCGACAGCCGAGTTGCCGACGCCTGGTTCAGCAGCCTCGCCGTCGGTGGCAGCCATGTCCGGGCCTTGGGTGAAGGCCGCAGCTTGGTTCTCTCGGGCAGTGGACAGAGCACCTTCCACGCGGGCTCCGACCGCTTCGAGCCGACCCAGCTCGACCTCAGCGCTGCGCTCACCCAACGCAGTGGCACGGACACGTGGACCGTCGGCGCCCAGTTTGGGCAGCTCTGGCTGGATGGACAGCGCCAGCGCATCGCCGCTGGCATTTCCGGTCTGTGGCAACGCCAACTCGACGAGCGCTGGGAACTGGCCGGTTTTGCGCAAGGTGCCCGGCTGGTCTACTCCGGGCAGTCGGTGCGCAACGGCACGCGTTTCATCGCAGGTGCGGGGGTTGCGCGCTCTGACGCTTTGGGCGGCTCGGTGCGCTACGCCACCGCCTACGTTGGCCAAGAGGTGCCCAGCTCGGGCGTGGCCGCGCTGGAGCAGGCCATCGTCGGTGCGCGCGCCGGGCTGGAGTGGCAGGCCATGGGCCTCACGTGGTGGGGCCAAGGGCAGCTGGAGTCTCGGCGCCACCAAGGCACAGAACCACTGTTCAACGAACGCAGGAATGACCGCCAGATCGATCTGCGACTGGGGCTGCGCTGGAACTTGGCCCGCGACTGGCAGCTCCAGCCCCAGTTGAGCTGGACCGACAACCATTCGAACATCGTCATCTATGACTACCGCCGCACGGTTTTCAAGGTGACGCTGCGCCGCGATCTCTGATGACCGAGGAACACCGCATGTTCAACGCTTGCTTGCCTTTGTTTTCCCCAGCCGCCCGCCCAACAGCTGCCCAATATGCAGCTGCGCTGATGCTGGGTGCGGTGTTGTGTTCTGGATTCGCGGCGCCTGCGCTTGCCAACGGCTTGGTGGCCTTCACGCAGGGCGAGGTGCAGTTGCGGGCCAGCGATGGTTCGCTGCGGCCTGCTCAGCGTGGCTCGGAACTGCGCGTCGGAGATGCCGTGGAAACCGGCCAAGGCCGCGCGCAGTTGCGCATGGTCGATGGGGCTTACCTGTCCTTGCAGCCACAAACGGTTTTGCGGGTTGACGAGTACAGGGCGCCGGCACCCGGCGTGGCCGAGCGCGGCTTTTTGAGCCTGCTGCGCGGCGGCCTGCGCACCGTGACCGGCCTCATCGGGCGCGGCGACCGCGATGCTTACCGCATCACCACCCCCACGGCGACGGTCGGCATCCGAGGCACCGAGTTTTTGGTGACGGCTTTGGACGAAGGCACACGGGTGCGCGTGGCCGGTGGCCAAGTGGCCGTTTGCACCACCGCCGGTTGCTTGGTGCTGGCCCCCGGGCAGACTGGCTTCGCGCCCCCTGGCAACGCCTTGCCGGTGCGCGTGGCACAGGCGCCTTCCGCGCCGCCTGCTGCGGCCCCGCCGAGCACTGCTTTCGTCTCAGCCGATGAGCGCAACGCCCAAGGCCAATCGCTTGCCGTGGCCAGCACCGGTTCAGGCCCTGTCGTCATCCCCACGGTGCCAATACCATCAGGCAGTGGGACCTTGGGCGCAGTCAATGCTGGCCCCATCGTCGGTTTTCAAGGGGGCTTGCTCGGCGGCACGTTGACCTTTGATGGCGCTGGCGCGCTCACCGGTTTCACCGATTGCTGTTCCGGCCCCAACTTTGGGTCGGCGACCGTGGCCGAATTCAATGCAGACGGTGTGATCGCCTGGGGCCGCTGGTCAAGCGGCACGCGCAGCGGCTCGCCTCTGGTGCTGTTGACCTACTACGGGGCCCGCAGCACCAACCCGGCAACGGTTCCCATCACGGGCACCTACAACGTGTTTGCTTCCACCGCGCCTGTGAAGTTGACTCCTTCGGGTGCTACGGTGCTGGCTGTGGGAACCACCAATTCCGTGACCGGTTCGCTCACCGCGAGTTTCCCCGGCAGCTCTGGTGGCACGCTCTCCTACAACCTGACCATCCCTCTCGGTACCGAGACGTACACCATCAGCGGCTCTGCAAACCAGTTCTCTACCGTTGGCTTTTTGGGGTCGAGTTCAAGCATCAACAGCACGGCGGGCGACTGCACGCCGTGCACAGGCAACATCCCGTTTGGCGACGCGATCCAAGGCAGCTTTACCGGTACAGGCAACAGCCGAGCGGGTGCCAACTACGGCTTCAACACCACCAACAGCAAAATCACTGGGACCGTGGTTTTCAAGCCCTAGTGTGTGGCGGGTTCATCGCCCCCTGTTGGCGTTTCGCCCAAAGTCGCACCACGCCGACACTTGGCAGTCACCACAGCGCGGCGAGTGCGCCGTGCACACGTAGCGCCCATGCAAGATCAGCCAGTGGTGGGCGTCCACCAAGTAGCGCTCGGGCACGCGCTTGAGCAGCTTCAGCTCCACCTCCAACGGTGTTTTGCCAGGTGCCAGCCCGGTGCGGTTGCCCAGGCGAAAGAGGTGCGTGTCCACGGCCATGGTGGGCTCTCCAAAGGCCGCGTTAAGCACCACGTTCGCCGTTTTGCGGCCCACGCCGGGCAGCGCTTGTAAAGCCTCGCGGCTGCGCGGCACCTCGCCGCCATGCTGATCTACCAGGATTTGGCAGGTCTGCATGAGGTGCCGGGCTTTGCTTCGGTACAGGCCGATGGTGCGGATGTACCCCTCAAGCCCCGCCAAACCCAGTGCCAGAATTTTTTGCGGCGTGTTGGCCACGGGAAACAGGCGCCGCGTTGCTTTGTTCACGCCCACGTCGGTGGCCTGAGCGCTCAGCAACACCGCGGCCAGCAGCTCGAACACGCTGCTGTACTCCAGCTCGGTTTGCGGATGCGGGTTGGCCTGCGCCAGCGTAGAAAAGAAAGCTTCGATGTGGTCGCGTTTCATGGGTGGCGCTGGGTGGCGCTGGGTGATGTGGGCTGGGTGAGCGGTGGCTGTGTCGAGGTCATTCCCCAAAGGGTGAGCGCTACCATCGCACGCAGCGCGTTTGCCTCTTCTTCAACCGATTTTGACTGTGCTTCCATGAGCCTTCGCTTCGCCCAACGCCTCGACCAAGTCGAAACCTCGGCCATCCGCGAGCTGTTCAAGCTGCTGGGCAAGCCCGGCATCATCAGCTTCGCCGGTGGCTTCCCCGATGCAGCGCTGTTCGACGTGGCGGGCATTTCAGCGGCCAGCCAAGCCGCTTTGGCGCAAGAGCCCGGGGCTGCGCTGCAGTACGGTGCCACCGAGGGCTACCAGCCGCTGCGCGAGCAATTGGCCAGCTTCATGCGGGCCAAGGGCGCAGCGGTCGCGCCAGAGCAGCTCATCGTCACCACGGGCAGCCAGCAGGCGCTGGACCTGATTGGCAAAACACTTATCGACCCGGGCGACACCGTCATCGTCGAAGCCCCCACGTTTTTGGCCACCATCCAATGCTTCAGGCTTTATGGCGCGAAAGTGGTGGCAGCACCCGTGGACGCCGATGGCGTGCAAGTGGACAAGCTCGAAGCGCTGATCGCCCAGCACCGCCCCAAATTCGTCTACCTCATTCCCACCTTCGGCAACCCCAGCGGCGCACTCACCAGCTTAGAGCGTCGTCAGCAGTTGCTGGCCTTGGCCGTGAAGACCGGCACGCCGCTGATCGAAGACGACCCTTATGGCGACCTTTACTTCGCTGCAGAGCCGCCGCCGAGCTTGCTGGCCTTGAGCGACTCCGTGCCCGGCGCACGCGACTTGCTGGTGTACTGCGGCTCGCTGTCCAAGGTGCTGTCGCCGGGTCTGCGTGTGGGCTGGATGGTGGCGCCTGCAGCGCTGTTGGCCAGAGCCACCATGTGCAAGCAGTTCAGCGACGCCCACACCAGCACCTTCGCACAGGCTACTGCAGCGCATTACCTGCGCTCCGGTGCGATGCCGCAAGCGCTGGCCCGTGTGCGCGCGGTTTACGCCGAGCGTGCACTGGCCATGGGCGAGGCCTTGCGTGCAGAGCTGGGCGCAGCGATTGAATTCACGCAGCCACAAGGCGGCTTATTCATCTGGGCCCGGCTGACCGGTGCCGGCGGGGCCTTGGCCGACGGCGCGAAGCTGGCGCAACAGGCCATCGCGCAGGGCGTGGCCTTTGTGCCCGGTGCGCCGTTCTATGCGAGCGACCCAGACCCCAGTACGCTGCGCCTGAGCTTTGCCACAGCCGACGTCGAGCGCATCCGCGAAGGGGTGAGTCGCCTGGGTCGGGCCTTGCGCGCTTGAAGGGCTTTTCGTGCCACTCACCACCGACCCCGACACCATCACCCACGCCATCCAGTTGGCCGTGGCCCCTGTGTTCTTGCTGACTGCGGTGTCTGGAATGATTGGCGCGGTCGCTGGGAGGTTGGCGCGCATCATCGACCGTGCTCGGTTTGTGGAAGAGCGAGCACATCTCAGCGAAGACGAGGCGGTCGTGCAGCGCGCCCACATCGAGCTGGCTGAGCTGCGCAACCGCGGTCGCTTGGCCAATGGCTGCATCGCTTTGCTGACCACCTGCGCTTTTCTCATTGGCCTGACCATCATCTTGTTGTTTCTAAGCGAGACCACAGGCGCGCAGAGCAGCCGCTGGGCGGTGGGCAGTTTTCTCACCGGCGTGGCCTGCTTTTTGTTGGCCCTGCTGTGCTTCCTGGCAGAAACGCTGATTGCCACGCGCTTGCTCAACTTCAGGGTGCGCCGCGTCAGCGCCAGCGCGCCTATGTCGAAGTAAGCCAAAGAAGCCAAAGAAGCCAAAGAACCCGCTTGAGCCCAGCCCCGCAGCCGCCCAGCCCATGCCCCCTTACCGCGTTCGCCTGACCGAGTCGGACGACAGTTCACCTGAGCAACGCCGCGCAGCAGAGCAGCGGTTCATGGTGGCGCTCGACGAGGCCTTGGGCGACGCGGCGCTGGTCTGGCCGGTCTATCAAGCTTGGCTACGCATCGCTGCTGTGTACGGGCACGAACCCGACCTGGCTGCTTTGACCGATGCGGAGCGCGAAGTGGCCGAGCAGTGGACGGCCGCCGAGTCGGCAGCACTGGCCGCTGCCTTTGGCAGCCACCGCTACATGGGCGACGCGCAGATGGAGATCCTGCCGCCGCTGTAGCTTGGCGCCGCTTCAGGCGCTCAGAACTTCCAGCAGCCGGTCCAGACCGCCTTGCTCAATCGACACATTGGCCTGCTCGCGTACCTTGGGCTTGGCATGAAAAGCCACCGACAGGCCACCGGCCTCGCTGCAGGCACGCATCATCGGCAAGTCGTTCGCACCATCACCCACGGCGATGCATTGCGCAGGCGTGGCCCCGATGTCGCGGGCCATGGCCAGCAAGGTGCTGCGCTTTTGCTCGCCGTCGCAAATGTCGCCCCAGGGCTGATCGACCATGCGGCCCGTGAGCACCGGGCCTTCTGCACTGTCTGACCACTCCAGCACGTTGGAGCGCGCCATGTCCATGTGCAAATGGTCGCGCACGCGGTCAGTGAAAAACGTGAAGCCGCCCGACACCAACAACAGCTTCAGCCCAGCTGCCTTGCAGGCTGCGGCCAGGCTTTCAGCGCCGGGGTTGAAGCGCAAGCGCTCGCGCCACACCTGCTCCAGATGGTCCCGATGCACGCCGCGCAGCAGCGCCACGCGCTGGCGCAGGCTTTCCTTGTAGTCGCTGATCTCGCCGCGCATCGCCGCCTCGGTGATGGCCGCCACTTCAGCCTTGCGCCCGGCAGCATCCGCGATTTCGTCCACACACTCGATGTTGATGAGCGTGGAGTCCATGTCGAAGGCGATGAGCTTGAAGGACGAGAGCGTTCGCGGTGCGGCGGTTCCACGCAGCACCAAGCCGGGGGCGAAGACATGGGGCTGTGTCGGGCTGGTCATGTTGCTGGAGCCGGGGCCACGGGTTGAAGCGGCTGCCCCAACTGCCGCAGCACGTCGCGCACCATCAGCGCACGGTCTTTGGCGGCGGGCAGGCTGCGTTCGATGCGCAGGCGCTCGTTGCCCACCAGCTTGATGTCGCGGTGGCGGCGAATGAGCTCGATGATGCGTTGGCCGTCCACCGGCGCGTCCTTCGCAAAGCTGATGTGCATGACGCCGGGCGCTGCATCGACCTTGACCACGCCGTAAGGCTTGGCCAGCACGCGCAGGCGGTGCACATCGACCAGCGTGGCGGCCTGTGGCGGCAGCTTGCCAAAGCGGTCGACGATTTCTTCCATCAGCGCGTCGATCTGCTCGGTGTTGCGCGCCGTGGCCAGCTTTTTGTAGAAGCTCAGGCGCAGGTGAACGTCGCCGCAGTAGTCATCGGGCAGCAGCGCGGGTGCGTGCAGGTTGATCTCGGTCGTGGCTGAGAGCGGGCCCAGCAAATCAGGCTCACGCCCCGCCTTGAGCGAGCGCACCGCTTCGGACAGCATCTCGTTGTAGAGCTGAAAGCCCACCTCCAGCATGTTGCCGCTTTGGTTCTCGCCCAGCACCTCGCCAGCGCCGCGAATTTCCAGGTCGTGCATGGCCAGGTAGAAGCCGCTGCCCAACTCTTCCATTTGTTGAATGGCGTCCAGCCGCTGGCTGGCTTGGCGCGTCAGGGTCTCGGTGTCGGGCACCAGCAAGTAGGCGTAGGCCTGGTGGTGACTGCGGCCCACGCGCCCGCGCAACTGGTGCAACTGCGCCAGGCCAAACTTGTCGGCGCGGCTGATGACGATGGTGTTGGCCGTGGGCACGTCGATGCCGGTTTCGATGATGGTCGAGCACAGCAGCAGGTTGAAGCGCTGGGCCACGAAGTCGCGCATCACGCGCTCCAGCTCGCGCTCGGGCATTTGGCCATGGGCCACGGCAATGCGCGCTTCTGGCAAGAGCGCTTCCAAGGCTTGGCGGCGGTTTTGGATGGTGTCGACTTCGTTGTGCAGAAAGTAGACCTGCCCGCCGCGCTTGAGCTCGCGCAGCACGGCCTCGCGGATGACGCCTTGGCCTTCGTCGCGCACAAAGGTCTTGATGGCGAGGCGCCGCTGCGGCGCGGTGGCAATGACGGACAAATCGCGCAGGCCTTCCAGCGCCATGCCCATGGTGCGCGGGATGGGCGTGGCCGTGAGCGTGAGCACATCCACCTCGGCGCGCAGGGCCTTCATGGCCTCTTTGTGGCGAACACCGAAGCGGTGCTCTTCGTCGATGATGAGCAGGCCTAGGTTCTTGAACTGTGTGGTTTGCGACAGCAGCTTGTGCGTGCCGACCACGATGTCCACGCTGCCGTCGTCTAACCCGGCCAGGGCCGCGTTGACTTCCTTCGTCGACCGAAAGCGCGACACCTCCGCCACCTTCACTGGCCATTTGGCAAAGCGGTCTTTGAGCGTTTGAAAGTGCTGTTCTGCCAAGAGCGTGGTGGGTGCCAGCAGCGCCACTTGCTTGCCACCCGTTACCGCTACGAAAGCGGCGCGCAAGGCCACCTCGGTCTTCCCAAAGCCCACGTCGCCGCAGACCAGGCGGTCCATGGGTCGCGGGCTGATCATGTCTTGTATGACGGCGTGGATGGCAGCGCGCTGGTCGGCGGTTTCCTCGAACCCGAAGTCGTTGGCAAAGGTTTCGTAGTCGCCGGCGGCAAAGCGGAAGGCATGGCCTTGGCGCGCGGCGCGTCGGGCGTAGATGTTGAGCAGTTCTGCTGCCGTGTCGCGCACCTGCTCTGCTGCGCGCCTGCGGGCTTTTTCCCACTGGCCGCTGCCCAGCTTGTGCAGGGGCGCCTCATCAGCACTCACGCCGGTGTAGCGCCCGATCAGGTGCAACTGGCTCACGGGCACATAGAGCGTGGCTTGTTCGGCGTACGCCAGGTGCAAAAACTCTTGCAGCGCAGGCTCACCTTCGGGCGTGCGGTCGCCCATGTCCAGGTGCACCAGCCCCATGTAGCGGCCAATGCCGTGCGCGCTGTGCACCACCGGGTCGCCCACGCGCAGCTCGGACAGGTCTTTGATGAGCGCATCGACATCGCTCACTCGCTCCTGCGTGCGGCGTCTGCGTGCACCCGGACTGGCCGCAAACAGCTCGGTTTCGGTGATGAGGTCAATGCCTGCATCGACCCATGTGAAACCCTGCGCCAGCGAACCGGTTACCAGCCCCAGCGGCTCTGGACTTTCCAAGAAGGCCGACAGGCTTTCAAAGCCCACAGGTTGAACATGGCTGGCGCGCAAAAAGTCGAGCAGGCTTTCGCGGCGACCCACGCTTTCCGCGACCAACAGCACACGCCGGTCGGCGCGTGTCAGGTGTTCTTTCAGCCGCGCGAGGGGCTCGTCAGACCCACGTGCCACGCCCAGTGACGGCAAGGCCTGCACCGCCACCAGCCCGCGTCCTTCGTCGGCGGCCGCCTCGCCCGCAGCGCTGGTGCCTCTGATGGCCAATTGCGCATGAGCGTTGGCACGGGTGTAGAACTGTTCTGCGCTCAGGAACAGCGCGGCTGGTGGCAGCACCGGGCGCTCCACGTCGCCGCGGGCCAAGCGGTGACGCTCGCGGGTGTCTTGTGCAAAGTGGGCAAAGGCGGCCTCGACATCACCGTGCAGCACCACGACCGCGTCTTGGTGCAGGTAGTCAAAGACGGTGGCGGTGTCTTCAAAGAACAAAGGCAGGTAGTACTCGATGCCGGCCGTGGCCACGCCCGCGCCGATGTCTTTGTAAATGCGGCTTTTGGTCGGGTCGCCTTCCATCAGCTCGCGCCAGCGGCTGCGAAAACGGCTGCGCGCTGCATCGTCCATGGGGAACTCGCGGCCTGGCAGCAAACGCACTTCGGGCACGGGGTAGAGGCTGCGCTGGCTGTCCGGGTCGAAGGTGCGAATGGAATCCACCTCGTCGTCGAACAGATCCACTCGGTAGGGCACGCGCGAACCCATGGGAAAGAGGTCGATCAGGCCGCCGCGCACCGCGTACTCACCCGGGCTCACCACCTGCGCCACGTGGTTGTAGCCCGCCAGGGTGAGCTGTTGGCGCAGCCGCGCTTCATCGAGCTTTTGCCGCACCTTGAACTCGAAGGTGTAGGCGGCCAGGAAAGAAGGCGGTGCCAAGCGCGTGAGCGCGGTGGTGGCCGGCACCAGCACCACATCGGCTTGGCCCTGGCGGATGCGCCACAGCGTGGCCAGCCTTTCGCTGATGAGGTCTTGGTGCGGAGAAAAACTGTCGTAAGGCAGCGTCTCCCAATCGGGGAAGAGTGCGCCGCGCAGCTCGGGTGCAAAGAAGGCCATCTCGTCGAGCAGCCGTTGCGCGTCAGCCGGGTCTGCTGTGACGACCACCATCTGACCGCTGCCCAACCCCTCGCCGCCGCTGGTGCCCGGTGAGCTTACTGGCTGCTTGGCTTTGCCCGCCTGGGCCAGCTTGGCCAGCCACAAAGCATCAGCGGAAGACACCGGGCGCGGCAGCGAAAAGCGCTTGCCAGGGATGAGTTGGGGGAGATTCATGGGCTCAAAAAATGCAACACACTGCCCGGCGTGATGGCGGGGCAGTGCGACGGTCGGATTCTAGAATGCGGTCTGTTTTTCTCGTGTGACAGGGGCCATGCTAGGCCCGTCGACGGCGTCACGATCCGGGCCACTTCAACCCACCTTCACCAACGTCCTCCGGTTTGTATTGAACTCGCTCGCCCCTCAGTCACGACCGCGCCGGCTGGCCTTGATGCCCTGCGCTGGCCATGGCAGCCGCGCAGGCACCTCGGTGCCCAAGCAGTACCAGGCACTGGCGGGCCAGCCGCTGGTCATGCACACCTTGGCAGCACTTGCCCAAGTGAGCCGACTCGATGCCACTTTCGTCGTCGTCGCTCCCACCGACACTTTTTTTGATGCCCACCCTGGCGGGTGGCGGGTGCTGCCCTGTGGCGGCGAAACCCGCGCACGCTCGGTCATTCAAGGCTTGCAAGCCCTGAGCGGACTGGGCGCCGCGGAAGATGACTGGGTGCTGGTTCACGATGCGGCGCGCTGTTTGGTGCAGTCAGACCAGATCGACGCGCTGCTTGATGCATGCCTAGATGACCCCGTCGGCGGCCTGCTGGCAGTGCCGCTGGCCGACACGCTGAAAGTGGCGCAGGACGGTCGTTCTGTATCCACCGTGGCGCGCAGCGACAAATGGCAAGCGCAAACCCCGCAGATGTTCCGCCTGGGCGTGTTGCTGCATGCTTTGCAAGCAGCGGGCGACGCCGTCACCGACGAGGCAAGCGCCATTGAATTGCAAGGGCTGCAACCCCGTTTGGTGGCTGCCAGCGCGCACAACTTCAAGGTGACTTACCCCTCAGACTTTGCACTGGCCCAGGCCGTGCTGGAGGCCAGAAGATGAACCTGCCCGACCCGTCTGCTGCACCGACGTCTGTGCCATCCGGCCCGTGGCCCGCCATGCGCATCGGCGAGGGCTGGGACACGCACCGGCTGGTGTCGGGCAGACCGCTCATCTTGGGCGGCGTTCACGTGCCCCACACCATGGGTTTGCTGGGGCACTCTGACGCCGACGCCTTGGCTCACGCCATCACCGACGCTTTGTTGGGCGCTGCAGCCTTGGGCGACATTGGCCGGCATTTCTCAGACACCGACCCGCGTTTTTCTGGCGCCGACTCCATGGTGTTGCTGGCGCAGGCAGCGCAGATGGTGGCCGATGCGGGCTGGCACATTGCCAACATCGACAGCACCTTGGTGGCGCAAGCCCCGCGTTTGGCACCGCACATCCCGGCCATGTGTCAACGATTGGCTACTTGTTTGGGACTGGCTTTGAATCAGGTCAACGTCAAGGCCAAAACCGCCGAGGGCATGGGGCCTGTGGGCTTGGGCGAGGCCATCGAAGCGCGCGCTGTGGCGCTGTTGCTGCGGCGCGGCTGAACAGCGCATCCGTGCCCGCGCGGGCGCAGCCTTGCCTCTACTTGGCCTTGAGCAACCACACGTGCACGATCAGCCCGTTGCCGTCTGCTGAATTGCTCAGCTTCAATTCACCGCCCATGCGCGAGATGGTTTTCTCCACGATCGCCAGCCCCAGGCCAGCGCCAGTGGCCGCCGTGCGCGCTGCGTCACCCCGAAAGAAGGGCTCTGTCAGCCGCGCCAGCGCGGCCTGCGACACGCCCATGCCGTGGTCGCGCACCGTGATCTGCACCCGATCGCCTTGCAGCCGCGAGCTGATGTTCACCCGCGCCAAGCCGGTGTCGGGCGACTTGCCGTAGCGGCGCGCGTTCTCGATCAGGTTGTCGAGCACGCGCATCAACTCCACCGTGTCGGCCATGGCCATGAGCCCGGGCGTGAGTGAGGTGCGCAAGCGCAGGTCGCTGCGGTCGTTCACTGCATAAACGCAGGTCTGCACCACATCGGCCACGGCCACGGCTTTGAGCGGCGGCGGCTCGGGTCGGGCGTAGTCCAAAAACTTGTCGATGATGGCGTCGAGCTGGTCGATGTCTGCTGCCATGTGTGCCCGCGCGCTGGTGTCTGACACGCTCATCTCCGTCTCCAGCCGCAGCCGCGTCAGCGGCGTGCGCAAGTCGTGCGAAATGCCAGCCAGCATGACGGCGCGCTCTTGCTCCACTTTGGCCAGCTGCGTGGCCATGCGGTTAAAGCCAATGTTGACCTGACGGATTTCGCTGGTGGCCACCTTTTCGTCGAGCTGGCTGGCGTCGAAGTCGCCGTCGCGCACGCGGCTGGCAGCAAAAGACAGTTGTGTCAGCGGGCGGTTGATGCGCCGAGCAATCAGGGCTGCCCCGCCAAACGACAGCAGCACCGCAAAGCCCATCCAAACCATCCACACCGGGCGACTCACCTGCGCCAAGCTGTCGGGCGGCAGCGACAACCAGTAGCCATCACCGCCAATGTCCAAGCCCACCCATAAACCAGGCTCGCCGTTGACGCGGGCGGCCACCAAGGATTGCGCACTGAGGTTGTCATCGGCCAGTTGATCGGCCACCAACTGCGCGATGCGTCCGCCACGCTCGCCAGCGCCAAAGGGCTCGACGTTGTCAGCAGGCTCGCGCAGTTGAACCCGCAAGCCTTCTTGGTCGGCCAGATTTTTGATGAGCGTGACGCGGTTGATGCGGTCTGCGGAGCTCAGCGCAGCGCGGCTGAGACTGGCCAAGGAAGCGATCTGGCGTGCGGTTTGCAATTGGCTGGGCTCGAGCTCCATGGCCCGAAAGGCTTGCCACCAAGTCAGCGCGCTGACCGCCAGCAGCAGCGACAACAGAAAAAACGTGCGCGTGAACAGGCTTTGGTGCCAGCGCACCGAGCCTGCTTTTGCATCCAATTTCATCCGCCGGCGCTGTCCGGAACAAAAACGTAGCCCACGCCCCACACGGTCTGGATGTAGCGGTGTGGGCTGCCTTCGTGCTCCAGCAACTTGCGCAGCCGGGAGACCTGCACGTCCAGGCTACGGTCGAAGGCAGAAAACTCGCGTCCCCGCGCCAGCTGCGCCAGCCTGGCGCGCGACAGCGGCAGGCGAGGGTGGCGAACCAAGGCCTTGAGCATGGCGAATTCGCCCGAGGTCAGCGGCAGGTCCTGCTCGCCCCGCCGCAGGCTGCGTGCGCCCAGGTCGAAGGTGAACGGGCCAAAGTTGATCACCTCAAGATCGGACGATGGCGCCGCTGGAATCTCTGGTGCAGGGCGTCGGCGCAGCACCGCAGAAATTCGCGCCAACAACTCGCGCGGGTTGAAGGGTTTGCCCAGGTAGTCGTCTGCGCCCACTTCCAGGCCCGCGATGCGGTCCACGTCTTCGCCCTTGGCAGTCAGCATGATGATGGGCGTTTGGTCATTGGCAGCGCGCAGGCGGCGGCAGATGGACAAGCCGTCTTCGCCGGGCATCATCAGGTCGAGCACGATCAGATCCATCGTGTCGCGCACCAAGGCGCGGTCCAGGCCAACGCCGCCGTCCGCCAGCAGCACCTCGAAACCTTCTTGGCTGAGGTAGCGCTTGAGCAGTTCCCGCAGGCGGGTGTCGTCGTCCACGACCAAAATGCGGTGCGGTCTCGTTGGCGTAGTGGGCATGGCAGTGGCGTCAGTTTCAGGCACTGTAATGCGCAGTTCAGCCGCACAGAAGACGCTGCCCTCGCGTTCAGTAACCAGGTGTTACCGAGGGGGCGCACTGGGTGGCTGGTTTTAAGTGCGGTGTTGGGAGGGGTGGTGGTTTATTAGCATCGCGCCACATCCACCCAAGGAGTCCTCTCATGTTCGATTTTTCTTTGGCTCGGCCGCGTTGGGGCCTGACCTTGGTCGCCTTGCTTTGGAGCGCAAGCGCCTGGGCCGATGGCCATGCGTTGGGCAGCCGTCAGCCGATGCAGGTGGTGCAGCTCTCGGCCTCTGGCAGCCTGGAAGTGGCGCAAGACCTGCTCACCATTGGCCTGTCGACCACCCGGGAGGGAGCAGACGCTGCCTCCGTACAGGGGCAGCTCAAGCAAGCGCTGGACGCGGCGCTCACCGAAGCCCGGCGCAGCGCACAGCCGGGCGCGATGGATGTGCGAACCGGCAACCTGGGGCTCCAGCCGCGTTATGGCCGCGACGGCAAGATCAACGGCTGGCAAGGCAGCGCGGAGCTGGTGCTGGAAGGCAAAGACATCGTGCGGGTGTCTACGGCAGCGGGCCGCATCAACACGCTCAGCATCTCGTCGGTGGGTTTCTCGCTCAGCCGCGACAAGCGTTTGTCGGTGGAGTCTGAAGTTCAAGCCCAAGCCATTGAGCGTTTCCGCGCCCGCGCGACTGAAATTGCGCAAGCTTTCGGTTTCACGGGCTACACCCTTCGTGAGGTCAGTGTGGGCTCGAGCGACCAAACGCCCATGCCGCGCGTGGCCCTCATGTCCATGCAAGCCAAGTCCGCCATGGCCGAGGCGCAGGTGCCTGTGGAGGCCGGCAAGAGCACGGTGGTCATCACCGTGAGCGGCAGCGTGCAACTGACCCGCTGATCACACGCTTTGATCAAACGCGTTGATCACGCGCGTTGATCATTTCAACCGCACCCACTCACTGCGCCGCCCAGCCGCCGTCCATGTTCCAAGCCACGCCGCGCACGTTGTTGCCGGCCGGAGAGCACATGAACACCGCCAGTTCGCCCAGTTCTGCGGGGGTCGTGAACTGCATGGAGGGTTCTTTCTCCCCCAGCAATTGGCGAATGGCGTCCTCGTTGCTCAGGCCCAGGGCCGAGGCTTTGGCGTCGACCTGCTTTTGCACCAGCGGCGTCAAGACCCAGCCGGGGCAAATGGCGTTGCACGTCACGCCGGTGGTCGCGGTTTCCAAAGCGGTGACTTTGGTCAAGCCCACCAGCCCGTGCTTGGCTGCCACGTAAGCCGATTTCTGCGCTGAGCCCACCAAACCGTGGACCGAGGCGATGTTGATGATGCGACCCCAGTTGGCCGCGCGCATGGCCGGCAATGCCAGGCGGGTGGTGTGAAAGGCACTGGTCAAGTTGATGGCGATCACCGCGTCCCAGCGTTCCACCGGGAAATCTTCCACAGACGCCACGTGCTGAATGCCCGCGTTGTTCACCAGAATGTCCACTCGGCCAAAGGTGCTGGTGGCCGTGTTCATCATGTCTTCGATGTCTGCCACGCGGCTGATGTCTGCGCCGTGGTGCACCGCTTGAATGCCGTGCGCCCGGACCTGCGCCAGCGGCGCAACACTGTCGCCAAAGCCGTTGAGAACCAAGTTGGCCCCGGCCTTGGCCAGTGCCTCGGCAATGCCCAACCCGATGCCGCTGGTAGAACCTGTCACGAGTGCCGTTTTGCCCTTGAGCATGTTCGATCTCCTATGAATTACGATGCTTCGCTGATGAACAAAGCCATTATCCAGAGCGAAGCGGGGGCCTCATGAGCACCGAGCCGCAACTCCACCACGTGATGTGCCCGGACGCGGCAGGCGGCCATCGCATGGCGTATTGGCTGACCGGTGCGCCAGACAGCCCCCATGTGGTGTTGTGCGTGCATGGCCTCACGCGCCAAGGCCGTGATTTCGACACCCTTGCCCAAGCCTTGGTGCAGCGTGCTGCCCTGAGCGCCCCCATTCGCGTGGTCGCGGTGGATGTGGTGGGCCGAGGCCAAAGCGATCGGTTGGCAGACCCCACGGGCTACCAAGTCCCGACCTACGCGGGCGACATGCTGGCTTTGCTGGCGCAGCTTCACGCGCAGTCGCCCATCGGCACCTTGGACTGGGTGGGCACCAGCATGGGGGGCCTGATTGGGATGGCCGTTGCAGGCCAGCCCGGCTTGCCATTGCCCACGCCGCTGCGGCGTTTGGTGCTCAACGATGTCGGCCCAGTCATTGAATGGGCGGCCTTGCAGCGCATTGGCCGCTATGTGGGCCAAGCCGGGCACTTTCAGACCGTCGAAGAAGCAGCCGCTGCCATGTGGGCCGTGTCCACTGGCTTTGGGCCGCACACGCCCGAGCAGTGGCTGGCGCTGTCGCGACCGATGGTGCGCGCCGTGCCCGAGGGCGGCTTCACGCTGCACTACGACCCCGCCCTGGGCACGCCCTTTCGCGCCATGACCGAAGAAGCTGCAGTGCAAGGTGAAGCGCTGTTGTGGCAGCTCTATGACCATATCCAAGCGGATACCTTGTTGTTGCGCGGTGCGCAGTCCGACCTGTTGTCAGCCAGCACCGCACAAGCCATGACGCAGCGTGGCCCGCGTGCGCGTTTGGTCGAGTTTGAAGGCGTGGGCCATGCACCCACCTTGATAGCGCCCGATCAAGTGACCACGGTGTGCGACTTTTTGCTGGCATGAGGCGCAGGCCATGAACAGCGCTGGGCCAGAGCAGGCCCCGGCTGCGCCACTGGCGCCGCTGATTGCGGCCACCGCGCAGAGCCTGCCCGAGCAGCCGGGCAGCTTGGCGCGGGCGCGCTCATTCGCCGAGCCCATGCTGGCCGCTGAAACCCTGGACACCGGCGAAAACACGCTGGCCCACGCCGACGCCGTGGCCGACATCCTGCGCGGCATCGGCGGCAGCGAGGCCATGCAAGCCGCCAGTTACCTGGTTTACGCCTGCGAGCACCTCAACCGCCCGCAAGAGGTGATTGCCAAAGCCTTCGGCGAGCAGTTTGCTGCGCTGGCGGTGGAGACCACGCAGCTCGTGCGCGTGCAGCGCCAAGCGCGCCAAGCCCAAGAAGCCAGCGCAGCGCGTGCTGGGCGCGTCAGCGACACGGGCGCGGCCTTGGCCGGCTTGCAGACCGAGAACATCCGCAAGATGCTGCTGGCTTTCTCGCGCGACTTGCGGGTGGTCATGTTGCGACTGGCCTCACGCCTTCAAACGCTGCGCCATTTCGCGGCCACGCGCTTGCCCGTGCCACCCTTGTTGGCAGCAGAGTCCTTGCAGGTGTTTGCGCCTCTGGCCAACCGGCTGGGCATTTGGCAAGTGAAGTGGGAAATCGAAGATTTGGCTTTTCGGTTTCTGGAGCCCGACACCTACCGCGATGTAGCGCGCATGCTCGACCAGAAGCGCGGCGAGCGCGAACAAGGCGTGGAGACCTTGCGCCAGCAGCTCGGTCAAGACTTGGCAGCACTTGGCGTTGCAGCCACCGTGCACGGCAGGCCCAAGCACATCTACAGCATCGTGAAAAAGATGCGCGGCAAGTCGCTGGGCTTCGATCAAGTGCTCGACATCCGCGGCCTGCGCGTGATCGTGCCGGACGTCGCGGCCTGCTATGCGGCGTTGAGCTGGGTTCACGCGCACTTTCAGCCCATGGCCGATGAGTTCGACGACTACATCGCGCGGCCCAAGCCCAACGGCTATCAGTCGCTGCACACGGTGGTGAAAGACGCGCAAGGCGTGCCGATTGAAATTCAGATCCGCACGCAGGCCATGCACGACCACGCGGAATACGGCGTGGCTGCGCACTGGGCCTACAAAGAGGCGGGCACCAAGGGCTATGCAGGCATCAACGCAGACAGTGAATACGACGCCAAGATCGCCGTGTTGCGGCAACTGCTGGCTTGGGAGCGCGATGTCTCTGGCCAAGCGCAGCTCAGTGGTGATGCCGCTGGCAAAGCGCTGTTTGATGACCACATTTACGTGTTGACGCCACAAGCTTCCATCGTCGAACTGCCGCGCGGGGCCACGCCGGTGGACTTTGCCTACAGCGTGCACACCAGCTTGGGCCACAGGTGTCGCGGTGCCAAGGTCGACGGGCACATGGTGCCGCTGAGCACGCCGCTGCAAAACGGCCAGACCGTGGAAGTGATTGCTGCCAAAGAAGGGGCGGGGCAATCGGGCCCGTCGCGCGACTGGCTCAACTCTGACTTGGGCTTTTTGGTCAGCCACCGAGCGCGTGCAAAGGTGCGCGCCTGGTTCAATGCGCAAGCCCAGGCCGAAACCGTGGCGCGTGGCCGTGAAGCGGTGGAGCGCCTGCTGCAGCGCGAAGGCCGCACCGCCATGAAGCTCGACGACCTGGCTTCGCAACTCGGGTTCGACGGCGCTGAAGCCCTGTTTGAAGTGGTGGGCAAAGACGAGTTTTCGCTGCGCAACATCGAAACCCTGCTGCGCCCACCTGAGCCCGCGGCCGACCCCGACGAGGTGCTGCTGAAAAAGCCGCACCGCGCGCAAGGATCGGCTGCGCGTTCTGGCAAGAGCGCGGTGCTGGTGGTGGGCATCGATTCGCTGCTCACCCAACTGGCTCGCTGCTGCAAGCCAGCGCCGCCCGACCCCATTTGCGGCTACGTCACACGCGGCAAAGGCGTCAGCATCCACCGCGCCGACTGCCCCAGCTTTCGCTTGATGGCGCAGCGTGATTTCGAGCGGGTCATTGAGGTGGAGTGGGGCGTGCCACAAGCGCAGTCTCAGGTGGTCTACCCCACCGATGTGGCTGTGGAGGCCAGCGACCGGCAAGGCCTGCTGCGCGACATTTCTGAGGTGTTCGCCAAGGCCAAGGTGAACGTCATCGGCGTGCAAACGCAATCGGTGCGCGAAACCGCCTGGATGACCTTCACCGTGGAAGTGACCGACGCCACACGCTTGACCCAAGTCATTCAAGCGGTGGGCGCGGTGTCTGGCGTACGCAGCGCGAGGCGCCGCTGACCGCGCGCCTTCATTCCAGCGCGCTGAGCTTGGCGTTTCAGGAAAAAGTGCCGTGCTAGACTCCGGCGCTTTCCGACCCACAGGCGCGTAGCTCAGCTGGTTAGAGCACCACCTTGACATGGTGGGGGTCGTTGGTTCGAGTCCAATCGCGCCTACCAAATTCGGTGGGGAAATCAGGCACTTAGCGGCAACGCTAGGTGCTTTTTTTTCTTGGGCTTACGGACAAAGTACACGGACAAAGTACGGAAAACACTGGCGAACTGTCGAAGGGGTTGTTTGCTCATGCGGTGCATGCCTCTCCGCCAGAAACCCAACATCTGGATGCTTGGCGGTGCCTGCAGCACGGTCTTGGGGCCGCGTAACGGGCAGAAATCACCGTCTTCGCCAGCCGCCATATCGTCTAGGAAGGCGTCCCGGCCCGAGTTTGCATGCTGCCTGCGAGAGCCGTTGGCGCTTGATGGCATACCTGGGGGGGTTACATAATGAACTGGCCAGTACGTTCTGGTGCCCAGCCTGACGAGGTTCCCATGCTCTCCACCACGATTGCCGCCATCATCTTTTTCCTGTTGATTCTTGCCGCCGCCGGCGGTTTTCTGTTGCGCGGGGTTCTCGGCGGTCTGAGCTTTTTCGACAAGCGCTACAACGACCCCGTCAACGGCCGCCCGACCCGGCTTTGACTCCAGCCTGAAGCGGGCCGAACGGCCCGCTTGGGGTGTGACAGGCCTGCGAAAACCAGGGCCGAATTTCTTGGTGCGCTTCCAAGCGCTTGAGATGGCTTCCCATGCTCACGTGGCGCCCTAGCCAGCACGTCAACATCCAATGGGTTGCGACCCTCAGCCCAGACCGCCGGTGCCCCCGGCGGTTTTTTTGTGCGCGGGCCCTGGCAACACGCTGCGAATCAGCACCAGCACGAGGCGACCCAGGGGGTTCTCGGTTGGCGCGGAGCCGGTCATGGCCAGAACTTTTGTGTCACAAATAGTTGACAACGCAAAGTGTCAGCCGAACAATACATGTGCAGACCCCGGTTGGGGCCTGTACCGGCGTGCAGGTTTTTGCGCGCGTTGGAGCTTCAAAATTTTGGAGGGCATATGAACAATGGCATTGATCCGAACAAGGTGTGGCCTACGGGCCTGACCGCGCCAGAAGCAGAGGAGTTGCATCGCCACCTCATTCAAGGCACGCAGATCTTCGGTTTCATCTCGGTGTTGGCGCACCTGTTGGCCTACATCTACTCCCCTTGGCTGAAGTAAGAGAGGAACAATCCAAATGATCTACGGAAAAATGTGGTTGGTTGTCAAACCTTCGGTCGGCGTCCCCGTGTTCCTGGGGGCCGTGGCGGTGGGTTCGTTCGCAGTGCACCTCGCCCTGTTGACCCACACGACCTGGGTCCCTAAGTTCCTGAACGGCAACGCGGCAGCGCCGACAGCTGCGGTCGCGGTCGTGCCAAACGCGGCAGTCCCGCAGAAGCCTTAGCCAGCAGATTGGCCGGCGCGCCTCCGTGCGCGTCGGCCCCCAATTCTGGACGCCGCCCTTTCTGCCCGATTGGCTGAGGGTTGCTCTCTTTCATAGCAGGACGCGCCAACCGGCACGCGAAATCCCAGCCATGCAACTTCTGACCCGAGCCCTGGTGTCACGCTTGGCGCGCGTAGGCCCGCAGTTCTTGCCCTTTGCCGACGTCGCCACGCCGGACTTGCCACTTTCGCGGCTGTTGCGTCTGGCGCTGTTCCAAGTTTCTGTGGGCATGGCGTTGGTGCTGCTGGTGGGCACCTTGAACCGGGTGATGATTGTCGAGTTGAAGGTCAGCGCCACACTGGTCGCGGTGATGGTGGCGCTGCCTGTGCTTTACGCACCGTTTCGGGCGCTCATTGGCTTCAAGTCTGACAATCACCGCTCGGCGCTTGGCTGGCGCCGGGTGCCCTTCATCTGGATGGGCACGCTGATCCAATTCGGCGGACTGGCGATCATGCCGTTCGCTCTGTTGGTGCTGTCGGGCGGAGGCAACGCGAGTCAGTGGCCAGCATGGGTTGGACAGGTTGGGGCAGCGACTGCCTTCTTGCTGGTGGGCGCTGGGCTGCACACGACACAGACGGCTGGGCTTGCGCTGGCCACCGACTTGGTGCCGGTCGAATCCCGGCCCAAGGTCGTCGGGTTGATGTACGTGATGCTGTTGCTGGGCAGCATCGTCAGCGCCTTGATCTTTGGCTTCCTCCTGCGCGATTTCAGCCCGGCAAGGCTTGTACAGGTGATCCAGGCATGCGCCGTCGCGACCATCGTGCTGAACACATTGGCGCTGTGGAAGCAGGAAACTCGCCGCCCCGGTCGACTGACCACCGCTCCTGCCAGCGCGCCGAATTTCGGCGACGCCTGGCGCGAATACATTGCAGGCGATGGTGCCCTGCGGCGGCTGGTGGCCATCGGCCTGGGCACCATGGCCTTTGGCATGCAGGACGTGTTGCTTGAGCCCTATGGGGGCCAGGTGCTGGGCATGAGCGTCGGTGGCACCACCTTGCTGACGGCCGCGCTGGCGACCGGCGGCCTGTCGGGTTTTTGCCTCGCTTCGTGGGTGTTGACCCGCGGCGTTGACCCGGCTCGCATGGCGGCCCGTGGCGCTTGGATCGGGCTGCCCGCTTTCTCGGCGGTGATCCTTGCTGCGATGACCCAATCTACTGCCCTGTTTGGCATGGGTGCATTGCTCATCGGATTCGGTGCCGGCATCTTCGGCCACGGCACACTGACCCTGACCATGAACTGCGCACCGAAAGAGCAGACAGGTCTGGCGCTGGGCGCATGGGGTGCTGTGCAGGCCACAGTTGCCGGTGTGGCCATGGCGCTTGGAGGCATCGGGCACGACGTCGTGGGAGCCCTCGCTGAAGGCGGCGCCTTTGGTACCGCGTTGTCGGGCCCAGCGACTGGCTATATTGCGGTCTACTGCCTGGAAATCATCTTGCTCGCCGCCACCATTGTTGTCATGAGCGCGCTGATCGGCGAGAGTACGCGCATCGGTTCGCCCCTCCATGTGCCCAAAGTAGCAGAATGAAACCTGCAGCACGTTCCCAGAATCACACTTGGAACTTGGGTCTTCTGATCACCTTCGTCGACACCTCTATCAAGCTTGGGAGACACACATGAAAGTCCACCATATCATTTTGCTGATCTGGTTCATCGTCCTGGTTTTTTGGGCCGTCAATCAGGTCGCGGAGAGCAATCGCCGCGCAGACATGGAGCGCGAACGCCTGCCAGACGCCTGAAACCACTGCAGAGGCAAGCCCCGCTTGCAGCAGGTCGTAGGAAGAACTGAGATCGGCCTCGGAAGGCTGCTTGTTTTAGTAGCGTGCAAAAGTGCGTTGTTCGCTTCAAGAGCGCGAGGGTTGCACCTTGATAGGGTGGGGGTCGTTGGTTCGAGTGCAATCGCGCCTACCCAATACGAAGCCCCGATCTCTTGCGAGACCGGGGCTTTTTTCTTTGGGCGCAGGGGGTGCGGCGGTCAGCGCGGGTACAAGTCCTGGCGCGTCAGCGGCAGTTTGGTTTCAAAACCGCGCCGTGACGCCAGGGTTTGGTAGATGCCGGCGCCTCTCGCTTCAAATTCCAGCAGGCTTTCCTTGGCCAGCGTGGCTGGGTCGGCCATGCGTGGCGAGGCATCGTCGTGCTGCGCTGGGCTTAAAGAGTTGTGCGCTCATTCGTGCGCCAGCTCAACGACCAGCTTGCCGAAGTTCTTGCCTTGCAGCAGGCCGATGAAGGCCTCGGACGCGTTCTCCAGGCCGAAGACGATGTCCTCGCGGACCTTGACTTTGCCTTTGCTCACCCACTCGCCCATCTCACCCGCAAACTCGCTCCAGCGCGGCGCGTAGTCGTCGAAGACGATGAAGCCCTGCATCTGGATGCGCTTGCGCAGCAGCGTGCCCATCAGCAAACCCAGCCGGTCCGGGCCGGGCGGCAGCTCTGTGGCGTTGTAGGCAGCGATCAGCCCACAGACCGGCACCCGCGCCTTGGTGTTGAGCAGCGGCAACACCGCGTCGAACACGGCACCGCCGACGTTCTCGAAATACACGTCGATGCCCTTGGGGCAGGCGGCGGCCAGGTGGCCAGGCAGGTCGTCTGCGCGGTGATCGACGCAGAAGTCAAAGCCCAATTCATCCACGACGTATTTGCACTTGTCCTCGCCGCCCGCGATGCCGACGACGTAGCAACCCTTGATCTTTGCGATCTGGCCCACCACCGAGCCAACGGCACCACTGGCGGCGGCCACGACGACGGTCTCTCCAGCCACGGGCCTGCCGATGTCGAGCAAGCCCATGTAGGCGGTGAAGCCGGGCATGCCCAGCACGCCCAGCGCGCGCGAGGGGTGTCGCTGCGCATACGCGATGGGCGTGATGCCCTTGCCGTCGGACAGCGCGTAGTCCTGCCAGCCCGCGTAGCCCAGCACCAGTTCGCCTACCTTAAAGTCGGCGTGTTTGGAGACCTCGACGCGCGACACCGTGCCGCCGACCATCACGTCGCCGATGGCCACCGGTGCAGCGTACGACGGTCCATCGCTCATCCGCCCGCGCATGTAGGGGTCGAGCGAGAGGAACAGCGTGCGCAGCAAGACCTGACCGGTCTCTGGCACAGGCACGGGCACAGTCTCCAAGCGAAAGTCTTCTGCGGTCGGCGCGCCGTGCGGCCTGGCCTTCAAGACTATGCGGCGGTTGGTGGTGGTGTTCTGCGGCATGGTGGGTGTCTTTTCTTCGTATTCGTGAAAGGCGGCGCAAGCCTGACAGATAGCTGATGGCTGACCGCTGCAGCTCACTACAGCAGCATGGCACCGCTGGCCCCCATGCACGGTGCGCCATCGAACAGACCTGACGGGTCGCTGCGCGCAGGCTGCAACACCGATTCGTGCCCTAAGGCCAGCCGCGCACACGCAGCGCCCCGTTGGTTCACGCATGACCCGCCCACTGCAGACAAACGACAACGCAATGACCTACCAAAGCATCAACCCCAACACCGGCCGCCTGCTCAAGAGCTACGAACACCTGAGCTCTGAGCAACTCGAACAGTCGCTGGCCACGGCTGAAGCGACCTATCAGAAGTGGAAGCACACCACTTACGCCGAGCGCGCTGCCATCGTGCACAAAGCAGCGGCCCTGATGGCCGCTCATGTCGATGACTTCGCCCGGCTCGCCACACAAGACATGGGCAAGCGCATCGATGAAGCCCGCGGCGAAGTGACCTTCAGTGCCGACATCCTGGCTTACTACGCCAAGCATGGCGAGGCTTTTCTAGAGCCCACCAAGCTGCACCCCAAGCATGGCAAGGCGCATCTGGAAAGCAGCCCCTTGGGCGTGCTGTTTTGCGTAGAGCCCTGGAACTTTCCGTACTACCAGCTCGCCCGTGTGGCTGGGCCGCAGTTGATGGCGGGCAATGTGCTGGTGGTGAAGCATGCAGGCTGCGTGCCGCAATGCGCCATCGCCTTCGAGCGGCTTCTGCTGGACGCCGGGGCGCCGGTGGGTGCGTACACCAACCTGTTGATCTCCTACGAGCAGTCCGACCGCGTCATTGACGACCCGCGTGTCAAGGGCGTGGCGCTGACCGGCAGCTTGGCCGCTGGGCGCAGCGTGGCAGCCCGTGCTGGCCAGAACTTGAAGAAGTCCACGATGGAACTCGGCGGCAGCGACGCCTTCATCGTGCTCGACGACGCCGACCTCGACAAGACCATTCCGTGGGCCGTGTGGGGCCGCATGTACAACGGCGGGCAGACCTGCTGCGCGGCCAAGCGCTTCATCGTGATGGAAGCGGTGGCTGACAAGTTCCTGGCGAAGTTCAAGGCTGCCCTCGAAGCCCTGATCCCGGGCGATCCCATGGACGGGAAAACCACGCTCGGCCCGCTGTCCACCGAATCTGCCCTGCTGCAGTTGCTGGCGCAGGTCGACGCTGCGGTGGCCGGTGGTGCGAAGCTGCTGCTGGGCGGCAAGCGCATCGACCGTCCGGGCTGGTTCATGCAGGCCACGATCCTCACCCACATCGCACCCAACAACCCGGCCTACCGCGACGAGTTCTTTGGGCCGGTGGTCTCCTTCTACCGGGTTAAGAGCGAGGACGAGGCCATTGCTCTGGCCAACGATTCCGACTTCGGCCTCGGCGGCTCGGTGTGGACCAAGGACGAGGACCGCGGCCAGCGCCTGGCCAGCCGCGTGGACAGCGGGATGGTGTTCGTCAACAACCTCGACTGGGCCGATGCCGAGCTGCCTTTCGGCGGCATCAAGAACTCGGGCTACGGCCGTGAGCTGGGAAACATGGGCATCCACGAGTTCGTCAACAAGAAGCTGGTGCGCACTGGGCACGTCGCAGCACCCGTCTAACCCCAAGGAATTGCCATGAATGCATCAGTCAGCACAGCCATCGTCACCGAACCGCCGGTTTGGTTCATCACCGGCTGCTCCACCGGCTTCGGCTTGGAACTGGCCAAGCAGGCCATCGAACACGGCCATCGCACGGTCATGACCGCGCGCGATCCTTCGCAGCTGCAAGGCTATGGCTCGACCGACCAGGTTCTCGTACTCAAGCTCGACGTCACGCAGCCCGATCAGGTGGCTGCTGCCGTCGAGGCGGCACAGGCGCGCTTTGGGGGCATCGACGTGCTGGTGAACAACGCCGGCATCGGCTACTTCGCCGCCATCGAGGAAGGCGAAGTGGCTGAAGTGCGCAAGATGTTCGAGGTCAACGTGTTTGGCCTTACCGCCATGATCCAGGCCGTGCTGCCCGGCATGCGTAAACGGCGCAGCGGGTGCATCGTGAACGTGGCCTCCATCGGTGGGCTGCGTGGTTTTCCAGCCCTTGGGCAATACAACGCCACCAAGTTTGCCGTGGAAGGCCTGTCGGAGGCACTGCGCCAAGAGGTCGAGCCCTTGGGCATTCGGGTGATGGTGGTCGAGCCCAGCGGGTTTCGCACCGACTGGGCTGGAAGGTCTGCCAACGAAAGCGCGCACCAGATCGACGACTACATGGCAAGCGCTGGCCAGGTTCGCCAAGCGGTTCGAGCATCGTCTGGCAAGCAGCCCGGAGACCCGGTGCGTGCTGCGGGTGCCATCCTGAAAGCCGTGGCGTCGGGCCATCCGCCCCACCACCTGCTGCTTGGCAACGATGCGTTCGAGGGCGCGATGGCCAAGCTCGACGAGCTGCGCCGGGACTTTGAGGCTGGAGAGGCCGTTGCCCGTGGCGCTGATTTCCCAAAGGCAAAAGCGGCCGCCCTGGCGCAAGGGCATGCCTGACGGTCGCCACGAAGGCCCCAGGCGCAAGCCCCGACCCGATCCCCTTAAGCCATGAAGCGCTTTACCCATCTATTAATGACAGCCCTTGCCCTGACCACCCTGTCCATGCCCATCCAAGCCACACCAGAGCCCGAGTACCAGGTGGTCCGCCAGTTAGCCGACAAGTTGGCCGCCGTCGAGCTGCGCCAATATGCGGGCTATGCCGTGGCCGAGGTGTTGGTGCCCGGCCCGGCGCGTGACGCGGGCAGCCAAGCCTTTCCGATCTTGGCAGGCTATATCTTCGGCAAGAACAAGGGCGAGCGGAAGTTCGCCATGACGGCACCGGTGACGCAGGCCGCTGCGCCGCTGAAGCTGGAGATGACGGCACCCGTCACGCAGGCGGCTGCATCGGGCGGATTCCTGGTTCAGTTCGTGTTGCCCAAAGGCGTGACGGCTGCCACAGCGCCAGAACCGCTTGATGCGCAGGTGCAACTGCGTGATGTCGCAGCAGTCCAAGTGGCCGTCATCCGCTACTCGGGCCTGTGGTCGCAGTCCAACGACAGCGAACAGTTGGCCAAGCTACAGACAGCCTTGCAAGCCGCGAACCTGACGTGGAAAGGCGAGCCGATCTATGCGCGCTACAACGCGCCCTTCACGCCCTGGTTCATGCGGCGCAACGAGGTTTGGCTGCATCTGGATTCATTGGCGCAGCCACTGCCCTAGAACCGCTTCACCACCCGAGGTTCCTCCGACCGCTGATGGCCTTGCCCGACTACTACGCCACGCTGGGCATCCAGCGCACTGCGACGCAGGCCGAGGTCAAGCGCGCCTACCGCAAGCTGGCTCGCAAATACCACCCGGATGTCAGCAAGGCTCCCGACGCCGAGGCGCGCTTCAAGGAAGTGGCAGAAGCGCACGAAGCCTTGATTGACGCTGAACGCCGCGCGGCCTACGACGCCGCCGTGCAGCGCCATGCCAATGGGCAGGACTTTGAGCCACCACCCGGCTGGGACCACAGCCAGCCGTATCGCAGCGCGGCTCGGGGCAGCCGCTCTGGCAGACAGCCAGAGGGGGGCTCTCAAGAAGAAGCGCCAGATTTCAGTGATTTCTTCGAGTCGCTCTTTGGCCGGGGCGGCCCACAAGGCATGCCCAGGCGCAGCGCCGACAGCGGCCCGATGCCGGGGCGAGACCAGCACGCCAAGCTGGACATCGGTTTGGAAGACAGCTACCTGGGTGCCAAGCGCATGTTCTCCATTCGCATGCCCACGGCCGATGCGGCAGGGCCTGCCACGCTGCAGAACAGGCAGTTTGAGGTGGGCATCCCCAAGGGCGTTCGCGAAGGCCAGCACCTGCGGCTGGCCGGCCTGGGCGATGCAGGCCAAGGCGGCGCGCCTGCTGGCGACCTGTACCTGGCGGTGGGCTTCTTGCCGCACCCGCTGTTCAGGGTCAGCGGTGGCGACATCAGCTTCGAGCTTCCCGTGGCGCCTTGGGAGGCCGCGTTGGGTGCCTCCGTCGAGGTGCCGACGCCGGATCACAGCGTGAGCGTGCTGTTGAAGGTGCCGCCTGGCTCGCCGCAAGGGCGCAAGCTGCGCCTCAAAGGCCGCGGGCTGCCGGGCAAGGTGCCGGGCGACCTGTATGCCGTGCTGCGCATCGTGCTGCCGATGGCAGTCTCAGAAGCCGACCAAGAGGCCTACAGCGCGCTGGCCCGTGCCTTCCCCTCTTTCCAACCCCGCGCCGCGCTGGAGGCATGAAGACCATGGCCCATCAACTTGTACCGCTTGCCCCAGTTTCGGCTGCTGTCGTGCTGGAGGAGCAGGGCTGGTTCACGCTGGCCGCGCTGTGTCAGGCAAGCGGTGCTGAACACACCTGGGTGCAGGCAATGGTGGGTGAGGGCCTGCTTCAGCCCACGGGCCATATGCCGCAAGACTGGCGCTTTGGTGGAGATGCCTTGCCACAGACGCGCAAGACGCTGCGCCTGGCGCGCGATTTCGAGCTGGACATGGCAGCGGTGGCCTTGGTGTTGGAACTGATGGCCGAGATCGAGCGCCTGCGCTTGCAGCTTCGAGCAACTTGAGTGCATGCCGCCATGGACTCGATACGCACGGTGCAGACGCCAGCTCAGAGCTCACCAAGGAGGCCTGGGCCTCTGCCCTGGGGTAACCGGTGAGAAGCCACACAGAACGTCACCGCAGCGCGCACATCGGTTGGTTGCGCGCGGCGGTCTTGGGTGCCAACGACGGCATCGTGTCCACCGCCAGCTTGGTGCTGGGGGTGGCCGCTGCGGGGGCTGAGCACCGCACCATCTTGCTGACGGGTGCTTCCGGCCTGATCGCCGGGGCCATGTCCATGGCGGCCGGCGAGTTTGTCTCGGTGCATTCCCAGAAGGACACCGAAGCCGCCGACTTGGCCCGGGAGGCTGCCGAGCTCCAGCAAAACCCGGCGGCAGAGCAACAGGAACTGGCGGGCATTTATGTCGGTCGCGGCCTGGAGCCGCGTTTGGCCGACCAAGTGGCCGAACAACTGATGAAGCACGATGCGCTGGGTGCCCATGCCCGCGATGAGCTGGGCCTGTCCGACGTGACCGCAGCGCGCCCCACGCAGGCGGCGCTGGCCTCTGCAGCCAGTTTTGCGGTCGGTGCGGTGTTGCCGATGGCCGTCGTCGCCACGGTGTCAGGCGCCCACCTGATGGCTTGGGTGACCGTATGGTCGCTGGTCTTTCTGGCCAGTCTGGGGGCGGTGTCTGCCCAGCTTGGCGGAGCACCGCTGTGGAGCGGCACATGGCGCGTGGCGTTCTGGGGTGCCTTCGCGATGGCCGTCACTGCAGGCGTGGGCGCTTTGCTGGGTACGGTGGCTTGAGCCCGACAGGCTCAGTCCAGCCGCAGTGCCAAGTACAGCTTGTTGACGCCGCGCTGTAGCAGCAAGGCGGCGGCTGTGTCCGACTGGGCCACCAAGCCGACGGCTTGCTGGACGGTGGTGACCGGTCGGCCGTTGATGGCCAGCAGCAGATCGCCAGTCTGCAGGCCCGCTCGGCCCGCTGCGGCGGTCACGGCCTCGACCACCAGCCCGGCCGTGATGCCGGACTCCCGCATTTCGTGCGCTTGCAGCGGGCGCAGCGACAGGCCCAGTCGCCCCGTTGGCAACTTGCTCGGTGCCGTTGCATCGGCCTTCGTCCGTTCTATCGCGGGGCGGTCTGCGTCGTCTAGGCGTGCACGCCGCGTTACTTTGCCACCCAGGTGCCAGACCTCCAGCACCATATCGTCGCCCGGCTGGGCCAGTCCAACCGCGGCGGGCAGGTCGCCCGATAAGTCCAAGGCTTGGCCGTTGGCCGACAAGATGACGTCTCCGCTGACCAAGCCTGCGCGCTCGGCTGCGCTGCCCTGGCTTACCTCGGTGACCAAAGCGCCGGCGGGCTTCGGCAGCTTGAAGGCTTCGGCCAAAGTCTGGTTGACCTCCTGAACGGATACGCCCAGCCGCGCATGGCGCACCTTGCCATTGGCCAAGATCTCCAGGGCAATGCGTTGCGCCACTTCAATGGGAATCGCGAAGGACAAGCCCTGGTAGCCGCCGGTCTGCGAGTAAATCTGAGAGTTGATGCCAATGACTTCGCCCCGAACGTTGATCAGCGGCCCGCCAGAGCTGCCCGGGTTGATGGCTGCATCGGTCTGGATGAACGAAACCCAGCCATTGCCGGGAAGTGAGCGCTTGGCTGCGCTGACCACGCCGACTGTGACGGTGCTCTCAAAGCCGAAAGGCGAGCCAATGGCCAGCACCCATTCGCCCACCCGAATCGGGCTTGTCGCAGGCTGCATGTTGCGCGGGGAGCCAAAAGGCGGGAGGGTGGCAGTCGGCAGGTCGGCGGCTTCGATCTTCAGCAAAGCGATGTCGGTCAGTCGGTCGCTGCCCAACACCTTGGCCAGGTACTCACGGCGGTCGTTCAGTCGCACGAGCACTTCGTCGGCATCGGCCACCACATGCGCGTTGGTCAAGATGAGTCCATCAGCACGCACGATGAACCCCGAGCCTTCGCCGCTGACGGGTAGTTTGAGCTGGGGCGGCAGCCCACCAAAGCGCTGCTGAAACTGGCGCAGGAAATCCAGTACCGCGTCGGCCTCATCCGATGCTGGTGGGCTGTCGGTGCCACTGGTTCCATCGGGCGTCGGTTCTGCGCCAGTTGATACCTTGCGCGTTCCCCTGACGCTGATGTTCACGACGATGGGCGCAAAGCGCGCTGCGATGGCCGCCATGTCGGGCAGGCCCATCGCCCCTGCTGCGCCGCCCAAAAGTGGCGCGGCGTTGGACACGACCTGTGCCCGCAAAAGCCCTGGCACGCCCGCGCAGAGCACCGTCAAAGCGGCCGCAGTCAGCAGCGATGCCGCCCGCGCATTCCATCGAGGCTTGGCTGTCATCAAATTCCCACAGGCAGTTGAGCGCCTGATCGTGCAGACGGGCACGTTGGCGGTCTGTGCGCTGCGCAACGGTCTTCAAGCCCTTCTGTCATTGGTGGCGCGCTGGGCCAAGCAAGGTCGGTCGGCTGGGTTCTTTGGTCAGACCAGACGCTGATGCTCCACTGAACGCCACCGACAACTGTTCGCCGAAAGGCAATCTTGGAGGGATCGCTGAACACGGAAGGACACCATGCCGCCCAGTCGACTGCCAAGGGGGCGGTCGTTCATCACTGGAACCTGCACATGCCTCTCAGCCACTTCCCCCGCCGCGCCCTGCGCGCCGCAGCCACCGGTCTTGTTTCAGCAGCAGCCCTTCTCAGCCCTGGCTTGCATGCGCAGACCAATGCAGACTTCAACGTCACCCTCACGCTCTCCGGTAGTTGCACCATCGCTGCAATTCCAATCTTGGCGTTTGGAACATACACCGCAGGGCGGACCACTGAGTTGACTGCTAGCACGACTGCATCGCTGACCTGCACAGAAGGCGTGACCTTCACACCAGCACTGGTAACCGGTCCAACCGTAACCAGTACCACCAAAGTGGTCACAGACGCGGAGACCAATCTTGCCTACACGCTGGCGATTGGCGGTGCCACTGGCGTTCGCACTGCGACCGCAGGCGCAAACTCCGTAACCATCAACGGAACCATGGCAAGCGGCCAGTACGGCTGCGTGACAACAGCCTGCGCTGGGGCCACATCGAACCGCACCCACACCCTGCGCCTCACGTACTGAGGCATGCGCTCCGTCAAGCATCAGGCGGGGGCTTTGGCCTTGGTTGCTGGCCTTTGTGCCGCAGCCCTTGGCCACGCAGGCTCCACAGAAGCCCAGTTTCAAGTCTCCATGCAGCTCAGGCCCGCCGAGCTGCAATGCAACTGGGGCGAACTGGTCTTGCGTGATGCCTTGGTCGCCTGCGCGCCAACACCAACACCAGCACCCACACCACAGCGCCCAAGCAACGAGCGAACCCTGGAAATTTGGTCTTCTTCCGGTCAGCCTTCTGCCAATCCGGTCGCGGCAGCCATGTGGGGCGGCTCGATGGACCACGGCGGTGGGCGCAGGCACTACGCTGCCTTCACGGACATCGCTGAAGCTGCCCCAGCCACCATCGCCGGCGGTTGCCGTTGGGGCTTGGTGCAGGCCGATGCGCAGCCAAACAACGGCTCAGCGTTGCAGCCAGGGGGCCTGATCGAAGCTGGCCCCTTCCTGTGGCGCTGTGAGCCGCTCACAGGCGACGCGGCTTCGAAAGTTTCCCCGCCCCAGCCTGAGCAGCGCGCTCAAGCCGGCTTGGCCATTACCCATTTGGCGCTGGCCCGTTCGCTCAGCCAGCAAGGTCAGCGGCCCTCCTTGGTGGTGGCTTATTGAGCCGCCAGCCCGCACCTCCCTCTAACCCTCGGACATGTTCAACGTGGTGCTCGCCATGAAGTGCTCGGCTTCGCTTGTTGACAGCCCCTTTGTGCGGCGCTGGCGCTTTGGCCTGGGCAGCCAGTGGGTGGTGTGGGTTGTGTGTGCGGTGCTGCTGGGCTTGGCTTGGCCAGCGGCTGAAGCCGGCAACTTCTCGGTGTCACCGGTTCGCATCTACATGAAGCCGCGCGAACGGGCTGCTGCCATCACCGTGATCAACCTGGGCCGAGAGCCGCTGTTGTTTCAGGCCGAGGTGTGGCGCTGGACGCAAGACGCACAGGGCAAAGAGTCGCTGGAGCCCACGAGCGAAATCATCGTCGCCCCGCCCATTGCCACCATCGCCCCTGGCGGCAGGCAAGTGCTGCGTGTGGCCCCGGTTCGCGCGCCCGACATGCAACGCGAGTTGACCTACCGCCTCATCGTGCGTGAGGTGGTGCCCGAGCGGCCAGCCTCAGAAGGTGTGTCCATGTCCTTGGCGCTGGCCATGAGCATGCCGGTCTTCATCACCCCGCAGCAAGCCAAGCCGGTTTTGGTATGTGGGCTGCAAGCGCCAGAGCAAATCAGTTGCTCCAACCAAGGCACGGCCTACACGCAACTGCGCGGCTTTCGTTTGGAGCGCGATGGGCAAGTGCTGTGGCGCTCACAACAGGGGCAATACCTCCTTCCCGGCGCACAGGTGCTGCTGCCCGGCCCGCCGGCGGGTTTGCGCGCGCCGGGTGTGGCCGCCGTGCCCGCTGGCGCGGCGCAATTGATGGTTGAGACCGACGGTCTGCAGCAACCCGCCTTCCCTGTCACGGTTCCATGAACCCGCATGGACCATCGCCCCACCTTGCAAAGCGGCTTCACGGGTACGACGGCCGTCGTGAAGCAGAGTGGCCGCTGCGGCTGGGGTCGCTGGTGTGGCTGGTCTTGCTGGGGCAGCCTCTTCTGGCTTGGTCGCAAGGCGAGGTCTTGCCTGCCGACCCCGGCATGCGCTTGCGCTGGTTACCGCTGGAGGTTCGCATCAACGGCCAAGAGGCCGGCAGCTGGGTCTTGCTGGAGCGAGACGGCCTGTTGCATGCACCGGAGGACGCAGTGGCCGCTTGGCGCTTAAAGCCCATCGAGGGCGGCTCTGCACTGGCCTATGCCGGGCAGCGCTACCTGCCCATCTACCGAGCCCCTGGCTTCAGCGCAGCGCTGCGCGAGAGCGACCAGTCCATGGACCTGTCGATGGCGCCCGGCGCCTTCAACGTCACGCGCTTGGGCACGGGCAAGTCCGAGGTGCTGCAGCCAACGGATGCGGTCAGCGGCTTGCTGCTGAACTTTGACATCAACGCGCAAAGCCAGCACGGCAGCGCTTCCCTCGGCAATCGCCAAGACCTGGGGGCCAGCGGCCAAGTGCGCTGGAGCATGCCTTGGGGCGTGTTCACCCACGATTGGACGCTGCGCCGCAACGAAGCCGGCACCCAGCTGACGCGCCAAGACACCGCGCTCACGGTCGACTGGCTGCAGCGCGGCTGGCGCATGCGCTTGGGCGATGGCAACACCCAAAGCAATGCCAGCGGGCGCTCGCTGCGTTATGGCGGCATTCAACTGGGCACCGAAGCCGAGTTGCGCCCAGGCGAGGTGCGCAGCCCGCGCCCGCGCTTCAGCGGCGAGGCCCTCACGCCCAGCACCGTGGAGATTTACCTGGATGGCGTGCTGCGCCAAACGCAGCAAGTTCCCACCGGCCCCTTCGTGCTCGACAACACACCGCAACTGAGCGGCGGCGTGGCCCGCGTGGTGGTGCGCGACAGCCTGGGGCGCGAGGTGGTGACCGAGCAGGCCTTCCTGACCGGCGCGCGCATGTTGGCCCAAGGCTTGTCCGACTGGACGGTGGACTTAGGCCTGCTGCGCACGGGCGCTGGCACCGCCAACAACCGCTATGACCAACCCCTGCTCAGTGCGCTGTGGCGCTACGGCTTCAGCGACACGCTCACCTTAGAGGGCTTGGTGCAAAGCGGTGCCGGTGTGCGCAACGTCGATCTGTCGCAGCAATGGGCCTTGCCCCAGTGGCAGACTATGGTGCAGTCGGCCTTGTCGCTCAGCCAAGCCAGCACAGGCACCGGTTGGTCGCTGGAGTCTTCTGCCCAGGCGCCGCTGCCCAACGGCGCGCAGCTCATGCTCAATGCCCGCTTCATCAGCCCCGCCTACACCGGCGTGGGGCAGGGCAGCGCAGGCACCCGGCGCAACCAATGGGTGTTGAGCTACTCGCAACGCTTGTCGCCCTCGCTCAGCCTGGGTTTGAACGCATCGCGCCAGACCTTTCGCGGCCAGCCCGCCACACGCAGCGTCTCGCTGTCGCCTACCTGGCGCATTCGGCCCGACTTGTTCTTGTCCCTCAACGTGTCGCACCGAAGCACTAGTGCCTCGGCCAGCAGCGCCAGCTTAGGCAGGACCAGCAGCACCAGCAGCACCTCGGCCTATGCCCAGTTGAGCTGGACTTTGGACGGCGGGCGCCAGTTGAGTTGGGTGGCCTCGCAACAGAGCGCCGGCGCGGTGCAAACCCATGCCCGCTGGAGCCAGTCGGCCACGGCAGAGTCGCCCTGGTCTTGGCAAGTGCTGGGCGGTCAGCGCGAGCAACAGGCCTACAGCGAAGCCGGCGCCTACCGCCGCACCGAATGGGGTGATGTGCGCCTGGACGCCAGCGCCAGCCAGCAAAGCCAAACCCTGCGCGCCGGTTGGCGAGGTGCCTGGGTGATGGCCGGCGGGCAGTCCCGCCTGACCAGCCCGGTCTACGACAGCTACGCCCTGGTCGAAGCACCCGGCCTGCCGGATGTGGGCATCACCCTTCAAGGCGGCGTGCGGGCCCGCACCAACGGGCAGGGCGTGGCGGTGGTATCGGGCCTGCATGCGCTGCGCCTCAACCGCATCGGCTTGGCCGTGGAAGACCTGCCGCTGGAGGCCGAGTTCGATACCTACGAGCACGAGGTGGTGCCGGCCGTGCGCGGTGCCATGCACCTGCGCTTTGCAGCGCGCGAGGGCCGCTCTGGCCAAGTGCGGGTGGTGCTGGAAGACGGCAGCCCGGCACCCGCCGGTGCCGAGGTGCGCGTGCTGGGTGCCACAGACGACACCGTGTTTCCCGTGGCCTCCGATGGCGCGCTCTACCTCATGGGCGTGCCTGAAGTGGCCACGCTGCAACTGAGCTGGGGGCGCCAGCAGTGCCAGGTGGGCCTGCCAGCGGGTGCTTTGTCCCAGCTTGGGGCAAAGTCTTTGATGTGTGCGGGGCTGCGGCGGTGAAGCCATCAACACCAAGCCTTGGCAGGCGCACCGCCTGCTTGGCCATCTGTCTGTTGAGCTTGGCTTGGCCTGCCTTCGGACAATGGAGTTGTCGGCTGACCTTTAGTATTAGTACAGACCTCGTAATAACCAATGAGGCCAGGATCGTCTTTGATCTGGGCTCCAGGGCGAAAGCAGTCGTTGAACCGTGGTGTGAGCGAGCCGCTGAAGACAGCCAACCGTCCAAACATTTGTTCCTGAAGGTCAGCGCTGGTACCAGCTATCTAGATGGCTTTCGGCGGATGGTGCCAGGCGGAACTTCGCCATCCGCAGAGCCTGTGGCCTACAAGTTGCAGCAAACAGTCAGTGCGTTCAACTCCAGCGCCGTTGTTCGTAACTTGACGCCAGACGTTTGGCATCTACTGTCGACTGAGGTCATTCCGACTACCGAGGTGGACACGGCAATGCTTGTGGCAGGAGCCTCCGTCATCGCCATTCTCGGAACACTAGAGAAACAGGCCAGCGTTGGCACTGCGTCCGATTCCCTGTTGTTGAGCATGGGAACGGGCCCATTGGGCGCGACGGAGCCCGATAACGTGGTGGTGGTCCCATTCAACATCTCGCTAGCAAGGGGAGGTGCGTACCTTGCGGCGCGCTGCACCCTGGCCCCCATTTCGCCACTGACATTGACCTACACCTCCATGTCCCCGACCGACGCGGTCACCAAGAGCGAGATCGTGGCACCCACTTGCGCTGCGGCAGACTCCAGTCTGGATGCCCCCTACCGGCTGGCCTTCAGCCCCACTGCCATCTCCCAAAGCCTGCACACGCTGGACGCCAGGAACGATGTCATTGGCTTGAACTACACCCTGAGAGTGCCGGGCCTATCGATGATTTCCTCTGCCAACGGCACACGCAACGACGACAGCCGCATCACCCTCACGGTACCGGCCGGTCAAGCAGGCAGTTGCGCCACAGGCCGCTGCAGCCAAACCATGAGGCACACCCTGTACGTGATCTATTGAACCCTGCGGGCTTGCGGGTTAGCGAGGAAACCCCAGCGTGGTTTGGCTTCCTACAATGGTCGTCGCCATCTAGGAGAGCCCGACATGCCCGACCCGTCCAGCGGCGCCAGCCCCGGACACCGCGCCGCCACCCGCGCGCCGCGTGTGATCAAGAAATACCCCAACCGGCGGCTCTACGACACCGACACGTCCACCTACATCACGCTCACGGAAGTGAAGCGACTGGTGATGGACAGCGAGGCTTTCGTGGTGCGCGATGCCAAGACCAACCAAGACCTGACGCGCAGCATCCTCATGCAGATCATCTTGGAAGAAGAAGCCGGCGGCACGCCCATGATGTCCGAGGCGGTGTTGGCCAACATGATTCGCTTTTATGGCCACGCCATGCAAGGCTTCATGGGCACGTATCTGGAAAAAAACGTGCAGGCTTTTGCGGACATGCAGGTGCGGCTGGCCGAGCAGTCCAAGGCCCACACGCCAGAAGCCTGGGCGCAGTTCATGGCGCTGCAGGGCCCCATGATGCAAGGCTTGATGGGCGGACAAATGGAGCAATCGCGCGCCATGCTGGCGCAAATGCAAGAGCAGATGCTGAGCGCCTTTGGCGTGAAGCGTTGACAGCGCCAGCGTTTTCGGTGCTGCTCACGCGAAGCCGGGCTTTGCGCCCTGTCTGGCAGAAGGGCGTGCCCGACTTCGGCTGGTCTGTCGGGCCGATGGCTGCGGTGACAATCGCGCCATGAGTGAAGCCACCATCGAACCACCCAAGCACCACACCAGCCCGAGCCCCAAAGTGGGCTTTGTCAGTTTGGGTTGCCCCAAGGCCCTGACCGACTCCGAGCTGATCCTCACGCAGCTCAGCGCCGAGGGTTACCAAACCAGCAAGACCTTTGAGGGTGCTGACTTGGTGATCGTCAACACCTGCGGTTTCATCGACGAAGCCGTCAAAGAGAGCCTGGACACCATTGGCGAAGCGCTGGCTGCCAACGGCAAAGTGATCGTCACGGGTTGCCTGGGTGCCAAAGCAGGCGAGGGCGGCGGCAACTTGGTGCAGCAGATGCACCCGAGTGTGCTGGCAGTCACCGGGCCGCACGCCACGCAAGAAGTGATGGACGCGGTGCACCAGCACCTGCCCAAACCGCACGACCCTTTTCTAGACTTGGTTCCCGGCGGCTTTGGCGTGGCTGGCCTCAAGCTGACGCCGCGCCACTACGCCTACCTCAAGATCAGCGAGGGCTGCAACCACCGCTGCACCTTTTGCATCATCCCGTCGATGCGCGGCGACTTGGTGTCGCGCCCAGTGGGCGACGTGCTCAACGAAGCGCGTGCCTTGTTCGAAGGCGGCGTGAAAGAGTTGTTGGTGGTCAGCCAAGACACCTCGGCCTATGGCGTGGATGTGAAGTACCGCATGGGCTTTTGGGACGGCAAGCCCGTCAAGACGCGCTTGGTGGATTTGGCCGAACAGCTGGGGCGGTTGGCCGAGCCTTACGGTGCCTGGGTGCGGCTGCATTACGTCTACCCCTACCCCAGCGTGGACGAGGTGTTGCCACTCATGGCCGAAGGTTTGGTGCTGCCCTACCTCGACGTGCCTTTTCAACACAGCCACCCCGATGTGCTGCGGCGCATGAAGCGCCCAGCGAGTGGCGAGAGGAACCTGGAGCGCATTCAACGCTGGCGCGAGCTGTGCCCGGCCATCGTGCTGCGCAGCACCTTCATTGCGGGCTTCCCCGGCGAAACCGAGGAAGAGTTTGAACACCTGCTGGCTTTCATGCGCGAGGCACGGCTGGACCGCGCCGGGTGTTTCGCCTACAGCGATGTCCAAGGTGCTGCTGCCAACGATTTGCCCGGTGCCTTGCCCATGGCCTTGCGGCAAGAACGCCGCTCGCGCTTCATGGCGGTGGCCGAGGCGGTGTCAGCAGACAAACTGCGCGAACGCATCGGCTCAAGCTTGCAGGTCTTGGTGGACTCAGCACCAGCCTTGGGACGCAAAGGCGGCGTGGGCCGCAGCTATGCAGATGCGCCAGAGATCGACGGCACCGTGCAACTGCTGCCACCGCAAAAAATCAGCAAGACGCTGAAGGTGGGGGAGTTCACACGCGCTCTGGTGGTCGACACCCGCGGGCATGATTTGGTGGCGGTGCCTCAGTGACGGAGTGCGTCGTCATGCAAATGACGCAAACTCCAAGGCGCTGCAACCCGACGGTGGCCGAGAACGAAAAAGCCACCAATCGATGGTGGCTTGTGATCTATATTGATGGTGCCCAGGAGAGGACTCGAACCTCCACGATGTTACTCGCTAGTACCTGAAACTAGTGCGTCTACCAATTCCGCCACCTGGGCCCACACGCTGCAAAAACGACTGCGTGTTTTGAATTTCAGGAAAGCGAGAACTATATCAAACATCCCACTCCCAACAGCGCTGCTTTGGACGAGTTCATAGGCACGGTTCAGGGCCACCGCGACGGCCATGGCTTTGTCGCCCGTGACGACGGGGAAGCTGACATTTACCTGGCATCCAATGAGATGCGCGCGGTGTTGCACAAAGACCGGGTGAAAGCGCGCATCGTTCGTGCGGATCGCCGAGGCCGCCCCGAAGGCCGTGTGGTCGAGATTCTGGAAAGATCCGATTCGCCCATCATTGGTCGATTGCTGCAAGAGAACAACGTCTGGTTGGTGGCACCCGAAGACAAGCGATACGGGCAAGACATCTTGATCCCGAAGTCCGCCACGGGTTCGGCCAAAACCGGTCAGGTGGTGGTGGTCGAGTTGACCGAGCCACCAGCCTTGTTTGGACAGCCCGTGGGTCGTGTGAAAGAAGTGCTGGGCGAGATCGATGACCCGGGCATGGAGATCGAGATCGCCGTGCGCAAGTACAGCGTGCCGCACGAGTTTTCAGACGCTTGTGTGGCGCAGTCGCGGGCCTTGCCCGACAAGGTTCGGCCGCAAGACGCCAAGCACCGCGTGGATTTGACCGATGTGCCGCTGGTCACCATCGATGGCGAGGACGCACGCGATTTTGACGACGCGGTTTACTGCGAACCGGCCAAAGTGGGTCGGGCCAAGGGCTGGCGCTTGTTGGTGGCCATTGCCGATGTCAGCCACTATGTGGAGACGGGCTCTGCGATTGATATCGACGCGTACGACCGGGCGACCTCGGTGTACTTCCCGCGCCGCGTCATACCCATGCTGCCCGAGAAACTCTCCAACGGGCTGTGTTCGCTCAACCCTGACGTGGACCGCTTGTGCATGGTGTGCGACATGCTCATCACAGCCAAGGGCGACATTCACGCTTACCAATTTTTCCCGGCGGTGATGCACAGCCATGCGCGCTTCACCTACACCGAGGTGGCCGCTATCTTGGCCAACACCCGCGGGCCAGAAGCCAGCAAGCGGCGCGCCTTGGTGCCGCACTTGTTGGACTTGCACGAGGTCTATCGCGCCTTGCTGAAGGCTCGCAGCGTTCGAGGCGCAGTGGATTTCGAGACCACCGAGACGCAGATCATTTGTGACGAAAACGGGCGTATCGAGCGCATCGTGCCGCGCACCCGCAACGAAGCGCATCGGCTCATTGAAGAGGCCATGTTGGCCGCGAACGTGTGCAGCGCCGACTTCATTTCACAAAGCAAGCACCCGGGCTTGTTTCGCGTTCATGAGGGCCCCACGCCCGAGAAGAAGGACATCCTGCGCAACTACCTCAAGGCGGTGGGCGTGGGCTTGAGCATCACCGATGACCCCAAGCCGGCTGAATTTCAGCGGATCGCTGAGGCCACCAAGGAACGCCCCGACGCACAGCAGATCCACAGCATGTTGCTGCGCTCGATGCAGCAGGCCATCTACACGCCCATGAACAGCGGCCATTTTGGTCTGGCCTACGACGCGTACACCCATTTCACGAGCCCCATTCGGCGCTACCCCGACTTGTTGGTGCACCGCGTTATCAAAGCCATTTTGTTGGGGCGGCGTTACCAGCTTCCTGAATTGCCGACGCCCGGCGAAGCACATGCCAAGTTGGCCAAGCGCTTGGCGCGCGGGCAGACCAAAGACGCGGCAGGCGGGCGCGACGAGTCCAAGGCGCGCAAGCTGGGGCCTGATCAATTGGCATGGCAGGCTGCCGGCTTGCATTGCAGCGCCAACGAACGGCGCGCTGATGAAGCCAGCCGTGACGTCGAGGCCTGGCTGAAATGCAGGTTCATGCGTGACCACTTGGGCGAAGAGTTCACGGGCATCGTGTCTTCTGCGACGAGCTTTGGTTTGTTTGTGACGCTGGATGCTTTGTACGTCGAGGGTTTGGTGCATATCACTGAGCTGGGCGGCGAGTACTTCCGCTTTGACGAAGCCCGCCAAGAGTTGCGTGGTGAACGCACGGGTATCCGCTACGCGATTGGCACCAAAGTTCGCGTTCAGGTCAGTCGAGTGGACTTGGACGGGCGCCGCATCGACTTTCGCTTGGTGTCCGACGACAGCGATGTGCTCGTGCGCGGCTTGCGTGAACGCACGCAGTCCCCAGACAAGGGTGGCAGAGCGGCCAAGTCTTCGCGAGGCGTCGGGGGCGGGGCTCGCGCTGCACGTGATACGGGCTTTGGAGATGGCGCGCAGATTCGCTCCAAGGTGCCTGCTTCGCCGATTCAAGCGCTCAAATCGGCGGTCAAGAAGGCCGCCCGAAGAACGGGCGCTCAGTCGCCGGCTGCCCCGAGCGTTGCTGGCAACAAGTCACCGAGAACGGCTGCGAAGGGGCGCTCGAAAAAGCGCAAGTGACGGTTTGGGATACCGCTTGCGCGGTCAGCAGCGCCAAGGAGGCCGGGCTGCCTGCGCTAGCTGCAAGGCTGTCAGGGTGATCGCGGTGGTGTTCTTCAATGGCGGGTCGCCCACCGGCACGCCGGGAGTGCCAGCTCCGGCGCTGCCACACCACCCGTCTGCCACCTCGCCATGGTGCCAACAAGCACCGAGGGCCGATTCCCATGCGGACAAGCCTTGTGCCATCCAAGCGGCGATCCAGCCAGCCAGCACGTCCCCTGTGCCCCCCGTGGCCAGCAGGCCGTTGCCCGTTGGGTTGATGCGCGGCGTCTCATCCGGTGCGCCAATGACCGTGCCTGAGCCTTTGAGCACCACCACGCAACCCAATTGGTCAACCAAGCGCTGCACAGTCTGAATGCGATGCGCCTGAACCTCGTTGGATGTACAGCGCAGCAGCCGGGCTGCTTCCAAGGGGTGTGGCGTGATGACCGTTAACCATCTCTGGCTTTGGCGCTGCTTGAGCATGTCAACAAGCTGATGGTCTTGGGCAATGGCGTTGAGCGCGTCGGCGTCGAGAACCAACTGCGGTGACTGGCGCAGTACCTGTGGCAGCCAACCGCCAATGGCTGAACCGCCGCCGCACCCGGCTACCAGCACGCCGCGGGTGAGGTCGAGCGCCTTTGGCGACCGCAGCATCAGCTCTGGTGAAGAACCTTGGGATGGCTGTTCTTGACCCTGCTGACCCAGCAAAGCCACCATCACGCGGCCCGCGCCGGCATGCAGCGCGGCGGTGGCAGCCAGCCAAGCAGCGCCCTCCATGCCACGGCCGTCGATGGCCATGCTTTGGCCGCCAAGCACAGACACATCGCCCCGCAGTCCCTTGTGCGTGACGTGGCTAAGGGCTCTTTGGATCGGCTGGCCGTTGAGCCGGGCTACGGGGAACGTCGGCTGCTTGTCTTGGGCGTCGATAGGTGAGTGGATGTGCCCGCCCGTGCCAAGCTCATCGAGCCACACCTGTCCGCTGAAGTCGCGCCCTTGCGCCATGAACAGGCCCGGCTTCAAGGTGAGCAGGCTCAAGGTGTGACGTGCGCCCATCGGCGCGCTGGCGCCATCTCTCTGGAGCCACTGCAGACTGGCTGCACCGGTATCTGCGTTGAGGCCGCTGGGGATATCCAGACTGAGTACCGTACAGGGCAGAGCCAGTAGCTGTTGAGCCAGGACCGCTATGGGCTGCTCGAGAGCGCGGGCATCTGCAGCAAAGGGCCGGCCGCCGATGCCCAACAGGGCGTCGATGGTCAAGTCTTGTGCGGTGAGATCGGGCGGCTCTGGCGCTGTTTGATCTGCACTCAACTGGTTCACCACCACGCCGGCAGAACGTGCAAAAACCAAAGCGTGGCCGGCCTCAGAGTCAGCCTGCGGCGCCGGCCCCGCGCGCGTAACGGTGACGCGGCGTCCGGCTCGGCTTAGAAAAGCAGCGGCGATCAGCCCGTCACCGCCGTTATTGCCAGGCCCACAAACCACCCAGTAGTGCCGTGCGTGGGGCGCCAGGGCCATGGCCAAACGCGCTGCAGATTGGCCGGCCCGGGTCATCAGGCTGTGTTGTGGCAACTGGGCCAGAAGCAAATGCTCGATAGCCCTTGTGCCTGCCACGGAGTGCAGAGCCCACGACAAGCCAGGCCGAATTTGCACCGGCAGGGTCTCATGAAGACGCAGTGCCGCCATGCTGCTGTCCTCCCTAACGGGCCCGGGCTGGACTGAACGCTTGCGCATCGGGCGCAGTCGTTCGCCCAAGCAACAGATCGGCCAGCAGCCGGGCACTGCCCGCAGCCAGCAAACAGCCCTGGTGACCATGGCCAACGTTGAGCCATACACCGGGCAGCGCACTGGGCCCTATCAGGGGCAGACCGTCGCAAACCACGGCGGTTGCTCCGCGCCATTGTTGAACGGTGAGGCCCATGGAGGCCGCGGCTGGAAACCACTCTCTCAAAGCGTCGTAGAGGTGTTCCGGTGCTGCGGTTGCAGTGCTGTGTGATGGGGCCCGACCCAGGTGAAGGCCTCCGCTGACGCGGACTCGTTGCCCCATGCGACTGATGCTGACCCGCCTCGACATATCGGTCACCGCTGCGCGCGGCGCGTAAGCGGGTTCGCGCAACGCGCAAGTGATGCTGAAGCCCCAGATGGACTGAATGGGCCAAGTGGGGGCTGCTTGCGCCAACAGCGCCGGTGATTCGGCGCCTGTGCACAGCACGACTTGGTCGAACTGCTCGCGTTGGTCCTGGTGGAGTCGCAAGCTGGGCTGGGAGCCAGCATCAATTTGGAGCACGGGGCTGTGAAAGGAAAACCGCACCCCCCGCAACTGCGCCTGCTGCCGAAGCAGCAAAGCCGATTGGCGCGGGTTGAAGATTCGCTCTTGGGGCAGATACCAAGCCTTGGCAATCGTCGCGCCGGGGTTGAGCCCAGGCTCCAGTTCGCGGGCTCGCTTTGCTGCAACGTCTTGGGGAGCAAGGCCTGTGCTTTGAAGGCGGCCCAGCCAGTTTGCTTGTGCAGCGTATTCGCGTTCGCTTCGCCAAAGCATCAGATGCCCGATGCTGGACTCCACTTCCTGCCCCGCTTGAAGCAACACATCATCGTGTCGACCAAGCCCCATGCGCGCCAGCGTCAACAGGGCGGAAACAGCCGATCCAGACCGATCAATTCGCAGCATGCTTCTGGCGCGCCAGCACCATGCGAGGTCAGCAAGGCCTTGGCGTTGGACCCCAGAGGGCGGGATAAGCGCTGAGCGCAGCAGCTGAGCCAGAACACCAGCCGCGCGCAGGTCTTGAGGCATTGCCAAGGACATCAGCCCGCCCGGGGCAAAACTGCCCGCTTCAGCTGCCGCGGCCTGCTTGTCGTAGACCGTCACCTCGTGTCCGTCGCACGCCAACTCCCATGCCGTGGCGATGCCCACTATCCCAGCCCCAACCACAGCTACCCGCACAGATCAGCCCTCCACAGTCAGCAAACCTTCGGCCTGCAGCGCCACACTAAGTACCGCGTCGTCCTGCCAGGCGGTGTTCCAAAACATCAGGCCTACTGGACACTCACCCGGCTGGTGGCAGGGCAAAGAAATCGCGCAGCCGTCCAGCAGGTTGACCACGCTGGTGTTGCGCAGCAACAGGGCATTCAGCCGGAAGAAGGCGTCGTCTCGCTCTGCGCCTGGCGCCACATCTGCTATGGGCGCAGCCGTCACAGGCACAGTGGGTGACACCACTGAGTCGAAGCCGACCAACCGCTGGGTTACGCGCCGAATCCATTGCATTCTGGTGCGCTGCAGCTCCAAGTATTGCCAAGCTGCAACGCTTTCGCCCCGTTGCATGCGAGAGGCAACCCGAGGGTCCATCAGATGGCCGCGTGCGGCCAGCAAGTCGCGATGCCATGCATAGCTTTCCGCGGCCGCAAAGCCTCCGTTAGCTTGTAGTCCGGCGAGTTCGTCGAGTTCGGGTAATTGCAGATCGACCACCGTGGCGCCGCCCTGACGCAGCAAAGCCACACTGCGCCAAAAAGCTGCAGCAACTGGGGCCGAAAGGTCGTTCGTGAATGGGTGGTGCACGAGCGCGAGGCGCCGTTGTGTCCAAGGCTTTTCATCTATCCGAACCGCCCGATCAGCCAGAATGTTGTGAACCAACAGTGCATCTCGCGCGCTTCGCGTGAGTGCGCCAACAGAGTCGAGCGTTGGGGACAGAGGCCAGGCACCTTCAGTTGGTACGGACCCCGCGGTTGGCTTGAAACCAACCAAGCCGTTGAAGGCAGCAGGTATGCGCAGCGATCCGCCAGTGTCAGACCCTAAGCCGATCCAAGATGCGCCTGCGGCCACAGACACTGCTGCGCCCGATGAGGAGCCTCCGGGGATGCAGGGTATCTGTGCGCCAGCTTCAAGTGATTGATAGCGCTTGGCATCCAGCGCCCGGGGCGTGGGGTAGTGCGGGTTGATGCCGACACCAGAGAAAGCAAACTCCACCATGTGCGTTCGGCCAATGGACACGCCCCCCGCTGCCTTGAGCCGGGCCACCACGGGAGCGTCCGCCGCAGCTGGAGCCGCATCGGCAAGCGTCCTCGATCCAGCGGTGGTTACTTGCCCGAGCTCGTCAAACAAATCTTTGACGCTAAAGGCCAGCCCAGCAAGCGGAGTGGCGACTAACTTTGGACTGCCCGCTCGATCGATCGACTCGCGGATATGGAGCTTGAGGAAGGCGTCGCGGCCATCAACCGAAGCCGCTTGTGCCAAGCAGGTTTGCATCGCCTCTGATGCTGATGCATGACTCCCGGCAATGCGTCGGCGCGTTTCGGTGAGGTCGGGGTTTCTCAAGGGTGTTTATTGGATGACTCGGGCCGCTGCTATCGGGCCTTGGACCAGGCCTTCCAGCGCAGGTGCACCAAGACGGTGGATTAGCGCCTCAGGGAAGGGCTGCATGCTACACTCCGACGGCTTTGCTACACGCAAAGCAAGCGTTGTTCAAGGGAGTTGTCGGCTAATTTGTCGGCCAGTTGCGCAGTCAAGCAATCGTACAGGCCGACCATCCCTTAACAGCAATCACAAACCGGCAGCGACAAGGTGCTCAGCGCGGCCATAAGGCCCGCTTGGTAATGCCGCCGGTTTAAGTCCTAACCTTTGGAGACTTTCATGCCTGTAACCATGCGTCAAATGCTTGAAGCCGGGGTCCACTTCGGACACCAAACGCGCTTCTGGAACCCCAAGATGGCTCCCTACATCTTTGGGCACCGCAACAAGATTCACATTGTCAACCTCGAAAAATCGTTGCCGATGTTCGAAGAGGCTGCGAAGTTTGCGCGTCAACTCTCTGCAAATCGCGGCACCATCTTGATGGTGGGAACCAAGCGCCAAGCGCGCGAAATCTTGTCCACTGAAGCCAAACGTGCTGGGGTCCCGTTTGTTGACCAACGTTGGCTTGGCGGCATGTTGACCAACTTTAAAACCGTCAAAACATCCATCAAGCGGCTCAAGGACATGAAGGCCCAGCAGGAAGCTGGCCTGGAATCCATGAGCAAGAAGGAGCAGCTGATGTTTGCTCGCGAGATGGACAAGCTCGAAAAAGATATTGGCGGTATTCAAGACATGGCCTCTTTGCCAGACGCGATTTTTGTAATCGATGTTGGCTACCACAAGATTGCTGTGTCAGAAGCCAAAAAGCTTGGAATTCCTTTGATTGGCGTGGTCGATACCAACCACTCTCCCGAAGGTATTGATTACGTGATTCCCGGCAACGACGACTCGTCCAAGGCCGTGACCTTGTATGCCCGTGGTATCGCGGACGCTATTTTGGAAGGTCGCGCCAATGCGGTGAATGACTTGGTCAAAACGGTGACTGAAGGCGGTGATGAATTCGTCGAGGTCGAAGAGGGCGCATCGGCCTGAGTCTTTTCATACGCCCGCAAAAAAGGGGCGTCGCGCCCCTTTTTTTTAGGTGTGATTTAGTGCCGACCAATCATTTGATGACGGAGAAACAACATGGCAGCAATTACAGCAAGTTTGGTAGCGGAATTACGGGGCAAAACCGACGCTCCCATGATGGAGTGCAAGAAGGCGCTTACTGAGGCCGACGGCGACATGGCGCGGGCTGAAGAAATCCTGCGGGTAAAGCTCGGCAGCAAGGCTGGTAAGGCGGCGTCGCGGGTTACGGCGGAGGGCGTGGTGGTGGCCCATATTGACAACGTGGCTGGTGCTCTTCTCGAAGTCAACTGTGAAACCGATTTCGTCACCAAGAACGATAGTTTTTTGGCGCTTGCCAACGCAGCGGCTGAGGGAATCGTTCGCCATAACCCTCCCGACGTCGCTGCTCTCGGGGCTCTACCTTTCGCCATGGATGGCTTCGGGCCGACGTTGGAGGACGTTCGTCGGGGGTTGATCGGCAAGATCGGCGAGAACATGAGCTTTCGCCGATTCAAACGGTCGAGCGGCAATGGACGCCTCGTTAGCTATCTGCACGGCAACCGAATTGGTGTTTTGGTTGAATTTGAGGGTGATCCAGTGGCGGCAAAAGACGTCGCGATGCACGTGGCGGCCATGAAACCCGTGGCTCTAAGCAGCGCCGATGTTCCAGCGGAGTTGATCGAACGAGAGCGTTCTGTAGCCACCGCCAAAGCAGCTGAATCTGGTAAGCCTGCAGACATCGCTGCAAAGATGATTGAAGGCTCGGTCCAAAAATTCTTGAAGGAAGTCTCGCTGTTCAATCAGCCATTTGTGAAAAACGACAAGCAAACGATCGAGCAAATGCTCAAGGCCACCAACACGGTGGTCAAGTCTTTCACCCTCTTTGTGGTCGGTGAAGGCATCGAGAAAAAGACAGACGACTTCGCGGCGGAAGTTGCTGCTCAAGTTGCAGCTGCCAAAGCAACGAACTGACTGCAGCTGGAGCCCTCGGCTGTCCCCCGGCCATCTGAGTACCACGACCTTTGGAGCGCACCATGTCTGATGCAAAACCCGCCCACAAGCGCATCTTGCTTAAGTTATCTGGTGAGGCTCTGATGGGAGACGATCAGTTCGGTATCAACCGCGCGACCATCGTTCGAATCGTCGAGGAAATTGCAGAAGTCACCCGTTTGGGTGTTGAGGTGGCGGTGGTGATTGGAGGGGGGAACATCTTCCGCGGCGTTGCAGGCGGATCGGTTGGCATGGACCGCGCGACCGCCGACTACATGGGCATGTTGGCCACTGTGATGAACGCGTTGGCGCTGGCTGACGCGATGAACAAGGCTGGGCTGACCGCCCGGGTGATGTCAGCGATTGGCATCGAGCAGGTGGTCGAGCCGTATGTCAGGCCTAAGGCTCTGCAGTACCTCGAGGAAGGCAAGGTAGTCGTGTTTGCAGCCGGCACCGGCAACCCGTTTTTCACGACCGACACTGCAGCAGCTTTGCGAGGCGCTGAAATGGGCGTTGAGCTGGTGCTCAAAGCGACCAAGGTTGATGGCGTCTACAGCGCAGACCCGAAGAAAGACCCGACGGCGACGCGGTACGGAAAGATTTCTTTTGACGAAGCCATCAGCCGTAACTTGGGCATCATGGACGCTACTGCTTTTGCCCTTTGCCGGGATCAAAAGTTGCCGGTCAAGGTCTTTTCCATTTTCAAGAACGGCGCGCTCAAGCGAGTGGTGCTCGGCGAAGACGAAGGCACCCTCGTCTATGCTTAATGGCGACCGGTCTTTAGCGATTACATGCCGTTAATGCCGCACGCGTGCAGGAAACACTCATGACAACGACCGCAGACATCAGGGCGACCACAGAAACCAAGATGAACCAGTCTTTGGTGGCTCTAAAGAACACGCTGGGAAAGATTCGAACAGGGCGTGCAAACCCCGCAATTTTGGATACTGTGCAGGTGGAGTACTACGGATCGATGGTTCCTATCGGGCAGGTTGCCAACGTCGGCTTGCTCGATTCTCGAACTATCAGCGTCCAGCCTTGGGAAAAGGGCATGGGAGCCAAGATCGAGAAGGCAATTCGAGAAAGCGACCTCGGACTGAACCCTTCTTCTGTGGGCGAGCTGATTCGAGTGCCCCTGCCCGCGATGAGCGAGGAGCGTCGCCGAGAATTGACGAAGGTTGTGCGTTCCGAGGGCGAAAACGCCAAGGTTGCGGTGCGTAACCTGCGCCGTGATGCGAACGAAGCGGTGAGGAAGCTCGTCAAAGACAAGGTGGCGTCCGAGGACGATCAAAAGCGCAGCGAGGCTGAGATTCAAAAGATCACGGATAAGCACATTGCCGAGGTCGACCAGTTGGTCGCTGCCAAAGAGCACGACATCATGGCCGTTTGAGAACAGCCGTCCCGTCCCTGCCCCCGTGACCTTGATGACTCGCCCCGCGGTTCCTGGCCACTTGGCCATCGTCATGGACGGCAACGGTCGGTGGGCCACCCGCCGCTTCTTGCCGAGGCTCGCTGGACACCGCCAAGGCTTGGAAGCACTGCGGCGTTGCGTTGGTGCCAGCCTGGAGCGGGGTATCGGGGTGCTGACGGTTTTCGCTTTCTCCTCTGAAAATTGGCAGCGGCCTGGGGAAGAGGTTTCTGGACTGATGGAACTCCTAGGGGTCGCTTTGCGAAAAGAAGTGCCCGCGCTGAGAGAGCAAGGCGTCCAGATTCATTTCGTTGGGGACAGGGCTGGTCTGGCTCGCGCCATGGTTGAAGGTTTTGAGCAAGCCGAGCTCGACACAGCTGATAACCAACGCATGGTGCTCAATGTCTGCTTCAACTACGGCGGCAGGTGGGACATGGTTCAAGCCGCGCAGCGGTTGCTGGCCAGCGGCGTTGACCCTACGGAAGAAACCTTGGCGGGTGCACTTTCCCTGGCGCACGTCCCAGACCCCGACCTGCTGATTCGAACTGGGGGTGATCAACGCGTCAGCAACTTTTTGCTGTGGCAACTGGCCTACACCGAGATGGTGTTTTCCGAGACCTTGTGGCCCGACTTTGATGAGCGTGCCCTGGATGCAGCCCTCTTGGAGTTTGGTCAGCGCGAACGGCGCTTCGGTCGAACTGCTGAGCAGGCGCGTCCTGCGCCGGCCCGCGCTGCTTAGGTCGACGCGCCATGTTGCGCCAGCGCGTTTTCACCGCCATGGCCTTGTTGGCGGTGTTGCTCCCTGCACTGTTTCACCCGCGACCTGTGGCATTCGTCATGGTTACTTTGGTGCTGATCGCTGCTGCTGCTTGGGAATGGGGTCGACTCAATGGCGTCGCAGCGCACTTGGCGTTGGGAATGGGCCTTGCCAGCCTGCTTGGGTGCGGCTTGCTTTGGTGGGCAGACTTGTTGGTTGTGTCGCTCGCATCGCCTCTTCAGGCCGGCAGCGCTTCGCCGCAGGACATGGCTCGCGCTTGGGCCAGTCTTTGGCTGGTTTCAGGTGCCACCTGGGTGTTGGTCGGGGCTTGGCTGTTGCGTCGTGGTGTGGCTGGCTGGCCGGGTGTTCCACGCTGGGCACGCGTGGCCTTGGGCTTGGCGGCGCTGGGCGTTGCTTGGCTGGCGATGGCTCAGGCGCGCTTGGTCGGGATCAACTTTTTGCTTTCTTTGCTGGTGCTGGTGTGGGTTGCCGACATCGGCGCTTATGCTTTTGGAAAGTCCATGGGCCGACACAAGCTGGCCCCGACCATCTCCCCTGGAAAAAGTTGGGAGGGCGTCGTCGGGGGGATGTTGTGTGCGGTGGTCTTGGCATTTGCGTGGCGATGGTTGGACACTCAATGGGTGCCCGACAGCGAGAGCCTCTACACCCGACTGTCGACGCACAGCACGATGGCCATGCTGCTGGCTGTCGTACTTCTGGCTGGCATGAGCGTCGTCGGCGATTTGGCCGAGTCCTTGGTCAAGAGAAGCGCTGGCTCCAAAGACAGCAGCCGCCTTTTGCCCGGCCACGGCGGTGTACTTGACCGCATTGACGCTTTGCTGCCCACGCTGCCGCTATCGCTGGCTTTGCTGGTGTTGCTGGGCGTTTAACCACCATCTGAGTTTGTCCATGAAGCAAGCCATCACGGTTTTGGGTTCCACCGGCTCCATCGGCGTCAACACCCTGGATGTGATGGCTTTGCATCCCGAGCGCTTCGAGGTCTTTGCCCTGACCGCCGACCGCCGCCTTGAGGCTTTGCGCGATCAGTGCGTGCGCTGGCGGCCGCGGTTTGCTGTGATGACGCAAGCTGATCACGCACAAGACCTGGCAAGCCAGCTGCGCGCTTTGTCTGTGCCTACCGAGGTGTTGAGCGGCCCACAAGCCCTGCTGGATGTCGCCTCCCACCCAGATGTGGACGGGGTGATGGCTGCGATCGTGGGCGCGGCAGGTTTGGGCGCTTGCCTGGCGGCTGCGAAGGCGGGCAAGCGCCTCATGCTGGCCAACAAAGAGGCGCTGGTCATCGGCGGCGCTATCTTCTTGGCGGCCGTGCGCGAGGGCGGGGCCACCCTATTGCCAATCGACAGTGAGCATTCGGCGGTGTTTCAAGCGCTACCTCAAGACGCGACCACCTGGCCCAGTCGCATACAGAAAATCATCCTCACAGCCTCTGGTGGTCCGTTTCGCCAGATGGACCCTTCTTCGCTTCGCACGGTCACGCCCGATCAAGCCTGCACCCATCCCAACTGGGTGATGGGCCGCAAGATTTCTGTGGACTCCGCGACCATGATGAACAAGGCGCTGGAAGTCATCGAAGCGCGCTATCTGTTTGGTGTGAACCCTCGTCAAATTGAAGTGGTCATCCACCCTCAGAGCGTGGTGCATTCCATGGTGCAGTTTGCCGATCACTCGGTGGTTGCCCAATTGGGTACGCCCGATATGCGGGGTCCCATTGCTTACGGACTGAGCTGGCCTGATCGCATGACCTCAGGCGCTGCTGCTCTGAACTTCACGAGCCTCCCAGCGCTGACTTTTGAATCTTTCGAAGATCACGGACACCCCGAGCGGTTTCCATGCTTACGCCTGGCTTGGCAGTGCTTGGATGCAGAAGATGGCAGTTGTGCAGTACTCAATGCCTCTAACGAGGTTGCGGTTGAGTGCTTTTTGGGAGGGAGCATCCGTTTTGACCAGATTCACGCCGTCAATGCGGAAACTTTGCAGAAGGTGCACGCGTCCAATCCGGGTTGTCTCGATGACTTGTTGGCTTTAGATGCCCAAGCACGAGCACAAGCCCGCCTTTATGCACGTGCTTTGGGCGCCTGAACGCGGGCCCAAGCTGCGTTAACTCTCAAGGTGTTTTGATGATGACTGTCCTCGCGTTTTTAGTCGCCATCGGCTTGCTGGTGGCCATCCATGAGTACGGGCACTACCGCATGGCTGTGGCGTGCGGTGTCAATGTGCTGAAGTTTTCAGTCGGTTTCGGCAAAGAGATTGTTCGCTTTACTCCGCGACGCCAGCATCCCGGACAGAACACAGAGTTCGTGATCGGCCTGATTCCCCTTGGTGGTTTTGTCAAGATGCTCGATGAGCGCGAGGGCCCAGTGCCTGACGAGCTCAAGCACAGGGCCTTTAATCGGCAGTCCCTCAAACGCCGTGCTGCAATCGTGGCCGCGGGGCCATTGGCGAATCTGCTGTTGGCTGTGGCTTTGTACGCCGCCGTCTCCTGGATGGGTGCTCAAGAGCCTCGCCCTGTGATCTCTGCTCCCGTCGCTGGCACGCCGGCCGATCGAGCCGGCCTGCTGCCCGCCGATGAAGTGCTGGCCGGAGGCTTTTCTGGTGACGGCCTCAGCCCCATCCGATCGTTTGAAGGCTTGCATTGGCTGCTGACTCAGGGGGCGCTCAATGGCCGCGACGTCGATTTGGAGGTGCGGCGTGCCGGGTTAGCAGCCACCCAAATCAAAACGCTTCGCTTGTCGGAGCTGAAGGTGCGCGAAGCTGACGCGCGTTTGTTTCGCACCATCGGCATCGTCGGACCTTGGACCAAGCCTGTGATGGGCGAGGTGCTTCCCAACAGTCCAGCCGCTTTGGCGGGCCTGCGCCAAGGAGACTTGGTGGAGTCCTTCAACGGACGCCAGGTGGACGACGGGCAGCAACTGCGCACCTGGTTGCGCACCTCTGTGCGCGATGGTGTTGCCCTTCCTTCTCAGTGGAGCGTGGTGCGAGAAGGCCAGCTTGTCGGCATGACTGTGGTGCCTACTGTCGAGATAACGGCTGATGGACCGGTCGGGCGAATTGGCGCTTTCATTGGTGATCCGCCAGCAACGCTGAACGTCAGTTATGGGTTGTTCGAAGGCTTGTGGCGCGGCGTGGTCAGAACTTGGGAGGTTTCCAAGCTCACGCTCAGCATGATGGGCAAGATGTTGATCGGCGAGGCGTCTTTAAAGAACTTAAGCGGACCGTTGACGATCGCTGATTACGCTGGCAAATCTGCAAGCCTGGGGTTGACCCAGTATTTGGTGTTTTTGGCACTGATCAGTGTCAGTTTGGGAGTGCTTAATCTGCTGCCGCTGCCGGTCTTGGATGGTGGACACCTCATGTATTATCTTTGGGAGGGGTTGACCGGTCGGCCAGTGTCAGAAGCTTGGCTGGATCGTCTACAGCGCGGTGGTGTTGGTGTGCTGCTTGTGATGATGTCGGTCGCCTTATTCAACGACGTCGTGCGCTTGATGGGCTGATGGTCCACCGACGCGGTCTCAAAGCGGGCTTGCAAAACCTGCGTCCATTCATGACCAAACAAAGTCGATCCATGCGCTTGCGCTCTATCCCCCTTCTGGTGTCGCTCGCCTTTTCCGCGTCTGTCGCTTGGGCCGTAGATCCCTTCAACATCCGAGACATCCGCGTTGAAGGGCTGCAGCGAGTAGAGCCTGGCACCGTGTTCGCCTCTCTGCCTGTGCGCGTCGGCGAAACCTATGACGATGAAAAGGGCGCAGCAGCCATTCGCGCGTTGTTTGCCTTGGGTCTGTTCAAGGACGTCCGGCTGGAGGTGTCGGGTAACGTTCTCGTGGTGATCGTTGAAGAACGTCCCTCGGTTGCTGAGGTGGATTTCACAGGCACCAAGGAGTTTGACAAAGAGGTGTTGCGCAAGGCATTGCGAGATGTTGGTTTGGCGGAGGGCAGAGCCTTTGACAAGGCCTTGGCCGACCGCGCCGAACAAGAACTCAAACGCCAGTACGTCAACCGCAGTTTGTATGGCGCAGAAGTGGTCACAACCGTGACCCCCATCGAGCGAAACCGGGTCAATCTGAACTTCGCGGTGTTCGAGGGCGAGCTGGCCAAAATCAAGGAAATTCGCATCAATGGCAACCGCGCCTTTGGCGAGTCCACTCTGAAAGACTTGTTTGATTTAGACACCGGCGGGTGGCTGAGTTGGTACACCAAGTCTGATCGATATTCACGAGCGAAACTCAACGCGGACCTGGAATCGCTGCGCTCGTACTACCTCACGCGCGGCTACCTCGAGTTCAGGATCGACTCCACGCAGGTGGCGATTTCCCCCAACAAGCAAGACATCAGCATCACGATCAACGTGACCGAGGGCGAGCGATTTGTCGTGTCGGCGGTTCGTCTTGAAGGTAACTACTTGGACCGAGAAGATGAGTTCAAGTCCCTCGTGACCATCGAGCCCGGCAAGGCCTACAACGTTGATCGGGTAGCGGCCACGACCAAAGCCTTTGGAGATTACTTCGGACGTTTTGGTTTTGCTTTCGCTCAGGTCGAGGCTCGCCCAGAGATCGACCGCGGCAACAACCAAGTTGTTCTGGTCTTGCAAAGCGAGCCGTCAAGACGGGCTTACGTTCGGCAGATCAACGTCGAGGGGAACACGCGAACCCGCGACGAGGTGATTCGTCGTGAGTTCAGGCAATTCGAAGCCTCTTGGTATGACGCGGAGAAGATCGCTCTATCACGTGACCGCGTAGACCGCTTGGGTTACTTCACAGAGGTCGGCATTGAGACCCGCGAGGTCGCTGGGTCTCCCGATCAGGTGGATGTCGTTTTGGCGGTGAAAGAAAAGCCCACCGGGTCTATCCAGTTGGGCGCCGGCTTCTCCAGTGCCGACAAGCTGTCGCTGACGTTTGGCATCAAGCAGGAAAACGCCTTTGGCTCCGGCAACTCGCTGGGCATTGAAGTCAACACCAGCGACTTCAACCGCCAGTTTGTGTTCAGCACCACCAACCCCTATTTCACGCCCGATGGCGTTTCTCGCACGCTTGACCTGTACACCAGAACAACCCGGCCGTTCGAGGATGAAGACAGCTACTCGTTGCGCACGAATGGAGCGGGGGTTCGGTTTGGTGTGCCTTTCTCTGAAGTTGACACGGTGTTTTTTGGCATTGGTTATGAAAGCACCACCATCCGCCAAGGGACCAATCTGCCGGTCGCCTATCAGGATTACATCAAGCGCTTTGGTGCCTCTAACAGTGCACTGCCCTTGTCTATCGGTTGGTCGCGCGACGAGCGGGACAGTGCACTGGTGCCGACGCGGGGCACGCTGCGCCGTCTATCCGGCGAATGGTCGGTTGCCGGTGACTCGAAGTATTTGCGCACGGAGGCGCAGTACCAAACCTTCTACCCCTTGAACCGTCAGTTCACCTTGGCATTTAACGGCGAGTTGGGTTGGGGCAAGGGTTTGGGCGGGCGAGACTTTCCCCTGTTCAAGAATTTTTATGCAGGCGGACTTGGTTCAGTGCGTGGCTTTGACCAAGGTACGCTGGGCCCCAGAGACTCGGTGGGTGATGCATCGATTGGCGGCGCGCGCAAGCTGGTGTTTAACGCCGAGTTGCTAGCGCCATTCCCCGGCGCGGGCAACGACCGCACCCTAAGAATGTTCGGTTTTTTTGATGTGGGCAACGTTTTCGCAGAGACCCAGAGCATCAACTTCGGCGATTTGCGTTCGTCTGCGGGTGTGGGGATTAGCTGGTTGTCTCCAGTAGGCCCGCTGCGCATTGCCTACGCCAGACCGATTCGCTCCAGCGCTGGCGATAAACTCCAAAAACTGCAATTCCAGATTGGCACGGCATTTTGATGACTACCTTTCCTCGCATCCTTTTGACTGCCGCCTTGGCTTGTGGGGCCGTAGGCTTGCATGCTCAGGATTTCAAGGTGGGCCTGGTCAACGTGCCGCGAATCTTGTCTGAGGCAGCAGCAGCCAAGGCTGTTCAAGCCAAGTTGGAACAAGAGTTTTCGCGGCGTGAGAAGGAGCTCGTAGATCAGGGCGCCGCCCTGAAGACCGCTGTGGAGCGCTTTGAGCGAGAGGCGCCAACTTTGGCTGAAAGTCAACGTGGCGCGCGTCAAAAGCAGCTAGGCGACCAAGACCGCGATTTGCAACGAAAGCGGCGCGAGTTCCAAGAAGATCTCAACACCCGTCGCAACGAAGAGCTCCAGCAATTGATCGAGCGCGTGAACCGTGTGGTCAAGCAGGTCGCTGAGACTGAGAAATACGACGTCATATTCCAAGAGGCTGCCTACGTTAACCCTCGGCACGACATCACCGATCGCGTGATTCGCGCGCTGAACGCCAGCAACGGCAAGTGACAGCGGCGATGCTGGTCGCAGCCTGCCATTGAAGATGCGGCTGCAACAGATCGTTGATGCCCTGGGTGGTGAGCTCTTCGGCGATCCGCACACCACCGTCGAACGGCTCTCCACACTCTCTGAAGCAGATTCCTCTTCATTGAGCTTTCTGAGCAGCGCGCGCTACTTGGAACAGCTTTCAAGTTCCCGAGCCGCTTGCGTGGTGGTGGCACCGGCGAATCGCGAGGCAGCCATGGCTCGTGGTGCCTGTATCGTCAGTCAAGACCCCTACCTGTACTTCGCCCGGCTAACGCAGTGGTGGCGGCAGATCCAAGAGCCTGCTCGGACGCCTGGCGTTCATCCGAGTGCGGTGGTAGATGCAGAGGCTTTCATAGACCCCAGCGCCAGCGTTGGGCCTCTGAGCGTTGTTGAAGCGGGTGCCCGTATAGGGCCCGACAGCCGCATAGGCGCACGGGTAGTCGTAGGCGCGCGGTGCGTTGTCGGTGCGCGCTGCATCGTGCATCCGGGGGTGGTTATCGGCGCCGATGGTTTTGGTTTTGCGCCAAGTTCCGAAGGCTGGGTCAAGATCGAACAACTGGGTGTGGTGCGCATTGGCAATGACGTTGAAATTGGTGCCAACACCTGCATCGACCGCGGAGCTTTGGGCGACACCGTCATTGCCGACGGCGTCAAGCTCGACAACCTGATCCAGATCGGCCACAACGTGCGCATCGGGCCACACACAGCGATAGCGGGCTGCGTTGGTGTGGCTGGCAGCGCGGTGATAGGGGCGCGCTGCACCGTGGGCGGGGGCGCTGTGATCTTGGGGCATTTGGAGCTCGCTGAGGGCGTTCACGTCTCGGCAGCCAGCGTGGTGACGAGGTCGTTGCTCAAGCCAGGCCAGTACACCGGCGTCTACCCCATAGAAGAGAATGCCGCTTGGGAAAAAAACGCATCCACCCTGAGACAACTGCGCAGTCTGCGCGACCGCATCCGTGCCCTTGAGGCTCGCCACACCGAACAAGACCCCAACACCCCATGATGGACATTCACAAGATATTGCGCAGCCTGCCGCATCGCTACCCCATTTTGTTGGTGGATCGCGTGTTGGAGATCGACAAAGGCAAGCGCATCCTGGCTTTGAAAAACGTGTCCATCAACGAGCCTTATTTCGTGGGGCACTTTCCGCACCGCCCGGTCATGCCCGGCGTGCTGATGCTGGAGGCTTTGGCTCAGGCGGCTGCGCTGTTGGCTTTCGACGCTGTGGACGAAACGCCAGACGAGAACACCGTCTATTACTTCGCAGGTATCGACGGTGCTCGATTCAAGCGCCCGGTCGAGCCGGGTGATCAGTTGCTGCTGGAAGTGGCTCTAGAGCGCATGAAGGCCAGAGTATTCAAGTTCAAGGCTCGGGCATTGGTTGGGCAAGAAGTAGCAACCGAGGCCGACCTCACCTGCACCATGCGCAGCATCGTTTGAGGCGTAGTCGCATGTCCCGAATTCACCCCACAGCGATCGTCCACCCGGACGCCGAACTGGATGATGACGTGACGGTAGGCCCCTACACCGTCATCGGGCCAGACGTCATCATCGGTAGCGGAACCAGCGTCGGCCCGCACTGCGTGATTGAAGGCAACACGTCCATCGGGCGAGACAACCGCATTTTTCAGTTCTGTTCTTTGGGTGCCATTCCGCAGGACAAGAAGTACCAGGGGGAACCTTGCGAGTTGGTGATTGGCGACCGCAACACCATCCGGGAGTTCTGCACCTTCAACATTGGCTCACCCAGTGATGCACAAGTCACGCGGCTTGGCGACGACAACTGGATGATGGCCTACGTGCATCTGGCACACGATTGCCAGGTGGGCAACAACACGATTTTTGCCAACAACGCGCAGTTGGCAGGCCACGTGCATGTAGGGGACTGGGCCATCCTGGGCGGCTTCACCGTCGTGCACCAGTTTGTTCGAATCGGCGCGCACAGTATGACGGCCATGTGTTCTTTGTTGTTTGCCGACCTGCCCCCTTTTGTGATGTGCCAGGGACAGCCCGCAGAGCCTCGGTCCATGAATTTCGAGGGCCTGCGCAGGCGTGGCTTTTCGCCTGAGCGCATCAGCGCGGTCAAGGCCATGCACAAGGCCTTGTACAGAGATGACCTGACGCTGAAGGAAGCCAAGCAACGCATTGCTGAGTTGGCCCTTGATGCACCAGAGGCGGCGGATGACGTCCAGATGATGTTGGACTTCCTTGCTAACGGCTCGCCGCAGCGCGGCATCGTCCGCTAAGGCGCAAAGCGGTGTCTGCGCCCGTGTCTGCTGAGCACGCAGCGGCGCTTGATCGCTTGGCCATGGTGGCCGGAGAGGCTTCGGGTGACCTGCTGTCGGCACTGCTGCTGCAGGGTCTGCGCCAGCGGCACCCCGCGCTCAATGCCTTCGGTATTGGCGGCAGAGCCATGATTGCCCAAGGCTTTGACGCGTGGTGGTCCAGTGATCGTCTGGCGGTTCGCGGCTACGTGGAGGTGATGCGCCACTACGTGGAGATCGTCGGTATCCGAAGCCAATTGGCCGATCGTTTGCTGCGTGAACCTCCGAGCCTGTTCTTGGGCGTGGATGCACCCGACTTCAATCTTGATCTGGCGGCCCGCCTGAAAGCGGCGCGCATACCGACGGTGCAATATGTTTGCCCGGCGGTATGGGCTTGGCGACCCGAGCGCATGGCGGCGATTCGCCGAAGCGTGGACCATGTGCTGTGCGTGTTTCCCTTTGAGCCAGCGCTGCTGCACCAGGCTGGTATGGCAGCCAGCTACGTCGGCCATCCTCTGGCGCAGGTGATCCCGATGGTGCCTGACCGCTCGGCTGCGCGAGAAGCTTTGGGCCTGGACCCGCAGCGCCCGGTGCTTGCGCTTCTGCCCGGTAGTCGCCACGCCGAAGTGGCCCATCTCTTGCGTCGCTTTTTGCTGGCCGCGCAGGCGCTGCGCGATCGGCACGCAGGTTTGCAGGTGGTGCTGCCTGCGGTGCCCGCCCTGCAAGGCCTCATTGAGCAAGAGGTCGCCACCTTGAACATGCAAGCCTGGGTGCAGGTGGTAGCTGGGCAGTCGCATGCGGTGCTGGCTGCTTGCGACATCGTCTTGGTGGCCAGCGGCACCGCGACTTTAGAAGCAGCGCTGTTCAAACGGCCCATGGTGGTGGCCTATCACATGAATGCGCTGTCTTGGTGGATCACCCAGCGCAAGAAGCTTCAGCCTTGGGTGGGTTTACCCAACATCCTGTGCCAGTCCTTTGTGGTTCCCGAGCGCTTGCAGGAAGAGGCCACGCCCGATGCCTTGGCAAAGGACCTGCACGAGTGGCTGATCAACCCCCAGCGCGTGGCCGATTTGCAAGGCCGGTTCTCTGACCTGCACGCCGAGTTGCGTCGGGACACCTGCGCGCTGGCTGCGCCTGTGTTGGAGGGCTTGTGCCGAAGCGTCTAAAACCCGTTGGGATTCAAGCGCCCCTGGTTTGGGATGGCCCCGGCTTGATGGCCGGTGTGGATGAAGCTGGCCGTGGCCCCTTGGCTGGGCCTGTGGTGGCTGCCGCTGTGATTCTGGACGATTTGCAGCCCATCGCTGGATTGGCCGACTCCAAGAAGCTGACTGCGCGACAACGCGAACGCCTGCACGAGCTGATATGGGCCAAAGCCCTGTGTTGCAGCGTGGCCCAAGCCAGCGTGCAAGAGATCGACAGCCTGAACATCTTGCAGGCCACGTTGTTGGCCATGCAAAGGGCTGTGGCGGGCCTTCGTCTGAAGCCACACAAAGTCTTGGTCGATGGCAATCGCTTGCCGCGACTTGACGTGCTGAGCGAGGCCATCGTGGGCGGCGACGCCAAGGTCGCTGCCATTTCCGCGGCCTCGATCCTTGCCAAAGTCCACCGCGACCGCCTTTGTCAGCAACTGCACGCAGCGCACCCGGTTTACGGTTTTGATGTCCACAAGGGCTACGGCACGCCGACGCACTTGGCAGCACTGCTCACCCACGGCCCCAGCTCAGAACACCGCAGAAGTTTTGCGCCGGTGCGCCAAATGCTGAGCGCGGGCTTGAGGCAGGCCCAGCCAAAGGATGCGTGCTCATGAAGCCTGAGTTCATCGCATCTCGCGACAACGCACAACTCAAGAGCCTTCGCCGTTTGGCGCAGGACAGCACCGCCTACCGCAGCCAGGGGCGCCTGTGGGTCGAGGGCGACCATTTGTGTACCGCTGCTGTAAAGCGCGCTTGGTTGCCATCGCTGAGCTTGTGGCCGGCTTCGGCTTGGAGCGCTGGACTGCCTCAGGCTTGGGCCAGCGCCCACGACCTTGGCGCAGAGTGGCCAGGAAAGCTGTTGGTCGTGAATGACGCGCTGTGGTCAGGCCTGAGTGCTTTGGGGTCTGCTGCCGACATGGTGATGGTCTTCGATGCGCCGCCGCCGCCTGCAGTTCAGGCGGGGAAGCCCGCGGTGGTTCTCGACCGGATACAAGACCCGGGCAACGTGGGCTCTATTCTGCGCAGCGCTGCCGCGTTTGGCTTTACCCAAGTGCTGGCACTGACAGGCACGGCCGCCTTATGGGCACCGAAGACCTTGCGCGCCGGCATGGGTGCCCATTTCGGGCTGCGTCTGCTGGAGGGGCAGGGTCTGGACGCACTGGAAGCCCTCGGCCTGCCTGTATGGGTGACAAGTTCGCACCACGGAGAGCCTCTGAGCGAGCTGGTGAAAAGCAAGCGCCTCGAGCCTGCTGGCGTTTGGGCTCTGGGTCACGAAGGACAAGGCGTCTCAGCGGAATTGATGGCGCGTGCCGCAGGCCGCGTGCGTATCGAGCAGCCCGGTGGCGAGGAGTCACTGAACGTGGCTGCAGCCGCTGCGATTTGCCTCTACCACGCGCGCCGCAGCGACCAGAGTCAATAAGGTCGCGGGCTATACTGAGCGGCTTCCCGCAGACACCGCCCAGGCGCAGGTCAAGCAAATCCCCCTTCCATCGAACGTCGGCGAGACGTTGGCCAGGAAACCCCTCTTGGAACTCGCCTGGGTGAACCGCAACCATTCGGAGACCCCAGTGCTTTCCACCCTCAAGGGCCCTTTCCCGCCTGCACTGTTGGCACTGGCCGACGGCACTTTGATGACTGGTATCGGCATCGGTGCGCAGGGTTTGACTTCTGGTGAGGTGGTGTTCAACACCGCCATGACCGGCTACCAAGAAGTCCTCACCGACCCCAGCTACTGCCAACAACTGGTCACTCTGACCTATCCGCACATCGGCAACGTGGGCGTCAACCCTGAAGACGCCGAATCTGCTGGTGTCCAAGCCGCAGGTTTGATCGTCCGAGATCTTCCCCTGCGCCATTCCAACTTCCGTGCAACCCAATCCTTGAGCGACTACCTGCGTGAGCAAGGCACGGTCGCCATCGCTGCGGTGGACACGCGCCAGCTCACCCGCCATCTGCGCACCCACGGTGCACAAAACGCCTGCATCCTGAGCTTGTCCGATGGACAAGCCCTTAACCCGCAGCACGCCGAGCAGGCCTTGGCCGCGGCCCGCGCTGCGCCTTCCATGGCCGGCTTGGATCTGGCCCGTGTGGTCAGCACCCAGCAAGCCTATGAGTGGCGCGAAGGCGAGTGGCGTCTGGGCATTGGCTTTGGCAAACCCAGTGCCTTTCAACACCACGTGGTGGCCTTCGACTTTGGCGTCAAGCGCAACATCTTGCGCATGCTGGCCGAGCGTGGTTGCCGTTTGACCGTGGTGCCGGCCACCACCTCTGCCCAAGAAGTGTTGGCCCTGCGGCCCGACGGCGTTTTCTTGTCCAACGGCCCTGGCGACCCTGAGCCTTGCGACTACGCCATCCGTGCAGCTGCTGAGTTGATGGACCATCGCATCCCGATGTTCGGCATCTGCCTGGGTCATCAAATCATGGCCCTGGCCAGTGGTGCCAAAACCTTCAAGATGAAGTTTGGTCACCACGGCGCGAACCACCCGGTGAAAGACCTCGACACGGGTCGTGTCAGCATCACCAGCCAGAACCACGGCTTTGCAGTAGACGCCAAGTCGCTTCCGAAAAACCTGCGCGCCACGCACGTCAGCCTGTTCGACAGCACCTTGCAAGGTTTGGCACGCACCGACGTGCCAGCGTTTTGCTTTCAAGGCCACCCCGAGGCCTCGCCGGGTCCGCATGACATCGCCTATTTGTTCGACCGATTCACCGCGCTGATGTCCACTCAAGCGCAGACCGCCGCTGCCCATGCCTAAGCGTACCGACCTTCAATCCATCCTCATCATCGGGGCCGGCCCGATCATCATTGGTCAGGCCTGCGAGTTTGATTACTCCGGCGTCCAAGCCTGCAAAGCCTTGCGCGAAGAAGGCTACCGGGTGGTGCTGATCAACAGCAACCCGGCCACCATCATGACCGACCCCGCCACGGCGGACGCGACCTACATCGAGCCGATCACCTGGCAGACGGTCGAGAAGATCATCGAACGCGAGCGGCCCAGCGCCATCCTGCCGACCATGGGTGGGCAAACTGCGCTGAACTGCGCGCTCGATCTGTGGCGCAACGGTGTTCTGGAAAAGCACGGTGTGGAGTTGATCGGTGCATCGCCCGAAGCCATCGACAAAGCCGAAGACCGCCTGAAGTTCAAAGACGCGATGACCAAAATCGGTTTGGGCTCGGCGCGCTCGGGCATCGCGCACTCCATGGAAGAGGCCTGGGCCGTTCAGAAGAGCGTCGGGTTTCCAACTGTTATTCGCCCCAGCTTCACGCTGGGCGGCACGGGTGGCGGCATTGCCTACAACCCGGAAGAGTTCGAAGCCATCTGCAAGCGCGGCCTGGAAGCCTCGCCCACCAACGAGCTGCTGATCGAAGAGTCTTTGTTGGGCTGGAAAGAGTTCGAGATGGAGGTGGTGCGCGACAAGGCGGACAACTGCATCATCGTTTGCTCCATCGAAAACCTGGACCCCATGGGTGTGCACACGGGTGACTCGATCACCGTGGCCCCGGCGCAAACGCTGACCGACCGCGAGTACCAAATTCTGCGCAACGCCAGCCTAGCGGTGCTGCGCGAAATCGGTGTGGACACGGGCGGCTCCAATGTTCAGTTCGCCATCAACCCAGCCGATGGCCGCATGGTGGTCATCGAGATGAACCCACGCGTGTCACGCTCATCAGCCCTGGCTTCTAAAGCCACAGGCTTTCCCATCGCCAAAGTGGCCGCCAAGCTGGCCGTGGGCTACACGCTGGATGAATTGCGCAACGACATCACGGGCGGCGCCACCCCGGCAAGCTTCGAGCCGAGCATCGATTACGTGGTCACCAAAATCCCTCGGTTCGCCTTTGAGAAGTTCCCGCAGGCGGATGCACGGCTGACCACGCAGATGAAATCGGTCGGTGAGGTCATGGCCATGGGCCGAACCTTCCAAGAGAGCTTTCAGAAAGCCTTGCGCGGCCTCGAAGTGGGCGTGGACGGCATGAACGAGAAGACCCAGGACCGCGAGGTGTTGGAGAAGGAGTTGGGCGAGCCCGGCCCGGAGCGCATTTGGTACGTGGGCGACGCATTTGCTCAGGGCATGACGGTCGAAGAAGCGCATGCACTGACCAAGATCGACCCTTGGTTTCTGGAGCAGATTCACCAAATCGTGCAGATCGAGCTGGAGATGGAGCGCACCCCGCTGGAGCAACTGGATGCAGACACGCTGCGCCAGCTCAAGTCCAAAGGTTTCTCCGACCGCCGCATCGCCAAGCAGTTCAAGACCAATGACCGCGTCATCCGCGAGCGCCGGCGCGCACTGGGCGTGCGCCCGGTCTACAAGCGCGTGGATACCTGCGCAGCAGAGTTCGGCACCCCCACGGCCTACCTTTATTCCACCTACGAAACCAGCGCAGAAGCAGAGTGCGAGGCACAGCCCACGCAAGCCAAAAAGATCATGGTGCTGGGCGGTGGGCCGAACCGCATCGGCCAGGGCATCGAGTTCGATTACTGCTGCGTACACGCGGCGCTGGCTTTGCGCGAAGACGGTTACGAGACCATCATGGTCAACTGCAACCCCGAGACGGTTTCCACCGATTACGACACCTCTGACCGCCTGTACTTCGAGCCGCTCACGCTCGAGGACGTGCTGGAGATCGTGGACAAAGAAAAGCCGCTGGGTGTGATCGTTCAGTACGGCGGGCAGACGCCACTCAAACTGGCGCTGGACCTGGAGGCCAACGGTGTGCCCATCATCGGCACCTCGCCAGACATGATCGATGCTGCAGAGGACCGTGAGCGTTTTCAAAAGCTGCTGCACCAACTGGGCTTGCGCCAACCACCCAACGCCACAGCGCGCACCGAAGCCGATGCCTTGGAAAAGGCCACTGCGCTGGGCTACCCGCTGGTGGTGCGGCCCAGCTACGTGCTGGGCGGGCGCGCCATGGAGATCGTGCACGAGCAGCGTGACCTGGAGCGCTACATGCGCGAAGCCGTGAAGGTCAGCCACGACTCGCCGGTTTTGTTGGACCGCTTCCTGAACGACGCCATCGAGTGCGATGTAGACGCCCTGTGCGACGGTGAGCAAACCTTTATCGGCGGCGTGATGGAGCACATCGAGCAGGCCGGTGTACACAGCGGCGACTCGGCGTGCTCTCTGCCGCCTTACTCCTTGTCAGCTGCAACGGTCACTGAGATGAAGCGGCAGACCACGGCCATGGCGCGAGCGCTGAAAGTGGTGGGGCTGATGAACGTTCAGTTCGCCATTCAGCAGCAAGACGGGCAAGACATGATCTATGTGCTGGAGGTCAACCCTCGCGCATCCCGCACGGTGCCCTACGTGAGCAAAGCCACGGGTCTGCCACTGGCCAAGATTGCGGCGCGTTGCATGGTGGGACAAAGCCTGGCGCAGCAGGGCATCACGCGCGAGGTGACGCCGCCTTACTTCAGCGTCAAGGAAGCGGTGTTTCCTTTTGTGAAGTTCCCAGGTGTGGACACGATCCTGGGGCCGGAGATGAAGTCCACCGGCGAAGTGATGGGCGTTGGCCGCAGCTTCGGCGAGGCTTTCGTGAAGTCGCAGTTGGGCGCTGGCACCCGGCTGCCGCGAAGCGGCAAGGTGTTTCTGTCAGTGAAGAACAGTGACAAACCACGCGCTGTGGCCGTAGGCCGCGACCTCGCCGACATGGGCTTTGAGTTGGTGGCCACCAAGGGAACGGCTTCGGTTTTGCAGGCAGCCGGTGTGACCTGCGCCGTGGTCAACAAGGTCACCGAAGGTCGCCCTCATGTGGTGGACATGATCAAAAACAACGACATTGTCTTGGTGGTCAACACGGTCGAAGAGCGCCGCAACGCGATTGCCGATTCGCGACAAATCCGAACATCGGCTTTGCAAGCGCGCGTCACCACCTACACCACCATCGCTGGGGCCGAGGCCGCCGTGCAGGGCATGCGGCACTTGGACGATTTGACGGTTATCTCGGTGCAAGACATGCACCAGCAATTGCAAGAAACTTCCCCGAGGAGCCCAGCATGAGCACCATTCCCATCACCGCGCGTGGCTTCGAAAAACTCAAAGTTGAGCTGCATCGGCTGAAGACGGTGGACCGCCCTGGCGTCATTCAGGCCATTGCCGAAGCCCGCGCACAAGGCGACTTGAGCGAGAACGCAGAGTACGAAGCGGCCAAAGATCGACAAGGTTTCATCGAGGGTCGCATTCAAGAGATTGAAGGCAAGCTCTCGGTGGCCCAGGTGATCGACCCCACCTCGCTGGACGCCGATGGTCGCGTGGTGTTCGGTGCGACGGTCGAGCTCGAAGACGCCGACAGTGGCGACAGCGTGACCTATCAAATCGTCGGCGAAGACGAGGCTGACATCAAGCAAGGGCTTGTGAACATCAGCAGTCCCATCGCACGGGCTTTGATCGGCAAGGAGGAGGGTGACATCGCCGAAGTGCAAGCCCCGGGCGGTGTGCGCCGCTATGAGATCGTGGCTATTCGCTACCAGTGAGCGAAGCGATCACGCTCGCCAAACCTTGGAGGCTTCGGCTCGCCATGGCAGCCGCTGGCCTTTGGTGGGGTTCTCTGGCGCTGCTGGGTGCCTTGGTGGTCCCGATGTTGTTTCAGCATTTGCCCACGCCGTCTCAGGCTGGGCAAATGGCGGCCCGACTGTTTGCAGCGCAAACCTGGGTCTCGGTGGCCTGTGCCATGGCGGTGCTCTTGCTCCTGACCCGCCGCTCGGGTGAGTCGCACGCACCCAAGGACATAGGTGTATCGATGGCTGCAGTGGGTGGCCTGCTGTGCGCCTTGCTCATAGAGTTCGCCGTTGCGCCGCGCATCTTGGGGGGCGAAAGCCGGCGCTTGTGGCATGGCTTGGGTACCGCACTCTTTGCTGCGCAGGGGTTGTTTGCCTTGGCGACTTGGTGGTCTTGTCTCAGGCTGAACGAGCAACGATCAGGTCAGTCGGGTTAAGTCGCCAGCGGACGTGCCAGAGGTTTGGGTTCTAGACCGTCAGGTCTGGCTGCGCTTCTTGGCGCTGACTAGCTTGGGCTTGGCCCGCTTGACCTTGCCGCCCGATGTCAGGCGTTGATTGCCCAAAACCCGCAAAGTCTTCACTTCAGGGCGTTGGCCGCCGCGCGAGCTGTACTTCAACACCTTCACGTCTTTGGGGCCGGGCATGCGGTCTGCAGCTTCATGTCGCACCTTCTCGGGCTTGGGCCGCCAAAGGACCAACAGCTTGCCGATGTGTTGAATTGGCGCAGCGTTCAGATCGTTGGCCAATTGCTGGTAGATGGCTTCCCGTGCCGTGCGGTCGTCGCCCAGCACGCGCACTTTGATCAGGCCATGGGAATTGAGCGCGGCGTCCGTTTCCTTGATGACGGCGGGTGTCAGACCATCGTTGCCGATCATGACGACGGGTGACAGGTGATGGGCCAGCGCGCGGTGTTCCTTGCGCTGGGCGATGGTGAGTTGCAGTTGGGCCATGTACGGATTATCAAGGCGACAATCGACGCCACAGGACACCGAATGAAAGTCAAAACAAAAAGCAAGAAGGTCAACAAATCGTGGCTGAACGACCACGTCAATGACCCTTACGTGAAGTTGGCGCAGAAAGAGGGTTACCGCGCCAGAGCGGCCTACAAGCTCAAAGAGATCGATGAAAGCCTGGGCCTGATTCGCCCCGGCGCGCTGGTGGTCGACTTGGGCAGCGCACCAGGTGCCTGGAGCCAGTACGTTCGACGTCGTCTGGCACCGCAAGGCGCTGCGGTCGGGCAACTCGACGGGCGCATCCTCGCCTTGGACATCCTGCCCATGGAGCCCGTGGAGGGCGTGGAGTTCATGCAGGGTGACTTCACCGAAGACGCGGTGTTGGCGCAATTGCAGGCTGCACTGGCTGGGGTTGCGGTGGATGTCGTCGTCTCCGACATGGCCCCCAATCTCTCGGGCATTGCTTCTTCAGATGCGGCTCGCATCACCCATTTGGTGGAAGTGGCGGTGGACTTTGCGCTGCAACACCTCAAGCCCGAGGGTGCGCTGGTGGTCAAGGTGTTCCACGGCAGTGGCTACAGCCAGATCGTGAAGCTGTTCAAAGACTGCTTCAAGGTCGTCAAACCCATCAAGCCTAAAGCTTCCAGGGACAAGTCTTCAGAGACGTTTTTGGTCGGTTTGCACCCGCGCGTGGCCGAGCGGCCCGGCTGATCGACAGCGCCAAAGCGCGCCGAGTCTGCGTGGCTCACCCGTCGTTGCGCACCAGCTCGTAATGCCAAGTCCGGCGCAGCGACAGGCCTGGCAACACCATGGCCGGCGGCGGCAGTTTCAGGTCGAGCCAAGCACTGCCATCGTGGCTGGAAGCCAACGCTGCTTGTACTTGTTCATACAGCCGCTGGCGGCTTTCCCTTGGCAGGTGGTGCGTGCCGAAATGCCGCAGCAGGTCCTGCTTGATCTGCGAGTAGAGCGTGTTCTGACGCTGACTGCGCAGATGGTCTGGTTCCGTGTAGTGGGCGGTGCGCATGTCATCGTCATGTTCAACTGGGCGGGCTGTGTGAGGTCCCAGCTCAGCGCCAGCGCAGCCTGCCATAACAAGTCGGGCGTAGAGGTCGGTGTCTTCTGCGCCCCAACCCTCCATCACGTCGTCATAGCCTCCAATGGCCACAAAAAAAGCCTTGGGTACCAGTGCCGAGCCAAACAGCGACGAACGGCGGATTGCCATGCGGAAATGGTGGTCGGGTTGGACCAAGCCTTTCCAGCGCGACCATTCAGAGCTAGGCACCTGGCCGTCTGCATCCAGAAAGGCCAGCCAATCTGTGGTGGCCAGTGCTGCACCGGCATTGCGCGCACGCGCCAGGTTGAACCGGCCCGCATCGTCGTGGCGAACCACCTCCACCCAGGGGAAGTCCTCTGCCAGCCGCTGGGCCGTGCCGTCCGGGCAGTTGCTGTCCACCACGATCTGCCGCATGCCGTCCACTTGCCGCTCAGGCAACACCTGCAGCAGCTGATGCAGGCGGCCTTTGCACACTGTGACGGCGGTGATCCAGGGCGGTGTACCGGTCATGGCTTCAGCGCTTCCACGTCGAACGCGGTGTGCGCCAGCCCGCTGCGTTGCCGGCGAGCCATCTCGGCCCAGGCCAGCTCCCAGTGGCGCACCTGTTGCTCGGGCTGAAACAGCGGGGTTGCGCCTTCGCTGCGCAACCGCTGCAAGCGCTCGGACAGGCGCTGCCGCTCCGATGCATCGGAGCACAGCCTGCCCAGACGGGCCGCATAGTCTTCGATGCTGTTGCTCACCTGATCGCCCAGCCCGGCCGCATGCAGCAGGCTGCCACCCAACCGAGACGGCATGAGCCCGCCGCCAAAGGCCAACGCAGGCAGGCCCAGATGCAGCGCGTCGGCCAGTGCGGCGCTTGCGCTGTAGCGGGTGCTGTCGACAAACAGGTCGGCCTGGCAAAGGTCGGTCAGCAGTTGCAGCCGTGGTGCAGGTTGGGCGAATACCAGGCGTTCTGCAGCCACCCCGTGCGCCTGAGCCCTTAGCCTGAGGTTGGCCGCGGTGTCGATGGGCATGGGCGGCAGCCACAGCAGGGTGTGGGCTTGCTCTCTCAGCACTTGGCACCAGGCCGCAAAGCTCGCGTTATCTATATAGAGAGCCGGCATCCAGGCGGCCATGACGCAGGCTTGCTCAGGCAACCCCACGGCTGCGCGACGCGCTGCATTGCGGGGCGCGGGCTGAACTGAGGGTGGCATGGCCAACCAGCAACTACCGGGAAACCGCACCACGGCGCCAAACTCCGCCTGAATGGAGGCCGGCTCGGTGCCCGGGTGCGTGAAGGCATCGCCCACCGTGTACTCGCAAGGGGCTACAACCTGCGGACCTGCGGCTGTGGCCTGGTGGCGGTGCCAACTTTGGTGGCGCATGTGCACGGGTGCCACGCGGCTGTTCAAGATTTCTGATCGACAAGATGGGTCGTAGAAGGTCCAGTCGACAAAGACGTCCAACTCGTCGAGCCGAATGCGCTGCACTGCCTCCACCACGCTGAAGTGGTCGATGCCGATGCAGCCCACGCCCAGATCGTCCAGCGTTTGCGCCGCCGCAAAGCGTTGGCGCGGTTCGGACAAGTACACGAAAAAGCGAAAGTGTTGGCGGTCATGCAGGCTCAGTTGGCAAATCAGGTGGTCGATGCGGCGTTCGTCGCGCAAGGGCGGTAAGGCCAAGCCCACCCTGACCGGGCCCTCGGCCTGCAGACGGCGGGCCACTGGCGGTATGTCCACAGCCTCGACACGGTTGCGCAGCGTGAGCATGGTGGCGTGCCACAAGCCGCGCTGTGTCGCCTCGTCCACCGGCAGCTGCAAGGCATGGAACTGCACGTCGCGCCAATCGCGTGGGCCTGGCTGGGCATTGAACTCGGCCAGCAACTCGCCAATCAATCGTCCGGCCAGCTCCGCCTGTCGGGTGTCTGCCCGGCGCAGGCGCTCAAACACATGCGCCAAGAACAGCTCCCGCAGATCCAGGGGGTACCAGGCCACGTTGGCCTTGGACTCAGGCCCAGGCCGCGCCCGCCCGCGCAGCATGGCATCGAGCTGTCTGGCCGCTGAAGTACCCAACCCGGCCAGCAGCCGCTCGCCTTCCTGCCACCGACCAGCCAGGCTGCTGGCGACCACCCGGCGAATGGCCAGCCGCTCGTCATCGGGAAAGCGATGGCAGGCTTCTTCGATGCTGGCCAGGGCCTCGTCTTCCCGACCGCTGCCGGTAAGGAAATCACACACGTTGAGCCACAAACCCATATCCCCTGGGGACAAGGCCCGGGCCTGCTGCGCCAGCGTGACGGCTTCTGGCCATTGGTGCGCGGCTGCAGCGAGTGCCGACAGGTTGGTCAAGGCCCGCACGTGCTGGGGCTGCAGGCTGAGGGCATGTCGGTACCACTCAATGGCGTCGCCCACCAGGCCGGCGGCCTCTGCGGTGATGGCGAGGTTGCAGGCCCCGTCGGCGTCGCCAAGAAGCTGCTCTCGTGCCTGCAGCATCAACTGGTGGGCCGCTTGCGGCTGTTGCAGCACACCGAGGATGGCTGCGCATTGCACCCGCAGGTCCGGCCGATGCGGCTGCTGCGCCAGGGCTTGTTGCAGGAAGGGCAGGGCGGCCTCGGGCTGGCCCGCTTGAAGGGCTTGCTGCGCTTGCAGCAGCAGGGTGTCGATGGGAGTGGTGTTCACAGCGCGCTATATGGTTGGCCGGCAGCAGCGGATGGTCGAGCACCTGCTGACCGACAGGTGCTAATCCACATAATCGCACCATGACTAAGGCACCGCCCCATACCGAGCCGCTGCACATCTTGGGCCGGTTCGACGACCCATTCACCGGCGCTGAGTTGGGTCGCCTGGCCTTGGGCGAGGCCCTTGCGCCGCTCAGACCTGTGCAGGCCTGGTCGACGGTGCCGCCGCATCCCCTCTTTGCAGCCCGAGGCGTTCGCTGTATTCGCCCAGAGGCCGGCGAGTTCCCACGTGGCGGCATGCTGCTTGTGACGGGTGTGCATGTGGTCTTGGGCCCTTGGTTGGCGGATGCTGGTCTGCGCCGCGTCGCCCTTCATTACAACTTGCCAGACCACCGGCGCCTGTTCGAGCGGATGGCGCAGATACGTGCTGTCGCGGGCCTGGAGCCGGAGCTGGTGTTCGTGTCTCCGGCCATGCAGGCCTCTGTCGGGCTGCCGGGGCGTGTCGAGCTCAGCTGGATGGAACTGAGCCCATTTCTGGCGATACCTGTTCGGCGCCCCACGCGCGCCCCCACACTCGGGCGGCACAGCCGAGATGTCCTTGAAAAACACCATGTCCACGACGTGCCTCTCTACCGACAACTGGTGGCCAGTGGCTGGAGGGTTCGCCTGATGGGTGCAACTTGCTTGCTCGAAACGCTGGGCGCGTTGCCCGGACTGGAGTGCCTGCCATCGGGGGCAGAGCCGGTGGCCGACTTCCTCGCCAGCTTGGACGTGTTTTTCTATCGCACCACTTGGGCCGAGCCATCGGCCCGAGTGGTATTCGAGGCCATGGCCAGCGGCCTGCCCCTGGTGGCGCACGGGAGCGGTGGATATGCCTCTTCGTTGAAGCATGGGCATGACGCGGTGCTGTTCCAGACGCAGGAGCAGGCCATACAGGCACTGACTGGCTTGCAAGACAACTCGGCCCTGCGTATGGCGCTTGGCGAAAACGCCCGACAAAGGGCTATCCACTTGCAAGGAGATGCTGCCAACCAGGCAGTGCTGCGCAATTACCTCGGCTGAGGGCCGGCGTCAATTAGGAAGGCTGACAGCAAGCCCAGTGCTGCTGCTCTGCACGAAACCCGCTGCACCTGACACGGTACCGACAGGCGTGCCCTCCTTAAGGTAGACAAGACCCGCGCGCGCGGCCAACACGCCCGTGAAGATACCGCTGATGCGCGTTGACCCCCCGCAGCCGAAGGTCGAGCCGGAAATACCCGCGCTGCCGGTGATGGGCACGTCGATGGTGCTGCCGCCAGAGGAGAAGCGGGTGTTGACCTCTACGCTCACTTGATTGGCACCAAAGTCGACCTCGAGGCCAGCACTCACCAACTGCCCCGTGAGCAAGGTGCCCCCGTTGTTGGCGGTGGGTGCCGTGCCACCGACCAAAGCGTATGACGCCGTGCCGGTCGTGGGCATCGACACGCTGGGCGTGGGCCTGCCCACCACATAGTGCACGTCGGTGAGCGCTGAAGTGCCTGAGTACCCTTCAGTTTTCGAGCCGCTCATCCAGTAGCCCCAGCCTAGGAAATCAGCGTCGGCCGGTGCCCCCAGGGTGAAGAAGCTGCCAGGTTGGTTGCCCTCTTTGGCGACGATCACGTCTTCACTTTCGTTATCGTAGGTCACCAGCTGCCCACCGGTGAAGGTACCTGTGCCGTCCGAGAAGGGGAAATCGAAACTGCTAGACAGGATGCTGCTGCCTGAGTAGCCGCCATCGTTGACCGCGAAAGTCGCACTGAGCCCAGATGCGATGGCCACGGGCGCATTGGCCCCACTTTGGTTACCCGCCAATTGCGGGTCTTGCCGCACTTCCACCAGTGGCAGGTTGGTCCTGACGTTGGTGCGTGTGGGCGTGGAGTTGTCCGCAGCAACACGGGCGATTTCGCCCACGGTCAGGCTGGTGCATCCTCCGTTGGTGCAAACCACGATCTCGTCTTGCGTGGCACCGATGGTCAGGCTGCCGTCGGTGTTGTAGTTGGCAGCAAAGGCAGAGCCGCGGATGCCGATGGTCGCGGTTTTGGTGTTGACCTTGTAGTTGGCCGCACTGCGCTTGCCGATCAGCCCGGTGATGGCGCGCATGCCGCCTTGCAGAAAGTCGACGATGAAGCTGTCTGCATTGCCGCCGCTGCCTTGGTCGGCGTAACTGCGGATGGCGAACTGCGTATTGGCCTGCAAGGCCACCAAGCCGCCATCCGAGAACCGCACCTGAGCCTGCGACCCTGGGCCGGTAGAAATGGTGTCGCCGCTCTCCACGCTTTGGCCCTTGCTCAAAGGCACGATGCCGGCCCCGCGCTGCACGTTGACCGCGCCCACCGCAAACTGCGCGACGCCAGCAGCCGCGTGCACCTGCAAGGGATAGATGGAAGCCAGCGCAATCAGCAGCGTGGCGTTTTGCAAGGGAAAGTTCGGGTTCATGGGGTGCCCCTGGTCAGAAATCGTGCCGCAGGTTCACGGAATAGACCGTGCGCTTGTAGTCGTTGAGCGAAATGTTTGAGCTGCTCCGCGTCAGGGCCACCTGTGGCGTTAGGCGCCAGGCCTTGGCCACCACCCAGTTCAAGCCCAGATTGACGTTGGTCTGCCGGTCGCGGCGCGTCACCAGGAACAGGGGGTTTTGGCCATCAAAACGGCGGCGCTCATAAGCCAAAGCGGCGAACAGGGATAGATCGGCCGACATCGGCTGCTGCACGCCCAAACGGAAACCACTCAGCTCGTGGCCTTGGAAGTCTTGGCCTGCGGTCTGCGCTGCTTCCTGACCGAGGTACAAGCCGCCGTAGGCCAGCAGGCCACTGCGCCAGAGGTGGGCATAAGAGGCGCCGAGCACGGTGCGGTCGGTGTCGCGGGTGGATTGCCCTGGATAGGTCAACTGTGAATACTGGAGGTAACTGCCGAACTGGCGGAAGGCGTCGAAGCGGTAGAGCCACTCGCCGACCAAGCCGGACTGCCGCCGGGCGGTGTTGCCATTGACGTCATAGTCTTCCAGCTGAAGCACCGCGCTGAGTTCGTGGCGCTCGACCCGATAGGCCACGCCGCCGCTGATGTTGATCTGCTGGCTATCAAAACCACCCACATCCAGATAGGAGCGAAGGCCCAGGTTGCCGTTGCCGATCAGCGACCAGCGCGGGTCATCCATCACGTAGCGGCCGGACAAACCGAGGTTGGCCGAGAAATAGGAATCTGCTCGTTCCACCGCGCCGGGGTTGAGGGACACCACGATGCCGCCGAACGCAGGGACCGCCACCAAACCGTTGGACGGGCCGCCCGTCACGTTGGTGTCTCGCCCAAGCCCCAGGTCGAACTGCCCGCGCCAGGAAGATCGCCCCTCAGCATCGACTTTCTCGATGGCCTGCAAAAACTGATCAATCACGCTCCCCACTTCCACCGGCACGCCCTGAGCGCGCGACTGCTCGAACAGCGTGCGGGCGTTGCGCGTATCGCCCACGGAAAACAAGGCACGCGCCAGTTCGGCCTTGGCGCGGGTGTTGTCGGGTTGCACGGCCAGCACCCGCTCCAGGGCAAAGATGGCCCGGGTGAACTCACCGCTCTGGTTGGCTGCGATGCCCAGCGCCAAGTCGAAATCCGGGTCCCCGGCGCGCTCGACTTCGCGGGCGGACAGCAACTCAAAGGCCTTCGCCGGCTGGTTCGCCTGAACCAGTGCGGCGCTCTCTTGAACCAGGGCGTCCACCACGGCGTGTGCTGGAGCCCACGCTCCGACCAGCAAGCAACAAGCCATGTTCGCCATGAGGCGTGGGGAGCGAGCAAGCGAATTCCAGGACATGGGCGCTCTCTTGAGAAGTTGATGGTCTCCACCGACCGATGCTGGTTCAGCGGAGCAAAGTCGTCCAAAGTCGACATCAACCAGCCGATGCCGACAAAATCGTGGACAAAGCCTGAAGGATTGTGTGCCAATGAACGAATTTTGTGAAGAAATGTTTCAGTAGGGCCGCGCGAGCCAAGCTTGGATGCTTGGTGTAGCCTGCCTTTCAATGCAAAGAAGCCCGTACACCCCCAATTTCACCAACGCCCGCGGCGACGGCCAAGCCGCGTCCCAGGCTGGGCGATCGAGCTTTCTGGCTTGGCTGCATCGCCAGCCTCTCGTCCCGGGCAGGCGATTGGCATGCGCGCTGGCGGTCGCGGCAGGGATCACCGGATGTTCCAGTACTGGCGTGAACTTGGGTGTCAGCATTCCGATCGGCCCCCATGTGGGGATTGGCGTCGGTGTTGGCAGCGACGGCCGGGTTTCCACGGGCGTTGGGGTTTCTGTGGGGGGAGGGCGTGTGAGCGTAGGCACCAGCGGGCGTTTGCCCAACCGTGCGGCTGCGGAGCAAGCAGCACCCGCCTCGGCGCCTGCACCGGTGACGGTCACACCGCAGAGCAAGGACTGATGCACAGCCTGCATGGCTGAGTAAAAGAGCGCCAAGTCTTCAGTGGCACAATGCCGCCGGACTTAGGCCCTTGCCAGCCACAGTCGCATCCGCCATTCGGTTCAGCCGTGTAGCGGGAGGTTTCTTCCAACCAGCTAATGTTCCCTGCAGGGGAACGGAGGTCAGCGAAATATGAACGATCCGGCTTCGCAGGCGGCGTCTGTCTACAGCGCCTACCGCAACAACACCTACCTCTTCGGCGGCAATGCGCCTTACGTCGAGGAGATGTACGAAAACTACCTTGCGAACCCTGGCAGCGTGCCAGACACCTGGCGCGACTACTTCGACGCCTTGCAGCACGTGCCAGCCGCTGACGGCAGCCAAGCCCGAGATGTTCCGCACCAGCCGGTGATCAACGCGTTCGCTGAGCGCGCTAAGGCCGGCGTCACGCGGGTGGTCATGGCCACTGGCGCGGACTCTGAAATGGGCCGCAAGCGCACCGCGGTGCAGCAGCTGATTGCGGCATACCGCAACGTGGGGGCTCGCTGGGCAGACCTGGACCCGCTCAAGCGCACCGAGCGCGACAACATCCCCGAGCTGGAGCCCTCGTTCTACGGCTTCACCGATGCCGACCAAGAAACGGTGTTCAACACCAGCAACACCTTCTTCGGCAAAGACTCCATGAGCCTGCGCGAGCTGCTCAATGCCTTGCGCGAAACCTATTGCGGAACGATCGGGGCTGAGACCAACTACATCACCGACCAGAGCCAAAAGCGTTGGTGGCAGCAGAAGCTGGAGTCCATCCGCAGCAAGCCCAGCTTCTCGGTCGAGAAGAAAAAGCACATCCTCGACCGGCTGACCGCCGCGGAGGGCTTGGAGCGGTTCCTGCACACCAAGTACGTCGGGCAAAAGCGCTTTTCGCTGGAGGGAGGAGAAAGCTTCATCGCCTCGATGGACGAGCTGATCCAGCAGGCGGGCGCCAAGGGCGTCCAAGAGATCGTGATCGGCATGGCGCACCGGGGTCGATTGAATGTGCTGGTCAACACCTTGGGCAAGATGCCCAAAGACCTGTTCGCAGAGTTCGACCACACGGCCCCGGAAGATCTTCCGTCGGGCGACGTGAAATACCACCAGGGTTTCAGCTCAGACGTGTCCACGCCCGGCGGCCCGGTTCACTTGAGTTTGGCCTTCAACCCCTCCCACCTGGAAATCGTCAATCCCGTCGTTGAAGGTTCGGTGCGCGCCCGCATGGATCGCCGTGGTGACCCCTTGGGTAAACAAGTGCTGCCGGTGCTGGTGCACGGGGACGCCGCCTTTGCTGGCCAGGGCGTGGTGATGGAAACCTTGGCGCTGGCAGAAACGCGTGGCTATTCCACAGGCGGTACGGTGCATTTGGTCATCAACAACCAAATTGGCTTCACCACGTCCGACCCGCGCGACAGCCGCTCCACGCTGTATTGCTCTGACGTTGTCAAGATGATCGAGTCGCCCGTGTTGCACGTGAACGGGGACGACCCCGAGGCAGTGGTGTTGGCGACCCAGTTGGCGCTGGACTTCCGCATGGAGTTCCGAAAAGACGTCGTGGTTGACATCATTTGTTTCCGCAAGCTGGGCCACAACGAGCAGGACACCCCCAGCCTGACCCAGCCGCTGATGTACAAGAAAATCGCACAGCACCCTGGTACGCGCAAGCTGTATGCAGACAAGCTGGCTGCGCAAGGCCTGGGTGAGACTTTGGGCGACGACATGGCCAAGGCATTCCGGGCTGCTCTGGATGCCGGGCGCCACACCTCAGACCCGGTGCTCACCAACTTCAAGAGCAAGTACGCAGTCGATTGGAGCCCTTACCTCAACAGAAAGTGGACCGATGCGGCCGACACTGCCATTCCCATGACGGAGTGGAAGCGCTTGGCAGAACGCATCACCACGGTGCCTGCAGGCTTCACGCCACACCCCCTGGTCAAGAAGGTGCTGGACGACCGTGCAGCCATGGGCCGAGGTGAAGCCAATGTGGACTGGGGCATGGGTGAGCACATGGCTTTTGCTTCCCTGGTGGCCAGCGGCTATCCGGTGCGCCTGTCGGGTGAAGATTGCGGGCGTGGCACTTTCACCCACCGTCACTCTGTCTTGCACGACCAAAACCGCGAGAAGTGGGACATCGGCACTTACGTACCGCTGCAAAACGTTGCAGACAACCAAGCGCCTTTCGTGGTCATCGACTCCATCTTGTCTGAAGAGGCGGTGCTGGGATTTGAATACGGCTACGCATCGAACGACCCCAACACCCTGGTGATCTGGGAGGCGCAGTTCGGCGATTTCGCCAACGGCGCGCAGGTGGTCATCGACCAGTTCATCGCCTCGGGTGAAGTGAAGTGGGGCCGCGTGAATGGCATCACGTTGATGCTGCCCCACGGCTACGAGGGTCAAGGCCCGGAGCACAGCTCGGCGCGCCTGGAGCGCTTCATGCAGTTGTCTGCTGACACCAACATGCAGGTCTGCCAGCCGACCACGGCCAGCCAGATCTTCCACCTGCTGCGCCGCCAAATGATCCGCAACCTGCGCAAGCCGCTGATCATCATGACCCCGAAGTCTTTGCTGCGAAACAAAGACGCAACGTCTGCACTATCGGAGTTTGTGAAGGGCGGCTTTCAGACCGTCATTCCCGACAGCAAGGAAGAAGTGCAAAAGAACGCGGCCAAGGTTCGGCGCGTGGTGGCTTGCTCTGGCAAGGTCTATTACGACTTGGCCAAGAAGCGCGAAGAAAAAGGCATCGACGACGTGGCGGTGTTGCGCGTGGAGCAGGTTTATCCCTTCCCGCACAAGGCCTTCGCTGCCGAGCTCAAGCGCTACCCCAACTTGGTGGACGTGGTCTGGTGCCAGGACGAACCGCAAAACCAGGGTGCATGGTTCTTCGTGCAGCACTACATCCACGAAAACATGGCTGAAGGCCAGAAGTTGGGCTACTCCGGCAGGGCTGCTTCTGCATCGCCTGCGGTCGGCTATTCGCACTTGCACCAAGAGCAGCAAAAGACGCTGGTCGATGGCGCCTTTGGCAAGCTCAAGGGCTTTGTGCTCACGAAGTAAGCCCCATCCAGATACACAGACGAGAACAACATGGCCATTGTTGAAGTTAAGGTTCCCCAGCTCTCAGAATCCGTGGCAGAAGCCACCATGCTGCAGTGGAAGAAAAAGGCGGGCGACAGCGTTGCTGTGGACGAGATCTTGATCGAGATCGAAACCGACAAAGTGGTGCTGGAAGTTCCAGCGCCCGCTGCCGGTGTTTTGGCAGAGTTGGTGGTCGGTGATGGGGCGACGGTGGTGGCAGAACAACTGATTGCGCGCATCGACACCGAAGGCAAAGGTTCGGCTGTGGCCGCTGCGCCCAGCGCAGCGCCTGCTGCTTCTTCTGCTGCTGCGCCCGCGATGGCTGCGCCAGCCCCTTCAAGTGCTGCGGGTTCCAAGGCCGGTGTGGCCATGCCCGCTGCCGCCAAGCTGTTGGCGGACAACCAGCTCAGCGCATCGGCCGTGTCAGGGACCGGGCGTGATGGCCGCGTCACCAAGGGCGACGTCTTGGCGGCTGTGGCTGGCGGTGCTGCTGCTGCGCCTGCGGTGGCCATTCCAACGGGCATTCCGACCAAGGTCTTGCCTCAGGTCTCCGCACCTTCTGCCCCAGACCTGGGGACCCGGCCAGAGCAACGTGTGCCCATGAGCCGCCTGCGTGCCCGCGTGGCCGAGCGCTTGCTGCAGTCTCAATCCACCAACGCCATCCTGACCACCTTCAACGAGGTGAACATGGCGCCGGTGATGGAAATGCGCAAGCGCTTCCAAGAAAAGTTCGAGAAGGAGCACGGCGTGAAGATCGGCTTCATGAGCTTCTTCGTGAAGGCAGCCGTGCACGCGCTCAAGAAGTTCCCGGTGCTCAACGCCTCGGTCGATGGCAACGACATCGTCTACCACGGCTACTTCGACATCGGCATTGCGGTCGGTTCGCCGCGCGGCTTGGTGGTGCCCATCCTGCGCAACGCCGATCAGATGAGCTTTGCAGACATCGAAAAGAAAATTGCTGAATACGGCGTGAAGGCCAGAGACGGCAAGCTGGGCATTGAAGAAATGACGGGTGGTACGTTCTCGATTAGCAATGGCGGCGTGTTCGGCTCCATGTTGTCGACCCCCATCATCAACCCGCCGCAGTCCGCCATCCTGGGTGTGCACGCCACCAAAGACCGTGCCGTGGTGGAAAACGGCCAAGTCGTGGTGCGCCCCATCAACTACCTCGCCATGAGCTATGACCACCGCATCATCGACGGCCGTGAAGCCGTACTGGGGCTGGTCGCCATGAAGGAAGCGCTGGAAGACCCGGCGCGGCTGTTGTTCGATATCTGAGCCCATTCACCCGGATCGGGCCTCGCGTTGAAGAGGGCTCGGCCAGCAACCACTTCTACCCATGAGCCAAGCATTCGACGTGATCGTCATCGGCGCCGGCCCCGGCGGCTACATCGCTGCCATTCGTGCAGCACAACTCGGCATGAAGGTGGCTTGTATCGACGAATGGAAGAACGCGGCGGGCGGGCCTGCGCCGGGGGGCACTTGCACCAACGTCGGCTGCATTCCGTCCAAGGCCCTGCTGCAATCCTCGGAGCACTACGACCACGCGGCGCACCACTTTGCAGACCATGGCATCGGTGTATCTGGCCTTAGCCTTGATCTGCCAAAAATGCTGGGCCGCAAGGACGCGGTGGTCAAGCAGAACAACGAGGGCATCCTGTACTTGTTCAAAAAGAACAAGGTGACTTTCTTCCATGGGCGAGGCAGTTTCAGCAAGGCCGCGGCGGGCGGTTATGAGATTGCCGTGCAGGGCGACAAGCCCGAGACACTGACGGCAGCTCAGGTCATCGTGGCCACTGGGTCGAGTGCCCGTGCGCTGCCAGGTACGCCCTTTGATGAGGACATGGTGTTGTCCAACGACGGCGCGCTGCGCATCGGCGCGGTGCCTAAGCGGTTGGCGGTGATTGGCTCCGGCGTGATCGGCCTTGAAATGGGCTCGGTGTGGCGGCGTCTGGGGTCTGACGTGACCGTTCTGGAGGGCTTGCCGACATTTCTGGGTGCAGTAGATGAACAGATCGCCAAAGAAGCCAAAAAGATTTTTGACAAGCAAGGCCTGAAGATCGAGTTGGGTGTGAAGGTGGGCGAGATCAAAGTGGCCAAGAAGGCTGCCAAGTCGTCGGTGACACTGGCCTACACCAATGCGAAGGGTGAGGCTGTGAGCTTGGAGGCCGACAAACTCATCATTTCTATTGGGCGCGTGCCCAATACCGCCGGCTTGAACCCGGAGGCTGTGGGTCTGAAACTCGATGATCGCGGTGCCGTCTTGGTCGACGAAGAATGCCGCACCAACCTGGCCGGCGTCTGGGCCGTGGGCGACGTGGTGCGTGGGCCCATGCTGGCGCACAAGGCCGAGGAAGAGGGCGTGGCTGTGGCTGAGCGCATCGCCGGGCAGCACGGGCACGTCAACTTCAACACCATTCCGTGGGTCATCTACACCAGCCCAGAAATCGCCTGGGTCGGCGAAACAGAGCAGCAACTCAAGGCCAGAGGCGCCGCATACAAGGCGGGTACTTTTCCGTTTCTGGCCAATGGCCGCGCACGCGCACTGGGCGACACCACGGGCATGGTGAAGTTCTTGGCAGATGCCAAGACCGACGAGATCTTGGGCGTGCACATCGTGGGCCCGATGGCCAGCGAGCTGATTGCCGAGGCGGTGGTCGCGATGGAATTCAAAGCCAGCAGCGAGGACATCGCGCGCATTTGCCACGCACACCCATCGCTGTCGGAAGCCACCAAGGAGGCCGCCTTGGCTGTGGACAAGCGCACCCTGAATTTCTGAGCTGTCTCCCCATGTCGGCTGTCTTGCATCCCCTGCATAGCCCGTCTGAGCAGAGGGGACCTGTCGGGCAGGCCTACACCCGCGAGTTGGTGCAGCGCGGCTACACAAGCGACCCGGCCCAGTTGCATGGCGTGGAAGCGCTCGAGGCCTGTGCTGCCGAGTGGACCCACTACAAGGGGCTTCGATCCAACGCTTTCAAAAAGCTGATCCATCATCCAGAGATTCCCCGAGGCGTCTACCTCTATGGCGGCGTGGGTCGGGGCAAAAGCTTTCTGATGGACTGCTTCTACGGTGCCGTCCCGCTGCAGCGCAAGACGCGGCTGCACTTTCATGAGTTCATGCGTGAGGTGCACCGTGAACTGCGCGATCTGCAGGGCACGGCCAACCCTCTGGAAGTGCTGGGCGAGCGCATTGCAGAGCGCTTTCGTCTGATCTGTTTCGATGAGTTCCACGTTGCCGACATCACCGACGCGATGATCCTGCATCGCCTGCTGGACGCCATGTTCCGAAACGGCGTTGGGATGGTGACCACCTCCAACTTTCACCCCGATGCGCTGTATCCCAACGGCCTGCACCGCGATCGGCTGTTGCCTGCCATCGAACTGCTGAAACGTTATTTGGAAGTGGTCAATGTCGACCACGGCACCGACTACCGGCGTCGCACCCTCGAGCGGCTGCAGCTCTACCACTGTCCGCTCGGGCCGACCGCCGAGGCTGCCATGGCGCAGGCCTTCGAGGACTTGGCGGAAGCGCAAGATGAAAGCCCTGTGCTTCGCATCGAATCACGCGAAATCAGAGCCCTGCGGCGTGCTGGCGGCGTGGTGTGGTTTGATTTCAAGACACTTTGCGGTGGACCACGGTCTCAGAACGATTACCTGGAGATCGCGACGCAATTCCACACCGTGTTGCTCAGCGGGGTGCCGCACATGCCCGTGCGCATGGCATCGGAGGCGCGGCGTTTTACCTGGCTGATTGACGTTCTGTACGACCGCAGGGTCAAGCTGGTGTTGTCTGCCGAGGTAGAGCCCGAGGGGCTGTACACCGATGGGCCCTTGTCTCATGAGTTTCCTCGTACCGTGTCGCGCTTGAACGAAATGCAGTCCGCCGACTTCTTGGCTCAAGGCAAGCGCACGGTGGATACTGGATTGACGTGAATACATCCCACCGCGCTGCAACTGCCAAGGACAAGTTGGCTCACAAGGCCGCTGGCGCCGTGGCAGCTTCGTTGCTGGTGGGCTGGGTCACCTTGTTCGGCGCAGCCCCTGCCTGGGCACAAACCGTGTCCGCGCGTGAAACTGACCGCCAGCGCGTGAGCCAAGAGCGCGCGCAGGCTCAAGCAAAACACGAGGCTGCCAGCCGTGCCTGTTACCAGCGCTTCGTGGTGACCTCTTGCCTCGATGATGCGCGTGCCGAGCGGCGGCGCGTGCTGGATGAGCTGCAGCGCCAAGAGTCATTGCTGAACGACGCTGAGCGGCGCGAGCGTGCACAGGAACGCTTGCAGCGCATCGACCTGCGCGTTGAACAGCGCGCTGCCGAAGAACAGCGCAATGTGCAAGCGGCCGCTAGCCGGGCCGCGGCTGCTGCCTCTGCTGCGTTGCCTTTACCGGCGCTGCCTGTGGAACCGATGGAGCCAGATACACAGCGCGCTGCCCAAGCCGAGCAGCGCCGGCAGGACGCACTGACTGCTCAGCAACGTGCCGCTCAACGTGAGGCGCAGTCTCGAGCACGCAGCTCTCAGGCCGCCGCCGTCAGGGCCGATACCCAAGCGCGACAGCAAGATGCGGCTGAGAGGCGCCTGGAGCGAGACCGGCGCATCGCAGATCCATCGCGTCGCCCGGCTTCCGATTTACCTCTGCCGCCCAGGCCTTGATGGACCGCTGTCCGGCATCTTCAGGCTGGGACCCCTGCAGGCCAGATCAATGTCCCGCTTCTATCTTGACGATGGCCAGCGAAAGGTTGTCGCCGCCGCCTTGAGCTCTTTGACGCGCTTTGCTGATCAGGAACTCCGTGGCTTCACGGGGAGGCAAAGAGGACACCACTGCCCCTAACTCTTGCGGTGTGAAGTAGTGCCAGACACCATCGCTGCATGCCATGAGTGTTTCGCCTACTTCGTGATGTGGCACCACGTGCTCGACCATCGGGGGCTCGTCTTCGGTGCCAAGGCAGCCCACCAAAATGTTGGACTGCGGGTGAACGGCTGCTTGCTCCTCCGTCAGCTCACCACGGTCGACCAACAGTTGCACGTAGGAGTGGTCTGACGTGCGCTTGAGCAATTGGTTGCCGCGAAAGTGATAAATGCGGGAGTCGCCTGAGTGCACCCAGTGGCTGACGCGCTCTGGGGTCACCACAAAAGCAGCAATCGTGCTGTGCGGTTCTTGCTCAGTCGAGATGGCAGTCAGCCGGATGACCGTATGCGCTTCTCTCACGATTTGCTTCAGCAGGTCGCTCGAATGGTCGTAGACCGGGGAGAAGCGCTCGAACAATTGCTTGGCCGTGAGCATCACCTGGTCGGAGGCTTTTCGCCCGCCACTTCTGCCACCCATCCCGTCGGCCACTACACCCAGAAGGCACCCTTGGACCCGAGGATGGGGAATGAGCGCCACTTGGTCTTGCTGATAGTCCCGGTCTCCTTTGTGGATCCCGGTAGATGCCGTGATTTTGTAGCCGCTACCCATGCTGTCCTTCGTTGGTCCTCGACGGCATCAGTGGCGCGATGCTGCTGCCTCGCGTCCTGGTAAGGGCTCGTATTATCCACGCGGCTCAGCGCTCGCTGGGCCTCTAACCCGGGCTGGCCTGATGTCTCTTAATGCAGCGGTAGATGCCGCGTTTCAGCCTGATGGTCCCTTGGCACGCAACCTGCGCGGGTTCACACCAAGATCTGCCCAGTTGCAAATGGCACAAGCTGTGGCTAAGGTCTTGGAACAAGGTGGAGAGTTGGTGGTGGAGGCGGGCACCGGCGTCGGCAAGACCTTTGCGTACCTAGTGCCTGTGCTGCTCAGCGGCGAGCGGGTGCTGCTTTCTACGGCCACCAAGAATCTGCAAGACCAGTTGTTCAGCCGCGACCTGCCGCGCCTTGTATCGGCTTTGGGCGTCCCGGCCCGAACAGCCTTGCTCAAAGGGCGTGGCAGCTACCTTTGTCTGCACCGGCTGAAACTGGCACGGCAAACCAGTCTTTCCGACAAGGGCTTGCTCGCGCTGCTGGCAAGCATCGAGCAATGGTCTCGTCACACCCGCACCGGAGACCTTGCAGAAGTTGCGAGCTTGCCCGAGCGCTCCCCTGTTTGGCCATTGGTCACTTCCACTCGCGAGAACTGCTTGGGCTCGCAATGTCCCGATTTCCGCGCCTGCCACGTCAACCTCGCGCGTCGGGAGGCGCTGGCAGCCGATGTCGTGGTCATCAACCATCACCTGTTTTTTGCCGACTTGCAGGTGCGTGAATCGGGCATGGCCGAACTTTTGCCGACGGTGCGCGCTGTTGTCTTTGATGAAGCGCACCAGATCAATGAAACAGGCGTGCAGTTTTTAGGGGCGCAGTTGGGTACGGCGCAGTTGCTTGACTTTGCAAGAGACATGTTGGCGGCTGGATTGCAGCACGCGCGTGGACTGGTTGATTGGACGAGCTTGGTGTCTGCGGTCGACATGTCAACACGTGATTTGCGTTTGGTAGCGGGGCGGCCTGTCAGCAAGTTCGCAAGCGCCCAGTCCCGCCTGTCTTGGGAGGGCACCTCGCCTCAAGGGATTCACCCCGATGACTGGCTAGGGGGACTCAAGAATGTGGGCGCAGCGTTGGCTCAAGCCGCCAGCGGCCTGGACACGGTCTCCGAGTTGGCCCCCGATTTCGTTCGTCTGCGCGAGCGTTGTGGACAACTGCATGAGCTGGCCCAAAGCTTTATTGCACCGTGCGAGTTGGGCTGCGTGCGCTGGCTGGACCTTGGCACACAAATGCGCATGGTCGAATCTCCGCTGGACATCGCGCAGGCCATGCGCGAGCGAGTCCTCAGATCAGCTCCGCCCGGCCCCCCCTTTGTTGATGACCGAACGGTTCCATCTGCCGAGCCGCCCACACCTGAGCGCGCGCGCGCCTGGGTTTTCACCTCCGCAACGTTGGGCGACGACAGTGGCTTGCAGTGGTTCACTGAGCCGTGCGGGCTGACCCACGCGCTGCAGCTGCGGGTAGACAGCCCTTTTGACTATGCGGTGCAGTCTGCGGTGTACGTCCCAAGGCAGCTGCCTAAACCCAATGAGCCCGGGCACAGTGAAGCATTGGCTGACTGGTTGGTAGACCCGGTGCAGCTTTTGGGGGGCCGCACTCTGGTCTTGACAACGACCTTGCGCGCATTGGCGCTGGTGGGCAATCGCCTGACCAGCGCATTGGCTGAATCTGGCATTGAAGTCTTGGTGCAGGGGCAGGGAACCCGCGGTAGCCTCATCCAGCGGTTCGAGTCGGCGGGCCAAAGCCAGACCACTGGTGCACGGGGTGCGGTGCTGGTGGCATCGGTTTCGTTTTGGGAGGGTGTTGATGTGCCTGGGGATGCGCTGCAAATGGTTGTCATTGACAAGCTGCCATTTCCGCCGCCCAGCGATCCCTTGGTCCACGCGCGAACCCAGCGCCTGGAGGCCCAAGGCCGCAGGGCTTTCAGTGACTATTTTTTGCCAGAAGCTGCCGTGGCGCTCAAGCAAGGTGCTGGCCGGCTGATCCGAAGCGAACGGGACCGGGGGGTTTTGGTCGTGTGCGACAACCGTTTGGTTCACATGGCCTATGGCATCAAGCTGCTGTCTGGCTTGCCGCCCATGCGCCGACTGGTGAACGAAGTGGCGTTTCAGGACTACCTGGCAGGCCTTACCAAAACTTCCACCACGGATCGTCACGCCCTTTAAGCCCCTGTGTCAGGAAGGTGCTGTTGGGAAAATTGGTCGTGAGCACGCGCCGGCTGTCATCGCGAAGTTGCGTCATTCCCAAGGCGTCGTATGAGCGCACCAGCAGGTAGAGCGCCTCTTCAACGGCGGGTGCCTCGCGAAAGTCGCTCACTGCAATTTGTGCCCGGTTGATGGCGGCCACGTAGGCCCCTCGGAGGTAGTAGTAACGCGCTACATGCACCTCATAGCTGGCCAGAGCATTCACGATATAGAGCATGCGTTGGCGGGCGTCTGGCGTGTAACGCGACTCCGGAAAACGGGTTGTGAGTTCGCGAAAAGCCTCGAAAGACTCTTTGGCTGCGCGCTGATCGCGTTCGGACAAATCTTGACGGGTGATGAAAGAAAACAACCCAAGTTCGTCATTGAAATTGATGACTCCCTTCAGGTAAAAAGCGTAGTCGAGGGCCGGGCTGGCCGGGTGCAGCTTGATGAAACGGTCCAACGTTGCCAGTGCTTGTGCTGGCTCGCCGCCTTTGTATTGGGCGTAGGCGCGGTCAATCTGTGCTTGTTGGGCCAAGGGCGTACCGGCGGCTCTGCCTTCTAGCTTTTCGAGCAGGGGTACTGCCTTGTCATAAGCACCAGAATTCATTTCATCGCGAGCTTCCGCGTAGATGCGGTTCGGGCTCCAGGCAGCGGTGGGGTCTGCAGGTGGTGTGGAAGAGCATGCAGCCATGCCGAGTGCTGCGGCTAGACACAGATACGCTGCGCCGCGAGCCCCGCGGTCGCGCTTCTGTGCCTGGGGGAGCAAATTCGATAATGGCTTGTGATGCATGAAAAAAAACCTCGGGTAAGTCGCTTTGAAAGTATATCGATGGGTCTCGGTCCGGCCGGGGCACAGGGCGTGCAGCAAACGCTGGCGCCGACCGACTCGGGCAGCGCGCTCGGCACCGGGAGCGAAGCGCTGGCTGACCCTGAAGATTCCGCCGAGTCGCAGCACATCGCTACTCGGCTTGACGTCGGGGTGTCAGAGCACGGGTTGCGGCTGGATCGTTGGCTCGCGCAGCGGCTGCAGGGTTTGTCGCGCCACTTCATTCAGCAGTTGATTGCGCAGGGTGATGTTTCGATCGATGGACAACTGACGCCGAAGGCCGCCAGCAAACTGCGAGTGGGGCAACTGGTAGAGGTCAACGTTCGCCAGCCAGAGCAAGCCCAAGCCTTTGAGCCCGAGGACATCGCACTCGATGTGGTGTTCGAAGACGAGCATTTGTTGGTCATTGACAAGCCTTCGGGCTTGGTGGTTCACCCCGCAGCCGGACATTGGAGCGGCACCCTGCTCAATGCCCTGCTGCACCGCTTCCCTTCGAGCGCTGGTCTGCCGCGCGCCGGAATCGTTCACCGCTTGGACAAGGACACCACGGGACTGATGGTGATTGCGCGGCACCGCCAGGCGATGGATCGACTGGTGGACATGATGTCGCAGCGCGAGGTCAGCCGCGAGTATCTGGCGGTTACTGACAAAGCTTGGAAGGGTGCGCTCGTGGCGCATGTGGACCAGCCGATTGGACGAGACCCGCGCCAGCGTCTGCGCATGGCGGTGGTGTCACTAGACAGCCCTGGAGCCAAGCCAGCGCGAACCGACGTTTCCGTTTTGGGGCAGTCGAGCTTGGCTGCCTTGGTGCACTGTCGCTTGCACACGGGACGTACCCACCAGATTCGCGTCCATCTGTCTTTCCTGGGGCAACCTATTGCCGGTGATGTTTTGTACGGCGGGCGAACCTCTTTGATTTCTCGACAAGCTTTGCATGCTTGGCGTCTGCGATTTCAGCACCCCATGACCGGAGCGCCATGCGCCTTCACGTGCCAGCCGCCTGCCGACTTTGTCAGGGCTTTGGCGCACGCATCGCTTGGCTACAATCCGCCCAGCTAAGACGAGCTCGATTCAAAGCACCTGCTCGGTTCGGTTCGATCCGGCGTAGACGTTGCCCGTCACAGCCTGCGTCCATGGAGCAGCCCTCGGCGCTTCCCCTTCCGCTCAGTCGAGCCTCGTTCCCCGAATGTGAAGAAGCTATGAACACGGTGGATGCCAAAAGGATCCTGGAGACCGCGCTCATTTGCGCCAGTCAGCCCTTGACCGTGAATGAACTTCGCGTTTTGTTTGACGACGCTTTAAGCGCAGACACGGTTCGCTCATTGCTGGCAGACCTGCAAGACGATTGGCGCCAGCGAGGCATTGAGCTGGTCATGGTGGCAACCGGATGGCGCTTGCAAAGTCGCCCAGAGATGCGGGTCTACTTGGATCGCCTGCACCCGGAAAAGCCACCGCGCTACAGCCGTGCTGCGATGGAGACTTTGGCCATCATTGCCTACCGTCAGCCCGTTACCCGGGGAGACATGGAAGATATTCGTGGCGTCACTGTCAATGCGTTGATCATCAAGCAGCTGGAGGATCGGGGGTGGATAGAAGTGATCGGGCACCGCGAGGCTGCGGGGAGGCCCGCGCTCTTTGCCACCACCCAGCAGTTTCTTGATGATCTCGGGTTGTTCTCGTTGGATCAATTGCCCTCAATAGAGGGCACGGTGCCCCAGGCAAGCCTGTTGGACTCGTTGGTCACCAGCGAGGCCAAAGACTTTCCGATTGATCAAGTTTCGGGCGACCAGCGTTCATTGATCGCCTCCAGCATGGCCGACCTTGGAGAGGCTGCTGAAAGCGAAGCCCGTACTGTTGCGCACACACCTTTCAACACACCGGAAGCACCATGAAAGATCCAAACGTCCCCAGCGCTGCCAGGCCTGGTGAAGATCCGTCGGCGCCGCCGATCGCAGGTGTCACGGCGCAGGGCGAAACTGAGCAAGAGCAGGCGCTTCAATTTCAGGATGTGGTTTCCGGGCGGTTTGATGCGGATCAGGCGCAGACAGACATGGCTCTGCCGGGCAAAAGGGTGCTGCTGCCGCAACCGGAAAGCCCCAAGCTGCATAAAGTTCTGGCCCAAGCCGGTTTGGGTTCGCGCTTGGAAATGGAGCAGCTTATTCTGGAAGGGCGCATCTCGGTCAACAATGAGCCCGCTCACATCGGACAACGAATCCAATGGGGCGACAGCGTCAAAGTCAACGGCAAGCCCATCCGAGTTCGTATCGACCCGCCGCCGGCCCGAGTCATCGCCTACCACAAGCCTGCGGGTGAAGTCGTGACCCACGACGACCCCCAAAGCCGCCCCACTGTTTTTCGCAAATTGCCTAAGGTGTACCAAGGCAAGTGGCAGTCTGTAGGACGCCTCGATTTGAATACCGAAGGTCTCTTGCTGTTCACCAGCTCGGGTGAGCTGGCCAACCAGCTCATGCACCCCCGTTTTGGTTTGGTACGCGAGTACGCCGTCCGGGTCCTCGGTGCCCTGAGCAACGAAGAAAAGCAGCGATTGCTTGAGGGCGTGAAGCTCAGTGACGGCATGGCGCAGTTCACCACCATCGAAGACGGCGGCGGCGAGGGGGCCAACACCTGGTATCGGGTCACTCTGTCGGAAGGGCGTAACCGCGAGGTTCGCCGCATGTTGGAGGCGGTCGGCCACGCTGTGAGTCGACTCATTCGCATCCGGTACGGTGCGATGCTCTTGCCGCGAGGGCTGCGACGCGGCGCTTGGATGGAACTGGACGAGGCCGATATTCGCGCGTTGATGCGCGCTGCAAGTCCGAGCGACACGAACAAGCACCTCACTCACACGGAGCGGCCTGCGGCTGCGGGCACACATCGGCCTGTCGGTCAATCCCAGGACAGCTCTCGCCCGCGCGCGGGGCTGACAGAAGGTCACAGGGATGGAAACAGGGAAGGCACTAAGCGCGCCGGCCGTGGAGGCGCTTCACGCAGCCGCGACGCCATGCAGCGTGGGCCTGACGGTTCCAGATTCGTGTCGGACCGAGGCATCGGCAGCGCAGCCCCAGCAGGCAGGTTCAGTCGGCCCCCCATTGATCCGCTTCAGACCGCCGTGGCCCTTAACGCCCGAGAGGTCCGAGGTCGTCGCAATGACCCATCGAAAGGTGGCCCGAAGGCCGTGCGAGCGGGAGCTGGGCAGCCAGATCCCATGCGGACTTCACTGGGATACATAGGAGCCGACAGCTTCAGCAGACAACGCAAAGATCAGCAGCGCCCCGGGCTTGCCGGCAGGAAGCCTGCCGCAGCAGGGCCGAGACCTGGGACGAGCACCAGCCCCGCATCGAGACCCCCCGGTCCTAGGGGTGGCGGGCGCAACAAGCGGGGCTGAGCTCAGATGCCGCAGAGCTAGAATTGAAGGCTTTGTCTAACGCCGCATGCGCCGCACGGACTGATCGATTCAACAACAGGAACACGCCCATGGCCATTGAACGCACGCTCTCCATCATCAAGCCCGACGCAGTCGCCAAGAACGTCATCGGGCAAATTTACGCCCGCTTCGAAGCTGCGGGGCTGAAGGTTGTTGCAGCGCGGATGGCTCACCTTTCGCGTGGTGAAGCCGAAGCCTTTTACGCAGTGCACAAAGCCCGGCCTTTTTTCAAAGATCTGGTCGATTTCATGATCTCTGGGCCCGTCATGATCCAGGCTCTGGAAGGCGAAAACGCCATCCTTAAAAATCGGGACCTGATGGGCGCTACCGACCCCAAGAAGGCCGCGGCCGGCACGATTCGCGCCGACTTTGCCGACAGCATCGACGCCAACGCGGTGCACGGCTCTGACGCGCCAGAAACAGCGGCGGCCGAGATAGCCTTTTTCTTCGCCGGACTCAACGTTTATCCCCGCTGAGCCAGCGCTGCATGACATGACGGTCAACCTGCTCGATTTCGATCTGGAGGGGTTGGCCGCGTGGTGCGAAACGCTGGGAGAAAAGCGCTTTCGCGCGACCCAGTTGTTTCGTTGGATTCACCAACGGGGAGCTTCGGACTTCGAGTCCATGACTGATCTGGCGCAGGCTTTGCGCTCGAAGCTCAGTGCAAACGCGTCGGTAAAGGCGCTGTCAGTTGTTTCCGAACACACGTCCGCCGACGGGACCATCAAGTGGTTGTTTGATGTAGGCGGCGGCAATGCGGTTGAAACCGTGTTCATTCCGGAAGACGATCGCGCCACACTGTGCATTTCTTCGCAGGCCGGGTGCGCGGTCGGGTGCCGGTTTTGTTCAACTGGGGCGCAAGGTTTCAGCCGCAATTTGTCCACCGGTGAGATCGTGGCGCAGCTTTGGTATGCGGAGCACGAACTCAAACGCCGGATGGGGCGCACAGAGCGCCTCATTTCCAACGTGGTGATGATGGGAATGGGTGAGCCGCTGCAAAACTATCAAGCGCTTGTGCCAGCGCTGCGGGTCATGCTCGACGACCATGGCTACGGACTGTCGCGCCGCAGACTGACCGTATCTACCTCTGGCGTTGTGCCCATGATCGACAGGCTAGGCCAAGATTGCCCGGTGGCGCTCGCGGTGTCCCTGCACGCGTCGAATGACACCTTGCGCACGGATTTGGTGCCCCTCAACCGTAAACACCCGTTGCCTGAGTTGATGCGGGCTTGTCAGCGCTACCTGGCTCATGCCCCGCGTGACTTCGTCACTTTTGAGTACTGCATGTTGGATGGCGTTAATGACAGCCCCTCTCATGCCAGAGAGTTGTTGAGTTTGCTGCAGGACGTTGAGTTGGGTGTCGCTTGCAAGGTCAACTTGATCCCGTTCAATCCTTTTCCGCAGTCGGGTCTTGTTCGTTCACCAGCGGCGCGCGTCCAGGCTTTCGCTGAGGTTCTGCAGGATGCTGGTATCGTTACGACCACTCGAAAAACACGCGGCGACGATATCGATGCTGCATGCGGGCAACTGGCCGGCGACGTGCAGGATCGCACAGGAATCAACCGCCGCAGGGTGCTGCACAAGCCCATCATGATGGCCCTCACGGGCGCGTCCGCCGGCGCAACAAAGGTTGAGGACTGATGCCATTGCCGAACCGTGATCGTAGGTCGACGTCCACTGGCACCTGTGGTTTGGCCTTGACGTCCTCTGGTTTCAAAAGGGTCCGTTTTTTGCCTGCCGGCCTTTTGCAGTGGTTGGTCCGGTCGCTGGCTGTCGCTTTCTTCTTTGGGCTCGCGGGTTGCGCGGCACCTCAGCCTGGGTCGGGTACGCAAGGCGCCTCATCAGGGCAGCGCAGTAGCGCCGACTTGGTCACTTCCTCTGATGAACCGGAAAACCGAAAGCGCGCACGCATCCGCCTGGAACTGGCGGTTGGCTACTTTGAACAAGGGCAAACAACTGTCGCTCTTGACGAGGTCAAGCTGTCGCTGGCGGCGGATCCCCTCTTTGTTGATGCCCTCAACGTGAGAGGTCTCATCTACATGCGGCTCAACGAGCCCGCCTTGGCTGAGGAAAGCTTCAGGCGCGCTCTTTCCATCAACCCGGGAGATGGGGGTTCGCTGCACAACCTGGGTTGGCTCAATTGCCAACGGGCCCGCTACAACGACGCTGCCGAGCAGTTCAGGCAGGCCTTGGCCAGTCCTTTGTATGCCGACAGAGCCAGGACTTTCATGACCAAAGGTCTGTGCGAAATGGCAGCTGGGAGATCGGCCGACGCCGAGGACAGCCTGACACGTGCCTATGCACTGGATGCTGCCAACCCGATCGTTGGCTACAACTTGGCAGACTTGCTCTACAAGCGGCGGGAATTCAATCGCGCGCAGTTCTACATCCGCAGACTCAACAACAGCGAACTGGCGAACGCTCAGACGCTTTGGCTGGGGGTCAAGATTGAGCGCGAGCTGAACAACCCTGTCGCCATGGCGCAGCTGGGTGAGCAACTACGGCGCCGTTATCCCCAATCTCCCGAGTTGGCAGCGCTCGAGCGAGGTTCGTTCAATGAGTGAACCTACGTATCTGCCCGCTGTGGAAGGGGCTGACCCAGCTTCCAAGTCCGCTCCAGCGGATTCTGGAGAGGGCCCTGCTGCCGCTCAGGTCAGCGCCGGGACTCTGCTACGCCAAGCCCGAGAGTCCTCTGGCTTGCACATTGCAGCATTGGCTGTGGCCCTGAAGGTCCCTGTCCGAAAGCTCGAATGTCTGGAAGCTGACCAGCTCGAACAATTGCCGGACGCCGTGTTTGTACGTGGGCTGACGGCTAGCGTTTGTAGACATTTGAAGATCGATCCCAAGCCCATCCTTGACCAGCTTCCAAAGACCACCGCGCCCCGGCTAGAGCCTTCAAGTTCCAGCTTGAATTCTCCATTTAGAGCACCCGGTGATGTTGCCAAGCCGTCGCTTACACATGCCCTGTCTCGCCGTGCCATGCTGGCTGTTTTCGTGCTGTTGGTCGGCGCCATCGTGCTGTTGCTGATTCCGCAGCGGCGCGCGCAGACGACGGTTGAAGCGGTGTCTGCGCCAGTGCCATCTGCGGTCGTGTCAAGTCCCTCTGAGCAGAGAACCGCCGAGGTCGTCGGATCTGATGCTTCGCAAACCCTCCCAGCTTTGGCTGGGCCAGTCTCTGCCGATGGTGGGCTCCCATCGGCGTCTTTGGCGGCTCCGGTGGCTACTGCGGCGAACGCCTTGGTGACCCCTGCAGTTCCTGAAAAGGCATCTGTTGCATCTCAACCGGTCGCGCCCGCTCTGCCCGCTCGCGCTGGCTTGGTTGCTTTTTCGAGCAGAGGCGAATCTTGGGTGGAAGTGACAGACGCAACAGGCAGCGTGACTTTGCGGCGCATATTGAACCCAGGCGACACGGTGGCCGCCAGCGGTGTGTTGCCTTTGAGCGTGGTTGTTGGTCGCTCCGACCTGACCGATGTGACCGTGCGTGGACGACCGTTTGATACAGCTCGCTTTGCACGCGACAACGTGGCCCGATTTGAGGTGAAGTGAAGTGATCCTCCCTAGTTCAAATGCCCAGCCTGTGTTGCCGGCCACCGCTGCAGAGCACACCACCCTGCAAGCCCGTGTGGTCTGGGGTGACCGCGTTGTCACCATCGGTGGTGGTGCGCCCGTGCGTATCCAGTCAATGACCAACACAGACACCGTGGACGCGATCGGCACGGCCATCCAGGTCAAGGAGCTGGCACTTGCAGGCTCGGAGATGGTTCGCATAACGGTCAACACCCCAGAGGCCGCCCGTGAAGTCCCTTACATCCGGGAGCAACTTGACCGCATGGGCGTGGATGTCCCGCTGGTGGGCGACTTTCATTACAACGGACACCGCTTGCTAACCGAGTTTCCAGACTGCGCACAGGCGCTGTCGAAGTACCGCATCAACCCCGGCAACGTAGGAAAAGGCGATAAGCGCGACAAACAGTTTGGCCAAATGATTGAAGCGGCCATGCGGTTCGACAAGCCGGTACGCATCGGCGTCAACTGGGGCAGCCTCGACCAAGAGCTGCTGGCAGAGCTGATGGACGAAAACAGCCGCCGGGCTGTTCCCTGGGAGTCCAGGTCTGTCATGTATGAGGCTTTGGTGACCTCTGCAGTGGAGTCGGCAAAGCGGGCTGAAGCGATGGGCATGAAGGCCGAGCAAATCATCTTGTCGTGCAAAGTCAGCGGCGTGCAAGATCTGATCGCGGTTTACCGCGAGCTCGCAAAGCGGTGCCGCTACGCCCTTCATTTGGGTTTGACCGAAGCGGGGATGGGCACGAAAGGCACGGTGGCCTCTGCCGCGGCACTGGCGGTTTTGTTGCAAGAAGGTATTGGCGACACGATCCGTGTCTCGCTCACGCCTCAGCCCGGTGAGGCCCGCACACAAGAGGTGGTCGTGGCCAGCGAAATCCTGCAATCGATGGGTTTGCGCAGCTTTGTGCCCTCGGTCACAGCCTGCCCTGGCTGTGGACGTACCACCAGCGAAACCTTCCAAGAGTTGGCCAAGCAGATCGACGACTTCATGCGCGCTCAGATGCCGTTGTGGCGTCATCGCTATCCGGGTGTCGAAAAGCTGAAGGTGGCTGTGATGGGTTGTATCGTCAATGGCCCGGGTGAAAGCAAACATGCAGATGTGGGCATCAGCTTGCCTGGCACGGGCGAGAGCCCGGCGGCACCGGTGTTCATAGACGGAGAGAAGCGGTTGACTCTGCGAGGCGAGCACATTGCCCAAGAGTTTCAGCAAATCGTTGAAAACTACATCGAGCGCCGCTTTGGCCAGGTTGATGTCGCCGCTGCGGTTGATGCCCCAGCCAATCCTGCCTCAGTGGCTTGATCGGTCAAGCCAAGTCGTTGCTTTTCAGTCAGGGCTAAGGAGCTTCAGCGCCGGCGCTCCCAGCGAAGGCGACGCCCGCTTGGCCATTCGTTCATCAATCAGTTCCCTTTGAACCATGAGTGAAAAGCTGTTGGCCGTAAAAGGCATGAACGACATCCTGCCGCCCGATTCGGCGCGCTGGGAGCGGCTCGAATCGGTGGTGCGTGACGTCATGGCCCGCTATGCCTACAAAAACATTCGCACGCCCATCGTCGAGCAAACGCCTTTGTTTGTGCGCGGTCTTGGACAAGTCACGGACATCGTCGAGAAGGAGATGTACTCCTTTGAAGATCGCCTGAACGGGGAGGCACTGACCCTTCGGCCCGAGGCTACCGCCGGCGTGGTTCGCGCGGTGGCGGAGCACAACCTGCTCTATGACGGGGGCAAGCGGCTGTACTACATGGGTCCCATGTTTCGCCACGAGCGCCCGCAGCGCGGGCGCTATCGCCAGTTCCACCAAATTGGGGCAGAAGCTTTGGGCTTTCCCGGCCCTGAGTTGGATGCTGAGCTCATCGTTTTGGCCGCCGACCTGTGGCGGGAACTGGGTCTGAAAGATGTCCGCCTGGAGATCAACAGCCTCGGCCAACCCGATGAGCGCCGAGCGCACCGCACTGCCCTTGTGGCGTACCTGCTGCAGCACGAAGCGTCATTGGACCCAGAAGCCGTGCGTCGGCTCCACACCAACCCGCTGCGCATCTTGGACACCAAGAACCCAGCGATGCAAGACATCGTCAATCGAGCGCCCAAGCTGATTGATTTCTTGGGAGAGCCGTCCTTGGCGCATTTTTCAGCGGTCAAGGCAGTGCTCGATGCGAATGGCTTGGCTTACAGCGTCAATCCTCGCCTTGTCCGCGGCATGGACTACTACAACCTGACCGTATTTGAGTTCGTGACCGACCGACTCGGCTCCCAGGGCACGGTTTGTGGTGGAGGGCGCTATGACTACTTGTTTGAGCAGATTGGCGGTAAGCCAGCGCCTGCGGTGGGTTGGGCTTTGGGTGTCGAACGGGTATTGGAGTTGCTCAAAGAACAGGGGGAGGGCGCAGTCTTAGAGGCACCCGATGCCTATGCCGTGGTTCCCGATGCTGCATCCATGCCCTTGGTGATGCAGACCCTGCGGGCCCTGCGTGGCCAGGGGGTGAGAATTCAGATGCACGCGGGTCTGGGTAACGACGGGCCCGGCAGCATGAAGTCCCAGTTCAAAAAGGCCGATGCCAGTGGCGCACGCTTTGCACTCATCTTCGGATCGGATGAGCTGGCGCGCGGTGAAGTGCTGGTTAAGCCAATGCGCGATGCGAGCGCGGGTCAAACACCGCGCTCCATGGCGTTGGCACACGAGTGGGCCGCTTCATTGAGACACCTACAATCCGCGCTTTGACTTGCGAGGCTGCGCCCTCGGTAAGCGGCCCATCGACGGACTTTGGATCACCATGGCTACCCACCTCGACCTGCAAGAGCAGGAGCAAATCGATTCCTTCAAGCATTTCTGGAACCAGTACGGCAACGCCATCGCTTGGGTTTTAGTTCTGGTGCTAGGCGGCTTCGCCGGCTGGAACGGCTTTCAGTACTGGCAGACACGCCAAGCCGTCGCGGCCAGTGTCTTGTTTGACGAAGCACAACGGGCTGCTGCCGCTGGTGATGCGCAAAGGCTGCAAAGCGCTTATGAAGATCTACGCAAGCAATACGCGAAAACGCAACTCGCAGCGCATGTTGCACTGCTCTATGCCAAGGCTCGCTATGACGCTGGTGATGCCAAAGCTGCGCAGGAGGCATTGGCCTGGGTGGTGTCGCAAGATACCGACGAAGGCCTGAGCGCAGTCGCGCGACTGCGCCAAGCGGGCTTGCTCATCGAAGCCAAATCTTACGAAGAAGCCATGAAGTTGCTCGCGGGTGCCTACCCGCCTTCCTTTCAGGGAATGGTCGCCGACCGCAAGGGCGACGTGTTGTTGCTTCAGGGAAAGAAGGAAGAAGCCCAGGCTGCTTTCGAGCAGGCTAAAAAGGCGATGCCCGAGTCACTCGAATACCGCCGTGTGGTGGATATCAAGCTGACGGCGCTTGGTGTCGATGTAGCGCCAAGCCCCGCAGCTGGGACAGTCAAGCCATGAATCGGGCGCTTCAATGCCAGCGCAGGCGGCCCGTCACGTCTACGTGGTTGGCCGCGCTGGCCTGCAGCCTTGTTTTGCTGGGGTGCTCCAGCGGTCCCAAGCGGCCGCAACCGGCCGACCTCGGACCGAACGTGGTGCTGCAAGGCGTGCGTACCGCTTGGTCTTTGCGTACTGGGCCACTCCCCGACGCTGTTCAGGTCGCGGTAGTCGGCAACAACGTGGTGGTAGCTGCCAGCGATGGCACTGTGTTGTCTGTTGACGCTGCCACCGGCCGTGAGAACTGGAGAGTTGCCGCTGGTGTTGGCTTGGCCACCGGCGCGGGTAGCGACGGTCGACTGGCAGCGGCTGGCTCTGTGACCAGTGAACTGCTGGTCTGGGAGTCGGGGCGGCTGCTGTGGCGCACCCGGCTGTCATCACAGCCCTACACCGCGCCACTGGTTGCAGGCGACCGGGTCTTTGTGCTGGGTGGTGACCGCTCGGTCACGGCGTTCGACGGCCGCACGGGCAGACTTTTGTGGACCCAGCAGCGCACCAGTGAGCCTTTGGTGCTGCGTCAACCTGGTGTGCTTTTAGCGGTAGGCGACACCTTGGTTGTGGGCTTGTCGGCACGGCTTACTGGTCTTAGCCCTGATAACGGTAGCGTTCGCTGGGAGGCGCCCCTAGCCTCGCCGCGCGGCATCAACGACATCGAACGTTTGGTCGACTTAACAGCCCCGGTCAGCCGAGTGTCCGATGTGGTTTGCGCGCGGGCTTTTCAAGTCAGTATCGGTTGCGTGTCTACATCCCGTGGGTCAGTGCTTTGGACCAGGCCAGCGACCGGTGCTGGCGGTCTTGCTGGTGACGAACAGGCTGTGTTTGCGGCAGAAGCAGACGGCACGCTGGTGGCATGGCGGCGCAGTGATGGTGAACGCCTCTGGAGCACGGACCGGCTTCGGCACCGGCAGCTGACCGGGCCGCTGTCGCTGGGCAGGTCAGTCGTGGTGGGCGACCAGCAGGGGCTGGTTCACTTACTGGCCCGAGAGGACGGTGCGCCATTGAACCGCTTGGTCACTGACGGCTCTGGCGTAGCTGGCACACCTGTCTTGGCGGGTAACACTTTGGTGGTGGTCACCCGCAGCGGCGGTATCTTCGGCTTCGCGCCGGAGTGAACCAGATCGCTCTTGCATGAAGCCGGTTATCGCCTTGGTGGGGCGGCCCAACGTCGGGAAATCAACGCTTTTTAACCGGCTGACCAAGACCCGCGACGCCATCGTCGCTGACTTCGCTGGTCTCACGCGTGATCGCCATTACGGCAATGGCCGACTGGGCAAGCGCGAGTTCATCGTCATTGACACGGGCGGTTTCGAGCCAGAAGCCGACAGTGGCATTTACCAAGAGATGGCCAAGCAAACCCGGCAAGCGGTTGCCGAGGCTGATGTCGTCGTGTTCGTGGTCGACGCGAGGGCTGGTTTGTCTGGTCAAGACCATGACATCGCCAACTTTCTGCGCAAGTTGGGAAAGCCCTGCCTTTTGGTGGCCAACAAGGCCGAAGGCATGCAAGAAGGTGCTCAGCTCACCGAGTTTTATGAGTTGGGTTTGGGGCAAGTGCTGCCTGTCTCTGCTGCACATGGGCAAGGCATTCGGTCTTTGGTCGAGGAGGCCCTTGATCCGCTGCACCTGCCCGAAGAAGACGATTCAGGCGCAGAGCAAGATGAGTCACTCATCAAGCTCGCCGTCGCGGGGCGTCCGAACGTGGGGAAGTCGACGCTGATCAACACTTGGCTGGGAGAGGAGCGTCTTGTCGCCTTCGACTTGCCCGGGACCACGCGAGACGCCATCTCTGTGCCCTTTGAGCGAAACGGACAGCGGTTTGAACTGATCGATACGGCTGGCCTGCGCCGCCGTGGCAAGGTGTTCGAGGCTGTCGAGAAATTCTCTGTGGTCAAGACTTTGCAAGCCATCGAGTCAGCGCATGTTGTGCTGTTGCTGCTCGACGCTACGCAAGGGGTGACGGATCAAGACGCCCATATCGCGGGCTACATCTTGGAGAGCGGGCGCGCCGTCGTTTTGGCAATCAACAAATGGGACGCAGTCGATGCCTATCAGCGCGAGTTGGTGCAGCGCTCCATCGAGACACGCCTGGCGTTCCTGAAGTTCGCCAAACTTCACTTGATCTCGGCCAAAAAGCGCCAAGGTTTGGCACCGGTGTGGACATCCATCAGCAAAGCTCACAAGTCGGCGATGTGCAAGATGTCCACGCCGATGTTGACGCGACTTTTGCTGGAGGCTGTGCAGTTTCAGGCGCCCAAACGCTCGGGGATGTTCCGCCCCAAGTTGCGTTATGCGCACCAAGGCGGCATGAATCCACCCGTGGTGGTGGTGCATGGCAACTCACTAGAACACGTCACCGATGCCTACAAACGCTTCTTGGAGGGGCGTGTACGCAAGGCTTTCGACCTGGAAGGCACGCCCTTGCGCATCGAAATGAAGACCTCCCAAAACCCTTACGGCGATAAAGACACCCACTGAACTGGCTGAGGCTCACTTGAGCAAACCCACTTCGCGGTAGTACCGCAAAGCGCCAGGGTGGAAAGGGATGCCCGCCCCTTTGACGGCGTTCTGCGGGGTCATCAACACGCCTTTGGCGTGACCCTCTCTTAGCATTTTCTGTGCGCTGTTGCTCCACAACGCTCGTGTGAGTTGGTAGACCAACTGGGCGTCCATGCGCTCGCTCGTCACCCACTGCGCGCTCACCATCAAGGTTTTCGTGGCGTCCACGCCAACATAGGTGCCAGCGGGCAGCGTGTCTGCTTGAAGGAATGGGCTCGCCGAGGTGAGCGTGCGAACGGGCGGGCCGTCCAGCGGGACGAGTTCTATGAGCCCGGATGCCGCGAGGTCGGCGATGGCCGGCGCAGGTGCTCCCCCCGTGAAAAAGAAAGCGTCGAGTTGCCCCCCCCTCATCTTGTCGCCAGCCTGGTTTGGCTTGATGTACTCGGCACGAACATCGCCTTCACGCAGTCCCCAGGCTGCCAGCACCGCCCGCGCGTTGACCAAGGTGCCGGAACCGGGTTCATCGAGCGCTACGCGTTTGCCTTTGAGGTCTGCCACGCTGCGAATGCCAGCTGACTTGCTGGCGACAATTTGAATGGCTTCGGGGTAGAGGGTGGCGATCAGGCGCAGCTCGGACACGGGTGGGCGTCCTTGAAAGATGCCGGTACCCGTTTGCGCCCAAGTCGCCACGTCGGCTTGGCTAAAGCCGGTTTCGATGGCGCCACTGGCAACTCCATTGACGTTGCCCAGGGATCCATTGCTGGGTTGAGCGCTGACCACTACCTGCCCCGGAATCGAAACAGCTTGGGCCAGCAGCGTACCCACTGGATAGTAAGTACCGGCCGTTCCGCCCGTGCCGATGCGAACGAACTGCTGTGCAGAGACCGACAGGGATGCTGCGCCGAGCGCAATGGTGAGCAAGACGCCTGCAATCCGTGAGCGCGAGGTTGTCGAGCAGCGGGGTAATGCGCCGGCTGAGAGCCAGCTTTTCCTCATAGGCGCGTCGATCATTTTTTGACTCTTTCTCGGCATGCAGCTCGCAGTTTCCTTGTGTGGCACTATGCATTCCTGCGCCGCGGTTGTGAAGCGGCAAGACCCAGATACTTTCAGACTTGATGCGCTTACTACAACGACTGGGCCCCATCGTTCTGGCATTGGCCGCAGGGCTGGTGTTGGTGACCGCATTTGTATTCAACCTGGTGCGAGAGCGGCAAGCCGTCATCGATGCCACCGAGCGCACGACACAAACCTTCGCTCGCGTGGTCGAAGAGCACGCCCGCCAAAGCCTGCGTCGCGTGGGCAGCACGTTGGCCCAAGCAAGTGGTTTGGTGGCTCAAACCCTACAGCGTTCTGTGTCATCGTCGGAAAGCAGTGCCATCTTGCCGCTGGATGCGGTCATTGCTGGCAGCCCTGTTGCACTCGCTCTTGAAGACCAGTTGTTGGGTTTGTTGCCTGCAGATCGCCTCATTCGCAGCTTCGAGCTCATCGACGCTGGCGGTCGGTGGGTGATGGGCACTCAGGCTGGCCCGTCGCTTGGCCTCTCGCGACTGCACGCGCAGCAGGACTATTTCTTGCCGCACCGGCGTGGCGCAGACCGTGATCTTGTCTTTGGCTCTCCAGCCTTGGGGCCCGATGGCCAGTGGGCATTGCCCATCAGTGCCAGGGTGTCGCTGCGTCCAGGTCGGTTCGACGGCGTGATAGTGGCGTGGGTCCAGCCGGGGTATTTCCAAAGTTTTTATGACTCTGTTGACAGCGGTGATCGTGGCTTTGTTGCTCTGCTTTTGTTGCAGGGATTTTTGGCGGTGCGATCGCCACAACAAGAAGCGGTGGGTGGACTGAATTGGTCCGACACGACGTTATTCCGGGAACACCTTCCGGCTTGGCCCACGGGTACTGTGCGCGAGCGTGATGAGCGCGATGGCGTTGACCGCCTCTACAGCTACCGGGCGCTCAACGATTACCCGGTCGTGGTGGCTTATGGCAGATCTCTGACAGATGAGCTGGCCCCCTGGACTCGCTCGGCTGTATGGGGTGGCTCCATCCTCGTGGTTGCGGCGGGTTTGTTGGTGGCTGCAGGCGTGGCCATCGTGCGGCGCAACCTGCGGCGACAACAGGCCGAAGATGCCTTGCGCATCAGCCATCGAGCCTTGCAGTCCATCTCTCAAGGCGTCGTCATCACGGACGCGCATCGGCGCATCGTCTCTGTGAATCAGGCTTATCTGCGCATGACGGGCTATGCAGAATCGGAGTTACTGGGAAAGGTATCGCCCACTGGCATGCGCCACGATCCGGCACCCTCGCCGCCGCCGTGGATGGCGCAGAGCCTCGCAGAGGGCAGGGAGTACGCTGCAGAGTTGCCCTGTAAACGTCAGGATGGCTCGGTCTTCTGGTGCAGTCTGAGCATCACACCTTTGCTGGACGCCGACCAGCACCTGTTGCAGACCATCGAGATCGTGCAGGACATCAGTGAGCGGCGCGCCTCAGAAGAGCAAATTCGCAGCCTCGCCTTTTTCGATCCGCTGACCAATCTGCCCAATCGTCGATTACTGATGGACCGCTTGCAGCATGCGGCTGTTTCCAACAAGCGCAGAGCGCTGCACGGAGCGTTGCTGTTCATCGATTTAGACAACTTCAAAACGCTCAACGATACCCGCGGCCATGACGTAGGTGACCTGCTGTTACAGCAGGTGGCACAACGCCTCAAGGCTTGTGTCCGCGAAGAAGACACCCTGGCGCGGCTTGGGGGCGATGAGTTCGTGGTGGTGCTGGAATCTCTGGACACGCAGGCCGTGATGGCGGCTGAGCAGGCGCGTCGGGTGGGCGACAAGATGTTGGGTGCGCTCAACGAAGCGTTCGATCTCGATGGGCAAAACCATCACATCACACCCAGCATCGGAATCACGCTTTTTGCGCCCGGTCAGACAAAACTCGACGATCTGATGAAGCAGGCCGACCTTGCCATGTACGCAGCCAAGGCGTCTGGCCGCAACGCGCTGCGCTTCTTTGACCCCAGCATGCAGGCCAATGTGGTGCAGCGTGCCGATCTGGAAAACGAGCTCCGCGACGCGGTTCGGCTAGACCAGTTCGTGCTGTTCTACCAGGCCCAAGTCGACCACAGAGACGTGGTTCTGGGTGCGGAGGCGCTGGTGCGTTGGAGGCATCCCACCCGCGGCTTGGTAAGTCCAGCAGATTTCATCCCATTGGCCGAGCAAACCGGTTTGATCATTGCCATCGGTCAATGGGTGATTGAGCAGTCGTGCGCGCAGCTTGCGCGCTGGCAGACATCACCTGTCACTGCGGGCCTCACGCTGTCATTGAATGTCAGTGCTCGCCAGTTTCGCCAGCCAGACTTTGTCGCTGGAGTGATCGCCGCGCTGCGCCGCCATAACGTCTTGGCTAATCGACTGAAGCTGGAGCTCACTGAAAGCTTGCTGTTGCACGACGTCGATGACGTGATTTCCAAAATGTCTGAGCTGCAAGACTTTGGTGTCGGCTTTGCATTGGACGACTTTGGAACTGGGTATTCCTCTTTGGCGTACATCAAGCGCTTGCCGATCGAGCAGCTCAAAATCGATAAATCCTTTACCCGCGACTTGTTGACCGATAGCAATGACGCGGTGATAGCACAGGCCATCATTGCGCTGGCACAGAAGCTGCAGCTCTCTGTAATGGCGGAGGGTGTTGAGACGATCGAACAGCGCGATTGGTTGACCTCGCACGGCTGCCTGCTCTACCAAGGCTATTTGTTTGCCAAGCCGGTTCCTATTGAAGCTTTTGAAGCCAGTCACAGGGCTGTTGCTGCGCTGTAAGAGCCGTGTTGTTGGTTGCTCGCTGTATCAGGCTTCCTGTCTTTAGGGTTGGTCCGGCGGCGCCATTCGCTGAGACTTGAAAAGCCTAGAATCAATCGCATCTGCCCTATCCGGGACAGATTAGATGTCGGTATTGACGGGAGTCACACTTGAACAATCAGTGGTTTTCCAAAATTGCGGTCTGGCTCGTGATCGGCCTGGTGCTCTTCACGGTTTTCAAACAGTTTGATAGCCGGGGCGCAGCGGGTGCCAACTATGTCGCTTACTCGGACTTCCTTGAGGAAGTGCGAAACAACCGCATCAAGCAAGCGACCATTGCGGAAGGTCAAGGCGGCACGGAGATCGTTGCCATCACCCAAGACGATCGACGCATTCGGACCAACGCCACGTTTTTGGACAGAGGTCTGGTTGGTGATCTGATTGCCAACGATGTGAAGTTCGATGTGCGCCCGCGCGAAGAGGGCTCTTTGCTGATGACGTTGTTGGTCAGTTGGGGGCCGATGCTGCTGCTGATCGGGGTTTGGATTTACTTCATGCGCCAGATGCAGGGGGGCGGCAAGGGCGGAGCATTCAGCTTTGGCAAGAGCAAGGCGCGCATGCTCGACGAAAACAACAACCAGGTCACGTTTGCGGACGTGGCTGGCTGCGACGAAGCAAAAGAAGAAGTCAAGGAAGTCGTTGATTTCCTTAAGGACCCTCAAAAATTCCAGAAGCTTGGCGGACGCATTCCTCGGGGTTTGCTGTTGGTGGGACCTCCCGGCACTGGTAAAACCCTGCTCGCCAAAGGCATTGCTGGAGAAGCGAAGGTTCCCTTTTTCAGTATCTCTGGCTCCGACTTCGTGGAAATGTTCGTTGGCGTCGGGGCGGCCCGGGTTCGCGATATGTTCGACAACGCGAAGAAGAACGCTCCCTGCATCATCTTCATTGACGAAATTGACGCAGTCGGTCGTCAACGTGGGGCTGGCTTGGGCGGTGGCAACGATGAACGCGAGCAAACCCTCAACCAGATGCTGGTGGAGATGGATGGCTTCGAGACCAACTTGGGCGTGATCGTTGTGGCGGCCACCAACAGGCCGGACATTTTGGACGCCGCACTGCTGCGGCCAGGACGTTTCGACCGGCAGGTTTATGTCACCTTGCCGGATATCCGTGGTCGTGAACAGATCTTGAACGTCCACATGCGCAAGGTCCCGATCGGGCAAGACGTCAGCCCCAGCGTGATTGCACGTGGAACGCCCGGCATGAGTGGTGCTGACTTGGCGAACTTGTGCAACGAGGCGGCCTTGATGGCGGCCAGACGCAATGCGCGCGTGGTGGAGATGCAAGACTTCGAGCGCGCCAAAGACAAAATTCTCATGGGCCCAGAGCGCAAGAGCATGGTGATGCCTGAAGAGGAAAGGCGCAACACGGCGTACCACGAGTCGGGTCACGCTCTGATTGGGAAGTTGTTGCCCAAGTGCGATCCGGTGCACAAAGTCACCATCATCCCCCGCGGACGGGCTTTGGGCGTGACGATGAGCCTGCCGGCTCAGGACCGCTACAGCTACGACAAAGAGTTCATGCTCAACCAGATCAGCATGCTGTTTGGCGGGCGCATCGCAGAAGAGGTGTTCATGCACCAGATGACCACCGGCGCCTCGAATGATTTCGAGCGGGCTACGCAGATCGCCCGTGACATGGTCATGCGCTACGGTATGACCGACGCACTCGGTCCTATGGTGTACGCGGAGAACGAGGGCGAAGTGTTTCTGGGTCGCTCGGTCACCAAAACGACCAACATGAGTGAGCAAACCATGCAGAAGGTGGACGCAGAAGTGCGCCGCATCATCGACCAGCAGTACGCGTTGGCTCGTGGCCTGATTGAAGACAACAGCGAAAAGATGCACGCGATGGCGAAGGCGCTGCTGGAGTGGGAAACCATCGACAGTGACCAGCTCGACGACATCATGGCCGGCCGCGCGCCCCGCCCACCGAAGGACTGGACACCACGCACCCCGCCACCCGGGGGCGACAGTGATGGCAACGCGGCGGTGAAGACCGATCCAGCCCCGAGTGCCGCCTAAGCGAGGAAACCAATTGTTCTTCCAGCGTCATCCAGCTTTGGGTTGCATGGCTGGCTGACTCCAGGTGAATGGTTGGAACTGACGGGGCCCCGCGTGGCCCCGTTTTTCTTTTGAAGAATCCCCATGCTCGCTCCTGCGTACTGGCAAACGACCCGTCACCGGCTGCTGCTGGATAAGACGTTGGTCATGGGCATCGTTAACGTCACGCCTGATTCGTTTTCAGATGGCGGTCAGTTTCTGGGCGACGCCGCTGCACTTCGGCATTGCGAGCAGCTGCTGGCCGAAGGCGCAGACGTCTTGGACATTGGTGCGGAATCCAGTCGTCCAGGTGCGCCCCCAGTTCCCCTAGAAGAAGAGATGCGCCGCCTGTTGCCCGTGGTCCGAGGTGCGCTGCAAATGGGTTGCCCGGTCTCGGTGGACACCTACAAACCGCAAGTGATGCAGGCTGTGCTGGACATGGGCGCAGACATCATCAACGACATATGGGCACTGCGTCAGCCTGGCGCACTCCAAGCCGTGGCGGCGCATCCCTCCTGCGGACTTTGTCTGATGCACATGCACCGTGAGCCGCAAACCATGCAGACCGACACCTTGCAAGGCCATGTGGTGGAGCAAGTGGCTGGCTTCCTCAAAGAGCGGGTGCGGGCAGTGCAGACATCGGGCATCGGTTTGTCCCGTGTGGCTGTGGATGCAGGTATCGGTTTCGGCAAAACGGTGGACCAAAATTTCAGCCTGTTGGCACATCAAGCTGCATGGCATGTGGAGGGCTGTGTGCAACTGGTGGGTTGGTCCAGAAAGAGCTCGCTGGCAGCCGTAGTTGCTGATGGTTTGGCCGAGGCGGCCGCGCTAAGCGCACAAGCGCGCATGGTGCCGAGCGTGGTCGCTGCGGTATTGGCTGTGGAGCGTGGCGCGCAGGTGCTGCGTGTGCATGACGTGCGCGCCACCGTGCAAGCGATGCGCGTGGTGGCAAAGCTAAGATCAACCGAATGACCAGACGATATTTCGGCACCGATGGCATCCGCGGTGCTGTGGGGTTGGCACCCATCACCCCAGACTTTGTATTGCGCCTCGCGCACGCCGTGGGCCGCGTGCTGCGGCGTACCGAAGTTCGGCCGCTGGTGTTGATTGGCAAAGACACCCGCATTTCAGGCTACATGCTGGAGAGCGCCATGGAGTCCGGCTTCAACTCGGCTGGCGTCGACGTGATGCTGCTCGGACCCATTCCTACGCCTGCCGTGGCCTACCTGACGCGCGGGCAACGAGCCAGCTTGGGTGTGGTGATCAGTGCCAGCCACAACCCATTTAGCGACAACGGCATCAAGTTTTTCAGCGCCCAGGGCACCAAGCTCGACGATGCCTGGGAACTGGCAGTGGAGGCTGAGTTAGACCTTGCACCGGCTTGGGTCGACTCATCGGACCTTGGCCGTGCCCGCCGATTGAACGACGCGGCTGGCCGCTACATCGAGTTCTGCAAAAGCACCCTGGACGCCCATCTGAGCCTGCGCGGTCTCAAGCTGGTGGTGGACGCGGCCCACGGAGCGGCCTACCAGGTCGCGCCGAAGGTGTTTCACGAGTTGGGTGCAGAGGTGATTTCCATCGGTTGCGCTCCAGACGGGCTCAACATCAACCAAGGCGTGGGTGCCACGCATCCACAGGCCTTGGTTGACGCGGTGTTGGCCGCGGGCGCGGACTTCGGGGTGGCGCTTGATGGCGATGCAGACAGACTTCAAATGGTTGACCACCAAGGGCGGCTCTACAACGGTGACGAGTTGTTGTTTTTACTTGCTGGCGACCGCTTGCAGCGTGGCGAGGTGCTGCCTGGTGTGGTGGGCACGCTCATGACCAACATGGCCGTTGAGCAAGCGCTGAGCGCGCAGGGCGTGCAGTTGGAGCGTGCCAAAGTGGGTGACCGATACGTGCTGGAGCAGTTGCAGGCACGTGGCTGGGTATTGGGCGGAGAAGGTTCTGGTCATCTCTTGTTGCTCGACAAGCACACAACGGGTGACGGGATGGTTGCTGCGCTGGCTGTGCTGCAGGCCTGTGTGCGGCGCCAATTCACGCTGGCGGAGTGCCTGCAAGGCTTGGTGTTGTTCCCTCAGGTGTTGCTGAACGTGAAGTTGCAAGACTCGTCAGCGGCTGCGCGCGACTGGCTCAGCAACCCCCATCTGGTGGCCGCAGCACAACAAGCTGAGTCGGCGCTGTCGGGCCATGGTCGGGTGCTCATTCGTGCCAGCGGGACTGAGCCGGTGCTGCGTGTCATGGTGGAAGCGCGAGACGCGAAGCAAGCTCAGCAATGGGCGCAGCGCTTGGCAGAGGCGGCCGGCGCATGAAGGCCACCGACGGCAGTGTTCGGGTGCTGAATTACGCCGATGGCCATGACGCGGCCATGATTCTGAACATGATGCAAACCTACGCCAGCGATCCGGCTGGCGGTGGGGCAGCACTTTCCCCAGACGTTCTGCAGCGTTTAGTGCCCGCCTTGGCGTCAGTGCAAGGCGCTTTCAGCGTCGGCGCCTGGGTTGGGCAGCAGCCTGCAGGACTTATCAATTGCCTGATGGGTTTTTCCACCTTTGCAGCACTTCCCCTAGTCAATGTCCACGATGTAGTCGTGGTGCCCGCGGCAAGGGGTCAGGGGCTGGCTCCGGCCATGATGCAATTGGTCGAGCAGGTCGCCCGAGAGCGGGGTGCCTGCAAGATCACGCTGGAAGTCTTGCAGGGCAACCGTTCTGCACAGGCCCTGTACCGCCGTTTGGGGTTTGCAGCTTATGCGCTGGACCCTGCCATGGGCACAGCCGAGTTCCTCCAGAAAAAGCTCGTCTAAGCCGCACGCGTTTGGCTTGAGCGGCTGTCACTGGGCGTGCGCGGCTGTCACGAAACAGCCCATCAATTGACACGTGGTCGTCACTCATGCGCAGCAAACTGCCGCGCATGAATCAAGCCATCGCAACGCCTGACACCAGACACAGCCAAGTTCAGCCGCGCCTTCGGCTGGTCCCCGATTCCGCCCGGATTACCGTTTCCTGGGCTCAGCACCAGGATGAGGTGCGCGAAGCGCAGCGCCTGAGGTTTGCTGTGTTCGCAACTGAGATGGGTGCGCGCCTGAACACCCCCATCCCAGGGCACGACATTGATTTGTTCGACGATTACTGCGAACACCTGCTGGTTCGCGACGTCGCCACCAGCGCTGTGGTCGGCACCTATCGCATGCTCACGCCTGCGCAGGCTCAGCGCATTGGCAGCACCTACAGCGACACCGAGTTCGACCTGACGCGCCTTCGCAACCTGCGTCCGCGCATGGTCGAGCTGGGGCGCAGCTGCGTGCATCCCGACCATCGCCAGGGTGGCGTGGTGTTGGCTTTGTGGGGCGCGCTGTTCGACTTCATGGGCCGCAACCGGCTTGACAGCATGATTGGCTGCGCCAGCATCCCCATGCTGCACAACGGCGTGCTCAGTGGTGATGTGGCTGCAAGCATCTGGCAGCAGCTGCGCCAGACGCATTTGGCCCCCATCGAGCACCACGTCGTTCCGCGCGTGGCCCTGCCAGTGGACCGGCTCGATGGGAGTCTGCCCGTGGCACCGCCGCCGCTCATCAGCGCTTACTTGAAGCTGGGCACCAAAATTCTCGGCCCGCCGGCGTGGGACCCCGACTTTCACACCGCGGACTTGCCCATGTTGCTGCGACTGGCCGATATGCCAGCCCGCTATCGCAAGCACTTGTTAGGGCTCTGATGCGCAGCGCCCGCGACGCTTGGGACATGGCTGCAAAGGTCCAAGCCGCAAGCACGGCTTCGGACGCCGACGAGGACTCGGCCTACCCCAGGTACCGCACGGTGTTCGTGTCAGACCTGCACTTGGGCACCCCGGGATGTCAGGCTGAAGCCGTGTTGGACTTTCTCAAGGCCCACCCCAGTGAGCAGCTCTACCTCATTGGCGACATCATCGACGGGTGGCAACTGCGCCGTCGATGGTATTGGCCGCAAGCGCATAACGACGTCATACAAAAGCTGCTGAGGCGCGCGCGCAAAGGTTGCCGTGTGGTGTTCGTGCCCGGTAACCATGATGAGTTCGCACGGCATTTCGTGGGCCATCACTTCGGCGGAATCGAGGTGGTGGAAGAGGCTGTCCACACCACCGCAGACGGTCGCCGCCTCTGGGTGGTTCATGGCGACTACTTCGATGCGGTGGTGCAGTGCGCCAAGTGGCTGGCCTACTTGGGTGACAACCTCTATGAGTTCACTTTGCGCCTTAACCGCTACCTGAATTCGCTGCGTGCGCGGCTGGGATTGCCCTACTGGTCGCTGTCGGCTTTCCTGAAGCACAAGGTCAAGACCGCACTGAACTATGTGACTGATTTCGAACGTGCTGTGGCTGCCGAAGCAGGCCGACGCGGCCTCCATGGCGTGGTGTGCGGCCACATCCACCGCGCTGAAATGCGCGAGATCGACGGCGTGCTGTACTGCAACGACGGCGATTGGGTGGAAAGCCACACCGGCTTGGTCGAGCACATGGATGGGCGCTTGGAGCTGGTGCGCTGGTCGACCCATCCCGCGTCCAAGTTATCAGCGCCCCGAGCGCAAGAGGTCCTTGCATGAAAGTCGCACTGGTGACAGATGCATGGGCACCGCAGGTCAACGGAGTCGTCACCACTTTGGTCGAGTTGGTGCGAGAGCTGACGCTTTTGGGCCATGTGGTGGAGGTCATTCACCCAGGCTTGTTCCGCACCCGGCCGTGCCCGGGCTACGCAGGAATTGACTTGGCAGTGAGGCCCAAGCGTGAGCTGTCCAGGCGCCTCGACGCCTTCGCCCCCGACGCAATTCACCTGGCCACAGAAGGGCCGCTGGGCTGGGCTGGGCGGCGTTATTGCTTGCGGCATGGGCTGGCCTTCACCACGGCCTTTCACACCCGCTTTCCTGAGATTTTGAAAGCCGCGATGGGCGTGCCTTTGTCGTTTGGTTACGCCTTGTTCAAGCATTTCCATAAACCTTCGTCCGGTGTGATGGTGCCAACCGAAGGCGTGTTGAACATGCTGCACAACCGCGGATTTGGCAACTTGCGACAGTGGACGCATGGCGTGGACACCGAGCTCTTCAGCTACGTGGACGAGCCACGGCAATCGCCGAATTTGGGTTTGCTCACCCGCCCCGTGTCCTTGTTCGTGGGGCGTGTGTCCTACGAAAAGAACATCGAAGCGTTTTTGCAGTTGGACATTCCCGGCTCCAAGGTCGTCTGTGGCGTAGGCCCCCTGGAGGCTGGGCTGCGCGAGCGATACCCCCAGGTGAAATGGGTCGGTCTGTTGCCGCGCGATGTGTTGGCGAAGGCATATGCCGCATCGGATGTGTTTGTTTTTCCAAGTCGGTGCGAAACCTTCGGCTTGGTGATGCTCGAGGCCATGGCTTGCGGCACGCCTGTCGCCGCTTACCCCGTGGATGGCCCGTTGGAGGTCTTGGGGCCAGCGGTTCAACGCGAAGGCCGCGAGCACCGATTGGGCGGCGTATTGGATGAAGATCTGCGCCAGGCAGTTTTTGGTGCGTTGAGCACGCCACGGCAAGATGCCCGGGCGCGCGCCTCGCGGTTTTCATGGGCACAGGCTGCAGCGAGCTTTGTTTCGCACTTGGTGCCGGCGAGCCAAACGGTCAGCCACAATCAAGCGCATGTCCCGCCGCAAGCCTCCCAAACCGTCCATGTCGACGCCTGAGTCAAAGACCCCACCAAACCGCAATCTGAATCTGCTCGACCGCGACCACAGCATCCTGGCGTTCAATGAGCGCGTGTTGGGCTGGGCTGCCAGCGAGCATGTGCCTTTGCTCGAGCGCTTGCGCTACCTGTGCATTTTTTCTTCCAACCTTGACGAGTTTTTCGAGGTGCGTGCAGAGCCTCATGTGACGGCGGCGCTGCAACACGACGCCAAAGGCGGCTACAGCGCAGCCAGCTTCCATGCGCTGTCAGACACGGTTCATGCGCTGGTGGATCGTCAGTACGCGCTGTACAACGACGCATTGATGCCTGCCTTTGCGAAAGAGGGCATCCGCATCGTGGCGCATGTCGATCGCAGTGAAGCGCAGCGCAGATGGGTCAGCGAGTACTTTCACCGCGAGGTCAAACCCCTGCTGGTGCCCGTGGCACTGGACCCGGCCCACCCCTTCCCGCAGGTGGCCAACAAGTCTTTGAACTTCATCGTCCGACTGCATGGGCTGGACGCCTTTGGTCGTGAGAACGAGGTGGCCATCGTCAAGGTGCCACGGGTGTTGCCGCGTCTGAGCCGCATGCCGGACAAGCTGTGTCCAGCCGGACAGCTGCTGTTCGTCTCGCTCTCCAGCGTGATCCGTTCGCATTTGCACGAGTTGTTCCCAGACCGCGAGGTGTCGCAGTTTTCGCAATTCCGCGTGACACGTCACTCCGACCTTGCAGTCGATGAAGATGACGCCCGCAACCTGCGCACGGCCTTGCGCCACGGCCTGCAGCATCGGCACTACGGCCAGGCTGTGCGCTTGGAGGTGGCTTCTGCTTGCTCAGACCATTTGGCAGAGTTTTTGTTGAAGCAATTTGGTCTGCCCGAAGCCGCGCTGTACCGCGTGCATGGCCCCGTGAACTTGGTGCGCCTGACTCAACTGGTGGACCTGATCGACCGTCCGGAGTTGAAATTCCCGACGTACGCCCCGCGCGTGTCCTGGGAGTGGCCAAGCGGGCAAAGTGTGTTTGAGCGTCTGCAGCAGGGTGACGTCCTCATTCACCAGCCGTTCCAGAGCTTCGAAGGCGTGGTGCAGTTCCTGCGCGAAGCGGTCGAAGACCCCAACGTGCTGGCCATTCGCCAGACCATCTACCGCACGGGTGCGGATGCCACGCTGATTGACCTGTTGCGGGAGGCCGTGCGCAGAGGTAAAGAGGTGACAGCGGTCGTGGAGTTGAAGGCGCGTTTCGACGAAGAGGCCAACATCAACTGGGCCGAAGCGCTGGAGTCTGTGGGTGCGCAGGTTTTGTATGGCGTGGTGGGCCTGAAGACCCATGCCAAGATGATGCTGATCACGCGCCGCGAAGGCCGCAAGCTGCGCCGCTATGCCCACCTGTCCACAGGCAATTACAACCCCCGCACAGCTCGCCTGTACACCGACATCAGCCACCTCACTGCCGACCCCGCATTGACCCAGGATGTCGAGAACATCTTCATGCACCTGTCTGGCCAAAGCCGCCTGGCACCGCTGGCCAAGGCATGGATGGCACCGTTCCAGTTGCATCAACGCCTGATCGAGCGCATTGCGGCCTTGGGCACTGCTGCATCTAAAGGCGTGTCCACGCGAATCGTGCTCAAGATGAATGCACTCACCGACGAGGCGCTCATCAATGCCTTGGTTCAAGCGGGGCAGCAGGGCACCGAGATTGACCTGATCGTGCGTGGCGCGTGCATGTTGCCGGCTGGGGTCGCGGGACTGACCGATCGAATCCGTGTGCGCTCGATCATCGGCAGATTCTTGGAGCACTCGCGCGTGTTTTACTTCCGCGAAGGCGAGTCCGATCAGGTCTACCTCTCCAGCGCCGACTGGATGAACCGCAACATGTTGCGGCGCATCGAGTTGGCGTGGCCTGTCACGGACCCGGCTCTGCGCCAGCGAATCATTGACGAGTGTTTGGTGGCCTACATGCTCGATGCACGCGACGCTTGGATGTTGGGGCCGGACGGACGCTACAAGCCGGTGAACCCCGCAGGCATTGGCGTGCAGCCCGGCGGTGAGGCTGCAGTGCTGCAAATCGGGCACAGTGCGCACGCCGACCCGGGTGCCCAGTGGGCGTTGATGCAGCGCCACGGTCGGGTCGAGCGGCGGTGACGACGGGCGCCGCAGCCATGGACCTTATCTTGTGGCGACACGCCGAAGCCATAGAGGGGCAGGACCCGTCTGCGGATCACGACCGGGCTCTGACCCGGCGCGGAGAGAAGCAGGCCGAGCGCATGAGTGTCTGGCTAGACGGGCGCTTGCCGGAAACTTCGCGGGTGTTGGTCAGTCCGGCGGTCAGAACAGAACAAACAGCCATGGCTTTGGGGCGACGCTATCGCCTCTGCCCGGAACTTGGCCCAACAGGCAGTGTCGAGAACTTACTGGCTGTGGCCCATTGGCCGCTGTCACGCCAAGCAACGCTGGTGATCGGACACCAGCCCACGCTGGGTCGGGTAGTCGCTGGCCTTATGGGCATGTCGGCCAGCGAGTGCGCGGTGAAGAAGGGCTCGGTCTGGTGGCTGCGGGCACGTGAGCGCGACGGCCTTTTACAAACCGTCATCGTCACAGTTCAGGTTCCCGAGCTGCTCTAGAGCAACTCAGCTGAGTCCAGCTCAGCTCAGCTTGGGACGTCCGGTTTTGATCGTGGGTACGGCCACCAAGGCCGCAGCCAAGCCGCTGTCGCTCATGGCTGCGAGTGCTTTGATTCCTGCTCTCAGAATTTCGCTCTTTTTAGCCGGTTTGCCCATCTTCACAGACCGCAACTTCAGGCTTTCCAGCACGTAGTACTCGGCCTTCGGGATGGTGAAGCTATCGCGTACCAGCTTAGCCTTCTTGGTCTTGGCTGCGTCTGGCGTCGCTGCAGCAGTTGCCGAGGTTTTAGATGCTGGCTTCGCTGTGGTTTTGACTGCAATTTTGGTGCTTACCGCCTTGGGCAAGGTCTTCTCAGGCGGTTTGGCTGCAGCCTTCGAGACAGGCTTTGTCGCGGGCAAGGGCTTTGGTTTAGACAGACTGCTGATCGCTTTTGAAGCAGCCTTCTGAGCGGGTACTTGCTTTGGCGGGAAATTGGCGGGTGCCGAAGTAGCGGCCTTGGGGTTGGGTGCAGTGCTCATCTTCAAATTTCTCCTGGTCATTAGCGGGGGATGAAGCCAGCTTCAAGGCTGGCTGATCACCGATGCGATTGGCGATCCATCGAGACCCAAGATGAGCTGTCCACCCCAAGCCTTGAATCGAACGCCAAACCGAGTAAACAGTTTATACCGTTCACAAGGCCTCGCAACTAAACGCCCACGGTGTCTTTTGCCAAGCGAGCACTTCTTCCCTCAGCAAGTGGGCTGATTGCGGGTAGGTCAGCGCCCAGCCTTCGCGGGCTTGCAGAAGATAGCCTGCTTGGTCGCGCAGCGGGTGTAGGCGCAGTCCCTTCAAGTCGGGGTCGCGACGGGCATGGCACAGCAGCACCGCCAGCCGAAGGCACAGCAACTGCTCGACGAAGGCATCGTCGATGAAGGCCAACTCCAGCTTGCGCAGCTTGCCCTTGTGCCCAAGCACCAATTGGCTGAGCCGGTGTAACTCGTGCTGCGCGAAGCCCAAAGCATCGATGTGCTCCAAGATGTATGCGCCGTGCTTGTGGGCGTCACTGTGCGAAATGTGGCTGCCAATTTCGTGCAGTCGAGACGCCCAATCGAGCTTGCGCAGATGGCGATCAATTGATTCAAGGGGCTTGCCCTCTTGCAGTTGCCGCATGAGGCTTTGCGCCGTGCGGCTGACGCGCAAGCCATGCTCGGCATCGGCGTTGAACTTGCGCACCAAGCGTTCGACCGTCGTGGAGCGCAGGTCGGTGTTGGGCTGCTCGCGGGCGATCAGGTCGTAGAGCACGCCTTGGCGCAAGCCGCCATCAGCACATTGCATCTCGTTGATCGACAGGAGGTCAAACAAGGCCCGCAAGACGCTGACGCCACCACCAATCACCATGCGCCGGTCGTCACGAATGCCGTCGATGCGAAGCCGGTCCGCGCTCTGCGCGCGCAGCAGCCGATCGAGCAGCCAATCGAGTCCTTCGCGTGTGATTTTTCCCGCGGGCCAGCCAGTGGCTGAAAGGGCATCCCCCACAGCGCCCACGGTACCGGAGGAGCCATACGCCACGTCCCAAGAGCCTCGTGGGTAAGTCACCAAGGCTTCGTCGAGCACCGCTTTGGCGGCGACTTCTGCAGTGCGAAAAGCTTCTTCTGTAAACGCGCCGTCTGGGAAGAACCGGCTCGACCAAGCCACGCTTCCAACACGGTAAGACTCCATGGCGCTCGCCTCAAAGCCGCGACCCAGAATCAATTCGGTGGAGCGCCCGCCAATGTCCACCACCAGCCGGCGTTCATCGCTTTGCGGCAGCAGATGCGCCACGCCTTGATAAATCAGGCGCGCTTCTTCACGCCCGGCAATCACATCAATCGGAAAGCCCAGCAGTTCCCGGCCGCGGGCAATGAAGTCGTCCCGGTTGCGTGCTTCTCTGAGCGTTTGCGTGGCCACCGCGCGCACTTGGGGGCGCTTGAAGCCAGCCAGACGTTCGCCAAAACGCGCCAGACAGTCCCAGCCGCGTTGCATGGCTTCGCGTGTGAGGTTGCGTTGCGCGTCCAGGCCGTTGCCTTGGCGAACGGTTTCTTTGAGGTATTCGGTGCGCTGGATTTGGCCGTGTTCAAACCGACCAATTTCAAGGCGATAGCTGTTGGAGCCGAGATCGACGGCGGCCAGCCGTGTGCCGTTCTGCATGAGGGATCCGTGGGTTGCGGCGCGCAGGATAGCAGCCGCCTTCACCGAAGCTTTTCGTCGAGAGTGGGGCAGAAAAAAGCCGGGCACAAGGCCCGGCTGTGTCACTGGTGCGTCCCAGCTCAGTTGGGTGGCAGCATGACCGAGTCGATGAGGTGGACCACCCCGTTGGTCGCGGCCACATCGGCTTGTTCAACGACAGCGCCTTCGACGGTCACAAACGTGCCCGCCCTGCTGGTACCCACGTTCGGGCCAGCCAAGGTCTTGACGTTGGCCGTCTTCACATCAGCAGCCATGACTTTGCCTGCCACCACGTGGTAGGCCAACACGCGCTTGAGCAGCTCGGGGTTCTTGCCCAAATCGTCCAAGGTCTTGGCAGGCACGGCCTTGAAAGCGTCGTTCGTGGGGGCGAATACCGTGAAGGGGCCGGTGCCCTTGAGCGTGTCGGTCAGGCCAGCCTTCATGACCAAGCCATTGAGCGTGCTCAGGGAGGGCGTTGAGGCCAAGGTATCGGCCAAATTCTTGGGTGTGGGGGTGCTGGCGCAACCAGCCAACACGAAAGCGGCTGCTGCAACAGCGCCAAAAGCGAAACGACGGGTCTGCATGTGGGTTGACTCCATGATGTGAAAGAAACCGCGCAAGCCTAGGTTCGCCACATGACATGTTCGTGACAAATCACAGAGGCTTCCGTGCACCCTTGCACGAAACAAGGGATGTGGCAATGTCACCAACTTGTCACACACGCTACCTACAGTTCAGCGATTGTTTCAACCCACCTGAAGGAACCCAGTATGAAATTCAGCACGAGATCGGTCACCCTGGCTTTGGCCGCAGTCGGCATGGCCGGTGCGATGAGCACGGCGCAAGCGCAAGACATCACGGGCGCCGGCGCCACCTTCATCAACCCGATCATGAGCAAATGGGCTGCCGAGTACAACCGCCAGACCAACGTCAAGATCAACTACCAGTCCATCGGCTCCGGTGGTGGTTTGCGCCAGATCGACGGCAAGACGGTTGACTTTGCCTCGACCGATGCGCCTCGCACCGATGCCGACCTGACGCGTCTGGCTCAAATGCAATTCCCGATCGCCATGGGCGGTGTGGTGCCCGTGATCAACATTCGCGGTATCAACCCTGGCCAAATGCGGATGAACGGTCAAGTGTTGGGTGACATTTACTTGGGCAAGATCACTAAGTGGAACGACCCCGCTTTGCGCGCGCTGAATCCCAACCTGGCTCTGCCTGACGCCACCATCGCCCCGGTTCGCCGCGCCGACGGTTCCGGCACCACGTTCTTGTTCACCAACTACCTGAGCAAGGTCAATGCCGAGTGGAAGTCCAAAGTGGGCGAGGGCACGGCTGTCAATTGGCCTACGGGTGCAGGCGGTAAGGGCAACGAAGGCGTCGCCGCATTTGTGGGTCGCTTGCCTAACTCGATCGGTTATGTCGAGTACTCGTACGTGAAACAGAACAAGATGAATTTTGTTCTGATGCAAAACGCGAACGGCAACTTCGTGACGCCTGACGACACCGCCTTCAAAGCGGCTGCCGCTGGTGCTGCTTGGGACAGGAGCTTCTTCCAGATCTTGACGAACCAGCCTGGCGCTGCCAGCTGGCCCATCACCGGTGCCAACTTCATCGTCATGTACTTGAAGCAAGACAAGCCTGCCAACGCAGCGCAAGCACTCAAGTTCTTTGATTGGGTGCTGACCAACGGTGACGCTGCAGCCACTGAACTCGACTACGTGCCAATGCCTGCTGAAGCTAAAACGGTGATTCGTGCCGCCTGGGGCAAGATCACCGACCCAGCTGGCAAGGCCATCGCGTTCCGCTGAACTGGCATTTGATAATCGAACAGGAGAGGCTGCCTTATGGCTTCTGCATCCGTAGCTTCCGCCAGCGCAGAAATGCCTGGCCACTCAGAGAAGTCCATGTCCAGTCCCCCTCCTGTTCGATCCGCGCGCTTCGGCACTTGGATTGACACGGTGTTCGCCGTGTTGGCTCGCAGCGCAGCAGCCATCACTCTGCTGCTGCTGTTTGGCATCTTGTTGTCTCTGGCCATCAGTGCTTGGCCTGCCATCGAGAAGTACGGGCTTGGCTTCCTGGTCAATTCGACATGGGACCCTGTCACTGAGGAGTACGGTGGTCTGGTGATGATCTACGGCACTTTGGTGTCGTCTGCGATTGCCCTGATTATTGCGGTGCCGGTCAGCTTTGGTATCGCGCTGTTCCTGACTGAAATGTCGCCAGCTTGGTTGCGTCGTCCTCTGGGGACAGCGATCGAGTTGTTGGCAGCGGTGCCATCCATCGTTTACGGTATGTGGGGTTTGCTGGTGTTTGCACCCATCCTCACCCAGTACGTGCAGACCCCTTTGCAGTCGCTGTTGACGGGTGTCCCTTTCCTTGGCGCGCTGGTTTCTGGCCCCCCCGTGGGGATCGGTCTTCTTTCGGCCGGGATCATCTTGGCCATCATGGTCATTCCGTTCATCGCTTCGGTGATGCGCGACGTCTTCGAGGTCACCCCTGTCTTGCTGAAGGAGTCGGCCTACGCCCTTGGATCGACCACATGGGAGGTGGTGTCCAAGGTTGTGTTGCCCTACACCAAAGCCGGCGTGGTGGGCGGCATCATGCTGGGCTTGGGTCGCGCCTTGGGTGAGACCATGGCTGTGACTTTCGTCATCGGTAACTTCAACCAGCTGGATTCAGTGAGTTTGTTTGCCGCGGCCAACAGCATCACTTCAGCCTTGGCCAATGAGTTCGCAGAAGCGTCTGCCGGTTTGCATCAGGCCGCCTTGTTCTACCTGGGTCTGATTCTGTTCTTCATCACCTTTGTCGTATTGGCTCTGTCCAAGTTCATGCTGGCGCGCATGCGTCGGTCCGAAGGAGCCCGCACATGAGCGCGATCCTCAGTCCCGAAGCCCTGGAAGTTCGCCGCAGCAAGTTTGCACACCGCCAACGAGTCAACAAGGTCATGCTGACCTTGTCCCTCGCGGCGATGGCGTTCGGGCTGTTCTGGCTGGCTTGGATTCTGATCGAGACCATCACCCTGGGTTTTGCTGGGCTCAAGGCCACCACCTTCACCATGTCTACGCCGGCTCCGGGTGAGGTTGGCGGCTTGGCCAACGCCATGCTTGGCTCCCTGATGATGGTGTTGATGGCCACGTTCATCGGAACGCCCATCGGCGTGATGGCCGGGATTTACCTGGCCGAATACGACCGCGGCACCATGTTCGGAGCCACCACCCGTTTTGTGAACGACATCTTGTTGTCTGCACCTTCCATCGTGATCGGCTTGTTCGTCTACGCCATCTTGGTGGCGACTTTCAAAACGTTTTCTGGCTTCGCCGGTGTTGTGGCCCTGTCGTTGATTGTTATCCCGGTGGTTATCCGAACCACAGAAAACATGCTTCAACTCATTCCGCCCAGCTTGCGCGAAGCGGCCTACGCTTTGGGCACGCCCAAGTGGAAGGTGATCTTGAGCATCACACTCAAGGCCGCGATGGCTGGGGTCGTCACGGGTGTATTGCTCGCGCTGGCTCGCATCGCTGGTGAAACGGCGCCGCTGTTGTTCACGGCGCTCAATAACCAGTTTTGGTCAACTGACTTGAGTGGTCCGATGGCGAGCTTGCCAGTGACCATTTTCAAGATGGCCATGAGCCCCTATTCCAACTGGCAAGAGCTGGCTTGGGCGGGTGTGTTCATCATCACGGCGATGGTGCTCTTTTTGAATATTCTGGCCCGTGTGCTGACACGCTCCAAGCTCTGACATTCAGTCCCAAGCCCTACAACTCCAAAGCCAAGGCCATCATGATTGCTGAACCCGAAGTGACCGAAAAAGTCAAAATTTCTGTCAAGGACTTGAACTTCTATTACGGCAAGTTTCTAGCCTTGAAGAACATCAATCTGGAGATTCCTGCTGGCAAGGTGACCGCGTTCATTGGCCCATCGGGCTGTGGCAAGTCCACTTTGCTGCGAATTTTCAACCGCATGTTTGAGCTGTATCCAGAACAGCGCGCCGAGGGGTCGATCCTGTTGGACGGCCAAGACTTGCTGGACAAATCTGTTGATGTGGCCCTCATCCGCGCCAAGGTGGGCATGGTGTTTCAGAAGCCAACGCCTTTCCCCATGTCCATCTACGACAACATCGCTTTCGGTGTGCGCTTGTTTGAAAACCTGGGCAAGAGCGACATGGATGACCGTGTCGAATGGGCACTGCGCAAGGCGGCTCTTTGGAATGAAACCAAAGACAAGCTCAACCAAAACGGTGCCAGTCTGTCGGGTGGTCAGCAACAGCGTTTGTGTATTGCGCGTGGTGTAGCCGTGAAGCCCGAAGTGATTTTGCTGGATGAGCCTTGCTCTGCGCTCGACCCGATCTCGACGGCCAAGATCGAAGAGCTGATCGCCGAGTTGAAGCAAGATTACACCGTGGTCATCGTGACCCACAACATGCAGCAGGCTGCGCGCTGCAGCGACTACACCGCCTACATGTACTTGGGCGACCTGATGGAATTTGGCTCTACCGAGCAGATGTTCTTCAAGCCCAAGCGCAAGGAAACGGAAGACTACATCACGGGCCGTTTTGGTTAAGGAAAGCAACATGCCCGACAAGCACTTATCCAGCCAGTTCGACGCTGAACTCACCAGCGTTTCTTCCCGAGTCATGGAAATGGGCGGGTTGGTCGAGTCGCAAATTCGTGATGCGGTTTTTTCCTTGAGTCAGTTCAACGGTGAGATCGCCTCCCGCGTGTTCGAGACAGAAGTCCGCGTCAACGCCATGGAAGTGGAAATTGACCGCGAGCTGTCCTCCATCATCTCGCGCCGCCAGCCCACGGCCAGTGACTTGCGCCTGCTGATCGCTATTTCGAAGACCACCGCCAACTTGGAGCGCGCTGGCGACGAGGCTTCCAAGATTGCACGTGTGGTGCGCTCTGTGATCGAGGCCGGTTTGGCCCGGTCTTTGCCCTCGTCTGAGTTGCGCGTGGCTGCAGATATGGCAAGCAAGCTCCTGCACAAGGCTTTAGATGCGTTTGCTCGGCTGGACACGGAAGCAGCCGTGTCCATCTTGAAAGAAGACGACTTGATCGACCGCGAGTTCGACGGCTTCGTGCGCAAGCTGGTCACCTACATGATGGAAGACCCCCGTACGATTTCCTCTTGCCTAGAGCTGCTGTTTCTGGCCAAAGCCTTGGAGCGCATTGGCGACCACGCCAAAAACATTGCTGAGGTCATCATTTATGTGGTCAAGGGCACCGACGTTCGGCACACGTCGATGGCCGAGATTGAATCTGCAATCAAATGAAGTTGCCCCGCGTCCTGATCGTGGAGGATGAGTCGGCCATAGCTGAGCTGGTGGCCGTCAACCTTCGACACAACGGCTTCGCGCCCATTTGGGCCGAAAGCGGTGATGCCGCCCAGCGCGAGCTGGACGCCGTCTTGCCCGATGTGATCCTTCTCGACTGGATGTTGCCCGGGCACAGCGGCGTGGCACTGGCGCGCAAATGGCGATCAGACCCGCGAACCAAGGCCGTACCCATTCTGATGCTGACAGCGCGCAGCGATGAGCCAGACAAGGTCGCCGGGCTTGATGCCGGGGCGGACGACTACATCACCAAGCCCTTCTCTGCTCAAGAGCTTTTGGCTCGTATCCGGGCCGTCCTGCGCCGCCGGGCGCCCGAGCAGGTGACTGACAGCGTGACTATTGGTGCCTTGGTGCTAGACGCAGCGACGCACCGCGTTAGCTTCAATGGCCAGCAACTCAAGATGGGTCCCACCGAGTTCAAATTGCTTCATTACTTCATGAAGCACTCCGAGCGCGTTCACAGCCGGGCTCAGTTACTCGACAAAGTGTGGGGGGACCACGTTTTCATCGAGGAGCGCACTGTCGACGTTCATGTCAAGCGCTTGCGCGAAGCACTATCAGGCGCGGGCAGCATGATCGAGACGGTTCGCGGCGCGGGCTACCGCCTAACGGCACAGGCCCAAGCCGCAGCCTGAGTCGGCTGCCTGGCTGAGCCCTCGCTTTTCTTGCGCCCAGGCTAACCTCAGCCTGTTGCGCCCCGCCCAAGGGCTGGGCTGGCGCAGTTCACAATTCGGCCATGTTTGTCCAACTGCTGCTCTCGTTGGCTATGCTCGTTGCGGTCGCCACTGGTGGCTGGCTTGTAGCGGATGCCGTAGGCGCGTTGGTGGCTGTGCTGGTCGCGGCAGCGGGCTGGATGGCTTTTGATCACGGTCGCGCTGCGCGGGCTATTCATTGGCTTCGTTCTGGCGCGATAGAGCCCATGCCTCAGTTCCTCGGCGTCTGGGGTGAGGTGGTGTATCGCGCCCACCAACAGCTGCGCTCAAGAGCGCGTGACTTGGCCGCCAGCGATGCGCGACTTCAAGAATTTCTGGCGGCTATTCAGGCTTCTCCCAACGGGGTGGTGCTCTTGGACCAACTCGGGCGCATCGAGTGGTGCAACCGCACGTCGGCTGAGCATTTTGGGTTTGACGCACGCCGTGACTTGCTGCAGTTGATCGGCAATCTGGTGCGAGACCCGGCCTTTGTCGCCTATTTCCAATCGGGAAATTACGACCGCGAATTGGTGATGACCCGCCCATCCAGCAGCGCGTCTCAGCCCATGAAAGTGGCCGTGCAGTTGCATCCCTATGGTCAAGGCAGGCGCTTGCTCCTCTCGCGTGATGTAACGGCCATAGATCAGGCGGAAACCATGCGTCGCGACTTTGTGGCCAACGTGTCGCACGAAATCAGAACACCGCTCACCGTGCTGGCGGGCTTTGTCGAGGCTCTGCAGACCTTGGCTCTAGAGCCGCATGAACAAACGCGTTACTTGGGGCTGATGGCTTCACAAGCCACACGCATGCAGACCTTGGTTAGTGATCTGCTGACCCTCTCCAAGCTAGATGGCAGCCCGCCACCAGGCCGCACCGATTGGGTTGCCCTGAGCGATTTGCTGGCCACGTGCTTGCAAGAGGCCAAGGCTTTGTCGGGCATGTTGTGCGCCGATCTGCCGCACCGGCTGATATTCGCCGAGGCCCTGTCACTCGCCGAAAAACAGCACCTGGAGTTGGCCGGTTCTCGTGCGGAGCTGCACAGTGCGTTGTCCAACCTCATCAACAACGCTGTGAGATACACCCCCGGCGGGGGACAGGTGGGTGTGACGCTGCACTGGTTGGATGGCCGGCTCTCGATCGCTGTGCATGACAGCGGGCCAGGCATCGAAGCAGAACACCTGCCCCGTCTGACCGAGCGGTTCTACCGGGTGGACCGCAGTCGGTCGCGTGAAACCGGAGGCACGGGCCTGGGGCTGGCCATCGTCAAGCACGTGGTGCAAAGACATGGTGGGGAACTGCAGCTGAGCAGCCAAGTTGGCACCGGCTCGCGTTTTGTCGTCGTTATGCCGGCTGAGCGGGTGCGGCGCTCCGATGTGGCTGAGCGCGGGCTCCAGTCGGCGCATCGTTCAGAAGCCGTTGCAGCCGACACATCCGACCAGCGCTCAGACCAAGGATTCGATCAGGCCGTGAAGTAGTTCAGATGGTCCCATGGCGCGTGTCAACGCGCCTCAAGGTTGAGCACGGCGATACAGAGCCAGTTCGTCATCTCGGCCAGTCGAGCTTTTGATCAGGCCATTCCAGCGCCAGTCGGTGAAGCTGCCTTCTGGTCCGCGCCCCTTGCTGTGCTGTGCAAGTCGGTCTGCGTCTACCGCCATCCAGTCGCAGGTTTCGTGGCCCCGGCTGGCAGCGCGAACCTCGAGTTGCGCGTGGTACTGCAGCGCGACCACTTGTGCTGGATTGAGCTGGTTGGACAGAACACAAGCGCCCGGGCCAACGACTCGGGCTACTTCTTGTGCCATCACCGTATAGCTGCGGACATGGTTGAGCAAAGGCATCCACAAGGTCGAAAGCAGGAGCCAGCTGAGGGTGGCCCCGCCCGCAGGTAGCGCCAAGCTTTTCCAAATCGGATGTCGGTGCCGGCCCACGCGCCAAGCGACCAGAGCCACCCAAGCCCAGGTGGCCAAAAACGCGATCAGGAAGGGCAGGGCCTGGAAGGTGGGCTCAAAGGTGCCGTACAGGCGTTTAATGCTGGCGGCCGCAGGTGCCGGATAGCCAGTCTGCATGGCGATCCAGAAAAGCCATATCAGTGCCGCACAGCCGGTGAAAAACAGCAGCGTGAACCAGTCGACCAGAGCACCCACGCTGCGCTTCAAGGTTGGCAATGCAAACGCCGCCAGAACCGCCAAGGGTGGAAGACCGGCCAACAAGGTCCGGTCTGCGCCACGGCTAACGATGGTTGCCATCGCCGTGAGCACGACCACCATGAACGGAATCGCCAGATGCGTGTGGGTTAGGTGTCCTCGCCAACGCCACAGCGTCCATGCCGCCAAAGGCCAAGCCGGCCATCCAAACCACAAAAATAAACGGGCCAGACTGCTCCATTGCTGCGCTGACTCGGGGAGCTCCATGCGCCAGTTCCAGCCAGGTCCGATGGCGGCTGCCCCTAAAGATAGAAGCAGAGCGATGCTGGTGATCGCCAATGGCAACCAACGCGCTTGCCGAATGCTTGGCCTTGAAGGATTGCTGAATTCACTGGATGGGTCTTCCAAGGGTTGTTTTTTTAGCAAAGGCATCAGGCCCTGCACCAGCCATGCCAGCAACCCGACGCTCAGGGCCAAGATGGGTGCACCGCCCAGACTCAGGCCGACCAGTCCCATGAGCAGAGCCGAGCCCCCGAGCAGCGGGCGGCGACGCACGGCAGCCATGCCCAGCATGCTCCAGGACAGTGCAGCCAGTTGAACCACAGCGGGGGTTGTTTCGTGGGATAACTGCGCGAGGCCCAAACAAGCGATGAGGGCCAGCAGAGCACCGTCGGCTACAGCGCGCGCGTAGTCCCCAGGGCTGGCCTCGCCGCCAAAAGCGAACGCCACAGGCTGAGCGGCGGGCATTCTGGAGAAGTGGTAAGCCGCGTACCAAGTGGCTGCCAGGGTGCTCGCGGCCAGTGCCGCGAAAGGCAATCGCACGGCCAAATGAGCTGGCAGCCAACCTTCACAAAAACGTATGGCTACAGCCCCCAACCAATAGGTCAGTGGCGACGACGCATCTGCTGGGTGCCCGGTGATAGCTGGCGCCCACCAGTCGGCTCCCATCTGAGCCACGGCGAGCATGTGGCCGAACGCGGTGATGTCGGCCGCCTTCCAGGGGTCTCGCCCCAGCAGTCCCGGTAGCACGTAGCTCACACACAGCAAGAGCAGCAACAGCCTCGGGAGGCGCTGCGCAGCTTGGCTGGAGACTATGGCAGGGTTGGCGACCGACACGGTGCGGGAGGCTGGTTAGCTGGCAAGGGGGAAAAAAGAAAGGGGCAGCTCGGTTGAAACCAAACTGCCCCTCAGGTGGCGCGTGCAGCGCCTGAACTCACTTCGCCGTCGTTTTACCGAAGCGGTTGCGGAATTTTTCGACGCGACCGCCCATGTTGTCCACCGACTTTTGGGTGCCGGTGTAGAAGGGGTGCGATTCGCTCGACGTGTCGAGCTTGAACATCGGAAGCTCACGTCCATCGTCCATCTTCACGGTTTCTTTGGTGCTTGCGCAAGAGCGCGTGACGAACTTGAAGCCGTTGGACAAATCGACGAAGCAAACTTCGCGGTAATTGGGGTGAATGCCGTCTTTCATGGGTTTTCCTAAAGTTCAGATGCGCCAGCCGCCTGCCAACCTGTTGTCAGCTAGACCGATCGCTGCCAGCAAAGCGCAGCGATGTGGGAAGTACTTAACGCGAAGCCCTCGATTATGCCATCGGGCACAAGCGGATCAACCGCCCCTGCGCATCATGTCGAAGAACTCGACGTTGTTCTTGGTGGCCTTCATGTTCTTGAGCATGAGCTCCATCGACTCGATCTCATCCATGTTGTAGAGAAACTGCCGAAGGATGCGGGTTTTCTGCAAGATTTCTGGCGCGAGCAAGAGCTCTTCTCGTCGGGTTCCGCTGCGGTTGAGGTGAATGGCTGGAAACACCCGCTTTTCGTAGAGCCGACGTTCCAAGTGAATTTCGCAATTGCCCGTGCCTTTGAATTCTTCAAAGATCACTTCATCCATGCGACTGCCCGTGTCCACCAGCGCTGTGGCAATGATGGTGAGCGAGCCGCCTTCTTCTACTTTGCGCGCAGCGCCAAAGAAACGCTTCGGGCGTTGCAATGCATTGGCGTCCACACCACCCGTCAGCACTTTGCCTGAGGAGGGCACGACGTTGTTGTAGGCACGTGCCAGACGGGTGATGGAGTCGAGCAAGATCACCACATCTTTCTTCAGCTCAACCAAGCGTTTGGCACGCTCGATCACCATCTCGGCTACGTGTACGTGCCGCGCAGCGGGCTCGTCAAAAGTCGATGAAATGACCTCGCCTCTCACGCTGCGCTGCATTTCCGTGACTTCTTCAGGCCGCTCGTCTACCAACAGAACCATGAGATGAACGTCGGGGTAGTTGGCGGTGATGGCGTGCGCGATGTGCTGCATCATGACCGTCTTGCCTGACTTTGGCTGCGCAACGATCAACGCGCGTTGACCTCTGCCAATGGGCGCGATGATGTCGATCACGCGTGAAGTGATGTTTTCTTCGGACTTGATGTCGCGTTCCAGCCGCATGTGTTCTTTGGGAAAGAGCGGCGTGAGGTTCTCGAACATCACCTTGTGCTTGTTGTCTTCGGGCAGGCCGTCGTTCACCTTGTCGAGTTTTGTCAGCGCAAAGTAGCGTTCTCCGTCCTTGGGGATGCGCACTTCTCCTTCGATCATGTCCCCGGTGTGGAGATTGAAGCGCCGGACCTGGCTGGGGCTGATGTAGATATCGTCAGTGCTTGCCGTGTAGCTGGTGTCGGGGCTGCGCAGAAAGCCGAATCCGTCCGGCAAGATCTCGAGCACGCCGTCGGCAAACACCTGCTCACCCGCCCGAGCCCTCTTCTTGATGATGGCAAACATCAGCTCTTGCTTGCGCATGCGCCCTGTGTTCTCGATCTCGAGTGCTTCAGCTTGCTTGAGCAGCTCGGACACGTGCAAGGCTTTGAGTTCGTTAAGGTGCATGGTCTTTGACCTGAGGGCAGCGACCCGAGCGGGTTACTGATTGAGAAAGAAAGGGGAGTGGGTTGTCTGCGACCGGATGTAGGTCTTCGGTATCTGCGCTAGCCTAGCGACGCGCTAGCCCGACAACGAGCCGATTATGTCAGGGTTCTCTGCCCACCTACGGGATCACAAGATGAACAAAGTTGAACCGAAATGTTCGCCATCAGGCGCTGCCGCTAGTAGGGGTTGATGTGGTCACTGATGGGCACTGGGAAAGCCCCACGCCGCTTCGCGATGGCTTGCAGGCCGCCATCAGCCATCAGAGCCCGTCAAGCCGCCAATTGCTCGTCGATAAACGCCGTCAGTTGAAGCTTGCTGAGAGCTCCGACTTTGGTCGCGGCGAGTTCGCCGCCTTTGAACACCATCAATGTGGGAATGCCGCGAATGCCAAACTTGCCTGGAACGTCGCGGTTTTCATCGACGTTCATCTTTGCGACTTTCAGTCTGCCTTCGTAGGTGCGGGAGATCTCATCCAGAATGGGCGCGATCATGCGGCAAGGACCACACCACTCTGCCCAATAGTCCACCAAAACAGGCACGTCTGACTGCAAAACGTCGCTTGCGAAAGAAGCGTCAGAAACATGCTTGATGAGGTCGGTGGCCATAATGAATTCCGTCTGAAAAGCCGAACAAAAGAGAGCTAAAAGCGTGGCGATTGTGACAGAAAGCCTTTGTTCGAACTGTTTACACAAAGGCCATGTCACCCTTGATTAGTCTGCCTGATCGAGCCCCGTTGCAGCAGACCCACGCACGTGGCGTGGGGGACTTGTGGCTGCATGCGGACGATGCCTGGTTGCGCCAGGTAGCAACCGCTGTGCAGGCTTGGCAAGCGCACCCGGCACGCACGGTGGTGCTCTTGCCGCACGCGCGGTTGCTGCCAGTGGCCAAACACATGTGGATCCGATCCGGTGCACTGTCTGCCGTCCTGCCCCGTTTTGAAACCACAAGCTCTTGGGCGCAGCGGCTTGGCGCCCCTCAGCTTGGGGCCACGGACTTCAGCCACGATCGAGGCGCTGATCTGCTGAGTGCCCAGTCCCTGCTGCAGCGGGCTGGCATGGGCGACCAATCGTTCGCGCTGGCCCCTGACTTGGTCGATTGCGCCCTGCAGTTGGCTCCCTTGGCTTGCGCGGTGCACCCAGACGAGCGCGCCCTGTGGCTGCGAACCCGCCAGGCGGCTCTGGTTCAAGTCATGGACGAGCGCATGCAGCGGTGGGAGCTGGCTGTCACGAGCGTGGCGCTGCTCTGGGTCGCCAGCACCGCATGGCCAACTGACGTTCTTTGGAGCCTGCAAACCCAAGCCGCCCATGACGGACTGGTTGTTCTTCAGGGCTATCAGGAGGATGCACTGGGTGTTGCCCTCGCAACAGCCTGGGGTGAACGTGCTGTGGTGGTGCCGTGGTCAGACCCCAGCGCTGGCAAGCCTCAGCCCGTGCAGGCTTCAGACTTTGAGGAAGAGGCGCAGGCGGCGGCAGCCTGTGTGCTGACCCATCGCGCCGCTGGCCGCGTGCCAGTGGCCATTGCAGCCATCGACCGCATGTTGGTCAGGCGGGTTCGCGCCCTGCTTGAACCTTATGGTGTGGACGTGCAAGACGACTCGGGATGGAAGCTGTCCACCACCCACGTGGCCGCTCAATTGATGGCGCTGCTGCAGGCGATGGCGCCCGACGCCACCGCTGACGAAGTGCTTGACGGTTTCAAGTCCTCAGCGTGGCGCGCAGCCGAGGTGGCATCGATGGAGGTTTCGTTGCGCCGGTCGGGCGCAGATCGCTGGACTTCTTGGGCGCGATCTCGGGGGGATATCGCCTTGGTTGGCGATATAGAGGCCATGCGCGGCGGCTGGGGTAGTCGCCAAAAAGCCGGTGCTTGGCTTCTAAAGACGCAAGCGTTGCTAGAGGTAACCGGCCAGTGGGCCGTTTGGCAGTTGGACGCTGCTGGCCAGCAACTGTTGCAAGCCTTGCACATGACTGCAGCACCGCTGATCGAATCTGAAGACCACCAGCGCTGGACGCTTGCCGAGTTCTTGGCCTGGGTTCGCGCCTGCCTTGAAGGGGTCAGCGGTTTGGCGGGTCGCAGCCATGCGCCCGCCGATGTGGTGATCTTGCCCTTGGGGCAGTTACTCGGCCAGCCATTTCAGGCACTTGTGCTTGGCGGTTGCAACGAAAACCACCTGCCAGCGCGCCCCCAAGCCAACGGTTGGTGGACTTGGCAACAGCGGGTTGCTCTGGGCTTGCCCAATGCCGATGCGCTGCAGTTACAAGCAAGACGGGCTTGGGCTTGGGCCGCGTCCCAGCCAAACACCACGATCTTCTGGCGCCGCCATGACGAACGCGGCGAGCCGTTGGGTCCAGCACACAGCGTGCTTCAACTGCTCAGCGGCAACGCCGGCGGAGCGTTGCAGGTACAGGCGGCGAGCGATTGGCTTGAAGAGCGCAGCCTGCAGGCCTTCGCAGCGCCACTGCCGCAACCGTCAGCCGCTCCACTGGTGCCCACATCCATTTCCGCCAGCAGTTACGACGATTTACGCCGCTGCCCCTATCGGTTTTTCGCACTGCGCATGCTGGGCTTGCAAGAGGTTGAAGACATCGATACGGTGGCCGACAAGCGCGACTTTGGCGTCTGGCTGCACACGGTGCTCAGGCGCTTTCATGAACAAGACACCTCACCCCGTGCTGGCTCGCAAGCGCTGAGCGAGATCACCGAGCCGAGCGACCACGCTGACCGCGTGCGCTTGCAGCGCATAGCAGATGAAGAGTTGGCACAAGCCTGTGTGGTGGCCGAGGATTTTCTGCCCTTCGAGGCGGGCTGGCCAGGCTTGCGAGACGCCTACTTGAATTGGTGGAAAGAGCAAAGGCAAGCGGGCGTGCGGGTGCTTCACGTCGAGCGCGCTCTTGAGCGGCCGCACCCAGCGGACGCCCAGTTGTTGCTTCGGGGCCAGATCGACCGGATTGACAGCTTGGCTAGCTCAGGCGCGACTTCGCTGGATGCCCCGGATTCGGTCTGGCGCGTCATCGACTACAAAACCGAAGATCCCGGCACCACCCAGGATCGGGTGAAGAACCCCACCGAGGACACGCAATTGGCCTTCTATGCAGCGCTGATCGGGCCAGAGCCATCGCTGCAGGGGGCCTACCTGAGTCTGGGCTTTCCGAAAGGGCAGGACGCCGCAAGCCCGAGCGCTGTTGTCAAGCTGGTGCAGCAGCCTCAATTGGACCAAGCCCGTGAAGCTTTGTTGAGCGGCATGCAGCAAGACATGGAGCGTCTGCGCGAAGGCCACGCGCTGCCCGCGCTGGGTGAGGGCGCAGCGTGCGAATACTGTGCGGCGCGTGGCCTGTGCAGGCGTGACTTCTGGGCTGTGGGTTCTGCAGCATGAATGAGCCCACTGCCGCCATCGGCGCACCCAGCAGCCCTGAAGCCGCGTACGAGTGCAATGGCCGACAAGTCAGCGCCCAGGCCTTCTACGAAGTAGCGTGTGATCCGCGACGCAGCGTGGCTGTGGAAGCTTGCGCTGGGTCTGGCAAGACGTGGATGCTGGTGTCTCGCATCGTCAGGGCGCTGCTTGAGGGCAAGCCAGGCCAACCCCTGCGGCCACAAGACGTCCTGGCGATCACCTTCACCAAAAAGGCCGCCGCAGAAATGCGTGAGCGCCTGCAGCTTTGGCTGGTGCAATGGGCCACAGCCAGCGAAGCCGAATGTGCCGATGCCCTGATCGAACGCGGCATGACGCCGACCCAGGCGCTGCTGCGCGCCGCGGATTTGCGCTCCCTTTACGGCCGCCTGCTGGATGGCGGGGGTGACGTTCAGTTTCGAACCTTCCACGCCTGGTTCATCACGCTGATATCCGCAGCACCCTTCGCTGTGCTGGAGCAGCTGAACTTGCCCACGTCGCCCGTGTTGCTGGAAGACCACAGCCGCGCCACCGCCTTGCTCTGGAGGCCTTTTTTCAAGGCTTTGTTGCAAGAGCCACAAGCCCACCAGGACTACTGCGCGCTGGTCTCGCAACTGGGGCGTTTCACCGCCCATAAGGCGTTGGAGTCCTTGCTGGAACGTCGCTTGGAGTTTGGCTTGGCTGATGCACAGGGCCGCCTGGAGACCTCGGTTGCGCCTTTTGGAGAGGTCTGGCCTGAATGGGCTGGGCTGCCACACCCCGATGCCTTGTTGGCGCACCGAACAACGGCCGTCCAGACCTTCCTGGCTGCAGCCAAGACCTTGGGCACTGGCACGGCTGAGTTAGTGAAAAGTGCCGTCCTGCTGGAGCAGGCCGTGTCGGCTGTGGTGGTGATGCCTGATGACGACCAGCAACTGCAGTCGGCGGTGCAAAAGCTCATCGAAACAGTTCTGACCAAAACGGGTCAGCCGCGATGGGCTAACAAAAAGGCGGCAGATCACGCAGAGATTCGGGCAGCGCAGGCCTTGGCCGTGCAATGGCTGGCTGTGCGGGCCCACCACCAAGCATGGCTGCACCAGCAACGCATGTGCCGTTTGGGGCGCGTGCTGCTGCGTGAGTTGGCCGCTCTCAAGCGCGCTCGTTCTTGGATGGACATGGCCGACGTGGAGCGTGCCGCGCTGACCTTGCTGTCGGATGCGCGCCTGAGCGCCTGGGTCTGCCAAAAGCTCGATACCCAGGTGCGCCACGTGCTGATCGATGAGTTTCAAGACACCAACCCGCTGCAATGGCAGGCCCTGTCGGCTTGGCTCGATGGCTACGCGGGTGCAGGCGGTGGCCATGCGCCCAGCGTGTTTTTGGTTGGAGACCCCAAGCAAAGCATCTACCGATTTCGGCGCGCCGAGCCTGCGGTGATGTTGGCGGCGCAACGTTTTGTGGTCGAGGGCTTGGGCGGTGACTTGCTGCGCTGCGATCACACCCGTCGCAACGCGCCTGGGGTGATGTTGGCCATCAACCAGCTCATGGCCGGCAGCGCGGGGCATCCGGCCATGGAGGGATTTCGGCAGCACACCACCGCGCTGACAGCGGGTGGACAAGCGCACCTGCTGCCTGCCATCGTGCGTGATGCGTCCTCGGCCAGCGCCGATGAACCGGAAGGCACAGCGGCTTTGGGGTCTGCAGCTTGGCGTGACTCGTTGACTCAGCGGCGCGACGAGCCCGGGGCCAGCATTCGCGCGCAAGAGTGCGAACAAGTCGCGCAAGAGGTGCTGCGCTTGATGTCACAGGGAGTTGCCGCCGAACAGGTGATGGTGCTGGCACGCAAGCGCGATCGCCTGCAACCGATGGCGCAAGCGTTGCAGGCCGAAGGCGTGATGGCGCGCATCGGCGAGGCCGGCTCATTGGGAGACGCGCCCGAGGTTCAAGACATCTTGGGATTGGTGGACGCGGCGTTGTCTACACAGCACGATTTGTCGTTGGCAAGGGCCCTGAAATCGCCTCTGTTTGGTGCTGCTGACGCCGACTTGGTCGCGCTCGCCGAGGTCTGCCGCCAAGCCCCACGCGAGGCCCGGCCGAGTTGGTGGCAGGTGCTGCTCGCACCGCATGCCCACGACGGCCCGGCGGACTGGAGCTTGCACCCCGCGTTGCAGCGAGCGCAGGCTACTTTGCCGCGCTGGCAGGCTTGGCTGCTGGGGCTGCCGCCGCACGATGCCTTGAGCCATGTTTTTACCGACGGTGACGTGGTGGCCCGCTGTGTGCACCAGGCACCGGCGCACCGTCAAGCCACGGTGCTCAGGCATTTGCGGGCATTGCTGGCCAGCGCCCTGAGTTTGGACTCTGGCCGCTACCTCAGCATCCATCGCTGGCTGCGCGCTGTGCGGGCGGGTGAGATCGAGACACCTACCCCTGGGGCTGACGGCGCGGTGCGTTTGCTCACCATTCACGGCGCGAAAGGCCTCGAAGCAAGCGCTGTCATCTTGTTGGACACAGACAACCCCAACGCACGCAGCAGCGGTCCCTCGGTGCTGATGGACTGGCCCATGCACCGGGCGGCCCCAGAGCGGTTGGTGTTTATCGTGAGCGAATCCAGAGCACCGCAAGACGCCGCTGAGCTTTTGAATACCGAGCGGTCAGCCCGCGATCGCGAAGAGCTCAACGCTTTGTATGTAGCCGCGACGCGTGCCCGGGAGTTGCTTCTGTTTTCCAGCGTCACAGCCCGAAACCCTGCCGCGCACAGTTGGTGGGCGCGCGCCGCTGCTGCTGGCTTGAGCGCGGTGGCGCAGGCAAGAGCAGGCGAAGCGCTGGCAGCCGACACACCATTCAACCCCGATGGGCCAGAGAGCCCTGTAGCTGCCGTGCTGCGCGAGTTGCCTCGTGCACTCTTGGCTGATGCCTTCAAGCTACAGGCCGAGCGTTTGCAGAACGACGCTGACTTGGCACCTGGCCCACCACCCGCCCTGAGCAAAGAGCTGGCTGCCCCCGGCGCGCCAGCTGAAGTTGCCCTTGGCGAAGCGGTTTCGGTTTGGCGCGGCAAGCTGATGCACTGGATGCTTGAGCGCCATCCAACAGAACCAGGCAACCACCTGCCAGCTTTGCGCGAACCCTCAGCGCGGTGGGCGCAAGCGCAAGGCTTATCAGCCGCCTTGGCTGATTCGCTTGCGCACGAAGCCCTGCAACTGGCCCTTCAAATTTTGCAGGGCCCCGGTGCTTGGGCCTGGGACAAGGAGCACATCGACTGGTGGGCCAATGAGGTCGATGTGGTGTGCGCCGGCGGGCAGACTGGTGCCGACAGCGCAGATGGTGCCTACCTTGACGGCACCGGCACCAGCACGGGCACCGGCACTGAGCCGAGCAAGCGAATCGGCCGTATCGATCGACTGGTGCGCGAACGCAACACGGGGCGTTGGTGGGTGCTCGACTACAAATCTTCGCTGTCCAGCCAGACCGTCGAGCAGGGCAGCCTGCAGGTTCAGCAGTACATGCAGGCGATGGCGCTTTCGTACCCCGGACAAGTCGTGGTTGGCGCATTGCTAAGCCCCACTGGTATGCACAGGGTTGACGGGCCACGACAGGGGGCATGACTGGGGGGCGGTGACAGGGGGCGGTGACAGAGGAAATGACCGTCGCTGATGAGCAGGGCTGGTTCGGGTCCATGTAGGCTGCCGAAGACGGGCTGGCAGCATGTCAAAAAGGCGTCACTGCTGCGTTCTAAGCTACGACGATGTCGTATCTCGCCAAATCAAGCGCTGGCAAGCTGGCCCTGCAAAACCGTGCTTCCGAGTTGACCGCACGGGACCGCCAGATTCTGGTGTTGTCCAACGGCAAAAGCTTCCGCGCTGACTTAGAGGCCATGCTGGGTGGCACGGCAGCAAGGGAAATCGATCGTCTGACTTCAATGGGCTACTTGGTGTCGCTGAACGCGCCAACATCGCTCACGGGATCAGCCCCAACCGCCCATGCGCAACAGGATGTCTCTGCTGCGATGCAGCCGCCTCCCGCTGCGAGCGCCTTGGCAAAGCCGTCTGTGGACGCCGCTGCAAAGGCACCCGCGCCTGCACCAAGCCAAGCGCCAAGGCCCGAGCCTACAGTCACCCTGCGGCGCTCGATTGCTGCGACCAAGATGTACATCATCGACATGTTGCAGATGATGCGACGCCCCGAGGCCTCGGCCATGGCAGCGGCGCTGCACACCAGCGCAACGGAGGAAGAACTGCTGACTGGCGCGCTCCAAGCCGTCAGCCTCATGGCCAGCATCAGTGGAAACAGCTACGCCTTGAAAGTCTGTACCCAATTGCTCGCCATGGTCCCGCTGCAATACGAGCCCCGCGTTCGCGCGCAAGCGGGCTTGTATGTGGATGCGTTGGTTTGAGCGGATGGGTGGGCAGGCGCTGTGCCGGCCTCACTTACCGGGGGGCGAAGGGTGCGCCGCTTAACTTGGCACCGGGCTTGACGCCACGCTGTGCAAACCAACCTTGCTTCATTTCCAACACAAAGCGCACCGGCTTGGCGGAGCAATGGGAATCGAGACTTTGGGGCTTCATGTCGGCCAGGTTGACGATGGTGCCGTCATCGGCCAGGAAAGCGGCAGTTAGAGGCATGAGGGTGTTCTTCATCCAGAAACACTGCACGCCGGGCTGCTCAAAGACAAACAGCATGCCTTCATGGGTGGGCATGTCGCGCCGAAACATCAGACCGATCTGTCGTTGCTCGGGCGTTGCCGCCACCTGTGAGTCGATCTGATGCATGCCCGCCGAAAGGCGTGTGCGCGGCAGATTCAGCTGTGGTTGGTCTTGCTGGGCTTGAGCCAGGCTTGGCAGTGCGCCAAATGCTGCGCAAGTCAAGCCCAGCACGATGGCTAGCACCTTGGCGAATGGGGCCCGCGGCGGTTGATTCATGCGGCCATTGTGACGCCGCGGCGGCTACCGCAGAGCTGGACAGGACTCTGCCACTGGATGGTGTCAGCTAGTCTGTTCGGCGGTGGCGCTTGCCGACACGATGTTCACGGCAAGGCGCCCCTTGGGGCCGTCTGACAGTTCGAACTGCACTTTTTCGCCTTGTTTGAGGGTCTTGTATCCCTCCATCACGATGGCAGAAAAATGGGCGAACACGTCGCCCCCACCTTCGTCTGGTTCGATGAAGCCAAAGCCCTTGGCGTCGTTGAACCACTTCACTGTTCCGTTGTTCATATGAAACACCCCACTGCGACCCGTCGTGGTTCCAGTATCCATGGAGGATCGCATAGTGTCAATCCGAAGTGACATCTACGGGTGTAAACCCAGCTTGTCTTGGGGTTGCCCTCGGTTGGTGGTCGGGTTCGCCAAAGGGGGCTCTATAGAATGAATCGCATGGCGACAACCCCACAACAGCCACCGACGGTACCGGCTGTGCGACCACGCCGACCCGACGACAGTGGGTCGGTGGTGCTGGAGCGAAGACCGCAGAAAACCAAGCCGCCTCAGATGCATCAGGTATTGATGCTCAATGACGACTACACACCCATGGAATTTGTGGTGGTCGTCATTCAAGAGTTTTTCAACAAAGATCGGGAAACGGCGACCCAGATCATGCTCAAGATCCACCTGGACGGACGTGCGGTCTGTGGCGTGTATCCCAAAGACATTGCGGTCACGAAGGTCGAACAAGTCACAGCCGCAGCAAGAAAAGCGGGTCATCCCTTGCAATGTGTCAGCGAGCCGGTTGAATAATGGCTCCGCGGGACCAATTGCTTCAAATCATTCACCGTCCGGCAAAGGAACTCTCATGATTGCCCAAGAACTGGAAGTCAGCCTGCACATGGCGTTCGTGGAAGCGCGCCAGCAGCGCCACGAGTTCATCACCGTCGAACACCTGCTTTTGGCCCTTCTGGACAACCCCAGCGCAGCCGAAGTGTTGCGCGCTTGCTCTGCCAACATCGACGACCTGCGCAAGTCTTTGTCGGGCTTCATCAAAGACAACACGCCGCAGGTTGCGGGCACTGACGATGTGGACACGCAACCCACCTTGGGTTTTCAGCGAGTCATTCAGCGCGCCATCATGCATGTGCAGTCCACGGGCAACGGCAAGAAAGAAGTCACCGGCGCGAACGTGCTGGTGGCGATTTTTGGCGAGAAAGATTCACACGCCGTGTACTACCTGCACCAGCAGGGCGTGACCCGCTTGGATGTGGTCAATTTCATCGCTCACGGCATCAAGAAGGGCGAGCCACCAGAGCCCGCCAAGCCCAGCGAAAACAACGCCGAGAGCGAAGAGGGCGGCGAGAAGAACGAGAAGGCTTCGCCGCTGGAGCAGTTCACGCAGAACCTGAACGTGGCCGCCAAGGAAGGCAAGATCGACCCGCTGATCGGCCGTGACTACGAGGTCGAGCGCGTCATCCAAATCTTGTGCCGTCGGCGCAAGAACAACCCACTGCTGGTCGGTGAGGCTGGCGTCGGCAAGACCGCCATCGCCGAGGGTCTTGCCTGGCGCATCACGCAAAAAGACGTGCCTGACATCTTGGCCGACTCCAACGTTTACTCGCTGGACATGGGCGCTTTGTTGGCTGGCACCAAGTACCGAGGTGATTTCGAGCAACGTTTGAAAGGCGTGCTGAAAGCCTTGAAGGACAAGCCCAACGCGGTGCTGTTCATCGACGAAATTCACACGCTCATCGGCGCGGGCGCTGCTTCTGGCGGCACGCTGGATGCTTCCAACCTGCTCAAGCCAGCTTTGTCTTCAGGTCAGCTCAAGTGCATCGGTGCCACCACCTTCACCGAGTACCGCGGCATCTTCGAGAAAGACGCTGCCCTGTCGCGGCGCTTCCAGAAGATCGATGTGGTCGAGCCGAGCGTGTCGGAGACGGTGGAGATTTTGAAGGGCCTGAAGTCGCGCTTCGAAGAGCATCACAACGTGAAGTACGCAGCCGCCGCGCTGCAGGCCGCAGCAGAGTTGAGCGCCAAGTACATCAACGACCGTCACTTGCCAGACAAAGCCATTGACGTGATCGACGAAGCCGGTGCAGCGCAGCGCATCTTGCCGCCCTCCAAGCGCAAGAAAACCATCAGCAAGACCGAGGTCGAGGAGATCGTCGCCAAGATCGCGCGCATTCCACCGGCCAATGTCTCCAACGACGACCGCGGCAAGCTCAAGACCTTGGAGCGCGACCTCAAGAGCGTGGTGTTTGGCCAAGACAAGGCGTTGGATGTGCTGGCCTCTGCCGTCAAGATGGCGCGATCTGGTCTGGGTAAAGGCGACAAGCCCATCGGCTCGTTCTTGTTCTCTGGCCCCACGGGCGTGGGCAAGACCGAAGCTGCCAAGCAACTCGCCTACATCATGGGCATTGAGTTGCTTCGCTTCGACATGTCCGAGTACATGGAGCGCCATGCGGTGAGCCGCCTCATTGGTGCGCCCCCCGGTTACGTGGGCTTCGACCAAGGCGGTCTGCTGACCGAGGCAATCACCAAAAAGCCGCACTGCGTGTTGCTGCTTGACGAGATCGAAAAGGCGCACCCGGACATCTTCAACGTGCTGCTGCAGGTCATGGACCACGGCACGCTGACCGATAACAACGGGCGCAAGGCCGACTTCCGCAACGTCATCATCATCATGACGACCAACGCGGGTGCCGAAACCATGAACAAGGCCACCATCGGTTTCACCAACCCGCGCCAAGCCGGCGACGAGATGGCCGACATCAAGCGTTTGTTCACGCCCGAGTTCCGCAACCGGCTCGATGCCATCGTCAACTTCAAGGCGCTGGATGAATTGGTCATCTTGCGCGTGGTCGACAAGTTCTTGCTGCAGTTGGAAACGCAGTTGGCAGAAAAGAAGGTGGACGTCACTTTCACAGACGCCTTGCGCAAGCACTTGGCCAAGAAGGGCTTCGATCCGCTCATGGGTGCGCGGCCCATGCAGCGACTCATTCAGGACACGGTGCGCCGTGCCTTGGCCGATGAGTTGCTGTTTGGCAGGCTGACCGACGGCGGGCGCCTGACGGTGGACTTGAAAGAGCTGGGTGACGACAAGACTGAAGTCACGCTGGACATTCAGCCGCTGCCCAAGAAAGAGGGCAAAGCCAAGCCCGAAGAGGAAGCCACTGCAGGTTGACGGTGGGGGCCGGGGTCGGGTGTTCTGGAGGCCCCTTCAGGCTTGCGCCAGGGCAGCACGCAGGGCTTCGACCCGTGCGCGGTTGACGCCCAGGTCGGACTCCCCCAAACGGCTGGCAGAGCGCACGTGGATCACGCCTGCTGACTCGTCCAGCCAAAGCTCCAAGTCGTCGGTGAACCGCAGCCAGCGTGTGCTGCATTGGGCGTACACATAGCCTGGCTTTTGCTCCACCAGCACCACGCCTGGCGTGGCAACAAGTGCCTGAGCCAAGGCCGCAAGCGCAGCTTGTCCATCGCCGCGAAAACGAATGGGGTCGATGCGGGCATAGGCCTGCTGCGGGTGGCCTGGGTGCAGGTCGGCTTGGCTGCTCACGCTGTTGGGTGAATTTGCCGGCGGCTTCAGGCGCCCGTTGTTCACGCCCAAGTCGGTGGGGGCAGAACCACGCAGCAAGCCCAGTTGCCCGGCAGCCAGCACAAGGACGGGCAAGCAAAGTGTGGCGATGAGAACGGCGTTCAAGAGCTTCATATGGGTTTCAGGGGCACTTCATGGATGCTTGGGGCGCGCGACATGCGGGCCTTTACAGACGCCAGTTCACCACAGCCGGGCCTGTGGGCTTTAACAAGGTGGCTTGTGCCGCCGGGCTGCTGGCAATGCGAACGCCCCTGCGCCAGACGCCGAGCCGGGTCGCGCGCAGGCGAATCGCCTCCACCGGGTCGCTGGCCTGCAGCAGCACGAAATCGGCGTTGCAGCCGGGCTCCAGCCCATAGCCCTGCAGGCCCATCACCCGGGCCGCGTTGCTGGTGACCGCCTCGAAGCACTGGCGCATGGCGGCCTGGCTGGTCATTTGCGCCACGTGCAGGCCCATGGCGGCCACCTCCAGCATGCAGGCGCTGCCCAATGAATACCAAGGGTCCATCACGCAGTCGTGACCGAAAGCGACGTTGATGCCCTGCGCCATTTGCTCGGGCACGCGCGTCATGCCGCGCCGTTTGGGGTAGGTGTCGTGGCGGCCCTGCAGCGTGATGTTGATGAGCGGGTTGGCCACCACGTGCAATTGCGCCTCGGCCATCAGCGGCAGCAGTTTGGAGACGTAGTAGTTGTCCATGCTGTGCATGGAGGTGAGGTGCGAGCCAGCCACGCGGCCTTGCAGGCCCAGCCGAACCGTTTGTGCAGCGAGGGTTTCGACGTGGCGCGACAAGGGGTCGTCGGACTCGTCGCAATGCATGTCCACGCGCAGCCCGCGCTCCGCGGCGATTTCGCACAACATCCGCACGCTCTCAGCGCCGTCGGCCATGGTGCGCTCGAAGTGCGGGATGCCGCCCACCACGTCCACGCCTTTATCCAGCGCCCGTTGCAGGTTGGCCAAGGCACCCGGCGAGCGAAGCACGCCGTCTTGCGGAAATGCCACCAACTGCAAATCGATCCAAGGCGCGACCCGGCGCTTGACTTCCAGCAAGGCGTCTACCGCCAACAGGCGCGGGTCACACACGTCCACATGCGTGCGGATGGCCAACAAACCGCGCGCGACGGCCCAGTCGCAATAACGCAGCGCGCGCTCGATCAGCGCCTCTGGCGTGAGCAGGGGTTTGAGTTCGCCCCACAGCGCAATGCCTTCCAGCAGCGTGCCGCTTTGGTTGATGCGTGGCAGCCCGTAGCTGAGCGTGGAGTCCATGTGAAAGTGCGCGTCCACGAAGGGTGGTGACAGCAGCAACCCTGCGCCCTCGACAACTTCGGCGGCCGTTCGCGGCAGGCCCACGCCGACCTCGACGATGCGGCCCTCGCGCACGGCGACGTCGACGCCGGTGCGGCCATCGGGCAGGTTCACTCGGGCAATCAGCAGGTCGGCTTGGCTCATGGGTGTAGGTGCTTTGCTTGGGACTGGCCGCAGGCGGGTACGGCCCGGTTTGGGTCTAGCGTTCGCCCTTGCGGTAAGGCTTCATCAGCGCTTGCGGGTAAGCGGCGCGCCGCGCCACCACCACCAGTGCCAAGATGGACAGCACGTAGGGCAGCATCAGGTAGAGCTGATAGGGCAGCGCAGAGGCGCCGCTTTGCTGCAAGCGAAGCTGCAAGGCGTCGAAGAAGGCGAACAGCAACGCGCCCAACAACGCTTTACCGGGCCGCCAAGAAGCAAACACCACCAGCGCCACGCAGATCCAGCCGCGCCCGTTGACCATGTTGAAGAAGAATGCGTTGAAGGCAGCCAAGGTCAGGAACGCGCCGGCCACGCCCATCAGCGCAGAGCCGGCCACCACGGCTGCCGTTCGGATGCCCAGCACGCTCAGGCCCTGCGCTTCTGCTGCCTTCGGGTTCTCGCCCACCATGCGCAGGGCCAAGCCCGCTGGCGTGCGGTAGAGCAACCAGCCAATGGCTGGCACCAGCAGCAGCGCCAGCAGGGTCAGGGGCGTTTGCTGCGACAGCACCGGCAGCGGCAGCCAAGCCATCTCGGCAAAGGGCGTGATGGTCGGTGGCGTGCTCACCTTGGGGAAAGCCACCCGGTAGCCAAAGTAGCTGAGCGCCGTGGCCAGCATGGTGATGCCCAGCCCGGCCACGTGCTGCGACAGCGCCAGCGCCACGGTCAGACCGGCGTGAAGCAGCCCAAACACCCCGCCTACCAGGGCCGCAGCCGCCACGCCCAACCACAGGCTGCCGCCCATGAACACGGTGAGCCAGCCAGCAAAAGCACCCGCCACCATGATGCCTTCGATGCCCAGGTTCAACACGCCTGCACGCTCGCACAGCAACACGCCCAGCGTGCCCAGGATCAGCGGCGTGCCCACGCGCAGCACCGCAGACCAGAAGGCCGGGTTGGTCAGGATGTCGAGCAATTCCATCGTGGTGCGGCTAATACCGTGGGCTCAGCGCCAGCGCAGGCGGTACTGCGTGAACAGGCCAGCTACCAGCACGGCAATCAAAGAAAGGGCCACCATCACATCGGCCATGTAGGTGGGCACGCCCACGGCGCGGCTCATCGAGTCTGCACCTACCAGCACACCGGCCACAAACACACTGGCCATGACCACGCCCAGCGGGTTCAAGCCCGCCAGCATGGCCACCACGATGCCGCTGTAGCCATAGCCAGGCGACATGTCCAGCGTGACGTAACCCGTGCGTCCAGCCACTTCAACGGCCCCGGCCAACCCGGCCAGCGCACCCGACGTCAGAGCCACCAGCAGCACCGTGCGCCGCACCGGTACCCCAGCAAAAGCCGCGGCTTGGGCGTTGGCACCGCTGGCGCGCACATCAAAGCCCCAGACCGACCGGCCCAGCACCAGCCAGAGCACCAAGGCCAGCGCACAAGCCAACAACAAACCGGTGTGCAGCCGCGTGCGCTCGACCAGTCGACCCAGCTCCAGTTCCGGGTTCAAGGCCACGCTCTGCGGCCAACCCATGGCGCTGGGGTCTTTCATGGGGCCGTCGAGCAAGGCCGACACGCCCAGCAAGACGATGAAGTTCAGCAGCAGCGTCGTCACCACTTCGTCGACCCCCAGGCGCGACTTCATCCAGGCAGGCCCCAAGAGCAGCAGGCCGCCCGCTGCGGCAGCAGCAGCCCACATGCCCAGAAACAACAGCGGCAAGGGCAGGGCCCAGCCTTCGCCACCATGAAGGCCGCCAACAGCCACGGCAGCCAGCGCGCCCGCATACAACTGTCCCTCGGCGCCGATGTTGAACAGGCGCGCACGGAAGGCAACTGCCGCTGCCAGTCCGGTGAACATGAGCGGCACCGCTCGGGTCAGCGTTTCAGTGAGTGCAAAGACGGAACCAAAGGCACCTTGAACCAGCAGGCCGTAGGTCTTGGCAACAGGCGCACCGGCCCAGACGACGAGCGCCGAGCTCAACATCAAGGTCACCGCCAGTGCCAGCAAGGGCACCCACAGCAGCGCCCAGCCTGAGCCCTCGGTTCGTCGTTCAAGCCGCATGGCTCTCCTCGGCTGAGCTTTGCTGCTGGCCAATACCGGCCATGGCCAAGCCCAGCGCCTCGCGGCTCCAGTGATCCGCTGCCTGCTGTGCTGCCACACGCCCTTGAAACATCACCGCGATCTGGTCGCCCAGGGCCATCACCTCGTCGAGGTCATCAGATATCAGCAGCACAGCAGCACCGGCGTCGCGCGCTGCCAGCAACTGCTGATGCACGTAGGCCACAGCCCCTACATCCAGCCCCCAAGTGGGTTGATGCGCCACGATCAGCCGAATGGCATGCCCCGAGTTGGCCGGGGAGTTGGCTGTGTGCCCGGTCTCTGGCGGAGAAAGCGCACGACCCAAGATCAGCTTTTGCATGTTGCCGCCCGACAGCGCCCGCGCCGCAGAGCGGGGGCCTGCGCCGCGCACGTCAAAGCGCCGCATCACCTCCTCGGTGTACTGCGCAGCAGCGCCGCGCCGCACCCAGCCCCAGCGCGAAAAAGCGGGTCGACGCATGCGCTCTGAGCAGGCGTTCTCCCACAAGGGCAAGTCACCCACCAACCCCACGGCATGCCGGTCTTCAGGAATGCGCGCCACGCCCTGGTCGACCAAGCGCTGAGGCGAGGCTGGCAATGGCTGGCCCAGATACTGCACGCTGCCGTGGCGCGCCGAACGCAGGCCGCACAGCAAATCGGCCAGCGCCAACTGCCCGTTGCCAGAAACCCCAGCAATGGCCAAGATTTCTCGCGCACGAAGGTCCATGGACACGCCATGCAAGCGGTCCCGGCCTTGCTCCACATGCACGTCCTTCAACTGGCAAACCACCTCACCAGCGCCAGCTGACGGCTGGCGTGGCCTGGGCGGCACCGCTTGGCCCACCATCCACTGCGCCAGCTGCGATTGGCTGCACGATGCGCTGGCCGCCTGCGCCACCAGCCGTCCACCGCGCAGCACGGCCACCCGGTGCGACACGCGCAGCACCTCTGCCAACTTGTGGCTGATGAAGATGATCGACAAGCCTTCGGCCACCATGCGCCCCAGCACCTCGAACAAAGCTTCGCTTTCTTGTGGCGTGAGCACGGCTGTGGGCTCGTCCAGGATCAACACTTTCGCGCCTCGGTAGAGCGCCTTCAAGATCTCCACGCGCTGGCGCTCGCCCACCGACAAGTCCGCCACCCGCGCATCGGGCAGCACCGCCAAGCCGAAGCGCTCAGCGGTGTCCAACAAACGCTGCCGGGCTGCGGCGCGCCGCGTGAAGGGCCACCAAAGCGGCTCGGTGCCGATCACCACGTTGTCCAGCACGCTCAGGTTGTCTGCCAGCGTGAAGTGCTGGTGCACCATGCCAATGCCCGCAGCCAAGGCGGCTTGGGGCTGGCCTGCTGGCAGGGGCTTGCCGAACACCGAAATACGCCCAGCGTTGGCGGTGTAGTGGCCAAACAGAATCGACATCAGCGTCGATTTGCCAGCGCCGTTCTCCCCCAGCAAAGCCAACACCTCGCCGCGACCAAGCGCGAGCGAGATGTTGTCGTTGGCCAGCAAAGCGCCGAAACGCTTGGTGATGCCCTCCAGCTGCAAAACGGGTTCGGCAGACACCCCGGGGTTGCTGCTGTCAGCGGCCGGACTTGGGCTGGCTGTCGTCCACCTTCACGGTGAACTTGCCTTCCAGAATTTCCTTCTCGCGTGCCCGAACCTTGGCCACGATGGGCGCTGGAATCTTCTTCTCGAATGTGCCCAGCTTGGAGAGCTCGGAGCCCTTGAACTTCATCATGGAGTACTGGCCGTAGTCTTCCGCTGTGAACTTACCGTCCTTCACAGCCTTCAGCGCGCGGTCAATCGTGGGCTCCATGTTCCACAGGGCGGAGGCCACCACGGTGTCGGGGTACTGTGGCTGCGTGTCGATCACGTTGCCAATGGCCAGCACCTTGCGCTCTTTGGCCGCATCGCTCACGCCAAAACGCTCGGCGTACATCACGTCTGCGCCCTTGTCGATCATGGCGAAGGCGGCTTCTTTGGCCTTGGGTGGGTCGAACCAGCTGTTGATGAAGGTGACCGTGAATTCGACCTTGGGGTTGGTCTCGCGAGCACCGGCCATGAAGGCGTGCATCAGGCGATTGACTTCAGGAATCGGGAAGCCGCCCACCAAGCCAATTTTGTTGCTCTTGGTCATGCCGCCAGCGATCAGGCCGGTCAGGTAGGCGGGTTCCTGGATGTAGTTGTCAAAGACGCTGAAGTTGGGCGCCTGCGACTTACCCGAAGAGCCCATCAGGAACGCCGTCTTGGGGAAGTCTTTGGCCACTTTGCGGGCTGCTGCTTCCACCGCAAAAGACTCACCGACCACCAGCTGATTGCCAGCCGTGGCGTACTCACGCATGACGCGCTCGTAGTCGGCGTTGGAAACGTTTTCCGTGGCTTTGTACTCAATCTCGCCACGGGCTTCTGCGGCCTTGAGCGCCTTGTGAATGCGGCTGACCCATTGCTGCTCGAAAGGCACGGTGTAGATGGCGGCCACCTTCATCTTGGTCTGCGCCTGTGCGCCCAGGGGCGACAAGCCAGCGATGGCAGCGGCTGACAGCGCCGCTGCGGTGAGTACCGTCTGGCGACGCGAGAGGGAGAGGCGGCGGGTGGTGGCTTTCATGTGCGCTCCGGGCTGTGGTTGAGGGAAGGGGTTTGACGGACTGGATGGGTGGGCCGGGCTTGGGGCTTACTTGGTGCCGAACATGCGGTCGCCCGCATCGCCCAAGCCCGGCAGGATGTAGCCGTGGTCGTTGAGCTGGCGGTCCACCGCAGCGGTGTAGACCGGCACATCGGGGTGCGCTTTGTGCATGGCGGCCACACCTTCGGGGCAGGTCAGCAAGCACACGAACTTGATGGACTTGGGCGACAGCTCTTTGAGGCGCTCCACCGCAGCAATGGCCGAGTTGCCAGTGGCCAGCATCGGGTCGACCACGATCACGTCGCGCTCGTGCATGTCTTGCGGCATCTTGAAGTAGTACTCCACTGCGGTGAGGGTTTTGGGGTCGCGGTAGAGGCCGATGTGGCCCACCCGCGCGCCAGGCACCACGCTCAACATGCCGTCCAAGATGCCGGTGCCAGCCCGCAGGATGGAGACAAACACCAGCTTCTTGCCGTCGATCACGCGCGCGGTCATGGTCTCCAGCGGGGTTTCGACTTGCACCTCCTGCATGGCCACGTCTCGTGTGACTTCATAGGTCATGAGGCTTGCCAACTCGTTGAGCAAGCGGCGAAAGCTGTTGGTGCTGGCCTCCTTGTTGCGCATCAGCGTGAGCTTGTGCTGAACCAAGGGGTGGTCGATGACGTGCAGGCGGGGGGTGGGTGGGGTCATAGTCAAACAATCATAGTGACGGCCGCTGCTGAAGACGCCTTAGAAAACGGTGCCATCGCTGGCGATGTTCAAAGGCGGTTGCCCCCCACGCAAAGTCTGTGCCATGAGCCGCCCAGCGGCCCAGGTGCCGCCTTCGAGCACGCAAGCCAGCGGCATCTGTTCTGGCGTGCGGCCCAGCAAAGCACGCACGAGGGGCGCCAACTCGTCGAGCAGGGCCACGGTCAGCGCACGCCACTCGACCACGCGCTCGTCTTGGGGCAAGAGCAGTTGGTCCGGCGGCAACGCTTGGCGCAGCTTCAGCACGCCGTGGTCGATGAACAGCCCACCGTTGCGGTATTCGGGCAAGCCGGTCAGCCGGTCCAAGCCCACCACGGTGTTCCCGGCGTCCATCAGCGGCTCTAGCAAGGAGTAGGTGAGCCATTGCGACAGCTTGTGAAAAGGCATCCAGCCGTCGCTGCTGCCCGGGCCACGCGCTGCGGCCAGGGGCCAGCAGTCGCCCAAAGGCACATCGCCGAGCCACTGCCCGGAAGGCCAAATGGCCGAGAGGGTGTTCAACAAGGCCAACAGCACATCGTGCGCATCGACCTCGGAGCGCGTGCCGCCAGCGCTGGGGCTGCTCGCCAGCAAGTGGTCAAACAAACCGCCGGGCCGACCGTCTGGCCCGAACACCTCGGTTTGCGCTGCCATGGCGTAGCCCAGCCTGCGCAGCAGATCAACCCGACCTTCCAGCCCCACCAGCGGGTTGTCGCCGCTCACCTGAAAGGCCTGGGCCAGTGCTTCGACGCTGACCGCGCCAAGGCCTTGGGCATCGGCTCGCAGGCGGTCGGCGGGGTCGCTGGAAAACAAGCCACTGGCAAAGGCGTGCAGGCTGGCGACTCCCAAGCCTTCGGAGCGGCCAAGCACCATGCCGGTGCGTTCCTCGCGGTAGCGCCAGCTGGGGCCAGCACCCGCGTCGAGCAGCACGCTGACCACCGCCAAATCGAAGCGGGTGCGCGCCTGCCAGGCCAAAGCCTGCGGGGTACTCGAAGGCACTGGCCGCAAACCCAACCAAGCCAAACGGTCGTGGCCGCCGGGCTCGAAGTGGCGCCAGCGGCTGTGGAAAGGAATGGTCAAGTCGGGGTAGCGCTGGCGGGTGACATCGGCCACCTGTTGCGCCACGGCGGGCAGGCGCGTGTCGTCCACCAGCCAATGCGCAGACTGGCCGGCGCGGGCCCGCTGCAGCAAGGCCTGGGCACGCTCGCGGATGGTGTCGGTGCTGCGCAGCAAGTGCGCCGCATAAGCTGGGTCGGCCGCTACAAGGTCAACAGGCAGCGAGCCGCTCATTCCCCCAGCCCTCGCCCCTTGGCTTGCTTGAGTTCGTCGGCATCGGGCACGGCGCCGGGCGTGAAGTAGCCGGCGGCCATCTTGGCGTCCATCTCTACCCGCGCGTCTGCCGGAATCAGCTCATCTGGGATGTTCACGCGCTCACCCACCTCGATGCCAGCGCCGGTGATGGCGTCGAACTTCATGTTGCTCATGGACACCAGCCGGTGGATCTTGCGCACGCCCAGCCAGTGCAGCACGTCGGGCATCAGCTCTTGAAAGCGCATGTCTTGCACACCGGCCACGCACTCGGTGCGGGCGAAGTACTGGTCTGCTGTGTCTCCACCCACCTGGCGCTTGCGGGCGTTGTAGACCAAGAACTTCGTCACTTCGCCCAAGGCCCGGCCCTCTTTGCGCGAATAGGCCACCAAGCCCACGCCGCCACGTTGCGCGCCGGCGATGCACTCTTCAATGGCATGCGTGAGGTAAGGCCTGCAGGTGCAGATGTCCGAGCCAAACACATCGGAGCCGTTGCACTCGTCGTGCACGCGCGCCGTCAGCTCCACCTCGGGGTTGGCCAAGTCGGCGGGCGAGCCGAAGATGTAGATGGTTTGCCCGCCGATCGGTGGCAAGAACACCTCGAGGTCACTGCGCGTGACGAGCTCGGGGTACATGCCACCGGTTTCTTCAAACAGCACGCGCCGCAGGTCGGCTTCAGAGCAACCAAAGTGCTTGGCAACACCTGGCAGGTACCACACCGGCTCAATGGCGGCTTTGGTTACCACGGCGGCACCGCCCGCGGTCAGCACCCGACCATCGGCCTTCAGGCGGCCACGGGCCAAGGCATCGATCACCTCGGGCAGGATGACGTGCGCCTGCGTCACGGCGATCGTGGGGCGGATGTCGTAGCCCGCTGCCAGCTCGTCGGCAAACACCTCGGCCACGGTGGCACCCCAAGGGTCGAGGCTGGTGATCAGGCCCGGCTGGGTCCATTGCGGGTAAGGGCCAATGCGGACGGTGGGTGAGGTGTTGGTGAGGTCTGCTCGGTGCATCCGGTCCAGGGCACCCGCTGCCACGGCCAGTGCCCGGTAAACGCTGTAAGAGCCGCTGTGTGTGCCGATCACGTTACGGTGGCTGCGCTTGGTGGTGGTGCCCACCACAGGCCCGCGTTCGCGTGGCGTGGGGGCGTCCCATTGCAGGGGCAGGGCACCGAAACCTCCGCTGTGGGAGGTGAGCCGGATGTGGCTTTGTGAAGAAATGGTGCTCACCGACGCCCTCCCAGAATGCCACCCAGAACGCCCCGAATGACCTGCCTGCCGACCTCTCGGCCAATGGCGCTGGCCGCGCTTTTGAACAGTTGCTCGCCAGCGCTGGCCCGGGTGCGGCGGGTGCCGCCACCCAGCAAATCGCCCAGGCCGCCCAGCAGGCCGCCGCCTGCGGGCGCCTGCGACTCGGCTTGAGTCGCTTCGCCTCGGCCGCGCCGGCTGGTGGTCTGGTCAGAGCTTTGGGCTGCTTGCTCCATCTCTTGAGCCTTTTGCCGCGCCGTGGCTTCGTCGGCCATGTTGGCCTGCGTGCGGCCTTTGATGCGCTCGAAAGCCGATTCGCGGTCCAGCGTTTTTTCATACACGCCGGCCACGATGGACTCGGCCTGCAAGCTGCGCCGCTGCTCGGTTGTGATCGGGCCAATCTGGCTGGCAGGTGGGCGCACGAACACGCGCTCGGTCACGCCGGGGCGGCCTTTGTCGTCCAGAAAACTCACCAAGGCCTCGCCCACGGCCAGCTCGGTGATGGCGGTGGCGATGTCCAGCGCCGGGTTCTGGCGCATGGTTTCAGCCGCCGACTTCACCGCTTTTTGGTCGCGTGGGGTGAAGGCGCGCAGCGCGTGCTGCACGCGGTTGCCCAACTGCCCCAGCACCGAGTCCGGGATATCCAGTGGGTTTTGCGTGACGAAATAAACGCCAACGCCCTTGCTGCGCACCAAGCGAACCACCAGCTCGATGCGCTCCAGCAGCGCTTTGGGTGCGTCGTTGAACAAGAGGTGCGCCTCATCGAAGAAAAACACCAGCTTGGGGCGGTCGAGGTCGCCCACTTCGGGCAGGGTCTCGAACAGCTCGGACAACAGCCACAGCAAGAACGTGGCGTACAAGCGCGGCGAGTTCATGAGCTGGTCTGCGGCCAGCACGTTGACCACACCGCGCCCGTCGCCGTCGGTTTGCATGAAGTCTGCGATGTTGAGCATGGGCTCGCCGAAGAAGCGGTCGCCACCTTGCGACTCGATCTGCAGCAGGCCGCGCTGAATGGCCCCGATGCTAGCCGCGCTGATGTTGCCGTATTCGGTGGTGAAGTCCGAGGCGTTGTCACCCACAAACTGGCACATGGCCCGAAGGTCTTTCATGTCCAGCAGCAGCAAGCCGTCGTCGTCTGCGATGCGAAAAACCAGTTGCAGCACGCCGGCTTGCGTCTCGTTGAGGTTGAGCATGCGGGCCAACAGCAGCGGCCCCAGGTCACTCACCGTGGCGCGCACTGGGTGGCCTTGCTGGCCAAACACATCCCACAACGTGGTGGGGAAGGCGGCTGGCGCGTCGGGCTCGATGCCGCGCTCGCGCAGCACCTTGGCCAGCTTCTCCCCCACGCTGCCGCGCTGAGAAATGCCTGTCAGGTCGCCCTTCACATCGGCCATGAACACCGGCACGCCACGCAGAGAGAAGGCCTCGGCCATGGTTTGCAGGGTGATGGTCTTGCCGGTGCCCGTGGCACCTGTGATCAGGCCGTGTCGGTTGGCCTTGTCGGGCAGCAACATGCACTGGATGTCGCCACGTTGGGCGATCAGCATCGGGTCGGCCATGAAATCCCCAAAAGTAGAATCTGCGCCCTAGGTTAAATCAAAGCGATGAAGGGCGATCCGTGGCAGGCCACAGCAAATGGGCGAATATCCAGCACCGCAAAGGTCGCCAAGACGAGAAGCGCGGCAAGGTCTGGACCCGAGTCATCCGAGAAATCATGGTCGCGGCCCGCACCGGCGGCGGCGATCTCAACATCAACCCGCGCTTGCGTTTGGCCGTTGACAAAGCCAAGGCCGCCAACATGCCGGCCGACACCGTCAAGCGCAACATCGACAAGGCCACGGGCAACCTCGAAGGCGTGAGCTACGAAGAGATCCGCTACGAGGGCTATGGCATCGGCGGGGCGGCCATCATCGTGGACACCATGACCGACAACCGCGTGCGCACCGTGGCCGAGGTGCGCCACGCCTTCTCCAAGCACGGCGGCAACATGGGCACCGAAGGCTCGGTGGCCTTTCAGTTCAAGCATTGCGGGCAGTTCATCTTTGCGCCGGGCACCTCTGAAGACCGCTTGATGGAAGTCGCGCTGGAGGCCGGCGCTGAAGACGTGTTGGTGGGGGATGACGGCGCGGTCGAGGTGCTGTGCGCACCGGCCGACTTCGAGAGCGTGCAAAAGGCCTTGGCCGACGCTGGCTTGGCAGCCGAGTTGGCAGAAGTCACCATGCGCCCGGAGAACACGGTGGACATCGGAGGGGAAGACGCCGCCCGCATGCAAAAGCTGCTGGACGTGCTCGAAGACCTCGACGACGTGCAGGCCGTTTTCCACAACGCCGCCCTGTGAGCAGCCCACGATGAAAGTGCTGGTCATTGGCGGCGGCGGTCGAGAGCACGCCATGGCCTGGAAGCTGGCCGCATCGGCCCGCGTGCAGTGTGTGTATGTCGCGCCCGGCAACGCGGGCACCGCGCTTGACCGCCGCTTGGTCAACCTGCCCATCACCGACTTGGTCGCCCTGCGCGACTGGGCTTTGGCAGAGCAAATTGCACTCACTGTGGTCGGCCCAGAAGCGCCACTGGCAGCAGGCGTGGTCGACGACTTCCGCGCCCACGGCCTGCGCATTTTTGGCCCCACGCGGGCTGCTGCCCAGCTGGAAAGCTCCAAAGCTTTCTCCAAGGCGTTCATGCAGCGCCACGGCATTCCGACCGCTGCGCACCAGACCTTCAGCGACCCGGCCCTGGCCCACGCCTATGTGGAAGCGCAAGGCGCGCCCATCGTCGTGAAGGCCGACGGCTTGGCCGCTGGCAAAGGCGTGGTGGTGGCCATGACCCTGGCCGAAGCGCACGAGGCGATTGATTTCATGCTGCTCGACAACCGCTTGGGCGTGGTGCACAACGCGCAAGGCGCGCGGGTGGTGATCGAAGAGTTTTTGCAAGGCGAAGAAGCCAGCTTCATGGTGGTGTGTCGCGACCAGCAAGCCGTGGCCTTGGCCACCTCGCAAGACCACAAGCGCCTGCTGGACGGCGACCAAGGCCCCAACACGGGCGGCATGGGCGCTTACTCGCCAGCGCCCGTGGTCACGCCGCAGGTCCATGCGCGGGCCATGCGCGAAGTGATCATGCCCACGCTGCGTGGTATGGCTGCTGACGGCATTCCATACACCGGCTTCTTGTATGCGGGCTTGATGGTCAGCCCAAACGGGCACATCAAAACGCTGGAATTCAACTGCCGCATGGGCGACCCCGAGACGCAGCCCATCTTGCTGCGCCTGAAGTCTGATTTGCTCGAGCTGCTCTGGGCCGCCACAGACCCGCAAACCTCGCTCGCCAACATCGAACTGCAGTGGGACAGACGCAGCGCCCTGGGCGTGGTGCTCGCGGCGCACGGCTACCCGCTTTCGCCGCGTTCGGGTGACGCCATTCGCGGCTTGCCCGAGCCCGGTGGGCTAGATGCCGAGGCCATGGTTTTTCATGCGGGCACCCGGCTCGAAGGCGATAAGCCTGTCACCCAAGGCGGGCGCGTCTTGTGCGTCACGGCTTTAGGCGACCCGCTGCGCCAAGCGCGCCAGCGGGCCTACGACATCGCTGAGGGCATCCAGTTCGACGGGATGCAAATGCGCACAGACATCGGCCACCGTGCCTTGTAAGACAACCGCCATCTACCCATGATCACCACCGAAAAAACTGTTCATGCCGTGCGCGACTACCTGCGCGGTCTTCAGCAAAGCATCACCGACGCCGCCACCGCGCTCGACGGCCAGGGGCAGTTCGTGGTGGACGAATGGCACAAGCCCAGCGGCGAGACGCTGCAGGGCGAGGGCCGCACGATGATCATGGAGCAGGGCGCGGTGTTCGAGCGCGCCGGGGTGGGCTTTTCGCACGTGACCGGCCCGCGCCTGCCGCCCTCGGCCACGCAGCACCGGCCCGAGCTGGCGGGCGCGCCTTTCGAGGCCATGGGCGTGTCGCTGGTGTTTCACCCGCGCAACCCGCACGTGCCCACGGTCCACATGAACGTGCGCATGATCGCGGCCACGGCACCCGGCCAAGCGCCGGTGTGCTGGTTTGGCGGCGGCATGGACCTCACGCCCTATTACGCCACGCAAGAAGACGCTACGCACTTTCACCGCACCTGCCGCGACGCGCTCGCGCCCTTTGGTGCCGACAAATACCCCCGCTTTAAAACCTGGTGCGACGAGTACTTCTGCCTGAAGCACCGCGCCGAGCAGCGCGGCATTGGCGGCGTGTTCTTCGACGATTTTTCTGAGCTGGGCTTCGAGGGCAGCTTCGCGCTGCAACGCGCCGTGGGCGATGCCTTCTTGCAGGCCTACATGCCCATCGTTGAGCGGCGCATGAACATGCCTTATGGCGAGCGCGAGCGGGCTTTTCAGCTCTACCGGCGCGGGCGCTACGTGGAGTTCAACTTGGTGTGGGACCGTGGCACGCACTTTGGCTTGCAGTCCGGCGGGCGCAGCGAATCCATTTTGTTGTCCATGCCGCCGCTGGTGAGCTGGTCTTACAACTGGCAAGCCGAGCCCGGCTCTGCCGAAGAAGCGCTGACGCGGCACTTTCTGCCGCCCCGCGACTGGGTTTGAGTCAAGCGCCCAAGCTCGGCTCTGCCGGCGCCCGCGTCGGCCTGTTCGGCAGCGCGTTTGACCCCCCGCACTTGGGCCACCAAGCCGTGTTGGATGCGGCTTTCGCACAGCTCGGGCTGTCCGAGGTGGTCGTGCTGCCGACCGGCCAAGCTTGGCACAAGCCCCGCCCGCTGTCCGATGCACAACACCGCTTGGCCATGGCGCGTTTGGCTTTCGCCGACCAGCCGCGTGTGCGGATCGACGTGCGCGAGATGCAGCGCAGCGGCCCCAGCTACACCATCGACACCTTGCTGGCCCTGAAGGCCGAGCGCCCCGACGCCGTTTGGGTGCTGTTGATTGGTGCAGACCAGGCCGTGGCGTTCGAGCGTTGGCACCGCTGGCGCGATGTGCTGGCTTTGGCCGAGGTGCACGTGGCCACGCGCGAAGTGCTGCCGCTGGGCGCCGCTTTTGCCGCCGCAGCTTCTGGTGCGGCCGATCAGCACACAGCCGCCGCACAGCCAGCGGCGGGCCAGCCAGCGTGGCCCGCTGGCTTGCGGCCATTGCCCATGCCCCCGGTGGCCATCAGCGCCACCGAAGTTCGCGCCTTGGCGGCGCGCGGCCAGCCTTTGAACGGGCTGGTTACGCCCGCCGTGGCAGGCTATATTGCCGCCCACCACCTCTACCAAACCCCTTGATGACCGACACTTCGCCCAAGAAAGACATCCAAAAGCTCCAACGCGCCATCGTCGATGGCCTGGAAGACGTCAAAGCGCAGCAGATCGAGGTGTTCAACACCGAAAAACTCTCGGCGCTTTTTGAGCGGGTGATGGTGGCCTCGGGCACATCGAATCGGCAAACCAAGGCCTTGGCCGCCAGCGTGCGCGACGCGGTGCGCGATGCCGGGTTCCCGAAGCCCCGGGTGGAGGGCGAAGACAACGGCGAATGGATCATCGTGGACTGCGGCCAAGCTGTGGTCCACATCATGCAACCGGCCATTCGCACTTACTACAACCTGGAAGAGCTGTGGGGCGAAACGCCGGTGCGCCTGAAGTTTGGCGCCCCCAAGCCTGCCGTGGCAGCGCCAGCGCCTAGCAAGAAGGCCACGGCTGCGGGCAAGGCAGCGGCGGGCAAAGCCGCAGCAGGCAAAGCCGCATCGCCGTCAGCACCTGCCAAAGGTGCGGGGGGCAAGAAGCCCGCTGCCAAGACAAGTGCCAGGCCAGCAGCCAAGCCCGCTTCCAGAGGCGCAGTTAGCAAACCAGCCGCCAAGGCGCCCAGCAAAGCCGCCGCCACGCCAGCCACCAAACCCGCTACCAAGCCCGCTGTGAAAGTGGTCGGCAAGGCAGCACCACGCAAGGCCGCTGCGAAGTCAGCCCCTGCAAGGTCTGCCTCCGCCAAGGCCGCGCCCGCCAAGAAGGCCGCTCCCCGCCGGAGCTAAGAGCGCCCCATGCAGCTGCTGATCGTGGCTGTGGGGCAGCGGGTGCCGGCTTGGGCGCAAACCGCTTACGACGATTACGCCAAGCGCTTCCCGCCCGAGCTGCGCGTGCAGCTCAAAGCCGTCAAGGCCGAGCCAAGAACTGCCTCTGGCAAAAATGTTCAGGCGCTCATGGCCGCTGAGCGCGAGCGCATCGAAGCGGCTTTGCCGCGCCAGGCTTGGCGCGTGGCGCTGGACGAACGCGGCACGCGCCTGAGCACCGTGGCTCTGGCCGAGCGCCTGAAAACTTGGCAGTTGCAAGCGCAAGACGTGGCCCTGCTCATTGGCGGGCCCGACGGGCTGGACCCGGCCCTGCGCCAGTCGGCCAACGAGCAAGTGCGCCTGTCCGACCTGACCCTGCCGCACGCCATGGTGCGCGTGCTGCTGATCGAGCAGCTCTACCGCGCCTGGTCCATCAACGCCCAGCATCCCTACCACCGCGAGTGAAGTGCATGCCTGCTACCAAAAAGGCCTCAGCCCAGTTCCCCAGCATCTACCTCGCCTCGCAAAGCCCGCGGCGTTCGCAGTTGTTGACACAAATCGGTGTGGCGCATGAGTTGTTGTTGGCAGACGCGCAGGAAGACGCCGAGGCGCTGGAAGCGGTGAAGCCCGGTGAGCGCCCGGCGGCCTATGTGCAGCGCGTCACGGCACTCAAGCTGCAAGCGGCCTTGGCGCGGTTAGAGCGCCGCGGCTTGCCACGCCTGCCCGTGCTGTGCGCCGACACCACGGTGGCCCTGCGCTCAGAGATTTTGGGCAAGCCCGAAGACGTGGCTCACGCCCGGCGCATGTTGCAGGCCTTGTCGGGCCAGCAGCACCGCGTGTACACGGCGGTGGCGCTGGCCGTGCCGCAGGGCAGGGCTGACAGAACAGGTGGGTCGCGCTGGCGCACCGAACTGCGCCTGTCCACCTCGCAGGTGCGCATGGCCACGCTCAGCCCAGCCCAAGTGCGCGCTTATGTCGCCAGCGGCGAGCCCATGGGCAAGGCCGGTGCCTACGCCATTCAGGGCAGGGCGCAGGCCTTCATCGAGCACATGGTGGGCAGTTACTCGGGCATCATCGGCTTGCCCTTGCCCGAGGTGCATGCACTGCTTCAACAAGCCCGGGTCGCCATGCAGACCACCACCCCAACCAGCACCGGCTGACCCTAAACACACCACAGCCCATGCAGCAAGACATCCTCATCAACTGGTCGCCCCAAGAAACCCGCGTGGCCGTGGTGGAACACGGCGCGGTGCAAGAGCTGCACGTGGAGCGCACGCTGGAGCGCGGTTTGGTGGGCAATGTGTATTTGGGCAAAGTGGCGCGCGTGTTGCCGGGCATGCAGTCGGCCTTCATCGACATTGGCCTGGACCGCGCGGCTTTTCTGCACGTGGCCGATGTCTGGCAGCCGCACGCCGAGGGCGAGGCCTCCACGGGCCGCCAAGGCGCTGCGCTGCAGCCCATTGAGCGGCAGGTGTTTGAAGGCCAGTCGCTCATGGTGCAGGTGGTGAAAGACCCGCTGGGCACCAAAGGCGCGCGCTTGTCCACGCAAATCAGCGTGGCTGGGCGGCTGTTGGTGTTTTTGCCGCAAGACGACCACCTGGGCGTGTCCCAAAAAATCCCGCCCGCGCAACGCGACGCTTTGCGTGAACGCTTGCAGGCGCTGGTGGGCGAGCAGGGCGGCGGCTTCATCTTGCGCACCAACGCCGAAGACGCCAGCGACGCCGAGTTGGCAGAAGACATCGCCTACCTGCGCAAAGCTTGGGCGCGCATTCGCGAAGCCTCGCAAAAGCTGCCCGCCGGTTCCTTGCTGCACCAAGACCTGAACCTGCTGCAACGCGTGCTGCGCGACCTGGTGGGCGAACACACGCAAAGCATTCGCATCGATTCGCGCGAGCAATGCCAAGCGCTGCTGGACTTTGGCCGAGCCTTCATGCCCAGCGCGGCTGAGAAGGTGCAGCACTACAAAGGCGAGCGGCCCATCTTCGATTTGTTTGGCATCGACGAAGAAATTGGCCGGGCGCTCGGCCGCCGCGTGGAGCTGAAGTCGGGCGGCTACCTCATCATCGACCAGACCGAAGCCCTCACCACGGTGGACGTGAACACCGGCGGATTCGTCGGCTCTCGCAACTTCGACGACACCATCTTCAAAACCAACCTGGAAGCCAGCCAAGCCATCGCCCGACAACTGCGGCTGCGCAATTTGGGCGGCATCGTCATCGTCGACTTCATCGACATGGCCCGCACCGACCATCAAGAAGCCGTGTTGACCGAATTCCGCAAACAGCTGGCCCGAGACCGCGTGAAAACCATGGCCGGCGGTTTTTCTCAACTGGGCCTGGTCGAGATGACGCGCAAAAGAACGCGAGAGTCCCTCGCGCACATGCTGTGCGAACCCTGCGAGGTGTGCCAGGGCAAAGGCATCGTGAAAACCGCACGCACCGTGGCCTACAACATCCTGCGGGAAATCCTGCGCGAAGCCCGCCAATTCAACCCCCGCGAATTCCGCGTGGTCGCCAGCCCGAAAGTGATCGAGCTGTTCCTGGACGAAGAAAGCCCCCACCTCGCCAGCCTGAGCGACTTCATCGGCAAACCCATCTCGCTACAAGCCGACAGCGCCATGGGGCAGGAGCAGTACGACATTGTTTTGATGTAGGGGGGGCGTCGGCCGTTTTCTGTGGGGGCCGTCGGTCCGCGGACTCACACAGTTGGGTTGGTCTGAGTTGGTCGACTGTTAAAGGCTGGTTGCGGTCGATAGCAGGTCTGTTCCCACTGGCTGGATTCGACCCATTAGCGACATACGCTGCCGTGACTCGTCGCTCCGAAGCAGTCGGTCGAACTTGCACCAACGCCGCCGAGGGTGCCAACGACTTCCAGCCCAAGCCCGCCAAGAACGACAACGCGTTCATGCTGAAGGTGGTGGATGGGTTGGAGCGTGGGAGTGCGTCACAGAAAGCACTCGGCGGCGTGATCCGATGTGCGCTATTCACGCTCAACCAAGCCGCCGCAAGCACGGCGCCGGGCCGGATGGAGCCGGTGACACGGGACTTCCGCAACCGCGCCCTCACGCAGCGGAACATGCAGTCGCCGGATGACAGAATCTCGATCTCCTGCGGGGCGGCGCACCTGCCCGGCCAGGTGGCTGAGTTGCGCAAGCGCCACCCAAAATGGGCGATCGGATCGGTGGAATGGCTGCGCACCATCGAATCCCCGGAGCACATCGAGGGGCACTTGCGCGGCCTCGGGAACTGATCCCTGGGATCGACACCATCCGGAGACTCCAACGATGACGGCATCTTCACGTCCAGAGCACGGCCTAGCCAGCAGCATCCTCTCCGCACAGCGGGTCCACGCGCTGTTGCCTAGCCTCAAGCTGCTCGGGTTCACGGTCGGGGCTGTCATGGCCTGCAGCGCTGCAGCCAATGCTGCCACCTTTGCCCGTGCCAAGTTCGGTGCCTCATGGCAAACCGTCGACTGCAAGACGTTCGATGTGCCGGTCGCCGTGGCGGCCCAGTCGGATTGCGGGTACGTCACGGTCCCGGAACAGCACGCATTGCCCAAGGGGCGCACCATCCAGCTTGCCGTCGTGCGCATGCGCAGCACCAGCAAGAGCCCTGCTGCCGACCCCCTGTTTGTCGAACAAGGCGGCCCAGGTGATTCCACCATCGGCGTGATCGTCAATTGGGCGGTGCCGACTCTGCCCGAACTGCAGGCCGTGCTGAGGAGCCGTGACCTCGTCTTCGTCGAGGAACGGGGCACACGGTATTCCAAGCCTTTCCTGTCCTGCCCGGAGTACGACTCCAAGAACATCGCCATCGCCAAGGGCGAGATCGCGTACACCGACCCCAGCTGGTTCAAGACCTGCCAAGAGCGCTTCAAGGCGCAGGGCATCAACCTCAGTGCCTTCAACACCCGCGAGAACGCAGCGGATATCTACTTCGTTGCAGAGACCCTAGGCTACCGCGCATTCAACTATTACGGGGTTTCCTACGGCACGCTGCTGGGGCAATATGTGATCGCCCAGGCGGACAAGCACAAGGCGAAACTCCGCAGCGTGATCCTGGATGGCGTCGTCCGGCCAGACATCGACTTCAATCTGGCGGGGGGGCACACATTGAGCTATGCGCTGCGCAACCTGTTTCACGCCTGCGCCCAAGATCAACATTGCGGCCAAGCCTATCCCCAGCTCGAGCGGAAGTTTCTGGCCATCGTCGATCAGCTCAACCTGAAGCCGGTTGCCCTGACCCTGACCGCGCCGTTGAGCAAGCAGGCGGTCGTGACCCAAGTCGACGGCAATGCCTTTGCCACAGCCCTGCTGTCTGCGCTGGTCCGACCCTATTCCGGCAACAGCGCACGTGGCACGTCCATCCCCAAGAACATCCAGGCCGCCAGCCAAGGGAACTTCAGCTGGCTCGCAGACCACCTGTCCGCAGATCTGGAAAGCAGTGACGGCAGCGCCAAGGGGATGTACCACAGCGTGCTCTGCGCCCGGGCCAAATCGGTGCAGGCAGCGCCCACCCAGGCATTGCCGCCACCCTTTCCGCAACTCATTGCCTGGGGCCTCCGCGAAGCCGAAACGGTGGCGAATGTGTGCGCCATCCTCCAAGCCGACTTGAAGCCACCCTTTGTCTATGAAAACGCCGACATCCCCACGCTGGTGTTGAACGGCGCCTACGACCCCGTGACGCCCCAGCCTTACGGGGACGCCGTGGCAAGGAACCTGAAAAATGCCTATGTCTATACCTTTCCCGGCCTGGGGCATGGGTCGTTCTTCCCGCCGCCGGGTATGACAGCGACCGACTGCGTGGTGCAGATCGCCACCGACTTTCTTGCCAAGCCCCGGCAAACGCCCAACAGCAGTTGCCTCACTCAGATCAAGCCGCTCTTCTTGGTGGAGTGAGCCTGAATGCGTGGGGCGGCGTTCATCGGCGTCTGAATCGTCGTCTTCGTTCCGCTGCATGGTTGGAGCTCAACACTGCACTTCCTGACCCACCCGCGTCGCGGATCGGGAACTGCCAGCGAAGCCTTCGGCGAGGATTCGCGTGTTCAGCTGGCTGCGGCAGCCAATACAGCCAATTTGCCCAGTGCACTCAGCGGACTTGGCAGGTCGCAGAACGCGGTTACGCTGCTCGGCGCGGTGCCCAGCCAGAAGGACAGGTGGTAGAGCCACCCCGCTAACGTCGCCACGGTTTGCGTCAGCCCGTCGGCCGCTTGTCTTGTCCGGGCCGGACTGGCATCAGAACTCCGTCACGCGTTCGAGCTTGAGTTGCCAGCTGGCTTCGCCTGGCACCAGCCGGTATTGCAACTGCCGCATCGAACCGCTGGGCTTGGCGTCTGCGTAGCCTACAGGGTAGACAGGGAAGCGACGCGCCAATACCGACTCGACGACAGCAAACTCGTCGTGGCCCTGGTAGCCGCGCGCGGCCTCAGCAGGCAGGTCTGGTAGGTGGATGTCGCTCAGCGAGCGGCGCCGGTTGGCCGAATAGGCCACAACAGTGCCGTGCGCGCCGACGCCGTTGAGGGTGACATACACATAGACCTCGGGCGAACCGTCGACATTCAGGTCGGCGACCTCGGCGCCGGTGACCGTGCCATCGATCTGGCGTGTGATCGGCGAGTTGTCGATCAGCAGGCCGCTGGGGACGATGCGCAGCGTGCTGGTGGCCCCCTGCTTTGTCGCGCTGACATGGAATCGAATGCCCTGCAGGACCAGCGACTTCTCAAAGCCACCGGCCGACAGGGCAGCATCGGCGGCCGGCGCCTGGTCCTGCAGCGAGACTTCCAGGGTGAACGGTGCCTTCTCGTTTCGCCGCGCCGCATTGCGCATCAGGAAGACCTGCAGCCTGTAGACGCCGTCAGCCGGCAGGCGGCCTACATAACGATCGCCCGAAGTCGGGCCGACGAACAGGGCCTCCTGACTGTCTGCAGGCAGCACATTGAAATAGGCCGAAGGATTGGAAGCCGTCAACTGCACCCGAAGAATCTGCCCGGCTCTCGCCTGGAGCGTGTAGTCGACGGATTGCCAACCTCGGATGCGACCCTTGACGCGAACAGTGGCCATGTCTGGCGTCAGGCCAAGCGGTCGCCCTGCGGCTTCCTGCTTCATCTCAGCGGGGCGCGACGCACTGGCCGCGGAGGCCGCCGCAGACTGCGCCTGTGTGGCCAGCGGCGCAAGTGCCAGGACCCAGGCCGCAGCCATCCAAGGCAGCTGTCTGGCGTTGGCCGCCAAGCGCGCGGGTTTGTGTCGGAAGTTCCTCATCGCGGGGCCTTACCGGCCTCATTGGCCAGGCGAATTGCATAGGCCGAAAGCGGTGGCCCGATCGTCTCGAAAAGAGCCACCGAAGCGAGCACGATCGCCGCGACCTTCGGGCCGAGTTCAGGCATCAGCTGCGAGGTCGTCTGAACCAGTCCGATCGCCAGTCCGGCCATCGGCACCAGCAGCAGGCCGCCGGCGGCAGCGGAGCGCGCGGGTACGCCGAAGCCACGTTGGGACGTGTAGACCGCACCCACTTTGGCCAAGGTGCGAGTGGCCACGAACGCCAATGCCAGCGGTGCCTGTTGCATCACGGCATCGACATGCAGATTGGCCCCCGCGAATACGAACAGTGTGACGAAGAAGACGTCACCGCCGCCGCCGAACTCGACCTGCGTCAGCGGCTGCCGGCCCTCCAGCCAGCGGCAGGCAATGCCAAGTGCCAGCCCGGCGAACAGACTCGATACGTTCAGCGCCTTGGCCAAGCCCAGCGTCAGGAGGACCGCACCGACCACCAGCGCGAAACGCAGATGCTGTTCGTCATGCCGCGTGAGGCTTGAAACCCAGGTGACCAGGCGAGCCACCACCAGCGCCACGGCCACGGCTCCGCCCAGCCGGTACAGGGGCAGCAGCAGCGCGGTTTGCAGATCGAACTTCTGGCCAAACAGCGCCACTGGCAGGGCCAAAGTGAACAGCAGGAAGGCCAGCACATTGTTCGACGCGACCAGGGCCTTGGCCCGTTCCAGCACCGGACCCTTCGCGTGCAATTCTTCCGCGACATGGATCAGCACGGCAGGCGATGACGACACAGCAATGGCAGAGACCAGCGCAGCGACCGCGATCGGTGCCCCAATCAAGAGCATTAATGCCAAGATAAGAGCGAACGTGACCAGCCCCTCGACCAAGCTGGTGACGAGCAGTGGGCGGTCGCGCATCAAGGCTGCCGGGTGCAGCGTGGTACCAAGCTTGAACAGGATCAAGCCCAAGGCCACATCCACCAGCACCCTGGAGTCATCCAGTGTCTCGTGTGACAGGAGGCCCACGCCGCTCGGGCCGACGGCCAGGCCAACCAGCATGAAGCCCGTGATGGTGGGCAGCCAGCGTAGTCGCCTGGCCAGCAGGCCACCAAGTACGCCGAAGGCTAGCAGCAGGCCGAAAACCGCCATCAGATTCAAATGCGGCCAGCCCGTCGGCAGGAACGAGGCGATGACGGGTGCAGCGTCGGCGCCGACCACTTGCACGGTTGCGGTGGCCGAACTCATGCGCCAGCTCCGGCTCGCAGGGCCCCGCCCTCGCGCAGCAGCTTGCCGACGCCATCTTGGGAAAATGCCACTGCGAGGGTCGTTCCTGCGCATCCTCCAAGCACCGAGCGGTGCGTTCCCAGAACTTCTGCGGCGTCCCGTCTCAAAATGCTCTCCTGATCAAGGCGGAATGGGTGTGCCTGATGGCCCACGGTCGGCTCACAGCAACGGCCGCGAGCATGCGCCGCTCTCGTAAATCCTGTCATACCTTTCCAACCAGGCCGGCGGCCAAGAGGCCGCCGCCAAACAACAGCCAGTCGTTGATGATGTGCGCCCCGGTGGACACCCAGATGTTCTTCGTCAGGATCCAGCCCAGGGTCAGCACCAGGCGCGCCGTGCCGATGACGACGATGCACTGGACGAAGTTCCAGTCATAGGTCGGCAGGTGGATGAGGCCGAAGAGCAGGGACGAGACCAGCCAAGCGCCGACGATCGCGCCCTTGCGTCCGACACCGAACCGGCTCGACAGCAAGGTCATCACGGCCAGGAAAGGCAGCAGGGTGACCACTTCTTCGCCGAACAACTGCGGGATGGTCTTGGCGAAAAAGGCGATGCGCCCTGCCGTGTCCATGCCACTCAACTGCGCGTTGGCCGCATTGGATGTGACGTCGGTCAGGACGTAGACGATGGTGCCGACGCTCATGCTGACGACGATGTTCAGCAGCGCGATGCCGAGCATCAGCCGCAGCTCGCGCCCGCCCACCTTGCCGAAGATGGCTTTCCAGTGACCCGGTGCAACCTGCGCCAAAGCCACCATCGGAATCAACGGAAACAGCACGGCCGGGATCATGGCCCCCAGCGGGCCTGCGGGCCAGGGGATGGGCGCCACCAGCACGGCAAAGCCGGCGGCCACCGCCGTCAGGACGAACACCCACTGCCACGCTGACAGGCCCACCGGCGCGCCGTTGTAGAAGGGAAAGTCGCGGCCCGGGTCTTCCAGCCAACGCAGCCGCTCGGCCGGCGCCAGGGCGCGTGGGTTTTCCAGGGTCATGGCGCTTGTCCTTCTGTGGGGATGGGCTGAGTCACTTCAGCAGCGCCAGACAATCGTCGGCGCCGACGGGCACGAGGTATTGGCAGAAACGCGCGGAGTCTCGTTCGTAACGGCCCTCGCCCAGGTACACGGTGTTGGCCAAGCCCAAGCTGGCGTAGAACTCGGCCTCGTCCTTTTGGGTCCGCGCGATCGAGCGAAGAGTCTCTCGGACGAAGGCACCGCGCAGCATGGGTACCCGAACGTGCTTCACCAGATCACGACCCGCTGCTTGGGATCGCGCCACATCGGGTCACCCGGCTGGATGCCGAACGCTTCGTGAAAGGCGTCCAGGTGCAGCAGCGGCGCGATGGCGCGCACCGACGCGATGGCGTGCACGTCGATCGACACCAGGAAGCGCAGCCGCTCGGAACGTGCCTTGAAGGCCCACATCTGTGTCCAGGCCACGAAGCATCGCTGGTCGGCGTTCAGGCCGTCCACCACGGGCAAGGGGTTCTTCGCCTGGGCGCGCCGCAGCGCCGCGTGGGCCAGCGTGATGCCACCCAAGTCGGCGGTGTTCTCGGTCACGGTCATGGCGCCGTTGTGCATCAGGCCGGGCAGGATCTCGAAGCGGTTGTACTGGTCGACCAGCACGTCGGTGCGTTGCTTGAACCGGCGGTCGGCGTCGGCCGACCACCAGTTGCGCAGGTTGCCCTGCGGGTCGTACTGGCGCCCCAGGCTGTCGAAGCCGTGCGTGATCTCGTGGCCGATCACCGCGCCGATGGCGCAGTAGTTCACCGCTGCGTCGGCACCTGGCTTGTAGAACGGCGGCTGCAGGATGGCTGACGTGATGTCGATGGTGTTGGTGGTGAAGTTGTAGGCCGAGTTCACCGCAATCGGCGTCGTTTTGGTGGCCACCGCAAAGCGATCGCCCAGCACAGGCTTGCCGATCTGGTTGACATCGCGCTGGAACGCGAACCGTGCGGCACGCTGAACGTTGCCGAAGTGGTCGTCAGGGCGGATGTCCAGCGCGCTGAAGTCCACCCAGCGTGCCGGGTAACCCACCTGGATGTCGATCTTGCCCAGCTTCTCGAGCGCCGCCTCGCGGGTGACGTCGTCCAGCCAGGTGTTACTGCGCAAGCGGCTGGTGAACTCGTCCTTGATGTGCCCCACCATCTCGGTGATTTCGCGCCGGGTGGTGTCGGAGAAGTTGGCCTGCACGTACAGCTGTGACAAGGGGTGGTAGAGCTGGGCCCCGATCTGCTGGGTGACCACGCGCTCAGGCGCAGGTGGCACCTTCAAGCCCTTGCGCAAACGCGAGAACTCTTCCTCCATCGCACGGTACTCTGCGCCGAGCTCAGCCGCGCGGACGCCCAGCGTGTACCAGCGCATCAACAGCTTCACGTCGTCGGCCGGTTGGTCGGCCAGAAAGCGCTGCAGCGCCTTCATGGCCTTGACATCGACCACCTGCACGCGTGCCGGGGGCGAAATGCCCAGCGCTTTCAGGAAGGCGCGCAGGTCCAGCGCCGGCACCAGGGCTTGCGCCTGCGCCAGCGTCATCATGTTGTAGTTGTTGGCTGGCTCGCGCATTTGCAGCGGCGACATCATGGCCGCGGCCATCCGTGACTCCATCACCAAGATGCGCGTGGCGTTGTTGCCCGCCATGTCCACCGTGTCGCCGCTGCCGTTCAACAGCGCCACGATGTATTGGCGGTAGATCTCGCGCAACCGCTGCGACTCGGGCTTGGTGTACTCGTCTTGTTCGAGCAGTTGCGAGCCTGGCACCAGCGCCAGCACGTAGGTGCTGCTGTTCTTCGCGTCGGGCATGGCGACGGCGTTGATCAGCGGCGAGCTGCCGAAACCGTCCTGCAAGCGGCCCGCCAGGCTGCCGTAGTCAGCCGCCGTGCCCTTGGCCGCGGCGATGCGCTGCAGGTCGCCGGCCAGCGGCTGCAGACCCAGGGCGTTGCGGCGCGAGGTGTCCATCGCAGCCTTGTAGTAGTCGCCTACCTGCTGGCGCGGGCTGCCCTTGGGCAAGCCGCTGGATGCGGCGGCGTCCTTGATCAGGGCCAGCAGTTGCGTGTCCAGTTGATGGGCCAGCAAGGTAAAGCCGCCGACATCGGGATCGCTGGGTGCGATCTCGGTCTTGCGCAGCCAGTTGCCCGCCGCGTATCGGTAGAAGTCCTGTCGCGGGTTCACCGATCGGTCCATGTTCTGCGGCGAATAGCCCAGGGACGGGACGTCGGAAGCCAAGGTACCGGACGAGGCTGACTGCGCAATGGCGCCCAGGAGAGACAGCACGAAAGCCAGGTGGAGTCGCTTCAAAGGTTTTTCTTCCTGTCGTTGCAAGGGCAGCGCCTTCGGGCCCCGTCGGATGGGGCCCCGTGTTCATCGGCGGCATCGCACGACGGTATTACGGGGCTTGACCGGTGGATATCCTACTTCCGAACAAAATGCCGCTCAGCGCCACCCATCGGCTGCTCACGGAACTGGTGCGGGCGGGCTACGTGCGGTAGCTGCGCGGCCAGAGCGAGTACGTGCTGACCATCAAGCTGGTGCCACTGGGCTTGCCCTTCCTCAGTGCATCGGGCATGGTCGACGCGGCCCAGCCTTCGCTGGATGTGCTCGCCGAGACTTCGCCTGAACTGGTACGGGTGGCCATCGAGTTGGGCGGCTGCACCCTTGCCCAGCACCAGCATGGCGCCGCGCAGACCTCTAGATTCCGACGCGCGCTTCGATCCGGCCCGCACGCACTGCGGCCACCAAGGCCGCATGGTCGCGTTCGTTTTGATCGGCGTAGCGAACCGCGAAGGCGGCCATCGCGTCCTCGAAGACCGCGCTGCTACCCATATAGGCCGACAACACCACCGCGTCGCCCGAACGCTTGTGGGCTCGTGCCAGCGCCCAGCCGCAAGACTGCGCATAGTCGATCAGGTTCGCGGGGCTCATCAGTTCGACCATCGGCTTGATCTTGGCATCGCGCAGTTGCCGGACGTAGTAGTGCCGTTGCTGCGGGCGCGTGCCGGTGGTCCAGCCCAGGAAGGCGTCGGCAGCAGCTTGCATCAGCCGCTGCCCGAACACCGCCCGTTCGCCATGGTGCTTGAACGGCGCCCGGCCGCAGTAAGGCTCCAGCACCGAGGGGCGTGCCTCCTTGAATTGCAGGAACAGTGGGTCTCCGTTGCCCGAGACGAACAAGGCGACGCCGCAATAGGTGCCCACGCTGCCCACGCCAACCACTTTCATTGCCACGTCGGCAAAGCGGTAGCGCTGCATCAGGATGCGTCGCTCTGGTGCCAGTGACGCCATGTAGTCGGCCACCATCCTTTCCGCATGGGCGTGCATTGCCGTCTGCTGCTGCATGTCAGCGTTGTGGAAGATCAGCGGCGGCTCGTCGCGGATGCGTGGCTGTTCACCTTGCTGGTACGCCAGCTTGGTGAACTCCTTGATGTGGGCGCTTTCCGCCAGCGCCTTGCGAATGCGTTTCTGGTTCAGCCGCTTGAGTTCATCGTCGGTGCCTGCTGCGACCAACTTGGACAAGTCGATGGTCTCGTAGTAGGCCTCTAGAACCGGCATTTCAGCGTAGCGCGTCATGTTCTCGCGGTAGCTGCGCGCGGCCTGCCAAGCGACTTGCCGGCAGTCGGCTGCCTTGAAGCCGTTGGCGCGGCCGGCGATGACGAAGCTCGCGGTCAGGCGCCGCAGGTCCCACTCCCAAGGCGCTACCGAGACTTCATCAAAGTCATTGATGTCGAACACCAGTTGGCGCTCGGGCGTGGCAAAGCCGCCGAAATTGAGCAGGTGGCAATCACCGCAAGCCACCACGTTCATGCCGGTGTTGGCCGTGAATGACAGGTCGTGCGCCATCACAGCGGCTGCGCCCCGGTAGAAGGCGAACGGGCTGGACATCATGCGACCGTAGCGAATCGGCACCAGCTCAGGCAGTCGCCCGGCCGAGTTGGCGATCAGCAGGTCCACCGGATCCGCCCGTTGCTCAGCGGGATTCCAGGCCGCGATGTCGCTGCGCGGGCAGGCCTGTCGCAGGGCCTTGCCAGCCGCACGACGCTCGGCATGGGGTCGTCCGTGCGACTGTGCCGGCAACTGCGCTTTAAAGGATTCTTCGGTCGTTCGCGACCTGGGTCTCTTTCTCGGAAGACTCATGGCTGCCCTTGGAGTGCCGCTGCCATGGTGCGGCGTTGTGACATGCGCGAGCGGCTCAATGCAACACCATCGCAAGTTTTGATGATAGTGGCCGCCACCGCTGACCACGGCTCCAGCCTTAAACGGGAGAAGACCCCTGTGCGGGACAGCCCGTCGCAGTCAGTGCCGCTTGCCGTCGGACTTGTCTGCTCGCATCTCCATGTGGCCGTTGATGAGATGCCACAAAGCAGACTGTCGCCTGTGGCCGCTTCTGGCCGAACGCGGCCCGCTCCAAGGTGGTTTGGACCAAGGCATGCAAACGCCGCTTGCACGGTTGATACTGGAGGGGCACTACGTGCGCATGTCCCGCCATGATCGACGCCAGCCAGAAGCTTCTCATCCTCCAGCGCTACCCCATGCTCGATGTTGCCGGCCGCGTCCTGGACGATGCGCTGGCCTCGGCCGCCTCCATGAAGGTGCCGGCCGGCGCGATGATGTTCGACGAAGACCAGCCTTGCATGGGGTTTCCGCTAGTGATCTCGGGAAGTGCCAAGGTCATCAAGGCGGCACCCAACGGCCGGGAACTGCACCTGTACGACGTGCACCCTGGTGAAGCCTGCGTGCTCACCAGCCGCTGCCTCGTCGACAGCGCACGCTACGAGGCGCGCGGCATCACGCGCGAGCCGGTCGAACTGGTGGTGCTGCCGCCGGCCGCCTTCCGCACCCTGATCGACAGCGTCGCACCATTCCGCGAGTTCGTGTTCAAGCGCTTCGCCGAACGCATGGCCGGTCTGCTGGATCTGATCTCGGCCGTCACCTTCCAGAAACTGGACCAACGCCTGGCCGGCGCCATCGCGTCCCGGCCCAGCCCGATCCGCACCACCCACCAGGCGCTGGCCGACGAGCTGGGCAGCGTGCGTGAGATCGTCAGCCGGCTGCTGAAGAACTTCGAGTCCCAGGGCTGGGTGCGCCTCGCTCGGGAACAGATCGAGGTGCTGGATGGTGAGGCGCTGCGCCGGATATCCACCGAATGAACGGACCTCGGGTTGTCCCGCGCTTCGCAGGCGCTCTGTAACATTCCTCACTGGCGAGCCGGTGGTCGACCGGAACACTGCGGGCTCCAACAACCACGCATCGCGAACAGCCATGATCACAGCCGAAGACCTGCCCGACATTCCCGTCTTTTCTTCGTTGTCCCAGGACGACCTCGCACGCTTCGCGCAAACTTGCGGCGACGTCCGGCTGGGGTCCGGCGAATACGCTGCCCACGAAGGCGACGAGCGCTCGCTGTTTGTTGTCCTGACCGGCTCTGTCGAGGTGACGAAGGTGGTCGACGGCATCGAGCGTGTGATTGGCAAGCGTGTTCCGGGACAGATCTTCGGCGAAGTGCCGATCACCTTCGGCACCCCGTACCAGGGCAGCTACCGGGCCAGCGAGCCTGTGCGACTCATGCATGTCTCGGCGCGCCAGTTCCATGCGCTGGCGGCAGCGTTCCCGCAGGTGCTGACTGAGGTCGCGGCGCTGGCCGCACAGCGCATCGGCGGGCTCCAGGGCATCGCCACTTCACCGCCACGGATGCGCGCGCTGATGCTGGCGCACGAGGACGACGAGCGCGCGCGGCAGCTGCGAACTTTTCTCGGTCGCAACCAGATCTCGCACGACTGGGTGCGAGCCGACGCGCCGGACCGTGCCGCCCGGTGGACCGGCCCGGCGCTGCCCGACGAGCAACTGCCCGCTCTGGTCTGCGACGACGGGTCGCTGCTGGTGCGTGCCGACATCCGCGGCGTCGCCGAACGCCTGGGGGTCCAGACGAGACCGCATGCCGTCGAGTACGACACCGTCATCGTCGGTGGCGGCCCGGGCGGTCTGGCGGCTGCCGTGTACGGCGCCTCCGAAGGCCTGCGTACCCTGGTGATCGAGCGCGAAGCGCCCGGCGGGCAGGCCGAGACGTCGTCCCGCATCGAGAACTATCTCGGTTTCCCGACCGGAGTGTCCGGCGACGAACTGGCACGACGTGCGCTCCAGCAGGCCCGTCGGCTGGGCGCCGAGGTGATCGCAACCCGCGCCGCGGTGGCCATCGACCCGGAGAGCAAGACGATCACCCTGGAGGGTGGCGATGCCGTGCAGGCCCGCTCGATCATCCTGGCCACTGGCGTGAGCTGGCGGCGGCTGTCGGCGCAGGGGTTCGACCGCCTGCTGGGCAAGGGCGTGTTCTACGGTGCGTCGCGCGGCGAGGCCGACGCGACCCAGGGTCAGGACATCCACCTCATCGGTGCCGGCAACTCGGCCGGGCAGGCCGCGATGTTCTTCGCCAACCACGCACGCAGCGTCACGCTGGTGGTGCGCGGCGAATCGATCGAGAAGAGCATGTCGCAATACCTCGTCGATCAGGTCCGCAGCAAGTCCAACATCCAGATTGCACTCCACAGCGAGGTGCAGGCCCTGCATGGTGACAAGCGGCTGGAGGCCATCGACATGATCGACCGCCGCAGCGGTGCCGTGCATCGACTGGCCAGTGGCGCCCTGTTCGTCTTCATTGGCGCCGATGCAGAGACCGAATGGCTGCCCAAGGCGATCCAATGCGACGAACGGGGCTATGTCCGCACGGGCGAGGCCGTTGCACACTCCGGGCACTGGACTGCCGAGCGCGACCCCTACCTGTTGGAAACCTCGGTGCCCGGCATCTTCGCCTGCGGGGACGTTCGCTCCAGTCCCGTCAAGCGGGTGGCGGCGGCCGTCGGCGAGGGCAGCATGGCCATCGCCTTCGTCCATCAGTACCTCGCGCAGGCACGTAGAGCTGCAGGAGGCTGACCCTGCATACGTTGCGGCGCCAGCCGGGTAGCGGTCGACCGTCGAAGACCGCTCCTGGCCGAAAGCGGAAGTTGGGTCCAGGAATCGGGATAGATCAATTGGCACAGAGCCATTAGCCTGCAAGGTTTAAGCCGCAGCGGCACGACGCCTGCGACTGGCCTGCGCCAAAGCTGAATTGGCATGCGGTAGCAGAACGCGCCGCAACCGCCGGCCAAAGACTGCGGTAGCCACAATGCCCGCTCCCAGCAAGCTGAGCCCAATGTAGGCGGCCCACCTCGGATCGACAAGCTCACCCATCGACCCAATCAGGAAGCCACCGCCCACCCAGGCAGCGGTCCATGCCATCGCTCCGAAGGCGTCGGGCAGCAAAAAGCGTTTCCAGGGCAAGGCGGATGCGCCAGCGCCGAGAGTCACAAGGGTGAACGTGCCTTTCGCGAAACGGTAAGCTGGCAGCAGCCACCATTGGTAGCGCTCGACCGCAGCGGCACCCAGTGCGAGCCAGGGTGCAAATCTCGGCAACCGGTCGAACAGCCATGGGGCGCCGCAACGCCCTATGGCAAAACGCAGATGGCTGCCGATCAAGGTGCCACCCAGCACCACGGCTACAACCAAAGCAACGTTCAGAGTGCCGCCATAGCTGAGAAAGCCTGCAACCATGGGCAGCGGGCCGGTCTTGGCGAGGCTGTAGGCCATGAGCAGGGCATACACCCACGCGTCGTATCTGCCCACGAGGGCCAGCAGTTCATCAGCGGTCATGGGTTGTCGATTCCATGCAGTTGGATCATGTTGTAGTCCCCGGCAGAGTTTCGATGTCCTGAAGAATTGCCTCTGCTCTGCTTAAGCGCCGCAGGACGAGATCAAGCGAACTCTACCTTTGGCATCAAGGGCGAATCTGCCGGCCAAGCGATCTTTCGTGGAGCAACACCCCAAGTGACCGCTCGACCTCGGCGGATTCAACCGGACCCACACCACACGCTTCGTCATGGCTGAGTCGTTGGAGCGGCATGCGGGTCGAGCACTTGCAAGGCGCATAGTCGGCCCAACGACCATGCCCTCTGACACCAACCCGCCTCCAGCGCCAAGCCCGGGCACCGCAACCGGCGGACTGCGCTCGATCCCTGCGGGCGTCTGGGTACTGGGTTTCGTCAGCATGTTGATGGACATTTCTTCGGAGATGGTTCACAGCCTGCTGCCGCTCTTCATGCTCACGGTGCTGGGCGCCAGTGCCTTGACCATCGGACTGATCGAGGGTCTGGCCGAGGCCACGGCGCTGATCGTCAAGGTGTTCTCAGGCGTGCTCAGCGACTACCTGGGCAAGCGCAAAGGCCTGGCGGTGTTTGGCTATGCGCTGGGCGCGCTGACCAAACCGCTGTTCGCGATGGCGCCGACAACCGGGATGGTGCTGACTGCACGGTTACTCGACCGCGTTGGCAAAGGTGTGCGCGGCGCGCCGCGGGATGCTCTGGTGGCCGACATGGCGCCACCCCATATCCGTGGCGCCGCCTTCGGTCTGCGCCAGTCGCTGGACACCGTGGGCGCATTCCTGGGCCCGCTCATCGCCGTCGGCCTGATGCTGCTGTGGGCAAATGACTTCCGAGCGGTGTTCTGGGTGGCGGTGGTGCCGGGCCTGATGGCGGTGCTGCTGCTGCTGGTCGGGGTGCGCGAGCCGCCGCCCCCCACGGCCGCACGGCGCACGAACCCGATCACCCGGCTCAACCTGGCGCGACTGAGCCCGGCCTACTGGTGGGTGGTGATCATCGGCGCCGTCTTCACGCTAGCGCGCTTCAGTGAAGCCTTCCTGGTCCTGCGTGCCCAACAGTCTGGCATCCCGCTGGCGCTGGTGCCCCTGGTGATGGTGGCCATGAACATGGTCTATGCCTGCTCGGCGTACCCGTTCGGCAAGCTCTCGGACCGCATGAGCCATGGCAAGTTGCTGGCCGCGGGTCTGGTGGTGCTCGTGGCAGCTGATCTCGCGCTGGCCGCCGGCACCGGTTGGCCCTGGTTGCTGCTTGGTGTCATTCTGTGGGGCGTGCACATGGGGATGACTCAAGGCCTGCTGGCGGCGATGGTGGCCGATACCGCGCCGGCTGATCTGCGCGGCACGGCCTACGGCTTCTTCAATCTCGTCAGTGGGCTTGCCATGCTGCTCGCCAGTGTCATCGCAGGACTGCTGTGGGACCAGATCGGCGCCGCTGCCACCTTCCTGGCCGGGGCCGCACTCGCCGTCTTGGCTTTGGCCGGCATGGCTTGGCGTCGTCGGACGCGCTGAGCCACGCAGATAGATCAGCATGAAGTCGAAGCGCCGCTCTTGGGCTAGGTCGACCAGGCGGATGCGCGCGCAGGCGTCTCGGAGGCGGCAGTCTGCTCGTTGAGGGGACGGACCGCATCCGGCCTTGACCAGCGCTGGTGACCTGGGGCCGAGCCGGATTCGATGAACAGCCGCTTGATCATGGGAAAGGGCTGGCGCACTTGCTGTTCGACATCGGAGATGGCCAGTGCCGCCTCCGCGGCAGCCGTGCCTTCGTCGAAATCGAGGTCCATGGTCACCAGCACATCGTCGGGCCTCATGTACATCGACAGGATGCGCCCGACGTCCCTCACCCCGGGGACGGCCAGGGCCATGCTGCGTATGGCGCGCGCGGTCTGCGGACGAATGCCTTGACCGATGAGCAGATCTCGTGACTGCCACGTGAGGAAGGTCGCCACTGCCGCCAGCAACACCCCTATCAGCAGCGAAGCTGCGCCATCCAGGGCCGGCATGTCGAGGCGATGGCTGAGCCAGATGCCCAGAACGGCGCAGCACCGGCCTGCCTCAGGAACTGACGCAGCGCGATCGTGAAGCTGGTGCCTTCGAACACCGCAGCTACCCCGAGCACGACGAAGTTCCAGGTGGGATCGTTCAAGGGCTGTGGGTGTCGAATGTGCTGCACGCCTTCGTAGAACGAAACGCCGCCGCCCAGGTCAAGTTCCCAAGGTCTGCGCCTGCTCACAGACCCACCCGGCGAGTGCCCTTTATCTGACGACGTTGGCGATCGTGGACCTTTTGGCCCATCCGTCGCAGCGCTCGGCGTCAATCGGATGCCCTGCTTCCCGGAAGCGCGACGCTGCGGCCGCAAAGCGCGCCAGCGATTCCTCAGCGGCGCCGCGCGTCGCGGCGATGTGCCCGCGCACCTCGTCGTGCGCGGCATACCACGCCGGCAGGCGCATCACGACGTTTGCCAGGTAAGCGCACTGCTCCTCGTGTTTCTCGGCCAGCGCCAGTTCACCGGCGCGCGCAGCGGCAATGGCCGCGGGCACGGCGAAAGTGATGCGGCAGCCTGGGCAGGTTTCCAGCGGCCCACGCACCGAGACACTGGCGTCCTCCATGACATGCAGCGCGGCGCCCGGGTCGTCGGCATGCAGGTTGATGCGCGTGCCGTAGATGCGGTCGAGCAGGTGAAAGCCGATGTCGGTCTGGCGCGCTACGTCCAATGCCTCATCGATGAGGGCTCGGGCCTCGTCCCGCTGGCCCTCGTGCAACGCCAGTTCGGCCAGTCGCTGCAGCGAAAGCGCCTCGCCCACCGGCCCGCCAATCGCGCGGTGCAGCCGGGCGCCTTCAACCAGGTGCTCGCGTGCTTCAACCAGGTTGCCGGCCAGCCACTCGGCCTCGCCGCGCAGCGTCACGCCGAAAGCATGGCCGCGTGCGGCGCCCAGCCGCTGCGCCTCGGTGGAGAGGGTCTGGGCGAAGTGGATGACGTCTGCGTAGGGCCGCGCGCCGTACAGGAAGCGTTGGGTGATGCACAGGTGGCCATCGAACACGCGCAGCGCCAGGTGCGGCACCTGGCTGGTCTCGTGCAGGTCGGCCCAGACGCTGCGGTGCAGGTCGCCGCGCGCATGCGCTGCCGCGGCCTGAGCCCACGAGGCGATGACCAGCGAGGTCGTGTCACCCGACTGAAGAGCCAGCTGCCGCGCCACCGCCGCCTTGGCCGTGCCGACGGCTGGGTCGCCCGTGCCAAGCGCGGCCGCACCGCTGTAGGCCAGTGCTTCGCAGAGCCGACCCTCAACGCTGGTGGGGGTCAGGCCAGCCAGCAGAACGAGCGCACCTTTCGGGTCTCCCAGCTTCACCTGCGCCAGCGCGGCCTTGGCACGCAGGTTGTGGCTCTCTGGCTCACCCGCGAGGTCGGCGGCTGCGTGGTAGGCGGCCAGCGCGGCGGGCTCACCCATGGCGTCCAGCGACTCAGCGCGCAGTCGCAGGGCCTCGGCATGATCGGGTTGAAACGCCAGCAGCGGTTCGAGGTGGCGCAGCGCATCGCTGAAGGCGGCCAGGCGCACGGCCTCCCGGGCGGCCGCCAGCAGCCAGGGCATGGCATCGCGACGGTGGCCGGCTTCCAGCCAATGGCGGGCAATGCCGGCCGGTGGACCGTCGAGCTCGGCCAAGCGTGCGGCAATCCGGCGGTGCATTTTCAGGCGGTGGTGGGGCGGCACCTGTTCGAACAGGGCCTGTTTCACCAGATGGTGGCGGAAGCGGTAGCGGCTGGCCAGCGGCAGCAGCACGCCAGCGGCCAAAGCGGCATCCAGCGATTCCAGGCTGGGAACCTGCGCCTCTGCCGCCAGCGCCTCGACGGTGGCGACATCGAATTCGTCGCTGGTCAGTGCCATCCACTTGAGCAGACCCAGTGCGCTGTCGGGCACATCGCACAGCCGCTCGGTGATGGCCTCGGCGACGCCGCCAGGCAAGCGCCCGTTGGCGTTGGCGCCGGCACAGCGCGCCAGCTCAATGGCCGCGAACGGGTTGCCGTCAGAAGCGCGCACGATGCGGTCTACCACGTCGTCTGACGCGCCGGCCGGCGCAGCGCGCGCCACCAACCGGCGGCACTCGTCGTCGGGCAGCGGCTCCAGGTCGATCACCTGAAGCACGCCCGAGCGCTGCAGCCGACCCAAGGCACGCGCCAGCGCGGTGCCAGGGGCAGCTGGGCGTGCGGCGAGCAGCACGCCCAGGCCGCCGCCAGTGGCCGCCAGCTGCGTGATCACGTCGACATCGGCGTCGTCGGCAAGGTGCGCGTCGTCGACCAGCAGCAAGACTTCCTTGTCCGACGCGGCGGCCAGCAGCAGACGCCGGATGGCACCCACGACCTGGTGCCTGCCCAGCGGTCCTGGCAGGGTGTCGGCCGGTGCCGCATGCGGGCTGAGCAGGGCCAACACTGCGCGCGCCTGCGCGCCGATGCGATCAAGCACGCTGCGGTCCATGGCGATCAGCCGTTCGGTGATGTCGCACATCACCGCATAGGTTCGGCCGGTCTGCGAGGCCTCGGCGCGACACAACGCCCAGCCGCGGGCCTGGGCCTGCGTGGCGATCTCGCGACCCAGTGCACTCTTGCCGATGCCGGGCGGCCCGCGCAACACGATGCCGCCGGGACGCTGGCTGGCGGCCATGCTCAGCCAGGCAGCGGCCTGCGCACTGGCCTCGGCGCGGCCGACGAAGGCGGGCCCGGACGCCTGCAGGCCGGCGACGCAGCGCTCGTACAGCGCCTGCGTTTGCGCGTCCGGCGGCACGCCCAAGCCCTGCTGTAGCGCCTCGCGCAGGTGGGCATACCAGCGCAAGGCCGCGGCTCGGTTGCCGGCAGCCAGTTCGCGTTGCATCAGCGCGCGGTGCGCCGCCTCGTCTTCAGGGTCGATCTGCGCCAGCCGTTCCCATTGACCGCTGGCGCGCAGCAGTTGCAGCTGGCGCTCACGCAGGCGTTCGCGGCTCGCTTCGGCCCAGGGTTCGAAGCGGGCACCGGGCAGCAGGTCGCCCGTGTAGGTGGCGGCCGCGTCGGCGCAGTTGGCGGGGTCGCCCTGCGCCAGGGCGGCATTGGCACGCTGCTCGAAGCACCACGCATCGACCACCACCGGGCGCTCGGGCCACAGCAGCACCTCACCGGCCTGCAGCACGATGCCGTCGTGGCGCCCCAGTGCTTGGCGCGCATGGTGAGCGGCCTTTCTGAGGTTGGCGGCACCGGCCTCGGGCTCGAGCTGCGGCCACAGCGCGTCGATCACTTCGTCGCGCGTCAAGCGCTGGCGCGGCTGCAAGCACAGCAGCTGCACCAACTGCGTGGCGCGCAGACTGGGCCAACGGTCGCCCGCAATGTCGACGCCGTCGATGGCGACTGCGAAACGGCCGAGCAGGAAGGCATCGAGGCGGGTGAAGGCACCGGGAGGCACGTTGGGTGGGTTGATGTCCATGCAAACAAGCGTACGACAGTGAGGTGACCTCCACAAGCTGCGTCGGCGTCAGGAACGATTCAGGAACGCCGGCCCGGCAATCTGCGGGCACGCCGACCGACTTTCCGCCGGCGTGAACCACGAGGAGCGCCCATGACCTGCCTGAAACCGACATTGCCCGCGCCATTAGCCATGCAGCCCCCACTGCCGCTGCAACATCCTCTGACAGCCCAGACCATGCCCGATCTCGAGCAGGTCGTTGCCAGCGCAATGGCCATGCTGGGCCTCGGCCTGTACGGCACCCGCATGGGGACATTCCCTGAGCACGCCGTGCGCCGGCCTGATGCGCCAGAGATCGAGTACGCCTCCTGGATGCCTGATCCTGGCGCTATCGAGGTCGCGTCGTGGACTGCGCACCTGCGGACCCCGCTGCGGTGAACGACAGCCTGTACGAGCGGTTGGGGGGCGCAACCACGGTGGCCGCTGTCGTCGACGACGCGGTCGACCGCCACGCTGCCAACCCAGCGCTGGCCCCCCTGTTTTGCGGGAAGGATTTGCCGCAACTCAAGGCCCTGGGCGTCAGCGTCTTCAGCGCCAGGGTCGGCGGGCCGCGCAGCACTGAGGCAGCGGGCCCAGCCCCATCTGACGCCGGCATGAGCTTCAGCCCGGCAGAGCTGCAGGCCGTGGCTGGCGACATGACTGAGGCCCTGCGCGAGCAAGGCATAGGCAGGGTGGAAGTCGCAGAGGTCGTGAACCTTCTTTACGCGGCTCGCGAGACCGCGCCGCCGCGCTGATGCGCTGATGCGCTGATGCGTCATTGACCCGATATGGAGCCGGGAACGATTCAAGAACGCGGGCTGAATAGCCTGCAATCCAGCAGGTCCGATGGTGGATCTGCCCACCCCAAGGAGAAAGTCGATATGAGCCAAGCCACCACCACCCTTTACGAGCGACTGGGTCGCCGCGAGGGCATCACCCGCATCACTGCGGACCTCATGAAGAACCACCTGGCCAACCCGCTGGTAAATGCCCGCTACATGAACAGCGAAGACCTGGCACGTGTCGAGCGCCGCGCGGTCGAGTTCTTCTGCGCCGGCACCGGCGGGCCCGAGGCCTACTCAGGCAAAGACATGGTGGCCACGCACAAGGGCATGAACATCAACGAGCAGGAGTTCATGACCGTCATCGACGACGCGATGGACGCGCTGCAAAAGAACGGCATCGAGGAAGCCACGCGCAACGAGGTGTTGGCCGTGCTGTGGTCGATGCGCCGCGAGGTGCTGCGGGTTTGACAGCCGCCCCGCTCTGACCCCCCAGCTAAGTCGAAAGGGCTGGAAGCGCCGCACCGAGTGGGCGCTGATTCCCTAGACCAATGCCGTGTGTCGGGTGCCGGTGTGAGTCTGAGCGGTGCATCTCCAGCCTTCTGGGCGCCGGTGTAGAACTTTCGCGTCCGGTACTTCATTTGCAACACTCCTTCTGCCTAAGCAGTGGTTAGTGTGTTGCGCCGACCGGTTGAATCCGCCGCCAGAAGCGGCCGGTGGCCAAGCGGGAAAGCAGTTTCTCAACGTTGGAGCGCAGCCAAAAGCGAAGGGCGTAGACCGTTGCACGTCGGCTGGAGAGAAGGGTTGGGCGCCATGCTGGCCTGGTGTGGGGCGCTTTGTCGCTGGCGGAGGCTTCCCGCAGCAATTCGTGCGATAGCATCAATTCCTTATTAGCCATCAGGGGAATGTGCATGAACGGGCAGTTGAGAAGGAACGCCGAGTGGTTGCGACGCTGGGCGGGTTGGATGGTCGTCATGTCCTCGGTGTCGCTGGGTGGCTGTGCGTCGATGTACGTCGATGGAAACCTGCCAGAGACGCCAAGATCTGAGTTTCGGATGCCAGAGAAACCACAGGCGGTGCAGTTGGCCTTCGAGTTCCGCACCAGCGGCACCGCAAACACACGAGCCACGGATTACTTGAAGGGCAAGGTGTTGGCGCAAGTTCAGGAGAGCGGGCTTTTTTCTTCTGTGTCTGACCGGCCTGTACAAGGCGGGGCACTGCTCACCATCACGGTGAACAACGTCGCCCTGAAGGACGATGCCTTCGCCAAGGGTTTTATCGCCGGACTCACCTTCGGCCTCGCTGGCTCCACTGTTGCTGACGGCTATGAAGGTAACTTGCGTTACTTGCCCCCATCCAGCGGCCGAGCGGCGCTTGACCATGGGGCCAAGCACGTCATCTACACCAGCATCGGCACCGGTTCCCCCCCGGTAGGCTCTCTCAAAACCGCATCCGGTGAAGAGGCGGTTACCTTGATGCTCAAGCAACTGCTCGGTCGCCTGCTTGGCAACCTTTCCAAAGATCCAGGGTTCCCGACGGGCCAACCCACCGGCAATTCAACCGAAGCAGCAAAGCAGCTATGAGCACCTGTTCATTGGCCAGTACCTTGGCCCGATTCTTCGCCGCAGCTTCGCTGGTGGTGTTGACTGGCTGCGCCAGTGTCCAAGTGGACGCGACGAATGCTTCGCCACAGTTGCTTGAGCGACTGCGCGGCAGCAACTTGCAGCCTTTGCAGGGTGGCAAATTTGCATTGGCACCCGGCAAGCCAGCTGAAATGGATCGCACGCTATCTGGGCTGCGCGGCAGCTCATTGACACCGGCCAAGGGCAGCTTTTCTCAGCTGTTGAAAGACACCTTTATTGTCGAGATGACAGCAGCAGGTCTGTACGACGTGAACTCGCCGGTAGTCGTCGAGGCAGATCTGACGGACAGCCGAGTGGACGCAGCCATTGGCACTGGCACAGGTCGCCTGGCCGCACGTTTCATGGTCAAGCGCGCTGGCTCACTGGTCTACGACAAGGAACTCGCCGTTGACGCCAAGTGGGAATCTTCCTTCGTTGGCGCCATAGCGATTCCGGAGGCCATGAATCAGTACCAAGCGATGTACCGAACGCTGGTCGTCAAGTTGATCGACGACCCTGACTTCCGACGGGTTGCCGCTCGCGACCCAGACTTCCGACGGGTTGCCGCTCGCTAGTGGGGCGCTGGCGCTGCAGATACGTTGCGTTCGGCATTGAAGGGTGAGCCCTTGGCTGGGCTCGTGCGGTAAACATGCGCTGCGAGCCACATTGCAGTCGTTCAGACTTTGGCGGTCAGGATGAACCCGTGGCCCGCGACTGAGTTACAGCTCCCGGCCACCACCGTACATTCACGGGGCCGAGGGGCGGCACTGATCGCAGACGCCACCGACGAGCGGATCTGGCTGAGGTGCGTGTCTTCGGGCAATAGGCCATGTCAGCCCGGTACAGTCCGAGCCAGCTCAAGGAGCTCTGGTCGGTGTCCAGGATTCCGGCGGCAGCCCAACCGAGGGAAGCGATGCGCAACAAAGTCGTCTCGGCCGCCGATGCAGCGGCGGTCATCCGTTCGGGCGATACGCTCGCCTGCTCAGGCTTCGTGGGCATCGGCACACCCGATGAACTTCTGGCGGCGCTGTCCAAGCGCTTCCTTGAAACCGGCGAGCCTCGCAACCTGACCCTGGTCTTTGCGGCCGGCCAGGGGGACGGCAAGGACCGTGGGCTGAACCGGCTCGGCCATGACAGCCTGCTCAAGCGCGCGATCGGCGGGCATTGGGGATTGATCCCCAAAGTCGCGCAGCTCGCACTGGACAACCGCATCGAGGCCTATAACCTGCCGCAGGGCTGCATCTCGCAGTTGTACCGTGACATCGCGGCGGGCAAGCCCGGCATGCTGTCGAAGGTGGGGCTGGGCACCTTCGTCGACCCGCGCCAAGCGGGCGGCAAGATCAATGCCGTGACGACCGACGATCTGGTGGGCCTGATGGAGATCGACGGCCAGGAGTTCCTGTTCTACAAGGCCTTTCCCATCGATGTCGCCTTCGTGCGCGGCACCACGGCGGACGCGCACGGCAACATCACGATGGAACGCGAAGCGCTGACGCTGGACAACCTGGCCATGGCGATGGCGGCGCGCAACTCGGGCGGCGTGGTCATTGCGCAGGTCGAGCGCATCGCCAAGACCGGATCATTGAACCCGCGCGCAGTGCGCATCCCCGGCGCCCTGGTGGACTGTGTGGTGATCGCCGCGCCCGAGCATCACCGCCAGACCTATGCCACCGATTACTCGCCAGCCTTTTCTGCCGAGATCCAGGTGCCGCTGGATAACCTGAAGCATTTGCCGCTGGACGAACGAAAGATCATCGCCCGACGCTGTGCGCTGGAGTTGCCAGTAGACGGCGTTGTCAATTTGGGCATTGGCATGCCCGAAGGCGTGGCCGCCGTGGCCAATGAGGAGCGCGTGCTCGACCTCATCACGCTGACCGCCGAGCCCGGCGTCATCGGCGGGGTGCCAGCAGCAGGGCTTGACTTCGGGGCCGCGTTCAACGTCGAGGCCGTGATCGACCAGAACCAGCAGTTCGACTTCTACGACGGTGGCGGGCTCGATTTGGCTTGCCTGGGCATGGCCGAGTGCGACGCGCAAGGCAACGTCAATGTCAGCCGCTTCGGCACCAGGCTGGCCGGTGCCGGCGGGTTCATCAACATCTCGCAGAACGCGCGCACGCTGCTGCTGGCCGGCACCTTCACCGCCGGTGGACTGGAGGTGGCAGTCGAGCACGGCGGGCTGCGCATCGTGCAGGAAGGGCGGGCGCAAAAGTTCAGACAGAGCGTCGAGCAGATCACCTTTGCCGGATCGCGCGCCGCGGCGCTGGGTCAGCGTGTGTTGTATGTCACCGAACGCTGCGTCTTCGAGCTCACCGTGCAGGGAATGCGGCTGGTCGAGGTGGCCCCTGGCATCGACATCCAGCGCGACATCCTCGACCAGATGGGCTTCAGGCCGCTGATCGACGCGCCGAGGACGATGGACCCGAGCATCTTCCTCAACAGCCCAATGGACCTGCGTTCGCGTCTGCTTGACCTGAACCTGAGTGGCCGCATCCATTACGACACGCAGCGCGACCTGCTGTTCTTGAACTTCCAGCACCTGCAGCTGCGTCAACAGCAGGACATTGACGCCATCCGCCTAGCGGTCGAGCAGCAGTGCCGGGTGATCGGCCACAAGGTGGCAGTGGTCGTCAACTACGACGGATTCGACATCGACGACGAACTGGCCGACGCCTACGCGCTGATGGTGCACACGCTCGAGGACCACTTCTACACGCGTGTCTCGCGCTACGCCAGCGGCGCGTTCAGGCGCATGCGGCTGGCGCAGGTGCTCACGCGGACGATCACGCCGGCGCTGTTCGACAACCTGGAGGCTGCCACCGAGGCCGCCAAACCGGATTGACGGCAAACCCCGCTTGGGCTTTGGGAGACCGCACATCCAAGCTCTGGCCGGGCAGTGTTGCTGAGTGGCCTCAAGGAGCGTCAGCAGCCAGCCGACTTCAGTTGGCCACTGTCGAGGTTTGCTATGGATGCGCGGCGGCGGCTGCCGCTCAAGGGCGATTGCGTGAGCGCGCCGTGCCCCTAGGTAGCGAAGCTTAGGAGGCCAAGCGACTCGCGTCGAACGGCGGCTGACCGGCGTGGATGAGAACTGGCACTTTCGTCTAGGAGCGGCCGGTGGTGAAACGAGGAAGCGGTCGGTCAGCATTTGTGCTCACCGGAGCCCGGAAGCGGACGAAGCCCAATACGAAGCCGCACTGCGCACACCGAGGAGTTCTGCCCGTTCGTTCTTTTACTTGGCTCGCTTCGCAGCAACTCTTCTTGATCTGAGTGCAGCTTCATAGGCTCGGGTGGCCCAAATCTTTGCGGACTCCGGATCATCGAAGATTTCTATCGGTGCAGATGAGTAGGACATCTTCATGGCCCGGCCGTTCTTGGTGTACGAGAACGATGAGCTGTCAGCCTCGGTGAAGTGCGGTGCGGATAGGGCGTCGATCTTGAGGTAGAGAGTGTCATCAGCGACCAGGCCGATCATTAGTCCTTGGTGGTAGACCCCGTACCCACCAAACATGCGTTTCGAGCGAATCGGCCCGAAGAGACGAAACACCTCGTTGAGATGCTCAACAAACTCGTTCACCTTCTTCATGAACCGCTCCAGTTCGATGTGAGATCCGTTCTGCGGTTGCAGCGGACGTGCGCTGTGCTGCCCAACGTATTGGTGTGCGGCGGGCGGCGCAATGGCTGAATGCGGCGCCGCGCTTCCCGCCCGTTCGCACCACTGCCGGGATAGCCCGCTAAATCACGGCGAATGCCTATCCTGCCGAAGCGCCGACAAGACTGGCAAGATGAGTACTGCTTACCTCTCTCACCTAAAGCGGGATCATTGGGTGCGCGCATGGCAGTGGCGCTCCGGGCTCACTCGTCGACCAGGGGCACGATCTTGCCGGTCACGATCCACTCGATGATTGCCTTACTGACCCCTTCCTCGCGCCCGACGTAGGAATGAAAGTGAGTCGAGCAGGGATCGCCCTCCGGTCGGCCGCCGCGCACGGTGACCAGCCGATCCTTGGCATAGCCCCTGGCGATACCATAGTGGGTCTGCTCGCAAGCATCCGACTCATGGTGCACATGCAACACCGGCGCAACGATGTCTTGGTAGGGAAAATTGCGCCCCGAGTACCACACCCGCTGGCCAGGATTGTTCATCGTCGCGGAATGGATGCTGCCGGCGATTTCCGGGCCGAGGTTCTTCCCTAGCCAGCGCGAACTCATGGTTCCCGCGCTGTGTCCTAGCAGGAAGAACCTCGTGATGCCGTGGTCCTGCCTAAGCTTGGCCATGACGCTACGCACGTCGTCGGCGTGCTCTGCGGAAGAGCGGTAGTTATCGAGGCAGCTGGTCGGGTAGAAGCCGGGTGCGCCCTGCTGGTCCGTCGGGCAGTCCATGATCACCACGGCAATGCGCGCCCGCATGAACAGCGGCAGGCTCGGACGGATGAAGTTCGGCACATTGCGCATCTTGTCCGCCACCGTCTGGATGTTCGCGTAACCGGGGGCCCCGCGAAAGATCAGCAAGGCGGTATCGCCGGCAACGTCCGGCTTCATGACGATCGCCCGCTGCCGCACCGGCTTGCTGGAGAACATCCCCTCGGTGCGACCGCGATCGGTCTCGATCAGCACGTCGGTCGCGGCCCAGGAGGCTCCCGCCTGCAGGCCCAGAAAAAGCAGCAGCAAAGTTACTCGAGTCATCGCAACGTCCTTTCAGCCCACCGATCTGCTCGCCGCGCCAGGTGGCTAACGTTCGAGCTAACCGGCCTGCGGAGGCAAGCGCCGTAGCGG
>JAIXUC010000003.1 GCA_027483665.1 Comamonadaceae bacterium | reverse complement strand
CGATGATAGTGCGGATTCCCGTGTGAAAGTAGGTCATCGTCAGGCTCCATCCAGCCACAACGCCCGGTCAAAATGATCGGGCGTTGTGCATTTATCGCTTGACACAGAGAAATTTTGGTCGCGTTGACGTTTTGATGGTCGACGGCAAGCTATTTTCAAGTTCCGTTTTGCATATGCTAACTTGTGCATTGAGCCTAGCATGTCGAGGGTATCTGAACCGCCCCGGGTTTTTATACTGACCCCCAGAAGTTGGACGAACTTCAAGGGGATCCATGAAGAGGTATCAGACAGAGTTCAAGCTGGGAGTTGTCAAGAGCTTTTTGGCTGGCTAAGGTGGGGCGAAGCTGCTGGCGCGGCGGTGGTCGTTGTCAGATGAGAAGAGCCGCAGTTGGGTGAGCCACTACCGCCTACACGGCATTGACGGTTTGCGCTCCAAGCGGAGTGCGTACAGTGTGCAGTTCAAGCTGCAGGCACTGTCCCATCAGGACCGTGAGCAGCTTTCAAGCCGCAAGGTGGCGGCGGTCTACGACATTCGCAATCCAAACCAAATGGTGGCTTGGCGATGCGAACTAAATGAGGGCGGCGTGGAGGCCATTGGGAGCAGGAAGCAAGGGCGCCCAAACATGAAGCCAGAACGACGCTGCCCAGCGCCCCGAAGCCCGGTCGTCACGGATTCGGCGCAGGCTCTGCGTGAAGAGAACGGGCGACTGCGCGCGGAGGTGGCGTACCTCAAAAAAACTGCAAGCCTTGATCCGGGAGAAGCGATCGGCTGCGCTGACAAAACGCGTCTGATCGCCGGGTTGAGGCGTCACCACAAACTGGCGGACCTGTTGCAGATAGCAGGCCTTGCCCGCAGCACGTTTTACCACCAATGTCAGGCGATTCTGCGTACCCAACAGCAAAACGACATGGAACTCAAAATCCGCCCTGTCTATGACGAGCACAAGGGTCGCTACGGCTACAGACGCATCACGGCAGCGCTGTGCAGGTCAATGGCAGAGCCCGTCAATCACAAGTGCGTGCAGCGCCTGATGCAAAAGATGGGACTGCGCGCATTGATTCGCGCGTAGAAGCGCTTCCGGCATGTCCCTAGCATGAGCGATGTGCACGTCCCCAATGTCCTGCAGCGCGACCTCTTCTCGGAGGCTCCTAACCAGAAGTGGGTGACCGATGTGACCAAGTTCAGCGTGCATGGGCAGAAGCTCTATTTGTCGGCCTCCATGGACCTCTACAACGGTGAGATCATCGCGCACCGCATGGCTAAGCGGCCTGTGTTCGACCTGGTGTCTGACACGCTTCGGGAAGCCCTGGCGCGGTCAGCATGTGCTTCTGAACTGATCGTGCATTCAGATCAAGGCTGGCACTACAAGATGCTGCCCTACCGAGCCATGCTTGAACAGCATGGCGTCAGACAAAGCATGAGCCGCAGGGGGAACTGATTTGACAACGCGGTGATCGAGAGCTTCTTCGGCATTCTCAAAGCCAAGCATCACCATCTTGCAACGCTAGATGGGCTTGAGACGCTGGAAGCAGGCGTGAACAATTACATCCGCTACTACAACCACGAGCGAATCAAACTCGGATTGCAGCGGCTCAGCCCGGTGAAAAACCGGCTGAAAACACCGCCTGATTGGAGGGAACGCGACCGCCCAACTTCTGGGGGTCAGTTCAAACCCGGGGTGGTTCAGTTTCAGATCTGGCTCGTGAACAGTTGAATGATCCAGTTCACCGGACCCGTTCCCTTGATGGCGCTCGCGGTAGTCCGAAGCGCCTTGCTAGGGCTAACGCCCTGAACGTTCAAGCGTCTCGTCAATTGCTCCAATTCACACCGGGCAACAGCAATCCCGCCGGGTCCATACACCTCTGCAGCTTGCTAGCCCCCGAGACTTGCAAGCTTGCTTGGTAGGTGCGATCGCTCCATGGATCCTGGCCTGAATCCCTTAGAACGCTGGCTCATTCATAGGCTGTCCGCGCCGATTCAATATTGACCAGCCCCCGTTTAGATGTCAATTTTCAGTAGGCGTCAACAATTCATAGGCCTCGCGGCGTCCAAAGCCCAAACGAGCGATGTCAGCCCATGTGCAACTCGGGAAGCCCTCAAGGCCTGTTGAGCCTTCTCGACGATGCTCTTCGGCATGCCAGAGGTCGGTCGAGCTCCGAATGGGCGAAAGCGCAATGGCGAGCCTAAAGAGTTAGAAGCCAGACGCGTACCCGTGTCTGTGATTCAAGCTACCGCAGCCGCACCAAACAAAAAAGATGTCGCAAGGCTTGTGATCGCTCTAGTTCCCGTCGCCGGCGAGGGGACTCGCCTCAATCCCCCTCCAGCAAACAAACCGCGCGCTCGCAGAGCCTTGGCGAGATCCCTTGTAACTAGTTCAAAGCCTCAACGCATCAACAAGTTGGGCCAGCCAAACACCCGGGAAGGTTCAAGCCGAAAAATCTGACACAGCCATCTGCAGGAAAAAAGCCGCATCAGAAACAAAAAGCAACACCAAAACCGCTCAGGTGACAACTTCAATCATGCCATCCGCACAAGCGGTCCAGCGATGACTTGACTTGAAGGAGGAACAAAGATCACCTAACCATACGGAAAAATGTTTGGCTGCGACCCGCTCAAAAATAGTATTCATCATCTCAGTGCTGGAAGCCCAATCTTGAACTTGAGTTTCACTAAAGCGGCCCCACTCCAGCGCCTTGAATGCGAGTAATACCTTGGCGGCGTGCGTCGCGTGCTTCTCTGGATACGCCTCAAAAAAAGCCAGGCGCGACCTTGCTCTTCTCAGCGCAGCAGCGGCGTCTAGAAAAATGCCACCGTGCCCCGGAATAACGACCTTGACGTCCAGCGATTCGATCAAATCAAGCGTAGCACCCACTTGGCCAAAAGCCGGCACCCCTTCCAACTCTGGAAAAACAACACCAAATCCGTCTTCCCACAGTGCGTCAGCAGAAATCAAGGTCCGTGTTTGTGGCTCGAACAAGATCAGTGAGTCCAGATCGTGACCTGGCGCTGACAGAGCCTGCCAGCAGCAGGAGCCAACAACCAAGGTACTGCCCGGCATCAGCGCAGATGTGGCTGAAAAACGGACACAAGTTTGGCCGGTAACCTCAACAGATTTTGCAAATGGTACCCACAACTGCACTGCGCGCCAGCTTCCAAGTGGAACCAAAACCCGAGACAAAGGGTACCGGGTTTGTATGGCCGCGTTACCACCGCAGTGGTCGCTATGCAGGTGCGTGTTGAGCACCTGCAGCCGGACCGCATCCCCCATCGGATGCCGCTCAATAGCCGACTCGACGAAGGCCAGAGTCTGCTCCGAATGAGAGCAATAGCCTGTATCCACAACAAACAGTTCATCCCGCCCTTCAAGAAAAATCATATTGGATGAAAGCCATCCCCTCTCAACAACCACAACCCCTGGTGGCAACAGGCTCTTGACAAGTGCAGGCTCAGTGCTAAGCATCGGTTTGCTGACCATAGGTTTCATAAAGCCACTGAGCAGAAAGCGCAGGCCGGTCAGAAAACAATCGGCGCACAACTTCCCTTTCTCGCATTTCAATAGTCTGGATAAAGACTTCCGCCCCGCCGTTGTTGCGCGACAAATGGGCAAAAGTATCGAATCCCGACTCCAAAAAGCGTTGAAGATCGCCGAGGCCACCAGCAGTCGCGGCGCCCCGCATCATGCGAAGCATGCTGCGAAGCCCGGGCATGCGTGTGAATCTAGCCAGTTCACGTCCAATGTCTACAACTGCCTGAAGCTGTAGACGTCGCTCGTCTGGTGAGGCAACCGAGTTCCATGCACCAGCATATAAAAGACACGCCTCAAGAGAAAAGCCTGGGTCTGGCAAGGACGAATCGGTACTTGCGACAGCCGCCGAAACAAAGCGCGCCATTCGGTCGTCAAGAGACTCTGTCAGGCCGTGAAGTTCGGCAAGAGCTGCTGCACATTCGCCTACGCTCTTCGGGAAGAGGACGCCAATGGTCCCGGCAATCAGGTGGAACTGCCGATCTCGCACTGAAAAATCTGAATCGCTGTAAAGCTCTTCCAAAAAAAACCGAACCGCCTGCGAGGTTGCTGGCTGGGCTGACAAATCGGGATACGTCGAAGCAAAGCGTCGGTTCTGCAGACGTTTGACCCAGCAAACGCAGGCCAACAGAGAACGGTCTTGCTGGTGCGCACGGCGCAGCTCGACGACCAGGTCAACAGACTTTCGAATGCGGGATGTAGCGTCCATCACCTAGGCAGTCTAGCCAGCAAGCCCTGAGCGCGCATGGCGTCAACCGACAACATCCCCAGTAGTGCCGTTTGGAAGGACGCCACCGACACGGGTGATAAGGTGTCGACACATCAACTGCGTCGGCGAATTTTTTTTCCAGCGCCAACACGAAACGGAAACTAGCCCAACCATGTTGGCTCGCATACAACAACTTATGGTGGTGTCGACGCTGTTGATTGCAACAGTTTGGACCTTGGCCCTGTGGCCCACTAACAAGGTCGTCGCCGCCTCTGGCCTCGTGGTCATTCTTTTTGGATGGTCCATGACCATCGTCATCGAAATGCTGCTGCTTGCAGCTCTCCGCAAGCAAGACCCCACGCCTAAAGCAAGCCATTGGACACTTGCCAAGGCTTGGTGGTTTGAAAGTGCAGCAGTCGTGAGGGTGTTTTGTTGGCGACAACCTTTCCGCAGTCACCGTTGGCCTGACCCCCAACCGGACGCTGGGTGGACCGGGCGGCGGGGCGTGGTTTTCGTTCACGGGTTTGTGTGCAACCGCGCGGTATGGAACTCATGGTTAGAACATCTGACCCAATCCCGGATCCCCTATGCAGCCGTCGACCTAGAGCCTGTTTTTTCGGGAATTGATGGCTACGCAGAGACGATTGATCGAGCGGTGCAGCACATGTTGAAAGCCACCGGTATGGCCCCCCTTTTGGTGGCTCACAGCATGGGCGGCCTTGCAGTGCGGGCTTGGTTAAACCATGACCCCAGCGCCCGAATCAAGATGCATCGTTGCGCAACGATCGGAACACCCCACCAAGGAACGTGGCTTGCTCGTCTCGGCCGATCGAAAAATGCACTCCAGATGCGGCCAGAAAGCCAATGGCTGGCCAACATGCAACGATTGCATACCCATGAATTGGGTAGCCAATTTGTTTGCTGGTACTCCAACTGCGACAACGTCGTGATGCCGCCGGCAACTGCCACACTCGCTGGTGCCGAAAACCGGTTTGAACCGGGCTTGGGTCACGTTTCGATGGTGTTGGATGACCACATCATGCGCACCACCCTGGCTATGTTGGGCCCGGAAACTAGGGCGCAACCAACTGACCACGGCGCATCTGGTCCAGCTCCATGCTCTCAAACAAGGCCTTGAAGTTGCCCTCACCGAAGCCCTCATCACCCTTTCTTTGGATGAATTCGAAAAAAATCGGCCCGAGTTGGTTCTCGCTGAAGATCTGCAACAACAAAGCGCCCGGCTTGCCGTCAATTAATATCTTCCGCTGCTTCAACTCGGATACGTTTTCACCATGACCGGGAATGCGCCGGTCAATCAATTCGTAATACGTATCGATGGTGTCCAGCAGCTGAACGCCTCGCGCGCGCAGCGTGTCAACTGACTGCGGCAAATCGGTGGAAGCCAAGGCGATGTGCTGAATTCCTTCGCCTTGGTAACGGTCAAGATACTCCTGAATCTGCCCGGCCGTTTCATTGCCTTCCTCGTTGATCGGTATGCGGATCAAACCGCACGGACTGGTCATCGCCTTGCTTTTCACGCCCGTTACTTGGCCTTCAATGTCGAAGTAGCGAACCTCCCGAAAATTGAACAAGCGCTCATAAAACGAAGCCCATTCCTTCATGCGGCCTCTGTGAACGTTGTGCGTGAGATGGTCCACGTGCGTCAGACCGTGTCCTGGAGGGTTCAATGGGTCAACGCCGACGGGAATGGGCAATGGCTCGAAATCCACATCAAAGAAGCCAATGTTTCCGATGGCTCCCGCTGGCGCGCCGTCCTTGCCGCGCCAGCGGTCGACCAAGTAAATCAAGCTGTCGCCTATGCCTTTGATGGCGGGTATGCTCAGCTCCCCCGGGCCGGCGCCACCCGCAAACCCCCAGGCACCCAACGACACGGCTCGCTCGTAGGCCCGTTTGGCGTCAGCGACGCGCAGTGCGATCGCGCAAATGCTCGGACCGTGCTGGCGCGCAAAGCGCTGCGCAAAAGAATCAGGCTCTGCGTTGACGATGAAGTTGATGCCACCCTGTCGGTAGAGCACCACATTTTTGTGGCGGTGCCGCGCAATAGCCACGAAGCCCATCCGTTCAAAAACAGCGCCCATTGCCGCTGGGTCCGGTGCGGCGTACTCGATGAACTCAAACCCAGCCGTTCCCATGGGGTTGTCGGTGGACTCGGAAGCTTCAAGAGATGGGCCCAGGAGTTTTTCTGACATGTCGCTCACCGTGAGAGGTTAGATGCGCTCATTCCCGCACGGCTTGAGCATGGCTCCTCAATGTAGCGCCGTGCCCACAGCTACTGCCGAAGCCCCAGCCGCGGCACAAGGTCAATGGCCACCAAAGCCCGGCGGTCCGTCGAGGAATCTGTTGACGCGGCTAGGTAAAAACCCTGATTGAGCCTAGCATCACCGCATGAACGCTTCCCCTGACGAACCGCACCCCAGCGAATCCCAGTCGGCAGAACCTTCGGCCATCAATGCTCTGGCTCGGGAAACGCGAGCGCACGCCAGAGCGGATCAACGAGGGGGTGTGTTGGCAGTTCCTATCCGCGCGATCGGCAAAACGCACCGCGGCCGAATCCTCACGCACCTGCAGCAACTCGATCCGGGTGATCGCTACCTGCGCTTCGGGTACAGCGCCAGCGACGCACAAATCGCCCGTTATGCAGACACCCTGGACTTTGAGCGCGACGAACTCTTTGGCATCTACAACCGCCATTTGGCCTTGATTGCTGTGGCCCATCTGGCCTACGCAGCATCGGCAGACCTGCGCTCTTGCGCGGAATTCGGTGTTTCGGTGCTGGCCCATGCCCGTGGGCGCGGTTATGGGACACGCCTGTTCGAGCGCGCCGTGATGCATGCGCGCAACGAGGGCGTTGAGATGTTGTTCATTCACGCACTCAGTGACAACAGGCCCATGCTCAGCATCGCTCGGCGCGGCGGCGCTACCGTGGTCCGTGAAGGCCCCGACTCGCAGGCCCATCTCTTGTTGCCACCGGCCACTCTGGACACCCGCGTGGCTGAAATGGTGCAAGAACAATTTGCAGAAACGAACTATCAGCTCAAGCTGCAAGCGCAGCGTTTCCTGGACGCGTTGTCGGACCTACAGGCCGTGCGCCAAGGCGTGCGCGATGCGCGGCACCGCAGCGGCGGCTAACGATCCCCAGCGTGCAGTCATCTGAATCAAGTATTCTTTCGATCCCGCCACTTCGAACACCCCAGTGTCCGACCCACACCCCGCCCGCGCAGGCGACCGAGAAGACAAGCGCACGTTTTTGCAAAAGCTGGCCGAGTTCATTCACCCCGGCCCCGACTCCAAAGAAGAGCTCATCGAGTCCCTAGCGGAGGCGGAGGATAACGACGTCATCAATTCAGAATCCCGGGTGATGCTCGAAGGCGTCATCCGCATGTCGGACATGTCCGCGGGTGATGTCATGGTGGCCGCGCCTCGCATGGACATGATCGACATCGATGCCGTTTTTGACGACATCCTCTATTTGGTCATCGATACCGCGCACTCCCGATTCCCGGTGTACGAGGGAGACCGAGAAAACATCATTGGCATTCTGATGGCCAAGGATTTGCTCAAGCTCCAGCGGGCCCCCGAACTGAACTTGCGAGCGCTCCTGCGACCTGCAGTTTTCGTTCCTGAAAGCAAGGGCCTCAACGATCTGCTGCGAGAGTTCCGGGGCAACCGCAATCATCTGGCCATCGTCATTGACGAGTTCGGCCGCACGGCTGGCCTGATCACGATCGAAGATGTGCTGGAGCAGATCGTTGGTGAAATCGAAGACGAGTTCGACATCGCTGACGACGAGGGCGACATTTTTGGCCTGTCGGACCAAACCTACCGCGTCAGCGGAGACACTCCGGTAGAGCGTGTGGCAGACGCTTTTGGTGTCTCGCTGGTGCCGAGCGATGCTGAGCAGGACTTCGATACCGTCGGCGGTTTGATCGCTCACGAAATGGGCCACGTACCGAAGCGCGGCGAGACCCACCAGATCGCGGGCCTTAACTTCTTGGTCCTGCACACCAAAGCGGGTGCGGTTAAGTGGTTCAAGGTGTCGCCAGTGGGTGCACCGGGTAAGGGGTCTTCCCCTCGCCTAGGGTAGGCCAGCGTCGGCCATGGGGACGGCTGCTTTGTGGCCCCTGATGGGCGCAGCGGCGGCTGCGGGCGCGATGCAGGCCGTTTCAGTGGCCAGCCCTTGGGACGGCACGCCCAAATGGTGGCTCCAAGTTTTGTCCATGGCCGTGCTGGTGGGTTTGTTGCGCGCTGCACCGAGTCGCTCAGCAGCAGCTGGCCGCAACCCCAGTCTGGTTGGTGCCCTCATCGGCTGGCTCTTCGCCACCGCTTGGCTGGTGGGCACGTTCTGGTGGCTGTTCATCTCCATGCACACCTACGGCGGGCTGGCCGCTCCATTTGCTGCGGCGGGGGTGCTCGCGTTGGCCGGCGCGCTGTCTCTCTACTACGCGCTGGCATGTGCTTGTTTCGTGCGCATGGGCGTCACGAACCCCGTGGGACAGGGGCTGGTTTTCGGTGCCTTGTGGTTGCTCGCCGAACTGGCCCGTGGCCAATGGCTGACGGGCTTTCCCTGGGGTGCCGCGGGCTACAGCCATGTCGATGGACCTTTGGCGGGTTTGGCCGCCTGGGTCGGCGTCTACGGCGTGGGCTTGGCTGCAGCTTGGTTGGCCGTGGCGCTTTCGTGGGGATTGCAAGTTCGGGCTCCTGAAGGCCGGCACGCCCAGGTCATTTCGGCGAAGCAACGTCAAGCGCCGCGCTGGTTGCGCACCAGCCCCCCATGGCTTGCTGCCGCTGCGCTGTTGTTGGTGGGCGGCTTGGCCGGGCGTGCCTCATTTGGCGAGTCCGCCGGGCGTTTGGACATCACGCTGCTGCAAGGCAACATTCCACAGGACGAGAAGTTTCTGCCAGGCAGCGGGGTGGCGCTGGCGCTGGCTTGGTACAGCGAGCAACTGAGCCTCGCGGAAACAGCCTTGGTGGTGGCGCCAGAGACGGCCATTCCGCTGCTGCCGGCGCAGCTGCCTGAGACTTTTTGGCCTCCGTTGCTGAAAAAGCTGGATGCCGATGGCAGGGCCGCCTTGGTGGGCATGCCTTTGGGCTCTTTTGAAGAGGGCTACGTCAATGCTGCGGTTGGCTTGCTGCCGGGCCAAAAAACCTACCAGTACGGCAAGCATCACCTGGTGCCCTTTGGAGAGTTCATTCCGCCACTGTTTCGCTGGTTCACAGAACTCATGGCCATCCCTTTGGGTGACTTCACGCGCGGCTCTCCGGTGCAAGCACCGATGGTCTGGGCCGGGCAGCGCTTGGCCCCTAACATTTGCTACGAAGATTTGTTTGGTGAAGAGATGGCGCTGAGCTTCGCCAACCCCGATGGCGCGCCGACCATCATGGTTAACCTGAGCAACATTGCCTGGTTCGGGCAATCGATTGCGGTGGATCAGCACTTGCATATCTCGCGCATGCGCTCGCTGGAATTTCAAAGGCCCATGGTGCGCGCTACCAACACAGGAGCGACCGCCGTTATCGACCATCGCGGGCGCGTCACGCACCGCCTGGAGCCACACACGCGCGACGTGCTGGTGGCTTCGGTTGAGGGCAGGCAGGGCAGGCCCACACCCTATGCCACCTGGGCTTCGCAGTACGGCTTGTGGCCGTTGTGGGGCTGGGGTTTGGCGACGCTGTTGGTAGCGGTGCTGGCGGGCAGGCGCATAAAACTGCCCAAGTAAACTCGAACGATGCTTACTTTTCAGCAGATCATCCTGCGTTTGCAGTCGTATTGGGACGCCCAAGGTTGCGCATTGCTGCAACCTTACGACATGGAGGTAGGTGCTGGCACCAGCCACACCGCCACCTTTTTGCGGGCTTTGGGCCCTGAGCCTTGGAAGGCTGCTTACGTGCAGCCCAGCCGCCGACCCAAAGACGGTCGCTACGGTCAAAACCCGAACCGCTTGCAGCACTACTACCAGTACCAAGTGGTGCTCAAGCCCGCGCCGGCCAACATCTTGGAGTTGTATTTGGGATCTCTGGAAGCGCTGGGCTTTGACCTGAAGAAGAACGACGTTCGCTTCGTGGAAGACGATTGGGAAAACCCCACGCTGGGCGCCTGGGGTTTGGGCTGGGAGGTTTGGCTCAATGGCATGGAAGTGACCCAGTTCACCTATTTCCAGCAAGTCGGTGGCATCGACTGCAAGCCCATCACCGGCGAAATCACCTACGGCCTGGAGCGCCTTGCCATGTATCTGCAGGGCGTGGACAACGTCTACAACCTGAAGTGGACAGAGACCATGAGCTACGGCGACGTCTACAAGCAAAACGAGGTGGAGCAGTCGGCCTACAACTTCGAGCACAGCGACGCAGACTTTCTGTTCACCGCCTTCACCGCACACGAAAAGCAGGCCAAGCACCTCATGACGCAGCAACTGGCCTTGCCGGCTTACGAGCAAGTGCTCAAGTGCGCGCACACCTTCAACCTGCTGGACGCGCGCGGTGCCATCAGCGTGACCGAGCGCGCAGCCTACATCGGCCGCATTCGCAACCTGGCGCGCAGCGTGGCGCAAAGCTATTTGGAGAGCCGCCAGCGACTGGGCTTTCCCATGGCCCCGCGCGAGTGGGTGGCACAAATGCCTCAGCCCGCGCCGCAACCCGTGCCTCAGACCGTCGTCACCGCCTAATGCTCGATCAACGCCCGATCAGCGCGCGATGGACGCCCGGCACAGCCCCACTGGATTCGCTTTGAAGATGACATCGAAGAACCTGCTCGTCGAACTGTTTGTGGAGGAGCTGCCGCCCAAGGTCTTGGAAAAGCTGGGTTTGTCATTTGCCTCCAACGTCTGGCTGCAATTGGCCGACCTTGATTTGGTGGACAAAAGCCAGACGCTGAAACTCGGCGACAACGTCGTGCCCTACGCCTCGCCGCGTCGATTGGCGGTGTGGATCAAAGGCGTCTTGGCAAAGGCCCCCGACAAGTCCGTTTCGCAAAAACTCATGCCCGTCTCCGTGGGCCTGGACGCATCGGGGCAGCCCACCCCCGCGCTGCTCAAACGCCTGGCCGCGCTGGGTGCTGACGCCTCGGCAGTGGCCGAACTGAGGCGTGTGCCCGATGGCAAAGCCGAAGCGCTGTTCTACGACAGCACCGCGCAAGGCTTGAGTTTGAGCCTCGGTTTACAAAAGGCCTTGGACGAAGCTCTGGCCAAACTTCCCATCCCGAAGCTCATGACCTACCAGCTCGAATCGGGCTGTGACATGCCGGGCTGGAGCAGCGTGCAATTTGTTCGGCCCGCGCACGGGCTGGTGGCTTTGCATGGCAGCGAAGTCGTGCCCGTGTCGGTGTTGGGCTTGCAGGCTGGGCGCACCACGCAAGGCCACCGATTCGAGGCTCGCGTGTCACCGGTGGTGATTGAAGAGGCCGACTCTTACGCCGACGCGCTGCTGCGCGACGGCGCGGTCATTGCCAGCTTCACCAAGCGCAAGGAAGCGATTCGTCAGCAGTTGATCGAACGTGCGCCGGCCGGGCACTTTCCACTGACCGACCCCAATGGCGACATCGACAACGCCTTGCTCGATGAAGTGACCGCCTTGGTCGAGCGACCTAACGTGCTGGTGTGTCAGTTCGAGCCGGAGTTTCTGGCCGTGCCGCAGGAGTGCCTCATCCTCACGATGAAGGCCAATCAAAAGTACTTCCCGCTGCTGGATGCCCAGGGCCAGTTGACGAACTGCTTTCTGGTGGTAAGCAACATCAGCCCGGAAGACCCCAGCGCCGTCATCGGTGGCAACGAACGCGTGGTGCGCCCACGCTTGGCCGATGCGAAGTTTTTCTTCGATCAGGACCGCAAGAAAAAGCTCATCGACCGCTTGCCGGGCTTGGACAAGGTGGTCTATCACAACAAGCTGGGCACGCAGGGTGAGCGCACCGAGCGCGTGCGCGCCATTGCCCGAGGGATTGGCCACCAGCTCGGCGGCGACGCCTTGGCCCAACAGGCCGACACGGCAGCGCAACTGGCCAAAGCCGACTTGCTCACCGACATGGTCGGCGAGTTCCCTGAGTTGCAGGGGATCATGGGTGGCTATTACGCGCGCCATGAAGGCCTGTCGCCGCTGATCGCCGACGCCATCGAAGACCACTACAAACCGCGCTTTGCTGGCGATGCGTTGCCGCGCAACGACGTGGGTTTGGTGGTGGCGCTGGCCGACAAGCTGGAAACCTTGCTCGGTCTGTTCGGGATTGGTCAGCGTCCCACCGGAGACAAGGATCCCTTCGCGCTGCGGCGTCATGCTTTGGGTGTTGTGCGCTTGGTCCTTGAACGGCAGTTGAACCTGACAGCTAAGCAGTTGGTCGATTTCGCCTACTCGTCTTTTCCATCCGACTTCTCCGATGCCAGGACAGACGTTTTGCAGTTCATGATCGACCGACTTGACGGTTACTGCCAGGAGCTGGGTTACTCTGCAAGCGAGGTCACAGCAGTGGTCAATCAAGGCAGATTGCCGCCGTTGGCCAAAGTCCCTGACCTCCTGACCGCCGTACAAGCCTTCGCCCGCCTGCCCGAAGCACCAGCGCTGGCGGCTGCCAACAAGCGCATCGGCAACATCTTGAAAAAGTCGGATGCCGACGTGCCAGCGCACGTCGACGACCAGTTGCTCGTTGAAGCCGCCGAGAAGTCACTGCACGCCGCCATGCAGGCCACCTTGCCAACGGCCAAGGCCCTGTTTGAAGCCGGAGACTACACCGCCAGCCTGCAAACACTGGCCGCTCTGCGAGCGCCGGTCGATGCCTTTTTTGACGGCGTGATGGTCAACGCCGAAGACCCGGCGCTCAAAGCCAACCGCTTGGCCCTGCTCAAACAATTGCACGAAGCCATGAACCGCGTGGCCGATCTGTCGCGCTTGGCGGCTTGAGCGCGCCCGGCTTCGCTACCAGCCACGTATTTGTCCTGAGCCTGCCCCCATGAAACTGGTGATCCTCGACCGCGACGGCACGATCAACGAAGACAGCGATGACTTCATCAAGTCACCCGAAGAATGGCGGCCCTTCCCCGGCGCTTTAGAAGCCGTGGCGCGGCTGAACCACGCGGGCTGGCACGTCGTGGTGGCGTCCAACCAGTCGGGCATTGGGCGTGGCTTGTTTGATGCCGCCACCCTGAACGCGATCCACCGCAAGATGCACAAGCTGTTGGCAGCGCAGGGCGCGCGCATCGACGCCGTGTTTTTCTGCCCGCACACGCCGGATGACGCTTGCATGTGCCGCAAGCCCATGCCGGGCTTGTACGCGCAGATCGGTGAACGTTTGGGTGTGGACTTGCGCTTGGTTCCCACGGCTGGCGACAGCCTGCGCGACTTGCAAGCTGGTTTCGCAGCTGGCTGCGAGCCGCATTTGTTGTTGACTGGCAAAGGTGCCGAGTGGCGCGACCGGCCGCTGTCGCCGGCATTTCCACCGGGCACGGTGGTCCACGAAGACCTGGGCGCTTTCGCCGACCACATCATCGCGCGCGCTGCCTTGGCTGCCCAGACGGCGCAGGCACTCGCCGACTCGGCCTGAAGCATGGCGCTCATTCGTTCCTTGCTGCACGCCTTGTGGATGTTGGTCACGGTGGTGCCCTGGGCACTCATCATGCTCACCGCTTCGCTGTTTGTTCGCGGTGTTCCGCTGTACTGGATGGCGGCGCGCTGGCTGGGTTGGGCTGTGGACGGCCTGCGGGTGTTGTGTGGCGTGCAGGTGCGGGTGCAAGGCATGGCTAACTTGCCGCAAGGCGAAACCAGTGCGGCGGTGCTGTTGGTCAAGCACCAATCCACGCTGGAGACTTTCCTGATGCCCACGCTCATGCCGCACCCGCTGGCCTATGTGTTCAAGCGTGAGTTGCTGTTCGTGCCATTTTTTGGCTGGGCCATGGGTCGGCTGGACATGATCCACATCGACCGGCGTCAGCGTGCGCAGGCCTTCAACAAGGTGGTCGAGCAAGGCCGCAGGCTGCTGGCGCAAGGCGTGTGGGTCATCATGTTTCCAGAAGGCACGCGCATCCCGCGTGGCCAGCAGGGGGTGTACAAGTCGGGCGGCACACGCTTGGCGATCGAGACCGGCGCGCCGGTGGTGCCAGTGGCCGTGACATCGGCGCGTTGCTGGCCACGCAAGGCGTTCATCAAGCGTGCTGGTGTGGTCGATGTGTCGATTGGCCCGGCCATTTCCAGCCATGGCCGCAGCGCTGACGAGTTGATGCGTGAAGTGGAGGCTTGGATCGAAGCAGAGATGCGCCGCTTGGATCCTGGCGCTTATGCAGACGATCCCCCGGTTGCCACCGCGCCCCCGAGCGGCCACTGACATGCGATCCCCGGTGCAGTTGCTGCTGGATATGTTCGAGCGGCCCACCGCGCTGGCACAGCCCATTCCATCCGAGCCGCCACTGCACCTTGAGCCACCTTCGGGCCCTTTCACGCAGCCACTCCCGCTGGCACAAGCCATCAGCCCTGCAGTGTTCAGCCACCCCTTGGCCAACCGCCAAGCACGCTTGGGCCATGGCGTGGTGGGCTTTCACTTTCGCCGAGCGCGCAGGCGCACCATTGGCTTTGTGGTCGGGCCCGAAGGCTTGGTGGTGAGCGCACCGCGCTGGGTCCCGCTTGCCGAGGTCGATGCGGCGCTGCGGGAAAAAGCCGATTGGATCTTGCGCAAGCTGCAAGAAACCGCCGACCGCCGCCGCCAGTTGGACAGTGCCCGCATCGAATGGCGTGACGGGGCTCTGCTGCCGTTTCTGGGCCAGCCACTGCGCTTGCAGCTGCAAGAACGCGCGCCGGTCACGCCCCAGCGCGAGGGGTCGTCAGGCACGCCCAAGCGCAGGGGCTCATCAGTCACACCCCATAGCGTGACGGCCCAGCGTACCGTGGCCGATGATGGCACCGAGGTGCTGCAGCTTTCTTTGCCGCCGCAGCCGCAAACCGCACAAGTGCGTGACGCGGTGCAAGCATGGCTGATGCGCGAGGCGCGCAGCTTGTTCACGCAGCGCCTGGACCATTTCGCGCCGTTATTGGGTGTGCGCTGGACGCGCTTGTCGCTCAGCAACGCCGGCACGCGTTGGGGCAGCGCGCGCGCCGATGGCGTCATTCGCTTGAACTGGCGCCTTATTCACTGCGGGCTGCCCATCATTGACTACGTGGTGGCGCATGAGCTGAGCCACCTGCGCGTGATGGACCACAGCCCGCGCTTTTGGGAAACCGTGGGCAGCGTCATGCCCGACTTCAGCAACCAGCGCCGAGCGCTGCGCGAGCAAGCCGTCCCCGAGTGGTGAACAGGCCGGGTACGTGCCAGCGGTTGGGCTGCGGCCATAATTGACGTTTACGTCAACGTCAACCCCGCGCGCACCATGGCGAACAGCTACACCATCAGCGATCTGGCCAGCGAGTTCGACCTCACCACCCGGGCCATTCGTTTCTACGAAGACATGGGCCTGCTGCAGCCGCAGCGCACCGGGCCTGGCGGGCGTCAGCGGGTTTACTCGACGCGAGACCGAACCCGCCTCAAGCTGACGCTTCGTGCCAAGCGACTCGGCTTGAGCTTGTCCGAGGCGCGCGAGATCATCGACATGTACGACAGCCCGCGCGACACCGGCGCACAGTTGAAGAAGTTCCTCAACGTGCTGGGTCAGCACCGCCAGCACTTGGAGCAGCAGGCAGCAGAACTGGCGGCCAACCTCGAAGAAGTGAAAGCACACGAGCGCGAGGCGCGTGCCTTGCTGGTAAAAGCCGAGCGACCCAAACTGGAGCGGTCAGCATGAACCCTTCCGACGATCGGCCAGACCCCTTGGAGCGTGTGCGCAGCAGCTTCGAGCGCCAAGGCCTCATGCGCCAGTTGGGTGCGCGCTTGGTGCAGGCGAGCCCGGGCGAGTGCCTGATCGCCTTGCCTTACAGCGAGCGCATCACCCAACAGCAAGGCGGCTACCACGGCGGGGCCATGGCGGCGATTGCCGACATCGCTGGCGGTTACGCCGCGCTCACGCTGGCACCACCCGGCATGGAAGTGACCGCGGTGGAGTTCAAGATCAATTTCTTGGCGGCTTTTCGCGACGGTGAGTTGCTGGCCCATGGCCGCGTGGTACGCGCCGGGCGAAGGCTCATCGTCACCACCGCAGAAGTGACGCACATTGCACCTTCCGGCCTGCGCAGCGCCTGCGCTTTGATGCAGCAGACCGTCATGCCCGTGCCCATGACCGAATAAGAACAGATACCCGCCCCGCACAGGAGACAACCATGAACATGCCAGGCCTCGACTTTCAACTCGGTGAAGACATCGACGCGCTGCGCGATGCGGTGCGCGGCTTTGCGCAGGCCGAAATCGCACCGCTGGCTGCCGAGATCGACCGCAGCGACCAGTTCCCCATGCACCTGTGGCGCAAGATGGGCGAGCTGGGTTTGCTGGGCATCACCGTGTCCGAGGCCGATGGCGGCGCCGGCATGGGCTATCTGGCGCACATGGTCGCCATGGAAGAAATCAGCCGGGCCAGCGCCAGCGTGGCCCTGAGCTACGGCGCGCACAGTAACCTGTGCGTCAACCAGCTCAAGCGCAACGGCAACGAGGCGCAGCGGCGAAAGTACCTGCCGCGGCTCATCAGCGGCGAGCACGTGGGTGCGCTGGCCATGAGCGAGCCGGGCGCTGGCTCGGATGTGATGAGCATGAAGCTGCGCGCCGAAGACAAAGGCGGCGTGTTCCTGCTCAACGGCAGCAAGATGTGGATCACCAACGGCCCTGATGCCGACGTCATGGTGGTCTACGCCAAGACCGAACCGGCGCTCGGTGCCCGCGGTGTCACTGCCTTCATCGTCGAAAAAGGCATGAAGGGCTTTTCCACGGCGCAAAAGCTCGACAAGCTGGGCATGCGCGGCAGCCACACCGGCGAGATGGTGTTCCAAAACGTCGAAGTGCCGCCTGAGAACGTGTTGGGCGCGCTCAACGGCGGCGCGAAAGTGCTGATGAGCGGGCTGGACTACGAGCGCGCTGTGTTGGCCGCGGGCCCCATCGGGATCATGCAGGCGGTGATGGACAACGTGGTGCCCTATATCCACGACCGCAAGCAGTTTGGCCAAAGCATTGGCGAGTTCCAGCTCATCCAGGGCAAAGTGGCCGACATGTACACCGTGCTGCAGGCCGCGCGCGCGTTTTGCTACACGGTGGGCAAAAACCTCGACAGCCTGGGCGCAGAGCACGTGCGCCAAGTGCGCAAGGACTGCGCCAGCGTCATCTTGTGGTGCGCCGAGAAAGCCACCTGGATGGCGGGTGAGGGCATCCAGATTTTTGGCGGCAATGGCTACATCAACGACTATCCGCTGGGGCGCTTGTGGCGCGACGCCAAGCTCTACGAAATTGGCGCTGGCACCAGCGAAATTCGCCGCATGCTGATTGGCCGCGAGTTGTTTGCGCAAACGATGTAAGCCAAGCGCCGCCACATGTCATCGATCTTGCACGAACTTTTGGCGCGCAACCGCGAGTGGGCCGAGCGCACGCAGCGCGAGCGCCCCGGGTTTTTCACGGACCTGCTCTCTCAGCAGACGCCGCGTTACATGTGGATCGGCTGCTCCGACAGCCGCGTGCCAGCCAACCAGATCACGGGTCTGGAGCCGGGCGAAGTGTTCGTACACCGCAACGTGGCCAACGTGGTGGTGCACTCCGACTTGAACGCGTTGTCCACCATCCAGTTTGCAGTGGAGCACTTGGCGGTGCGCGACATCATCGTCGTCGGACACCACGGCTGCGCCGGGGTGAAAGCCGCGATGCAGGGCTTGCGCATCGGCTTGGCCGACAACTGGCTGCGCCACGTGCAAGACGTGCGCTTGCGCCACCGCAAGCGGCTGGATCACCTGACACCCGAGCAGCAGGAGAACATCTTGTGCGAGATCAACGTCATTGAGCAGGTCGGCAATGTCGCCCTCTCCACGGTGCTGCAAGACGCTTGGGCGCGTGGCCAGGACGTGTCGGTACACGGCTGGGTCTACAGCTTGGCCGATGGCCTGCTCAAAGACTTGGACGTGAGCATGGACCGCCACGATTCGGTGGTGGAAACCTTCTCACGCGCCATCAAGCGCTACCCTCGCCAAGACGCCACGCCCGTTACCGCGACCGAGGAAATCTGATGTTCCCGCAACGCCTGGACTCCACCATTGCCTACGCCATTGCCAAGGCCATGATGGATGGCTTCAACCGCCACTACCAGCTATTTCGCAGCGAATCAGCACGCGCCAAGCACCGCTTTGAAGTGGCGGACTGGCACGGCCAGCAGCGCGCGCAGCGCGAGCGCATCGAGTTCTACGACCTGCGCGTGAAAGAGTGCGTGGCGCGGCTGGAAAAAGAGTTCAAAGCGGGCGAGCAGCCCATGGACGTGTGGCAGCAGGTGAAGCTGCATTACATCGGGCTGTTGGTGGACCACCACCAGCCCGAACTGGCCGAGACCTTCTTCAATTCGGTCACGACCAAAATCTTGCACCGCAGCTACTTTCAGAACGACTTCATCTTCGTGCGCCCGGCAGTGAGCACCGAGTACATCGAAGACAGCGAGCCCAGTGCGCGCCCCACCTACCGGGCCTACTACCCCAAGCGCGAAGCATTCGCGGCCACTGTCCTGCAGATGGTTTTGGACTTTGATCTGCAACGCCCCTTTGAGCACCTGGAGCACGACGTGGCCGCCATCGCGCAGCGCATGGTGGAGCGCTTGGGGGCAGACAGGCCGCGCGCCAACTTCCAGCTGCAGGTGCTCTCGGGTCTGTTCTTTCGCAACAAGGGCGCCTACATCGTGGGCAAGCTGATCAACGGCTTCACCGAGGTGCCCTTTGCGCTGCCCATCCTGCACAACCGGCAAGGCCGTTTGGTGATCGACGCCACCTTGTTTGGCGAAGACGACTTGCTCATCTTGTTCAGCTTTGCACGCGCTTACTTCATGGTCGACATGGAAGTGCCATCGGCCTATGTGCAGTTCTTGCGCAGCATGATGCCGCGCAAACCACGGGCAGAAATCTACAACGCGCTGGGCTTGGCCAAGCAAGGCAAGACCTTGTTCTACCGCGACTTTCTGGCCCACCTGCGCCACAGCAGCGACCAGTTCCGCATTGCGCCCGGCATCAAGGGCATGGTGATGCTGGTGTTTGATTTACCCAGCTTTCCCTTTGTGTTCAAGGTCATCAAAGACTTCTACCCGCCGCAAAAAGACACCAGCCGCGAGCAGATCAAAGGCAAGTACTTGTTGGTGAAGCAGCACGATCGCGTGGGCCGAATGGCAGACACCCTGGAGTACAGCGAAGTGGCCTTTCCGCGGGCTCGCTTCGAAGACGAACTGATCGCCGAACTTCAAAAGTTCGCGCCCAGTCAGCTGGAAATCTCGGACCGTGATGGCGACGGGCAAATCGAGGTCATCTTGAAGCACGTCTACATCGAGCGCCGCATGATCCCGCTCAACATTTACCTGCAAGAAGCTTTCGACTCGCTCGATGCAGGCGCAGAGCAAGCCCTGGCCGCGCAAGAGCAGTTGGAGCGCGGCGTGCTGGAGTACGGCAACGCCATCAAAGACTTGGTGGCGGCCAACATCTTCCCCGGCGACATGCTGTGGAAGAACTTCGGCGTCACGCGCCACGGAAAAGTGGTGTTCTACGACTACGACGAAATCGAATACATCACCGACTGCAAGTTCCGTCGAGTACCGGCGCCGCGCAATGAAGAAGACGAAATGAGTGGGGACATCTGGTATAGCGTCGGCCCGCTTGATGTGTTTCCTGAAACATTCGGCCCGTTTTTGTTGGGTAATGTCAAAGTGCGCGAGGCTTTCATGCGCCACCACGCAGACCTGCTGGACGTGGCCTTCTGGCAGGGCCATCAAGAACGCATCGCCGCTGGCCATGTGCACGACGTCTTTCCTTACGACCGCGACCGTCGGCTGCCTCGCGCAGCCGCCGCAACCCCTGCTGCCAGCGCCCCAACGGGCTGATGCGCATTGCATTCCAGCAAGCCCTTTCCACTGACCCCCCAAAAAGGAGACCTTTCCATGACCGACCCGATCGTCATCACCGGCGCAGCCCGAACCCCCATGGGCGCTTTTCAGGGCGATTTCGCCAGCTTGTCAGCACATGACTTGGGCGGTGCAGCCATCCGCGCCGCCATGCAGCGCTCGGGCGTAGACCCGCAACAAGTCGGCGAAGTGCTGTTCGGCAACTGTTTGATGGCGGGACAAGGCCAAGCACCTGCGCGGCAAGCAGCTTTCAAGGGCGGATTGCCTGCCAGTGCTGGCGCTGTGACGCTCTCCAAGATGTGCGGCTCGGGCATGAAGGCGGCCATGCTGGCGCACGATGCGTTGCTGGCTGGCAGTCACTCGGTGATGGTGGCCGGTGGCATGGAGAGCATGACCAACGCGCCGCATTTGCTGCTGAAGGGGCGCAGCGGTATCCGCATCGGGCACGACCGCATCTTCGATCACATGATGCTCGACGGCCTGGAAGACGCTTACGAGCCAGGTCGCGCCATGGGCACCTTTGGTGAAGAGTGCGCGGCTAAATACCAGTTCAGCCGCGAAGCGCAAGACGCTTTCGCCATTCAGAGCGTGCAGCGCGCACAAGCGGCCATTGCCTCGGGTGCATTCAAGGCGGAGGTCACGCCTGTCACGGTCAAAGGGCGTGCTGGCGACACGCTCATCGACACCGACGAAGGCCCAGGCAAAGCACGACTCGACAAGATTCCATCTTTGAAGCCCGCCTTCAAGAAGGACGGCACCATCACAGCGGCATCGAGCTCCAGCATCAACGACGGCGCAGCTGCTTTGGTGATGATGCGCGAGTCCACTGCGCGCGCTTTGGGCAGTCAGCCCATCGCACGCATCGTGGCGCACGCCACGCACGCTCAAGAGCCCAACTGGTTCACCACAGCGCCGGTGGGTGCCACTCAAAAGGCGCTGGCTAAAGCGGGCTGGTCGGTGCAAGACGTGGACCTGTGGGAAGTCAACGAAGCCTTTGCTGTCGTGCCCATGGCCTTGATGGCCGAGCTGAAGGTGGCACACGACATCGTCAACGTCAACGGCGGTGCCTGCGCTTTAGGTCACCCCATCGGTGCCAGCGGCGCGCGCATCATGGTCACGCTCATCCATGCGCTGAAGGCCCGTGGCCTCAAGCGCGGCTTGGCCACGTTGTGCATCGGCGGCGGCGAAGGCACGGCGGTGGCGCTGGAGCTGGTCTAGGGCCTGCTCATGCTTTTTTTCAAGATGCGTTGCGGAACAAAAAGGTCATGCGCAAGGCGCAAAACGCAGACGGGCTCTCTGCCCGTCGAGGCTTTGCAACGCGGCGCATGGCCTTTTTGGCCGCAACCCGAAGGGAACCGGGCAGGCGCTGCACCACTCGGCGTTGCGCTCCTAGGCCAGACGCCCGGTCTGGCCGTCGTCGCGCGCCTGGATTGGCACACCGCCTGCCCAGTTCGCATTTGAAAAATAGTATGAACAGGCCCTAATCATGTTGCTCAATGAAGACCAGGCCATGGTGCGCGACGCGGTGCGCGATTTCGCGCAGCGTGAGTTGTGGCCGCACGCCGCTCGTTGGGACAAAGAGCACCACTTTCCGAAAGAGGCCCACCAAGGCTTGGCCTCGCTGGGTGCTTACGGCATTTGCGTGCCCGAGGCTTATGGCGGCGCGGCCATGGACTACCTCAGCTTAGCCGTGGTGCTGGAAGAAATTGCCGCTGGCGATGGCGGCACCAGCACCGCCATTTCGGTGACCAACTGCCCGGTCAACGCCATCTTGCTGCGCTACGGCAGCGAGGAACAGAAGCAGCGTTGGTTGGTGCCACTGGCCCGGGGCGAAATGTTGGGCGCCTTTTGCTTGACCGAGCCGCACGTGGGCAGTGACGCATCGGCTTTGCGTACGAAGGCCGTGCGCAAGGGCGATGGCTACGAGCTGAGCGGTGTCAAGCAATTCATCACCAGCGGGCGCAACGGGCATGTGGCCATCGTCATCGCCGTGACAGACCCGGCTGCCGGAAAGAAAGGCATGAGCGCTTTCATCGTGCCGACCGATACGCCCGGCTACCAGGTGGCGCGCCTGGAAGACAAACTGGGCCAGCATTCCAGCGACACGGCGCAGATCAACCTCGATGGGTGCCGCGTGCCGGCAGACCACCTCATTGGGGCGGAAGGTGAGGGCTACCGCATCGCGCTATCGGCACTCGAAGGCGGCCGCATCGGCATTGCAGCGCAAAGCATCGGCATGGCGCGCAGCGCTTACGAGGTAGCGCTGGGCTATGCACGCGAACGCGTCAGCTTTGGTGTGCCCATCATCGAGCACCAGGCTGTGGGTTTTCGGTTGGCCGAGTGCGCCACACGCCTGGAGGCGGCGCGGCAACTCACATGGCACGCCGCGGCCTTGCGCGACGCCGGGCAGCCTTGTTTGAAAGAGGCCGCCATGGCCAAATTTTTTGCCAGCGAAATGGCTGAGCAGGTCTGCAGCGCGGCCATTCAGACCTTGGGAGGCTACGGCGTGGTCGCCGATTTCCCCGTTGAGCGCATCTACCGCGACGTGCGCGTCTGCCAGATCTACGAAGGCACCAGCGACGTGCAAAAAATCATCATTCAGCGCGGGCTCTGAAGGCTTGCAGCGCAAGCCACCACACCAGCAACACCTCAACGGACCAACCCATGCCCATCACCAAGGGATACCGACAACTCGTTGACGAGGCCATGGAAGTGGTCCGTACCTACAGCGTGCAAGAGGTGCTGGCCCGCGCGGCCGATCCGCGCCTGCAATTGGTGGACATCCGCGATATTCGCGAGCTGCAAGCTGGCGGCACGCTGCCCGGCAGCGTGCATGCGCCACGCGGCATGCTGGAGTTTTGGGTGGACCCGGCCTCGCCCTATCACAAGCCTGTCTTTGCAGACGAGTCGCGCGAGTACGTGCTGTTTTGCGGAGCCGGTTGGCGCAGTGCTTTGGCAGCACGCGACTTGCAGGCCATGGGTATGCACAACGTCGCTCACATAGACGGCGGCTTTGAAGCCTGGAAGGCGCAAGGAGGTGCTGTGCAAGCGCTGCCCGAGCGCAGCAAGCCCTGAACGCAGCGCCACTGTTCGGCGCTTGGCGACTGCATCAGCGGTCAGCCGGGTTGTAGCGCCGCTCTTCCATGCGCCCACGCTCTGCACAGTAAGCGTGGTTTTGAAAAACGGGTCGCTGGCACTGCCGCGAGAGACAGTTTTGCCGGGCGAAGAAGCTCAGATTGCCGCAGGCATCTTCCGGGCTGGGCGGCATGGGCCGGTTGATGAGCGCCTCGACGGCCCTGGGCTGCCCGGTGGCCACCGGCGGCAATTCACCCGGTGCAGGCGGCGCTGGCGCAGCGCCTGGGCTGGTGACAGCGCGGCCGGCCTCTGCGCTGCGGCTGTCGCTGGCCTGCACTGCTGCGGGTCTGGTACCCGGATTGGCCGTTGCGCTGGCGCGGTTGGTCGGCTGCGCTGGGCCCGGGTTTCGTGGCGGACTCGTATTGCCCGAAGGCGTTGCAGTGACCAAAGCGGGGGCTGCAGGGGCGGAAGGAGGAGCGGACCCCGCAGCCAAAACCGCGCTCGCTGGCGCTGCTACTGCCGGACTGGCGACCGCTGCAGGCCCGTCTGTGGCCGGCGAAAGGCTGCCTGGCACTGATGCAGCAGCCACAGGCGCTGCTGCATCAGCGGCGACGGCCTGGGGGCTCGGTACCGAGGCAGCGGCCTGCGCTGGAGATGGGCTGCTCAGTGTCTGTGCTGAAAAGTTTTGGTCTGACGGTGCCTTGGCCTGCAGGGCCCACACGCCCCAGGCAATCAGTGCTAAGCCCGCGGTCAACATCGACCAAAGCGCCCAGCGAACCGGTGTTTCTGCCAAAGCCACTTCAGTGCTGGCGTGCTTGCGCGAACGGCTTCGGTGGCGCTGTGGGCGGGGTTGCTCCAGCGGCGAGTTGTCGGTGTCGATGTGCGCGCCGTGGACTTGGTCTTCCGCGTCGTCAGGCCCGACCACGGTGACGGCTGGTACACCCAAGGCTGCCAGCGCGCTGCCGGTGGTGTCGTCCATGCCCATCTGCCGCGTTTCTGGCCACACCGAAGGCATGGTGGTGCTGGTTGGCGAGGCTTGCGCCGTAGTCGAGCGCGCTGCGTTCAAGGGTTCGTCCGAGCCATCGGCATCGGTTCGCACCGAGGCTGAAGCCCCGTGCAATGGCGGCAGGTTGCTGGCAGGCACTGCGGGCCACGCCGCGTCCACATCGACGTCGGCCAATGCGGCATCGAGCGCGTCACGAAAGGCGTGCGCGTGGTCGTAGCGGTCTTGCGGCAGTTTGGCCAGAGCCTTCAGCACCACGGCATCCAGCGCCGGTGGAACACGGGGGTTGTGTACGCTCGGCGGTTCTGGATCGAGGTTGACGATTTGCTGGCTGACCGCGTAGTCAGATTCTTCTTCGAAGGGCCGCACCCCCGTTAACAGCTGGTAGAGGACCACACCGGCCGCATACAAATCCGTGCGTGCGTCCACCGAGTGGCCTTGAACCTGTTCCGGCGACATGTAGCGCAACGTGCCGATCATGTGGCCGCGGGTGCGCGTACCTTCGCCGCTGTCGATCACGCGGGCGATGCCAAAGTCGGTCAGCTTCAAGCGGTTCTTGCTGTCGAGCAGCAAGTTGGCGGGCTTCACGTCGCGGTGCACGATGCCCCTGTCGTGCGCATAGCCCAGCGCGTCCAGCAGGTCGCGCAGCAAATCAGCAATTTGTCGCAGCGAGTAACGCGCGCCGCGCTCCATGTGCTGACGCAAGTCGTGACCTTGCACGAATTCGAGCACAAGGTAGGTCGTGTCCAGGTCTCGATCGGCGTCGTAGAGCGTCACGATGTGGGGGTGTTGCAGCCGTGCAGCGGAGCGTGCCTCGACCAGAAAGCGGGCCTCAAACTCCTCGGCTTGGTCGCTACCCATGCCCGCCAGTTGCACGGTTTTGATGGCCACGCGGCGGTCGAGATGTGGGTCGCGGCCTTCGTACACGATGCCCATCGCACCTTGGCCGATCACGCGTGCCAACTGGTAACGACCTAAAGTGGACAAACGCATGTCTTGGAGGGCCTCGCTTGAAGCTTTCGAGTGTATCGGTGTGTCCTCTGTAACTGTCACTTACTGAACCGTGTGGTGGCCTGCATACAATTGACGTTGACGTAAACGTCAATCAGCGCATTCAAGCCATCGAAGCCCACTGGAGTCGCCGCATGCCGGTTTTGACGAGTCAGCTCAACCCCCGCTCAGCCGAATTTCAAAGCCACGCCAGCGCCATGCAGTCTTTGGTGGACGACCTGCGTTTGCGCTTGGCCCAGGTGGCCTTGGGTGGTCCGCAAGCGGCACGCCAGAAACACACCGCGCGCGGCAAGCTGCTACCCCGGGACCGGGTGCGTTTGTTGCTCGACCCCGGCACGCCGTTTCTGGAAATCGCGCCCATGGCAGCACACGGTATGTACCCCGACCGCGACGGCTCCGACAGCGCGCCCGCTGCGGGTGTGATCGCGGGCATTGGCCGCGTCAGCGGCCAAGAGTGCGTCATCGTTTGCAACGACGCCACGGTCAAAGGCGGCACTTATTACCCGCTCACCGTCAAAAAACACCTGCGCGCCCAAGAGATTGCGCAAGCCAACCAGCTGCCCTGCATTTATCTGGTGGACTCGGGCGGCGCCAACCTGCCCAACCAAGACGAAGTGTTCCCAGACCGCGACCACTTCGGGCGCATCTTCTACAACCAAGCGCACATGAGCGCGCAAGGCATCGCGCAGATTGCGGTTGTCATGGGCAGTTGCACAGCAGGGGGCGCCTATGTGCCGGCCATGAGCGACGAGGCCATCATCGTCAAAGACCAGGGCACCATCTTCTTGGGTGGCCCGCCTTTGGTGAAAGCAGCCACCGGAGAGGTGGTGAGCTCGGAAGATCTGGGCGGCGGCGACGTACACACCCGCTTGTCTGGCGTGGCCGATCACTTGGCGCAAGACGACGCCCATGCGCTAGCGCTCGCTCGCCAGGCGGTAGCCCGACTCAACCGCGTCAAACGCCCCGAGATGCAGTTGCAAGCACCGCTGCCCCCGCGCTTCGATGCGCGCGAGCTGTACGGCGTCATTCCCACCGACACGCGCAAGCCTTTTGATGTGCGCGAGATCGTCGCGCGCTTGGTGGACGACTCGGTGTTCGACGAATTCAAAGCCCGCTTCGGTGCCACGCTGGTGTGCGGCTTTGCGCACATCGAAGGCATGCCGGTGGGCATCGTCGCCAACAACGGCATCTTGTTTTCCGAGTCGGCGCAAAAGGGTGCGCACTTCATCGAACTGTGTTGTCAGCGCCGCGTGCCGCTGGTGTTCTTGCAGAACATCACCGGCTTCATGGTCGGTCGCAAAGTGGAAAACGAAGGCATCGCCCGCCACGGCGCCAAGATGGTCACGGCGGTGGCAACGGCTGCAGTCCCGAAGTTCACGGTCGTCATTGGCGGCAGTTTTGGCGCTGGCAACTACGGCATGTGCGGTCGAGCTTTCAGCCCGCGCTTTTTGTGGATGTGGCCCAACGCACGCATCTCGGTCATGGGCGGCGAACAAGCGGGCAGCGTGCTGTCCACCGTGCGGCGCGACGGCATCGAGGCCAAGGGCGGCACCTGGAGCGCCGAAGAAGAAGAGGCCTTCAGGGCGCCCATTCGCCAGCAGTACGAAGCACAAGGCCACCCCTACTACGCCACCGCGCGTTTGTGGGACGACGGCGTCATCGACCCCGCCGACACGCGTCGGGTGCTGGCCTTGGGTCTGTCAGCTGCACTGAATGCGCCCATCGAAGCCACCCGCTTCGGCGTCTTTCGCATGTAAGGCTCACACCATGACCCAATCACCGACCCCACCCACGCCACAGTCCGCGGCCGAACCGCTTGCGCTGCACACCGCAGACCCGGCCATCACACCGCCGCCGGTTCGCGTCAGCCGTGAAGCCGCGCAGCCCGCGGTGGCCCGCGTCACGCTGGACCGCCCGAATCTGCGTAACGCGTTTGACGACGCCACCATCGCCGCACTCACGCAAGCTTTCACTTCATTGGCTGCCGATGCCTCGGTGCGCGTGGTGGTTCTGGCAGCCGAGGGCCCTGCTTTCTGCGCTGGTGCAGACCTGAACTGGATGCGGCGCATGGCCCATTACAGCGATGCAGAAAACCGCGCCGACGCGGCAGCGCTGGCTGAGATGTTGCAATCGATTGCGCACTGCCCCCAGCCGGTGGTGGCCGCCATTCAGGGCGATGTCTTCGCAGGTGGCATGGGACTGGTGGCCGCTTGTGACATCGCCCTGGCCGTGGACACGGCGCAGTTTTGCCTGAGCGAAGTGCGCTTAGGGCTCGTGCCCGCCACCATCAGCCCCTACGTCGTTCGCGCCATGGGCGCGCGCGCGGCGCACCGCTACGCGCTGACCGCCGAGCGCTTCGGCGCTGCTGAAGCGCTGCGCCTGGGTTTTGTCCACGAAGTGGTCGCGCGCAATGCACTGCATGAGCGCGTGCAGGCCATGGCCCAGACCTTGGCCGCCAACGGCCCCGGAGCACTCGCCATCACCAAGCGCCTGCTGCACCGGGTGGCCGACCAGCCCATCGACCAAGCCCTGGTTGATCACACCGTCGACGTCATCGCCCAGGTGCGCGCCAGTCCAGAAGGACGCGAAGGCGTGGGCGCCTTCTTGGACAAGCGCAAACCCGGTTGGTTGCTGTGACCACCCCGCGACCCCACGTTTTGGAGCTTTGATGTTCACCAAAATCCTCATCGCCAACCGAGGCGAGATTGCTTGTCGGGTGGCGGCAACGGCGCGTCGTATGGGCGTGCGCACGGTGGCGGTGTATTCCGACGCCGATGCTCAGGCTGCGCACGTGGCGGCTTGTGACGAGGCGGTGCACATCGGTGGCAGCGCGCCGGGCGAGAGCTATTTGCGCTGGGAGCGCATCTTGCAAGCGGCCCGCGACACCGGGGCGCAAGCGGTGCATCCGGGCTACGGTTTTCTGAGTGAGAACGAGGCTTTTGCCCAGGCTTGTGCCGACGCTGGCGTGGTCTTCATCGGCCCACCGCCCTCGGCCATTCGCGCCATGGGCTTGAAGGCCCAGTCCAAAGCGCTCATGCAGGCGGCGGGTGTGCCGCTGGTGCCGGGCTACCACGGGGCAGACCAATCGCCCGCGCTCTTGCAGGCCGAGGCTGACCGCATGGGCTACCCGGTGCTCATCAAAGCAAGTGCCGGCGGCGGTGGCAAGGGCATGCGCGTGGTGACGGAGTCGGCCGCTTTCGCAGAAGCCTTGGCCAGTTGCCAGCGTGAGGCCGTCAGCAGTTTTGGCAATGCGGCGGTGCTGATCGAGAAGTACCTGCAGCGCCCGCGGCACATCGAGATTCAGGTGTTTGGCGATCAACACGGGAACATCATTCACCTGTTCGAGCGCGATTGCTCGGTGCAGCGGCGCCACCAAAAGGTGCTGGAGGAAGCCCCTGCGCCGGGCCTCACGCCCGAGATGCGCGCGCGCATGGGAGCCGCCGCCATCGCCGCGGCACGCGCGGTGAACTATGTGGGTGCGGGCACCGTGGAGTTCATCGTGGAGCAGGCTGAGGCGGGGAGCGTGGGGGCGGAAGTGAGCGCCGCCGGGCCGTCCCAAGGCGCGAGGGCCCCCTCGGGGGGCAGCGAACCACGCGCAGCGGGGAGCGTGGGGGCATTCCACTTCTACTTCATGGAGATGAACACGCGCCTGCAAGTGGAGCATCCGGTGACCGAGGCCATCACGGGCTTGGATTTGGTGGAGTGGCAATTGCGCGTAGCTTGTGGCGAGCCTTTGCCTTTGGCTCAAGACCAAGTGCGCACGCAGGGCCACGCGATAGAAGCCCGTTTGTGTGCCGAGACGCCAGACAAGCAGTTCTTGCCAGCAACGGGCACCTTGCGCCGGTTTGCGCAACCGGCTTGCAGCCGCTTTGAGCGCGCGCCAGACGGCGTGCGCATTGACGCTGGCGTGCGCGAAGGCGACGCCATCTCGCCCTATTACGACTCGATGATCGCCAAGCTCATCGTGCACGGCGCTGACCGTGCGCAAGCCTTGGCGCGACTGGACGCGGCGCTGGCGCAGGTGCACATCGTGGGCGTGGGCAACAACGTGCAGTTTTTGCGCCAGTTGCTGCGCACCCGTTCTTTCAGCGAACCGGCGCTCGACACCGCGCTCATCGAGCGCGAGCGGGCGAACTGGTCGCAAGCGCAGCCCCTGCCCATCGAAGCTGCTGCTGCTGCGGTGGCCGTGGCCTGCTTGGGCGCCGAGCAAGCCGCCCTGTCGCAAGCCCGCTTGGCCCGGCCTTGGCAAGACCCCTGGTCTGCCCGCGATGGTTGGTCGTCACATGCGCCTGCGCAGCGCCAGTGGCTGGTGCGCCGGAATGAGCAAGCCGCGCAGGTCGAGTGGTCTCGCCAAGCCGATGGGCAGCAGCACCTGTGGGTGAACATCCTCGGTTCACCAGCCGACGCTGCGCCGGGGCATGTGCCCGCAACTCAGCGCCAAGGCGGTCTGCTGACTTGGGCCAGCGACGGGGACGTGGGCAAAACAGACCAACTCTGGCTGGACTGGGGTGGGCAACGCAGCACGGTGCGCCTGGTGGCAGATGGCGCGCACTGGCATGTCTTTCGCGCGGATGGCGCGACCGTGCTGGAGCTGATCGACCCGCTGGCGCACGCGGGCCAAGGCACAGACGCAGCGGCTGGCGGACTCGTGGCGCCCATGCCGGGCAAGCTGGTGTCTTTTGCCGTGAAGGTGGGTGACAGCGTGCAGCCCGGACAACTGCTGGCCGTGATGGAAGCCATGAAGATGGAGCACAGCATTTGCGCGCCCGCTGCCGGCACCGTGGCTGAGTTGCTCTACGCGTCGGGAGACCAGGTGGCAGAAGGCGCACCTTTGTTGCGGATGGCCGAAGGCGCACCGGCCTCCTGAAACCACACCACCATGCGCATCGCCTTTTGTTGCACCGACACCCGGCCCGAGCCGTGGCTAGAGGGCTTGCGCGCCGCCTTGCCGCAAGCCGATGTCAGCCTGTGGCAGCCCGGCGCCCCGCCTGCAGACATCGCTGTCGTGTGGGCGCCGCCCCAGCAGTTTCTCGATGAACAGCCGCAATTGAAAGCGCTGTTCAACATCGGCGCAGGGGTCGATGCGCTGCTGCGCTTGCGCATACCCGAACACACCGCCATCGTTCGTCTGGAAGATGCGGGCATGGCCGCGCAAATGGCGGAGTACGTGTGCCACGCGCTCATTCGCCACTTCCGCGAGTTCGACGTGTTGGAGCAAGCAGCACAACGCGGCGAGTGGGCCTACCGCAAACCGCGACGCAGGCAAGACTTCGCAGTAGGCGTGCTGGGCTTGGGCGTGCTGGGTCTGCGCGTGGCGCAGGCGCTGCGGCAGTTTGAGTTCTCTGTGCACGGCTGGAGCCAAAGCCCCAAGCCCGAGGCCGCAGCATGGGGTCTGGAAGCCCATGCGGGCTGGGCCGCCCTGCCGACGTTTTTAAGCCAGTGCCAAGCGCTGGTGTGCCTGCTTCCGCTGACCGATCAAACCCGCGACATCTTGAGTCGCGACACACTGCAACAACTGCGCCCTGGCGCTTATGTGGTCAACGTGGCGCGCGGCGCGCATGTGGTGGACGAGGACCTGCTGGCCTTGCTGGACAGCGGTCACTTGGCAGGTGCCACGCTGGATGTGTTTCGCACCGAACCGCTGCCACCCGAGCACCCGTTTTGGCGGCACCCGCGCATCACGCTCACGCCGCACACGTCGGCACGCACGCTGCGCGACGACAGCATCGAGCAAATCGTGGGCAAGATCGCCGCTTGGCAGCGCGGCGAGGCCATCAGCGGCGTGGTGGACCGCGAGCGCGGATACTGAAACGCGCCCGACACAGCCTTCGACATCGCCCCAACCCTACCCGCCATGAAGTACCCGCCAAAAGTCCAACTGGTCGATGTCGGCCCCCGCGACGGCCTGCAAAACGAAGCTCAGCACGTGCCAGCCGCCGTCAAGGTGGAGCTGGTGCACCGCTTGCAAACAGCGGGCTTGCGCTTCATCGAAGTGGCCAGCTTCGTCAGCCCCAAGTGGGTGCCGCAGATGGCCGACCACGATGCCGTGATGGCGGGCATTCAGCGCCGCACCGATGTCCGCTACTCGGTGCTGGTGCCCAACCTGCGCGGCTTGGAAGCGGCGCTGCCCACCCGGCCCGACGAGGTGGTGGTGTTCGGTGCAGCCAGCGAGGCCTTCAGCCAAAAAAACATCAACTGCAGCATCGCGCAAAGCATCGAGCGCTTCGCACCCGTGGTCGAGCAAGCGCTGGCCGCTGGCCTGCGCGTGCGCGGTGCCATTTCTTGTGCCGTGGGCTGCCCTTATGAGGGTGACATTGCGCCTGAGCGCGTGGGCGAAGTAGCCCGCCTCATGAAAGGCATTGGCGTGCAGCACGTGGGCATGGCCGACACCATCGGCGTGGGCACGCCGCAGCGCGTGCAAGCCGCCATGGACGCGGCACTCGCTCATTACCCGCTGCACGAGGTGTCTGGCCATTTCCACGACACCTACGGCCAAGCCTTGGCCAACGTGCTGGCCTGCCTAGAAATGGGCGTGTGGCAGTTCGACGCCTCGGTGGCTGGCCTGGGCGGATGCCCCTTTGCCAAGGGTGCCACGGGCAACGTCGCCACCGAAGATTTGGTGTACCTGCTGCACGGTTTGGGCATAGAGACCGGCATCGACTTGCAGGCCTTGGTGGACGCGGGTGTTTTCATCAGCACGGCACTGGGCCGCAAGCCGCAGTCGCGCGCAGCGAACGCCTTGTTGGCGCGCCGTGCAGCTCTCGCCACAGCATGAACCAGACACCAGCTTCTCAAGAATCAGCCAACGCGGCTCCAGCAACTGCGCTGCCACAAGGCGTACAACGCGTGGCCCAAGTGCTGGCCGCTGCAGGCCACCGGCATGAACCGCGCCTGCTGGCCGACGCCGTGCGCACCGCGCAACAAGCAGCAGACGCGCTGGGCGTGACGGTCGGGCAGATCGCCAAAAGCATCATCTTTCGGCGCTTGCCCGAAGGCGCTGCAGTGCTGGTCGTCACGGCTGGTGACCGCCGGGTGGACGAAGCCAAAGTCGCCGCGCTGCTCTGTGGCCCCGGCCAGTCGCTGGGCCGCGCCGATGCGGCCTTTGTGCGCGAGGCCACCGGCTTTGCCATCGGCGGCGTGGCGCCCCTGGGCCACGCCCAACCGGTACTGACCCTCATCGATGAAAGCTTGTCGCGCTTTGACGAGGTCTGGGCTGCCGCCGGGCATCCGAACGGCGTGTTCCAACTGCAACCACAAGACCTGCCGCGCCTCACGCAAGCGCCCGTCGCTGATGTGACGGTGGCACCAGAGCCGCAGGGCGTGCTCTGACATGAGCGCCAAAACCCGCTTCCTAGCCACCGCGCGAAGGGCTCTGGCCTTGCCGTCTGATGAGCCGGTTCCATCGCCATGCATCTCGGTCTGCCGCATGCACCCGCGCAGCGGTTGGTGCGAAGGCTGCTGGCGCAGCGTCGAAGAAATCACCCGTTGGAGCAGCCTGGAGCCTGAGCAAAAGCGCGTCGTTTGGCACGTACTGGCGCAACGTGCAGAGGGAGGCAAGGGCTCGCTGCTTGGGGCTGCCCAAGCCCAGCCACCTGCAGACCCATCACCTACCGCATGAAGCCATGACCCGTATCGACTTCTACCTCGACTTCATCTCGCCCTACGCCTGGCTCGCCTTCGCCCGGCTGCCCGATGCGCTGGAGGGCCTGAACGTCAGCGTGCACCACCGCCCAGTGCTGCTGGGCGCCATGCTCAAACACCACGGCAACCTCGGCCCCGCTGAAACCCCGGCCAAGCGCGACTGGACCTACCGCCACGTCATGTGGTTGGGCCAGCACCTGGGCGTGCCGCTGCGCATGCCCGCCAGCCATCCCTTCAACCCCTTGCCCCTGCTGCGCTTGGCCACGGCGGTTGGCCTGAACGGTGAGCCCAACCGCTGGCAGTGCGAGCAGATCTTTCGGCACGTGTGGGAAGACGGGCTGGAAGCCAACGACCCCGAGCGCCTGGCCGCACTCACCAAAGCCCTTGTCACCGAGAGCGACCCCCTGCCAGACGCAGCCAGCGAACAAGCCAAAGCAAGGCTCAAGGCCCACACCGACGCCGCCATAGCAGCCGGTGCTTTTGGCGTGCCCGCCTTCTTCGCCGATGGCCAACTGTTCTGGGGCGTAGACAGCCTGCCCATGCTGCGCGCTTGGTTGCAGGGGGATGCGTTTTTGCGGAGTTCGGCGGCTAGGCCGGCGGTGCCTTCTTCGCTGGTGCGGCAGAAGTGAGTGGGCATTGGCCAAAGAGCATCAGCGAGCCGTTTCTCTAAATGCTCAGGCGTGCGATCCAGGCAGTGGCAGACCAGATAAGTTGAGCAACAGCGCGGGGCTACCCGTCGAGGCGCCGCATAACTCCCCGATCAGCGCTCGGCTCAGCGCTGCCTTGGACCTACAGCGGTCCATTCCAACCCACTAAGCCCTGAACGGATTGAAAAGCGCCGCCCCAAAGGCTTTGAAATCCGCTGTGTTTCTGGTGGCCACGGTCAGGCCGTGGACCTTGGCGGTCGCGGCGATCATGGCGTCTTCGTAGAGGGTGTCGGACCGTCGGTGCATCAACTGCGCCCACACCCGAAAGGTGGGCGCGTCCATGGGCACCACGTTGTAGGCCATGGCCACGGCTTCTAGCCAGGCTTCTATCTCCGTGGCCTTGGCCATGTCCTGTTCGCGCGTCAGTTCAATGCCCGACTGAATCTCGCCGATGGTCACCGCCGATAGGTGCAGTTGGCTGTCTTCAAGGCCCTGAATCCAACTCAGCACCGCGCCGTGCGGTTTGGGTTTGCGCAACTCTGAGACGACGTTGGTGTCCAGCAGGTACATCGCGCTCATGCCTGTGGCGCGGGTGGGCGCCTGCGGGCGAGGCCACGGGCGGGAAGCTTGATCTCGCCTCGCCCTTCATTCGAGAGCAAAAGCTGTTTCAGCGAGGGGCGTGCGGCCGCTTGCAGGCGCCGCCACTCGTCCACACCCACCAACACCGCAGCTTCGGCACCTCTTTTGGTCACCATCTGCGGCCCTTCGGCCAAGCAGGTTTCCAGGAACTCGCTGAAGCGAGCCTTCGCATCTTGAATAGGCCATGTTTGCATGGGTATCTCCAGGTGACCAGAACGCTGACTAGTTTACCGGCGGCCTGGAAATAAGGCGTTGCCGGAGCCCGCAAAAGTCAATTGCACAATCGCCGTCAACGGCCGCCAGCCGGCGACCCAGGAGGTGTTCATGAGCCCAAGCGCTGCATCCAGCCCCCCGACCTTGGCCAAGCTTGGTGGGCCTAAGGCCACGCCGCCTCGCCCCACGCCTTCCGACAGTCTCATGCAACAACTGGCGCGCCAGTTCATGGCGCACTTGCCGTTTTCAGGGATGGCCTTGGACGATGTGGTCGCGCTGATCGCACAGGCCAGCGAGGTGTACTTCGCGCCCGCCGAGGTGGTGTTGTCGCCCGAGAGCGGCACAGTGAATTTCCTCTACCTCATTCGTCAAGGCGAGGTAAGCGGCCGCAAAGGCATGGCCGACCTCACAGCCACTGGCTTTCACTACGAAGCGGGCGATTTGTTTCCTGTGGCTGCCGCCATGGCGGCACGCGCCGTCACGGCCACCTACACCGCGCAATCCGACACCTTTGCTTTGCAAATTCCTTGGGTCTCGGTGGAGGCCGTGGCCGCACGCAGCCCGGCACTGGCGCAACACCTCACGCGCCAGACCCTGCATTTGGTGAACCTGTCGCGCCGTGCCATGCAGGCGGCGTATTCCGCGCAAGCCCTGGCAGAGCACTCGCTGGAGCGCAAGCTGCGCGATGTCTCGCGCAAGCAGCCCATCACCTGTGCGCCCGACACGCCGCTGTCGCAGGTGCTGCAGACCATGCACGAGCGGCGTATCGGCTCGGTCATCGTGGTCGGCTCAGACGGCACTCTGCAAGGCATCTTCACCAGGCAAGACGTGCTGGGCCGCGTAGCCCTGCCGCAAACGCCGCTGTCCACGCCCATCTCGCAGGTCATGAACCAGCCGGTGCACTGGCTCAGTACCGAACACACCGCAGAAGACGCCACGTTGCTCATGTCGCGCCACGGCATCCGCCACGTGCCCGTGCTTGAAAACGGCGTGCTGGTGAGCCTGATTTCCGAGCGTGACCTCTACGCCATTCAGCGCACCTCGCTCAAGCAGGTGAGTGGCGCAGCGCGTGCCGCAGCTGACCTGCCGGCGCTGCAGCAGGTGGCCGCGCAAATTCGCAGCTTCGCGCGCACGCTCATGAGCCAAGGCGTGCAGGCCAAGTCGCTGACCGAGCTGATCAGCCACCTCAACGATGTGCTCACCGCTCGCTTGGTGCAGTTGAAGGCGCAAGCGCACGGCCTGTCCTTGTCGCAGTGCTGTTGGCTGAGTTTTGGCTCGGAAGGCCGGGCCGAGCAGACCATTTCCACCGACCAGGACAACGGCCTCATTTTCGAGCTGCAGGGCGATGACCTCGAAGCCGAGCGCCAACGTTGGCTGGCCTTTGCGAACGACGTGAACCACGCGCTGGATGCCTGTGGCTACCCCTTGTGCAAGGGCTTCATCATGGCCAGCAACCCCGAGTGCTGCCTGACGCCTACTGAATGGCGGCAGCGCTTCGCGCAGTGGATCGACCACGGCACGCCAGAAAACCTGCTGCGCGCCAACATCTACTTCGACTTCCGCGCTTTGGCTGGTGAAGCCGCTTTGGCCGACAGCCTGCGCCAAGACATCACGCGCCAAGCCATGGCCAACTCGCGGTTTCACAAGCAATTGGCTGACGACATCCTGCGCCGCGGTGCGCCGCTGAACTGGCTGGGCGCGGTGGAGACCGAAGCCGTGGGCGCGCAGCAAACGGTGGATTTGAAGCTGCGCGGCACGGCGCTGTTTGTGGACGTGGCCCGCCTGCGCTGCCTGGCCCTGGGCATTGCCGAGACCAACACGCGAAGGCGTCTGGAAGCCGTGGCCGAGAAGATGGGCGCAGACCCGCGTCGGCGCGAGGCCTGGGTGCAGGCTTTCGAGTTTTTGCAAATGCTGCGCCTGCGGGTGCAGATCGACGGCGAGGCCAGCCCAGGCCACGTGCCGGGGCACGCCAACAAGATCGAGTTGGCCGCGCTCAATGAGATCGACCGGCGCTTGCTGAAGGAGTCGCTGCGCGTGGCCCAGCGCCTGCAAAAGCAGGTGGAGCTGGACTATGCCGCTTGAAGCCACGTGCCTGGGCGCTTGGCCCCATGATGGGTGGCGCTGGGTTCACCGCTGAGTCACCATGAGCTGGCTGTCCCACCTGCTGAACCCGCTGCGCCGCAACCAGGCACCCGCGTTCCAGCCCAACCCCAGCCGCTGGGTGGTGGTGGACGTGGAGGCCAGCGGGCTGGATCTGCGCCGCAACCGCTTGTTGTCCATCGCTGCCTTGGCGCTGCAAGCGTCGAGTGCGCAGCCGCCACGCATCGTGCTGGGTGACAGCTTCGAGGTCGTCCTGCAGCAAAGCCAAGCCGACACGGCTTTGAAGCAGGTGTCCAAAGACAACATCTTGCTGCACGGAATTGGCGTGGGCGCGCAGCGCCAAGGCACGCCAGCGCCCCAGGCCTTGCAGGCCTTTGTCGACTTCGTGGCCGACTCACCCTTGATCGCCTTCCACAGTTTTTTCGACCAAACGCTCATCGAGCGCAACTTGCGCCAGAGCCTTCAGCAGCAGTTGCCCAACCCCTGGGTCGATGTGGAGCACCTCGGCGCTGTGCTCAGCCACAACCCACGCCGCTATTCGCTCGACGAATGGATGGCGCGCTACGGCATCCACTGCATCGCCCGCCACCAAGCCTCGGCCGACACGCTGGCCACCGCCGAACTGCTGGTGCGCTTGTGGCCCAAGCTCGTCGAGCGGCAGGCCACCACCTGGCCTGCTCTGGTGAACCTGGCCAACAACGCGCGCTACCTGCCCGGGCGAAGCTGACCGGCTGGCCAACCCCGCTGAGCCGCGGTGGCGGTGTCCCCTGCAGGTTCTGGATCTGGCACCTCTGTTTGCGACAAGGCATTTGCGCGACCGAGGTGGCCCGTAGCCCCCCAGCATCGCCCGCTTTCAACCTATGGGAGTGTGGCGATGAAGCGGGTCTTGAGCATTGACGGTGGTGGCCTGCGTGGCCTGATTCCGGCGCGCGTGTTGGCCGATCTGGAGCGGCGCACCGGCAGGCCCGTGCAGACGCTGTTCGACCTGATGGCGGGCACCTCCACCGGCGGGCTGTTGGCCTTGGCTCTCGCCCAGGTTGACGCGGCTGGGCAGCCGGTACACAGCGCAGAAGACCTGGTGCGCCTGTACCGCGAGCGCGGCGGTGAGATTTTTCCGCGCGGGGGCTGGCAGCGCTTCAAAAGCTTAGGCGGCCTCCTTAACGAGCGTTACGACGCGGGGCCGCTGGAAGCGCTGTTGCGCCAAGTGCTGGGCGAAGCGCCCATGCCGCAAGTGGGCGTGCCGGTCATGGTGACGGCCTACGACATCGCGGCGCGCGAACCGGTGTTCCTGAAAAGCTGGCACCCTGAACACCGCGAGGTTCCGCAGCGCGCCGCGGCCCGCGCCACCTCGGCAGCACCGAGCTACTTCGAGCCCGCCTTGGTCAACGTGGGCGGCGTGCCACGCGCGCTGATTGACGGCGGCGTGTTCATCAACTCACCAGCCGTATCCGCTTGCGCCGAAGCGCACAAGCTGTTTGCTGGCGCGCCGCAGCGCCTGCTGTCGCTGGGCACAGGCGAACTGACCGAGCCCATAGACCCGGCCAAGGCCCAAGGCTGGGGTTTGGCCGGCTGGCTGCGCCCGCTGCTGGGCTGCGTGTTCGACGGCGTGGCCGACGCCGCGCATTACCAACTCAGCCATTGGCTAGGCCCGCACTACCTGCGCCTGCAAACCCGCCTGCTCGAGGCCAACGACGCCATGGACGACGCCAGCCCAGCCAACATCGCCGCCCTCGACCGAGAAGCCGACCGCCTGATTGCAGCGAACAGCGCGGCTTTGGATGTTTGGTGTGGGGAATTGACGGGGTGAAAGGCGCCTGAGAAGGCACTTGAGAAGTCACCTGATTTAGCACCTGAGGGCCACAAGCCCCGCAAACCCGAACAGGCGACCCCGCCGCCTAGAATTTTTGGCCTTCACCGCCGAAAGCTCTCCGCATGACCCAGGGTCTCATCCGCATCCGCGGCGCACGTCAGCACAACCTCAAGAACCTGGACCTCGACATCCGCACCGGCGAGATCACGGTGGTGACGGGGCCGAGCGGGTCGGGGAAGTCGAGCCTGGTGTTCGACACGCTCTATGCCGAGGGGCAGCGCCGCTACGTGGAGACCTTCTCGGCTTACGCGCGGCAGTTCCTCGACCGCATGGACCGCCCGGCGGTAGACCGCGTGGACGGCGTGCCGCCCGCCATTGCCATCGACCAGACCAACCCGGTGCGTTCCTCGCGCTCCACGGTCGGCACGATGACCGAGCTGAACGACCACCTCAAGCTCTTGTTCGCGCGCACCGGCAGCCTGTTCGACCGGCTCACCGCGCAGCCGGTGCGCCACGACAACCCCGACAGCATCTTGGCCGACCTGCAACGTCGCGACCCCGCGGGCGAAGCGCGCTTGGTGCTCACCTTCGCTGTGGAACTGCCAGCCAATACCAGCCCCGAGGAGCTGACCCAATGGTTGTCGGCCAGCGGCTACACCCGCGTGCAGGCTGAGCGCGAGGCCGACGGCAAAAAGGTGCTGGATGTGGTGGCCGACCGCTTTCGTTTGGGCAACACCGAGCGCGCGCGGGTGATTGAGGCCATCGAGGTGGCGCTGCGCCGCGGCAGCGGCCGCCTGGCGGTCTACCGCTTGCCGCCCACAGACGCGCCCGAGGGCACACCGACCGAGGTCTGGAAGTTCTCCAGTGGCCTGCACTGCCCCGAGAGCGACCTGCGTTACAGCGAGCCCATCGCCTCGATGTTTTCCTTCAACTCGGCAGTGGGTGCTTGCCCCACCTGCCGAGGCTTCGGGCGTGTCATTGGTGTCGACTACGGGCTGGTCATGCCCGACGCGCGCCTCACCTTGCGCGCGGGTGCGGTCAAACCGTTTCAGACCCCTGCTTGGCAAGAAAGCCAAGACGACCTCATGCGCCACGCCGAAGCCGCCGGCGTTCCGCGCGACACGCCTTGGGCCAAGCTCACGCCAGACCAGCAGCGGTGGGTGATCGAGGGCAACCCGGCTTACCGAGAAGGCCAGTGGAACAAGCAGTGGTACGGCGTCAAGCGCTTCTTCGAGTACCTGGAAACCAAGGCCTACAAGATGCACATCCGCGTGCTCTTGTCCAAGTACCGCAGCTACACGCCCTGCGGCACCTGCGGCGGCGCGCGCCTGAAGACCGACAGCCTGCTGTGGCGCATCGGCTCCAAGGCCAGCGCAGACGCGGTGCTGCCGCCTGCTCGGCGCTTCATGCCGCAAGGCGTGGGCTGGAGCCGCGAGCAACTCGAAGCGCTGCCCGGCCTGTGCCTGCACGACCTCATGCTGCTGCCGCTGGACCGGCTGCGCAGCTTTTTCTTGGCCGTCACGCAAGAGGTGGTGCCCGGTGCGCCTTCTGGCGAAGCGCAGGCGCTCAAGCTGCTGGCCGATGAAATCAACACCCGCCTGAAGTACCTGTGCGAGGTGGGCATCGGCTACCTCACGCTGGACCGGCAAAGCCGCACGCTCTCCGGCGGCGAGGTGCAGCGCATCAACCTCACCACGGCCTTGGGCACCTCGCTCGTGAACACGCTGTTCGTGCTGGACGAGCCCAGCATCGGTCTGCACCCGCGCGACATGCACCGCATCATCGTGGCCATGCAGCGCCTGCGCGACGCCGGCAACACGCTGGTGGTGGTCGAGCACGACCCGGCCGTGATGCTGGCCGCAGACCGCATGATCGACATGGGCCCAGGCCCCGGAGAGCGCGGCGGGCAGATCGTGTTCGATGGCAGCACGCAGGAATTGCGCAGTGCCGACACCTTGACCGGCGCTTATCTGGGCGGGCGTCGCCACATCGGCCTGGGCCTCAAGCGCATGGTGACGGACGCCACGCCGCGCCTGGTGCTGGAAGGCGCACGCGAGCACAACCTGAAGAACGTGAGCGTGGACATCCCGCTGCAACGCCTGGTGTGTGTGACGGGCGTCAGCGGTTCCGGCAAATCGACCCTAGTGCAAGACGTGCTGGGGCCTGCGCTGCTGCGCCACTTTGGCCGCGCCACCGACACACCCGGCGCGCACGACCGCTTGCTGGGCGCAGACCATTTGAGCGAGGTCGTCATCGTCGACCAATCGCCCATCGGCAAAACCGCGCGCTCCAACCCCGTGAGCTACGTGGGCGCTTGGGACGCTGTGCGCGAGTTGTTTGCCAACGCGCCCTTGTCTCGCCAGCGCGGCTACACCGCGTCCAAGTTCAGCTTCAACGGCGGCGACGGCCGCTGCCCCACCTGCGGCGGCTCGGGCTTCGAGCACGTGGAAATGCAGTTCTTGTCCGACGTGTACCTGCGTTGCCCCGACTGCGACGGCCGCCGCTACCGTCCGGAAATTCTCGAAGTGAAGATCGAGCGCAAGCGTCCTTCTCAAAGCGAGAACGCTGCCGTCGATGCGGCGCCGACGGTTTCCTTGAGCGTGGCCGATGTGCTGGACCTCACGGTGAGCGAAGCAGCGGCCTTGTTTGCTGGCGACCGTGACGTGCTTCGTGCGCTCCAGCCCATCGTTGATGTGGGCTTGGAATACGTGAAGCTGGGCCAGCCGGTGCCGACCTTGTCAGGCGGCGAGGCACAGCGCCTGAAGCTGGCGGGTTTTTTGGCGGAGGCTGCGCGCACCGCGGCCAGCAGCCGCCAACCGGCAGCGCGCAAGGGCACCTTGTTTTTGTTCGACGAGCCCACCACGGGCCTGCACTTCGACGACATCGCCAAACTCATGCGCGCGCTGCGCCGCTTGCTGGAAGCGGGGTATTCGCTGCTGGTGATCGAGCACAACCTGGACGTCATTCGCGCATCAGACTGGCTCATTGAGCTGGGGCCAGAGGGCGGCGACGCTGGCGGCGAGCTGGTGGTCGCTGGCCCGCCCGAGCAGGTGCGCTTGCACCCCACCTCCCACACTGCCCGCGCCCTGCGCGAGTACGACGGCACGCTGGGCGCTGGGCCCTTGGGCGTGGCCGAGGCGCAGCCCGCCTACCGCGTGAGGCCAGTTCAGGAAGACAGCATCCGCATCGTGAACGCGCGCGAGCACAACCTGAAGTCGCTGTCGGTGTCCATCCCGCGCGGCCAGTTCAGCGTCATCACCGGTGTCAGCGGCTCGGGCAAGTCCACGTTGGCCTTTGACATCTTGTTCAACGAAGGCCAGCGCCGCTACCTGGAAAGCCTCAACGCCTATGCGCGCAGCATCGTGCAGCCGGCGGGCCGCCCGGAAGTGGATGCGGTGTTTGGCATTCCGCCCACGGTGGCCATCGAGCAGCGCTTGTCGCGTGGTGGGCGCAAGAGCACGGTGGGCACCACCACCGAGGTCTGGCATTTCTTGCGCTTGCTGTATGTGAAGCTGGGCACGCAGCACTGCATCCACGACGGCGCTGCGGTGCAGCCGCAGTCACCGCAAAGCATTGCAGCGCAGTTACTGAAAGCATTTCGGGGGCAGCACATTGGCTTGCTCGCACCGCTGGTGATGAACCGCAAAGGTGTCTACACCGAGTTGGCTGATTGGGCGCGGCCCAGGGGCTACACGCACTTGCGGGTGGACGGTGAGTTTTTGCCCACCACTGGTTTTCCGCGCATCGACCGCTTCAAAGAACACACCATCGAGCTGCCGGTGTGCAGCCTGGACGTGTCGCCCGAGAACGAGCCGCTGCTGCGCGAGATGCTCTCGCGCACGCTGGAGCTGGGCAAAGGCGTGCTGCACGTGCTGTCTGATCTGGGCGGGCTGCGCGTGGCCATGGAAGACCACACCTCCACGGCGCGCATCGGCCAACTGCACGCTTTCTCGACGCAACGCGCTTGCCCGGTATGCGCCACCTCTTATGCCGAGCTCGACCCGCGCTTGTTCTCCTACAACAGCAAGCACGGCTGGTGCCCCGATTGCGTGGGCACCGGCGTGGCCCTCACGCGCGAGCAGCGCCGCGCTTTGGACGACTCCATCCGCGACGACGACAACAAAGGCCGCGAGCAAACCTTCGCCGAGGCCGAGGTGGAAGACGTGAGCGACCAGGTTTGCGCCAGCTGCCAAGGCGCGCGGCTCAACGCGACGGCACGCGCGGTGCGCTTTGCCGGTGTGGGCATTGCAGACGTGGCGCGCCTGAGCGTGAGCGACGTGCGCCGCTGGGTGCAGACGCTGGACGAACACCGCTTGAGCCAGCGCGAGCAAGACATCGCGCGCGACCTCATTCCAGAAATCGCCAACCGCCTGACCTTCCTCGAAGACGTGGGCCTGGGCTACCTCACGCTGGACCGGGGCGCGCCCACCCTATCGGGCGGCGAGGCGCAGCGCATCCGCTTGGCCGCGCAACTCGGCAGCAACCTGCAAGGCGTGTGTTACGTGCTGGACGAGCCCACCATCGGCCTGCACCCGCGCGACAACCAGATCTTGCTGAATGCGCTCAAGACGCTCTCGGACAAGGGCAACACGCTGGTGGTGGTGGAGCACGACGAAGACACCATCCGCCGGGCCGACCACATCATCGACATCGGGCCCGGCGCCGGGCGTCGCGGTGGCCGCTTGGTGGCGCAGGGCAGTGCTGCACAGGTCTCGGCCGAGAGCGAGTCGGTCACAGGTCGCTACCTGCTGCACGCCATTCGCCACCCGCTGCAACCGCGCCGCGATGTGCCCGCCAGCGACGCGCACCACCCCTGGCTGGAGCTGAAGGGTGCCGCGCTGCACAACCTGCAAGCACTGGACGTGCGCGTGCCGCTGCGGCGCTTGGTGGCGGTGACGGGTGTGAGCGGTTCTGGCAAGTCCACGTTGGCGCGCGATGTGTTGTTGGCCAATGTGCAAGCCGCCGTGGCGCAGCAGGCCACCCGCGCTGGGCGCGCTGCGCCGCGTGTGGCCTGGGTGGGCTGCGAGTCGCTGTCGGGTTTTGAGAGCATCGAGCGCGTGCTGGAGGTCGACCAGACGCCCATCGGTAAAACACCGCGCAGTTGCCCGGCCACCTACATCGGCTTTTGGGACACGGTGCGCAAGCTGTTCGCCGACACGTTGGAAGCACGCGCACGCGGCTATGGGCCGGGGCGCTTTTCTTTCAACACCGGCGAAGGCCGTTGCCCCAGTTGCGAGGGCCAAGGCGTTCGCACCATCGAGATGAGCTTCCTGCCCGATGTGAAAGTGCCTTGCGAGGTCTGCCACGGCGCGCGCTTCAACCCCGAGACACTGGCGGTCACGTGGCGCGGCAAGAGCATTGGCGAGGTGCTGCAGATGGAGGTGGACGAGGCGGTGCAGTTTTTTTCCGCCATGCCGGCCATCGCCCACCCCTTGCAATTGCTGCAGGACGTGGGCCTGGGCTACCTCACGCTGGGCCAACCCAGCCCCACGCTCTCGGGCGGCGAGGCGCAGCGCATCAAACTGGTGACCGAGCTGTCCAAGGTGCGCGACGAGATCGGTAGGCGCGGCCAGAAAGCATTGCACACGCTCTACGTGCTGGACGAACCGACCGTCGGCCTGCACATGGCCGACGTGGAAAAGCTCATCCGCGTGTTGCACCGGCTGGTGGATGGCGGGCACAGCGTGGTGGTGATCGAGCACGACCTGGACGTGATGGCCGAAGCCGACTGGATCATCGACCTGGGCCCCGACGGCGGCGCAGGCGGCGGCCGCATCGTCGCCCAAGCCCCACCGCCAGAAGTGGTGGCGCTGGGCACCGCCACCGGGCTGGCGCTGGCGCCTGTGTTGGCGAGGTGATCGTTCTCCGGCCCGCGCCCTGGTTCATGCAGGCCTAGACCTCGCGCCAGGTGTCGGCGTCCGGCTCGTTCTCCGGCCCACGCTCGCGGGCGGCTGTTCTTGGTGTGCATGGGTTTCTGCTTGAACGCTTTTTGTAGAACGCATGCGTGCTGGCAACCGCGAATGGGGCCTGCGCCCGACTCCAGCCACCGACCCCTTTGAGTGGCGCAGTGGCGCGCCTGCTGGTGCGCTCCGGAAGCGCTGCAGCTTGGAGCCGGGTTGCTCGCAAGCACTGCTTCACTCGACGCCCCACACGGCGGTCGGGCTGTTCGCAGCCCAACCACTTCCTGTCTGGAACGCGGGCTGTTTGCCCCGCAACCTCAAACGCTGCGCAAAGCTCGGTGGTGCGGGTGTCCGGGCGGAGGCCTCATTCGCGGTTGCCAGCACGTGAGAACGCCACAAAAGGCGTTCACGCAGCAACCAATGAGAACCAAGAACAGCCGCCCGCGAGGCAGGCCGGGAGAACGGATCCCGCGCCGCCGGGCACAGCCCAGGTGCAGCGAACAGCGCTAGCCTGAACCCGGAGCACGGCCGGGCACAGCCCAGGTGTGGCGAACGGCGCAAGCCTGACCCCAACGCGCCCGGCCACCGCCCAAGTGCAGCGAATGGCACTAGCCTCCCGCTCTGACGTTTTGCCCCTGACTTGAAACGGCATTCAAATGGTTTGCATGGACCACCTGCCACCCCATCAGCCCAGCCGCCGAAACTGGCTCACCACATGCCTCGGTATTGCGGCCGCTGGCACGCCAGCGCTGACACGCTCGCAGCAGCAGGCACTGTCCCTGCGCCCACACCCGCGCTTGATCGCCCGGGCTGATGACTGGCGCAACTTGCGCGAGCGCGTGGCGGCGCAACCCGATCTGGCCCTGTACCACCAAGCCCTGCTGCAGCGCGCCCGCCAGACCCTGGCCGAGCCGCTGTTGCAGCCGGTGAAGGTGGGCCGTCGCATGCTGGCGGTGTCGCGGGCCCTGCTTCAGCGCGTCCTGCTTTGGTCCTATGCCTTTCGCACCAGCGACGACCCAGTCTTTGCACAGCGCGCGCTGCAAGAAATGCTGGCGGCTGCAGACTTCCCCGACTGGAACCCCTCGCACTTTCTGGATGTGGGCGAAGCCACTGCTGGTATGGCGCTGGGCTTCGATGCCTTGTATGACCAACTGACCGACGCCCAGCGCCAACGCATCGCCGAGGCCATCCGTGACCTTGGCCTGCGCCCAGGGCTGGACCCGAGCGCGCGCCACAACTTCTGGCACCGTGCCGAGCACAACTGGAACCAGGTGTGTTTCGGCGGGCTGACGCTGGGCGCGCTGGCGGTGATGGACGAGCCCGGCTGCGAGGCCGACGCGCTGGCCCTGCTGCGGCTGGCCCGTGCGGGCATTGCCCAAGGCCTCAAGCCTTATGCGCCCGATGGCGTGTACCCAGAAGGCCCCAGCTACTGGGCTTTCGGCACCAGCTACCAGGTGCTGATGATCGCCGCGCTGAAGAGCGCTACCGGCGATTCCTGGGCGCTGGAGCAGGCGCCGGGCTTCCTGCCCAGCGCCGGCGCCTGCCTGCAGGCCACTGGGCCCAGTGGGCGCAGCTACAACTTCGCCGATGGCGTCGAGACAGCGTCCTTCGAACCGGCCACGTTCTGGTTCGCCCGCGAGCTGGCCGACCCCGGCCTGCTGTTGTTCGAGCGCACACGGTTGACCAGCGCCACAGACCGCGCCGCTGCTGTGCGCCGCAACCGCTTCGCGCCTCTGGCGGCTTTGTGGTGGCCGCAACCAGCCACGGTCGCGGCCACGTCCTCCAACACGTCCTCCAACACGTCCTCAGACAAGGCCGTGCCGCGTCTGCCACTCGACTGGAGTGGTGACGGCGCGAGCCCCATCGCCATCTTCCGCAACGCTTGGGCCGATCCGCGAAGCCTGTACCTGGCCAGCAAGGGCGGGTCGGCTGCGGTGAACCACGGACACATGGACGCCGGCTCCTTCGTGTTGGAGCGCGACGGCGTGCGTTGGGTGGTGGACCTCGGGCTGCAAGAGTACGAGTCGCTGGAATCCAAAGGGGTGGACTTGTGGAGCAAGCGTCAAGATTCGCAGCGTTGGACCGTCTTTCGCCTGAACAACCGCAGCCACAGCACGCTCACCGTCGACGACCGCCTGCACCGCGTCGAGGGCCGCGCCCACAGGGTTCGCTTTCGCAGTGAAGCCGGGCAGCGCCTGGTGGTTTGGGATCTCTCGGCCGTGTTCGCAGGCCAAGCGCGCTCGGTGCGCCGCGGGCTGCGCGTACTCCCCGATGGCTCGGTCTTGCTACGTGACGAGTTGCTGGGCTTGAGCCCCGGGGTGAATGTTCGCTGGCAACTGCCCACCCGTGCCCAGGTTGTGCTGCAGGGTCAGCGTGCCGACTTGCGGCAAGAAGGCCAGTCCTTGGGGGCGCAGGTGCTGGAGCCGGCTTCAGCAACATGGGCTGCGCTGTCTGCCGAGCAGCCCGAGCCCGCCTACAACGCCGCCAACCCAGGCGTGCGCTTGCTGGTGGTCGATGTCCCAGCTCCCGCCCAGGGGTCCCTCACCATCGTGGTTCGTCTGGGGGCTCAGCTCGACGGGCGCGCTGAAGCCACCAGCGCCAATGGCCAAGCACTGCCAAGCTTGCTTGGACTGGGTCTCGATGATTGGTAGCGCGCCAAAGTTTGGCGAGACCTCACTCGGGTTTGGTGGGCTCTTCGCGCATCAAGCGAAAAGCCAGCAGCAAACCCAAGCCTGCATTGCCCAATGCGAACAAGGCCACCACCAGCGCAGCGGGCAGCGCCAGTTCGCGCGTGTGGACGATCCAGCCCAGCAGCGACGACAGCGCGTTGAGTGCCAGCATCATCCAGAAAGCCGGGTGGCGCGGCTGCCACAGACGCGAGAGTTTCATGTCGGATCTGTCCTCTTGGTGTTCGATGCGCCAGCGCGCGAAAAAAAGCGGGCCCCGAACACGTTGACGGCCAAGCCCAGCATCAGCAAGGCACCGCCTGCCCAGTGCACCGCCTGCAAGCGTTCGTTGAACAGCACCCAGCCGGCGCACACGCCGACCACCGGCACCAACAAACTGAAGGGCGCGACCTGGTTGGCCGGATAGCGCGAGAGCAGGCGCGTCCACAAGCCGTAGCCCAGGAGCGTGGCCATCCAGGCCAGATAGGCCACCGCTGCCAGCGATGTCCAAGTGAAGTTCAGCAGGGCCAGCTCGATGCGCGGCCAGCCTTCGAGCCAAAGCGACAAAGCAAAAAACGGCAGCGGCGGAATCAGGCTAGACCAAACGATGAAGGCAAACAAATCCAGCGGGGCAGCGCCCTCTTGGGTTTGCGCTTTGGCGCGCTGGGTGATGAAGCGCGTGACGATGTTGCCCATGGCCCACATGGAGGCCGCCGCAATGGACAGCGCAAAGCCTGCCAGCGGCATGCTCACCCCGTGCGCAGATCCAATCAAGACCAGCCCGGCACCGGCTAGGACCAAACCCGCCAATTGGTGCAGGCCCCAACGCTCACGCAGAAAGAGCGCGGCGAATACCAAGGTGAAGAACGCTTGCGACTGCAGCACCAGCGAGGCCAGACCGGTGGGCATGCCCTGCGCGATGGCGGTGAACAGAAAAGCGAATTGGCCCACCGCGATCGTCAGGCCATACAAGACCATCAAGCGCCAGGGCACCCGGGGGCGGGCGACGAACAAAACCGCAGGGAAAGCCGCCAGCAAGAAGCGCAACGCACCCAACAACAAGGGCGGAACGCCAGCAACGCCGGTCTTGATGACCGCGAAGTTCAGGCCCCAAACCAGCACCACCAGGCCCGCCAAGGCCAAGTCGACGGGGCGCATGCCGCGCGGGTTCACGTGGCCATGCTCCCCGCCACCCCGCGCTGAAGGCGCTGGCCTGGGCGCCCCGACAGCAGGGCCTGCGCCAACTCGGCAAAGCCTGCGCCTCGCGCGGCTTGGGTGATGTAGCGCGGCTTGTGTTTCAGTTGCGGCAGGAAGCGCGCCACATTGGCCACGCCCACGGTGTGGGGCAGGTGGGCAAACAGGGCTTCGTCGTTGCTGGAGTCGCCGATGAACACCCAAAGCTGGGGCTCGTTGTCCAGGTCTCGCCCCGTGGTTTCGCGAACAGCCCAGCGCGCGCCCGAGCGCTTGTCGTGCTCGCCCAGCCATCCGTTGATGTGGATGCTGCTGACGCTGGCCTTCAAGCCCTCGCTGCGCATGATGTCCAGCACGGCCTGTACTTGCGCGGGTTCGAGGTGTGTGAACTCGCTGTGGTCGATGGCGATGTCGCACTCGCGGCCGGCACTGTCTTGCGCCAATTGCGCGCCCGACACTTCGCGCAACACGCGCTGCGCGACCGTCTGTAAACGGGCGTGGTTGGCAACACGTGTGGCGGCAACTTGCGAGTAGCGCTTGGTGACGCCCCCCTGGCCATCGGGCAGCAGCGCCACAGCGCCGTTTTCCGCCACGATGGCAGCCACCGGCCAAGCGCTGGCGCCGCTCAGAAAAGGCAAGCTCCAGCCCACGGGCCGGCCGGTGACGGCCAGCACCGGCAAGCCTGCGTCGGCCAGGGCTTGCAAGGCAGCGCGCGCGGCGGTGCAGAGCTGGCCTTCGGTGGTGAGGGTGTCGTCCACATCGGTCAGCACGCCGCAGATGCTGGCCCGCTCGGCCAGCGGCCATTCGGCGAGGGGACGCGGGGTGTTCATGGGGGATACGCAGCGCCTTCAGCCCGCGCTGCCCAGGCTCAAGCCCGCGTGCTCGCGCAGCGGGTGGAAGTGGATCTTCGGAAAGCGCTCTTGCGCCAAGCGGACGTCGTAGGGTGAGGTGCACAAGTAGGCCAGTGTGTTGGCGGCGTCGAGTGCCATGCGCTGCGGGTAGGCGTCGGTGAAGGCGCGCAACTCAGCGGGGGTGTCGGCCGTGATCCAGCGCGCGCCGGTGTAGGGGCAGCCCTCCATGCGCACGTCGCAGTCGTATTCCGAGCGCAGCCTGTGCTGCACCACTTCAAACTGCAACTGACCGATGGCACCCAACAGCATCGCGCCACCGGTCTCTGGCCTGAATACCTGAATGGCACCTTCTTCCCCCAACTGCGCCAAGCCCTGTTGCAACTGCTTGGTGCGCAGCGGGTTCTTCAGCAGCACCGTCATGAACATCTCGGGTGCAAAAAACGGCAAGCCCGTGAACTGCAGGTTGGCCCCATCGGTGATGGTGTCGCCCAGTTGCACGCCGCCGTGCGTGGTGAAGCCAATGATGTCGCCGGCGTAAGCCTCGTCCACGGCTTCGCGGCGCTGGCTCAAAAACGTCACCACGCTGGTCGGCCGCAGCTCTTTGGCTGTGCGCTGCACCTTGAGTTTCATGCCGGGCGTGTAGCGCCCCGAGGCCATGCGCACAAAGGCGATGCGGTCGCGGTGGTTGGCGTCCATGTTGGCCTGCACCTTGAACACCACGCCAGAAAACGCGGCGTCTTGCGGTTGCACGGTCTGCTCGACCGGCGCGCGGTTGACCATCAGCGAGCTGCGCCGTGGGCCGGGCGGCGGTGCCAAATCGACCAGCGCGTCCAGCACTTCCATCACACCAAAGTTGTTCACGCCGGAGCCGAAGAACACGGGCGTTTGTCGGCCCGCCAGAAAGGCCGCTGGGTCCCAGGCGGGCGATGCGCCCACGGCCAGTTCACGGCTTTCTTCGGCTTCCAAATACTCTTGCCCAAAGCGCTGCACCAAGGCTTCGCGCTCGGCCAAGGGCATGGCCTCGAACTCCTGCGGGCGGCGCTCGCTGCCGGCCTCGAACACCGTCATGGCTTGCGTGCGCAGGTTCATGATGCCGCCGAACAACTTGCCTTTTCCCACCGGCCAGGTCATGGGCACGCAGGGCATGCCCAGCTCGCGCTCGACCTCGTCCAAGATGTCCAGCGGCTCGCGCACCTCGCGGTCCATCTTGTTGACGAAGGTGATGATGGGCGTGTGGCGCTGGCGGCAGACCTCGATCAGGCGGCGCGTTTGTGCTTCCACGCCATTGGCCGCGTCGATCACCATCAGTGCGGAGTCGACCGCGGTCAGCACGCGGTAGGTGTCTTCGGAGAAGTCTTTGTGGCCCGGCGTGTCCAGCAGGTTGATGACGTGCCCGCGGTAGAGCATTTGCATCACCGACGAAGCCACGGAAATGCCGCGCTGCTTCTCGATCTCCATCCAGTCGGAGGTGGCGTGGCGGCTGGCTTTGCGCGCCTTCACCGAGCCGGCAATTTGAATGGCGCCCGAGAACAGCAGCAGCTTCTCGGTAAGCGTGGTCTTGCCCGCGTCGGGGTGGGAAATGATGGCAAACGTTCTTCTGCGTTTGACCTCTTCTGCGATTGAACCGTTCGACATCTGTGGCTTGTTCCCGTGACCGACACCGCAGTGCCTGCATGAATCCCGATCGGATCCGTCGGGCAAACGCCAGATTCTAGGTAGCCACCCCCTGGCTGCGGGGAAGGCGAGCCGGCGCGGCGGCTGTCGCGCACCTTGCCGCTGCATGTTTGGGCCCCAGCCCCCTATACTCCAGCCCGTTCCGAGGAGCGTTGCAGCGGCCGGTGATGTCCATCACCCCACAGGCCGTGAGGCTCGGACCGCATTCATCGCAACGACGCTCACCCGCGGTTCTGTGGTGTGGGCGCTTCTCTCCAGTTTTCGAGCGCTTGGCCTTGGAGCCGTGGTTTGTCCATCCTTGTTCTGTTGAACGCCCGGAGATCACCATGAGCGCAGTTCTCAAACCCATTCATAACCAAGACCACGCCGTCGCCGACCTGTCGCTGGCCGACTGGGGCCGCAAAGAAATTCGCATCGCTGAGACCGAGATGCCCGGCCTGATGGCCATTCGCGAAGAATTCGCGGCCAAGCAGCCCCTCAAAGGTGCGCGCGTCACCGGCTCGCTCCACATGACCATCCAGACCGCCGTGTTGGTGGAAACCTTGCAAGCCTTGGGCGCGCAAGTGCGTTGGGCCTCTTGCAACATCTACTCCACGCAAGACCACGCAGCAGCCGCTTTGGTGGTGAAGGGCACGCCGGTGTTTGCTTACAAGGGCGAGACGCTGGTCGACTATTGGGATTACACGCACCGCATCTTCGAATTCGGTGAGAAGGGCACGGAAGGCGAAGGCCCCAACATGATCTTGGACGACGGCGGCGACGCCACCCTGCTCATGCACTTGGGCAAAAAGGCCGAGCGTGATTTGTCGGTGCTCGACAAGCCTGGTTCCGAAGAAGAAGAAATCTTGTTTGCCGCCATCAAGGCCAAGCTGGCCCAAGACGCCACCTGGTACAGCCGCAAGAGCGCACAGATCATTGGCGTGACCGAAGAAACCACCACGGGCGTCCACCGCTTGAAGGAAATGTCGGCCCGCGGCGAGCTGATGTTCCGCGCCATCAACGTCAACGACAGCGTGACCAAGAGCAAGTTCGACAACCTCTACGGTTGCCGCGAAAGTTTGGTTGACGCCATCAAGCGCGCCACCGACGTGATGATCGCTGGCAAGGTGGCTGTGGTGGCTGGTTACGGCGACGTGGGCAAGGGCAGCGCGCAAGCCTTGCGTGCGCTCAGCGCCCAAGTGTGGGTGACCGAGGTGGACCCCATCAACGCCCTGCAAGCCGCCATGGAAGGCTACAAAGTGGTCACCATGGAATACGCTGCCGACAAGGCCGACATCTTCGTCTCAGCCACCGGCAACAAGAGCGTCATCACGCGCGCCCACATGGCCGCCATGAAAGACCAGGCCATCGTTTGCAACATCGGTCACTTCGACAACGAAATCGATGTCGCTGCGCTGACTGACCTGCAGTGGGAAGAAATCAAGCCGCAGGTCGACCACGTGATCTTCCCGGCTGTTGGTGACAAGCCCAGCAAACGCATCATCATGCTGGCCAAGGGCCGCTTGGTGAACCTGGGCTGCGGCACGGGCCACCCCAGCTTCGTGATGAGCAGCAGCTTTGCCAACCAAACGATTGCGCAGATCGAGCTGTTCAGCCACAGCGATTCCTACGACATCGGCAAGGTCTACGTGTTGCCCAAGCACCTCGACGAGAAGGTGGCTCGTCTGCACCTGAAGAAGGTCGGCGCGATGCTGACCGAGCTGTCCGACGAGCAGGCCGCCTACATCGGCGTGCCCAAGCAGGGCCCTTACAAGCCCGACAGCTACCGCTACTGATCGGCGGCGGCTGAAAGAGGGTTCGTGGGCTGCAGGCCTTTAGGGTCAGCAGCCCATGCGATGGACCACGCCACATGCGCGCAGACCAATTGCTGGTGGAGCGGGGCTTGGCACCCAGCCGCTCGGCTGCCCAACGGCTGATCGGCCAATGCGCGGTGCGGTTTCGCGTGGGCGCCGGCCCCTGGCAGCAGCCTTCCAAAACGGGGCATGACTTGCCTTTGGCTTGCGAGTTGGAAATCACCGACGACGCGGAGCTGCGTTGGGCTTCTCGTGGCGGGCTCAAGCTGGCGGACGCTTTGCTGCGCACCGGTCTGCAGCCCGCAGGGTGGCGTTGTTTCGATGCAGGACAGAGCACAGGAGGCTTCACCGACGTGCTGTTGCACCACGGCGCGCAGCACGTGGTGGGGGCCGACGTGGGCCAGGGCCAATTGCACCCGCGCTTGCGGGCAGACCCGCGCGTGACGGCCTTCGAGCAGGTCAACCTGCGCGAGCCCGAAGCTTCGCCACAAGGGCGTGCCATGCTGGCTGCAGCAGGTCCTTTGGAGGTTGACTTGGTGGTGGCCGATTTGTCCTTCATTTCGCTCACGCAGGTGTTGCCCACCTTGGCGCGACTGGTGCGTCCGGGCGGCGACTTGCTGCTTTTGGTCAAGCCGCAGTTCGAGCTGCAGCCGGCCGACATCGACCGCCGTGGCTTGGTGCACGGCGGCTCAGGCGCGCACGCCAGGGCCTTGGGCCGTGTCGCCGATGCAGCCCAAGCGCTGTCGCTGCAGGTGCGTGACAGCTTCGAGAGCGCCATTCAAGGCGGCGAAGGCAACCACGAGTTTTTTCTGTGGGCGCAACGAGTAGCCGATCAGGGTGCAGCCCTGACCGCCCAGAAGCGCTCTATATAGAAAGCGCTTCATCCAAAGCGCTTCCCACCGACTTATCTTTCAGGCCAGGAGGCCAGACCATGCCCTCAGTTTCTTCAGCACTGCCCCTGAGCATCGAATTTTTCCCACCAAAAACGCCGGAAGGCGAGCACAAGCTGCGCGAGGTGCGCCGCCAGCTCTACGCCTTGCAGCCCGAGTTCTGCTCGGTCACCTACGGCGCTGGCGGCTCCACGCAAGAAGGCACCTTTGGCACCGTGCGCGCCATCTTGGAAGAAGGCATTGCTGCGGCCAGCCACTTCTCTTGCATCGGGGCCACGCGCCAGGGCGTGCGCGAACAGTTGGCGCAGTTGCGCGCCATGGGCGTGCAGCGCTTGGTGGCTTTGCGCGGTGACTTGCCCAGTGGCTACGGAGCCGGTGGCGAGTTCCACTACGCCAGCGATTTAGTGGCTTTCATCCGCGCAGAAACCGGGGACGCTTTTCACATCGAAGTCGCGGCCTATCCCGAGGTCCATCCGCAGGCCAAATCACCCGAGGCCGACCTGCAGGCCTTCGTGGCCAAGGTGCAGGCCGGTGCCAACTCGGCGATCACGCAGTATTTCTTCAACACCGACGCCTACTTCCGCTTCGTGGACGACGCCTACCAGCGCGGCGCTGACGTGCCGGTGGTGCCGGGCATCATGCCCATTTCCAGCTCCAGCCAGCTGCTGCGCTTCTCAGACGCCTGTGGTGCAGAAGTGCCACGCTGGATACGCCTGCGCCTGCAAGGGTTTGGTGACGACACCGCGTCGATCCGCGCTTTTGGGCTGGACGTGGTGACTGATCTGTGCGATCAGTTGCGCACCGCTGGCGTGCCCGGGCTGCACTTCTACAGCATGAACCAGAGCGCAGCCACGCTGGAAATCTGCCAAAGGCTGGGCGTGCGCGGGGGCTGAATGCCCCGGCACAAACTTCAGCCGCCAGCTTCCAGCGTGAAACCCTGTCCCCTGCCGCGTCCCATGCGCTGAGCCAGATAGGGCAGAGCGCCGTTCAGCTCTTCGCGCAGGGTGTGCGGCGGGTTGATGACGAACAAACCACTGGCGCTCATGCCGCGGCGCAAAGGTTCGCTGCGCAGGCTGCCGTCGGCAGCCATACCGGTTGGCTCTGCGCTGGGCACTTGCCCGATGCGCAACACCGCCTGCAACCAAGGTTTGCTGGCTTGTTGCGCCAGGGTGCGCAGCCTTTTGGGCAGGCTGTGTGCTTCGGGCCGTGGGATGACCGGGTGCCACACCATGTAGGTGCCACTCGGGAAACGGCGCAGCGCGTCCTGGATGCTCTCGGCCACTTTCCTGTAGTCGGTCTTGATTTCGTAGCTGGGATCAATCAACACGAAAGCGCGCCGGGATGGCGGTGGCAGCAAAGCTTTCAGGCCTTCAAACCCGTCTTGGCGGGTGACGCTGGCCAATTTGGCATTTGGCAACTGGGCCAAGTTGCCGGCCAAGGCTTGAGCGTCAGTCGGGTGCATCTCGAACAGCCGCAGGCGGTCTCTGGCCTCGTAACGCAACTGGCTCAGGATGATGGCTGGCGAGCCGGGGTAGACCCGCAATTCGTCGCGCGCGTTGAAAGTGGCGAGCAAGTCCAAGTAAGTGAGTACAAGCTCGGGCGTTTGCCGGCCTTTGGCTTGGTCTTCTTGGACTGCAGCCACCAAGGCAGCCACGCCACTGTCGGCTTCCCCGCTGGTGGCGGCGTAATCGCTATCGAGCCGATACAGCCCCGCGCCAGCATGCGTGTCCACGACAGAAAGCGCGGCACTCTTGTGCAGCAGGTGCTTCAAAACTGCAATCAACGCCAAGTGCTTGAGCACGTCGGCGTGGTTGCCGGCGTGGAACGCGTGGCGGTAACTGAACATGGGCGGCATCCTAACTGCGAGTCTCGGGAGGCATCCGCGCCGCTCACACGGTTCAGCGCTGGTCATTGCCCAAGACTGGCCACGTGGCTAGAATGCGCGGTTTCGCAGCGACCAGTGGCTCCGCGGCGAAATGCAGCCACTCAAAACGGCAGTACCTCCCACCTAAGAGCATCCCTTCAGAGGATGACCGACCGTGGAAAAGAGCCCTACCAACTCGAATCCTTCAAGGACAAGCATGAAAACGTTCAGCGCCAAACCCGCTGACGTGGTGCACGAGTGGTTTGTGATTGACGCCACCGATAAGGTGCTCGGACGGGTCGCCAGCGAAGTGGCCCTCCGTCTGCGCGGCAAACACAAAGCCATTTACACGCCCCACGTCGATACCGGTGACTACATCGTCGTCGTCAACGCAGCCAAACTGCGTGTGACCGGCGCCAAGTCACTCGACAAGAAGTACTACCGCCACTCTGGGTTCCCCGGTGGCATCAGCGAGATCAATTTCCGCGACATGCAGGCCAAGCACCCTGGCCGCGCGCTGGAAAAGGCGGTCAAGGGCATGCTGCCCAAGGGCCCTCTGGGCTACGCCATGATCAAAAAGCTCAAGGTGTACGGTGGCACTGAGCACCCGCACACCGCCCAGCAACCCAAGCCGCTGGCCGTCTGAAGGAGCTCTGAATGATTGGTGATTGGAACAATGGCACCGGCCGTCGCAAATCCAGCGTCGCCCGCGTGTTCCTCAAAAAAGGCAGCGGCAAGATCACGGTCAATGGCCGTGACATCGAAGCCTTCTTCGGCCGTCAAACCTCGATCATGATCGTCAAGCAACCTCTGGTGCTGACCAACCATGTCGAGACCTTTGACATCCAGATCAATGTCCACGGCGGTGGCGAATCGGGTCAGGCCGGTGCTGCAAGGCACGGCATCACCCGCGCGCTGATCGACTACGACACGACCCTCAAGCCCGAACTCAGCCGCGCAGGTTTCGTCACCCGCGACGCGCGCGAGGTCGAGCGCAAGAAGGTCGGCTTGCACTCTGCTCGCAGGCGCAAGCAGTTCTCCAAGCGTTGATGCTGCTTCAGAAAACCGCCCTCGGGCGGTTTTCTGTTTCTTGGCTGCCACTCGTTATGCAACCGTCCGGCTGACAGGCGTTAGGCTACGCACATGCGCTTGCGCCTTCTTCGTCGCCGACTCACGATCAGCGCCCCTCGTGTTGCGGTGCGCAGCACGCTACCTTGGCCTTTGCGTTGGGTGCTGTTCGCCCTCGTGTTCGGCTTTTGTGCCGCCATTGGGTTGTGGGCTTTCGAGTTCGGGCGCGACATCGCCGGCCTTGACCGTCAAAGCACTCAGGAAATTGTCGAGCTGCGCGAGCAAGTAGACCGTTTCCGATCTGAACTCCTCGACGCCCAAGCAGTTGCCAGCACAGCGGGAAGCCAGCTCACGACCGAGCGGGCTGCTCAGGCCAGTCTTGTCAGCAAGATCCGGGAGCTGGAGGCCGAAAACGCCTCGCTTCGGGATGACCTCGGATTCTTCGAGCGCTTGTTGCCTGTCAGTGGCAACGACTCTTTAGGCATTCGCGGTCTGCAGGCTGAAATGGTGGAGCCGCAAAAGCTGAGATGGCAGGTGCTGGTCATCCAGTCAGCCAAAAATGCGCCCCCATTCACCGGTTCAGTCGAGTTGACGCTGGCGGGCACTTTGGACGGCAAGCCGTGGCAGATGGGATTGCCCGAGGGCCTGCAGGCAGTCACCGTGCAGCAATACAAACGCTTGCAAGGTATCGCGGAAATCCCGCCTCAGGCCGTGGTAAAAACCTTGACTGCCCGTTTGAGCAGCGGCAACACCACCCGGTCCACCCAGACCATCCGGATGTAGGCCACGCGGCCAGCGGTTGCGCTGCGCCACTTCCCGCACTGGCGGGGCAAGGAATTCAGGAGACCGTGTTGTTCGCGAACAAAAAGCAACCCCCCATCAAAAGCCTGATCGCTGAAGGCTGTCAGATTGAAGGCCATCTGAGCTTCTCTGAAGGCTTGCGCGTGGACGGGCAAGTCACCGGAAACCTGCTGGCCTTGGGGACCGCCCCCAGTCTGCTGGTGATTTCAGAGTCTGCTGTGGTCGTGGGCGAGGTTCGCGCCGACCACGTCATCATCAGTGGCAAGGTGGTTGGCCCCATTCACTCGGCTGAACTGCTGGAGTTGCAACCCAAAGCGCGCATCCAGGGGGATGTTCATTACAAGGCTTTGGAAATGCATCAAGGCGCCACCATCGCGGGGCACCTGCGCCCTGGCGCACTGACTGAAGACAAACCCGCGCTCAAGCTGGCTGCCAACAACCTTTGATTGACTGGCTGTCCATGGTGGCTTTGCTGCCGGACGCCAAAAGCCGTAAAGCCCGCGGCATGTTCGCCCTGTTGACAACAGGCCCGGGGTGATGCCTCAGATGGCTTCAGCGGGTTTCTCTGTACGATGTAGCCATCCATGTCAGGAGTGTCGTTATGAACGCCGTTGCAGAAGCTATCCCCACCGCCATGCCAGAGCCGATCGTCTTCACGGACAGCGCAGCCGCCAAGGTGGCTGACCTGATCGCCGAAGAAGGCAACCCAGACCTGAAACTGCGGGTGTTCGTGCAAGGCGGCGGTTGCTCTGGCTTTCAGTACGGGTTCACCTTCGACGAAGTGGTGAATGAAGACGACACCACCATGTCAAAAAATGGCGTGTCCCTGCTGATCGACGCCATGAGTTACCAGTATTTGGTGGGCGCAGAGATCGACTACAAAGAAGACTTGCAAGGCGCTCAGTTTGTCATCAAGAACCCCAACGCCAGCACCACCTGCGGTTGCGGATCTTCTTTCTCGGTCTAGGCGCCAGAGCTCGCCGCCCCCGGGTAAACAGCGCCCAGAACCCTCGCGCCACGAGCGCCAGTCGCGCTGACCAGGTTGCCAGGTTGGCGGGCCAAGCAGCGTTGCGCGAGCCAAGCAAAAGCTGCAGCCTCCACTTGCTGCGCAGGCAAGCCCAAGTTGTCGGTTGCGAGCAACTGCAAATCGGGCAGCAGCTGGGCTAAGCGGCTCATCAGGCTGGCGTTGTACGCGCCACCCCCACAAACCACCAAGCGATCGAAAGTCATGCTCGACTGCCGTATGTGCAGTTCGACGCACCTGGCGGTGTACTCCAGCAATGTCGCCTGCACGTCGGCAGCCCAAGCCGATGCTGCGCCCAAGGCAACGCCTGAAGTCTGAGCCGTTGGGCTGATGGCGGTCGATGAGCAGGCGGCCAAGTGGTCGTCGAGCCACTTCAGGTTGAAAAGCTCGAGTCCGGTGCTTTTGGGTGCTGGCGCATGCACATAGGGCTCGGCCATCAGTGACGACAGCAAATCCACCTGAACCTGGCCCGTGCTGGCCCAACCCCCGTCTCGATCAAAAAGTTGACCTGTGTGGCGCTGGCACCAAGCGTCCATCAGTGTGTTGGCGGGGCCGCAGTCAAAGCCGACCACTGCCTGGCCTGGAACCAAGAAGGTGAGGTTGGCAATGCCGCCCAAGTTGAGCACCGCCACCGACTCGCTGGGGTGGCCAAACTGCTGTTGGTGAAAGGCAGGCACCAGTGGCGCGCCTTGGCCACCGGCTGCCAAGTCTCGGCTGCGGAAATCACACACCACATCGATGCCGGTGAGTTCCGCCAGCAGCGCGCCGTTCAGCAGTTGTATGGAGTAGCCCCAACGTGGCTGATGGCGCACGGTTTGGCCGTGAGCGCCGATGGCTCGCACGAACTGCGCTTCATAGCCCGATTGCTTGAGAAGTTGATGCGCGACCTCCGCATAAACGTGGCTGAGTGCCTGCGCTGCAGACGCAGCGCGGTGCAGCTCTTGAAGGCCGGGTGAATTCAGCGACAGCAATTCCGCTCGAAGCGCTGCTGGCAAATCGGTGCTGACGTGGCAGATGACCCGCCAGCGACCTCCTTGAGCGGAACTGTCCAAGTTTTCTTGAGCTACCACGCCGTCAACGCCGTCGAGCGAGGTGCCCGACATCAGACCCATGTAGATCGGCGCGTCCGAACGTTCCATCGGCTCAGAGCCTGCGTGTGCTGTCAGCGCGCCCAGTGGCGAAGCACGCCCTCGGGTTCACTCGGCGCGGGCCAGCTGCAGCGAGCTGGCTGCCGCAAGCGTTTGTCGCATGGTCTGCGCAGCGCTGGCAAAAGCCGGCCGCGCTTGCGGTGACAGCGGTACCGATTCATTGATGCGGGCGATGGTCAGGGGGTCTTGATGCACGCCGTTCACTCGAAATTCGAAATGCAAATGCGGCCCGGTTGCCCAGCCGGTAGCGCCCACGGCACCGATGTGCTGGCCCTGCGTCACCGACTGGCCTTTGCGCACGCCGATGCGGCTCAGGTGCGCGTAGACCGTGGTGTGGTTGTTGCGGTGCCGGATAAACACCACATTGCCGAAGCCACCTTGCACACCGGCGAAATCCACCACGCCGTCACCCACCGTGCGCACCGGTGTGCCGGTGGGGGCGGCGTAGTCAACACCCAAGTGGGCGCGCCAGCGTTGCAAGATGGGGTGAAAACGCATCTTGAAACCACTGCTCACCCGAGAAAACTCCATCGGCGAAGCCAGATACTGCTTGCGCAAGCTGTCCCCGTCGAAGGTGTAGTAGCCGCCGCGCGGCGCAGCTCCGCCCAGCGCAGGCTCTTGGAACCACATGGCTTGGTAGGTACGGCCTTTATTGACGAATTCCGCCGACAGCACACGGCCTGCGCGCAGAGGCTCCCCGTCAGCCTCGAGCGCCTCGTACACCACGGAAAAGCGGTCACCTTTGCGCAGGGCTCGGTGGAAATCGATGTCGCCAGAGAACACTTCTGCCAGTTGTACCGCCACCGCATCGGGCAGCCGGGCGGCGTCTGTCGCAGCAAACAAGGAGCTGTCGATCACACCGCTGGCCAGACGTTGACTGGCTCGCAGTTCGCCTGATTCAAGCCGAGCCACGAAGCCATTGGGCACGCGTTCGACCACCATGCGCTGGAATTGACCACTGTCGTCGTGCGCCCAGCGCGCCGTCAGGCGTTGCACGGTCATGTCGTCGGTCAACACCGCATGCACCGTGCGCCCAGGTCTGGCCAAAAGGGCGCGATTGGCTTGCGCGTTGCTGCGCAAAAACTGCGCCGCTGCTGTGTCTTGCGCACCCAGGCGGCGCAGCAAGGTCTCGGCGGTGTCGGTGGGCCGAAGCACTTCGGAGCGGTGCAGTTGCCAGCGGTGCTGTTCGAGGGCCAGCAACTGCGGCGATAAATCCAAAGGCTGAACCGCCTCTGTGACCTGGCGCACAGGCAAATCGGCAGGGTCTGGTGCCAAATGGGCCACAGCGAAGGCCGCGCTCCCTGCAAAAACAAAGGCAGCAACGACTACACCAGCGATAGGACGTGGGTGCCTGACTACCCAAGCAGCCAAAGGTTGGAGCGCATGCCAGGTGGCCTGGGCTCTGCCAAAGGCATTGCCCGAGGAACCGGCGGCTTCAGTTGGTGGCTGCGATGGATTCAAGCGGGTGGCTCTCTAAGAGTAGAAACATCATGGGTCTTCTTGGGGAGACAACCCGAGGCCAAGATGACTCAGCGCGTCCAGGGAAAACAACTGCCAGCAAAAGTCGCGCCAGCATGAAAGAAGGCAACGCCAGCTGCGGGCCCATTCGCTCACGCGCTCGTTAGAGCCCGTCAGCGCCTGTAAGGCGACAGTGCTGCACCTGTGCGGTGCCGCACAAAGGCCAAACGCCCTGCATCCCAGCTCTAAAATCGGCCGACTGCCCGATTAGCCTCTGCGTCTTTCCAACCCGGCGCAGTATAGACGCGGCGTTTCAGCCGAAAAATAGCATAAATCCCTTATGAATCAAGCATCGAACCCGCTGGCTGCAGCTTGCGCGATTGAAGAGCTCCCGGAAGCGGTGCAACAAGCCTTGGCGGTGACTTTGCGCGGTTGCGAGGAGCTGATTCCCAAGGAAGAGTGGGTTCGCAAGCTGCTGCGCTCGCAAGCCACGGGCCAGCCGCTGCGCATCAAGCTGGGGCTTGACCCGACCGCACCCGACATCCACATTGGCCACACCGTGGTGCTCAACAAGCTGCGGCAGTTGCAAGACTTGGGGCACACCGTCATCTTTCTGATTGGCGACTTCACCAGCCTCATTGGCGACCCCTCAGGCCGCAACAGCACACGCCCGCCGCTCACGCCCGAGCAAATCAAGGCCAACGCCGACACGTACTACCAGCAAGCCAGCCTGGTGCTGGACCCTCAGCGCACCGAAATTCGCTACAACAGCGAGTGGAGCTTGCCGCTGGGGGCGATGGGCATGATCCAGTTGGCCGCCAAATACACCGTGGCGCGCATGATGGAGCGCAACGACTTCCATGACCGCTTCAAGGCTGGTACGCCCATTTCGGTACACGAATTTCTGTACCCGCTGATGCAGGGCTACGACTCGGTGGCTTTGAGGGCCGACCTCGAGCTCGGCGGAACGGACCAAAAGTTCAATCTGCTGATGGGGCGGCACTTGCAGCAAGAGCACGGCCAGGAGCCGCAGTGCATCTTGACCATGCCCTTGCTGGAGGGCCTGGATGGCGTGGACAAGATGTCCAAGTCCAAGAACAACTACATCGGCATCAGCGAAGCGCCCAACACCATGTTCGCCAAGGTCCTGTCCATCAGCGACGAGTTGATGTGGCGTTGGTACACGCTGTTGTCCATGCGAGCGGAAGCCGACATCGCCACCTTGCGCCAACAAGTGCAAGCCGGTGCCAACCCGCGCGACGCCAAAGTGGCGCTGGCCAAGGAGATCACGGCACGCTTTCACAACGCAGCCGCAGCCGACGCGGCCGAGCAAGACTTTGTGCTGCGCAGCCGCGGCGGCGTGCCCGACGAAATCGAAGAGCGTCACGTGTCGGGCGCACCCATCGGGATTGCTGCGCTGCTCAAGGCGGCGGGCCTGGCGCCCTCGAGCAGCGAGGCGCACCGTCTGATCGACGGTGGCGGTGTGCGCTTGGACTCGGTGGTGGTCAGCGACAAAGCGCTGAAGCTGCAAGCCGGTGCTTACGTGCTGCAAGTGGGCAAACGCCGCTTCGTGCGGGTTCACCTTGGCTGAAGCGCCCAGCGGCAGCCGCGCCCAAGAGTGGATGCGGCCGCGGCGTTTGCTGCAGGTGTCGGTGGCCGTTGCGCTGCTGACCATCGTCCTCAAAACCCTCGCTTGGTGGCTCACCGGCTCGGTCGGCCTGTTGGCCGACGCCATGGAATCCTTCGTGAACCTGGCTGGGGCCATGTTTGGCTTGGCGATGGTGACGGTGGCTGCTCTTCCACCCGACGAGGAGCATCCTTTCGGGCACCACAAGGCCGAATATTTTTCTTCTGGCTTTGAGGGCATCTTGATCATCGGTGCTGCAGCCGGCATGGTCTGGGCTGCTGCTGGGCGGTGGCTGGAGCCCCAACCCCTGGAGCAACTGGGGTGGGGCCTGAGCTTGAGCGTCGTCTCGTCGGCGCTCAATGGCGCGCTGGCCTGGGCCATGATTCGAGCCGCGCGCGAACACCAGTCGGCTGCGCTGCACGGCGATGCGCGTCACCTCATCACCGACGTGTGGACTTCTGCTGGCGTGGTGCTGGGTTTGCTGCTGGCCTCAGCCACCGGTTGGCTGTGGCTCGATCCGCTGGTGGCCATCGGCGTGGCTTTGAACATCGTGCGCGAGGGCGCGCACTTGGTGTGGCGCGCTTCGCAGGGTTTGATGGATGAAGCGCTGGAGCCTGCCTTGCGCGCCAGAATCGACGAGGTGCTGGCCCGATTCGAGGGCCCCGAGGTCCACTTCGACCACCTGAAAACCCGCCACGCTGGCCAAAGCTGCTTTCTCGACGTCCACCTCTACGTCCCCGATGACTGGACTTTGGGCCGCGCAGCAGCTCTGCGAGCGTCGGTCGAACAAGGGCTTATAGAGGCCGTGCCGGGATTACGCGCGAGCATCCAACTGTTGCCCCGTGATGCCCAATCACACGCAGCACCCGACCGCGCCTGATCAGCGGTAGGGGTTGGGCAGGCCGAGTGCGGCCAGGATGCGAACCTCCAGCGCTTCCATTTCCTGCGCGTCGGCTTCGTTGGTTTCGTGGTCGTAGCCTTGCGCGTGCAGCGCGCCATGCACCAGCAAGTGCGCGTAGTGCGCGGCGAGTGGGCGCCCCTGCTCTTTGGCTTCGCGCGCCACCACCGGAGCGCACAGCACCAAGTCGGCCGTCACCAGCGGCTGGGTTGTGTACGCGAAGGTCAGCACATTGGTGGCATAGCCGCGGCTGCGATAGCCCTGGTTCAAAGCTTGGCCCTCTGAGTCACCCACCACCCGCACAGTCAGCTGAGCGTCACGCAGCAATGCATGGCGCAACCAACGTTGCACGCTGTGGCGGCGCAAGGCGGCGCGGTGCCGAGCCTGTTGTGCGGTGCTCAGATCGTCGTGCAAATGGCCGAACTGCAGCGACAGTGACAGCGCTGGCATGGGGCGCAGCGGCGGCAAAGGCGCTGCGTTCACGGTGGCTTGGGCACAGACCGTCGCCGGGCCGTGCTGGCTGGGGCTGCTTTCTTTTTGGCAAGCGCCGCGCTTTTGGTCTTCGCCGGCTTGGCAGAGGGTGCTGAAGCGGAGGCGGCGCCTGCCTGTGCAGCAGCCACAAACCGCCCGTGCCGCTCGTAGGCATCGACGATGCGCGCCACCAGCGGATGGCGAACCACATCGGCGCTGGTGAAGCGACAGATCGATACACCAGCGACGTCGCGCAGCACCTGCTCGGCTTCCACCAGACCACTGGTTTGCTCTTTGGGCAGGTCGATCTGGCTCACATCGCCCGTGATGACTGCTCGTGCGCCAAACCCTAAGCGCGTGAGAAACATCTTCATCTGCTCGGGCGTGGTGTTCTGCGCTTCGTCCAAGATGACGAAGGCTTGGTTGAGCGTGCGCCCGCGCATGAAGGCCAGCGGCGCGATCTCCAGCGCTTGGCGCTCGAAGGCTTTTTGTACGCGGTCCGGGCCCATCAAGTCATAGAGCGCGTCGTACAACGGGCGCAAATAGGGGTCTACTTTTTGAGACAAATCGCCCGGCAGGTAGCCCAGCTTTTCGCCAGCTTCCACCGCTGGCCGCGTGAGCACGATGCGCTGCACCGCGTGGCGCTCCAGCGCATCCACAGCGCAGGCCACAGCCAAATAGGTTTTGCCTGTGCCCGCAGGGCCAATACCCAGCGTGATGTCGTGGCTGGCGATGGCATCGAGGTAGTTGGCCTGATTCAGGGTGCGGGCGCGCAGATCGCTGCGGCGCGTGGCCAACCCACTGCCTTCGGCGGTGGGTGTGTCCGGGTCGCTCGCCAAAACCAACTGCACGGTCTCACGCTGAATGGGCCGACCCGCCATTTCATACAGAGCCTGCAGCACCTCCATCGCCCGCTGCGCGGAAGTGGCTTCGCCCTCGATGCGGAACTGCTCGTGCCGGTGCGCCACGCGCACCTCCAGTGCCGACTCAATCAGCCGCAAGTGCTCATCGGTGGGGCCGCACAGGTGGGCCAGCCGCGTGTTGCTCACGGGCGCGAAGGTGTGGCGAAGGATCACGCGGATAATTTCTCGCTATCAATTGAGGGCCGCTGAATGATAGGTAAGTTAACCGGGCAGCTCGCCGAGAAGAACCCGCCTCAGGTGCTGCTGGACTGCCACGGCGTGGGCTACGAGGTGCAGGTGCCCATGAGCACCTTCTACAACCTGCCGGCTTTGGGCCAACAGGTGTCGCTGCTCACGCAGCTCATCGTGCGCGAAGATGCCCACACGCTGTTTGGTTTTGCGACAGCGGCTGAGCGTGAAGCTTTTCGGCAGTTGGTGCGTATCTCGGGCGTGGGCCCGCGCACCGCGCTGTCGGTGTTGTCGGGCATGAGCGTGGCCGAGTTGTCGCAGGCGGTGACGCTTCAAGAAGGCACCCGGCTCACACGCGTGCCGGGCATCGGCAAGAAAATCGCCGAGCGCTTGCTGCTGGAGCTCAAAGGCAAGATGGGCGCAGACATCGGCCTGCCCGGTGCAGCGCCCGCGAACGACACGCATGTGGACATCTTGCAAGCCCTGATGGCCTTGGGCTACAGCGACCGCGAAGCAGCACTCGCTTTGAAGGCGCTGCCCGCCGAGGTCGGCGTGAGCGAGGGCATCAAGCTCGCGCTCAAGGCGCTCTCGAAGGCTTGAGCCTCGAGGCTTCGCGCAAGCTCAGCGCGCCTCGCGCACCGGGCGTCCGTTGAGCGGCTGCACCGGCCGGGCGTTGCTGGGGAACAGCTGAGAGAACAGTCGCAGTTGCTCGCGGCTCAAAGTGCTGGGCTGCTTGAACACCAGCCACAGCACACCCTCGGTGCAGGGCGGTGTGCTCAAAGAACCCAGGAACTGAAAGTAGCGCTGGTCTTTGGGCAGCAGTTCGTCGAGCTTCAGGCTGTTGGCGGGCAGGCGCACGCGGTCGTTGATGTCCAGCGGCATGTGGGTCCACACCTGCTCTATCGGCGCGCTGGCATCGCCGGGCTCCAGCGGCACCACCAGCACCGCCATGCGCCCGTCGTCGCTGCGGTGCATCAGGTGCACGGCCATGGGCGCGGCTTGTCGGTCCACGCGCACCTCGGCTGGGTGGCGAAACTGCACCTGCTGCAAGCGAAACACGGTGCCGCGAACGCTCAAGGTGTTGTCGCCCGACACGTCTACCGCAATGGTGTGGCCCGTGTGGATGACGTTGCCAGAGCTGGGCAGATAAGCCAGCGCCAAGGGCTCGGCTGGGCCTATCAACGTGCTGCTGCGGTCGATGTCAATGGGGCTTTGGCGCTGGCCCTGGCCGCACAGTTCGTAGTCGGGCCGCAGGCGCGCCCAGTTGGCGGGTGCGCCTGCTCCGCTGTAGCCCCAAGGCACATCAGAGACAGCGCTGCCCCGTGTTGCTGCGGAGGCGCGCAGCTGCGCGGCGTCGCGCGGGTTGGCTATCGCGCCTGGCGCACGCAGGACCGCTGGCGCAGCTCTGGCGGCAGGCTGGGGTGTGTTGGCGCCGGCCGATGGGTCTGCGGCCGCCGTACCGGCCAGGGTGTTGGGCGTGCGGGTGCTCGGGTTGGTGGGCACTCGAACCTCTGGTCTCGTGGCCGGACGCACCGTGGGGCGGGTGGGCGGCTGCGGCAGCTCGATGCGCGGACCGTCCGCGTTGCCCGTGACGAGTGTGGCGCGCTGCGTCTTGCCGTTGGCAGACTGAATGGCATCGACGATCTGCGCGCCGACCGGTTCACGCCTGCCGGGTGCAGGCGCTGTGGTGGGGGCGCTGGCTGCAGTCCGGGCTGGCGGACTGGGGCCTGTCGATTGCGCCCCAGCAGATGACAGGGCGCAGCCCAAGACAGCGGCGCACGCCCAGCGGGTGCTGCATGCCCGACCCATCGTCACTGAACGGCGGAGGTGAAAAGTCATCATGAGATGTCTTCTTATCGGCAGCGCGGCCTCCATCTTGAGCGTTCGCTGGGCGTTGAGCAGCCAAGCCCGAAGGCTATAGTGCCTCGACTGTGAGCATCCAAACCGACGACTTCGCCAAGCCCGCCAAGCCCGCCAAACCTGCCTCGGCCGGCCCTTCGCCGGCTTTCGCAAGCGGCGCCTCCGACTTGGGGCGGGTGGTGTCTGGTGCTGCGGCCTCGCCCAACGAAGAGGCGATGGAGCGCGCGCTGCGCCCCAAACTGCTCGACGAGTACGTGGGCCAACTCAAGGTGCGTGAGCAGTTGGAGATCTTCATCGGCGCTGCGCGCAAACGCGGCGAAGCGCTGGACCACGTGCTGCTGTTTGGCCCGCCTGGCTTGGGCAAAACCACGCTGTCACACATCATTGCGCACGAACTGGGCGTCAACTTGCGTCAAACCAGTGGCCCGGTTTTGGAAAAGCCCAAAGACCTGGCCGCGCTGCTCACCAACCTCGAAGCCAACGATGTGCTCTTCATCGATGAAATCCATCGCTTGAGCCCGGTGGTCGAAGAAATCCTCTACCCGGCGCTGGAGGACTATCAGATCGACATCATGATCGGCGAGGGGCCGGCAGCGCGCAGCATCAAGCTCGACCTGCAACCCTTCACGCTGGTGGGCGCCACCACGCGCGCCGGCATGCTCACCAACCCGCTGCGCGACCGCTTTGGCATCGTGGCGCGGCTGGAGTTCTACACGCCAGAAGAGCTGGCGCGCATCGTGCGGCGCAGCGCGGGCCTGCTGAAGGCTCCGATGGACGAAGCAGGCGGCTTCGAGATCGCCCAGCGCTCACGCGGCACGCCGCGCATCGCCAACCGCCTGCTGCGCCGCGTGCGCGATTACGCCGAGGTGAAGGGCGACGGGCGCATCACGCACGACATCGCGCAGCGCGCGCTGGCCATGCTCGACGTGGACCCGCAAGGCTTCGATCTCATGGACCGCAAGCTGCTAGAAGCCGTGGTGCACCGCTTCGACGGCGGACCGGTGGGGCTGGACAACATCGCGGCCAGCATTGGTGAAGAGCGCGACACCATCGAAGACGTGATTGAGCCTTACCTGATTCAGCAGGGGTTTCTGCAACGCACGCCACGTGGGCGTATTGCCACGCAGGCGGCGTATCGGCATTTGGGGCTCATTCCGCCGCAGCGGGGTGAGGGGTTGTTCGCTTGAACGCTACCCGTTTGCGCTGAGGAAACACCTCCGTTCGCCCTGAGCTTGTCGAAGGGCCTGTGGCTGGGCTGGCGCAAGGGCTGACTCGGCTGGCATGGCCCAGCGGCGCGGGTATCCGTTCTCCCGGCCTGCTCGCGGATGGACGGATGGGTTCGCTGGCATCGGCTCATCAACGCCTTTTGTAGCCCGCCACTGTGCTGGCAACCGCGAATGAGGCCTCCGCCCGGACACCCACACCACTGGACCTGGCGCTGCGTTCTTGTTCGGCCCTGAAAGCCTCCGTTCGCCCTGAACTTGTCGAAGGGCTCATGGCGAACGCATGGCGGTTCCTTCGGCTCACCTCCCCGGGTTGAGCATGGCCTCTGCGGCCATTTGGATACAGGCGTACCTCAAGAAATCCGAGGTTGATGGTTGTTGTGACATGGTGTGCTTTCAGTTAGCGATGAGGACTTGGCGGACAAAGCGCAGGGTTTGTCCGCCTTGATTGAGTACATCAACAAGAGCTGGGCACGAGTTACCTGTTGCAAAAATCCAAGGCGACCGTCCGCGACCTTTGCCACCCAAACTTGGGTCTTGCATGTAGCCGATGCGCTCGGCAATGACCTCATTGGTCTGCAGGTCCACCACCCTAAGTGAACTGCCTGCAATCCAGTGGTCCCGGTCTTCTTTGGTGGAGAGATCGTCGAAGGTCACCCCGTAGCGCGGTGCGGGTTCTTGGGTGGGGGTGCCGCGAAGGACGAAGCCGTACAAGTTCATATCGAAGTTCGGGTTCTCCTTGAGCGCGGCAATGACTCCCGGCGCTGTTCGGTCCTTCTGTCCATCCACTTCGCGCTTAGCTGTATATCGGTAGCGCAGGCCGTCTTTTGGGTTGATGGCGTCTACGAATTCGAAGCCGGTGGGCACCTTTACTGTCGGCTGCCGCTTTAGTTCGTCTTCGTAGAACCCGTTTAGAAGTGATTTCAGATATCCATCGCGTGGGTAGTCATCGCCATATTGATCGACCAATGCGTACTGTTCGTCGTAGTTAGCGCTTGGCCGCATCTTCATCACAAACACCCCCCGCTCCCCGGACACCGTGCGTGTGATGCGCACGCCGGCCTTTTGGCAGCGCTCAGCAAACAGCGCGCGTGCTTTGGCCACGTACTCGGTGAGATCTCCCCGATTCATGTTCTCCGGGCGCGGGCTGCCGTTGACCACGCTGGGGGCGGGCGCTGCGCATGCAGACAATGCCAGCGCCAAGGCCAAGCTAGACCACACCCGCCATCGCGGCGATCTCGCGCGTGGTGTTGTTTTGTCTGAGGCTAGGTTCATCTCATGGCTCCTTGAAACGGTCGCTGACGCATGTCGGGTACGGTACCGCCATGTGCTGCTGTGTGTGAGGGCTTCGACAGGCTCAGCCCGAACGGATAGAGGCTCAGCCCGGACGCACATCCGTTCACCCCGAGCTTGTCGAAAGGCTCAGCCCGAGCGGAAGAAGGTTAGCCCGAACGGGCGGTGTTGGCCCGAAAAGAGACGCAGCGCCAGGCCCAGTGGTGTGGGTGTCCGGGCGGAGGCCCCATTCGCGGTTGCCAGCACAGCAGCGCGCTACAACAGGCGTTAATGAGCCGATCCCAGAGCGCCCATCTGTCCATCCGCGAGCAGGCCGGGAGAACGGATACCCGCGCCGCTGGGCCATGCCAGCCCAGTCAGGCGTCGCGCCAGCCCACCGGCGGGCGTGGAGGTGGCCCTTCGACAAGCTTCCTTCGACAAGCTCAGGACGAACGGGGGTGTTGGCTCAGGGCGAACGGGGTGGGGTCTAGGTCAGCGCGCCACGCGCGTCGACGCGGATGATGCGCTCGACATGGCCTTGGCGCAGGCCGCCGCGCACGCCGATCAGGTGGTTGTGCAGGTTCACGGTCGGGTCGCAGTGGCCTGGAATCAGCCACAGCATTTGGCCCAGCGCCGGCAGTTGACGGTTGCTGCCCGCTGGGCGCAACAGGCCGTGCTCATCGCCGCCATTGGCGTAGACCAAATCGCGGCCCGGCTCCAGCGGCAACACGCTGGGCAGGCCCGAGTCGATGGCGTGGCTTTTGTGGCCGGCGTCGCAAACGGCGTGCTGGGCCGTCACGCTCACCACTTGGGTCTTCACGAACAAGGCGTGCTCGAATGCGGGTTGTGCCGGCTCGCGCTCGTTCTCGGCGTAGTCGGCATCCATGAACAAATAAGAGCCCGCCTGCAGTTCGTTCCACACGCCACTGGCGGCTTCCAACAAGAAGCTGCCGGTGCCCGCACCCGTCACCCGCAGCGGCCCGATGCCCGCCTGTTGCAGGCTGGTGAGCGTGAAGCGAACCGCATCAGCAGCCACCGCGATGGCTTCGCGCCGGGCTTGCACGGAGCGCAGGTGCTGTGCGCCACCTTGATAAGCCTGAAGGCCCACCAGCCGCAGGCCACTGCAGGCCAAGACCTCGCGCGCCAAGGCCACGGCCGCTGGGCCGGGCTGCACCCCGCAGCGGTGCTGGCCCACGTCGATTTCGATGTAGACATCCAGGCTGTCTGGCGTGCCGGAGAAGCTTTCTGCAGCGATGGCGGCCAGTCGGCGCACGCCCTCTGCGCTGTCCACGCACAGGCCAATGCGTCCCTTGGCCTGCACCTGCCGCGCCAATGCAGCCAGGCGGCGCAACTTGGGCAGGGCGATCACCTCATTGGTGACCAGCACATCCATTACACCTCCAGCCACCAGGGCTTCGGCCTCCGCCACCTTCTGCACGCACACGCCCACAGCACCGGCCTGCATTTGCAAGCGCGCCAATTCCGCGCTTTTGTGCATCTTGGCGTGCGGGCGCAAGCGCACGCCGTGCTTGCGCGCGAAGTCGGCCATGCGTTGCAAGTTGCGGTCCATCGCATCCAAATCCACCACCAAAGCCGGCGTGTCGATGCTGTCCACGCCCTGGCGCTGCGCAGGCGCCAAATCGACCGAGGGTTCAACCGGTGCGTTCATCCAAAGACGCCTCCAACAAATGCCGCTCGTCACCCCAGCTCAGCAAGGTGAGTGCGTCGGGTGTCCACAAAAAACGGTGAATGGCCGCGTTGGATGTGGTCCAGGTGCGCGGCGCCTGCGTGTCCAGGCCTGTGCCCGCACGGTGCCAAGCGTCCAGAACGCCGCCGTGCGTGACCAGCAGCACCTGCTCGCCCACGTGACTGCGCGCTACCGCAAACAAGGCTTGCACCACGCGCTCGCGCAAAGCCACCAGCGACTCGCCGCCGTCGGGCTGCCACAGCGGGTCGCGCTGTCGCCAGCGCCGCGCTTGCTCGGGGTCTCGCTGTGCCACTTCTTCGAAAGTTTGGCCTTGGAGCACGCCAAAGTGCCGCTCGCGCAGCGCGGGTTCCAAGCGCACCGGCAGGCCCAGCCGCTGCGCCAGCGGCAGCGCCGTGTGGTGTGCGCGCTGAAGGTCGCTGCTGTAGATGGCGGCCAGCGGTTCTTCGGCCAGGGCCTCGACCACCCGCTGGGCTTGCTGCAAGCCACGTGCGTTCAGGCCAATGTCTTCGTGGCCCTGAATGCGCGCTGCGGCGTTCCAGTCGGTCTCTCCGTGGCGAACCACGATCAGTCTTGTCATGTCCATGGGGCAGATCGGAAAGCGTTGGCGTTCAGCGCGGCACGCTCACGTCCACTTGGCGTGGCTGTCCGCTGCCCGCTGGAAAGCCGTTGAGTGCCGCTTGCAACATGGCGGGCACGATGCGTTCGTCATCGCGCCAAGGGCCGTCGTGTCGGGCGCGGGTTTCATAGAGCACGCGCTGGCCTTGCGTGTCGCGGATGACCAGTACCAACTCGCGCTGGTACCAAGGCGGTGAGGGAAAGCGCGGCGACCACAGCGGCACGACCCGCCCGTTGCCCGTGACCACATAGTCGCGCCCGGCCAGACCCCATGGCCCACCCCAAGGGGACCATGGGTCGTCGAATGGCGAGCGCTGCAGGGCTTGGGCGCGCAACTCCAACTGCACCAGCAGCGCTGGGCCATCGCCCACCTGCGGGGTCAGACCCACGGCCGCCAGCGCGACTTGGGCCATTTGTTCCAGCGTGCCTTGGCCTGCAGCGTCTTGCTGCGACGGCAGGCGCTCAAAACGGTAGCGCGCGCCGGCGGTCAGTGCCGCGGGGGCTTCGGTGTTGGCAAAAGCACGCACTTCGCTGTCGATCACGCGTGTGGTGCTGCAACCAGCGAGCGCCCACAACACCAGAACCGAGGCCAGCCAAGGCCAGTTCAGGCCTGGCGATGCTTGGCTCACAACGTGACGACCTGCAAGCGGGGCAGGGCGTCACCCTCAGGGTCGAGCGATTGCGCTGGCTCCGTTTGGAAGCTCGGCGGATCAAAAGCCAAGTCGCCCTCCGGGTCGGGCACGCCCGTGGCTTGCAGACCCGCGAAATCAAACAGCGAGCGGTCTCCCAAGTGCGAAGGCACCACGTGCTGCAGAGAACGCGCCATGTTCTCCAGCCGACCGGGGTGTTGGCGCTCCCACTCCTTGAGCATGGCACCCACCTGCTTGCGTTGCAGGTTGTCTTGGCTGCCGCACAGCGTGCAGGGAATGATGGGGAATTGCCGGTGCGCAGCCCAGCGCACCAGGTCGCGCTCGGCCACATAGGCCAAGGGGCGAATGACCACGTGCCGCCCGTCGTCGCTCACCAGCTTCGGGGGCATGCCCTTGAGCTTGGAGGCGAAAAACATGTTGAGGAAAAAGGTTTGCAGCATGTCGTCGCGGTGGTGGCCGAGCGCAATGCGCGTGACACCCAGTTCGTCGGCCACGCGGTACAAGATGCCCCGGCGCAAGCGGCTGCACAGGCTGCACATGGTTTTGCCCTCGGGCACCACGCGCTTGACGATGCTGTAGGTGTCCTGGTTCTCAACATGAAAGGGCACGCCCAATTGCTTCAAATACTCGGGCAGCACGTGCTCAGGAAAGCCGGGCTGCTTTTGGTCGAGGTTCACCGCGATGATCTCGAAGCGCACCGGTGCACGCTCGCGCAGCTTGATCAGGATGTCCAGCAAGCCGTAGCTGTCTTTGCCGCCAGACACGCAGACCATGACGCGGTCGCCCTCGCCGATCATTTGATAGTCCACGATGGCTTGGCCCACCAAGCGGCACAGGCGCTTTTCCAGCTTGTGGGTTTCGCGCTCAATCGTCAGTGTGTTCACCATTGCCCGCTCTCCATGCGAATGGCGACTTCGCAGTCGTCAAAGATTTCCAGCTTCGCGATCTTCACCCGCACGCCCAAAACGCCTGGCAATTGCATCAAGCGCAGGCTGAGTTGGCCGATCAGCCGCTCCAGCAGGTTGACGTGTTCTGCGGTGCAGGTGTCGATGATGATGCGGCGCACCTTGCGGTAGTCCAGCACTTGGCTGATGTCGTCGTCCGCTGGCAACAAGGGCTGGGTGCCCAGGTTCAGCTCGGCGTCGACCTCGATGGGCTGAGGCGCATCTTTCTCGTGGTCGAGGATGCCCAGCTTGGCGTCAAAGCGCAAACCGCGCAGGCTCAAGACTTGGTTGCCTTTGGTGTTGGCCATGGTGGTGCGCTCACATCAGCGAAAAGTCGCGCTCGAAGCGCATCAGGTGCTGGCCGCCATCGACCAGCAGCGTGGTGCCCGTGATGGATGGGTTGTCCAGTGCAAAGCGCACGGCATCGGCCACGTCTTCTGGCGTGGAAGACCGCCCCAGCGGGCTTTGCCGGTGCAGCGCTTGAAATTTCTCGTCGCTCAGCATGTGGCTGGTGATCGTGAGGCCGGGGGCCACGCCCACCACGCGCAGCACGGGGGCCAGCGCCTGCGCCAGCAAAGTGTTGGCCGCTTCCAGCGCGGCCTTCGACAAGGTGTAGCTCAGGAAGTCAGGGTTGGGATTCCACAGCTTTTGGTCCAGCAAATTCACCACCACGCCGCGCGCGTTGCGCGCTTGCAGGTGCTGGTGCAACGCCTGCGCCAACAAAATGGGCGCTGCGGTGTTGCCGCGCAGGTGGCGCTCCATGCTGGCGAAAGTGAGCGTGTGAACGTCATCGTGCTCGAAGGTGGAGGCGCTGTTGACCACCGCGTCGAGCCGGCCGAAGCGCTCGATCACTGCGGGCACCAAGGCCCGCACGGCGGCTTCGTCGTTCAAGTCGGCCTGGAAGGTGGCTGAAGCTGGCTGAGCGCTGATGTTGGCCGTGGCCTGCTGCTGCCAAGTTTGAGCGCAATCGCGGCTGGTCTGCTGGGCTTCATCGGCAGAGCCCCGGTGATGCACCGCCACACGCCAACCGGCTTGGGCCAGCGTGATCGCAAACTGCCGACCCAGCCGCCGCGCTGCACCCGTGACCAGCACGGTGCGCAGGGGGTCTGGCGAGGGCGCTGCGGCTTGCATGGTTTGAGGACAATCCGAGGGTGAACAAAAAGCCAGCCAGTGTATCCAGCGGCCCCTCTGCGATGCCCCCTACCCAAGCAGGCCATGCCGACGAAGGTGGCGACCCGCGCTTGCTTCAAGTGTTGAAGAGCCAGATTCAAGCAGCGGCCGGCTGGATCGGGGTAGATGCCTTCATGGCCACTGCGCTCTACCACCCGGGGTTGGGTTACTACAGCCGGAGCGATGCCCAGATTGGCCGCCTGCCAGCCGGGGCACCGGGCGCATCCGGGGCGGGCAGTGATTTCGCCACCGCGCCCGTCATCAGCCCGCTTTTCGGGCGCGTGCTGGCTGGGCAGGTGGCGCAGGCTTTGCAAGCCAGCGGCACCCGCACGGTGTGGGAATTTGGTGCGGGCACGGGGGCGCTCGCCGCTCAAGTGTTGGACGCGCTGGACACCTGGGGTGCAGCAGGGCCCGGCGATTCGCCCGTGCATTGGCACATCGTCGATTTGTCCGGCAGCCTGCGCTCGCGCCAGCAGCAATACTTGGCGCGCTTCGGCGACCGGGTCACTTGGCTGGACACCTTGCCCGAGCACATGGCGGGCGTGGTGCTGGGCAACGAGGTGCTGGACGCGATGCCCGTGAAGCTGTTGGCGCGTCTGGGTGGTGTGTGGCACGAGCGAGGTGTGTGTGTCGGTGCCGATGGCTCTTTGGCTCTGGCCGACCGACCCACGGAACTCAGGCCGCCGCAAGACGTGCCCGGCGAGCACGAATACCTGAGCGAGATTCACCCGCAAGCCGAGGCCTTCATCGCCACCCTGGCGCAGCGCTTGCAACGCGGCATGGCGCTGTTCATCGACTACGGATTCCCGCAAGCCGAGTACTACCACCCCCAGCGCCACATGGGCACCTTGGTGGCGCACCGCCAGCACCGCGTCAGCGCCAACTGGCTGGCAAGCCCGGGCCTGCAAGACATCACAGCCCACGTGAACTTCACCGGCATCGCGCTGGCGGCGCAGGAGGCGGGCTGGAACTGTGTGGGCTACACCAGCCAAGGCCGCTTTTTGCTGAATTGCGGCTTGGCGCAGGCGCTGCAAACCGCCAGCCCGGCTGAACAAGCCATGGCGCTGAAGCTGGTGCACGAGCACGAAATGGGCGAGCTGTTCAAAGTGATCGCCTTCGAGCCGGCTGCAAGATCGACCACTGCCCCAGCCACCCCAGCGACCAACCAGGCTGCAGCCGCAGCAACTGTGAACCCACCGGGTAACTTCGCTACAGACGCCGCCAACTGGCAGCCACTAGGATTCACCGTCGGCGACCGCACGCACACCCTTTGAGCGCCGCCACCAGCCGACACCTTCAGCCATGAACACACCCGCCACCGAAACCCGCACCGAGCCCATCGAGCGCAGCCACCGGCCTTGGGGTTGGTACGAAACCATCACCGAGCAAGACGGCCACAAGGTCAAACGCATTCGCGTGTTACCCGGGCAGCAACTCAGTCTGCAAAAGCACCATCGCCGCGCCGAGCACTGGGTCGTGGTGCGGGGCACGGCGGTGGTCACGCTGGGCGAGCGCGAAGTGTCGCTGTCGCCGGGGCAGCACTGCGACATTGCTTTGGGTGAGGTGCACCGCTTGACCAATCGGAGCGCTGAAGCGGTTGAGATCATCGAGGTGCAGTTCGGTGACTATCTCGGCGAAGACGACATCGTGCGGCTGCAAGACGACTACGGCCGCGGTTGACGGCCACAGGACAAGACACCGATGCTGCGCTGGATGTTGGTGATCGTGCTGGCCTTGCTGGTCTTCAGCTGGCTGCGCCCGCTTTTGTTGCGCTTGGGCCTGGGCCGTTTGCCCGGCGACCTGCACTTTCGTGCCGGCGGGCGCGAATGGTTTTTGCCCATTGCCACCACGTTGCTGCTGAGCTTTCTGGCCAGCGCCATTGGTTACTTGGTCTGAATGCAAGCCACCCCATGACTGCGAACCCCATGACCGAGAGCAAGCCAAGCCGCCAGCCTGCCAGCTGGCGTGTCTGTGTGGACATTGGCGGCACCAAGGTCGCGGTGAGCCTCATGCGCGACGGCTTGGACGCGCCCAGTGCTGGCGGTGGCCCAGCGCCAGACCTGCTGCTGGCGCGCCACAGCGAGCCCACCGCCAAAACCGGCGCGCCCGATGCCTTGGCCCAGCAAGTGTTGCGGCTCACCGACTCGGCGCTGGCCAGTGTGGGTGCCGAGCGCTGTGACGTGCTGGCGGTCGGCGTGTCCTCTTGTGGGCCGTTTGTTTTGACAGCAGACGGCATCGCTCTGGCCGCGCCCAACATCTGCGGCGGCCTCGCCGGCCCGGCTCGGGGCTTGCCCAACGACTGGACGCATGCCCCGCTGGAAGGGCCGCTCCGAGCCGTGTTCCCCCAGGTGCGCGTGGTCAACGACGCCATTGGCGCTTTGCAGGCCGAGCGCCGTTGGGGTGCGCTGCAAGGGCTGGACCACTGCGCCTACCTCACCTGGAGCACAGGCATCGGCGTGGGTTTGTGCGTCGATGGTGTGGTGCTTCGGGGCAAGCACGGCAACGCCGGTCACGCCGGGCACATGTTTGTGAGCGACAACGCCGACGCGCTGTGCGGCTGCGGCAACGTCGGCGACCTGGAGGGTTTGGTGGCGGGCAACGCCATCGAGCGCAGGTTCGGCCGCGAGGCGGCGGTGCTGTTGCAGGCAGCCCGCGACGGCGAAGCGCAGGCTCTGGCGGTGGTGGACGCCTTGTGCCGTGACATGGGGCGCGCTTTGTACAACCTGATCGTCACGCTCGACTTGCAGGCCATCAGCCTGGGCGGCAGTGTTTTTTGGCACCACCACGAGTTCTTGTTGCCCAGGCTGGCAGCGCACATCGACGGGAAGCTGCCCTCACTCACGCAGGGCTGTCGGCTGCTGCCCGCAGGCTTGGGCCAGCGCGTGGGTGACTTCGCTGCTGCTGCGGTCGCCGCTTGAGGGTTCGCTTTCGGCGCGGCCTGCCTATCCGTGGAAACCCTCGGCGAAACAGCCCTCGACAGGGTCGACGGGCGCAGGTGTGGCGGATATCCTGACCAGGTCGGTGGGTTACTCGGGCTGAAGAAGTCTGAATGACGGTGCTGACGGAGAACCTGGCCTCCTGCCAGGCGTCATGAGGTCGCGCAGCGGTTGGGCGCCCTCGGACGGTTCAGGCCGCAGTTCAGCCGTTGGAGCAGTACCCATGAAGTCCTTCGAATCGTCGTTCGGCCCCTCTCTGGGGCAACAGGCCGACGTCACCAATCGCCTGTTCGACAGTGTGGACCGCATGGCTGAGGCCTTGCGGCCAGCGCATCGCGAGGCACAAGCGCCCGCCCACCACGGCCACCGTATCCAAGAGGGCTCTCACCAGGCCCCACGCTCAGCCGCCGACATCAGGCCTGCGCAGCGCGCCCCAGCAGGCGCTGTGCCCCTTGCACAGGAAGTCGCCTTTTTGCCCGAGATGGCCTATGACGGCGTTTTGCTCGAGGTCGACCTTGACAGCGGCTGCGGCCACATGGGTTTGCGCGGCACGGAAACGGGGCGCGTGCCCATCCTCATCTCCGATCCCGTTTTGCGCCAACCCGGCAACGTCTACCTGACCGCCTTGGCGCACATGCAGTCCCTGCACTTTCTGGCCAGAGCCAGCGTGGACGGCAACGGCGAGATCAGCCGTCTGTACGTGAGCGGTCTGGCACAGCCCACCCAGGCCGCCGGCGAACTGCCGCAGGCAGACCACGAGGCCCATCGAGTGGCCAACCGAATGGCCGAACGGCAGGCGGATCAGCCCCGGCAAGCCTCCCAAGGCTGATCGCACGGCCCTTCTCGGGGCCCTCTTCGCGGCTCTTTCTGGGCAGGGTGCGGGGTAAATCCCTAGGCGAATGCCCCATTTATGAATGAAAAATTAAAGCATGCGGTCGGCATGGTGCTGGCTGCTGCACAAGAGACGGCCCGGGCAGACCCAAGCCGCCATCCACACCCAGGAGACCTTCCCATGCACAAACACACCCAAGCGGCTCCAGCCGTGCCCATGTTCCAGCGTTCGGCCTGTGCTGCGCGCGTGTTCCGTCGCACGGCCACTGCGGCGCTTGTTTCACTCGTGGCCTTTGCTGGCACCGCGCAGGCCGGTGAAGTGGAGGTCTTGCACTGGTGGACTTCTGGCGGCGAGGCCAAGTCGGTGGCAGAGCTCAAGAAGATCATGCAGGCCAAGGGCCACACCTGGAAGGACTTTGCTGTGGCCGGCGGCGGCGGTGACAACGCCATGACCGTGCTGAAAAGCCGCGTGGTGTCTGGCAACCCACCAGCAGCCGCGCAAATCAAGGGCCCCGCCATTCAGGAGTGGGCCAACGAAGGCGTGCTGGCCAACCTGGACCCCGTGGCCAAGGCCGAGAAGTGGGACAGCCTGCTGCCCAAGGTGGTGGCCGATGTCATGAAGCACAAAGGCGTGTACGTGGCAGCACCGGTCAACGTCCACCGCGTGAACTGGGTCTGGGCTAGCCCCGACGTGTTGAAGAAGGCAGGCGTGGCAGCCATGCCCAAGAACTACGACGAGTTCTTTGCAGCAGCAGAAAAAATCAAGAAGGCCGGCCTGATCCCCGTGGCGCACGGCGGGCAGAACTGGCAGGACTTCACCACCTTTGAAACCGTGGCCCTGGGTGTGGGTGGCGCCAAGTTCTACAGCGATGCTTTCATCAAGCTCGACCCGAAGGCACTGGGCAGCGACACCATGAAGAAGTCGCTGGAAACCTTCCGCAAGATCAAGTCCTACACCGACCCGGCAGCGCCCGGGCGCGACTGGAATTTGGCCACCGCCATGGTCATGCAAGGCAAGGCCGGCTTTCAGTTCATGGGCGATTGGGCCAAGGGCGAGTTCATTGCAGCTGGCAAGGTCCCAGGCAAAGACTTCCTGTGCGCAGCAGCGCCCGGCACAGCCAATGCATACACCTTCAACGTCGACTCCTTTGCCATGTTCAAGCTCAAGTCGACCGACGCGCAAAAGGCGCAAGGCGACTTGGCAGCGGCCATCATGGGACCTGAGTTTCAGGAAGTCTTCAACCTGAACAAGGGCTCCATCCCGGTGCGCCTGAACATGAAGATGGACAAGTTCGATGAATGCGCCAAGACCTCCACCAAAGACTTCGTGGACACGGCCAAGACCGGCGGCTTGCTGCCTTCCATCGCCCACGGCATGGCTGTGAAGCCAGCTGCTGAAGGCGCCATCAAGGATGCGGTCAGCCAGTTCTGGAACGACGACAAGATGACGGTTGCTGACGCGATGAAGAAGATTGGCGCTGCGGCCAAGACCAACTGATTCGCTGGCTGAGAGAGCCTGAGCGCCACGCATGTCGCGCCGCATTGAAACTTGGCTGCCTCGTTTGGTGGTGGCCCCCGGCTTTGTGCTGGGCTTCGCCTTCATCTATGGCCTCATGGCCTGGAACGGGGTGCTGTCGTTCAGTGCGTCGCGCATGCTGCCCAATTACGAGTGGGTCGGGCCGGTGCACTACCTCGCTTTGTGGGAGATGGACCGCTGGTGGGTGGCGCTGACCAACCTGGGCATCTTTGGCTTGCTGTACGTGGGTGGCTCGCTGGTTTTGGGCCTGGGGCTGGCCGTTCTGCTCGACCAGCGGGTGCGGGCTGAAGGCGCGCTGCGCACCATCTACCTCTACCCCATGGCGCTGTCATTCGTGGTGACCGGCACCGCCTGGAAATGGATCTTGAACCCCAGCCTCGGCCTGGAAAAGCTGATGCAGGACTGGGGCTGGGCCAGTTTTTCTTTCGACTGGCTGGTGCAAACCGACACCGCCATTTACTGCGTGGTGATCGCTGGCATTTGGCAGAGCGCGGGCTTTGCCATGGCTTTGTTTCTGGCGGGCTTGCGCGGGATTGACGACAGCATCATCCGCGCCGCGCAGATCGATGGGGCCAGCTTGCCGCGCATTTACTGGCGCATCATCTTGCCGATGCTGCGGCCCGTGGTGTTTTCCACGGTGATGATCTTGTCGCACTTGGCCATCAAGAGCTTTGACTTGGTCATGGCGCTCACCAACGGCGGGCCGGGCTACGCCAGCGACGTGCCGGCCACCTTCATGTATGCCATGAGCTTCACGCGCGGGCAAATCGGCCTGGGCTCTGCCAGCGCCATGATGATGCTGGCCACGGTGGCCGCCATCGTCGTGCCCTATCTCTACAGCGAACTGCGCCGCAAACCCCATGAGCGCTGAGTCCGCCCCAACCTTGGCGCCGGTGGCACCTGCCCGGCGCGTGCCCGTGTCGGGCGGCGCGCAGCTGGCACGTTGGTCGCTGTACGCGGTGCTGCTGCTGGCCGCGGCCTTCTTTTTGTTGCCGCTGTACGTGATGGTGGTGACTTCGCTCAAGGACGCGGAGCAGATCCGCGCGGGCAACCTGCTGAGTCTGCCCAGCACCATCGACACCAGCAGCTGGGGGCTGGCCTGGTCTTCGGCCTGTACCGGGGTGGACTGCAACGGCCTGCAGCCTTTTTTCTGGAATTCGGTCGCCATGGCCGTGCCAGCGGTGCTGATTTCCACCGCTTGGGGCGCACTCAACGGCTATGTCTTGAGCCTGTGGAAGTTCCGCGGCTCCGACCTGCTGTTTGGTTTTTTGCTGTTCGGCGTTTTCATGCCGTTTCAGGTGGTGCTGCTGCCCATGAGCCAAGTGCTGGGCTGGCTGGGTTTGTCCAGCTCGGTGGCCGGGCTGGTCTTGGTGCATTGCTTGGCCGGTCTGTCCGGTGCAACCTTGTTCTTTCGCAATTACTACGCCGCCATTCCGCAAGAGCTGGTGAGTGCTGCGCGCATCGACGGCGCTGGCTTCTGGCAAATCTTCTGGCGCATCGTGCTGCCCATGTCCACGCCCATCATCATGGTCACGCTCATTTGGCAGTTCACCAGCATCTGGAACGACTTCCTCTTTGGCGTGGTCTTCAGCGGCACCGACTCCCGGCCCATCACCGTCGGCCTGAACAACCTGGCCAACACCACCAGCAGCGTGAAGAACTACAACGTGGACATGGCAGCAGCCATCATCGCGGGTCTGCCCACCCTGGTGGTCTACGTGCTGGCAGGCCGCTATTTCGTGCGCGGGCTCACAGCCGGCGCGGTCAAGGGCTGAAGCGCAGACCGTACAGGACAGCGCACAGCACAAGCCCACACAGAGCAGCACCCCATGGCGATGACATCCACCCAGCCACAGCCCAGCACCACTGGGGCACCCAACAGCGCATCCATCCCAGCGGCTGCAGCCAAATCAGCGCCCAAGCCCCAGGCCTCGGCGCTGCACATCCACGGCATCCGCAAATGCTTCGGCCAGGGCGACAAGATGGTCGAGGTGCTGCAGCGCATCGACATCGACGTGGCCCCGGGCGAGTTCCTGATCTTGGTCGGGCCTTCGGGCTGCGGCAAATCGACCTTGCTCAACATCATTGCTGGCCTGGAAGAGCCGACCGAGGGTGAGATTCGAATCGCCGGGCGTGATGTGGTGGGCGTGCCGCCAGCGCAGCGCGACATCGCCATGGTGTTTCAAAGCTATGCGCTCTACCCCACCATGACGGTCGCAGACAACATCGGCTTTGCGCTGGAGATGCGCGGCGTGCCCAAGGCGCAGCGCACCGCACGCATCCAGGAAGTGGCGGCCATGCTGCAAATCGAGCACCTCTTGCAACGTCGCCCGGCGCAACTCTCGGGCGGCCAGCGCCAGCGCGTGGCCATGGGCCGGGCTCTGGCGCGCCAGCCGCGCTTGTTTTTGTTCGATGAGCCGCTGTCCAACCTCGACGCCAAGCTGCGCGTGGAGATGCGCGCAGAAATCAAGCGCCTGCACCAGTTGAGCGGCATCACCAGCGTGTACGTCACGCACGACCAAATCGAAGCGCTGACGCTGGGCAGCCGCATCGCGGTCATGAAGGACGGCGTGCTGCAACAACTGGGCACGCCAGACGACATCTACAGCCGCCCAGCCAACACCTACGTCGCCACCTTCATCGGCTCGCCCACCATGAACCTGGTGCAAGGCCAGGGCCTGGGTGCAGCGGGTTTGACGCTGGCTGGCACGCGGCTCGACCTGCCCTGCCCGGTGTCAGACGCGCCCGTGCTGCTGGGCCTGCGCCCAGAACACTTGGCGCTGGACGCCGATGCGGCTTGGCGCGGCGTGGTGACGCTGGTCGAGCCCACCGGGGCTGACACCTATGTGGTTGTCCAAACCGAAGCCGCCGATGTGACCGTGCGCGTCGCACCGCGCACCTCGGTGAACGTGGGCGACAGCGTCGGGCTGCGCCTGAACACCGAAGCCCCGAGCTGGTTCGATGCCAGCACGCAGCGGCGCTTGGTTTAGGGTCAGAACACTTCAGTCTGGCGCCACAGGCACGCGCAGGTCGTCGAGGTAATCGCGCTTGATGTTCACGCTGTCGCGCTGGCCGAGTGCGCTGTGGTGCTCTGCCAGCCATTCCTTCGCGCAGGTGCGGCCCAGGTCGCGCAGCTTGTGGATGAGTTCGCCGCTGGCCGAGCTTTTGGTGGACGCTGCATAGGCCTTCAGCGCTTGGCCGCCGTCGATGCGGTGCATCAGCACGTCTTTGTAGGCACTCGGGTCGAGCTTGCCTTGTGCCAGCAGCCGCTTCACAAAATCGATGGCGCGCATTTCAGCGATGAGGCCTGCGTTGAAGGTCACTTCGTTGATGCGGTCCATGATTTCGGCACTGGTCTGCGGTAACTGCTCGCGCTGGATGGGGTTGATCTGCACCAGCACGATGTCGCGCGAGCGGCATTGGTAGATGAGCGGGTGCAGCGCCGGGTTGCCTGAGAAACCGCCATCCCAAAAGTGGTCGCCTTCAATGGTCACCGCCTGGAACACGGTGGGCAGGCAGGCCGATGCCATCACCGCGTCGGCGGTGAGTCGCCGGCCAGAAAACACCTCGGCCTTGCCGCTCGACACCCGTGTGGCCACCACAAACACCTTGGGCACGCCGGGCGCTTGCAGCCGCTCGAAATCCACCAGCCCTTGCAGAAACTGACGCAGCGGGTTGATGTCCAGCGGGTTGCGCTGGTAGGGCGAGAGCGCCTGCGACCAAAAGTTGGCCATGGCGTTGGCCAGCAGCGCGCCGGGCATTGCGCGTGAGCCAGTGCCACGGCCAAACACCAAATCAAAAGGTGCGCGCTGCAACTCCGAGAGCGCGCCCATGCCAATCACGCCTTCCCAAAAGCGCGACAGCGATTCGCGCGCGCACTCATGCGGGTCGCCGCGGCGCTGGTCGCGCGCGATGGCAAAGCCATGTGCCAGCACCACCGCATTCATGGCCCCGGCGCTGGTGCCGCTGATGCCTTCGATGTGCAAGCGTCCGTCTTCCAGCAGCGCGTCGAGCACGCCCCAAGTGAAGGCGCCGTGCGAGCCTCCGCCTTGCAGGGCGAGGTTGATGGTGGGGTGGCCGTCAGGTGCGGCGCTTGCCTTGCTCGGTTGAACGGGCTGAGTGGTCATGGGGGGCTTGTGTGGGCATGGTGTCCCAAAGGCAAAAACAAGCTCACCCGCAGGCCATGCGGGGGCTCGGTGTCTGCGCTGGCTCGGCCGCCGTGGCGCAGGGCGATTTCTTGAACGATGGCCAAGCCCAGGCCGCAGCCGCCGGGCAAGTCACTGGCGCGCCAGAAGCGTTCGAACACGCGCTCGAGGTCTTCGCGCGCCAAGCCCGGGCCGTTGTCGCGCACCGACAGCACCGCCTGGGTTTGCGAGCTGTTGCGGGTGTCGGTGCTGGTGTGCAGCGCCACGGTCACGCTGGCACCGCGCCCGGCGTAGCGCAGCGCGTTGTCCAGCAGGTTGCTCAAAGCCTCCCGCAGCAGCAGTTGTTCGCCGCGCATCGGCATGTGCTCGGGGCCCTCATAGCCCAGGTCGATCCCTGCTGCCAGCGCGCGCGGCGTCCATTCGCGGGCCACGCTGCGCGCCAGAGCGGCCAAGTCCAGCGGTTGCAACACCACCTCGGCTTCGTGGTGCGCCAAGGCCAACAACTGATGCACCAAGTGCGCGCTGCGCTCTGCGCCGGCTTGCACTTTGAGCAAACGCTCGCGCAGGCCCTCTGGTGCGCCGCTGGCCGCTTGAACCTCCTGGACTGCCAACTCGGCTTGGCTGATGAGGCCCGCCAACGGCGTGCGCAACTGGTGCGCAGCGTCGCTCAAGAAGCGCTTTTCTTGTGTCAGGCTGCGCTGCACCGTGGCCAGCAATTGGTTGAGCGCGCCAGCCAGTGCGTGAACTTCTTGTGGGGCTTGGGCCATTTCGATGGGCGCCATGGCCGACAGGCGCAGGTCTTGGCGCGCGCTGATTTGCCCGGCCAAGCGGCGCAGGGGTTGCAGCCCTCGGCTGATGCCGGCCCACACCAGCAGACCCAACACGCCGCCCAGCAGCACCAGAGGCACCAAGATGTCGGTGACCAGTTCACGCGCAATGGCCTGCTGGGCTGCCAAGCTGCGCGCCATTTGCACGCGCAGCCGCTGCGGCGAACCCGGCTCGCCGTAGTCCACCTCGAGCAGCGCCACGCGCACCGGCTTGCCCTCGATCTGCGCGCCATAAACCAGCGCTTGGTCGGTGGCGATGCCGCGCTCGCTCAAGGTTGCAGGCGGTGGTGGGGGCAGTTGCGCGTTACCCAGCACAAACTGCCCCGGCGGCGACGACACCATGTAGCTCACACGGTCCTGCGGGTCTTGTTCGATGATGTCTTGCGCCGCCCGGGGAAAGTCCACCAGCAGGCCCGAGCCGATGGGCTTGACCTGCCGCGCCAAGGAGCGCACGGTTTGCGTCAGCGATTGGTCGATGGCTTTTTCGGCGTAGCTCAGCGCGGTTTGGTAAGCCAGCCAACCGCCCACCAGCCACAGCACCAACTGCGGCACCAGCAACCACAGCAGCAACTGCCGCTTGAGTGACAAGCCAGGTCGCGTGCGCGCTGGGTTGTCGGTGGGGTTCACGGCGCTTCGCGTTCCAACAAATAGCCCAGGCCGCGCACGTTGCGTATGGACAAGCCCGAGTCGGCCAGCTTGCGCCGCAGGCGGTGGACGTACACCTCCAGCACATTGGAGGTGCTGACACCGCCTGGCGTGGTGCCGGCCTGAGCGCTGTTAGCGCTGGGGGTCACGGGCTCCGTGGGGTCGGCCTGCCAAGCGGCCAGCACCTCTTCTCGGCCCACCACTTGCCCGGCTTGGGCGACCAGCAAACGCAGCAGCGTCCATTCGCGCTGGCTCAGTTCCAGCAGCTCATCACCCAGCCAAGCCTGCGGCCACTGGCCGTGGACGCGCAGCGGCCGCGGCGCATCCATCAGCCAGTCGCCCGAGCCCGTGAAGGCGGGCAACTGGGCGCGGCGCAGCAGCGCCAGCACGCGGGCTTGAAGCTCGGCCATGGAAAAGGGTTTGGTGAGGTAGTCGTCTGCGCCCGCGTGCAGCCCGGCCACGCGGTCATCCACGCCATCGCGCGCGGTGAGGATGAGTACCGGCAGCGCGGGCAGGCGCTGGCGAAGCTGGCGCAGCACCATCAGGCCGTCCAGTGGTGCGCCGTTCACCGGGGGCAGGCCCAAGTCAAGGATCAGCCCGTCGACGCTGCCACCGGCCAAGGCCGCCAGTGCTTGCGCGCCGTCAGCCGCCGCGCTCACCTGGTGGCCCGCTTGCGCCAACTGCGCCTGCAGGCCGTCGCGCAGCAGCTCGTCGTCTTCAACAATCAACCAGTGCGCCATGGCTGGTGTCCTGCGCGCTCAGGGCAGCAGCGTCCATTCGTGTTGGCACTTGCGGCAGCGCACGGCGGTGGCCCCGGTGCGGGTGTTTTCTTCCACCACGTCGAGCCGACCGTAGGTTTCGCAGGTCTCGCACACGGCTTGGTTGGCCATTTCTTCTGCGTGCATCAGCAAGAACAAATAGCGGCGCATAGCCCACAGGGCAATGGCGCCGCTGGCGACCACAAACACGGTATCGAGCACCTTCTCTTCAAAGCTGGCCCCGGAAAACGCCTCGAAGCTGGCGATCATGGCGATGGTGGCCAGCAAGCACAGCAGCATGTGCGCGTGGCTGGACAGCAGCTCGCGCTCGTACCACTTGCGAAAGCCCACTTCCCGAATGCCGCGTGCCAAGGTGGAGTTGAGTGGGTTGAACGGCTGCTTCATCGGAGCATCATCGCAAAAGGTACGGCTGATGGTGTTAGTGGGTTACTGCGCCTCGCCCAACCACTGCGCCAGCGCCTGCTCTTGTGCGCTTGTCAGTGCAGCGCCCACGCCGGGGCCTTGCAAACCCGATGCTTGAGCCGCCTGAACCACGGCTTGGGCATCGACCGCCTGCACCACAGCCAGGGCTTGGGCCAAGCGCTCGGCCTGCGGGTAGGGCCGCTCTTGCAGACCCAGACGGCCTCGGGCGTCGCAGGCGCAGGCTTGCAGCGCCAGGTGAAAGCGCTCCGGGCGGCGCAGCGCATCACAGCGTTGCAGCAGGCGCAGCAAGGCGGCAGCGCCCAAGTTGGCGCTGGCATGGATGTGGCCGTGTTCCAGGGCCACCACCTCGGCCAGCTCGCGGCAGGCCTGCGGCACGCGCAGGCGCTCGGCCACTTGGCGCAGCAGACGCAGACTGCGTTGTTCGTGGCCGTGGTGGCGCGGCAGCAGATCAGTCGGCGTAGTGCCTTTGCCCAAGTCGTGAACCAGGGCGGCAAAGCGCACTTCCAGCGGTGCCTGGGCGCGGGCACATTCGTCCATGACCAACAGCATGTGCGCGCCGGTGTCGACTTCGGGGTGGTGTTCTGCGCGCTGCGGCACGCCCCACAGCGCGTCCAACTCGGGCAACACGCGCGCCAATGCGCCGCATTCGCGCAGCACTTGCAGCATGCGCGAAGGGCGCGCTTCCATCAGGCCGCGAGAGAGTTCTTGCCACGTGCGCTCGGGCACCAGTGCATCGGCCTCGCCTGCGGCCACCATGTCGCGGGCGAGGGCCAGTGTGTCGGGGTGGACCGAAAAGTCGGCCAAGCGCGCGGCCAAACGCGCCACCCTCAAGATGCGCACCGGGTCCTCGCGAAAGGCGGGTGTGACGTGCCTCAGCAGGCTTTTCTGCAAATCACGCTGGCCGTTGAAGGGGTCATACAGGTCGCCAGGGCTGAACTGCAAGCCGGGCGGCGGCACGTCAGCAGGGCTGGACAGCGGCACGCGCACGGCCATGGCGTTGATGGTGAGGTCGCGCCGCGAGAGGTCTTCTTCCAGCGTCACATCGGGGCTGGCGTGAACCTCAAAGCCTCGGTAGCCTGCGCCTGATTTCCGTTCAGTGCGCGCCAGGGCCACTTCATCCTTCGTGACCGGGTGCAAGAAGACCGGGAAATCGCGTCCGACGGGCGTGAAGCCCAGGTTCAGCAGGTCTTGTGCGCGTGCGCCCACCACCACCCAATCGCGGTCGTGCACGGGCCGGCCGAGCAAGTGGTCTCGCACCGCACCGCCCACGCAATAGATGTCCATGTTGTGAGCAGGTCGGGTGATGGAGTGGGCTTAGACCGGGGCAGCGGTGCGTGTTGCCGAGCTGTCAGCGCTTCAGGCGGTAGGGCTCTTCGAAGTCCAGAAAGTCGGCCTCGGCTTTGGCGTCGCTGACCCATTGCGCTACACCGGGCAAAGCGCAGACGCGCGCCATGTAGGCTTCGACGGCTTCTGGAACAGGCAAGGCATAGGTGCGAAGCCGCATGCACACCGGCGCATAAAACGCGTCGGCCACGCTGAAGCCCCCAAACAACATCGGGCCGCCGTGCGTTTGCAGCAGCTCAACCCACATGGCTACCAGCCGCGCCACGTCGGCGCGCACCGCGGCTTTGTCGCGCCAGATGAGCGCGCCCACCTCGGGCAGGTGCGCTTCGATGTTCATGGGGCAAGCGCTGCGCAGCGCGCCAAAGCCCGAGTGCATCTCGGCGCTGACGCTGCGCGCCCGAGCCCGCGCCGCACGCTCAGCAGGCCACAGAGCGCGGTCGTGGAAGGTTTCTGCCAAGTACTCGGCAATGGCCAAGGTGTCCCAGATGGCCAAGCCGTCGTGCACCAGCACGGGCACCTTGGCCGTGGGGCTGACAGCCTGCACGCGGCGCTTGAAGTCCGAGTCGGCATCAAAGCTGTCGAAACGCAGCTTGACCTCTTCAAATGGGATGCCCGCTTGCTGCATGAGCACCCATGGCCGCATGGACCAGGACGAGTAATTCTTGTTGCCGATGTAGAGCTGCATCATGTTGGTTCAGAGCCTTCCTGCGCGTCTACGATAGGCCAGCAGGCGTTCGCGCAAGCCACGGTGGCCGAGGTAAGAGGGGGCAACAGCATCCAGCGAGGTGGCGGCCAGGCCCAGCGCTGCCAAGCCAGGGAATTGGCCGGTGGGCAGGTTGTCCACCTGCAGCGAATCGACGTTGTCCACGCTCATCAGGGGCTCGCCGGGCATCAGGCCCATCAGCCGGGCCTGCCAGCGCCCGAGTGACAGCGGCAGGCCGATCACGGGGCGGCCACGGCCACCGGCCACACCCGCCCAGCGGCCAGCGGCTTGCACCAACTCGCGCAAGCTCAGCACCTGCGGGCCAAAGACCTCGAAGGTCTGGCCGATGGTCTCGGGCCGATTCAGGCAGCGCACCACCGCTTCGGCCACGTCTTCCACCCACACCGGTGCAAAGCGTGTGTCGGCCCCGGCCAACGGCACGAGGGGAAACAGCCCTTGCAGCGCAGCAAACACATTCAGAAACCGATCTTCAGCGCCAAAGATGACGCTGGGGCGCAGCACGGTCAGCTCCAGATCCGCGGCTCGCAGAACGGCCTCGCCGGCAGCCTTGCTGCGTTGGTACATGGACGGGCCTTGCGCATCGACACCCAATGCGCTGACATGCACCACACGCTTGACGCCAGCGCTGGCGCAGGCCTTGACGAGCGTGCTGGGCAGTGCGCGGTGAACGCGGTCGAACGAGGCCTCATCTCCATGGAGGATGGCCACCAGGTTCACCACCGCGTCGCAGCCGGCCAGCAGACGCGTCAGGGTGGCTTCGTCGTGTACGTCGCCCACCAGCACGTCCACCAGGGGCAGGGTTTGGATGTGGCGGGCGTTGGCCTCGCGCCGCGTCGGCACCACCGCCCGCCAGTTGGCGCGTGTGAGCTTTTCGCAGACGTGCCGGCCTACAAAGCCTGTGCCACCCAGTACCAGCACGCGCTTCATGGTCGGCTGCTCCGCAGTGCGCTGGTTTTGTGGTGATTCATGGAGTGATGCATATCGGTCCAGACTTTAAGGATTCAAAACAATGCCTTCGTCCCATAAGCGGTGTGGGTCGAGGGGGAAGTTGAGCTGCGATCTCGGGATGATGCGATCAATGCCAAAAGGCGCTTCGCTGGTCAGGCGCTTGCGCGGGTCTTCCAATACCTGAGCACGCTGGGTGCGCACCACTTTGACGACCGGACAGTTGGCCTGTTGAGTACGCTTGACCACCACCGCAGTGTCCCCATTGGCCAGCACCACCACGCTGCCCGGCGGGTAGACGCCGACAGTTTTCACCAGCAGGCTCACCAAGCGCGCGTCCACGGTTTTGTCTTTGTCGCTGAAGATGCTTTTGAGCACCAGGTTGGGCAACGCCGAGGGCCGATAGCTTCTGCCTGTGGCCATGGCGCCATATCGGTCGGCCAACCCGATGACCTGGGCGGCCAAGCTCGTGGCCTCGCCGAGTAGCCCCTTTGGGTAGCCGCTGCCGTCCAAGCGCTCGTGGTGTTGCGCCACGGCATCGAGCCATTGCGCGTCGTTCACGCCCCGTGCGCGCAGTTTTTCTACGGCAGCTTGCGGGTGTTGCCGCAGTTGCTCGCGTTGCTGTTCGGTGGGTGGCGTCGGTTGCTCACTCAGCGTGTCTTGCAAGTCCAGGACACACAGGTTCATGGTGAGCGCTGCGGCTACAACCGTGGTGCGCTCCTCAAAGGACATTCCCCATTGCGCCAGCAACAACTCGGCAAGCACCGCGCTGTGCACCATGCGCCGCACCGAGTAGCGGCCCTCAGCCACCATTTGGATGCTCGCCAGGCTGGCGTCGGGGTCGAGCTCGCAAGTCTGCTGCAGCATGCGCGCCAGGCTCAGCAGGGCCAACGGTGCTTGGGGCATGTCGTCTGCCATCAGCCACTGCTCCAGCGCCCGCTGGATGTCCGCCAACTGCGCCAAGGCGCACTGCTTGTGGCCTTGTGGCGGAACATAGCCGCGCTTGTTGGCAGCTTCACGGCCCAGGGACTCGGCTACTTCCTGGGGGTCACGGTAGAGGCCGCGCTCCAGCAAGCGCGCCAGTTGGTCGTCGCTGTGGATGACGTGGCCTTTGCGCAGCAGCAACTTTCCAGAAGCGTCGAAGGTGTCGAAGGGCAGAGCGACGCCCGTGTGGATCTGGTGCAGATCCACACGGTGGTAGTCGTCCCCTGCTGCGCTCATTCAAAGCCTTCGGTGTGCAGGCTCATGCCATTCAACGATTGAGCCATGGCTGCCGTTCAAGGCAGATCGCGGTTGCCCTGCGCCAGCTGTCCCGGACGCGGGCCAACTTTGCCCAGGCGGGCCTTCAGCGACTGCGGCTGCCCCGTCATGAGGGCTGCGTAATCGGTGGCGTTGGACAGCACCTTTTTCACGTAGTCGCGCGTCTCTGTGAATGGCACGTTCTCGGCCCAGATGGCCCCTTCCAAGACCGTGCCTGCACCATCAGGGTTGCGCCACAGGCGTGAGCGCGACGGGCCTGCGTTGTAGGCCGCTGCGGCCAGCGACATGGAGCCCTCGAACTCATCGAGCACCATCTGCAAATAGGCCGTGCCGATGGCGATGTTGGTGTCGCGCTCGTTGAGCTGTGCGACGGTGAAGCCATCGAGTCCGATCTTGCGTGCGGTCCAGCGCGCGGTGGCGGGCATCACCTGCATCAAGCCCGATGCGCCCACGCTGGAGCGGGCGTCTGTGATGAAGCGCGACTCTTGGCGAATGAGCCCGTACACATACGACGCATCCAAGCCAATTTGCTTGGCGCGCTGCGTCAGCGCTTCTCGGTGCGGCATCGGGAAGCGCTGAACTGCATCAAAGGCGACTTTGGTGCGCTCGCTGGTGTTGATGCAGCGGTCCCAAACCTGGGCCTCGCAAGCCAGCTGCGCTGCTGCCAGCAGTTCGCGGTCGTTCATGCCGCCAGGCGTGTGCAGGCCGACGCTGTAATTCCATTCGCGCACGCCGTCCGGGCGCAGGCCGATGGCAATCGCTGCCAAGGCTCGACGCAGGCCCGGGTTGCTGCGCGCTGCCTGCAGCTCTTCGGTGCTCAGAGCGTCTGGCCGTGGCGGCGTGACGATGGTTTGCCCGAGCTCTTCAGCCGCCAATTTTTCGTAGAAGCCGCGCACCCCAGCAATGCCTTGCAAAGCAGCAGTCGCTTCGGCGCGCGCTGCTTCGTTGCGCCCCGCCAAGTGGGCTCTGGCTTTCCAGTAAATCCAGGTGGGGTCTTTCTGAGCGCTGGGGCTCATGGCATCCACCGAAGCCACCACGTCACGCCAACGCTGACCGCGCAAGGCAGCGCGGGTGCGCCATGCCAGTTGCTCGTCGCTCATGTCGGCTTCCCGGCCATTGGCGAAGTAGCCAGCAGCCAGTGGCGACAGCTTCATGGCGGCGCTGCGGCCGATGGCACCCCAGGCCCAAGAGCGCGCCGCCGGTTTCAGGTGAACGCCCCAGTGCTGATCGAGCAAGGTGGCGGCTTCGTGCGGTTCGTTTTGCGCCAACCGCGCCAGGGCCATCACCACCAGTTCCTGGTCGGCCATCGTCGGCGCGGTGGTGCGGGCTCGCAAGAACGTTTGCGGGCGCACCATGACCTCGCCCACGCGTTTGGCCATTTGCGGTGCCGCCAGCAGCACCGCATCGTCTACCGCTCGCGGCCGATTGGCCTCGGCCGCTTGCCGGGCTTTCAGCCACAGGTCGGCTGTGTTGAGGTGCTTGCTGTTGAAAAGGGTTTCTACAGCGAAGGTGCAGGCGTCGTCAGCCTCGCGCTGCGCCATCCAAAGGCTGCGTGCCTCATCGGCCACGGCTTGTTTGGCAGTGGCTGCTACGCGCCCCTGCACGAGGTCTGAGCTGATTTGGTAGCAGCGCACATCGCGGTCGTCGCGCATGCGAAAGGCAGCCACTTCGGCGTCGAAGGTGGCCCAGTCCCGGCGCTGCCCCAGCAGCAGCAGCCAGTCGTTGCGCAAGCGGTCTTCTTGGTAGGTGCCTGCCAGACGCTGCAGGGTGGCGCGGATCTCACCTGCACTGGCAGATTCCAGCCTGGAGCGCATGTCCCAGTAATGCGCCCAAGGTTCAAGCAGGTGGCCACGGGTTCTGGGCAGCAGCTCAGCCAATCTCTGGCTGTCACCACGGCGCGCGGCCTGCGCCATGTCCAGCAGCGCTTGCTCGGCGCTGCTCAAGGCGGGGGTTGCAGTGCTGCTCGGCGGTGGCTGGTTGCGTGCCGACGAGGTCGGCTGTGCTTGAGCCAGCGCGGTGTTCGCAAGGGGTGCCAACAGCCCGCCAGCGAGGCCAAAGATCAGTGACAGAATGGGTTTCAACAGCATGCTTGGATTATGGACACGCCCCCCGAATCACCCAGCGACTCCAAAAAAGCACTGCGCCAGTCGCTGATTGCTGCTCGTCTGTCGATGGCCGATTGGGCCGAGCGATCCGATTTGCTGCAGCGGGTGATGCGCATCTGGCTCGTCGGCAGGCCCGACACGGTGATTGGCGCTTACTGGCCCATCAAGGGCGAATTCGATCCACTGCCCGCGCTGCACCGCTGGAAGGAAGACGGCGAACTGCTGGAAGAGTCGCAGCTTCGCCGCATCGGGCTGCCGGTGGTCGACAAAGTCCACAAAACGCTCACCTTCCACGCTTGGTACCCGGGCTGCCCGATGCAGGAAGATGCCTATGGCATTCCCAAGCCCAAAGACACCGAAGTGATCGTGCCCACGCTTTTGTTCGTGCCCTGCGTGGGCTACGCGGCGGGTGGCTATCGGCTAGGTTATGGCGGTGGCTTTTACGACCGCACGCTGGCCAGCCTGCAACCCAAGCCCTTTACGGTGGGCCTGGGCTTCGCGCCGGGCTTCCTGCCCGACTTCGAAGCCGAAGCGCACGACCTGCCGCTGGACGCCATCCTCAACGACAACGGCGTGGTCTGGCCGGTGGGTTGAGTCACGGCACGGCTAGGGGTGCTCCACCGCCGCATGCACCCGTTCGCGGCGCAACAAGTAAATGCCGCTGGCCACGATGATGCCGCCGCCCAGCCAAGTGGCGCTGTCTGGCCAGGTGGACCACAGCCACCAGTCCAGCCCGATGCCCCAAGCCAAGGCGGTGTACTCGAAAGGCGCCACTGCGCTGGCCTGCCCTCGGCTGAACGCTGCGGTGATGGCCACCTGACCCAAAAAGCCGGTAGCTGCCAGCGCCAGCAGCAGGGGCGCGTCAGACGCCGCCACCGGCACCCAGTTGGGCCAGGCCAGCGCACCTGCGCCCAGACCCAGCATCAGCATCACCGACAAGATCATGCTGTCGCTGGTGTCGGTGCGGCTGAGCACCCGGCTGGCGATGGCCGACACCGCATAACAGGCGGCTGAGCCCAGCACTGCCAGCGCCCCCCAGGACAGCAACTCATCCCCGTCAGGGCGCATCGCCACCACCACGCCCAACATGCCAAAACCCACGGCCCACCAGTGCGCCGGCGGCACGCGCTCACCGAGGAATCGGCCCGACAGCGCCGTGATCAAGAGCGGCGCGACAAAAAACACGGTGTAAGCCGCAGCCAGCGAGAGCGCTTGAAGCGCATAGGCGAACAAGCTCAACATGCCAATGCTCAACACCCCGCGCAGCAGGTGCAGCCGCCAGTTCACAGGTGTCAGGCGCTTCAGCACTTGCTGCATCAGCCGAATCCACCAGTTGTTGCTTCGGGGCTTGCTCGGGCCGTCGCCGTCGGCATAGAGCCAAGGCCCGCTCAACCGAGCGCTTCGCCACAAAACATAAACCGCCACCAGCGGCAGCGCCGTCAAGCCACGCAAAGCAGCCACCTGCAGCGCGGGGTAGCGCGCACTCAACAGCTTGAGCACGGTGTCCATGAGGGAAAAAAAGGCTACCGCGAGCAGCATGGCGACGATGCTGCGCAGGTTGTCAGAACGGGGCATGCAGAAATTGTGGCACAGTACGCCTGTTTCTATACAAAACGTTCTGTCAAGAAACCACCACGGAATACAGCCGCACCATGAGCCGTCCAGCCCACGCCCGATCCGCCGTCATGGCCGCAGCAGAAGCCATCGTCAAAGACATGGGCGCGGCCAACCTCACATACGACGAGCTGGTGCGCCGCAGCGGCATCACGCGCGGTGGCATCACCTACCACTTCCCCACCAAAGAGTCGCTGCTCGAAGCGCTGGTCGAGCACGATTTGCAGCGCTGGCGCGACTGCATCGCCGAGAAAACGGCGCAGTTCGACGGGCCGCAGGCGGCCCTGCAGGGCTACATCGCTTCGGGCTGCGAGCACGACCCCGACAGCGCGCGGCTGTGTGCCGGCCTGCTCAGCGTGGTGAGCACATCCAAAGCGCTGGATCAACCCTGGCGCGCCCATTACGCAGCACAGTTGGCCGAGGTGCAGCGCAGCCCAGACCCTGCCTTGGCGCTGCTGCTGGTATTGGCCGTGGAGGGCTTGTTTTGGTCTGAAACGCTGGACCTGATGGCCCTGCCGCCTGACTTGCGTCGCCAAACGGTGCAGCGCCTGCTTGACCTGGCGGCCGGCATGGGTGGCCATGCGCCGGCAGCGCAGCACGCCTCGGCCTTCAGCGGGCCTGAAGGCCAGCGCACATGACAACGACAGCCTCACAAAAACTGGGTGGCACGGGCTCGCTGCGGGTGCTGTGGCTGGTGCCCGCTGTTTACTTTCTGTTTGTCGCCAGCGAGTTCGTGGCGCTCACGCAAATCGCCTTCACGCTCACCCAGCGTGGCCTGTCGGCCTTCTTGGTAGGGCTGGTGGCATCTGCTTTTTGGGTGGGCATTTTGTTGGCCAGCTTGGTGGCGCACTTCGTGGTGAAGCGCGCGGGTTTTGCCGGCAGCTTCATCGGAGCCTGTGCGCTGTCGTTTGCGGCTGTGGTCAGTTTGGGCTTGCATGACAGTTACGCTGGCTGGACGGCCGGGGTGCTGGTTTTGGGCTGGGCCGGTGGCTTGGTGTGGGTCACGGGCGAGAGCTGGCTGGCCGAAGCGGCCCCCGCCGAGCGGCGCGGCTTCTTTGTGGGCTTGTTCGAAACTTCAGTGGGCCTGGGGATGGTCTCTGGCCCGGCCCTGATGCTGCTCGCGCAAAAGCTTCAATGGCCTGTGTTTGGTGTGGCAGCGGGGCTCATGGCGGCGTGCCTGCTGGCCAGCCTCGCCTTGCGCCACACCCCTGGCGGCGCAGCGTCAACGCCGTCGGCCGACAGCGTGCGCAGCGAACCCGACCTTGAACACTTGTCCAAACGCCCGCTGGCGTGGCGGCGCATGGCGCAGCCCTTGGCGTGGGTGGCCGTGTTGGGCGGTCTGCTGGAGTCGGGCAGCTCGGCTTTGCTGCCGGGTGTGTCCCTGCGCGTGGGTTTTGATGTGACCTCCGCTGCGGCTCTGGGCGCGCTGATTGGCGCTGGCAGCGCGCTGCTGCAAGCGCCTTTCGGCCTGCTGGCCGACCGCATCGGCCTGCGCCGGGCCATGGCATTCACTTGGGGGCTGTTGTTGTTGACCACTGCCGGGTTTGTGCTGGGCGCTGCCCACCCGCAACAGGTGCTGTGGGTGGTGGGTTTTGTTCTGGGTGGCGTGGGCGGCGCGGTCTACACCCTGGTGGTCATTGAGCTGGGCCACCGACTCAGCGGCCCCGACCTGGTCAAGGCCATGGCTTTGCTGGTGACGGCCTACACCGGAGGCACCACCATTGGCCCATCGCTGGGCGGCGCGTTGTTCGACGTGGCGGGCTTGCTCGGCTTGGCGTGTGCGCTGCTGGGCTTTTGCGTGCTGGGCGCTTGGGCTGGCTGGCGCGCAACCCGCGCACCTGCTGTGGGTGCCCATAATTCGACAGCGCTGCCCCAGCCACCCTACACAGGTACACCATGAGCACCAAAGCATTTGCCTCACAGGCCGACATGGCCGACAGAAAAATCAGCTTCGAGCAGCTCAGTGCGCACGGCTGGGCCTACACCGCCGAGGGCGACCCGAACTCTGGCGTCATCATCGGCGAGCGCGCCATCATGGTCTGCGACACCACGGCCACACCAGCCATGGCGCGCGACCTGATTGCACGCATCCGCGAGGTGAGCGACAAACCCATCGACTACGTGCTGCTCACGCACTACCACGCGGTGCGGGTGCTGGGCGCCAGCGCCTACCAAGCCGAGGGCGCGGCCACCGTGATTGCCAGCCAAGGCACGCTGGAGCTCATTCAAGAGCGTGGCGCACAAGACATGCAAAGCGAGATGGAGCGATTCCCGCGCCTGTTTCGCAACGCCGAGAGCATCCCTGGCCTGACCTGGCCCACGCTGGTGGTCGGCGGCGGCAACCCGGTGGCTGGCGAAGTGCCCGGCCGGCTGTCGATCGATTTGGGCGGTGTGGTCGTCGAGGTGTTTCACCCAGGCCCAGGCCACACGCGCGGCGACACCGTGGCCTGGCTGCCTTCAGAAGGCGTGCTGTATTCCGGCGATCTGGTGGAGTTCGAAGCCGGCGTCTACACCGGAGACGCGCAACTGCAAGAGTGGCCCGCCACCTTGGAAGTGCTGCGCAGGCTGGGTGCCACGGCACTCATGCCCGGCCGGGGAGAGGCCATGCGGGGCGCTCAGCAGGTGGAGTTGGCACTCGACTACACCAAGCGCTGGGTGGAAACGCTCTACCGCTGCGCCCAAGAGGCCGCGGCCCAGGGCTTGGACTTGAAGGCCGCCATGGCGCACACCCGCGCTGCGATGGACCCGGTCTTCGGCCACGTCTTCATCTATGAACACTGCCTGCCCTTTGACGTGAGCCGGGCTTACGACGAAGCGCGGGGCGTCAAAAATCCACGCATCTGGACCGCCGAGCGCGACCGCGAGATGTGGGCCGCCTTGCAAGACTGAGCGGCTGATGCAAGCCCGCTCGACCAGCCTGTTTGCCGCTTATTTCAGCAGCGCGGGGGTTGCAGCGGCCAGCTGCAGCGCGTCTCTTTCGTAGTTTTTCAAGACGCCTAAAGCACGCGTGCGCTGAGCTTCTGTGGTGCTGTTGTGCAAGCGCGCAATGCCCACGCAGGCGTGGCGCAGATTGGCTTGCAGGTGAGCGCGCGCGGCGGGCTCGGGTGGCTGCAGTGCGCGGTTGGCCCAGGCGACCAGAGGCGCTGCACGCTGCGCGTCGGAATCCGCCGCTGCCGATAGGCGCACCGCGGCCAGCAGGTCTTGCTGGCGACGCTGGCGTTCTGCCGAAGCGATCGCCGGATCAAACGGTGAGGCTGCCACGTGCTCGCGCAGCAACTCGCGCTGCACAGCGCTCAGGCGCCCGTAGAAGGTTTCACTGCGATCGACAAAGCGGGTGAGCCGCCGCTCGAACACCTCCTTGGGGTTCGCATCGAGCCACTCCTCACGAAATTCGGTGTCTCCCTTGGCCCACTTCGCCTGCAATTGATTGAACTGCGCGGGCGTCAAACTGGCAGGCAGCCAAGCGCTTGCGGCGGCAAAACGTTCAGTGAACGCGGGCAGCGTGGCCTGAAAACCTTGCAAGACAGCGCACACTTGCTCGGGCTGGACCGGCCCCGCGCTTTGCAGCAGCGACTGGGCTTGAGCCAACGTTTGTGCGTATCGCGGCATCTGCTCTTGGCGATGCCAAAGCATCAGCGTGGCCAAGTCGTCGCGCACGCGCGGGGTTTGTGCGTCCGTGAAGTCCACGTAGCCGTCGAGTTGCCAGTAAAGCAACTCAGGCGCCTGGTTGTAAACCAGCCGGATCGCACTGCAGGCTTGCAGCAAGAACGCCGTCAGCACGACCGTGATAATCCGCGCACTTTTAGAAAGTCCAGGCATGTTGAATTCCGCAGGAAGCAGCGGCTTCGCCCCGGGCGTCGAGCTGCATGTGGTGGTGATGGCTGCAGGCAAGGGTACGCGCATGAAGAGCGCAGTGCCCAAAGTGTTGCACCGACTGGCCGGGCGCGCCTTGCTCGATCATGTGCTTGATACGGCTGCTGGGCTAAAGCCCCTTCAATGCATCGTCGTCACGGGACATGGCGCGGCCGAGGTCGAAGCCAGCCTCGGCGCCCGTGAAGATGGCCGCACAACTACGCGTGCCGTTCGCCAAGAGCCCCAACTGGGCACTGGGCATGCGGTGCAGCAAGCGCTTCCTCACTTGCCCGACGATGGTGTGGTGCTGGTGCTCTCAGGCGACGTGCCCCTGATCGAAGCCGACACGCTGGCATCCCTGATCGCACCAGCCTCAAGGCTTGGGCGGGCTTCAGCGGGTGAGGCGGACGCCGTGCAGTCGGAGGGCGCGCTGGTGTTGCTCACCATGGACTTGCCCAATCCCGCCGGATATGGGCGCATCGTGCGCAGCAGCGATGGCCAGCAGGTGCAGGCCATCATCGAACACAAAGACGCCACCGAAGCACAGCGCGCCATCACCGAGGTCTACAGCGGCATTCTGGCCGCACCCTCAGCCGCCCTCAAAACTTGGCTGGCGGCCCTGACCAACGACAACGCACAAGGCGAGTACTACCTCACCGATGTGGTGCGCTTGGCTGTGGCCAGCGGCCACCCTGTGCTGGCCCACCGCTTGGCCGATGTGGTCCAAGTGGCTGGCGTGAACACGCCCGCACAACTGGCTGAGCTGGAACGTGCTTGGCAGCAGCGCCACGCGCAAAGCCTGATGGCACAGGGCGTGCGCTTGGCCGACCCCGCCCGCCTGGACGTACGCGGCACGCTGCGCTGCGGACAAGACGTCGAGATCGACGTCAACTGCGTGTTTGAGGGCGATGTGGTGCTGGGCGACGGCGTGCGCGTGGGTGCCCACTGCGTGTTGAAGAATGTCCACGTGGCGGCCGGCGCTGCCATTCACCCCTTCACGCACATTGAAGGCGGCTCTGCGCCGGTGCAGGTGGGGGCTGGTGCCACGGTGGGGCCGTTTGCGCGGCTGCGGCCCGGCACGGTGCTGGGCGCGCAGGTTCACATCGGCAACTTTGTCGAAGTGAAAAACAGCACCCTCGCTGCCGGTGCCAAGGCCAACCACCTGGCCTACTTGGGTGACGCCACGGTGGGCGAGCGCGTGAACTACGGCGCTGGCAGCATCACCGCCAATTACGACGGTGCCAACAAGCACCGCACCGTGATTGAAGACGACGTGCATGTGGGCAGCAACTGCGTGCTGGTGGCGCCCATCACGGTGGGCGCTGGCGGCACGGTGGGCGCTGGCTCCACCCTCACCAAGAGCACAGCACCGGGCGCGCTGACGGTGGCGCGCGGCAAGGCCATGAGCGTGACGGGCTACAAACGTCCGAGCAAGGCATGAACATGCAGGTCGACCCTTTAGACGCGCTGCAAGCGCAGCACCCCATCTTGCTGGTAGAAGACAACCCCGGCGACGCCGAGTTGAGTTTGCTCGCGCTCGACCGCCTGGGCTTGCAAGGCAGCGTGGTCCATGCGCGAAGCGGAGCGCAAGCCCTGGATTACCTGTTTCGCCGCGGTCGCTACACCAGTGCGCCGCCGCGCCAGACTGCGCTGGTGTTTCTGGACTTGAAGCTGCCTATGGGCGACGGTTTTTCTGTGCTGCGTGAAATGCGTGCCCACGCCGCCTTGGCGCACACGCCGGTGGTCATGCTCACCTCTTCCAACGAGCCCAGCGACCGCCAGCGTGCCTATCAGGCGGGCGCGAGTGCCTACATGTGCAAGCCCGTGGACTTTGTGGAGTTCACCGAGGCCATGCGCTATGCCTGCAAGTTTTGGGTGGACATCAACCAACGCGCGCCGGGCTGAGACCAACTCCGCTCGCCCGAGCTTGTCGAAGGGCTCTGCCCGAACGGACAGCGAGCCGGTCATCAGACACCGGCAGCAGTGACGGGTAGCGGCAGCGCTGCACCAAACTTGGCCCGGCGCGTGGCGAAGAAGGCCCGCACATTGCGCACGTTGGCCTGTGCGGTGAACAGGCGCTGGGTGAGTGCCAAGTAGCCTGGCATGTCGGGCGTGTGCACCACCAAACAAAAGTCTGGCCCGGGCGACAGGCGGTAGCACTGCTGCACCCAGGCTTCGGCCACGGCCAGCGCCTCAAAAGACGCCAGCGATTGCGCGTCTTGCCGGTCCAGGCTCACCTCGATGATGGCGGTCAGCCCGTGTCCCAGGCTTTGCGCCAATCGCTCGGGGCTCAGCACCGCGATGTGCCGCTCGATCAAACCCGCTTCCAGCAGGCGCTTGACGCGTCGCAAGCAGGTGGGGGCCGATGCATGCACCCGCTCGGCTAGGCCCAAGTTGCTGAGTGAGGCGTCTTGCTGCAGCTGAGCCAGCAGGCGCAAGTCCAAGTCATCGAGTTCTATGCGATTCATAAAGTCAACTCTTTTGAAATAAAAAGCCACGAACAACCGATCGGCAACTATTGTTTCATTTAAATTAGAAATTCGATACAAAAAATCAAGTCAGGCGGCCTAGCATCCGCCCAACTTCTTTTCGGCAAAGGCTCTTTCATGTGCGGCATCGTCGGCGCGGTATCACAGCGGGACATCGTCCCGATCCTGGTTCAAGGTTTGCAGCGGCTTGAATACCGCGGCTACGACTCTTGCGGTGTCGCGGTTCATGCGGGCGGCTTGCAGCGCGCGCGCAGCACAGCGCGGGTGTCCGAGCTGATGGCGCAGGTGCAGACCGAGCACATCCAGGGGCTGACAGGCATTGCCCACACGCGTTGGGCCACGCACGGCGCGCCAGCGGTCCACAACGCGCACCCGCACTTCAGCCACGGCCCCGGCGCAGACGCGGCCCAGCGCCCAGCCCGTGTGGCCTTGGTTCACAACGGCATCATCGAAAACCACGACGCGCTGCGCGAGCGCTTGCAGGCCAAGGGCTATGTCTTTGCCAGCCAGACCGACACCGAGGTGATCGCGCACTTGGTGGACAGCCTCTACGAAGGCGACCTGTTCGATGCCGTCAAGGCCGCCGTGGTGCAGCTGCATGGCGCCTACGCCATTGCCGTGATGGCGCGGGATGAGCCGCAGCGGGTGGTGGGCGCGCGCGCTGGCTCGCCGCTGATCTTGGGCGTGGGCACTGGCGTCGGCGTGGAGCACGGCGAGCACTTTCTGGCCAGCGACGCCATGGCCCTGGCCGGTGTCACCGACCAGATCGTCTATCTGGAAGAAGGCGACGTGGTGGACGTGCAACTGGGCAAATACTGGGTGGTGGACCGCGAACACAAGCCCGTGACGCGCCCTGTGAAGACCGTGCTGGCGCACAGCGGTGCTGCCGAGTTGGGGCCTTACCGCCACTACATGCAAAAAGAAATCTTCGAGCAGCCGCGCGCCATTGCAGACACGCTCGAAGGCGTGGAAGGCGTCACCGCAGACCTGTTCGACGCGCAGATGAACCACGCGCCGGGCCAAAACGCGCACGCCGTGTTCGGCCAAGTTGACCGCGTGCTCATCCTCGCCTGCGGCACCAGCTACTACAGCGGCTGCGTGGCCAAGTACTGGCTCGAGTCGATCGCCCAGATGCCCACGCAGGTGGAAGTGGCCAGCGAATACCGCTACCGCGATTCGGTGCCGCACCCCAACACGCTGGTGGTCACCATCAGCCAGTCCGGTGAAACCGCAGACACCCTGGCCGCGCTGCGCCACGCGCAAAGCCTGGGGATGCGCCACACGCTGACCATCTGCAACGTGGCCACCAGCGCCATGGTGCGCGAATGCGCGCTGGCCTACATCACCCGCGCTGGTGTGGAAATTGGCGTGGCCTCCACCAAAGCCTTCACCACCCAATTGGCCGGCCTGTTCTTGCTGACGCTGGCATTGGCCCAAGCCCGCGGGCGGCTCATGCCAGAGCAAGAGGCCGCGCACCTCAAAGCCATGCGCCACCTGCCCGTGGCGCTGCAAAGCGTGCTGGCCCTGGAGCCACAAATCATCGCCTGGGCAGAAGACTTCGCCAGCAAAGAAAACGCGCTGTTCCTGGGACGCGGCCTGCACTACCCCGTGGCGCTGGAAGGCGCGCTCAAGCTCAAGGAAATCAGCTACATCCATGCCGAGGCCTACCCGGCAGGCGAACTCAAACACGGCCCGCTGGCCCTGGTGACCAGCGCCATGCCGGTGGTCACGGTCGCCCCCAACGACGCGCTGGTGGAAAAGCTCAAAAGCAACCTGCAAGAAGTGCGCGCCCGAGGCGGCGTGCTGTACGTGCTGGCCGACGCCGACACGCACATCCAGGCAGGCCCAGGCGTGCACGTCATCCGCATGCCAGAACACTACGGCCCGCTGTCACCCCTGCTGCACGTCGTGCCGCTGCAACTGCTGGCGTATCACACGGCTTGTGCCAGAGGCACCGATGTCGATAAGCCGAGGAACTTGGCCAAGAGTGTGACGGTGGAGTGAGGGGTCTGTTGACGACTCACAGCAGTCGGCGGCATCCCTGGATGAATCGCCGCGCAGCAGTTATCCGGCAGAGCATTTGAATCTGGACGGCGGCGCTCCCCATTCCACGATACGGCATGCATTCCGCGTCCAGTTGCACCGATCTACAGGTAAATCACGTAGTCAAGAGAGACGAAAAGTAGCGAAACTAGATGGTTGATCGAGCGAAAGCCACACCATGTTGACAGCACCGATGCCATTGGACGAGTCCGAGCGCCTGCGAGCACTCGAGCTTCTGGACGTCCTCGACACTGAGCCCGAGCGCGAGTTCGACGCCTTGGTGGCAACGGCTGCATTGGTCTGCGGGGTACCGATATCGCTCGTCAGCCTGATCGACAGCGACCGCCAGTGGTTCAAGGCCAACGTTGGCTTGCCCGGTGTGAGCGAGACGCCCCGCGACGTGGCGTTCTGCGCCCACGCCATCCTCGATGAGGGCGTATTCGAAGTTCCAGATGCCTTGGCCGACCCGCGGTTCGCCGACAACCCGTTGGTCGCCGCAGCGCCTGACATTCGCTTCTATGCCGGTGCCACGCTGCGCTTGAGCGATGGAGCCCACGTCGGCACCCTGTGTGTGATCGACCGCGTTCCCCGAAAGCTCAGCGAGAAGCAGCGTGAAGCCTTGAGACTCTTGTCCATCGCCGCAGTCCAGGCGTTGGAGTCCAGAAGGATGGCGCGTGCCTTCGTGTCCAGCGAAGCGCGCTTTCGCACCTTTAGCGAGGCGTCTCCACTGGGCGTGTTCGCGACCGATGCGGCCGGTGCGTGCACCTTTACCAATGCACGCTGGCAGGCCATCTACGGCTTGACCGAAAGCGAAGCCCTCGGCACCGGCTGGAGCGGCACGCTGCACCCGGACGATAAGGCAGCCGTCTTTGCCGAGTGGCAGCGCACCGCGGCATTGAAACGCGAGTTCGACATGGGGTTCAGGGTGCGCCACTCCGATGGCACTGTGCGCCATGTTCGATCCGTTGCCAATCCGGTGCTGGCAGACGATGGCCAGATCACAGGCTACGTGGGCTCGGCGGAGGACGTGACCGAGCAACTGCTTGTTCGCCGCGCGGTGGAAGATGAACGTCAAAGGCTTGCCGCCATCATTCAAGGCACAGGCGCCGGCACCTGGGAGTGGAACGTCCAAACCGGGGAGACGCGCTTCAACGAGCGTTGGGCAGAAATCGTGGGCATGACGCTGGCCGATCTGTCGCCGACCTCCATCCAGACTTGGGCGGATCTGGTCCATCCCGAGGACCTGGCGCGCTCTGGCGCACTGCTCCAGGCGCACTTCTCTGGCGAGGTAGCGGCCTACGACTGCGAGGCGCGCATGCGCCACCGCGACGGTCATTGGGTCTGGGTGCATGACCGCGGTCGCGTGCTGACCCGCACATCTGACGGACAACCGGAATGGATGTTCGGCACGCACATGGACATCACGGTGCGCAAGGCGCAAGAAGAGAAGCTTCGCAGGAGCGAGGACTTGCTCAATCGCACCGGTGCCTTGGCGCAGGTCGGCGGCTGGGAGCTCGACATCACTAGGGGCATCGTCACCTGGTCCGAGCAGACCTGCCGCATCCACGGCGTGGAGCCGGGGTATCAGCCGCAGCTTGCCGAAGCGATCGAGTTCTATGCCCCGCAAGCCCGACCGGTGATTGAGGGCGCAGTGGCCAAAGCGATGACCGACGGTCAGGACTGGGATCTGGAGTTGCCCTTCATCCAACGCAGCGGCCAACGCATTTGGGTGCGCGCTGTCGGGCATGCAGAGTTCGAGGGCGGCAAGCCCGTGCGGCTGTTCGGGGCCTTTCAGGACATCACCCAACGGGTGACCGACCGGCAGGAGCTGCTGAACACCCACGAGCGCATGTCGCTTGCCACCAAAAGTGGTGGCATCGGCGTGTGGGAGTGGGACCCTCAGGCTGGCACCCTCAACTGGGATGCCCAGATGTACGCGCTCTACGGTCTGCCTGCGGGTACAGGTACGGACGGCTATGCCCTGTGGGCGCGCCATCTTCACCCAGACGATCGCAGCCGAGCAGAACGCGAAGTCCAGGAGAGCGCGAATGGCGGCAGTGACTTCCGCTCCGAGTTCCGTGTGGTTTGGAACGACGGCTCGGTGCATCACCTGCGCGGATCGGGCCGAGTCACGCGCGATGCGCAGGGTCAAGCCCTGCGGATGGTGGGTGTGAACTGGGACGTGACGCCGCTGCGTCAGCTGACCAACCAACTCGCCGAGCAGCACGAATTGCTGCGCGTGACCCTGCAATCCATCGGCGACGCGGTCATCACCACCGACGCACAAAGCAGAGTCACTTGGCTCAATCCAGCCGCCGAGCGCATGACTGGCTGGCTGTCGGCCGAGGCGCTGGGGCGCCCGCTCGCGCAGGTCTTCCACATCGTCAACGAAGAGACGCGCTTGCCCGCCGAGAGCCCGGTGGCCACCTGCCTGCAACATGACAAGATCGTGGGCCTGCCCAAGCACACGGTGCTCATCTCGCGCAACGGCGAGGAGTTCGGCATCGAAGACTCCGCTGCGCCCATCCGAAACCCCAGCGGCGATGTCTTGGGCGCCGTCCTGGTCTTCCACGACGTCACCGAGCAGCGACGCTTGTCTGGCGAGATGAGCTACAGGGCGACGCACGACGCGCTGACTGGGTTGATCAACCGGGCAGAGTTCGAGACGCGTCTTCGCCGCACGCTGGACAAGGCGCACGAAGAGCGCAGCGAACACGCCTTGATGTACATCGACCTCGATCAGTTCAAGCTGGTCAACGATGCCTGCGGTCACTCGGTGGGTGATCAGCTGTTGCAGCAGGTCGCCAAGTTGCTAAAAGAAGCGGTTCGAGCCCGTGACACCCTCGCGCGGCTGGGCGGTGACGAGTTCGCCGTGGTTCTCGAGCACTGCACGGCAGACCAGGCCGGGCGTCTGGCGCAGCAGATCTGCGACCGCATGGAAGAGTTCAGATTCCTTCATGACGAACGCCGGTTCAGGATTGGCACCAGCATCGGGCTGGTACCGTTGGACAACCGCTGGGCCAACACGGCGGCAGCCATTCAGGCGGCAGATGCCTCGTGCTTTGCCGCGAAGGAGGCCGGGCGCAATCGCGTGCATGCATGGCTCGATACCGACAAGGCCATTCGCGCTCGACACGGCGAGATGCAATGGGCTACCCGACTCGAGCAGGCGCTGGATGAAGACCGATTCGTCCTCTATGCGCAGCGCATCGAGCCACTAACCAACGCCAGCCCGGGCCTGCACGCCGAAGTCTTGATTCGCCTGCTCGAAACCGATGGCAGCCTGACTCTGCCGGGTGCCTTTCTGCCGGCCGCTGAGCGCTTCCACATGGCCACGCGCATCGACCGCTGGGTGCTCAAGCGCGCTGTGAAGCACATTCAGACTATGCCCGAATTGGCGGCACTGGACACCTTGTGCATCAACCTATCGGGCCAGTCGGTGGGCGACCGGGCGTTTCATCGTCATGCCATCGACGCACTGGCCGACGCTGGCAGCGCGGTGTGCCAACGTATCTGTCTCGAGATCACCGAAACGGCGGCCATCACCAACATGACAGACGCTGCCATCTTCATTGAACAGGCGCGGGCATTGGGGGTGCGGATTGCTCTGGATGACTTCGGCGCCGGCGCATCTTCGTTCGGTTACCTGAAGACGCTCAAGGTCGACCTGCTCAAGATCGACGGCAGTTTCATTCGGGACGTGCTCGAAGATCCGCTGGACGACGCTGCGGTGCGCTGTTTCGTCGATGTGGCGCGTGTGGTCGGTGTCGAGACGGTGGCCGAGTTCGTCGATCGGCCAGAGGTGCTTGAACGCGTACGCCAGATCGGCGTCGACTACGCCCAGGGATTCCTGTTGCACAAGCCCGAACCCATCGAAAACATGTTCCGCCTGGGAGTTGGCTGAGAGGTAGTTTGGAGTTGATGAACATCCGCACCCCCGTGGTCAGACTTTGCTGATCTTTGGGCTTCGCGACTGAGGCCTGCGACTGACGCCTGCGCTTATCAGCTCGTCATGCGGCCGGTCATGCGGCACTGCGTCCGACAGCGCACAGACGCGCGCAGCGATGCGGCTGATAAGCATCCACCGCGCCCTGAACGCCGTGTGCCGCATCCACTGGAGCCCTATGAAGTCGCCAAGCCGCCGCCGCGCCTTCGCGCTTTGTGCGGCCCTCATCACAGCCGCGATGCTGGGCCTGAGTTGCAGCAGCCTGCCCACCTTCGTGCCTGACCTCGCGCGCCGATCGGCGAAGCCGGTGTCGCTGGATGGCGCCTACGGGCCGCTGTCAGCCCAACAAAGCCGTGCTGTCCTCCAGCGGCTGCAACGCGGCGGTGAACCGACAGACATCTTCAGCCGCCACCTGGCAGTGGAAGAGGCCATCGTCGGCAGCCCGCTGACCACGGGCAACGCGGTTCGCCTGCTGCAAAACGGCCCGGCCACTTACAGCGCCATGCTCGGCGCCATCGCAGCGGCGCGCGACCACATCAACCTGGAGACCTACATCCTGGACGACGACGCCGTGGGCCGCCAGTTCGCCCAGGCCCTGCTGGACAAGCAGGCACAAGGCGTGCAAGTCAACCTGCTGCGCGACAGTGTCGGTACCTTCAGCACACCGGTAGCCTTCTTCCAGCGCCTCACCGATGCCGGCGTGCGGGTGCTCGAGTTCAATCCCGTCAACCCGCTGACGGCGCGCGACGGCTGGCAATGGAACCAGCGCGACCACCGCAAGCTGCTCATCGTCGACGGCCACATCGCCTTTCTCGGCGGCATCAACATCAGCAGCGTGTACTCGGGCGGTTCATCGGGCAAGGCCAAGCGAGCCAGTCCTGACGCGGCGCTGGCCTGGCGCGACACGCACTTGCAACTGCAGGGCCCCGTGGTGGCCGAACTGCAGAAGCTCTTTCTGGCCGCTTGGCAAAGCCAGCACGGGCCGCCCTTGCAGCCACGCAAGTATTTCCCAGCCTTGCAGCCGATGGGAACGCAGGTGGTGCGCGCCATCGGCAGTTCGCCTGAAGAGGCGTTCAGCCTGATCTACGCCACGCTGCTGTCGGCCATCGGCAGTGCCGAGACCAGCGTGCGCATCACCAACGCCTACTTCGCGCCAGACCCGCAGCTTCTGGAGGCGCTGGTGGCCGCCGCGGCGCGCGGCGTCGAGGTGACGCTGATCCTGCCGTCAAAGACCGACTCGTGGCTGGTCTTCCATGCCGGGCGCAGCTACTACGCGCAACTGCTGAAGGGCGGCGTTCGGATCTTCGAGCGCCGCGACGTGGTGCTGCACTCGAAGACGGCGCTGGTGGACGGCGTATGGGCCACCGTGGGCTCCACCAACCTGGACTGGCGCAGCTTCCTGCACAACCACGAAGTCAACGCCGTCATGCTGGGCGCCGACTTCGGGCAACAGATGCAGACCGTGTTCGATCGCGACCTGGCGGCGTCGGATGCCATCGAACTCGACAAATGGGAGCGTCGCAGTCCGGCCCTGCGCGCGCAGGAGTGGTTCGGCCGGCTGTGGCAATACTGGCTCTGAAGGGCAACGAAAACCCGCGTTCTCGGCCATGGCAGCGTTCATTTCACTGTCCACCTGGTGTACACCCTGAACCATGAACGCCGCCAACAACCCCTCGGTCTTTGACATTCAGCTTTTATCGCCGGGGTTGTCCGCGCCTTGGCGCTGGTTGCGTTTGGGCTGGTTGGACTTTGCACGCGCACCGGGCATTGGCCTGTTCTACGGTGCTTGCTTTGCTGGCATGGGCTGGGCGCTGTTGTTGCTGTTCCAGCACGCGCCAGCTTATGTCTTGGCTTTGTCGGCTGGTTTTTTGTTGATGGGGCCGTTCTTGTGCCTGGGCTTGTACGACGCGAGCCGCCAGCTGGAGCAGGGCGCGCCTGCACGCCTGGGCCAGTCGCTGGTTGCTTGGCGCAGACGCACCGGCACCATGGCCATCTTTGGTGGTGTCTTGCTCATTCTGGAAATGCTGTGGGCGCGCGCTTCGTTGGTGGTGTTTGCGCTCAGCTTCAACGGCATGCCCGACTTCAAGGGTTCCTTGCTGGCCCTGCTGAACCCGGAGAACCTGACCTTCATCGTGGCCTACGTGGCAGTGGGCAGCGTGTTTGCTGGGCTCATCTTCGCTGTGTCTGTGGTGGCGATGCCCATGATCCTGGACCGCCAGACCGATGCCATCACGGCAGGCCTTACCAGCTTGCGTTTGTGCCTCACCCAGCCCGGGCTGATGCTGATGTGGGGCGCACTCATCACCGTGTTGGTGGTGCTGGCCATGCTGCCTGGGTTTGCTGGCTTGCTGGTGGCAACACCCGTGCTGGGCCATGCTTCGTGGCACGCCTACCGGGCCACGGTGCAGCGCTGAAGGCCAAAAACTGCAAGGCATAGAACATGCCCTACACCGCGCTGGCAGACGCTGTACTGGCCTTGCACTTCGGCGTGGTGGTGTTCGTGGTTGGCGGCCTGCTGGTGATCCCGTTTGGCCATGCGCTGGGCTGGCTTTGGGTCTGCAGTTGGCGCTTTCGCCTGTTGCATGTCTTGGCGATTGCCTTCATCAGCGGGCAGGCTTGGCTGGGGCAGCTTTGCCCGCTCACCCACTTGGAGTTTTGGTTGCGCCGACAGGCCGGTGTGGCTTCTCAAGAAGGCCAGAGCTTCATCCAACACTGGTTGGAACGCTGGCTGTATGTGGATGCGCCGCTGTGGGCATTGGCGCTGGCCTACACGGTGTTTGGCCTCTTGGTGGCAGCGGCTTGGTGGCGCTACCCGCCTCGCTACCCGCCCCGTTACCCAACTCGTTACCCGCCACGGGCTTGACACGGTTGGCGGCAGACAATCGGCGCTGTTGCATCCCCCAGCCCACACCATGAGCGCCAGTCTGATCACGTTCTTGTTGTTTCTGGCTTCATCCAGCTTGCTGCTATGGAGCCCCGAAGCCGCTGCCGCTCGGGCCCTGCAGGCGCTGGTGTGGTCAGCGCTTGGTTTCGCCACAGGTATCGCGCTGCTGGCCTGCCTGTTCACGGTCTGGTGGCCGCCCGCACAAAGCTGGGCCCTGTTCTGGTCGGGTGCGTCGGCCGTGGCATTGGTCTTCGTCGTGCTGACGAAAAGCAAACCCAGCGATTGGACGGTGTAGGGCCGCGGGATGTGAAAGCTGTTGATGAGGAGCTTGCAGATGGATGCCATGGTCTGTTCTGACGAGGTACCGGGCCCGACGCGGGGCGGGGCAACCGATGCCGGCCTGGCTGGCGTTGCCGCGCTGGCTGCTGGGCTGATGGCCGGCTGTGCCAGCACCGCCGGCGGAGTCGGCGGTAGCCTGCGGGCGGGCGACATCGGCTCTTTGAGCGAGGCCGAACTGAAGCGACAGGTTGAGAAAGCCGAACTCGCCATTGGCGCGTCCCACCGCAAGCCGGCCAGCGACGAGGACGCGGCGCGCTTCCTGCTCCAGGCCCAGTTATCGGCCACCCCGCAGGAAATCGCCGAGGTGCGCCGTGACGGCTACCTGCTGGCCTTGGTGCGCCGCATGGCCGTGCCAATCGAGCAGACCGGCTGGGATTGGCTGGAGTCGCGCGGCTACGGGTTCGCCAGCGTGCGGGACCCGGCCGAGTACTACAACTCCATCACGCCAGCCACCGACATGGCCTGGGCCCAGCTCATCACGGCCCCGGATGGCGTGCGCAAGCGCGTGGCGCTGGCGCTGTCGGAGTTCATGGTGGTCTCGCTCAATGGGCTCGATCTGCAGTGGCGCAGCCACCACGCCGCGCACTACTGGGACATCCTCAACCAACACGCCTTCGGCAACTTCCGCGACCTGCTGCAAGACGTGACGCTCAGCGTGGCCATGGGCCATTACCTCAACACACGCGGCAACCAGAAGGCCGACGCTTCCGGGCGGCAGCCCGACGAAAACTACGCCCGCGAGGTGATGCAACTCTTCACCATCGGCCTGCTGGCGCTCAACCCTGACGGCACGCCCCAACTGGTGGCCGGCCAGCCCGTGGAGTGCTATGGCCCTGACGACGTGAGCCAGCTCGCGCGCGTGTTCACCGGCTTCGACTCCGACTTCCGGCCCAGCGATGCCTCGGTCAAGCTCGACAACGGACAAAGAACAGTGCGCGACACGCAGAGCACGCGCCGACCGATGAAGCTCAACCAGAACCGCAACTCCACCATCGGCGCGCGCTTTCTGGGCACCACCATTGCGCCAGGCGAGTCCAGAGCCGGGATGTCAGCCTTGAATGTGGCACTGGACACGCTGTTCAAGCACCCGAACGTCGGCCCGTTCTTTGGCAAACAGATGATCCAGCGGCTGGTCACCAGCAACCCGTCCCCAGCCTACGTGCAGCGCGTGGCCACGGTGTTCAACAACAACGGGCAAGGCACGCGCGGCGACCTTTCAGCGGTGTTCGCAGCCATCCTGCTCGACGACGAAGCCCGCGGACCGGCAGGCCTGGAGCCCGCAGCATCCTTCGGCAAGCTGCGCGAGCCCATGCTGCGCTTCGTGCAGTGGGCACGCACCTTTGGCTTCAACTCCGCCAGTGGCCGCTGGCGCGTGGGCGACTTGAGCAACCCGGCCACGCAGCTCGGGCAAAGTCCCTTGCGTTCTCCTTCGGTCTTCAACTTCTTTCGGCCCGGCTATGTGCCGCCGGGCACGGGCATCGCGTCGGCCCATGAGGTGGCACCCGAGTTCCAGATCGTCAACGAGAGCAGCGTGGGCGGCTACATCAACTTCATGCGCAACGTGCAGGTCAACGGCCTGTTCAACACCGGAGCTGGCCCTGACATGACCGCCAGCTTCGAGCCCGTGATGGACTTGGCGCTGAACGCCTCCGACTTGGTGGAGCGCATCAGCCTGTTGATGAGCGCAGGCCAGCTCAGAGCTGCAACCAAGGCGCGCATCGTGCGAGCCCTGAACGCCACACCGCTCAACGCGTCGAGCACGGTGGATCAACGGCGCAACCGCGTGCGCGCAGCGGTGCTGCTGGTGATGGCCAGTCCCGAATACCTGGTTCAAAAGTAAGGGCCACGCCATGAACTTTCACCGCCCTGACCTTCATACCCGCCGCGCCTTCCTGAGTCGCGCCACTCAACTGGCCGCCACAGGCACCGCGCTGCCCTGGGCCTTGAACCTCGCCGCCTTGGGCGAGGCCGCCGCCTTCAACACCGCCGCGCCCGACTACAAGGCCTTGGTGTGCGTTTTCCTCTACGGGGGCAACGACTACGCGAACACCGTCGTCACCTATGACGCGGCCAGCCACGACCTCTACAACACCGTGCGCGGCGGCTCCGCTGGCATTGCGTTGGCGCGCGACAGCCTCACCGCCACACGCCTGAACCCCGTGGCCGCGTTGCCCGGTGGCCGCGAATATGCCTTGCACCCCAGCATGGCGGGCCTCGCGCGCGTCTTCAACACCAACCGCCGCGCCGCCGTGCAGCTCAACGTGGGCCCGCTGGTGCGGCCCATGACGCGCGCTGACTACACCAGCCCTTCCTTCCCGAAGCCGGCGCGCTTGTTCTCGCACAACGACCAGCAGTCGACCTGGCAATCGGCGGTGGCCGAACGCTCCACCAAGGGCTGGGGCGGCAAGCTCGGCGACTTGGCGCTGTCCGCGCAGGGCAACTCCTTGTTCACCTGCATGTCGGTCACCGGCAACGCGGTGTTCCTGTCGGGCAACAACGCCTTGCAATACCAGTTGGGAACGGGCGGTGCAGTGCGGATTGCGCCGGCCAAGTCCACAGGCAACTACGTCACCGCTGCCGTGCGCGACGCGGTCCATGAGTTGATCTCCAACACCGGCAGCAGCCACCGCATGGAGCGCGCCTACAACGAAGTCACTGTGCGTTCCATGGGCGCTGAGACCACCATCACCGCTGCCTTGTCCAGCAGCAACCCGGACATCGCGCCCTTCAACGGCTTTCCCAACACGGGCCTGGCCAACCAGCTCAAGATGGTGGCGCGGTTGATCGCGGCGCGCGGCGACATCGGCTGCAAGCGCCAGGTGTTCCTGGTGTCGCTGGGCGGATTTGATCTGCACGACAACCTGATTGCCAACCAGCCTGGCCTGATGAGCCAGGTCAGCGACGCCATGACCGCGTTCTACGACACCACGGTCACGCTGGGCATCGCAGACCGGGTGACGGCCTTCACCGCCTCAGACTTCGGCCGCACACTCAGCTCCAACGGCGACGGCTCAGACCACGGTTGGGGTGGCCACCACTTCATCGTGGGCGGTGCCGTCGATGGTGGCCGCTTCTTCGGCTATGCGCCGCCTGTGAGCGTGGGCAACACCAGCGCACCCGAAGACCAATGGCATGTCGGCCAGGGCCGTCTGCTGCCCAGCACCTCGGTGGACCAATTGGGTGCCACGCTCGGCAAGTGGTTCGGTGCCAGCGACACCGAGCTCAACGGCGTGTTCACCACACTGCCCAATTTCGGCGGCAGCCACGCCGGGACCAACTACCCGCGCGACCTGGGCTACTTTGTGTGAGGCCCCGCCAGCCGCCCCTGCCGCTATCGCCTCCATTAGCAAAGTTGTATTGATCGCGATCGATCTCCAAACCTAGACTGGCTTGGCCTGTTCATCAGCCAAACCCAAAGGAGACCGTGATGACTACTGAAACGAAGTGCCCTTTCGCCGCCGCCGCGCGCCAGAACACCGTGGCCGGTGGCCGCTCGAATGCCGACTGGTGGCCCAACCAGCTTAATGTGAAGATCCTGCACCAGCAGTCTTCCAAGACCAACCCCATGGGTGAGTCTTTCAACTACGCAGAAGAATTCAAAAAGCTTGACCTGCATGCCGTCGTCAAAGACCTGCATGCGCTCATGACCGACTCTCAAGACTGGTGGCCTGCCGACTACGGCCACTACGGCCCCTTCTTCGTGCGCATGACTTGGCACGCAGCCGGCACCTACCGCATCGCCGATGGCCGTGGCGGCGCTGGCACCGGTGCACAACGCTTTGCGCCGCTCAACAGCTGGCCCGACAACGGCAACCTGGACAAGGCGCGCCGCTTGCTGTGGCCCATCAAACAGAAGTACGGTGCGAAGCTGTCTTGGGCTGACCTGTTGGTGTTGGCAGGTAACGTGGCCATGGACTCCATGGGCTTCAAAACCTTCGGTTTCGCCGGTGGCCGCCCCGACATCTGGGAGCCTGAAGACGAGATCAACTGGGGCGTGGAGAGCAAATGGCTGGGCGACGAGCGCTACCGTGGCGAGCGTGAGCTGGCCAACCCACTGGGCGCTGTGCAAATGGGCCTGATCTACGTCAACCCCGAAGGCCCCAACGGCAAACCTGACCCACTGGCCTCGGCGCGCGACATCCGCGAAACCTTTGCGCGCATGGCCATGGACGACGAAGAAACCGTGGCCCTGGTCGCCGGTGGTCACACCTTTGGCAAGTCCCACGGCGCAGGTGACCCGGCGCATGTGGGCGCAGAGCCCGAAGGCGCAGCCATCGAAGAGCAAGGCTTGGGCTGGAGAAACTCGCTGGGCTCAGGCAAAGGTGTGCACGCCATCACGAGCGGCATTGAAGGTGCGTGGACCAACAACCCCATTCAGTGGGACAACGGCTATTTCCAGAACCTGTTCGGCTACGAATGGGTGCTCACCAAAAGCCCGGCGGGTGCTCACCAGTGGACGCCCAAAGACCCAGCCGCGCAGGGCACAGTGCCCGACGCACACGACCCGTCGCGCCGCCACGCGCCGATGATGACCACCGCCGACATGGCGCTGCGCATGGACCCGGCCTACGAGAAAATCTCGCGCCGCTACATGGCCAACCCGGCCGAGTTTGCCGATGCCTTCGCCCGCGCCTGGTTCAAGCTGACGCACCGCGACATGGGCCCGCGTGCGCGCTACCTGGGCGCGCTGGTGCCCAAGGAAGAGTTGATTTGGCAAGACCCCATTCCCGCGCTTAACCACCCGTTGGTCAACGAGCAGGACGTGGCCGCACTCAAGGCCAAGGTCTTGGCCAGCGGCTTGAGCATTTCGCAACTGGTCAGCACCGCTTGGGCCTCGGCATCTACCTTCCGCGGCAGCGACAAGCGCGGCGGTGCCAACGGTGCGCGCATCCGCTTGAGCCCTCAGAAGGACTGGGCGGTGAACCAGCCGGCACAGTTGGCCAAGGTCTTGCAAACGCTGGGATCGATTCAGAAAGATTGGCAAGCGTCACAAGGTGCCAAACGCATCTCCATGGCCGACCTGATCGTGCTGGGTGGCTGCGCTGCGGTCGAAGCTGCGGCGCGGAAAGCGGGTCAGCACATCAAAGTGCCGTTCTCGCCGGGCCGCATGGACACCAGCCAAGAGCAAACTGACGTGGATTCCTTCGCCGTGCTGGAGCCCACCAGCGATGGTTTCCGCAACCATGTGCGCGCTGGACAAGAGGCTGATGCAGCCGAGCTGTTGCTCGACCGCGCCAACCTGCTCACCTTGAGCGCGCCCGAAATGACGGTGTTGGTGGGCGGCTTGCGCGTCTTGGGTGCCAATGTCGGACAGTCGGCACACGGCGTGTTCACACAGCGGCGCGAAACGCTCAGCAACGACTTCTTCGCGAACCTGCTGGACATGGGCACGCGCTGGCAAAAGTCGGCCAGTGTGGCCGGCGTGCTGGAAGGTGTGGACCGCGGCACCGGAGCGCCGAAGTGGACCGGCACCATCGCCGACATGGTGTTCGGCTCCAACTCGCAACTGCGTGCCTTGGCCGAGGTGTACGCCAGCAGCGATGCGCAAGAGAAGTTCGTGGTCGACTTCGTGGCGGCTTGGGACAAGGTGATGAACCTGGACCGCTTCGAGCTGGCTTGAAGCGTGGTTCCTCGGGCGCGCCCAATTTGATATGGATGTGCGCCTGAGGTGCCTCAGCCGGGCCTCGCGCAACGAAAGCCGATGTAGACCACCGCGGTCTGCACCGGCTTGCTTTGCAAATGGTCTGCCCGCATGGGCTGCGCGCCATACCACCAGGAGCCGCCTCGGGTCAGGCGTTGTTGGCTAGCGGGGGCGGGTGCTGCGGCTGCACTGCGGGCCAAGTCGGCAGGCTCTGCCACCCATTCCCAAACGTTGCCGCCCATGTCATGCAGGCCGTTCACCCCGGGTGGGGTGCTGCCCGCCAAGGCGTGGCCGTGGCCCCGCAGCAAAGTGGCGCCGTGGCGCAGCGCGCGGCTTTGGGCTTCGGGCCCGCAGTCTTCCAGGCACTGCGCACCAGCGGGCGAGTCGCCTGTGGGGTAGGGGTAGGTTTTGCCGCGCTGAAAAGGCGCAGGCGGTGCGGCGCGTTGCTCGGTGTAGGCGGCAGATACCCACTGCGCATCGGTGGGCAGCGCGCCACCTGCCCAGCGGCAGAAAGATTGCGCTTCACCAAAAGTCAGGTGAACCGCGGGTTCTTCGTCCGAGGCGGCCACACCGCTGCCGAAAGGCGTTCGCCAAGTCCAGCCCGCCTTTTGCACCCAACCGGCCTCGTACACCTGACCGCCGCCTTGGCGCTCGGCCTGCGTCATGAAGCGTGTGGCTTGCGCAAAGCGCTTGAATTGGCCCACCGTGGTCTCGGTGCGCGCCATCTGAAAGCTGCCTACGGCTTGCCAAGCCATGCCAGCGGGGTTGTCCGGTGTTGGGTTTGCACCAGCAGTGGCGGCCGCGACGGCCACACCGATGGCTCCGGTGAAGGCCAAGGTCATCCGCAAACGCCTTGGGAGTGCTCGTGTGTTCATGGGCCCGATTGTTCTGAGGAACCCATGCCCCCCTTTGGAACTGGGGTGACTTGGGCGCTTCGGTCTGTGCGGTAGTCGCCATCTGTGGCTTAAGCAAGACTGACCCAGCGCTTACACCTTGAATGCGCAAAATGGCCCAATGACCCACCGCTTGCTTGACCTGATGCGCGATGTCACTCGGCTCACCCGCGCCGGTGAACTCAAGGCAGCCACTGCTGCCATCCAGAGCGCGTTGCGGGCCAACCCTCAGCCGCAGCCGCAGCCGCAGCCTCAGCCTCAGCCTCAGCCGCAGCCTCAGCCTCAGCCATCCGAGGCCCAAAGCCCCCCTCTGGTGCCAGCGTTGCCGGCGCCAGCCCCGCCGATGGCTGCACCGGCTCCGGTATCGGCGCCCGTTGCTGGACCCGAAGCTTCACCTGAAACGACTCCCCGATCATTCGAATCCCCGCCAGCACCTGCTGCGCCAACCCCCGACACACCAGCGGCCCCGCCCAAGTCCAGCCAGCAGCCCTGGGCGAAAAGCGGCGCAGGCACATTCATCAAGGGCCAACACAGCTTTGCTGGCTTGTCCCGCTCCTACAAGCTCTACACACCTGCCGGTGCCGACCGGGCCAAGAGCGAGCAAGGCCAGGCCTTGCCCTTGGTGGTCATGCTGCACGGCTGCAAGCAAAGTGCAGACGACTTCGCTGCAGGCACGGCCATGAACGAGTGGGCAGACAGGCTGGGCTTGGTGGTTCTCTACCCGGAGCAATCGGCTGAAGCCAACCCGCAGCGTTGCTGGCAATGGTTCGTGGCCAAGCACCAGCAGCGAGGCGAGGGCGAGGTGGGTTTGTTGGCCGACCTGTCCAGGCACATCGTACAGAGCGAGGGCTTGGACCCCCTGCGCGTGTATGCCGCTGGGCTGTCCGCGGGCGGCGCCATGGCTGCGGTGCTGGGTGCTGCCTACCCCGATGTATTTGCAGCCGTGGGGGTGCATTCGGGTCTGGCCCCAGGTGCTGCGCACAGTCTCCCCGAAGCTTTGATGGCCATGAACGGCGGCTTGCGCGGCAGTGGCATGGGCATGCCTTTTCAGGGCGCTGCCAGCCCGCGATCGGTAGCGCTGCCGCTGCCAGTCATCGTGTTCCATGGCGATGACGACTCGGTGGTTCATCCCAGCAATGGCGTTCAGTTGATTGCTGCGGCTCGCCTGGAGCGCAAGGGGGAAGAGCGCCAAAACACGGCCCGCGTGGCCGACGTAGCGGCCAACACGATTCGTGGCGGCGGCAGGCGCTTCACCCGCTCGGTGCATGCAGCAGGGCCCGATCACCCGGCGACTGAGCACTGGTTGGTGCATGGCGCGGGACATGCCTGGTCGGGCGGGCGCTCCGCAGGTTCTTACACCGACCCGCTCGGGCCTGATGCATCCGAAGAGATGCTTCGGTTCTTCATGGCGCACCCGCGCGCGCCCTCCGCAGGAGACTGAGCATGCCCATTCCTTGGCTCACGGTGTTGAAGGCTGTCCCTTGGACCACCGTCATCGAAAACGCTCCGAAAGTAGCCGACCGGGCGCGCCAGTTGTGGGGGCAGGCCACCAAGAAGCCCGCGCCCCCGTCAGCAACCCACACCGCCGTCGATGCCACAGCCTTGCCCCTGTCGGCGCAGGTCGACGCATTGCGCGCGCAGTCGGCCGATTTGGACCGCCGCCTGATAGCTGCCAGCGAACTCATCAGCGCGCTGGCAGAGCAAAACACCCAACTCGTGGCGCGCATAGAGGCCAACCGGCGTTTGGTGCGCAGGTTGGTATGGGTGGTTGCGGTGTTGGTTGTGGTGGTCGTGGGTTGGCTGATCAGAAGCTGATGCTGGGGATGGGGCCTGCTGGCGCCTATTGCTACACCCAGGCAGTGCCTGGCGGCGTTGGGGTCAGGCTGGCGCCGTTCGCCACACCTGGGCGGCTGGTTGGGGTCGGGCTAGCGCCAGTCGCCACACCTGGGCTGTGCCCGGCGGCGCGGGATCCGTTCTCCCGGCCCACGCTCGCGGGCGGCTGTTCTTGGTGCTCTTGCGCTGCTGCGTTAACGCCTTTTGTGGCGTTCTCACGTGCTGGCAACCGCGAATGAGGCCTCCGCCCGGACACCCGCACCACCGGGCTTTGCGCAGCAGATGTGGTGGCGGGGCGAACAGCCCGCGTGCCCGACAGGAAGTGGTTGGGCTGCAAACTGTCCGCCCGCCGTGTGGGGCGTCGAGTGAAGCAGCGCTAGCGAGCAACCCCGGCTCCGCGCTGCAGCGCTTCCGGCGCGCACCAGCAGGCGCTCCACTTCGCCACTCACAGGGGTCGGTGGCTGGAGTCGGGCGCAGGCCCCATTCGCGGTTGCCAGCACCCAAGCGCTCTACAAGCGTAGTTAACGCAGCAACCCGAGCACACCAAGAACAGCCGCCCGCGAGCGTGGGCCGGAGAACGAGCCGGACGCCGACACCTGGCGCGAGGTCTGTGCCTGCATGAACAGAGGAATGAAGAAGCCGACACCTGAAGCGAGGTCTTGGCAAGCTCCTGCTGGCGGGCACCGAAGCGCACGGATGAGCAGCTTGCGAGTGGGCCTAAACCCGCAGCCACTCCCAGCGCCGCTGCATCACCACCAAGACTTGATCGAGAGCAATCGCCAAGCCACCCGCCAACACGGCCCCTTGCACGATGTAGGCCGTGTTGAAGCCGGTCAGTCCCAGAATGATTGGCGCGCCCAGGGTCGGCACGCCCACAGTGGCCGCCAGCGTGGCCGTGCCGGTGCTGGCGGCCACCGAACTGCGCAGACCCGCCAAGATGACCGGGGCCGCAAGTGGCAACTCCACCCGCCACAAACACTGCCACGCCGACAGACCCTGCGCTCTGGCGGCTGATTGCAAGGTCTGCGGCACCGAGCCTAAACCGCCCAGCACGCCATGCAGCACGGGCAGAAAGCCGTAGAGCATGAGTGCGATCAGCACCGGCGCAGCACCGAAACCCAACACCGGCACCGCCAACGCCAACACCGCCACCGGCGGTACGGTCTGGCCGATGGCGGCCAGTTGCTCCAACAGCGGTGCCAGTGCCCGGCCCGCCGGGCGGGTGCCAGCGACACCGGCGACCAGGGCCACCAGCAGCGACACCGCGCTGGCCAGCAGCACCAGCCCGGCGTGGCGGGCGAGCAAGTGCAAGAACGGCTCTTGCAAATACATGGCGCGCGGCAGCTCAGGAAAGGCTGCAGCGAACAGCGGCTGGGTTTGCGGCATGACCCAAGCCAAGACCAACACCGCGGCCGTGCAGAGCACAGCCCTGCGCCAAGCCAGGGTGCGGGCGTTCATGCGGACCTTCATGTGGACGCGGGCGGCAAAACGAAGTCGCTCAGGTGCAAGTCGCCAATGTGTTGGCCTTGCAGCGACAGCACCGGCAACACCTGCGCGCCTTGCAACACCATGTCGGACAAGGCTTGGTACAGGTTGTCCTCGGGCAGCAAGGCTCGTGCTCGCTGCAGACCAAGTGCCGTGGGCTGCCCCGGCGCTGGGGCGCCCACATGAGACGGGGCCGCGCTTGGCACAGGTACTGGCCGCATGCGCTGCGCTACGGTCTGCAAAGCCAGGCCACGCAGGCCAGCGGCTCGTCCGCCGACGAAGGCACGCACAAAGTCGTTGGCCGGGCGCAGCAGCAAGGCCAAGGGCGTGTCCACTTGTTGCAGCACACCGTCGCGCAGAACGGCCACGCGCTGGCCGATTCGCAGCGCTTCGTCCATGTCGTGCGTGACCATCAGCAGTGTGGTGCCCAAGGCGTCTTGCAAGCGCAGCAACTCGGCTTGCAACTCAACGCGGGTGATCGGGTCGAGCGCGCCGAAGGGCTCATCGAGCAACAACACCTGCGGCTTGGCAGCCAGCGCACGCGCCACGCCCACGCGCTGCTGCTGGCCACCCGACAACTCGTGCGGCCAGCGCAGGCCCAGCTCGGGGGGCAGTTGCAACAAGTCCATGAGCTCTTGCACGCGCTGATTCACTTGAGGCTCTGGCCAGCCCAGCAGGCGCGGCACTGTGGCGATGTTGTCGGCGACGCGCCAATGCGGAAACAACCCGTTGGACTGAATGACATAACCCAGGCGACGGCGAAGCGCATCCAGCGGCACGTGCGCCGTGTCTTCGCCGCCCACCCACACCGAGCCGGTGTCGGGCTCGACCAGGCGGTTGACCATGCGCAGCAGCGTCGACTTGCCTGCACCTGAAGGCCCCACCAACACCACGCGCTCTCCGACTGCGACGTGCAGGTTGGTTGAGTGCACCGCCTGCACACCGCCATGGCGCTTGCTGACACCGCGCAGTTCGATCATGAATTGCTCCGCGAACGGTGCATGGCGCGCGGCGTTAGACCGTTCATGCAGCACCACGCGCCGTGGCTTGCGCCAAGGCGCCCAAGAGCGCATCGGCCAGCAGCGACAACAGCACCACCGGCAACACCCCCAGCAAGACCAAGTCGAGCGCGCTGCTGTAGAGCCCTTGGAACACCAGGTTGCCAAAGCCACCAGCGCCAATGAGCGCCGCCACCACGGCCAGCCCAATGACCTGCACGACCATCACGCGCACACCCCCCAGCAGCACCGGCAAGGCCAGCGGCGCGCGCACGCGCCACCACACCTGAGATCGAGACAAACCCATGGCCCGCGCGGACTCGAGCACCGCAACGTCCACCTGCTGCCAGCCCGACAAGGTGCCCTGCACCACCGGCAGCAAGGCATAGAGCCACAGCGCCAGCACCGCTGGCCAGGTGCCCACCCCGGCCAAACCCCAGGAGGCCAGCCAAGGCGATGCAACCGCCAGCGCGCCCAATGGCACCATGCCCAAGCCATACAAAGCCACCGAGGGAATGGTTTGCACGACGCCCAGCACCGCACCCAAAGCCTGACCCCACGCGGCTCGCGCAGCACCGAGCAAGCCCAAAGGCACCCCCAGCAACAAGGCCAAGACCACAGTCCAAGCCACCAGCCGCAGGTGCTGGCCGATGGCCTCGGCAAACACATCGGACCGTTGCGCGTACTCACGCAACAGGGACAAATCATCCAGCGCACCGGCTGCCAGCAAAGCGCACAAGGGCAGCAGCAACACCAGCAAAGCGCCAGCAGGTGACAACCAGACCCAGGCACTGCGCCCGGCATGGCTCGCATCCTCTGGGGTCACACCGTTGTTGGCAGAAAAAGTCATGAGCGTGCGGCAGGCCAGGAGTGCGCAAGCCAAAACCAACCACAAGCCCCAGCCCACCGACACCCGCGCCAAGCTGTCAGCCTGCGCCACTTGCTGGGCGTAGCGCCCGGCCATCCACAAACCAGTGGCGGGCAAGAGGGCAACAGCCAAGGCCGCGGCTATCTGTTGCCAAGAGTGGGTGACCGAGGTGGTGGGCGCGCCTGCGCCACGTTGGGGCGGAAGCTTGCTGCGCCTACTCCAGAGCGCCGCGGCAAGCAGGCAGCCCAAGACCAACAGCGCCGTCAGCAACACGGACGTCGGTGGCCAAGGCCCGAGCAAACTGACCACGACTCGGGCGACGCCCAAGCCCTCGGACTGAGCCAAGCGGTTGGGCGCTTGCGTGACCATCGGCCCAACCACCAGGGCCAGTGTCCCCAAGCCCCCCAGCACAGCCAAAGTGTGGCGCGACTGGCCCACGCTTTACTGAATGAAACCGCGCGACTTCAGGTACGTCTGAGCCACCACGCGCGCATCGCGCCCTTCGATGGCGATCTGCGCATTGAGCGATTGCAAAGTCGGCCCGTCGAGGCTCGCGAAAACAGGTGCCAGCAACTCGCGCACCTTCGGGTAGCGCGCCAGCGCCGCAGCGCGGATGACCGGCGCTGGCGCATACACCGGCTGGATGCCTTTGGGGTCTTCCAGCACCACCAGCCCCAAGGCCGACACGGCACCGTCGGTGCCATAGACCATGGCGCCGTTGACGCCCGAGGTCTGCTCGGCTGCGGCCTTGATGGTGACTGCGGTGTCGCCGCCCGCCAGCACCAGCAATTGCGGCTGGCTGAGCTTGAATCCATAAGCCGTCTGAAACGCGGGCAGTGCATCGGCACGCTCTACAAACTCGGCCGAGGCTGCCAATTTGAAGCGCCCACCTGCGCTGACCCAGCGGCCCAAGTCGGCCAAAGACTTCAGTTGATTGGCTGTTGCCACATCGCGCCGAACGGCAATGGCCCAGGTGTTGTTGGCGGGCGCCGGGGCCAACCATTCGAGCTGGTGCTTTTGCGCGTCCAGGCCGCGCACCAATTCGTAGCCCTTGGCCGCGTCCTTCCAGGCTGGGTTTTTGTCGTCGCTGTGAAAGAAGGCACCGTTGCCGGTGTATTCCGGGTAGAGGTCGATCTCACCAGCCAACAGCGCACCGCGCACGATGCGGGTAGCGCCCAGCTGCACGCGGTTGACGGTGGGAATGCCGTTGGCCTGCAGCACACCCAACACCAAATGGCCCAGCAAGGCGCCCTCGGTGTCGATCTTGGAAGCCACGCGCAAAGGCGCCGATGCATTGGCCGCCGCACTGGCCTGCGCATCGGCTTTCGAATGCGCCAGCAAGGCCGCGCCCAACACCAGCACCCACGCCAGCAAAGCCGTGCGTCGTCGATGGCGGGCAGCAAGGGAAAAAGAATGGGACATGAGGCACCTCCGCTTGACTGAAGAGAACAGTGAAAGGCAAACCGACTGAAAAGTCGGTTCGATGCCGCTTATAGCGCGATGCGGCCCGGCGTGCGTCGGGCCGGCCACTTACGGTCCGAACGCAGCCTGAGCGCAGCTCGAACCCGCCAGGGCACATGCGCTGCCACGCGCATGGGCACATGCGGCGCCACTGGCGCGGCGCGCCTTGCTCGCTACCGGTACAGCACCGTTGGCAGCCACATGCCGATGGCCGGGAAGTTGTAGAGCAAGATGATGGCAATCACCTGAATACCCATGAAGGGCAGCATGCCCGCAAAAATCTGGTTCAGCGTGACATGCGGCGGGCTCACCCCCTTGAGGTAGAAGGCCGCCATGGCCACCGGTGGACTCAGAAAAGCGGTCTGCAAATTCAGCGCCACGAGCAAACCGAAGAACAGCGGGTCCACACCAAAGTTGTCCAGCAACGGAATGAAGATGGGCATGAAGATCACGATGATCTCGGTCCACTCCAGCGGCCAACCCAGCACGAAGATGATGACCTGGCTCAGGATGAGGAACTCGGTCTTGCTGAGGTTGAGCGACAGCACCCAGTTCTCCACCAACTCTTGTCCACCCAGCAGCGCAAAGGCCGCAGAGAAGATGGCTGAGCCCACGAACAACCAGCACACCATGGCGCTGGTTTTGGCGGTCAGGAACACCGACTCTCTCAGCACGGTCATGTTGAACTGGCGGTAGGCCACGGCCAGTAAAAAACCGCCCAAAGCGCCGATGGCTGCGGCCTCGGTGGGTGTGGCCAGGCCAAAGACGATGGAGCCCAGCACCGCCAGGATCAGTACCACCAGCGGGAAGAAGCTGGACAGCAGCATCTTGAAGACTTCCAAGCGCTGGAAGCTGAGCAAGGCATAGAAGGCCGTCAACGCGCCCAAGCCAATGGCCACGCCCACCCACCAGCCCGTGCTGGGCGCGGTGCGTGGTGCATCGGCCACGTCTGCCGCTGGGGCTGGCGGCTCGCCCACCGACGCGTCCGTAGCGGCAGTCGGCGCCTGGGAGGGGGCGGCGGCTGCGCTTGGTTCACCGGAGGCAGCAGGCGTTGCAGCCGTCGAGCCGGGAGGCTCAGACAGGCCGCTGTCGGCCTTGGGCTCTGCCAATGCGCCATCTTCCTTCGGCTCGGCCAAGTCGCCTTCAGCGGGCGGCTCTTGTACACCGCCGGAAGCCTCTTGGGCCTGCGGCGCTTCCAGCGACTGCATGCCGCCCTCGCTGGTGCCGGCGACCACAGGAGCCTCCACCGGCACTGGCTTGGTGTTGAGGTGCCAGCTGAACGCCGTGACCAATACGAAGACCAAAGCCGGCAAGAGCGTGATGCCGAGCTGGCGCAAGATGTAGCCAGTCGGCACGGCCACGTTGCGCTGGCCTTTGAGGGCACGCACCAGCCCAGGCAGAGCCACTTGCGAGATCTCCTTGGCAATGGTCTCGCTGAGTGATGGCAGCGGCACGTAGCGGGCTTCTGCCGACAGCGGTGGCATGAGGTGCGGCTTGAGCTTGGCCAGCACGATCACGTAGATGATGTACAGGCCCGCCAGCATGATGCCGGGGAAGAAGGCTCCCGCGTAGAGCTGCACCACCGATACACCGGCTGTGGCTCCGTAGACGATGAGCATCACGCTCGGCGGAATCAGAATCCCTAAGCAACCGCCGGCGGTGATCGCACCCGCTGACACGCGCACGTCGTAGCCGCCGCGAAGCATTTGTGGGAAAGCCAACAAGCCCATGAGCGTGACCACTGCGCCGACGATGCCGGTGGCGGTGGCGAACACCGCACAAGTGAACAGCGTGGCCACAGCGAGCGAGCCAGGTACACGGGCCATGGCCAAGTGCAGGCTTTTGAAGAGCTTCTCAATCAGGTTGGCGCGCTCGACCAAGTACCCCATGAAGACGAACAGCGGGATGGAGATGAGCACGTCGTTGCCCATCACCTTGAAGGCGCTTTGCACCATCAGCGTGAGTGTTTTGGACGTGTTCTCTTCGTAGGCGATCCACGTGAAGATCATGCCCATGCCCATGAGCGTGAAGGCTGTCGGGAAGCCCAGCATGATGGCCACCACCACCAGCGACAACATCATCAGGCCCAGGTGGCCGTTGGTGATCTGCGGAGCAGACAGCAGCATGTATCCGGTGCCGGCGATGATGATCGCCATCAGGATGAAGCCGAACCAAAGTTCTTTGCGGATGGTCATGGGCGACCTCCAGCAGAGTTCGCTGCTGCAGTCGGCGCATGGGCTGTGGTCTGGCCCGCTGCAACGCCCAGGTCCTCGTCATTCAGGCCCACCATGGCCTTGAGTTTTTCCACATCTACCTCTTCCACATCGGCCACGCGCGAGGGCCATTCGCCATCACGCAGGCACTGGATGCAACGCACGATTTCCACAATGCCCTGCAGCAGCAACATGCCGCCAGCGAAAGGGATGATGAACTTGAACGGGTACAGCGGCAGCGGCGTGGCAGAAAACGTGCTTTCGCGGATGGCCAGCGATTCGTTGGCAAAAGTCCAACCGGCCCAGGTCAGCGCCACGATGCCGGGCAGGAAAAACACGAGGTAGAGCAGCAAGTCCCACCCGGCCTGGGTGCGCGGCCGAAAGAAGCTGTAGAGCACATCGCCGCGCACATGCCCGTTTTTGCTGAGCGTGTAGGCCCCGGCCATCATGAACAGGGTGCCGTACATCATGATCTGGGCATCCAAGGCCCAATCGTGCGGCGCGTTGAAGATGTAGCGGGAGAAAACCTCCCAGGAAATCATCAGGGTGAGTCCGACGATCAGCCAGGCAAAGGCCTGACCCAACCAAGTGGAGACCCGGTCGACCGTCATCAGCAAAGCTTTCATACACGTGCTTTCGTCTGGTCACCAGCAATGCGGGGCTTGCTGGCCAGTCCAAGAAAAAGCCACCGGTGACTCGGTCAACCGGTGGCTCGCCAAGAGGCGAAATGATGCCTGATCAGGTCTTCTTGGCCCGGAAATAGTGGTTCCAGGCCATCTTGAAGTCGACCATGTAGTCGTTTTGCCACTGGCCGGCACGCTGGGCAAAAGCGCGCTGGCTGTCCATGATCCGCTTGAACTGGGCGTTCTCTGCAGACTTGGCCGTGGTCACCTTGTCCCAAGCCGCCAGTTGTGCGCGCAACACGGCGTCGGGCGTCTTGAAGAACTTGACCTTGTCCTTTTCTTTCAGCTCGATGTAGTCCTGCGAGTTGCGCTGAATGGCCTTCCAGCTCATGTCAGCGCTGGCAGCCTGCACCGAGTAGTCGATGACGGCCTTGAGCTCCGCAGGCAACGCGTCGTACTTGGGCTTGTTGAAGAGAATTTCGAACTGCTCGCCGCTCTGGTGGAAGCTTTGCAGCATGCAGTTCTTCACCACGTCTGGGAAGCCCAAGAGGCGGTCGGACGAGGCGTTGTTGAACTCGGCTGCGTCGATCAGGCCGCGGTCCAGCGCCGGGACGATTTCGCCACCAGGCAGCGGGTTCACCGCGGCACCCAACTCCTTGAACACGTCAACCGCCAAGCCCACCGTGCGGAACTTGAGGCCCTTGAGGTCGTTCACACTAGCTACCGGCTTCTTGAACCAACCGAGCGGCTGCGTGGGCATGGGGCCGTAGAGGAAGGACACCACGTCGATGTTGAGCGACTTGTAGATTTCTTCCAGCATCGCCTTGCCGCCACCGTAGTAGTGCCAAGCCAGCACCATGTTGGGGTCCATGCCGAACGCAGGGCCTGAGCCCCACAAAGCGAGCGCGTTGTTCTTGCCGTAGTGGTAAGCCACCACACCGTGGCCGCCGTCGAGCGTGCCCTTGTTCACCGCGTCGAGCAACTGAAACGCCGGCACCACAGAGCCAGAAGGCAGCACCTCGATCTTCAGCCGGTTGCCGGCCATGTCGTTGACTTTCTTGGCGAAGTCGTTGGCGTACTCGTGAAAGATGTCCTTGGCTGGCCACGTGCTCTGGAAGCGGAATGTGGTGGTCTGCGCCACGGCCACCATGGGCGCGGCCACAGCACCTGCGGCGATGGCAGCACCCTTGAGCAGCGAACGGCGGCGGGTCGGTTGGGTCATGTGTCTCGTCTCCTAGAGTTGTTAAATGACAGCTTCGTATGGTGCTGAACTTTCAGGCAAAAGGGCAGCAGGGTTTGCCCGAAGCAAAAGCAAGTCCGAAACCAAGCATTTCCCCAACGGAATGGGCCATTTCCTCGTTCTCCCTGACTGCCCGTCGAAAGAAGCCAGCTGACTGAAAGCACCGAGCCACCGGCGCCCTCCAGTGGTAGTGGCCGTCCTTCGGTTTTCATCACTCCTTCACGAAAGTGACCGCAAGCCTTCAAACACGCAACGAACACTGGCGGGCTCGACTGTTTCGGAGCCCGACATGCACAACATCGACTCGTTATACGACTCGCTCGCCGCCTCTTCACAAGACGACAACCCGTATGGTGCTGTGCTGGCCACGCGCGCGGAACAGTTGTCCAAGCCGATGGAGACGGTGACCCCCGAAACAAACAACGAACAAGTCAGAGAAATCTTCGCCCGTCTTGAAGGGGTGGCCACCATCGCGGTGGTGGAAGATGGGCAGCCCATCGGGTTGATCAACAGAAACATCTTCATGGAGCAGTACGCACGCCCCTTCGCGCGCGATCTGTATGGGCGCAAGACTTGCGTGGCGTTCATGGACAAGACGCCCCTCATCGTGTCATCTGACACGCCCATTGAAACGCTGGTCAGTGCGGCCGTCGAGTCTGGTGGCAAGGTGCTCAACGACGGCTTCATCACCACCTTGGATGGTCAGTACCAAGGGGTGGGCACAGGCTTCGGATTGGTCAAGGCCATGTCCGACATCGAAGCAGAAAAAACCCGCCAGCTTCTGTCCAGCATCAACTACGCCAGCCTGATTCAGCAGTCCCACTTGGTGGAATCGGACCAGGTACTGCGCGAGGACATCCGTGACTATGGGCTGATCTGGCAGCCCCGTGACGTGGTAGGAGGTGACGCTTACTTTTTCCGGCGCACCGCAGAGGGCATTTTTGGCTGTGTGTTCGATTGCACCGGGCACGGCGTACCCGGTGCCTTCATGACCTTGATCGTCATGTCGTTCCTTGAGCAAGCCATTCCCTCCTCGTCCACCCACACCGACCCAGCCGCCGTGCTGCAAAAGCTCAACCTGTACATCAAGCGCGTGCTGCGCCAAGAAGACCGTTCTCTGACCGAGTCCAAGCCCGGCGAGAAGGCCTCCAACGACGGGCTGGATGCGGCCATCTTCGTCTTGCCCAAGGACCACAGCTGGATCCGGTTTGCTTCGGCCCGCTTAAGCTTGCTCATCGCAGAACCAGGGGCCTCAGAGGTGAAGATCATCGAGGCCGAAAAGTCCCCCATCGGTTACTCCGACACGCCCAGCGATTCTTCCTGGGCTGTGCATGAAGTGCCCTTGACCCCGAACTCGCTGCTGGTCATTCCGACCGATGGCGTGATCGACCAAATTGGTGGGCCCAAGGCCATCTCCCACGGCCGCCGCCGACTGGTGCAGTACTTGGCCGCGCGCAACCAGCAGTCGGCCGCTCAGTTCTGCACCGACTTCCTGCAATCCTTCAACGAATGGCAAGGCGGGCAAAAGCGCCGTGACGACGTGACCTTGATGGCATTCAGAACGGCAGGCCGCTCATGAACCTCTTGGCCTTTGCAGAGTTCCAGGACCAGGCTGCTGCAGCCGGGGTTTTGTTCTATCACAGCGGTGAGTTCAATCAGTCGATCATCAGTGCGGCTGCAGACTCCCTGAAACATCGGCTCGATGAGTCTGGCGCGGCAGGTTCCGTCAAACGCAAGCTTTTCTCGACCTTCGTCGAGATGGCACAGAACATCGTGCACTACGCAGCCACGGGGGAAGAGCCGACGGCAGCAACTACAGCGGCAGCGGCGCCGACCGTGAAAGAAGGCGCGATTGGCATTGGGTACGAAGCCAGCGCCAACACGTACTGGATCGTCTGCGTCAACCGCATTGAAACCTCGCATGTGCCGCGCCTGACCGAAAAGCTGGAGGCCGTGCGCGCCATGAGTCTCGATGAAATCAAACAGGCTTACCGCGAGCAACTGAAGAACGATCAACACAGCGAGGCAGACCCGGTCAGCAAGGGCGCAGGCTTGGGCTGGTTGACCATCGCCCGTGACAGCCGCCAGCCCATCGAGTACAGCTTTTCCTCCGACCCGCTGAACGGCGGCAGGACAGCTTTTTTCTATGTCAAAGCCGTGATCTGAACCTTCCACTCCTGAAATGAGATTGCCATGCAAACCCTCAAAGCCCAAAAGACAACCGTGACGCCCGAAGTGGTTCTGAACCCTTCGGAGCAAAGTCTGCTGATTGAAGGAGAGTGCTACCCGGAGAACCCGCTGCCCTTCTTCACCCCCATCGTGGACGCCTTGCAGCGCCACTTGAAGGAAAGCAAACCCGCCTCTTTCGTGGCCAACATGCGCTTGCAGTACGTCAACAGTGCCTCGACCAAGGGCCTGCGCACCATCATGGCCGTGCTCAACGAAGCCGGAGAAGCCGGAACCAGCATTCGCGTGCTGTGGGCGCACGACGAAGAGGACGACGCACTGGAAGAGTTGGGCACCGACCTCGTGGAAGACTTCACCTTCATCCAGATGGAGCACCGCCCGCTGGGGGGCTGATCGCGCTGGCATTCAAAGCGCCCAGAGCCTGAGAAGGCGCTGGGTGGTTGGCGTGGTGCCAGTTGGCCCAGCACAGGTGGGCGCACGACGGCTTAAGGCACCACCGTCAAGAAAAGAAACGCCGCAAACAGCACCAAGTGGATCGCGCCATGCATCACCGTGGCGCGGCCGCTGCCGAGTGTGATGGCCGAGACCAGCAGCGTCAGCGTCAGCAGCACGATCTGCAGAGGCGGCAGGCCCAGCGCGAGTGAAAACGGAAAGATCGGTGACAAGGCTGCGATCACCGGAATCGTCAGGCCGATGCTGGCTAGCCCTGAGCCCAACGCCAGGTTGAGGCTGCTCTGCATCCGGTTGCCGCGCGCCGAGCGCACCGCCGCACCAGTTTCAGGCAGCAGCACGATCATCGCGATCACCACGCCTGACACCGCCGCCGGCAAACCCGCGCCCGCCACCCCAGATTCAAGCGCGGGTGCCAGCGCCTTGGCCAGCCCCACCACGCCGATTAGCGCCAGCATGAGCAGCCCCAGGCTGGTCCAGGCGACCCAGTCGGGTGGCGGCGCAGCGTGCACCTCTTCGTTGTCGTTGTCCACCGGCAAAAAGTAATCTCGGTGGCGCACGGTCTGCACAAACACAAAGACGCCATACAGCACCAGAGACGAGAGGCCTGCAAAAGCGAGCTGCGAGCCGCTGTAGGTCGGCCCGGCGGTGGTGGTGGTGAAGCTGGGCAGCACCATGGACAGACCGGCCAGCGCCGCCAGCGCCGCCAGCGCTGGGCTCGTGCCCTCGACGCGAAAGGCCAGCACCCGATGGCGCAGCCCACCCAGCAACAGGCACAGGCCCACCACGCCGTTGCAGACGATCATCACCGCAGAGAACACCGTGTCGCGAGCCAACGCTTTGGCGCTTTCGCCACCGGCCAGCATCAGGGCGACGATCAGCGCCACCTCGATCACGGTCACCGCAACAGCCAACACCAGCGTGCCAAAGGGCTCGCCCACACGATGGGCCACCACCTCAGCATGGTGGATCGCAGCCATCACCGCGCCGAACAGGCTGAGCACCAACACCAGCCCCAGCACCAGCCCAAGAGGGCGTCCCCAGCCCGCGCCGACCATGGCCAACGCCAGCACGGGAATGCCAAGACTCCAAAGCGGAAGGCCCGGCGTGTTCAGCCAACTCGGACCAGACGCAGTGGAAGGAAGCGATGCCATCAAACGATGCTACCCAATGGCCCCAGCATCGCCGGCTCAGGCTTCACCGCGGCCCTGCGCGAACTGCCGGGAAGCTGCGCGCCAACCAAAGCAAAAACGGCTTGCAGCGCAAAAGACATCAGTGCGCTATCTGCAATCGACGCAGCGCCAGCATCGTGCAGTCGTCCTCAAGGACATCGGTTCCGGTGAATTGCGCGACTGACTTGCGCACGGCTTCGAGTAACCCTTCTATTGGTTTGGATGACTCGGTGTGGACCAGCTCCAGACACTTCGCCTCGCCGAATTCCTCACCGTCGGTCTTTTGCGCTTCGGTCACGCCATCTGTGTAACAAAACAGAGTTTCACCGAACGCAAGCGTGGTTTCCAACGACCGGTAAACAACGCCCGGAAAAGCTCCGACCAAGGGCCCCTTCAGTACCGGGAGGAAGTTGGCGCTGACCCCGCGAACGATGATGGGCTCGCAATGCCCTCCATTGCAATAACGGAGTTGCCCGGTACTGACATCCAGTAACCCGCAGAACAGGGTGACGAATATATTGGTGTTATTGCCCGAGCAGAGCCGCTCATTGAGGGTACTCATCAATGCCTGAGGCTCGGAAGAAACCATGGCCAAAACACGAATGAGACCAATTGTCCGTGCCATGAACATGGCAGAGGCAATACCATGCCCAGACACATCCCCGATGCAGAAAAACAATTGGTTCTTGTCTACAAAGAATGCGTCGAAAAAGTCGCCACCGACGTTTGACGCAGGTTCCATAAACCCTGAAATCTCGAGATCTAAACATTGAGGAAACAAAGGGTGCTGCAAAGGCAACATACTTTGTTGAAGTTCCCGGGCAACGCCCAGTTCTTTCTTCAGATGCTGCAGCTCACTCTGGCGCCGCTGAGCTTCGCGAATCATGTCATTGGAGCGGCGTATCCGGTCGCCGAGCATGATCCGCATGCGTGCCGCTACACCGGGGGCCGTCATGAGCTTGGACCAGAAGACATCTTGCGGTATCTTCAACAGCCGTGCCAGCACAGTGGCAGTTACCAGAATCGATACGGGCTTTCCATCGAGGGCCGAAAGTTCCCCGATGCATTCACCAGGCGGTATGGGAATGGATGATTCTGGAGACTTGTTGTAATCAAAATGCGCGGCCAGCTCACCCGACAAAAGGATGAATACATATTTGTTCAGGGCTCCCGGCTCCAGAAGGATCGCGCCAGGTTGTAGTTCGAGCACGTCACAGTCCCGCAAAGCGAGGACCAACTCGTCTTGGTCGGCCTGCTGAAACAGCGGGATCCACGCAAGACTCAGGTTCCGGCGTTCAACGTCGCTGCGCTGGGTTTTGCCCGTGCCTTCAGTTGCCCGCCGGTCTTTGTCCAGATAGTGATTGCCGAACTTTTGTAACGAAAATGTCATTCATCGACATTATCCACACCCAACGGCCAGCAAACTGTGATGGCCAGTGTGTTCAGCCCATTGATGTAGGAATAAAGCAACTTGTCGGCATTGCTATTCAACATGATCACACCAAGACCGCCTGGCTCTGCATCGGCCAGTGACTGTGCTTGGGGGCGTTGCGATGCCGAAGTGGGGTCAAATGCCACGCCAGCGTCCGCAATAACAAGATTGGCGGTGCGTGAAGGCGGCTGATCGCTGAAGGTCAAGGTGATCTCAACAGGGTGCGCGACCGCTTTCGGACCGCCATGACTGACGATATTGGCCATGACCTCGTTGAGACAAATGTCTAACCGGTCGAGCGCATCCTGAGGCACTTCGGCTTGACGACAGCAGTCCTGCAGCCAGGTAGATGCTGGTGCAATGGAAGACTTTTCGGCGCTAAAGGCTGCTCGATAGCCAGCACCGTCGCCGGACTGCGCCATGAAAGCGAACTTCAGCCAACGGCGGCCTGGTCAGCCTCGTTAGCGTCAGCGAACACTGGAATCAACGTGTCAATCCCAGTGGTTTCGAGCGTCTTGGCAACCGGGGCGTTGTCTCCCACAAAAATCACCATCTTGCCCTGACGGAGTTGGAGAGCCTTGGCATTGGTGATCAGTTCGCGTATGCCCACAGACGCCAGAAATGTGATGCCAGTCAAATCGACAACAACCCGCTTTCCTTGTGTGGTGGAGAGGCTGGAAAACTTGATGGATATTGCCTCGGTACCAGGAATATCCAGGCGACCACTCAACCTTATCTTGCGGAATGTTTCACTCACATCGTCAAACTCGATCGCCATGATTTTGCTTTCCTTTTAGATAAGCCGGATTTCAGTACAACTCGTACCGTACGTGCACATCATGACGTTTTCATGACGAACGTCGGGCTGTGCTGCCCCCAAGTCGGCTCAACTGTAGAAATTGGGATGCAAACGTAGAAACGCCCCAGAACCCGAACCGGGCGCTGAGGCGCATGGCATCTGGTGGCCTGGGGCGGAATCGAACCACCGACACGCGGATTTTCAATCCAGCCATGAGCCTTAGGCCTGCTTGCCACTTGTGCATCTTTCCTTCTACAAGCATAGCGGGATCTCGATGACCGATCCAGTCGGGCCAAGGTGGGGTTGTAGAAGGACGCAGCCCGTCTTACCATCACGTCCTGAGTGAGGGCCCGCCACGCCCTTTGGGCCTTCATCCCATAAGGGACGAGCCCGCCCCGACCGGTAAACGGCAGGCCGCCAAGAAGTCGCATAAGCGTATCTTGGCCGCTACACGCGCATGGCACGCGCTTGTCCTGCCGAGGTCGTCCTTGAAAAAAAACCCACTTCCCAAGTTGCGTCACAGCGCTTTTCAGCGTCAGTGCGGCCTGTGCTTTTACTGTGGACTTCCCATGGTCCCTACAGAAGCTTCCGAACTGTTTGCAAAAGATCTGAGGCTGAGTCCTAAAAGCCTGCGCGAGGTCCTAGCCACCGCTGAGCACCTGCATGCTCGATGCGATGGCGGCTCGGATACGGAAGCGAACATTGCCGCAGCCCATTTCTTCTGCAATGCTCGACGTCATCGAATGCGTCCAGCCCCGCCCCCTGACAAGTACAAGGCACTTGTGCAAACGGAGTTGCAGAAAGGGTGTTGGCTAAAGAAGGTGCTTCGCCAACGCCTAGAGGCTGCGCGAGAGAGGCTTTCCTGATCAGCAAAGGGCAGAGGTTCCACAAACCACGGTCCTGATGCCGCGCAGCGGCATGTGGCGAAGCCTAGTCAACAGTCGCCGGAAGTGTCCCCTAGGTGTTGGCGTGCCAGTGCATACCGCGCAAGGCACTCTAAGTGCCCTTCAGGTGATATGCTGAAGCGGTGACGAAGACAAGAGCAACCAAGACGAAGACGCCTTTGCCCACTGCTGATCTGGCTTTTGATCGCTACTCCTTCATGGATCAGGTGATCCGCAAGGGTGGCTTTCAATTGGATGAGTTGGAGTCCGCCCTTGGCATGTACATGATCGGCTTTCACTTTGGGTGGAAGGTCCTCTACGTCATCCACAGCAAGAAGACCATCCGAAAGTACGAAGAAATTCTCGGCATCAGCGTGCGAGAGGTCTTCGACGAGTTCGGACCGGACGCAGACCGTACCAACGCCTACGTGCTGATTCAGAAGGTTTCCAGCTTCTGGAAGCTTGTGTCTGGCGAAGAGAAGCCAGCGCTTGACTTGGACAAGCGTTCGGTCAGTTAGTAGGGAATTTCATATCCCTTGACGGGGACTTGAAAGCCCCTAACAATAGGGGACATGAGTTCCCCTACATCCAGTCAAGTAGTTCATGCGCCAGGGCCGCGCGAGTGTGCCGCGCGCAGCGAGGCACAAGCGGCGGCGCAGCCGCCTGCTGGGCTTGTCCCATCTAAAACAAGTGGACACGACTACATCGATGTTCCTTTCAGCTTCGAGGAAACCCAAGCCCGTCGCCTGAGCCGCCTGCGCCGGACGGTTTGGGCGTGTGGCCAACTTCAACGCCTTTGCGCGCTGCCGGGCCACAGGGAGAACGTTTGGTTCGTCACCCTCACCTACCGAGGCGTGAACGACTGGCAGCCGCGCCACCTGTCCGACTGCCTTCGCCAACTCCGCAGATGGTGCAAGCGCCAGCGCGTCCGCTGCCGCTATGTCTGGGTGGCAGAACTCCAGCGACGAGGGGCAATGCACTACCACCTTGCCATCTGGCTCCCCAAGCGCTTTCAGCTCCCCAAGTTCGACAAGCAAGGCTGGTGGCCGCACGGCATGACACAGCGCGTCATCGCCAAGAACCCCGTCGGCTACTTGATGAAGTACCTATCGAAGATCGGGCCGCTTCAGGCCTTTCCAAAAGGAGCACGCATTCATGGATACGGCGGACTGTCCCAAGAAGGCCGGAGCATCTGCTCCTGGCTCAACCTCCCCAGCTGGTGCAAGCAACTCTTCGGAGTCGGTGATCTTTCCCAGACCTCGTGTGGTCGTGTGGTGCGTGACACAGGTGAAATTCTTGCCCCCATGTACCGACGCGTTCTTTTCCCTGCCGGCATGCGCCTGTATCCCAATGGAAAACTACCTGACCGATTTGCAGACGGGCCATATTCGACGTTGAAGCGCGCCTTGATGGAGGCAGCATGACTGCTGCTTCTGTTTCGCACTTCTTCCTCCTGCCGGATGAAGTCGCCACACTGACCGGCTACAAGGCCACACAGCGACAAATCGATTGGCTCCGCAGCCGTGGGTGGCGCTTTGAACTGAATGCCAATCACCGACCAGTCATCGCACGTCGATACGCGGAGAAGATGCTCGGGTGTGGTTCGGACGATGAACAGCCCCGGATGCTTCGACCCAACTTCACAGCTCTCAGGGGAGCATGATGGGCAGGCGGCGTCAATCCAACTTTGATGACCCTCCGAGGTTTCACCGCAAGGGAAACACTTGGTACCACGTCAGCGGAACCACGCCGCGCATCTGGACAAAGTTGAGCAACGACCGCGCCGAAGCGCTGCGGCAGTGGGCGATGCGCGAGGGTGTTCGAGAGGATGACTCGACCCGGCTTTTCTCGGTGGTTGTGAGGCGGTACATCCGTGAGGTCTACCCCCTCAAGTCCGTACGTACCCGCAAAGACAACGACAAAGAGCTGGTGCACCTGCTGCGCGTCTTTGGACATATGCCCATTGATCTGATCGCGCCCATGCATGTTCGCGAATACATGGACATTCGCGGCCAAGCCGCAAAGGTTCGGGCCAACCGCGAGAAGGCCCTTTTCTCGCACATCTTCAACAAGGCTAGAGAGTGGGGCTACACCACTGCGACGAACCCATGCCAGGGTGTAAAGGGCTTTAAGGAGACAGGGCGTGACCGCTACGTCACCGACGATGAGTTCGAACGGGTCAAGGCCCACGCTCACTTCACCGTGGTTGACGCCATGGACCTTGCGCTGCTCACCGGGCAACGCCCCGCCGATGTGCTCAAGTTCAAGCGCACCGACATTCGCGATGGCGCCCTTTGGATCGTGCAGAACAAAACGGGAGCTAGGCTCGGAGTCGAGATTACCGGCGAGCTGGCGGCCGTCATTGACAGAATCAACGCTCGGCCCCGTCAGGCGATCAGCGCCTACCTCATCCAGGACGAGAAGGGACAACCGCTCTCCGTTTTCGCGTTGCGCTCACGCTTCGACAAGGCACGCGAAGCCGCGAAAGTGAGCTTTCAGTTCCGGGACATTCGGGCTAAGGCAGCAACAGACACCGGCGACCTTGCGCACTCGCAGAAACTGCTCGCCCACAGGAACCGCGAAATGACTGAGCACTATGTTAGAAGACGCATGGGAGAGGTTGTTCGCCCTCTCCGTTAGCGTTTACCAACATAACGCGTGGCGTGCAACTAAATCTAGTTGCATAATCATCGCAAGATAGGGTACGGTAGTGAGCAGGAAAGAGAAACTTCTCGGGAGGTTGCTCCACCGAAGCGCGGATTTCACATGGGACGAGGCCACAACCCTCATGTCCCTTTTTGGCTTCAAGTTGCTCAAGAGCAAAGGCGGTTCAAGCCGTAAGTTTTGGCATGAGAAGTCGGGTGTAAAGGTCTTCATTCACGAGCCACATCCTGGAAACATCATCAAGGGCTACGCGCAGGAGAACCTCATCGAGGGTCTGCGCAACGCGGGAGAGATCAATTGACTCAAGTGTTCGAATACAAGGGCTATTTCGGCTCGATCGAGGCCGACACAGATGAAAACTTCCTTGTCGGGAAGCTACTCTTCATCAAAGACGTTGTCAGCTACCAGGCAAACGACGTTAGGAGCCTGCGAGTCGCGTTTGAGGCGGCGGTAGCCGACTACCTTTCGACGTGCGCAGAACTGGGAGAGGCTCCAGACACACCATGTAAGGGTACGTTCAACGTCCGCCTCGGGCCCGAGTTGCATCAAGCTGCTGCCCTCGCGGCGACTCGCAATGGGATGAAGCTCAACGAATGGGTCAAGGTCGCTTGTGAATCGCACCTTTTTGCGCAAAAGACCGGGGGCAGATCTCCAAGCGAGCCATCAATAACTCTGCAAGCTTCGTTCGAAGTGGTGCAGGAGAACTTCGGGGGACTTGAACAGTGGCAGACATCGAACTCGAACCAAATAATGCATTGACGTTCCGAATTCGGGCCGTAGATACGATTCACGCTGAGTGTGATCTCTTCATCGCTTCATCGGAGGCTCCGAAGGGCAGGTTCTTCGCTCAAGCGCAAGTAAAAATCAGGGCCACCCCTGGTTCACCTGAGCAATTCCGAGTTAGCTTGTCCCGTTCGGTTACTGGCAAGCCGAGGGATGCTGAAGAACCTGTAGCTTTCGCCGCCTCTTGCACTGTGGCTTGCATTGCAGAGTTCAGTAGAGCGGTCGCGCTTGATGACATCCCCCACGAGGTAATTGCACAGATCGCGTTCCCTCTGTTCCACATCTCAACTGAACGCTGCAGGACTATGGTCACCTGGATGGGTTTTCCTGCAGGACCAGCGGTCACAGTCTTGCCGAAGTTCGAAATCGTGAAAGAAGGTACTTCGGAGGTGGATCCCACTGCGGCAGCGACGAAGAATTCGCGCGCTAGACCAAAGGCTTCAGCAAAGAAGGCTACTAAGCCCACGTAAGAGCTTGGGCTTTGTAGAAAGACGCCAGCAAATGTAGAAACGCCCCAGAACCCTGATCGGGCGCTGGGGCGCATCAAGACTGGTGGCCTGGGGCGGAATCGAACCACCGACACGCGGATTTTCAATCCGCTGCTCTACCAACTGAGCTACCGGGCCAAGGTCGCGGAGTGTACATCAGGGCGCTGGGCGTTTTCCTTTGGAGAGGTCCACGCCCAACTGCTTGAGCTTGCGGTACAGGTGGGTTCTTTCTAATCCTGTTTTCTCGGCTACGCGGGTCATGGACCCGCCTTCTTGGGCCAAGTGAAATTCGAAGTACGCCTTCTCGAATTCGTCGCGTGCGTCACGCAGCGGCTTGTCGAGCGCAAAACTTTGCAAGGGCGACAGGGGTGGCTCGGTGGGTGCTGCTGTGACGGCCGCTGCCGCGACAGCGGCGGCCTCGGCTGCCGCGTTGGCTGGCGTGGCTTGGACACGTGCGGCCATGCGCCGCTGCAAGCCTTGTTCCACCGCTTTGAGCAGCTTTTGCATGGTGATCGGCTTTTCGAGGAACGAGTGCGCGCCGATGCGCGTGGCCTCTACCGCGGTGTCGATGGTGGCGTGGCCACTCATCATGATGACCGGCATGGTGAGCAAGCCGCCAGTGGCCCATTCTTTGAGCAAGGTCACGCCATCGGTGTCGGGCATCCAGATGTCCAGCAGGACCAAGTCTGGGTCCATCAGGCCGCGTTGCTGACGGGCCTCCGCCGCGTTCTGCGCCAGCTCAACGTGATGGCCTTCGTCGTTGAGGATTTCAAGCAGCAGCTCGCGAATGCCAGGCTCGTCATCAACGACCAGGATGGTTGCCATAAATGAGTGCGTTCCCTTACTGCAGATGCGTGTGACCGGACGGTCAAGGAGCAGCGGCGAATGATAGCGAGACTTGTGCGCCGAGCACTGCGCCATCCGACATGCGATTGGCCAGCTCGACGCGTGCTGCGTGGTCATCAGCGATCTTCTTCACGACCGCCAGCCCCAGCCCGGTGCCGCGCACTTTGGTGGTGACGTAAGGCTCGAATGCACGCTGCAAGATGTGTTCAGGAAAACCGGTGCCGCAGTCGAGCACCGACAGGCGCACGCGGCCGGTGGCACTAACCCAACGCGTGCGTATCAGCACCGCATGGTCTTCGCCAGAACGGCCTGCACTAAGGGTGGCGTCCTGAGCGTTTTGCAACAGGTTGTGAATGACTTGGCGCAATTGCTGCGCGTCTCCGCGAACCGGTGGACAGTCGGCGGCCAGCTGCATGCGCACCGGGACCACCGCGTTCTCTGGGCTGTAGAGCTGCATCAGATCGGTGATGAGCGCATTCAGATCGACCGGCACCAGAACGGCAGCAGGCAGACGCGCGTAGTCACGAAACTCGTTGACCAAGCGCTTCATGGCGTCGACCTGATCGACGATGGTTCGCACCGACTTCTCCAGCACCAGGCGCTCGGTGGGCATGAGCTTGTCGAGCAGTTTCATTTGCAAGCGCTCGGCAGACAACTGAATGGGCGTGAGCGGGTTCTTGATTTCATGGGCCAAGCGCCGCGCCACTTCGCCCCAAGCCTGGGCCCGTTGGGCAGACACGATCTCGGAAATGTCGTCGAACACCAACAACAAAGTGCCATCGGGCAAGCCGGCACCGCGAGCCACCAAGCTCACTTCGGTGGCTGGGCCGCTGCCGCCAGACACCTCCAGCTCGAGCGCCTGCTGCCACAACTCGGCCTCGTGTGTTGCAGCCAGCGCAGCCGCTTCAGGGGCGATGGACTCGAATTGCGCCACGACCAACTTGGAAAACTGCGCTAACCCCGGCACGTCGGCGAGTGGCTGGCCGACGTAAGCCGCTAGCGGGGCACGCAAGATGCGTGTGGCGCCCGGGTTGGACTGCAGCACGCGACCTGATGCGTCGAGCACGATCACGCCAGCGGTGAGGTTGTCCAATATGGTCTGCACACTGGCGCGCGCCGAGTCGAGCTGGTGCATGCTGTGCTGAACGGCGTCGCGTGCATCGGAGAGCTGCTGCGTCATCATGGCGAAAGAGCGCGTGAGGCCGCCCAACTCGTCGCGTCCTTGCAGGACTGGCTTGGGACTCAAGTCGCCAGCGGCCACATCGCGCACGCCTTCGGCCAGGAGCAGCAGTGGGCGTGCCAGTTGCCGGCCCAGCAAGACCGCCAACAGCACCGCACCGAACACCGCGAGAAAAAGGCTCAGCGTGAGCGTGCCGATGTACATGCGGCGCAGGCCGTCTCGTGCCAGCGCCCGTTCTTGGTATTCGCGGTAAGCCTCTTGCACGGCAGAGGCGCTCAGCATCAAACGCTCGGGCAGGTATTGGCTGATCTCCAGCACGCGCGCCTCGGCCAGCAGTCCGACGGTGGGGTTGGGCACTTGGGCCCAGGCCCGCAACCGCGCAGGTGCAGGGCGCCCACCCTCGGCCGTGGCCTGCATCCACTCGTCGAGGCCTTCTATGCGCGTGAGCACGCGTGCGCTGCGTGCTTCACGCAAGGTTTGCGCTGACGGACGCTCTGGGTTGATCGAAAAAGGCGATGCACCTGCGCTGGCAATGAGCTGCCCACCCTGGCCCCAAAGCGAGACTTCCGAGGCCCCGAGTTGGTCACGAATGCGCTCCAGCGCCAAGCCAGCAGACGCGTTGGAGGTGTCCACCAAAGACTGCGCAGACGCACGCGACTGGTTGCCGAAATCGGTACTCAGGGCTTCCAGCGTGGTCTGCCCCAAGGTCAGACCCGCATTGAGCGCACCTTCAACCTTCACGTCGAACCAACTCTCGATCGATCGCGAGACGAACTGGTAGGAAACAACATAAATCAACAAGCCCGGCGCCAAGCCCACCAAGGCAAAGATTGCCGCCAGCTTGACCAGCAAACGGCTACCAAAACGCTGTTGGCGCAGCCGCACCAGCAAGCGCGCCACCACCCAGGTGATCACGCCCAGCAGCACAGCGGCCACCACGCCATTGACCACCAGCAAGCGTGCGTAGTAGCGCTCGTAGAGTTCGCGGTTGTCAGTGGCCAGCGTCAGCAGAAACATCAACACCAGGGCCACAGCCACCATCGCGGCCACGCCCACTGCCCAGGCCCAGCGGTTCCAACGTGGCCGGGCGGTTGAAGATGAAGGCTCGGTCGCCATGCTTGGTGCGGTGGGTGGTGGCAGTGCTTACAACCAGCGGGGGCTCAGCGCAACAGCTCTTCAGGCACTGCTTGAGAGGCGTTGAACGAGATGCTCCAGTCGTCCTGCCCAAATACGCCAATTTGCAGCGGTCGGGGCAGTTGCGTCACGTCCAGCCGGTAGCTGAACTCCAAGCGGTAGCGGCTGTCAGCCTCCAAGTCTTCGGGTTCAGCCACGCGCCAGCCCGACAGTCTGCTCACCACGGCCATGGCCTCGGGCAAGCTGTCGTGGGTTTGCGCCAGAGCCACGCCTACGCCAGTGGCACTGATTTCGCCGGGCGCTACCTGCACGCGCCAACGTTTGGTAAGCGGCTGATAGGCCAAGCGCATGTGGCGCACGGTGGTGCGCACACTGCGATTGGCCCAATACCAGCGCAGCCGCAACAGCTCGGCACGCGCTACAAAGACGACGGGAACGCCTTTGAGCAGCGCGCTTTGCACAGTCTCTGGCAGCTGGATGTCCAACACCGTCGACAACAACAAAGCGCCTTCGGCGCGCTCCAAGCGCAGGGTTTCCAAGCGAGCCGGCGTAGCTGGTGGGGTCTGGGCGATGGCGGTGGACATGCCCATGAAAGCCACCAACAGCCAAGCCACAGCCGTCGCGAAACGCCGGATTTCAGACCCGTATTTTTTGCAGCAGCGCGTAGAAGAAGCCGTCTCCATCTCGACTGGCATTGTCAGCGAGCCCTTCTGCTGGCCCGACAGCGCCGGGCAACAAATGACCCGGCGACGGGCACCAACGGGCGTCTGTGTTGCGGCTAAGAAACGTTTTGATCTGCTGAGCGCCTTCGATGCGAAACACCGAACAGGTGCAGTAAAGCAAGCGACCGCCGGGCTTGACCAGCGGCCAAAGTGCTGCAAGCAGGCGTGCTTGCACAGCAGCGAGTTGCACCAGATCTGGAGCCCGGCGCAGCCAGCGCACGTCGGGGTGGCGGCGCACGATGCCAGAGGCCGTGCAAGGCGCGTCCAGCAGCACCGCATCGAAGGGCTCACCGTCCCACCAGGTTTCGGGCTGGGCTGCATCGGCCACGACGACCTGGGCCTGTAGCGTGCTGCGGCGCAAGTTGTCGTGGACGCGGTGGGTGCGTTCGGCATCAACGTCCAACGCCAGCAAGCGCACATCGGCCAGCTCCAAAAGGTGAACGGCTTTACCTCCGGGCGCAGCGCAGGCGTCGAGCACACGCCAGCCTTGGACGTCTGGCGCTGGCTGCTCATCGAGCCCCAGCAGCAAGCGGGCCGCCAGTTGCGCGTGAGCGTCTTGCACGGACACATCGCCCTCGGCAAAGCCTGGCAACAGGTGCACATGGCAGGGCTCGGCCAAGCGAACGGCTTGCGGGCCGATCTGCGTGGCCTGCATGCCGACAGCTTGCAGCCGTTGCAGGTAAGCGACTGGTGTTCCCCACCGGCTGTTCACGCGCAGCGTCATCGGCGGCGGCTGGCTGGCTGCGCTGAGGATTTGCTGCCAATGCTGCGGATGGTCGTTCTGAACCTGCTGGACCCACCAGCGCGGGTGGTTCCAGCGCGCCACGGGGTCGAGCGCTGCGCGCGCGCGAAGGCCAGGCCACTCGCGCAAGGCGCGGCGCAGACAAGCGTTCAGAAAAGCGGCCTGTGCGCTGGTGTCTGCGCCACGCCTTGCCGCCTCGACGGCTTGGTTCACCAAGGTGTGCTCGGCGTAAAGCGGGCGACGTTGCTGGCCTTCCTGCTGCGCTGCTGCGTCGTCCCCCAACATCAATGCCAAGGTCAGGCACAGGAGCGCGTGGGCCGCGGGCGGCGGGGCACGCGTGGCCAACAAGCTGCACAAAGCCTGAGCCTCGCCCCAATGCCGCAGGGCGTGCGAAGACAGGGCCTGGGCTGCTGGCCGCAAATCAGTGGGCGCGTGTCCCCAGGCTGCCGTGGCAGAACGCCCAGCCGCCACAGCCTGCAAAACCTCAGCCGTCGCACTCAGCTGACGCCAAAGCGGTTGTTGGGGGGGGCGCTCGGCAGTAGAAGCTGGCATGGTCAGCCGCGCACAGGGCACATAAAAAACCCCGGGCCACTCACGCAGCCCGGGGTTTTCAGATCAGACACGCCATGACCCAGTGCAAGTCCTCACTCGGTGGTGCTGCCCAAGTCGGCGTCGGAACCCTCGCCCAGGCTTTCGGCCAAGTCCGCCGCTTCAGCGTCGGCAATCGCACGGCGCTCGGCTTCGTCCATGGCGTCCTTCACCTTGCGGGCTTGGTGATACGCCATGCCGGTGCCTGCAGGAATCAAGCGCCCGACGATGACGTTTTCCTTCAAGCCACGCAACTCGTCGCGCTTGCCCATGATGGCGGCTTCGGTCAGCACGCGCGTGGTTTCCTGGAAGGACGCGGCGCTGATGAAGCTGTCAGTGGACAGGGAAGCCTTGGTGATACCCAAGAGCAGATTGCTGAAGGTGGAAGGAATCTTGCCGTCCCTTTGCAATTGCTCGTTGGTGTTGAGGATCTCCGAGCGCTCGACCTGCTCGCCCGCGATGTAGGTCGATTCGCCTGGGTTCTCCACCACCACGCGGCGCAGCATCTGGCGCACGATGACTTCGATGTGCTTGTCGTTGATCTTCACGCCCTGCAGACGGTAGACGTCTTGCACCTCGTCGACGATGTAGCGTGCCAGCTCTTCTATACCCAACAGACGCAAGATGTCCTGCGGGTCGGCCGGGCCGTCCACCACGGACTCGCCCTTGTTGACCACTTGGCCTTCGTGAACCAAGATGTTCTTTTCCTTGGGCACCAACTCCGACCACTCCGCGCCCTCGGGGTCGGTAATGACCAAACGCACCTTGCCTTTGGTTTCCTTGCCGAAGGAGACGGTGCCCGTCATTTCGGCCAGCATGCCCTTGTCCTTCGGGCTGCGCGCTTCGAACAGCTCGGCCACACGCGGCAGGCCGCCGGTGATGTCGCGGGTCTTCTGGCCCTCGACTGGAATGCGCGCCAGCACTTCGCCTGGGCCCACTTCCTGACCGTCGCGCACCTGAATGAGCGCGCCCACCTGGAAGCCGATGGTCACCGAGTGGTCGGTACCCGGAATCTTCACCTCGTTGCCCGAGCCGTCAACCAGCTTGACTTGCGGGCGCACCACCTTGGCAGCACCGCGACGCTTGGGGTCGATCACGACCAGCGTGGACAGACCAGTGACTTCGTCGACTTGCTTGGCCACGGTCAAGCCTTCCTCGACGTTCTCGAACTTGGCCTGGCCTGCAAACTCGGTGATGACGGGTCGTGTCAGCGGGTCCCAGTTGGCCAACACGGCGCCAGCCTTGACTGATTGGTCTGGCTTGACCGTCAGCACCGCGCCGTAAGGTACCTTGTGACGCTCACGCTCACGGCCATGTTCGTCATGAATGACCACCTCACCGGAGCGCGAAATCACCACCAACTCTTTCTTGCTGTTGGTGACGTAACGCATGGTGGCGTTGAAGCCGATACTGCCGTTGGACTTGGCTTCCACGCTGGACGCGACGGCTGCCCTCGATGCGGCACCGCCAATGTGGAAAGTGCGCATGGTCAGCTGTGTGCCGGGCTCGCCGATGGACTGAGCTGCGATCACACCGACCGCTTCGCCCAGGTTCACCAAGCCACCACGGCCGAGGTCGCGGCCGTAGCACTTGGAGCAAATGCCGAAGCGCGTGGCGCAAGTGAGCGCGGTGCGCACCTTGACCTCGTCCACACCGGTTTGCTCCAGCACATCGATGGAGTCTTCATCGAGCATGTGACCGGCTGCGAACAGCACCACACCGGTTTCCGGGTGCAGGACGTCGTCAGCCACGGTGCGGCCCAAGATGCGGTCGCGCAGCGATTCAATCACTTCACCGCCTTCGACGATGGCGCGCATGAGCTGACCGTCGTGCGTGCCGCAATCGTCTTCTGTCACGACCAAGTCTTGCGTCACGTCCACCAAGCGGCGCGTGAGATAGCCCGAGTTAGCCGTCTTCAGCGCCGTGTCGGCCAAGCCTTTGCGGGCGCCGTGCGTGGAGATGAAGTACTGCAACACATTGAGGCCTTCACGGAAGTTCGCCGTGATGGGCGTCTCGATGATCGAGCCGTCGGGCTTGGCCATGAGGCCGCGCATGCCAGCCAACTGGCGAATCTGCGCAGCAGAGCCGCGGGCACCGGAGTCAGCCATCATGTAGATGGAGTTGAAAGACTCTTGGTCCACTTCGTTGCCGTGGCGGTCCGTCACCTTTTGCTTGGCCAGCTGGGCCATCATGACCTTGGAGACTTCGTCACCGGCCTTGCCCCAGATGTCCACCACCTTGTTGTAGCGCTCGCCGGAGGTGACCAGACCCGAGACGTACTGCTGCTCGATTTCCTTCACTTCCTTCTCGGAGCGTTCGATGATGCCCTGCTTCTCCTTGGGCACCAGCATGTCGTCGATGGCAATGGAGATGCCAGCGCGCGTGGCCAGACGGAAGCCGTTTTGCAGCAGCTTGTCTGCGAACACCACGGTCTCTTTCAAGCCGCACTTGCGGAACGACACGTTGATGAGCTTGGAGATTTCCTTCTTCTTGAGCGCCTTGTTGATGTTCGCAAAAGGCAAGCCCTTGGGCAGGATCTCCGACAACAGCGCGCGGCCTGCGGTGGTTTCCACCACCGAGGTCATCGGAGTGAATTCGCCCGTGGCTTTGTCCTTCACCCATTCCGTCAAACGCACGTTGATCTTCGCGGTGAGTTCGGTCACGCCAGCGTCAATGGCGCGCTGCACTTCGGCCGTGTCAGCGAACACCATGCCTTCACCACGGGCGTTGATGCGCTCGCGGGTGGCGTAGTAAAGGCCCAGAACCACGTCCTGCGAAGGCACGATGGAGGGCTCGCCGTTGGCCGGGAACAGCACGTTGTTGGAGGCCAGCATCAGCGTGCGGGCTTCCATTTGCGCTTCCACCGACAGCGGGATGTGAACCGCCATCTGGTCGCCGTCGAAGTCGGCGTTGAAAGCCGAGCACACCAGAGGGTGCAACTGAATGGCCTTGCCCTCGATCAAGATCGGCTCGAAGGCTTGAATGCCCAAGCGGTGCAAGGTGGGCGCACGGTTGAGCAAAACCGGGTGCTCTTTGATGACCTCTTCCAAGATGTCCCACACCACTGGCGTGCCGGACTCCACTTCCTTCTTCGCCGCCTTGATGGTGGTGGCAATGCCCATGGCCTCCAGACGGCTGAAGATGAAGGGCTTGAACAACTCCAGCGCCATCAGCTTGGGCAGACCGCACTGGTGCAGCTTGAGCGTGGGGCCCACGGTGATGACCGAGCGGCCCGAATAGTCCACGCGCTTGCCCAGCAAGTTCTGGCGGAAGCGACCCGACTTGCCCTTGATCATGTCGGCCAGCGACTTCAGCGCGCGCTTGTTGGCGCCCGTCATGGCCTTGCCACGACGGCCGTTGTCGAGCAGCGAGTCCACCGCTTCTTGCAACATCCGCTTCTCGTTGCGCGAAATGATCTCTGGGGCCTTGAGCTCCAGCAGACGGCGCAGGCGGCTGTTGCGGTTGATAACGCGGCGGTACAAGTCGTTGAGGTCAGAAGTCGCGAAACGACCACCGTCCAGCGGCACCAGGGGGCGCAGGTCGGGCGGTAGCACCGGCAACACGTCGAGCACCATCCATTCGGGCTTGATGCCCGACTTCTTGAACGCTTCCATCAGCTTGAGCCGTTTGGCGTTTTTCTTGATCTTCAGCTCCGAACCCGTGAGGTCGTTGCGCAGCTTGTCGATCTCGACCTCGAGGTCGAGGCCTTGCAGCAAGTCCTTGATGCCCTCAGCGCCCATCTTGGCGATGAACTCGTCACCGAACTCTTTTTGCTTCGCGTCGAACTCGTCCTCGGACAAGATGCCGAACTTCTTGAGCGGCGTCATGCCGGGGTCGGTCACGACGTAGGCTTCGAAGTACAGCACGCGTTCGATGTCGCGCAGCGTCATGTCCAGCACCAGACCCAGGCGGCTGGGCAGTGACTTCAAGAACCAAATGTGCGCGCAAGGTGCTGCCAAGTCGATGTGGCCCATGCGTTCGCGGCGCACTTTGGTCTGCGTGACTTCAACGCCGCACTTTTCGCAAATCACACCGCGGTGCTTCAGGCGCTTGTACTTGCCGCACAAGCATTCGTAGTCTTTGATGGGGCCAAAGATCTTGGCGCAGAACAAGCCGTCGCGCTCTGGCTTGAATGTGCGGTAGTTGATGGTCTCGGGCTTCTTCACTTCACCGAAAGACCAAGAACGGATTTTCTCCGGCGAGGCCAGCCCGATCTTGATGGCATCGAAATGCTCATCGGGGGTGAATTGCTTGAACAGGTCGAGTAGAGATTTCATGAGGAATCCTTGTGTTCTGTTCGGTGGGATCAGTTGCGCTCGAGCTCGATGTCGAGACCCAGCGAGCGAATTTCCTTGACCAGCACGTTGAACGATTCGGGCATGCCCGCTTCGATCGCGTGATCTCCCTTGACGATGCTTTCGTACACCTTGGTGCGGCCCTGCACGTCGTCAGACTTGACGGTGAGCATTTCCTGCAGGGTGTAAGAAGCGCCATAGGCCTCCAAAGCCCACACTTCCATTTCGCCGAAGCGCTGTCCGCCGAACTGCGCCTTGCCGCCCAATGGCTGCTGAGTGACCAGAGAGTATGGGCCCGTGGAGCGCGCGTGCATCTTGTCGTCCACCAAGTGGTGCAGCTTGAGCACGTGCATATAGCCCACCGTGGTGTGGCGCTCGAAAGCGTCACCCGTGCGGCCGTCGTGCAGCTGCGTTTGGGTGCGCGTTTCGGTCAGGCCCTTGGCCTTGGCGATCTCAGGTGGGTAGGCCAGCTTGAGCATCGCGCGGATCTCGTCTTCGGTCGCACCGTCGAACACCGGGGTGGCAAAAGGCACGCCATGCGAAAGCTGACCCGCCATCCCGAGCACGTCGGCATCCGACAGCTTGGCCAAATCTTCCTTGCGACCGCTGGTGTTGTAGAGGCCGTCGAGGAACTTGCGCAATTCGGCCACTTTGGCTTCGCGCTGCAGCATGTCGCCAATGCGCTGACCAATGCCCTTGGCAGCCCAGCCCAAGTGAACTTCCAGCACCTGGCCCACGTTCATGCGCGAAGGCACGCCCAGTGGGTTGAGCACGATGTCGCACGGTGTGCCATCGGCCATGTAAGGCATGTCTTCCACAGGCACGATCTTGGAGACCACGCCCTTGTTGCCGTGGCGACCGGCCATCTTGTCACCGGCCTGCAGGCGGCGCTTCACGGCCAGATAAACCTTGACCATCTTGAGCACGCCAGCTGGCAGCTCGTCGCCCTGTGTCAGCTTCTTGCGCTTTTCTTCAAAGGCCAGGTCGAAGCTGTGCCGCGTTTGCTCGACAGAGTTCTTCACGCTCTCCAACTGGTTGGCCACGTCTTCATCTGCAGGACGAATGTCAAACCAGTGGAACTTCTCCACGCTTTGCAGGTAAGCGCGGTCGACTTTGCTGCCCTTGGGCAACTTGTTCGGCCCGCCGTTGGCGACCTTGCCTTCGAGCATCTTGGCGATGCGGTCAAAGGCATCGGCTTCAACGATGCGCAATTGGTCGTTCAAGTCCAGGCGGAAACGCTTGAGCTCGTCGTCGATGATTTGCTGTGCCCGCTTGTCGCGCACGATGCCTTCACGGGTAAAGACCTGCACATCGATCACCGTGCCTTGCGAGCCTTGGTCGACGCGCAGCGACGTGTCCTTCACGTCCGATGCTTTCTCGCCAAAGATGGCGCGCAGCAGCTTTTCTTCAGGAGTCAGCGTGGTCTCACCCTTGGGCGTGACCTTGCCAACCAGCGTGTCACCGGGCTGCACTTCTGCGCCCACGAAGATGATGCCGGACTCGTCCAAGCGGTTGAGCTGCGCTTCAGACAGGTTGGGGATGTCTCGGGTGATTTCTTCGGCGCCCAGCTTGGTGTCGCGCGCCATCACCACCAACTCTTCGATGTGGATCGAGGTGTAGCGGTCTTCTGCCACAACACGCTCGCTGATGAGGATGGAGTCCTCAAAGTTGTAGCCGTTCCAAGGCATGAATGCCACCAGCATGTTCTGGCCCAGCGCCAGCTCGCCCAGATCGGTCGAGGCACCATCGGCCACCACGTCACCCTTGGCGATCTTGTCGCCGCGCGAGACGATCGGGCGCTGGTGGATGTTGGTGTTCTGGTTGGAGCGCTGGTACTTGATGAGGTTGTAGATGTCCACACCCACTTCGCCGGCAGCCGCTTCGTTGTCGTTGACGCGCACCACGATGCGGGTCGCGTCCACGTAGTCCACTACGCCACCACGGTTGGCCGTCACCACGGTGCCGGAGTCAATCGCCGAGACGCGCTCGATGCCGGTGCCGACGAAGGCTTTCTCGGGGCGCAGCACAGGCACGGCCTGGCGCTGCATGTTGGCACCCATCAGCGCGCGGTTGGCGTCGTCGTGCTCCAGGAAGGGCACCAAAGAAGCTGCCACCGAGACGATCTGCGCTGGGGACACGTCCATGTACTGGATGCGGTCTGCGCTGCACAAGATGGACTCGCCCTTCTCACGCGCTGACACCAAGTCGCCGCTCAAGCGGCCGTCTTTATCCAAGATGGCGTTGGCCTGGGCGATGACGTACTTGCCTTCTTCGATGGCCGACAGGTAGTCGATCTGCATCGTCACCTTGCCGTCGATCACCCGGCGATACGGCGTCTCGATGAACCCATACTCGTTGAGGCGCGCATAGAGCGCCAGGGAGTTGATCAGGCCAATGTTCGGGCCTTCTGGCGTTTCAATGGGGCAGACGCGCCCGTAATGGGTGACGTGCACGTCGCGCACTTCAAAGCCAGCTCGTTCACGCGTCAAACCGCCGGGGCCCAGTGCCGAAACTCGACGCTTGTGCGTGATCTCCGACAGCGGGTTGGTCTGGTCCATGAACTGCGACAACTGCGAGGCGCCAAAGAACTCCTTGAGCGCGGCCGAGATCGGCTTGGAGTTGATGAGGTCGTGCGGCATCAGCGGCTCTTGCTCGGCTTGACCGAGGCGTTCCTTGACCGCCTTTTCGATGCGGGCCAAGCCAGTGCGATATTGGTTTTCTGCCAGTTCGCCCACGCAGCGAACTCGGCGGTTGCCCAGGTGGTCGATGTCATCGACTTCGCCGCGGCCGTTGCGCAAGTCCACCAAAATCTTGACCACAGCCAAGATGTCTTCATTGGTCAGCACCATCGGACCCGTGGAGTCGGTGCGCCCGACACGGGCGTTGAACTTCATGCGCCCAACGCGGGAAAGGTCGTAGGTGTCTGGGTTGTAGAACAGGCGCTGGAACAGGGCCTGCACCGCGTCTTCGGTCGGCGGCTCGCCGGGACGCATCATGCGGTAGATGGCGACGCGGGCTGCGAATTCGTCGGTGGTTTCATCGATGCGCAGCGTCTGCGAGATGTATGCACCTTGGTCGAGTTCGTTGGTGTAGATGCACTGCAACTCTTGCACACCGGCCGTGCGCAGTTTCTTCAGCAGCGCTTCGGTCAGCTCGTCATTGGCCTTGGCCAAGATTTCGCCGGTGTCTGCATCGACCACGTTGCGCGCCACGACACGACCCACCAGAAAATCTTCAGGCACGCTGACATGGGTGGTTTGCGTCTGCTCCATCTCGCGCGTGTGGCGGGCTGTGACGCGCTTGTCCTTGGCAACGATGACCTTGCCAGACTTGTCGGTGATGTCGAAGCGTGCCACCTCGCCGCGCAGCCGCTCAGCCACGAACTCCATCTGGGCGCCGCTGTCCATCAAGCGGAAGTTGTCGTTGACAAAGAAGTTGGCCAAGATGGATTCGGGCGTCAGGCCAATGGCCTTCAGCAAAATCGTGACCGGCATCTTGCGGCGACGGTCAACCCGGAAATAGAGGATGTCCTTGGGGTCGAACTCGAAGTCGAGCCAAGAGCCACGGTAGGGAATGACGCGGGCCGAGAACAGCAATTTGCCCGAGCTGTGCGTCTTGCCCTTGTCGTGTTCGAAAAACACACCTGGCGAGCGATGCAGCTGCGAGACGATGACGCGCTCGGTGCCGTTGATGATGAAGGAGCCCTTGTTGGTCATGAGCGGCACTTCGCCCATGTAGACCTCTTGCTCCTTGACTTCCTTGACCACCTTGGATTGGCTGGTCGAGGATTCACGGTCATAAATGATCAGTTGCACCTTGGCGCGCACAGCCGAGGCGAAAGTCAGACCACGGGTCTGGCACTCGCGCACGTCGAAAGCGGGCTTGGCCAGGTTGTACTCGAGGTATTTCATCTCGACGAAACCGTTGTGCGAGACGATCGGGAAGGCGGCCTCGAACGCAGCTTGCAAACCCTCCGCTGTGCGCTTTTTAGAAGGCACGTCGGCTTGGAGGAATGCGGTGTAGGCGTCCTTCTGCATTTGCAGCAGGTAAGGAACTTCCAGCACGCTGTCGCGGTTTCCGAAACTTTTGCGGATCCGCTTGCGTTCGGTGAATGTATAGGCCATGTGTTCTCCGGGCAAAGACTGAAGGGTCAGGGTCTTCGACGACATCCCCCCGCGGCGGGCCGGCGCACGGGGCTTGGCGGTTGGCCACTACCAACCTCTGGCGGACGGTTGCGCATTGCACGCAACCCGAACCAAGGCATCTCCTGCTGTCGGGGTCAGAAGACACTCGCAAAAACCTCTGGGGGCGTTTGCGGGTGCGCTCTGCAAGCGCCAGAGGCTGGAGGCCCTGATCGGACACTCCAGCCCCTGTGTGGCGGGTGCTTTACTTGAGTTCCACCTTGGCGCCAGCTTCTTCGAGCTTTTTCTTGGCAGCTTCGGCGTCGGCCTTGGCAATGCCTTCCTTGACGGGCTTTGGTGCGCCGTCGACCAAGTCCTTGGCTTCCTTGAGGCCCAGGCCGGTCAGCTCGCGCACGGCCTTGATGACCGACACCTTTTGGGCGCCGGCCTCCAACAACATCACGGTGAACTCGGTCTTTTCTTCAGCGACAGCAGCGGCTGCACCGCCACCACCGGCTGCTGGCGCGGCCATCGCGGCAGCGCTCACGCCGAACTTCTCTTCGATGGCTTTCACCAGATCGTTGAGCTCCATCACCGTCATGCTGTCGAGCGAGGTCAGAAATGCGTCTTTGTCAAAAGCCATGTTGAATTCCAGTCTGTTCTATTCAGTTGATGGCGGCTGTTGGCGCATCAGGTTCACACCTTGCCAGCCGCACGTCAGGGTTACGAAGTGCCTGTTCAGGCCGTTGCTGCTTTCTTTTCAGCCAATGCGCCCAACACCACAGCGGTGCGGGAAATTGGCGACATGAGCAAGCCGCACAGTTGTGCCAACAGCACTTCTTTGGATGGGATGCTCGCCAGTTGCTTCACGCCGTTGGCATCCAGGGCTTTGCCACCGTAAGCGCCACCACGAATGACCAACTTGTCGTTGGTTTTCGCGAATTCGGCCACCACCTTCGCGGCGGCCACAGCGTCTACAGAGAAGCCATAGATGAGCGGACCGGTCATCTGGTCGGACACCGACTCGAAAGAACTGCCAGCCACAGCACGGCGCGCCAGGGTGTTCTTGAGAACACTCAGGCTTACACCATGGCTGCGGGCTTGCGAGCGCAGTCGGGTCATGTCAGCGACCGTGATGCCGCGGTACTCCGCCATCACCAGCGTTTGAGCTTTAGCGGCGAGTTCGGTCACTTCGGTGATGACCGCCTCTTTCTCACTTCGATTCAAACTCAAGGTCTACTCCTTTATGTGTTCGTCTTGGCCTTTGGCCAGAACGAACGCCTCGTTGCAGCGACCAACTGTTTCAGAACAGGTTCTGTGGCAGCGGGATCGCCATCTGCGTTGGTCTGGGCTGATCGCCCTGATTAAGAGCCACAGAAGCAGCTCACCAACGGTCTTGGATGGCCTCTGACCCGATGAAGGATCAGAGCCCAACCACCGGCATCAGCCCTTACAGGCCAACACCTTGTTTCACGCCAACCTCATCGGTTGGATTGCATGCATTTGCCCTGTGTTCAGCCCTGCAGGGACTGCGTGTCCACACGCACGCCCACACCCATGGTCGAGGACACTGCGATCTTGCGCAGATAGACCCCTTTGCTGGTTGCTGGCTTGGCTTTGCTCAACGCGTCCAGCAAGGCATTCAGGTTGCCCTTGAGCTTGTCGGCATCGAAAGAGCGGCGCCCAATGGTGGCGTGCACGATTCCAGCCTTGTCGACACGGAACTGCACCTGGCCCGCCTTGGCGTTCTTGACCGCGGTTGCCACATCGGCCGTCACCGTGCCAACCTTGGGGTTGGGCATCAGGCCACGAGGGCCAAGAATCTGACCGAGCGTACCGACGACGCGCATCGCATCGGGAGCGGCAATCACCACGTCGAAAGGCATATCCCCGGCCTTCACGCGCGCGGCCAAGTCATCCATGCCAACGATGTCGGCCCCTGCAGCCTTGGCTTCCTCGGCTTTCGCACCCTGGGCAAACACCGCTACGCGCTTGACCTTGCCTGTGCCATTCGGCAGCACAACGGCACCGCGAACGACTTGGTCAGACTTCTTCGCGTCGATGCCCAACTGCACCGCAACGTCGATCGACTCGTCGAACTTGGCGGTCGCATGCGCCATCACCATTCCCAAAGCGTCGCTCAGCGGGTACAGCTTCGTGCTGTCGATCTTGCCGTCTTGGGCCTTTTGTTTCTTGGTCAACTTGGTCATCTCACAGGCCCTCCACCGTGACGCCCATCGAACGGGCGGAACCGGCGATGGTGCGGACCGCAGCGTCGATGTTGGCTGCGTTCATGTCTTTGATCTTGGTCTTGGCAATTTCTTCGAGCTGAGCGCGGGTGATCTTGCCCACCTTGACGCTGTGCGGAGTTGAAGAACCCTTGTCGAGCTTGATGGCCTTCTTGATCAAGGTCGTCGCAGGCGGCGTCTTGATGATGAAGGTGAAGCTCTTATCCGCAAACGCGGTGATCACCACCGGAAGCGGCAGACCTGGCTCAACGCCCTGGGTCTGGGCATTGAAGGCCTTGCAGAACTCCATGATGTTGAGGCCACGTTGACCCAGTGCCGGCCCGATCGGGGGGGACGGGTTGGCCTTGCCAGCTGGCACTTGCAGCTTGACGTAGCCGACGATTTTTTTCGCCATGCTTGCTCCTTACGGGTACATGCGCCAGCTGCTAAGAGCTTGGCTCCCCGGGGTTTGACGACTCTTGCTCTGCCTTTGCGCCGAGTCGGGTGGCGCAATCATCTAGTGGCCCCTGCGCGAAATCTCGCCCAGACAGCCAATCCGGTCAGGTCTTCTCGACCTGACTGAACTCCAATTCAACCGGTGTCGCACGGCCAAAGATAGTTACCGACACGCGCACCTTGCTCTTCTCGTAATTGACCTCTTCCACGGTTCCGTTGAAGTCGGTGAAAGGACCGTCCTTAACCCGCACGTATTCACCCACCATGAACTCAACTTTGTGCCGAGGCTTCTCAGTGCCCTCCTGCATTTGGTTGACGATCTTTTGAACTTCAGCTTCAGAGATGGGCGCAGGCCGGTTTTTTGCACCGCCTACAAAACCCGTCACCTTGTTGGTGTGCTTGATCAGGTGCCAGGTGTCATCGTCCATGACCATCTCTACCAGCACATAGCCTGGGAAAAAGCGGCGCTCTGTCGTGCGCTTCTGCCCGTTCTTGATCTCAACGACCTCTTCGGTGGGCACCAGAATGCGACCAAACTTACTGGCCATGCCAGAGCGCGTGATCCGCTCAATGATGTTGCGCTCGACGGCCTTCTCCATGCCCGAATAGGCGTGAACCACGTACCAGCGCAGGTCGGGGTTCGTGGGCGCCGGAGCGCCAGCCTCTTCCACCGGGGTTTGAACGATGTCGGTCATCAACTTCTCCAGCCCAAAACCAAGTCGTACAACAGCCACTCAAGCGTTTTGTCAGTCAGCCACAGGAACAAGGCCATCACCACCACGAAAGCGAACACGTAAGCCGTTGTTTGAATCGCTTCTTTGCGAGTCGGCCACACCACTTTTTTCACTTCGCGCCAGGAATCGCGCCCAAAGGCGACCAATTGGCGACCAGGCTCAGAAATCAAAAACACGACCGCCGCGGCAATCAATCCAGCGACCAAGGCAGCCCACTGCACCAGGGCGCCCTGCTGACCCAACAGGTAAAAGCCCGCCAAGGCGAGGGCCACCAACAGCACAGCAGCAGCCAGCTTCGCCTTGTCTGCGCCTGTGCTGACGGTTTCAACTTGCGTACTTGCCATGGGGCCTGTTTTCCTATTGTCGACTTCAATAAACGGGTGCTGTTCAGACGCACAAGCCCGCCACTAGAGGGCGGGCTTCTGCGCACTCATCCAGCTATACGCCGGATGGCAGGGGAAGAGGGCCTCGAACCCCCAACCTTCGGTTTTGGAGACCGACGCTCTGCCAATTGAGCTATTCCCCTGCGCGAACCCCTCACTTCAAGCCAAGATCTTGGCCACGACGCCTGCGCCGACGGTCTTGCCGCCCTCGCGGATGGCGAATCGCAGGCCTTCTTCCATGGCAATCGGTGCAATCAGCTTGACCGTGATCGACACGT
>JAIXUC010000014.1 GCA_027483665.1 Comamonadaceae bacterium | reverse complement strand
ACCGCTGGCAGCTTGCAGGGCAACACGACCAGCCTGCAAGGCAACATCACCAACAACGCAGCTGTGTCATTCGAGCAGGCGGCGGACGGCACCTACGCTGGCGCGATGTCGGGCACCGGCTCGTTGACCAAACTGGGTTCTGGCGCATTGACGCTCACCGGCAGCAACAGCTACAGCGGCGGCACCATCCTCCATGGCGGTACCCTGCGTCTGGGGCAGGCGGCGGCGCTTGCGAGCGCGTCCGCCTTGACCGTGAACGGTGGCACGCTCGACCTCAATGGCTTCAGCGGATCGGTGGGCAATCTCTCTGGAACTGGCGGCGAGATCGCCCTCGGTGCTGGCACGCTGACCATCAGCCAGGCGACGATGGGCGGGTTCGCCGGGACGATCTCTGGCACCGGTGCCTTGATCAAGAACGGCGCGGAGACGCTGACGTTGACCGGCACCAACAGTTACAGCGGCGGCACCACCGTCAACGCCGGCACCTTGCAGGGCAACAGCGCCAGCCTGCAGGGCGACATCGCCAACGGTGCAGCGGTGGTTTTCAACCAGACCGCAGACGGCACGTTTTCCGGCGCCCTGTCGGGTACCGGTTCGCTCACCAAACTGGGTGTGGGCGCATTGACGCTGACCGGCAACAACAGCTACAGCGGCGGCACCACCGTAGGCGGCGGTACCTTGCAGGGAAACACGACCAGCCTGCAGGGCAACATCAGCAACAACGCTGCGGTGGTGTTCGACCAGACCTTGGACGGCACCTACGCGGGTGCGATGTCGGGCTCCGGCGCGCTGACCAAGCTCGGCGCTGGCACATTGACGCTGACAGGAGCCCATGCCTACAGCGGCCAGACCGCGGTGAACGGCGGCTCGCTCATCGTGCTGGGCAGCCTGGCGTCCCAGGTCAACCTTGGGGCGGGCACGACGATTGGCGGTACGGGCTCCGTTGGCGGGCTTGCTGCGGGTGCGGGCTCCATCGTCGCGCCAGGGAGTTCCGGCGGCACCCTCACGGTGAACGGCAACTTCACGCACGACGCCGCAGCAGCCATGCAGGTGTTTGTCAGCCCTGGGGGTGCCAGCCGCCTGAACGTCGCCGGCACCGCCACGCTTGCTGGCGGGTCGGTGGACGTGCAAGCCCAAGACGGCAACTATGCACGCAACACCCGCTACACCATCCTCAACGCCACCGGCGGCGTCACCGGCACATTGGCCGCGCCAACGACCAACCTGGCTTTCCTGACACCGACGCTGCAGTACGACCCGTTCAACGTCTTCCTGGTGCTCGGGAGCAACCAGGTGAGCTTCACCGACATTGCGCAAACCCCGCAGCAGCTGGCGGTAGCTGGCGCTTTAGGCAACGCGGCAGGCGCCAGCCCGACCGGCGACATCGAGGCCGTTCTGAATACGCTGTCAGGGCTGACCGCCCCCCAGGCTCGCGTGGCCTTCGATTCGATCAGCGGCTTGCTGCATGCCCAGTTGCCGACCATCAGCAACAGCGACATCACCCAATTCAACAGCGCCACCGCCGCTCGGCTGCGCAACCTGGGCGAAGACGAGGTCGGCACGGGGCTGGCCTGGAGCGGGGTCAGGGTCTCTCTTGGGAATGCGCCGCCGCCCAAGGCGGGCTCCTTGCGGGCGTGGGTCAGCCCCTATGGACTATGGAGCGATGTCGACGGCGACACCAGTTCGGGCAGCTATCGCTATCGCATCAGTGGCCTAGCCACCGGCGCAGACACCGCACTGAGCGAGCGTTGGATAGGTGGCGTGAGCGTTGCCTACAGCAACTGGCGGGTGACCAACAACGGGCGTGGTGATCGCGCCGATTCGACGACCTATCGGGTTGGTGCTTACGGCCGGTACACCGACGGCCTGTTGATCGTGGAGGGTTCGGTTGGTTTGGGCAGGGCGCAATATGAAACCACGCGCCAAGTCTCGATTGGCGCGCTGGTGCGCACCGCGACCGCTCGCTACAGCGGTCAGCAGCTCTCCTTGAACGTGACCGGCCGGTATCGCTTCGAGCAAGGTGCCTACGGCATCGAGCCTTTTGCGGGGCTCCAAGCGGTTCGCGAGCGGCAGGGCGCTTTCACCGAGCAAGGGGCTGGTTCGCTCAATCTCTCGGTACCGAGCCGGACACTTCACGCGAACCGGCTCACGCTGGGCACACGGGTGGATCGCCACATCAACACCGCGTTCGGCAAGGGATCGGTCGAGGCCCGCATCGGCTACAGCGTCGACGGCTCCAGCTCACCGAGCTTCGACGCCACGCTGACGGGCGATCCGACCCAGACCAACTTTCGCATCCAACCCGAAGCCAGGGACCGTACCAGCTGGATCGTCGGCGCCGGGGTGTCCCTGGCTACGGGCAAGAACCTGTTCTGGTACGCCGACCTCAACGGCGAGCTGCGAGGTGGCAGGACGCAAGTCTCGCTGTTGGCCGGCGTGCGCTACCTGTGGTGAACCGTTCGACCGGACAACAGCCCGGCCGCCCAGCGCTCGCCACCATCGTTCAAGTCATCGCAGTCTTAGGGCTTCAGCTGCACGCCGCATCGGCGTCCGGGCGTATTCAACCTTGAAGCGCGATATCCCCGCCGGCGGGTAACGCCCGGGTGCAGCGTTTGGCGCCAGCCCTTCGACAAGCTTCCTTCGGCAGGCTCAGGACAGACCGTTCGACAAGCTCAGGGAGAACGGGGAATTCAGGGCAAACGGGACTTGGCGAATCAAACGGTCTTGGCTGAGCACACCGGGCAAGCCGGGTCTTTGCCGAAGCGCATCTCGGCAAAAACCATGCTGCGGCCGTCGAGCATGAGCAATTGGCCAGTCAGTGGTTGGCCGGTGCCCGCGATGAGCTTGAGCGCCTCTGCCGCCTGGATGCTGCCCACCACGCCCACCAGCGGCGCGAACACGCCCATGGTGGCGCATTGCGCGTCTGGCGTGGCGCTGCTGGGTGGGAACAGGCAGGCGTAACAAGGCGCGTCTGCTTGGCGTGGGTCGTGTACCGAGGCTTGGGCATCGAAGCGAATGGCCGCGCCCCACACCAGCGGCACGCGGTGGCGCACGCTGGCTGCATTCACCAAGTGCCGCGTGGCGAAGTTGTCGCTGCAATCGATGACCACGCTGGCGCCGGGCAAGGTGGCGTCTAGCCAGGCGGCGTCTGCGCGGCGCTGCTCGGCCACTACCCGCACCTCGGGGTTGAGGGCGCCCATCGCCTGCTGAACGGAAGCCACCTTGGGCTGGCCGATGCGCGCCGTGGTGTGGGCAATTTGCCGTTGCAGGTTGGTCAGGTCGACGCTGTCGTGGTCGACCACGGTGATCTTGCCGACTCCGGCACTGGCCAGAAACAGCGCTACCGGACAGCCCAGGCCACCAGCACCCACCACCACCGCGTGGGCCTGCGCGATGCGCTGCTGGCCTTCGATGCCGATCTCGTCGAGCAGGATGTGCCGCGAGTAGCGCAGCAGTTGTTCATCGGTCATGGGATGCCCGTGAAAGCCGGGGCGCTACGTCCACCGGGGTGAGGCAAGTCGACCCCGTCGGCCCTGCCCACCACACCAGTCCGGCCGAAGCGGTCAGTTCTCTTTCTTCTCTTCAGGACGCTCGGTTTGCGTCTTGCTGGCCAACACGGTGCGGCCCTTCAAGTGGTTCAGCGCTTGCTGCAACTGAAAGTCTTTGTCGGTGCCGAACTCGGGCAGGCGCCGCTCGGCCAACGGCTTGCGTGACTCTTCTTCCAGCTTTTTGCGGGCTTCCTCGCGCGCTTTGGCACGGGCCGGGTCTTTTTCTTCTGCACCCTGGCCACTGCCCAGGTGCTTCTCGAGGTCTGCTTCACGGGTGCGCAGCGCCGCAAACACATTGCCTTCGGCGGTTTCGTCGAGCAGCACATCGGGCAGGATGCCCTTGGCTTGAATGGATTTGCCGGTTGGCGTGTAGTAGCGCGCAGTCGTCAGCTTCAGGCCGGTGTCTGGCCCCAGCGGGCGCACCGTTTGCACCGAGCCCTTGCCGAAGGTCTGGCTGCCCATGATGGTCGCGCGCTTGTGGTCTTGCAGGGCACCCGCGACGATTTCGCTGGCCGATGCAGAGCCCTCGTTCACCAGCACCACCAGAGGCACGGTTTTGAGTGCAGCGGGCAGGCGGCGCAGTGGGTCGGCCCCGCCACGGCGTTGGTAAAACTCTGGAGAGGCCTTGTATACAAAGCGGCTCTCGGCCAACTGGCCGTTGGTGGAAACAATGGTCACGTTTTGCGGCAGGAATGCTGCAGAGACTGCAACCGCTGCATCCAGCAAGCCGCCGGGGTCGTTGCGCAGGTCCAGCACCATGCCTTTGATGTTGGGGTCTTCGCGGTAGACCTCTTCGACTTTGCGAACGAAATCGTCAACCGTGCGATCTTGAAACTGTGCCAGGCGAACCCAGGCATAGCCCGGTTCGATCACTTTGCCGCGCACCGACTGGGTACGAATTTCTTCGCGAACGATGGTCACCGGGAAGGTGCGGCTTTCCTCCTTGCGGAAGATCGTGAGCACCACGCGCGTGTTGGGCTCGCCGCGCATGCGCTTGACGGCTTCGTTCAAGGGCAAGCCCTTCACGGCCGTGTCGTCGATGGTGGTGATGAGGTCGCCTGGCTTCAAGCCAGCGCGGAAAGCCGGTGAGCCCTCGATGGGCGACACCACCTTGATGAGCCCGTCTTCCTGAGAGATTTCGATGCCCACGCCCACGAAGCGGCCCGAGGTGCCTTCGCGAAACTCCTTGAAGGACTTTTTGTCGAAATACTGGGAGTGCGGGTCGAGGCTGGCCACCATGCCCGAGATGGCGTCGGTGATGAGCTTGCGTTCGTCTACCGGCTCGACGTAGTCGCTCTTGACCATGCTGAAGACCGCCGCGAGCTGCTGCAACTCTTCAAGTGGCAAGGGAGCGAGGGCACCGCGTGCCACCGTCTGCAGCGAGGTGGTGGTGAGCGCACCAGCCACCGCACCCAGTGCAATCCAACCCGCGATCTTCAGTTTCTGGCCCATGATTTTTCCTCGCCTGATTCAACAGGCTATCGATTCAATATACACCTCGGACCCCGGCGCACAGCCTTGGTTCCCAGCCATTCTGAGTGGCCCTTGGGGGTTATTGCCGGGGGCGCTCAGTGTCGGGAGGGGCGGGCTTTAGCGCTGTCCCTGTGCGACTACAGCAGCGGCTGCCGCTGCCACGGCTGCAGGGTCGCCGAGATAGGCACTGCGGATGGGGCGAAGCTGGGCGTCCAGCTCATAAACCAAGGGGATGCCGTTGGGGATGTTGAGCGAGACGATGTCGGTCTCAGAAATGCCGTCGAGGTGTTTGACCAAGGCACGAATGGAGTTGCCGTGCGCCGCCACCACCACGCGTTTGCCCGCACGAATGGCGGGGCCGATGGATTCGTTCCAGAACGGAACCACGCGCGCCACGGTGTCCTTCAGGCACTCCGTCAGAGGCACTTCCTCGGGTTTGAGCCGGGCGTAGCGCGGGTCGGTGCGTTCGCAGCGGGCGTCGTCAGCAGCCAGCGGCGGCGGTGGCGTGTCGTAACTGCGCCGCCAAATGAGCACCTGCTCTTCGCCATATTCCCGCGCCATGTCGGCTTTGTTCAGCCCCTGCAAGCCACCGTAGTGCCGCTCGTTCAAGCGCCAGCTGTGGACAACCGGCAGCCAGGTGCGCTCCATGGCGTCCAGCACATGCCACAGGGTGTGCGTGGCGCGCTTGAGGACACTGGTGTAGGCCAAATCGAAATCGAAACCTTGCGCGCGCAGCAGGGTGCCCGCTTGCAGCGCCTGCTGCACCCCCAGCGGTGTCAGGCCCACGTCGGTCCACCCGGTGAAGCGGTTTTCGAGGTTCCAGGTCGATTCACCGTGGCGAATGAGAACAAGCTTGTACATAGAAGGTGAAGTGGGGCGGGCGCGCCTTAGCGGGCGGCGTGGGCGCAGTGCGCGTGGTGGACCAAGAGGCGGTGTTGATCGGGCTACCAGCGCCCCTTGCACCGCCCTCGCAGGGGAGAAGCGCCAAGATTCTAGAATGCGCGGTTTGTCGCCGAGGAGCACCGTGGACTTCATCATTGCAAACTGGGCCCTGATCTTGGTGGCCCTCACATCCGGCGGCCTGTTGTTGTGGCCTGCGATCAAAGGCGCATCGGGCGGAGACCTCTCGGTGTCAGCAGCGGTGCAGATGATCAACCGCGAAAAAGCCCAGCTGATCGATGTGGGCGACACGGCCGAATTTGCCGCCGGTCACCCCGCCGGGGCTCGGCACTTGCCGCTGGCCGATGTGCAGGCCAAGCTGCCCGAGTTGGTCAAAAACAAAACGCTGCCGGTGGTTTTTGTCTGCCGTTCTGGCACTCGTTCTCGCCGTGCCCAAACCATCGCCCGCCAGCTGGGTTACGAAAAAGCCCAAGCCATCGCTGGTGGTTTCAACGCCTGGCAAGAAGCCAGCCTTCCCGTGGAGAAAGCCTGATGTCCAAGGTCAAGATGTACACCACCGCCGTGTGCCCTTATTGCGTACGAGCCAAGCAAATTCTCAAAGCCAAGGGCGTGGAGGAGATTGAAGAAATTCGCATCGACACGCAACCAGACCAGCGCCAGCACATGATGGACATCACCGGCCGGCGCACGGTCCCTCAGATCTTCATTGGCGACACGCACGTGGGCGGCTGCGACGACCTGATCGCCCTCGACCAACGCGGCGGCCTGGTACCCATGCTTCAGGCCTGAGCCGAGGCCCACTCTTCTCTTTTTTCCGAACTGCCCCAAGAAAGCACCCCATGGCCGAAGCCCTAGACCCCGTGTTCCAAATTCAGCGTGTCTATCTGAAAGAAGCGTCTTTGGAGCAACCCAATTCGCCAGCCATTCTTCTGGAGCAAGCCCAACCCACGGTCGACATTCAACTCGGCGTCGAAGCAGCGCCGGTGGCCGAGGGCGTCTTCGAGGTCTGCGTCAGCGCCACCGTCACCACCAAGATCGGCGACAAGACCGTGTTCTTGGTCGAGTGCAAGCAAGCGGGCATCTTCGAGATTCGCAACTTGCCAGACGAACAGATGGGCCCGGTGCTGGGCATCGCTTGCCCGCAAATCGTCTACCCCTACCTGCGCGGCAACGTGGCAGACGTCGTCACCCGCGGCGGCTTTCCGCCTGTGCATTTGGCTGAAATCAATTTCCAGTCGATGTACGAGCAACAGCAAAGCGCCGGCAACTCACCGACGCAGTGAGCCTGCTGGTCATCGGCTCCGGCGCCTGGGGCACCGCATTGGCGGTGTCCGCAGCGCGCTCGCAGCCGGTCTGCCTGTGGTCTCGTGACGAGGCGCAGGTGCGCGCCCTTCAAGCACAACGCATCAACCAACGCTACTTGCCGCAGGTGCGGCTGCCCGACTCTGTGCAGGTCGCAGGGGGGCCGCTGGCGCCTTGGGTTGCTCAAGCGCGTTTGGTGGTGGTGGCCAGTCCGGTGGCTGGCCTGCGAAGCAGCCTGACCGCGCTGCGCGACTTGCCCTCACTGGCTGACGGGCAAACCCCGGTGGCCTGGCTGTGCAAGGGTTTCGAGCCCGCGCAAGGCGAAGGCTTACACGGGTTGATGCCGCACGAGGTGCAGGCGCAGTGCGCGCCGCAAATGCGGTGTGGCGCGCTCAGCGGCCCGAGCTTTGCTCAAGAAGTAGCCCGGGGCCTGCCCGCCGCCTTGGTCGCGGCCAGCGCGCATGCCGATGTGCGCGCGGCGCTGGTGCATGCTTTTCACGGGCCAACGCTGCGGGTGTACGACAGCGACGACATCGTGGGCGTCGAGGTCGGCGGTGCCGTGAAAAACGTGCTGGCCATTGCGACGGGTTTGTGTGACGGCCTGGCCTTGGGGGCCAATGCCCGTGCTGCGCTGGTCACGCGTGGTTTGGCCGAGATGGTTCGTTTGGGCGTGGCCCTCGGTGCCCGGGCCGAGACTTTCATGGGCTTGAGCGGTCTGGGCGATCTGGTGCTCACGACCACGGGCGATTTAAGCCGCAACCGGCAAGTGGGCTTGCTGCTGGCGCGCGGCCACAGCTTGGCCGATGCACTGGCTTCCTTGGGGCACGTGGCAGAAGGTGTGCAGTGCGCGCGCACCGTGTGGTCGCGGGCCCAGACCTTGGGCGTGGACATGCCCATTTGCGCTTGTGTGGTCGACCTGCTGGATGGCGGCTTGAGTGCTCCGCAGGCGGTAGCCCGGCTGATGGGCCGCGAAGCACGGCCAGAACGCTAAACGTCGAAGTTGTCGATCAGGCGCACCGCCCCTAAGCGCGCTGCACCCAGCACGACCAGCGGCTGGGCCGTCTCCAGAGCCGATGTGGCTTGCGCAGGGTCGGACAAATCGGCCAAGCTGCGCACGGCGACGTAGTCGGGCTGCCAGCCGGCTTGGCCCAGGTCGGCCATCGCTTGTTTTTCGAGATCGCGCAAAAGTGGCGCGTCTGCAGCTGCAGGGCCATGCACCCTGATCGCTTGAGCCACGGTTTTCAAGGTGGCCGACAGGCGCAGCGCTTCTTGCCGTTGCGCATCGCTCAGGTAGGCATTGCGCGAGCTCAGCGCCAAACCTTCGGCGCTGCGCTCGGTGCGGCCTTCAACGATGTCCAAGGGCAAGGCGAACTGCCGCACCATCTGCTGCACCACGCGCAGTTGCTGCAAATCTTTGCGCCCGAATACCGCCACGCGGGGTTGCACGCAGGCCAGCAATTTCATGACCACGGTGCACACACCGGTGAAAAAGCCGGGGCGAAACGCGCCTTCCAGCACATCGGCCAGCGCCGGGTCTGGCAGCACTTTGAAGGTTTGCGGCTGCGGGTAGAGCTCGGCCTCCGATGGCGCGAACAGCACGCCGCAGCCCGCCGCGCGCAGCGCCTGGCAGTCGCGCTCCCAGGTGCGCGGGTAGCGGTCGAAATCTTCGTGTGGCAAGAACTGCAGCCGGTTCACGAAGATGCTGACCACGCTCACGTCGCCCAAGGCTTGTGCTTGCTGCACCAGGGCCAAATGCCCCGCGTGCAAATTGCCCATGGTGGGCACGAAAGCCGGACGCGAAAAAGCCGCGAGCGCTTGCCGAAGCTCCGCAATGGTGTGGACGATCACCATGCGTGCTGCGCGTCGTTGGGAAATTCGCCGGATTTCACCGCCTGCACATAGGCCGCCATGGCCGCTTGAATGCTGGGCTGGCCCTGCATGAAGTCGCGCACAAAACGTGGCATGCGGCCCAGGTTCAAGCCCAGCATGTCGTGCATCACCAGCACTTGGCCAGCCGTGCCGCTGCCCGCGCCGATGCCGATGGTGTGGCAATGCGCCAACTCAGCCGTGAGCGAGCTTGAAAGCGCAGCAGGCACCATCTCCAGCACCAGCAGGCTGGCGCCTGCGTCTTGCAGCGCCAGCGCGTGTTCACGCATGACGCGGGCTGCCTCGTCGTCCCGGCCTTGCACCCGGTAGCCCCCTAGCGCGTGCACGGTTTGTGGCGTCAGCCCCAGGTGGGCGCACACCGGCACACCGCGTTCCACCAAAAAGCGCACGGTGTCGTGCGTCCAGCCACCGCCTTCCAGCTTGACCATGTGCGCGCCCGCTTGCATCAAGACCACGGCGCTGCGCAGCGCCTGCTCGCGCGACTCGTGGTAGCTGCCGAAGGGCAGGTCGGCGATCAGCCAAGCCGTGGCGTTGGCGCGGCGCAGGCCGCGCGCCACGGCGTCGGTGTGGTGGCGCATGGTCTCCAGCGATACCGCCACGGTGCTGGACAAACCTTGGCACACCATGCCCAGCGAGTCGCCCACCAAGATGCAGTCCACTCCGGCGGCGTCGGCAGCGGCTGCGAAGGTGGCGTCGTAAGCGGTGAGCATGGCGATTTTTTCGCCGCGCTCGCGCATGTCGCGCAGGCGCGGCAAGCTGATGGGCTTGCGCGCTTGGCGGGCCGTAGGGTCTGAAGGCGCGCTGGACGAGGGGCCGCTGTAGGGCTTGCCCTCGGACGAGTCGGGTGTGGATGTGGTCACGGCGGTCTTGAATTGGGGTGGGTGTGGGTGTGGGCCAGCGGCGAGGGCGCTGCTGGTGCAGGCCTTAGCTCAACTCGGGGCGTAAGCCAGCCGCACGTAAATGGGTGCGAAAGCCTCGGCTTGGGTGACTTCGATCAGGCCCTCTTTGGCCAATTCCAGCAAGGCGATGAAGGTCACCACCACCACAGGGGTACCGGCGTCGGTGTCGAACAAGTGTTCGAACTCCAGAAACCTGCGCCCTTGCAGCCGGCGCAGCACGCGGCTCATGTAGTCGCGCACGCTGAGCTCTGCGCGCGAGATGCGGTGGTGTTGCACCAAACGCGCGCGGCGCAAGATGTCGGCCCAGGCGCTTTGCAAATCGCCCAGGGCGACGTCCGGATAGCGCGGCTGCGTCGCTTGCTCGACCACCACTTGTGCGCGCAGAAAGTCGCGACCCACCTGGGGCAGTGCGTGCAACTGCGCAGCAGCGACCTTCATTTGCTCGTAAGCCAGAAGCCGGCGGACCAACTCGGCGCGGGGGTCTTCGGCTTCTTCGCCTTGGGCCACTTTCTTGGGCGGCAGCAACATGCGCGACTTGATCTCAATCAGCATGGCGGCCATCAACAGGTACTCGGCGGCCAATTCGAGGTTGTGGTTGCGAATTTCGTCGACATAGCTCAGGTATTGCCGCGTCACCGCTGCCATGGGAATGTCGAGGATGTTGAAGTCCTGCTTGCGAATCAGGTAGAGCAGCAGGTCCAGCGGCCCCTCGAAAGCTTCTAGAAAAATCTCCAGCGCGTCTGGCGGGATGTAGAGGTCTTGCGGCATGGCGAACAGCGGCTCGCCATACAAACGGGCGACTGCCACGTGGTCCACCACCTGGGGCATGCTGGACGCTTGCGCCCCGGCCAAAGCCGTGTTGTCCTCAGCGCTTGACTGCATCGCTGTCTTGGTCGCCGGTCTGATAGACGTAGGGCTTTTGCGCCACGCGGGCTGCGCTGGCCTCGGCCTGGAAACCACGATCCACGGATTGGTCCCACAACAAGGCTCGCCCAGCCCGCTGGCGGGCTTCCATTTGCGGGTCGTCTGCCTTGAGTTGGTCGATGAAGTCGGTAACGTCCGAGCGGTAGTGCTGGCGGCGAAACAATTGGGCAAGGCGCATGGTGGTGGGTTCCTCTACACGGCGGCGGGCAGTTTACTGGTCAGGGTATCCGGGCCCTTGTCCCCGGTGGTTGCCCGGCTTTTGCCCGGTCTCTGCCCGATCATGGGCGCAGCAGCGGCATCGGCGCGGGCGGTTCAGGTCGCCACGAGGCTTTTGTAGACACCGCAGCCCAGGCTGATGTCGCCGCAAGGCATCACATAGGACATCTTGGGCTGCAGTCGGTTGGTAGTGGGGTTTCTGAAGTCGTACTCGACCCAGCCACCGCCTTGTTCGATGGCCGCGTGGATCTTTCTGACCAAATCGGCGCCGTCGATCCCTGCCACGTCTTGCATGCGCGTGCCCACCTTGGCTGGCTGTCCACCGAACACGCGGTAGACGCCGTCGCGGTCAATGCCAAACAGGTACAGGTCGCGGTCGATGAAGCGCCCGCCCGGTTGTGTGAAGTCAGCCAGCGCCGCTCGACCCACTTGGGCGTGGTGGGCCAGCGCCTGCTCGACCATCTGGATTGCCTCTTCGGCCGTGCCCTGGCGCAGCCGGAAAGTCGACACCGCGCTGGACAATTGGCTGGCTCGTTCGCGCAGAGCCACCGCCGCTTGGGTGGCTTGGTCGACCATGTGCGCGTTCTGCTGGGTGATGTCGTCCAGCGAGGTCAGGGCTTGCGCCACCTCGCGCAGGCTGACATTTTCTTCCTGAGAGGCTTGCGAGATCTGGGCCACGCGCCCCGAGACATCGCGGATGCCCTGGAGGATTTGCGCCATGGTCTGGCTGGCCTCACCCAGGCGCGAGCTGCCCGCACTGACCGCGGTACCGGACTCGCTGATCAGGCTTTTGATTTCCCGCGCTGCCTGTGCGCTGCGTTGCGCCAAGGTGCGCACCTCCGTGGCCACGACCGCAAAGCCGCGCCCGTGCTCGCCTGCGCGGGCCGCTTCCACAGCGGCGTTCAAAGCCAAGATGTTGGTCTGAAAGGCGATGCCGTCGATCACCGAGACGATGTCATGCACCCGCTTGGAGGTGCTCTGGATGCCCGCCATCGATTGCTCGGACCCTTGCATGGCCGCTTGCCCCTGCTCGGTGAGGCTGCGCACTTGCAAAGACAGGTCATTGACCGCCTGCGCCGACTCGGCGGTTTGCGCCACCGAGTCGGTGAGCTGTTGCACGCTGGAGGTGGTTTGCTCCAAGCTGGCGGCTTGTTGCTCGGTGCGCTCCGACAGCGAACGGTTGCCCGTCGCCAACTGCTGGCCCGAATGCGCGACCAAGGCCGCATTGCTGCGGATGTTGGCCACCAAACCGGACAGGCTCTGGTTCATGTGGTCGAGTTCGCGCCCAATATCGGCCAACTCGTCACTGCCCTGGCTGGCCATGCGGCTGGTGAGATCGCCAGCGCCGGTCTTCGCGATGGCGTTGCGCAGAGCGGCCAGTTGCCCCGACAGGTTGCTCATGAGCGCCAACAGCAGATAAAGCGTGAGCGCGGCACTGATCCACTTGACGACGGCCCAAGCACCAGGGCCCATGGAGCCCAGTGCCGTGTCGATCACCACCAGCACCATGATCACGCCAATCTTGGCGGGCACCCGAAGGCGTGCGAGGAACCAAACGCCGGGTTGCAGAAGTCCTGGCATGCCTGTCTCCCTGGTGTGGTTTCAGCGCACGCGCATGCCGGGCTGCGCACCCGGCCAAGGCGTGAGGACATGGATGCCAGTTGCTGCGGGGTCGGCGTCGCTGGCGGCGAGAACCATGCCTTCACTGACGCCAAACTTCATCTTGCGTGCTGCCAAGTTGGCGACCACCACAGTGAGCTGGCCCACGAGTTGCTCTGGCAGGTAGGCGCTGGCGATGCCGCTGAAGACCTGGCGCAGCTTCGGCTGGCCTTGCTCGTCCGTCTCGCCGACGTCGAGCATCAGGCGCAACAGTTTGGTCGAGCCTTGCACCGCCTCGCAGCTGACGATGCGGGCGATGCGCAGGTCGATGCGCGCGAAGTCGTCGATGCCGATGGTGGGGGCGATGGGTTCGCCGCCGGGGGCTGCTGAGCTGGGTACCGTGGTCTGTGTGGGTGCAGCCGCGCTGGACGCGGGTGCAGCTGCTGCCTGGGTCGCACCGGCGACCTCGGGTGGCGGCTCAAAAAGCGCAGCCAGCTGCTGGGCGTCCACGCGCTGCATCAGGTGCTCGTAGGTGCCGACCACGTGTCCCTCACCCATGGGCTTGGCGGCGTTGTCCCAATCCAGCGGCTCGATGTTCAGGAAAGCCTCGGCACGCGCTGCCAAGGCCGGGAGGACCGGTTTCAGGCAGGCGGTCATCACCTTGAACATCTCCAGGCTCTGGCTGCATACCTCGGCAGCGCGCACCGAGCCGCCTTCTTTCACCAGCTTCCAGGGCGCTGCGCCATCAAACAGCAGGTTGACTCGGTCAGCAAACACCATGATTTCGCGCAGGGCGCGGGCGTAGTCGCGGCTTTCGTAGTGCCCCCGAACCAAGTCCACCAGCGCAGTCGGCTGCATGGCCGAGTCCCGCCCGAAGTCGCTGGCCGACAGCCTTCCACCCGGCAAAAACTTCACCGCCCGGCTGGCGATGTTGACGTACTTGCCAATCAGGTCGGCGTTCACGCGGGCCATGAAGTCGTCGGGCGTGAAGTCCACGTCTTCCACGCGCTGGGTGAGCTTGGCGGCCAGGTAGTAGCGCAGCCACTCCGGGTTCATGCCCAGGCTGAGGTACTTCAAGGGGTCGAGCCCGGTGCCACGGCTTTTGCTCATCTTCTCGCCGTTGTTCACCGTGAGAAAGCCGTGTACGTAGACCCGGTTCGGCGTTTTGCGGCGACTGAAATGCAGCATGGCCGGCCAGAACAAGGTGTGGAAAGTGATGATGTCTTTGCCGATGAAGTGCACCTGCTCCAGCGCCGGGTTGGCCATGTAGCTGGCGAAATCCACACCGCGCTTGACCAGCAGGTGCTGCAGCGAAGCCAGGTAGCCCACCGGCGCGTCCAGCCAAACGTAGAAGTACTTGCCCGGCGCATCGGGAATTTCGATGCCGAAGTAAGGCGCGTCGCGGCTGATGTCCCAGTCGCCCAATTGCGCCTTGCCGGACTCGTCGCGCGTGAACCACTCGCGCACCTTGTTGGCCACTTCGGGCTGCAGGCGGCCGTCTTGCGTCCATTGCTCCAGGAAGGCCACGCAGCGGGGGTCGGAGAGCGTGAAGAAGAAATGCTCCGAGCTGCGCAACTCAGGCTTGGCACCGCTCAAGGCGGAGTAGGGCTCGATCAAATCAGTGGGCGCATAGACCGCGCCGCACACCTCGCAGTTGTCGCCGTACTGGTCCTTCGCGCCGCACTTGGGGCAGGTGCCTTTGATGAACCGGTCGGGCAAGAACATGCCCTTGGCCGGGTCGAAGAATTGCTCGATGGTGCGCGTGGTGATCAGGCCTGTGGCTTTGAGGTCTCGGTAAATCTGCTGCGCCAGCGCGTGGTTTTCTGGTGCGTCGGTGCTGTGCCAGTGGTCGAAGGCGATGTGAAAGCCATCCAGATACGGCTTGCGGCCAGCTGCGATGTCGGCCACGAACTGCTGCGGTGTCTTGCCAGCCTTTTCTGCGGCAATCATGATGGGCGCGCCGTGCGCGTCGTCTGCGCACACAAAGGCCACGTCGCTGCCCTGCATGCGCTGGTGCCGCACCCAGATGTCGGCCTGGATGTATTCCATGATGTGGCCGATGTGGAAGTGCCCGTTGGCGTAGGGCAGGGCGGTGGTGACGAAGAGTTGGCGGGGCATGGCGCGCGTTGCTTTGGGGGTGGGCCGCTGAGTCTTGCCGGATGGCTTTTGCGTGGCCCTGGCGGCCCCGGTGATGGGGGGCTGAGTTTAAGGCGGGGCTTGGCGCTCGGGGCTTCCCGCGGCACCACCCACAGTTGCGCCGCTCACATCTGCGTGGCGGCCCAGGCGTCTTGGCGTTCTGGGTTACCCAGGGGCTCGTGTTGCAGCTTCCAGCCGAAGAAGCTCAGCACCTCGTCGCGGCGGCTCCAGGTGTCGCCATAGCCCAGGCCCATCAGCTCTCGGGTGTAGGCCTGCTCGAACAACAAGTAGCTGGCCAAGGCCGCGCCTTTGAAGTCGGCCGAGTTGGAGCGGCGCACGCCCAGGGCAGCCAGCATGGTGAGCACGGCGCTCGGCATGGACTCGATGTGGCGGGCGGCGGCTGCGTCCAAGCGCTGCGAGGGCGCGATCACCAGCAACTCCACCGGGCGCAGCGTGCTGTGTTGGCGGGCCGCCTCAGGAATAAGCCGAATGGTCTGGTTGATGCGCTGCACGCGCTCCACGTCCACCGACAGCGCATCCAAGAAGATGTTGGACAGTGCATGTCCGGCAATTTGCGCCAGGCTGGGGTAGGCATCGGTCTGGCGAGCGGGCGTGCCCTCTGCAGGGTCTGGTGCGCCGCTGGGTGGCTCGTGCATGCGCCCGGCACCGACCACGACGATGCGCTCTGCACCGAGGTGGATGGCGGGCGCGATCGGGGCCGACTGGCGCATGGAGCCGTCGCCAAAAAACTCGGTCCTGCCTTGCAAGTTGAGCGGCATGGCTGGAAACACGAAGGGAATGGCGGCAGAAGCCAGCAAGTGCTCGTGGCTGATGGTGTCGCGTGCGGCAATGCGCTGAGAACGCGTCCAGGGCTGCAGTTGCCCATGGCCCTGAAAGAACGTGACGTGTTGACCCGAGCTGTAGCTCGAAGCCGTGACCGCCAGCGCTTGCACGTGGCCCGCCTCGATCAAGCCCGGCAAGCGGTGCAGCGGCACCATGTCGGCCAGCAAATCGCGCAGCGGGCTGTTGTCGAGCAGCGAGCGCGGGCGCATGCGGCGGAACTTGGCCAGCACCCAGCCCAAGGACAGCAGCGTGAGCCAGCGCGCACCGCTTTGCGCCACGCTCAAATAGTCAGCCCGGTAGACCTGATCTGCGCGAAAGGCTTCCCAAACCGCCACCATGCGGCGCACAGCGCCGTCGAAGTCGTCGCTGCCGCAGGCCAGAGCGGCAGCATTGATGGCTCCGGCGGATGTGCCAGTGATGATGGCAAAAGGGTTGCTCGGGCCGGCGTCGCTGGCGCGGCGAAGGTCGGCCAGCGCCTCCAGCACGCCCACTTGGTAAGCGGCCCGAGCGCCGCCCCCGGTGAGCAAAAGGCCGCAGGGCGCTGGGTCGGGAGGCAGCATGGGTTCAGTGTAGGCAGCCTTCAGCGTGCCGTGCCCAAGGGGAAGCCCGCAGAGCGGCGCTTGGGCCGAGCGCTGGGCAGCCCTTGGCGCTTCATGGGCATGCGGCTCGATAGACTCCTGCGCCCGGAGACCCGCAAATGCCCCTGAACGACCTAGCCCTGCGCGCTGCACTGCAGGCCGCCCCCGACCCCGACACCGCACTCGATGTGGTGACCAGCAAAGCCATCAAGCGCCTGCACATCGACGGCACGCATGTGCTGTTGGAAGTGGAGCTGGGCTACCCCGCCAAAAGCCAGTGGGCTGCCATGCAAGAGCGCTTGGGAGCCGTGCTGATGGCGGTGCCCGGCGTGCAAAGCGTGGACGTGCAGGTGAGCAGCCGCGTTCAAGCCCATGCGGCGCAGCGCGGCGTGCAGTTGCTGCCTCAGGTGAAAAACATCATCGCCGTGGCGTCCGGCAAGGGTGGTGTGGGCAAAAGCACCACGGCCGTCAACCTGGCGCTGGCTTTGGCTGCAGAAGGTGCCAGCGTGGGCTTGCTGGACGCCGACATCTACGGCCCGAGCCAGCCCATGATGATGGGCATCAGCGGCAAGCCCCAAAGCGGCGACGGCAAGACCATGGAGTCCATGGAAAACCACGGCGTGCAGGTGATGTCGATTGGCTTTCTGGTAGAGCCCGACCAGGCCATGATCTGGCGCGGCCCCATGGCCACCCAAGCGCTCGACCAGTTGCTGCGCCAAACCAACTGGCGTGATCTGGACTACCTCATCGTGGACATGCCACCCGGCACCGGCGATATCCAGCTCACGCTCAGCCAGCGCGTGCCGCTGACCGGGGCTGTCATCGTCACCACTCCGCAAGACATTGCGCTGCTCGACGCTCGCAAAGGCATTCGCATGTTCGAGAAAGTCGCCGTGCCCATTCTGGGCATCGTCGAGAACATGGCGGTTCACGTGTGCAGCCAGTGCGGCCATGTGGAGCACATCTTTGGCCAAGACGGCGGTTTGCGCATGGCGCTGGAAATTGGCTGCGAGCATCTGGGTGCGCTGCCGCTGGACATCAACATTCGGCTGCAGGCCGATGGCGGGAAGCCCACCGTGGTGGCGGACCCGGATGGCGAGGTGGCTGCCATCTACCGCGCCGTGGCCCGCCGCGTGGCACTGAAAGTGGCCGTCATGGCGCGCGATTTCAGTGGCAAATTCCCCACCATCACGGTCTCCAGCGACACCTGAATGCAGCCCCCGGCTTCTGACATGGCCCGCTTCACACGAGGCTCACGCTCCGTGCGTACAGTCGCGGCATGACCGATTCGTCCACTGCCCCACCGACCCCCGCATCTCGACCCTTGGCTCCGGCTGAACCACCCGGCAGCTCTGACAACCCCAACAACTCCCAAAACCTCAATTACTCCCCCAAGCCCCATGGGCTGTCTGCCGCTTGGTCGCTGGGCATGCGCACCATGTGGCGCGACCTGCGAGCAGGCGAGTTGCGGCTGCTGGGGCTGGCCGTGGTCTTGGCGGTCGCGGCACTCACCGCGGTCGGTTTTTTTGCCGATCGCTTGAAGGGTGGCTTGCAGCGCGATGCCCTGCAATTGCTGGGCGGCGACGCCGTGGTGTCCAGCGACAACCCCACGCCCGCTGCCTTCATCGCGCAGGCCCGGCAACAGGGCCTCACGGTCGCGACCAATATGTCTTTCCCGACCATGGGCCGTGCGCCCGATGAGCGCGGTGGCGCAGCGCGCTTGGTGGCCCTGAAAGCCGTGGACCCCGGCTACCCGCTGCGCGGCACCGTTAAAACCACCACACGCACCGATGTGGCCTTGGCCAGTGCTGCCGACTTGGCCGCGGCTGGCGAGGCCACGCGCGACATTCCTCAGCCCGGCGAGGCTTGGGTAGACCCGGCGCTGCTGACCGCGCTTGACCTGCGCTTGGGCGATGCACTGCTGCTGGGCGACGCCCGCTTTCGCATCACGCGGGCCATCGTGGTCGAGCCCGACCGCGGTGCCGGCTTCATGAGCTTTGCGCCCCGCGTCATGCTGGCGCAGTCCGACATCGCGGCCACGGGCTTGGTGCAGCCGGCCAGCCGCTTGAACTACCGCATGGCAGTGGCTGGCGAGCCCGCGGCAGTGCGCGCTTTTGTGCGTTGGGCAGAAGAAGAGGTGAAAAAACCCGAAGTGCGTGGCGTGCGCGTGGAGTCTTTGGAGAGTGGCCGCCCGGAGATGCAAAACACGCTGGACCGCGCAGAAAAGTTCTTGAACCTGGTGGCGCTGCTGTCGGCGCTGCTGAGCGCTGTGGCCGTGGCCCTGGCAGCGCGTGGCTTTGCCATGCGCCACCTCGACGACTGCGCCATGCTGCGCGTGCTGGGGCAGAGCCAACGCGTCATTGCAGCGAGCTACGCACTCGAATTCATTGCAGTGGGT
>JAIXUC010000005.1 GCA_027483665.1 Comamonadaceae bacterium | reverse complement strand
GAAGTCGTCACCGCTCAAGGCGACGTGTGGAACGGCTTGTCTGGCCTGCGCAAAGACAACACCGGCTACGACCTGCGCGACTTGATGATTGGCAGCGAAGGCACGCTGGGCATCATCACAGCCGCCACGCTCAAGCTCTACCCCCAGCCCGCAGCCAGACTCACCGCCTGGGCTGCTGTCCCGTCACTGGCGGCGGCCGTCGCGCTGCTGGGACTGGCGCAGCGCCAGTTGGGCGCAGGGCTGACGGGCTTTGAGGTGATGGGGCACTTTGCCTTGTCGCTGGTGGCGAAGCACTTCCCCCAGCAGCGCGTTCCCTTGGTCGGTGTTGCGCCCTACGCCGTGCTGCTGGAAAACGCTGACAACGAATCCGAAGCTCATGCGCGCGAACGCTTTGAGGCGCTGCTGGAGGCAGCCTTGGAGCAAGGCTTGGTGACAGATGCCGTGGTGGCCGAGAACATCGCGCAAGCCCAGGCTTTGTGGCATGTGCGCGAGAGCATTCCGCTGGCGCAGGCCGAGGAAGGCCTGAACATCAAGCACGACATCTCGGTGCCCATCTCGCGCATTCCAGCCTTCTGCAATGAGACCGACGCGCTGCTGGCACAACACATCCCCGGCGTGCGCTTGGTGAACTTCGGCCACTTGGGCGATGGCAACTTGCACTACAACGTGCAAGCCCCGGCCGGTGCTGACGCTGCGCTGTTCTTGGCCGAGCGAGAGGCGCAGGTCAACGACCTGGTCTTTGAAGCGGTGCGCCGCTACGGCGGCTCCATCTCTGCCGAGCACGGCGTGGGCCAGCTCAAGGTGGCCCACCTGGAACACCACAAATCCCCTGTCGCGCTGGCGATGATGCGCAGCATCAAACAAGCGCTCGACCCACAAGGCTTGCTCAACCCTGGCCGCGTGATTCGTTGAACACACCGGCCCTTCATCGACCCTTCATCGACATTCACCCGCCTTCCACATGACCGCAGAAGCCCAAGCTGCCACCGAACCCGCCGCCCCAGCACGGCCCATTCGCAGCCAGTACGAAGACTTCATGCGCCACGTCAACGAGCATGGCGTGTTCAAGCCCGACCGCACCGGCACCGGCACCCGCAGCGTGTTTGGCCACCAAATGCGCTTCGACCTGAACGAAGGCTTTCCGCTGGTGACCACGAAAAAGGTGCACCTGCGCTCCATCATCTTGGAGCTGCTGTGGTTCCTGCGCGGCGACAGCAATGTGCGCTGGCTGCAAGACAAAGGCTGCACCATTTGGGACGAATGGGCCCGCGCCGATGGCGACTTGGGGCCGGTGTACGGCGTGCAATGGCGCAGCTGGCCCAAGCCCGACGGCAGCCACATCGACCAGATTGCGCAGGTGGTGCAAACCCTCCAAACCAACCCAGACTCGCGGCGCATCATCGTGAGTGCCTGGAACGTGGCCGATCTGGACCGCATGGCGCTCATGCCCTGCCACGCGTTCTTTCAGTTTTACGTGGCACCTGCACTTGACGGACAACGCGCCCGCCTAAGTTGCCAGCTCTACCAACGCAGCGCCGACATCTTCTTGGGCGTGCCTTTCAACATCGCCAGCTACGCGCTGCTCACCCACATGCTGGCGCAGCAGTGCGACTTGGACGTGGGCGATTTCATCTGGACCGGCGGTGATTGCCACATCTACAGCAACCACACCGAGCAAGTGGCGCTGCAGCTGTCGCGCGCGCCCCTGCCCTACCCCACGCTGCGCATCAAGCGCCGGCCTGCATCCATCTTCGACTACGCATACGAAGACTTCGAGGTGCTGGACTACCAGCATCACCCCGCCATCAAAGCGCCGGTAGCGGTGTGATCACGCGGCCACAGGCCATCGCGCTGGCCGCGCTCACGCTGATGTTGGGCGTGAACTGGCCCATGATGAAGCTCTCGCTGCGCGAGTTGTCGCCCATGTACTTTCGCGCCATCACCATGACCGGTGGCGCGCTGTGGCTGTATGCGTTCTACCGTGCACGCGGCGTGCGCATGACGCCACACCGCGACGAGTGGGGCCTGATCGTGAAACTAGGCTTGCCCAACATGCTGGGCTGGCACACGCTGTCCATCATGGGCGTGAAAGAACTGGCCTCTGGCCGCGCCGCCATCCTCGGCTTCACCATGCCCATCTGGACGGTGCTCATTGGCGCGCTCTTTCTGGGCGAACGCCTCACACGCCGAGTGGCCTTGGCCAGTGCTGCGGTGGCCGTGGCCATCGGGTTGTTGCTGATGCACGAGCTGCAAGCCCTGAGCGGCAGGCCTGTGGGTATTCTCTGGATGGAGGCCGCCGCGCTGTGCTGGGCCATTGGCACGCTCATGATGCGCCGCAGCCGCTTCACGCTGCCGGTCGAGGCGCTCACCGTCTGGATGATGATCTTGTCCGCAGCTTGCCTGTGGCTCATCGCGGCAGCCACGGAGCCCGCGCCAACGTTCAACTTCAGCGCCATCATGTGGGCCAGCTTGGCTTACGGCGTGCTCATCAACTACGGCTTTGCACAAATCATCTGGTTTGGCATGGCGCGCAACCTGCCGCCAGCCACCAGCGCCATCAGCGTGATGGCCGTGCCCCTGGTCGGCACACTGAGCGCCACATGGATCGTGGGCGAAAGCCCGCACTGGCAAGACTGGGCCGCTGTGGGCTTTGTGATGGCCGCCATTGCAGCCGTCTTGTTGCCGCCCCGGCGCAGCGCCTAGGAGCACCATGGAACTTCGCCTCATCTACGCCCGCGCAGCCAATGGCGTCATTGGCCGCGACAACGCCCTGCCCTGGCACCTGCCAGAAGACCTCGCGCACTTCAAACGCACCACCCTGGGCGCGCCCGTGCTGATGGGGCGCAGAACCTGGGAATCCCTGCCGCCCAAGTTCAGGCCCCTGCCCGGCCGGCGCAACCTCGTCATCACCGGCCAAGCCGACTGGCAAGCCGCAGGCGCAGAGCGCGTGGCCAACATCGAAGAAGCCCGCCAGCGTTGTGCTGATGCGCCGGTGCTGTGGGTCATTGGCGGCGCGCAGGTTTACGCAGCCGCACTGCCCCTGGCCGATGAGGTCGTGGTGACCGAAATCGACCAGGCCTTCGAAGGCGACGCCTACGCGCCTGTGCTGGGCGATGAATGGCAGGCGGTGCAGCGAGAAAACCTGCAGACGCCCCAAGGCTGGCGCGTGGAATTTGTGAGGTATCGGCGCAACGCATTCCCGAGGATTTAAGGATGAAACTCGCCACCTGGAACGTCAACTCTTTGTCGGTGCGTCTGCCGCAGGTGCTCGATTGGCTGGCTGCCAACCCGGTCGATGTGTTGGCGCTGCAGGAGACCAAAACCACAGACGACAAGTTTCCGCATGCGGCGCTGAATGAAGCGGGTTGGCGGGCTGCGGCGTTTGGGCAGAAGACCTACAACGGCGTGGCATTGATCACGCCACTTGGTCAGCCAGCGCCCACTGACGAGGTGCGCAACATCCCGGGGTTTACCGATGAATTGGCCCGGGTGATCACCGCTACCGTGCCCCACCCGGAGCGGCCGAGTGACACCCTTCGCGTGGTGGGGGCCTACTTCCCCAACGGTCAGGCGCCGGGCACCGACAAGTTTGAATACAAGATGAGTTGGCTGCGCGCCCTGCGCGATTGGTTGCGCGAAGAGCTGGCCTTTCATCCGCGGCTGGTGCTGATGGGCGACTACAACATCACCTTTGATGACCTGGACGTGTGGGACCCGGTGGGCTTGGCCGGCACCATCCACTGCACCGAAGAAGAGCGCGGCCATTTGAAGGCCTTGGTGGGGCTGGGAATGACGGACGCTTTCAGGCTGTTCGAGCAAACCGAAAAAAGCTACTCCTGGTGGGACTACCGCGAGTTCGCCTTCCGGAGAAACCGTGGTCTGCGCATCGACCATGTGTTGGTGTCTGACGCGCTCAAGCCGCAGGTGCAAGCTTGCGCCATCGACCGCCTGCCCAGAAAGAACGAGCGGCCCAGCGACCACGCGCCGGTGGTGTTGACGCTGGCCTAGGAAGGCATCGGCCTCAGTCGTCGAGGCCCAGCTCTTGGATCTTGCGTGTGATGGTGTTGCGGCCAATGCCCAAGCGCTGAGCCGCTTCGATGCGGCGCCCTCGGGTGTTGGCCAAGGCCGTGCGGATCAGCCGCGATTCGAACCGGCGGCACAGGGCGTCCCACACGTCATTGCGGCCGGTAGCCAACAACGCGACCGCTTCCGACTCCAGTCCGTCCTCCCAGGCGCTGTTGCCAGCGGCTTGCGCGGCCGAGGCTGCCGTCCGGTTCACAGCCAAATCGCTGCCCAACTCACGCTCGATAGCGCCAAACCCAGACGGAGCGGCCTCACGCCACACCTCACCATCGGCAGGGACGCTGGCGTCTGGGCGGACCGCCGGGTCAGCCAGCGCGCGGGTTCTGGTGTCGGATAAGGAGGGGACGCTGGCTTCGACCACGGCAGAAGCGCCCACGCCAGCCGCGCCCCACGGAGCCGAACCGCCAGACCCCGCGGCAGCTCGGTCGGCAATAGCGGCTGAAAGCGAGCTGGGTACCGCAGAAGCGCTGCCTGCTGCCACCTCGGGCGGCAAGTCTTTGCGTTCAATCACCTGTGCCGGTGCCATCACAGTCAGCCAATGGCAAATGTTTTCTAGCTGGCGCACGTTGCCGGGAAATCCAAATTGCGCCATTTGCGCCAGCGCAGGCTCAGAGATGCGCTTGGCCTCGACGCCAAGTTGCTGCGCGCTTTGCTGCAAAAAATACCGCGTGAGCATGGGAATGTCCTCACGCCGCTCACGCAGTGCAGGCAAGCGCAGGCGTATGACGTTCAAGCGGTGAAACAGGTCTTCACGAAACCCGCCGTCTTTGACGCGCTGCTCCAGATCTTGGTGGGTTGCAGCAATGACGCGCACATTGGCCTTGACCGAGTTGTGACCACCCACACGATAGAAATGGCCGTCGCTGAGTACCCGCAGCAGGCGTGTCTGCAGATCGAAAGGCATGTCGCCGATTTCGTCCAGAAACAACGTGCCGCCATCGGCCTGCTCAAAGCGCCCACGGCGCATCGTTTGCGCGCCCGTGAATGCACCACGCTCATGGCCGAACAGCTCCGACTCCAACAGGTCTTTCGGAATAGCGGCGGTGTTGATGGCGATGAACGGGCCGGCGCTGCGGGGCGAGTGTTTGTGCAAGGCCCGGGCTACCAGCTCTTTGCCGGATCCCGACTCGCCTGTGATCATCACCGTCACATGGCTTTGGCTCAAGCGGCCGATGGCTCGAAACACATCTTGCATGGCCGGGGCTTGGCCCAGCATCTCAGGCGCAGCGCCCATGCGCTCTTCGGCCACTTGCTCGCGCTGGCTCTCTTCCAGCGCGCGGCGGATCAACTCCACCGCTTTGGGCACGTCGAATGGCTTGGGCAGGTACTCGAAAGCGCCGTACTGAAAGGCTGACACGGCGCTGTCCAAGTCGGAGAACGCGGTCATGATGATCACTGGCAAGCCAGGAAAACGCAGCTTGATCTTCGCCAGCAAATCGAGCCCCGAGCCGCCTGGCATCCGGATGTCGCTGACCAAGACTTGTGGCGCGTCGGCGTCGCTGCCCTCGTCGAGTGCGATTAAAACGTCGCGTGCGCTGGTGAAACTGCGGGTAGGCAAATCTTCGCGAAGAAGTGCCTTCTCCAGCACGAAGCGGATCGACTGGTCGTCATCGACTATCCAGATCGGTTTCATGTTCAGGGGGCCTGCTGGAAAGCTCTCGAGTAGGAGTCGGTTTTTAAGGCAGCGGTAGCAGGATCTTGAAGTCGGTTCTTCCGGGTGTGCTGTCGCATTCAATCAACCCGTCATGCTGCTGAACAAAAGTTTGTGCCAAGGTCAGACCCAAACCCGATCCGCCTTCCCGGCCGGACACCAAAGGAAAAAAGATGCGGTCCTTGATGGCCTCGGGCACGCCCGGTCCGTTGTCTATGACATGCAATTCCAGTGCCAGCCGATAACGCTTCTTGCCGAAAGTCACTTGGCGAGCAATCACGGTGCGAAACATCAATTCCGCATCGCCCTGCGTCATGCGTTCGCTTAAGGCCTGACAAGCGTTATGCGCGATGTTGAGCAGCGCCTGTATGAGTTGCTCTCGATCGCCCCTGAACTCAGGAATCGACACGTCGTACTCTCGCTCCACTTTGAGCCCGCGCGGGAACTCGGCCTGAATCAGCGAACGCACCCGCTCGCATACCTCGTGGATATTCACGTCACCCACCACACGTGCTCTGCGGTGCGGTGCCAACAATCGATCCACCAGGGTCTGTAGTCGGTCAGCCTCGTGGATGATGACCTGCGTGTATTCGGTCAGTTCGCGCGAATCGACTTCCATTTGCAGCAGCTGCGCAGCCCCGCGAATGCCCCCCAAGGGGTTCTTGATCTCGTGGGCGAGGTTTCGAATGAGCTCCTTGTTGGCCTCTGCTTGGTCGATCAGGCGCTCTTCTCTCTCTTGGCGCGCTTGTTGTTCAAGGGGCAACAACTCCACCACGATTTCTTGTGTTTGCTCAGTCTGCGTCACGATGACATGGACAGGCAGTGGGTCGTGGCCTTGGCGCACCAACCAGTCGTCATATCGCAAAGCCGCAAAGTCGTTGCTGCCAGCACCTGTCAAGGCGTGCTGCAGGCTGCCCGGCTCCGTGAAGAGCGCCGGAAAATAAGAGCCTTCAATGGTTCTGCGCGAAGTGCCCAGCGCATCTTCGAGCGCAGAGTTGGCAAACAAGACTTCGCCATTGCTCCTGACCACCGCGACCAGCGTAGCCAGCATGTCCAGTGCGGCGAAGCGCCCGCGCACGATGGCTCCGGGCAAGTCTGCGGCTTGGGCGTTCAAGGCGCTGGAAGGCGAGCCAACTCGCGCTTGAGACCGGCAATGTCGCTGTCGTTGCGCGCGATGTTGGCCTTGAGCTCAGCCACACGGTCCAAGTACTTCTGGTAGTTGCGGGCCTCGTCTCCACGGCGCTCTGGCTGGCCATTGTTGTACTCGGCGAGCAGCTCACCCTGACGCGCTTCCGCCTTTCGCAGCTCGGTCTCAAAGATGACCCTGGCATCTGCGTCTCGGGCGCGCTGTGCGCTGCCATCGACTCTCGGGTTGGTTGATGAGGACGGGGCGGTGGCAGCTCTTACCGGAGCGCTCGCAGATGCTGCTGGCCGCTGCGTTTGAACCACGGTGAGGTTGCCGCCCTGAACGGGCTTGCATCCGCGCGCTTTGGCATCGGCTTCGTTGTTGGTGAACTCATTGCCACAGCGGAAGATTCGGTCTTGGGCCTGGGCAGACAAGCCTGTCAGCGCGGCTACAGCCAAAGCGGCCAAGGCGCGGTGTGAGGCATTCATGGGCAGCTCCTTGCGATCCATGTGGGAAAGTGCCGAGGGTATCGCATCCATTGCTCAGAACAGTTGCCGGGCTTTGGTTTGCCCCCACACACAGGGGCCGCCAAGGACAAAGAAAAAGGCGGCCGAAGCCGCCTTTTTGTCAAAGCACCAGAAAATCACAACGAGTAGTACATGTCGAACTCGATCGGGTGCGTGGTCATGCGAAAACGCGTGACTTCTTGCATCTTGAGTTCAATGTAGGCGTCGATCATGGAGTCGGTGAAGACGCCGCCCTTGGTCAAGAAGCTGCGGCCCTTGTCCAGGTAGTCCAGCGCTTGGTCAAGGCTGTGACACACGGTTGGGATCTTCGCGTCTTCCTCTGGCGGCAGGTGATAAAGGTCCTTGGTGGCGGCTTCGCCGGGGTGGATTTTGTTTTCCACGCCGTCCAAACCGGCCATGAGCATGGCTGAGAAACCCAAGTAGGGGTTGCACAAAGGATCTGGGAAACGTGCCTCGATGCGGCGGCCTTTGGGGTTGGCCACATAAGGAATGCGGATGGATGCCGAGCGGTTGCGGGCCGAATAAGCCAGCTTCACTGGGGCTTCGAAGCCCGGAACCAAACGCTTGTAGCTGTTCGTGCCAGGGTTGGTGATGGCGTTCAGTGCGCGTGCATGCTTGATGATGCCGCCGATGTAGTACAGGGCGTAATCTGACAACCCGGCGTACCCATCGCCTGCGAACAAGTTCTTGCCGTCCTTCCAGACCGACTGGTGAACGTGCATGCCAGAACCGTTGTCACCGACGACGGGCTTGGGCATGAAGGTCGCGGTTTTGCCGTAAGCGTGGGCCACGTTTTGGACCACGTATTTCAGCAAAATCGTCCAGTCGGCGCGTTGCACCAGGGTGCTGAACTTCGTGCCGATTTCGTTTTGGCCAGCACCTGCCACTTCGTGGTGGAAAACTTCTACAGGGATGCCCAACGATTCCAAGATCAGTGAGATTTCGGCGCGCAAGTCTTGCGTGCTGTCAACGGGAGGAACGGGGAAGTAGCCGCCCTTCACGGTGGGGCGATGGCCCTTGTTGCCGCCCTCGATCTTTTTGCCGCTGTTCCAAGGGGCTTCGTACTCGTCGATCTTGACGAAGGAGCCCGACATGTCTGCGCCCCAGCGCACGTCGTCAAAGATAAAGAACTCTGGCTCTGGCCCGAAGAAGGCCGTGTCGCCCAAACCGGAAGCCTTCAGGTAAGCCTCGGCGCGGCGTGCAATGGAGCGGGGGTCGCGGTCGTAGGCCTTGCCATCACCCGGCTCGAGCACGTCGCAGCTCAGGAACAAGGTGGTTTCTTCAAAGAACGGGTCGATGTTGGCGGTGTTGGGGTCGGGCATGAGCAACATGTCCGAGGCCTCAATGCCCTTCCATCCTGCGATGGACGAGCCGTCAAAAGCGTGGCCCGAGGTGAACTTGTCTTCATCAAAGTGGGACACGGGCACCGTGACGTGCTGCTCTTTGCCCCGTGTGTCAGTGAAACGGAAGTCGACGAACTTGACTTCGTTTTCCTTCACCATCTTGATCACGTCTGCGACGGTCTTTGCCATCAATTTCTCCTGGTCGTTGGGTTCGGGTGAAAACGCATGGAAGGTTGCAGGTTCTGTGCCAGTTGCTGGCAAGAAGGTTCAGCTGAACTCTCGACAGAAGCACAGATGAGGCAACCGAGCTCCGCCTCATTTTGGGGCAGCTAAGCACGCACCAATACGGCGCACGCTGTTATCGCACCAACTCGGCGCAGAAGGGCTGCCCAAGTGAAACCAAGCCCGCCTGGAGTTCGGCATAAGCCAGCTCGGCGGCTGCCGGCGGGCCTTTGACACCCAGCTCCACGTGCCGTCCGTACTTCACATGGTCCACGCTGGGCAAACTGAAGACGCGGATTTGAGGATGAGCGCGCTCGATGGCCTCCATGAGCGGCGTCAGGGTGGCCTCCATGGCCCCTTGCACGATCACCGACATCTCGCGCTGCAGTTGTCCGAAACACCAAGCGTAGTACCGGTCCAGCGCCCAGGCCATCATGGGCCAGGCCATCACCGGGAAGCCCGGAAGAAAGTAAACCTCGGCCCCACCAGACCCTTGGCAGCGAAAGCCCGGGATCTTGTTGTACGGGTTAGGGATGATCTGCGACCCCTGCGGAAATACGCCCATGTTCAACCGGTGCAGGTTATCGGGGCGCTCTGGTTCGTAGGCAACGCCCTGCTCCGCAGCCACATCGCGCATGCGTTCCCGAATCAGTGCTTCGGCTTGCGGATGCAGCGACAACGGCAGACGCAATGCAGCCGCCGCGCATTGGCGGGTGTGGTCGTCCGGGGTTGCACCGATGCCACCGAATGAAAACACCACATCGGAGCTGGCGAAGATGCGCTCCAAGCGCCTCGTGATACGGGAAGCGGAATCGCCCACGTATTCCGCCCAAGCAACGCTCAGACCACGCTCTGCCAGCAACGCGATGGCGCGCTCGAGGTGCTTGTCGGCCCGCTTGCCCGACAGAATCTCATCGCCAATGATGAGCAGTCCGAAGTCAGGAATGGGGGTGTTCATCGGCGGCAGCGCTCGGCGCTGACAGGCGGGGGCCGGGCACTGGGTTGGCTTCTTCGATCACCACCGCGACGGTGTTTTTGTCTTTTAAACGCAAGCCTTCAAGCACTGCCAGCGAGTAATGCGTGAACCAAAGCGATGAGAAGGCGAACACCAAGGTGTAGATCCAAATGGCCAGGGGCACCAAGATGACGAAAGCAGCCGCAAAGAGCGCACCTGAAACCCACACCACACCCGGAGCCGCGCCAAGGAACCCCGACACCACGCCCATCAGCATGAGGCGGCTGCGGTGCTCGCGAAAAATGTACTTTCGCTCTTCCAGACTGGCGTGGTCCGCCAAGGCATCGAAAGTCATGACGCGGTAAGTCAGCCAGCCCCAGATCAGTGGCGGCAGCACCAGTACCAAGGGCGGAATGAACCACAGCGGAAGAGAGACCACCATGGCCAGTGCCGCTGTGACGAATGCCCCAACAGACCACCAAAGACTGCGCCAGAAAGAAGCGCCTCGTTTGCGCTGCAGGTCGGGAAATCGCCGCTCAGCGACAAGAGACACCAAAGCTGGGGTCATCAGCACTGCCACCGCAGCCAACGACACAAAGACAATGACGGGCGTGATCGCAAACACCACAATCAGCGGAGCCAACACTGCTTTCAAAGCTGCAGCCCCCAAGCTTTCGAGCCACGACCACAGAGTGGCCAACAACTCGTTGGAGGCTAAGGCTGCATCGACCCACGAGACCGCCGCGTCCCAGTAAAAGTAGCTCAGGGCGGTACACAGTGCCACGATCACCACCAGCGGCAAAACGGACAACGCAATGACACGCGGGTGAACGCAGTAGGCAACTGCTCGCCAAAATGAATCGAACAGAGCGTTCATGGCTTCAGGATACCCGGTGACTTTGCGTCATCAGTCAAAGACGCGCTCGCGCAGCCATTTCGTTGCAATCCACTTTTCCCCCTCAAGAACCGGGGCGCCGCCGTGCAGGCTGTGAGAGGCTGGGTGCGCTTGAGGGTAACTGAAAAAAACCGCATGGCCCTTGGTTGGTGCGACGTGCAGGCCTACCTCCGGGAAAACGGTGTCACCACCCGCTGTCGGCTGGTGCAGGTAAAGGATGACCGTGGCTACCCGTTGGCCGCCGCGCGCCAGGATCGATGGCGTGCCCGGCTCTTTGGGGTCAAAGTAATCGTAGTGTGGCTTGTACTCGGCTCCAGGGCGGTAGCGCAGCACCTGCAAGCCCTCGCCGTGGTCGATGGGCCAGTTCAGCAATGCGGCTAACCGCGCCTCAATACGGCTGACGACCTCGTTTTCCCCGCGGCTGAAGAACATGCCCTCGCTGGTTCGATCCACATGTGCCTCTTCGCCCCCCGACTGAGTGGCCACAGTCAGCGAGCGAGACAACCTCGGCCTCGCTGCTTCCATCAAGGCGTTGCACTCAGCGTCGCTGGCAACGCTCCCAAACAAAACGAGCTGCGGCGAGCGCAAATGGGCCAACACCTGCACGCGCCGATCGGGTGTGTCGATGAACGGTGAATAGCCGCGCAACAGAGGTTGCGGAACAGCGGCCGGGCCGGGCAGAGCATGCGGCTCATGGTGGGCTGAAGGTTGGGACAGCGCCTGCTCCAGCGTGGTCTGCATGGCGTGCAAGGCCACTTCTTCAGACCAGCCCGAAGCCTGCATCGACTTCAACACCACGTCGGGCGAGAAGCCCGCTCGGGCCTGGGCCACGATCCAGGACCGAAGTTCTTCGGTAACGGCTTGCTCACCCACGCCTGAACACCAGGCGGTGCGCTTCACTTTGCGCCGGGCTGTAGGCATAGCCATCGCTGACGAAGCTTTGGAGTTGCTGCGGCAGCACCAAGCGCTGCTCGATGATGTGCCGCGCCATCAACCCCCGGGCGCGCTTGGCCATGAAACTCACCACCTTGTACTGGCCATCGGGTCTGCGCTCCTCGAAAACGCACTCGACCACGCGCGCCTTGAGCAGCTTTTGGTCAACCGCCTTGAAATACTCCTGAGATGCGAGGTTCACCACGACCGGCGAGCTGTCGGAGGCCAGTTGCGCATTGAGCGTTTCAGCAATCAGGCCGCCCCAAAAGCGATAGAGGTCTTTGCCGCGCGGGTTGGACAGCCGGGTTCCCATTTCCAGGCGGTAAGGCTGCATCAGATCCAGCGGCCGCAACAAACCGTAGAGCCCGCTCAAGATTCCGACGTGCGCCTGAGCCCACTCCAAGTCTGCCAAGCTGAGGCTGCGCGCGCTCAGGCCTTCGTACACGTCGCCGTTGAAAGCCAACACCGCTGGTCGGGCGTTGCGGGTGTTGAAGCTCGCCGACCACGCCTGATAGCGCGCAACGTTCAGCGCCGCCAGCGCGTCGCTGAGCGACATCAAATCAGCGATGTCCTGAGGCGACTTGTCACGCAACAACGCAATCAGTTGTTTCGAGTGCGCCACAAAGCGTGGCTGCGTGTGGCTGACTGAAGGCAGCGGAGATTCATAGTCCAGACTTTTCGCTGGGGACAACAAGGCGAGCATGCGGATGACCAGAGTGTGGTGAGGGCTGCGGTCGATTATGGCCAGCCCATACCCGGGTTGTGCCCGGTAGCCCCAGAACCAAGAATCGCTAGCATCGAGCCACCGACCACGGCCACACGCCGAATCGAAGGCACCATGAACACCCAACTGCCGTCAGCGGTTCCCATCCAGCAGCTGCATCACTTTGCCTACCGAGCGCGCGACGCCGAAGAGACACGGCATTTCTACGAAGACATTCTGGGCCTGCCGCTGTATCACATCATCCAGAGCGACCACGTGCCCAGCACGGGCGAGTACTGCCCGTACACCCACTTCTTCTTTCGGCTACAAGACGGCTCATTCATTGCCTTCTTCGATCTGGGCGACGACCAAGCCGCCGAGCCTTCGCCCAACACGCCACGCTGGGTCAACCACATTGCTTTTCGAGTGAACACCGAGCAGGAGCTGGAGGCCACGCGTGCGCGCCTGACAGGGCATGGCGTCGAAGTGATCGGCATCACCGACCACCACATTTTCAAAAGCATCTATTTCTTCGATCCCAACGGCATTCGGCTGGAGCTATCAGCGCAAGTCGCCGATGAGTTCCAGATGCTGCAGATGAGCCGCCAAGCCCGCCAGCGGCTCGACGAGTGGACGCAGCGCAAACAGGTGTGGCGCGCCGAGCGCGTTGCTGGCCAAACCCCTGACAAGCTCAAACCCGCGCACAACGACAGGCCCGAAGCGGCCAGAGCCGAAAGCGCTGTCAGCCCTCTTGGCGCGAAGCCACCCGAGCGCTCAGCCAGCTAAAGGCCATGGCAACACCATGAGCACAAGCGCCTACGCCTTCGTTGCAGGGCAGGGATATCAACTGCCCACCTACCCCTTTCATACGCCGCCCGAGCTGCGTGGCCAGGTGAGTGGCGTGGCACCTGTTGTCATCGTGGGTGCAGGTCTGACAGGTCTCACACTGGCCTGCTCGCTGGCCCAGCTCGGCGTGAAAGCGGTATTGATCGACGAGGACTATTCCGTGGGCGTGCGCGGCGCTTCGTCCCGCGGCATTTGCTACACACAAAAATCGCTCGAAATTTTTGACCGCCTGGGCATCTACCCGCGCATCGCAGAACGCGGCGTGCAATGGCGGGTCGGGCGCACCTACGCGGGCCATGATGAGGTCTACAGCTTTGACTTGGGCGCGCAAGCTGGCTTTTCTCTATCGGCGCAGCCACCGTTCACGAACATCCAGCAGTTCTACGTCGAAGGGTTTTTGGTTGAGCGGCTACAGGCTCTGGGCTGTGTTGACTTGCGCTGGGGCACGCGGCTGACGGCCTTTGCACAGGACCAACACCGCGCCGCCCTGACCGTCGACACCCCAGAGGGCAGCTACCAGTTGCAGGCCGATTGGGTGGTGGACGCCACCGGCTCGGCCAGCCCACTGAGGCGCTGGCTGAACATCCCGGTCGAGTCGAAGCGGGGGGATGACCGCTGGTGCATCGCCGATGTCCGTTTTCGCACCGAGCCTCCTCGCGAGCGCCACACCTGGATCGAAGCACCGTTCAACGACAACCGTGCCGTATGGCAGCACTTGATGGCAGACGGCGTGTGGCGCGTCGACTACCAGATGGCGCCCGACAGCGACCCGGCGGTGGTCAGCCGTGAAGAAGTGGTCATGGAACGTTTACGCAGGCATTTCGGTCCGCAGGCTGATTTCGAATTGGTCTGGGCAGGGCCGTATGCGTACCGCAGCGAATGCGTGCAGCGAATGCGCGAGGGACGGGTTTTTTTCGCCGGCGATTCGGCCAAAGTGGTCAGCCCGTTTGGCGCGCGCGGCGGCAACACCGGCATCAGCGATGCAGACAACCTGGCCTGGAAGCTCGCAGCCGTGGTGCAAGGGCGTGCCCACCCCGCACTGCTGCAGACCTACCACGAAGAGCGGCACGAAGCGGCCACTGAAAACGTACGCGTGACCAACCGAACAGCCCGCTTTCTGCGGCCGGCCGATGGCGAAGAACGCAGGTTTCGACAAGCCGCTATCGACCTGGCCCGTACCCAAGCTTTTGCGCGGGCCTTGGTCAACACCGGGCGCATGGCAGTGGCCAACCGGTACAGCCGTTCTTCGGCCTGTGCTTCGCAGGGTGGCCATTCGGTGCAGAACGTCTGCTTGCATGCGGGCTCTGTGCGCCGGAACCACGCTAGCCGCGTGCCAAGCTCTGACCACATGGCGACGCTCAACCAAGTGTTGCTGTGGGCACAAGGCAGACCCCTGCTCGTTTGGTTTGGCGCCATGACAGCCAGCACTGCGAAGCAGCTGCGTGCGCTGTCTCAGACGGGCGCAGTACGTTGCGTGCAGGTGGTGGACAAGCCATCGTCGGTGCGGGCTGTGGAGCACCTGATCGACCCGCAGCAGCAACTCCTCAGGGCCTGTCAACTGGGCGACAAGGCAAGCGCTGTGTGGGTCTGGGCGCTGATTCGGCCCGATGCTTACCTCGCAGATGGCGGCTCCACCTGGAACGCTCAGGCCTTGCGCGTTGTCGCCGCCAACCTGGGGCTGGAGGCGATCACATGAAGGAGCAGGCAAGCCACAACGCCACTCGCTGGACAGACGCCGATGGCTTTTTTGAGCAACTGCTCGACGCGCACCAAGGGCTCAGCCCCGAGGAATCGGCCAACCTGAATGCACGGCTGGTGCTGGTGCTGGCCCACGAGGTGGGTGAAGCGCAGGCCCTGGCGCGCTGCCTGGCCATCGCCCAAGAGGCCATGCAGGGCAGGCCACGGCACGGTACAGCCGAGACCTAAAATCAGGCGGTTTTGGTGGTCGAAGCACGCGGTGCATCGCCAAGCCGCAGCCCAAGTTGCCCGCCACGCGGGAACCTCAGACCAGCCAGCACCTGGCGCAACAGACGCAACATGACAGCACCCACCCCGGCCCCCAGCACCCTGCCAGACCAACCTGGGCTGAATGCCTTGGCGAAGTCATTCGAGCCCGCCGCCATCGAAGCGCATTGGGGCCCCACTTGGGAGCAAAGGGGCTACGGTAAGTCCGGGATCCGCGGCTCCGGCGTGCCGGACGCGAACGCACCATCGTTCTCCATCCAGCTGCCGCCGCCCAATGTCACAGGCACGCTGCACATGGGGCATGCGTTCAATCAAACCATCATGGATGCGCTCACGCGCTACCACCGCATGCGGGGCCACAACACCACCTGGGTGCCCGGTACCGACCATGCGGGCATAGCCACTCAAATCGTGGTCGAGCGGCAGTTGCAGGCCCAAGGGCTTAGCCGGCACAACATGGGCCCCACGCCAGAAGAAGCGCGCAAGAACTTTGTCGCTCGTGTGTGGGAGTGGAAAGAACAATCGGGCCACACCATCACCACGCAGATGCGCCGCATGGGCGATAGCGTCGACTGGGATCGCGAGTACTTCACCATGGACCCGAAGCTCTCGGGCGTGGTCACAGAAACCTTCGTTCGGCTCTACGAGCAGGGTTTGATTTATCGCGGCAAACGGCTGGTCAACTGGGACCCCGTGCTCAAGAGCGCGGTCTCCGACCTGGAAGTCGAGAGCACCGAGGCCGAAGGCCGCATGCACTACATCACGTACCCGTTTTCCGCGGGTCCGCAAGCCATCGACGGCCAGCTGCAGCGCGGCATGACGATTGCCACCACCCGGCCTGAAACCATGCTGGCCGACGGCGCACTGGCAGTTCACCCAGATGACGCCCGCTACCAACACCTGGTTGGTCAAGTGGTCGATCTGCCGCTGTGCGACCGGCAAATTCCCATCATTGCCGACGCTTTCGTAGACCCCGCCTTCGGCTCTGGGTGCGTCAAGATCACGGGCGCCCATGATTTCAATGACTACGCCTGCGCCCAGCGCCACGGCCTGCCCCTGATCACCATCTTCACGCTGGATGCGCGCATCAACGACCAAGGCCCAGAGGCCTACCGCGGCCTGGACCGCTTCGAGGCCCGCAAGGCCGTGGTTCGCGACCTGCAGACCCTGGGTCTGATGCAGGACATCAAACCGCACAAGCTGATGCTGCCTATCTGCGCGCGAACGGGCCAAGTGGTCGAACCCATGCTCACCGATCAATGGTTCGTCGCCGTCAACAAGGTGAGCGACCAAGACCCCACGGGAAAAAGCATTGCGCAAAAGGCCATTGACGCTGTGCACAGCGGACAAGTGCGCTTTGTGCCCGAGAACTGGGTCAACACCTACGACCAATGGATGAACAACATCCAAGACTGGTGCATCAGCCGCCAACTGTGGTGGGGTCACCAAATTCCAGCTTGGTACGACGAACAAGGGCGCGTGTTTGTGGCTCGCACGCAGGCCGATGCGCAGGCGCAAGCAGGCGCGCACGCAGTGCTGCAGCGCGACCCTGACGTGCTCGACACTTGGTATTCGTCTGCGCTGGTGCCCTTCAGCACCATGGGCTGGCCCAATCAGACCGATTCGGCCGCCGACGACTACAACCTCTATCTGCCCAGCTCAGTGCTGGTGACTGGCTACGACATCATCTTTTTCTGGGTAGCCCGGATGATCATGATGACCACGCACTTCACCGGGCGCGTGCCGTTTCGCCATGTCTACATCCACGGCCTTGTGCGCGATGCGCAGGGCAAGAAGATGAGCAAGTCCGAAGGCAATGTGCTCGACCCCGTCGACTTGATCGACGGCATTGAATTGGGCTTGTTGCTGGACAAGCGCACCACCGGCCTGCGCAAGCCTGAAACCGCGCCCACCGTGCGAAAGGCGACCGAAAAAGAGTTTCCAGAAGGTATACCGGCCTACGGCGCAGACGCGTTGCGCTTCACGTTTGCAGCCTTGGCTAGCCTGGGACGCAGCATCAATTTCGACAGCAAGCGCTGCGAGGGCTATCGCAACTTCTGCAACAAGCTCTGGAATGCCACGCGCTTTGTCTTGATGAACTGCGAAGGCCACGACTGCGGGCTGGCAGAACACGAAGCCGGCGCTTGTGGACCTGGGGGCTACCTGAACTTCAGCGCACCCGACCGGTGGATCGTGTCGGTGCTGCAGCAGGTCGAGGCTGATGTGGATAAGGGCTTCGCAGAGTACCGTTTGGACCATGTCGCCAACACCCTCTACGACTTTGTCTGGAACGAGTTTTGTGACTGGTATCTGGAGATCGCGAAGGTGCAAATCCAGAGTGGTGATGCGGCACAGCAGCGTGCCACCCGCCGCACGCTTATCCGCGTGCTCGAAGCTGTGCTGCGCTTGACGCACCCCATCATTCCCTTCATCACCGAGGCGCTCTGGCAGAAGGTAGCGCCCGTGGCGGGCATGGCTGGCGATTCGGTGAGCTTGGCACGCTACCCGCAAGCCCAACCGCAGAAGATCGACCCCGTGGCCGTCGCCAACGTGCAGCGGCTGAAGGCGTTGGTGGATGTGTGCCGCAACTTGCGCGGCGAAATGGGCGTGTCGCCAGCCGTGCGCTTGCCGCTCTATGCCCTGGGCGACGCCGTCTTTTTGCAGTCGAACGCAGCGGTGTTGAAGGCCTTGGCCAAGCTGTCTGACCTTCGGGTGTTCGACGACGAAGCAGCTTGGGCGCAGGCCGCCGGTGCAGCGCCAGTGGCTGTGGTGGGCGACGCCAAGTTGTGCTTGTTTGTCGAGGTGGATGTTGATGCGGAGCGCGCCCGCATCGACAAGGAAGTGGCCCGCTTGCAGGGGGAATTGGACAAAACCGTGGCCAAGTTGAGCAATGAAGCGTTCGTAGCCAAAGCGCCAGCCTCCGTCATCGCGCAGGAGCGGCAACGACAAACCACTTTCGCGGACACACTGGTCAAACTTCAAGCCCAAAGAACTCGGCTGGGCTGATGCGCCTTTAGCGTCTGCGCAAGACGTGAACAAACTCCCCGGCCCCACTGCTTTGTTCGATCAACTCATTGCCGGTCTGTCGAGCAAAAGCTTGGAAATCGCGCACAGAGCCGGCGTCCGTAGACACCACGCGCAGCAATTGCCCGCTTTGCATGTCGGTCAACGCCTTCTTTGCCTTGAGAATCGGCAACGGGCAATTCAGGCCGCGGGTGTCGATTTCACGTGATGCGCTCATGCCAATGTCCTTGATAAAGCCAAAAATTGTAAGCACTCAGGCGGGGAAGACGCCTGTTGAGAGGTAGCGGTCACCCCGATCGCAAACGATGAACACGATCGTCGCGTTGCTCACGCTGGCGGCCACTTGCTGAGCCACCCAGCAAGCACCAGCGGCAGATATGCCGGCAAAGATGCCCTCTTCACGCGCCATGCGCCGGCACATGTCTTCTGCGTCTGACTGCGTCACCTGCACAAGCTCATCAACATGGGTAGGGTCATAGATCTTGGGCATGTATTCCGCGGGCCACTTGCGAATGCCAGGAATTCGTGAACCTTCCGCCGGCTGCGCTCCAATGATGCGGATCTCCGGGTTCTTTTGCTTCAGAAAGCGCGACACGCCCGTGATGGTGCCGGTGGTCCCCATGGCGCTCACAAAATGCGTGACTTGTCCCTTGGTCTGCTCCCAAATTTCAGGGCCCGTGGTTTCGAAGTGGGCATGCGGGTTGTCGGCATTGGCAAACTGATCCAACACCCTGCCCTTGCCAGATAGCTGCATTTGTTGGGCCAAGTCCCGCGCGTACTCCATGCCGCCACTTTTCGGCGTGAGGATGAGTTCTGCTCCAAACGCCTTCATAGTTTGCGCACGTTCCACCGACAGGTCCTCGGGCATGATCAACACCATGCGGTAGCCTTTGATGGCGGCAGCCATCGCCAGAGCAATTCCAGTGTTTCCCGACGTTGCTTCTATCAGTGTGTCGCCAGGTTTGATTTCTCCGCGCTCTTGGGCGCGCGCAATCATCGACAAAGCGGGCCGGTCCTTCACAGAGCCAGCCGGGTTGTTCCCTTCGAGCTTTCCAAGCAGGACATTGCCTCTTTCTTCGCAAGCGCTGCGAGCCAGACGCTGCAGCCTCGCCAAGGGCGTGCGCCCGACCGCTTCTTCGATGGTGGGGTAGTTCATCCATGGCACTGTGCCATAATTTCTGACTCTTCTGAGCCCTTGCCGGGGTGGTGAAATTGGTAGACGCAGGGGACTCAAAATCCCCCGCCGAAAGGCGTGTCGGTTCGAGTCCGACCCTCGGCACCAAGTGATTGACCCGTGACCAGCCGTTGGTTGCGGCCTCTTCGAGATCACACTCCCTCCAAGAGCCTCATCTCACATGAGCCCAGATCCTCGCCCGCCCAGCATGTTGGACATGCCGAGCCCGACGGCTGCGATGAGGGCGATGGCTTTTTTCACAGCTTCACCCGAAGTCACTCCGGCGGCAGCCTCGGTGAATGCCCAGCGCGTTACATGGCTCTGTGCTGCATCCGCCGCCCCCACGCTCTACATGGGCTGGCAAGCCATGACCGCGGGCAGCCTTGTCTGGGCTGGCATGCATGTTGGCGTTGCTGCCGCACTGGGCGGCCTGGGGTTCAGGGGCAGCTTCTACCGTTCTGGTGTGCCGCCTTGGCGTTGGCTTGGACCCGTGTTGCTAGGCGTCTTGCTCGCCTATGCCATCGCATTAGGGTCGGTTTCGACATGGACCCAAACCTCTGGCTGGCTTGCGCAGTGGGTGCCGTGGCTGGTGTGCGCCGCGGCAGCCAGCCTGAAGATTGCACCTCACACAGCGGTGCCGATGTTGGCGATCTGGCTGCTTTGGGGTGTCAGCCCTGTGGCAATTGAGCCGACCTGGGCTCCGGCTCTGCTGGCAGCGTTTCTGTGCCTTGTAGGGTGGCGGCGTTTTCAAACTTCGGCTTTGCTCCAAAGGCAGCTTGAAGTGACGAGCGAGGCCTTGGCGGCCAAGCAACATGAGGTGGAATTCTTGTCGCGCCACGACTCGCTGACCGGGCTATACAACCGCCGCGCTTTTGCGCAACTGGCCGACATGGAACTTGCTCGAGCGCAGCGCTACAGCCTGCCGACCTGTGTGTTCATCGCAGACATTGACAACTTCCGGCGTGTCAACCAGCGCTTCGGTACGCAGTCGGGTGACTTGGTATTGAAGGAAATGGCAGCCTTGCTTCAGCGAAGCCTTCGATCGACCGATCTGATCGCTCGGCTGGGGGGCGAAGAGTTCATCGTGCTCCTGCCGCAGACCACCTTGGCCGCTGCCGAGCCCTTGGCTGAAAAAATCAGAAAGGCGGTAGCGTTGAGCCCCGTTATGGATGGCATACGCCCCCTGAACATCACCGTCAGCATTGGCCTTGCCGCCACTCAGCCGGGGGGGTTGGATAACTTGTACAAGGCAGCTGACTTGGCCTTGCACGATGCCAAAAGACTGGGCCGCAATCGCGTACGCGTAGGCTAGATTGCCGCAGGCACTCAGGCCCAGCGTGCAGCCACTTCTTGTAGGCGTCCCGCGAGCGCCGCCAGAGCCAAAGCTGGTGGAGAACCAGGTTGGGTTGTGAACAGCAATTGGCGGCGCTGTAGCGCCTCACGCACAGCGTTGTCGGATGGGATGTCACCCATATGAACCAACTTGACCAGGGCACCGGCCTGTCCACTCACAAACCGGTCAACGACCCGCTGCAGCTGCGCGGTGATGAGACGCCCGTCGCCCATTTTGAGGGTCTGGTTGATGATCATTCGAATCTGCTGACGGTTTTGCTGCGAGGCCAGCACTTTGATGGTGGCATACGCGTCTGTCAGAGAGGTCGGCTCTGGCGTGACCACCAGCAAGACTTCATCAGCCAGTGATACGGCGTACAAAACGACATCGGAAATGCCTGCTCCTGTATCGAGCAGCACGATGTCGTAACTTGGCATGAGTTGCTGGATAACACGCTGAAACTGGTCACGTACTTCGGTTGTCAGTCTGGAGTACTCCACCAAACCGGACCCCGCCAACAGCACATGAAAACCACCAGGGGCCCGAAGCACCGCTTCTTCCAGCTTGGCCTTGCCGGTAAAGACATCGTGCAGCGTGATCTTGGGGTGAAGGTTGAGCACCACGTCCAAATTGGCCAGGCCCAAATCGGCGTCGAGCACCAACACGCGCAGCCCGCGCTTGGCAAGCGCAGCGGCGACGTTGGCAGAAACGAAGGTCTTGCCGACCCCGCCTTTGCCACTGGTGACGGCCATCACCGTTGCACGGTGCTGGGTCGCTGATGGCACGCTGCCAGACACTGCTGTTGCCGCAACCAGTGCTTCAGGTGCAATCAAGGGCTTGGAGCCAGCGCTGGCTTCTGTGCTCATTGGCGAACTCCGTCTGTATCCGAGCCCAGCAAGACGTCGGCAAGCTCGGCACTGAGTGCGCCAAACAGCAAGTCCTTTTCTTCAGCTGACACCGAACTTAAAAGCAGTTCTTCCATGTTGACTCGATTTCGCCCGTCCAATTTGGCCTTGTAAAGCTGCCGATCGGCGCGCTCGACCCAGAGCGCTGCCGTAGAGCGAATCCATTGCGGAGCAAAGGCTCCGCCCAAACTGACTGTCACCTTCACCTGAACTCCCGGGGCCACCGTGATGCTGTCGCCTTCCACGGTTCGACGGATGCGCTCTGCTACCAAACGACCAAAAGCGGCCTGGCAGTTGGGCAAGATGACTGCAAACTCTTCACCTCCAATGCGCGCCACAGAGTCCATCGGTCGCACCGCCTGCATGAGGCGCAGCGCCACTGTTTGCAAAACCAGATCGCCGGCTGGGTGACCATAAACGTCGTTGACTTGCTTGAAATGGTCAAGATCCAACAGCATGAGAAGTGCTGATTCACCCGATCGGGCCACCCGGTCGATCTCCCGCTCGATGACCGCGTTGAACTGTCGGCGATTTGCAAGCCCGGTGAGGGGATCTCGAAGCGACAACTCGCACAGACCATCGATGATTCTCTGCACGACTTGCGTGGCATCCAGCGCGTCATCGCCCACACTGCTGCCAGCTTGCTCCAGCAACATGCGTGCATGTTCAAGTTGCAGCTCGCTGAGCTGCACCGTGTCTGGAGCGTTAGGCAGGTTCACGACCATGAATTTGAGGGCAGATTTAGTCTAGCACCCGGTACTCGGCCGAAGGCCCAACGAGGTGCTGTCGCTTCAGCGCGGAATCCCCGGCGTACTGATCGGAATTAGTGATCGGTGCATTCTCCATCCTTGAACTTTCTAGGAGTCGTCATGGCAACCAGCCCAATCGCCTGTGGAAAGGTCGCCACTGCTGTTCGTCTGAGAACGGTTTGGCGTCTCTCTTGGTGCACGTTGATGACGCTCACTCTGCTGGCTGGCTGGACATTGGCTCGAGCAGAGAGTGCCCCTGTCGCGCCATCGCCAGTAGCTGCCAAAGATTTGCTCGAGGCACTGAGTCGGGCGGCCGCGTCGGTGGTGGGGCTGCAAACACGCGTCTCCGAAGGTGCTGCGTCAGCCAGCAGCCTCGGGCGTCAACGCGAGGGCTCTGGCGTGTTGATCGGTGAAGATGGTTTGGTGTTGACCATTGGCTATTTGCTGCTGGAGGCCGAGTCAGTCACGCTGACCTTGCCCGGCAAGCGCAACGTTCCTGCTCGCATCGTGGCTTATGACATCGATACCGGCTTTGGGTTGGTGAAACCATTGGTGCCGATCACTGGCTTACAACCAGTGCCTTTGGGGTCGGCCCGCGACTTGCGGGAAGGCCAACCCCTGTTGGCTGCCAGCGGCGGACCTTCGGGCGATATCACCACGGTCCAGCTGGTCGACAGGCGCTCTTTCTCTGGCAGTTGGGAGTACCACATCGAGACTGCGTTGTTCACCAGCCCGCCCTTGCTGGCCTCTGGCATGAACCACAGTGGCGCTGGCGTGTTCGATGACAAAGGGCAGCTGGTCGGAATTGGCAGCTTGCTCATGTCAGACGTGAGTGGTCGGGGCCAGCGTGCGCCCGGAAACATGTTTGTTGCCATTGATCTGCTCAAGCCCGTGTTCGCAGAGTTGCAGGCCCAGGGAAGAAGCCAACGCAGCCGCAGACCCTGGCTGGGACTCAACTCATCTGAGCGAGAAGGCCGTGTCCATGTCGACAGAACCTCGCCCAAGGGTCCGGCGCAAACGGCAGGTGTTGCTGCGGGTGACTTGGTGTTGGCCGTGGACGGACAAGCGGTGACTTCACTGGAGTCGTTCTACAAAGCCATTTGGGCCAAGCCCAGCCCTGAAACCGAGCTGGAGTTGACCGTCTTGCAAGGCGCAGCCGTCAAAACCCTTCGCATCAAGCCGGTTGATCGCATGGGCACGCTGCGGCAACCCGGCGCGATTTAAGGCTGTCTCTCGCTTGCGACTGGGTCTGAAGACAACAAGCCAGTCGCCACCGTCGGATGGCGCAAGCGCAGCCGCAGCTCCGCTTTCATGCGCTGATTGAGCAAACGACGCGATTCGCTCATGAAGCTGAGAGCCATCGGCGTCAGGCGTACTGAGGCCTCTGCCCACGAGACCTGCGGCGGCTCGGGCAAAGCGAACAGACGAGCAGCCAAGCGCATGTACTCGCCCATGCGCAGTTGGGTGTCATCGCTCACGTTCACCACTCTTTGCGGCAAGCCGCGCCAAAGAGCCAGCACACAGGCCCGCGCCAGATCATCCGCGTGAATGTGATTGGTGAAGACATCATCAGCCTCGCGCAAAACCGGCAAGCCGCGCATCAGGCGCTCGCGCGGGGTTCCGCCTTCTCGGTCAGGCGCGTAGATTCCCGGAATGCGAAGAACCGACACCCGCACACTGGCGCGCCGCCCGCTCTTGCGCATGACCTGCTCTGCATCCACCCGCCGCTTGGCGCGCGCTGTACCAGGGCGGACTTGCCGTGTCTCGCTCACCCAGTCGCCGCCGCAGTCGCCATACACACCGGAAGTTGACCCATACACCCAAGATCGTGCTGAAGTGCGCTTGGCCAGCGCACGCACCAGGGCTCGGCTTCGGCTGTCGTGCGAGGCCGCGGCATCGATAGGCGGCGGCGCGAGGTGCAAAACCCGCGTGGCCACGCCGCTCAGACGACCGAGGGTCTGCGCCTGATCCAGATTGCCCCACAACACCCGAGCGCCCTGCGCGCGCAGTTCAGGGCCCCGGGCAGGACTGGAACTCAATGCCAGGCGACCAACTGACTGAGGCAGCAAACGCAGCACTCGCAGGCCAACATCTCCGCATCCGACGATGAGGACTCTTTCACGGCGAAATCGAGCTGGCAATGCGCCAAGGGGCGAGGTGTTTGCGGGCAAAATCGAGGGCTGTTCTAGGCAGGCGACGAGGATAACGACAACATGGCTTTCACCATCAGCGTGGCCCCCAGTGGCCGGAGTTTTTTAGCCGAAGAAGGCGAAGCTATTTTGGCGGCTGGCATTCGACAGGGCGTGGGCCTGCCCTATGGCTGCAAAGACGGCGCTTGCGGCTCTTGCAAGTGCCGCAAGCTCAGTGGTGAGGTGGTGCACGGCCCACACCAGACCAAGGCTTTGAATGCCGATGAAGAAGCGGCTGGTTTCATCCTGACCTGCTGCGCTCGACCCATGACCGATGTCGAGATCGAATCGCGCCAAGTCACTGATGTGGGTGCTTTCCCGGTCAAGAAAATGCCGGCGCGCGTGGCCAGCCTGGAGCGGCTCAACGAGGACGTCATGCGCATGCGTCTGCAACTGCCGGCCAACGACACGTTGCAATACCGCGCAGGCCAGTACATCGAATTCATCCTGCGTGACGGCTCAAGGCGTAGCTATTCGATGGCCAACGCACCGAACAGCGCGCCCGCCACAGTCACCAGTCCAGCGGCCCTGGCTGGCGCCGCTTCAGCCGCTGATCCGCAGGCTGGTGCCTCGGTACAGCCAGCCCAGCCTGCGGGCATCGAGCTGCATCTGCGGCACATGCCCGGTGGGCTGTTCACAGACCACGTCTTCGGGGCCATGAAGGAAAAGGAAATCGTACGCATCGAAGGGCCATACGGCAGCTTTTACTTGCGCGATTCCCCCGACCTGCCCATCGTGCTGTTGGCATCGGGTACTGGCTTTGCACCCATCAAGGCCATCATTGAGCAGATGCGCCAGCATGGCATTCAGCGAGAAGCCACTTTGTATTGGGGTGGGCGCCGCCCGGCCGACCTCTACATGCAAGACTGGGTGTTGGAGCAGCAAACCTACCTGCCCCAACTGCGCTACGTGCCGGTGGTCTCGGACGCGCAGCCACAAGACGGCTGGAACGGGCGCACCGGCTTCGTTCACCAAGCCGTACTTCAAGACTTGCCCGATCTGTCGGGCTACCAGGTCTACGCTTGTGGCGCTCCTATCGTGGTGTCCAGCGCCCAGCGCGACTTCGTGGCCCTGGCTGATCTGGATCCCGACGCTTTCTTTGCGGATTCATTTACCAGCGCAGCAGACAAGGTCAACTGACCGCTTGAACATCATCGAAGCAGATGGCGTCTGGCCTGTCTGCAGACCGGCATCTGCGGGCCAACCCTGATGAGATTAATGGTCTGCCGCTGGACAATCAGCGCATGAAACGTCGCCACATCTTTCGCTGCGCCTTGAGCGCTTCTCTGGCCACTTGGACCCTCGGCGCGGTCTTTCCAGCTGTGGCTCAAACCAGCCCCAGCACTGCCAACAATGCGCGGCCCATCCGCCTGATCGTCCCCTACGCCGCAGGTGGGCCGATCGACGTGACTGCTCGACTGCTGGCAGAGCGCGTGAAGGACTCTTTAGGCCCGGTGATTGTGGAGAACCGCCCCGGTGCGGGCGGCAATATCGGCGCTGACGCGGTGGCCAAGGCAGCACCAGATGGGTTGACCATCGGCATTGCAGCTGTCGCGACGCACGCCATCAACCCTTGGCTGTTCGCGAAGATGCCCTACAACGCAGCCACAGATTTTTCGCCCATCACACAGATGGTCCGGGTGCCCAACGTGTTGGTGATGAACGCAGAAGCTGCGGCTCGCCTGAACATCAACTCTTTGGCCGACATGGTGACCTATGCCAAAGCCAACCCAGCCAAGCTCAACTACGGCAGCGGCGGCAACGGCAGTGCCGGGCACTTGGCGGGCGAACTGTTCAAAGCCCGCGCTGGCATCTTTGCAGTGCACATACCTTACAACGGCGGCAACCCGGCGCAGTTGGCCTTGCTGAGTGGACAAGTCGACTTCAATTTCGACAATTTGGCGACCGCAGCACCGAATATTCGCTCCGGAAAGCTGAAGGCCTTGGCGGTGACGACAGCTCAGCGCTCCAGCGCCCTTCCAGACGTTCCCGCTGTGAGCGAGACACTGCCAGGTTTTGCAATCGACACCTGGTGGGGCCTGGTGGCGCCAGCCAACACGCCCCGCGAGACCATCACGCGGCTCAACACCGCTTTTGTCGCTGCGCTGAACTCGCCTGAGGCAAAAACCCGCTTCGCTGGTCTATTGGCAGACCCAGTGCCCACCACACCAGAATCGTTTGGGGCTTTCATGAAAGCCGAGCTCGACAAGTACCAGCCCGTGGTCAAAGCCAGCGGTGCCCGGGTCGACTGATCACGAGACTCAGGCCGCTTCGCCGAGGTAGGCGGCCCGCACTTTCGGGTCGCTCAACAGGGCTTTGGCTTCACCGGTCATGGTGATGACACCCGACTCCATGACGTAGCCGCGATTGGCGATGGACAAAGCCCTGCTCGCGTTTTGTTCTACCAGCAACACGGTCACTCCCTGGGCGTACACGTCGCGCACCACCTCGAAAATCTTGTCCACCATGATCGGGCTAAGACCCATGGAGGGCTCGTCCAGCAGCAGCACGCGAGGGCGGCTCATGAGGGCGCGGCCCATGGCGAGCATCTGTTGCTCACCGCCAGACATCGTGCCTGCCAGTTGATCTTTGCGCTCGCGAAGGCGCGGGAAAATGGTGAAGACCCGCTCCATGTCGTCTTTGATGGCGGCTTTGTCTCTGCGGATGTAAGCCCCCATCTGCAGGTTCTCGGTGATTGTCATGCGCGTGAAAACGCCACGACCCTCGGGCACCATGGCCAAGCCTTGTTTGACCAAGTCCCAAGGCCCCTTGCCTTTGATGCTTTTACCGAGGTACTCAATGTCACCATCTGATGGCGGCAGCGTGCCCGTAATGGCTTTCATGGTCGTGGTTTTGCCAGCGCCGTTAGAGCCGATCAGCGTGACCAGCTCCCCCTCTTGCACTTCAAAATCCACGCCCTTGACGGCTTGGATACCACCGTAGGCAACCTTCAGTCCTGTGACTTTCAACAAGGTATTTGCCATCTCAGTGGCCTCCTGTTCCGAGGTATGCCTCGATTACTTTTTCGTTCTTTTGCACTTCAGCGGGCGTGCCATCGGCTATCTGTTTGCCGTAATCGAGTACGGTCACGCGATCGCACAAGCCCATGACCAACTTCACGTCGTGCTCGATGAGCAAGATCGTGCGGTTGTCGCGGCGAATCTGGTCAATGAGGCCGCGCAGTGCCACCTTTTCGGTGGCGTTCATGCCAGCAGCGGGCTCGTCCAGCGCGATCAGTTGCGGGTCTGTGGCCAACGCACGTGCGATCTCGAGCCGACGTTGATCACCGTAGCTCAGGGTTCGGGCCTTGTAGTCAGCAAAGCTGCCGATGCCCACATAGTCAAGCAACTCTTGAGCGCGGCGCGCAATCGCCGCCTCTTCGGCTTTGAAGCCGGGCGTGCGCAAAATCGCACCCCACAAGCCCGAGCCTGTTCGCACGTGGCGCCCCACCATCACGTTCTCCAGAGCCGTCATCTCGGCAAACAGCCGAATGTTCTGAAAGGTTCTTGCAATGCCGGCCTGCGCCACTTTGTGAACCGCCGTCGGCTCGTAGGGCTTGCCAGCCAACTCAAAGCTGCCACTGTCGGGCGTGTACAGGCCCGTGATGACGTTGAAGAAGGTGGTTTTGCCGGCGCCATTGGGGCCGATCAGTCCGTAGACCTGCCCACGCTCAATGGTGATGCCGACTTCGCTCAAGGCTTGCAAGCCGCCGAAGCGCTTGGAAATGCCCGCGACTTTGAGAATGGTGTCTGCCATGTTGTCTGCGCTCCGGGTCAGGCTTTGTTCTGCAGCGACTTGCCGTGGTCAGGTGCGGGCCACAAACCGCGCGGACGCAACAACATGATGCCGATCATGGCCAAGGCAATCAGCAACTGGCGCAGGATGGCTGCATCCAGCCGGCCATCGGTCATGGCCTGTAGAGGCCCAGCCACGTAGCGCAGCACTTCGGGCAGAGCGGCCAACAGCACGGCACCCAGCACCACACCGGGCAGGTGCCCGATGCCGCCGAGCACCACCATGGCAACGATCATCACCGACTCCATCAAGCTGAAAGATTCGGGTGACACGAAGCCCTGGAAGGCTCCAAACATCGAGCCCGCTACGCCGCCGAAAGTCGCGCCCATGCCAAAGGCCAACAGCTTCATGTTGCGGGTGTTGATGCCCATGGCCTTGGCCGCGATTTCGTCTTCACGAATGGCCATCCAGGCGCGGCCCACGCGCGAGACTTCAAGCCGATGGCAAATGACGACGCTGACGACGACCAGTACCAAAAATAGGTAGTAGTACAAAGTGACCGACGGCAGCGTGATGCCAAAGATCTCCAACGGGCGGCCCAGGCTCACACCAAAGAACGTGATCGAGTCGATCTGGTTCAGCCCCTTGGGCCCGTTGGTGATGTTGACGGGGTGGTCCAGGTTGTTCAGGAAGATTCGAATGATTTCGCCGAACCCCAGGGTAACGATGGCCAGGTAGTCGCCGCGCAACTTCAAGGTGGGCGCGCCGAGCAACACGCCGAAAAACGCAGCAAGCCCTGCTGCCAAGGGGATCACGATCCACAGCGGTGTGTGCAAACCGTTCGGGAAAGCGGCAGCGAACGCGGGGAAGGTGTCGGTGAGGTGCGGTGAAGCCATCAGGCCAAACATGTAAGCCCCGACCGCATAGAAAGCGACGAAGCCCAAATCAAGCAGACCGGCATAGCCCACGACGATGTTCAGGCCCAAAGCCAAAAGAACGTAGAGCAACGCCGTGCAGGCTATGCGGATCCAACCGCTGTAGCCCACACCCATCGCGGTAAGGGCGGCTTGCACCAGCAAGGGCAAGGCCAGCACCAAGACCGCCAGCACGACATAGATTGCAATTTTTTGTTTCTGGGTCATGAGAAGAACCTCAGGCTCGGTCTGCCACGCGCTCGCCCAGCAAACCAGACGGTCGCAGGGTCAGGATGATGATGAGCACAACGAAAGCAAAGATGTCGGTGTAGTGGCTGCCCAGCAGACCACCGGTTAGTGGGCCAATGTAGCCAGCGCCGATCGACTCCACCAACCCCAGCAAGATGCCTCCCACCACAGCGCCGGGCAGGTTGCCAATGCCACCGAGCACCGCCGCCGTGAAGGCTTTCAAGCCGGGCAGAAAGCCCATGGTGTGCTGCACCGTGCCGTAATTGCTGGCGTACATCACGCCCGCCAAAGTAGCCAAGACAGCGCCAATGATGAAAGTGGCCGAGATCACCACATCGGGTTTCACACCCATGAGCGCCGCCACGCGAGGGTTCTCAGCAGTCGCTCGCATGGCGCGGCCCAAATTGGTTCGGCTGACGAGCCAGGTGAGCACTGCCAGGGAAACGGCAGTCATTCCGAGAATCATGATTTGCGTGGCAGTGATCACCGCACCGCCAATCTGGAAGGGCGCCGAAGGCAACAGGGTGGGATAGGGCTTGTAGTTCGCCTTCCAGATGATCATGGCCATGGTCTGCAACAAGATCGACACACCCAGCGCCGTGATCAGCGGGGCCAGGCGCGGGCTGTTGCGCAGCGGCCGGTAAGCAATTTTTTCGATGGAGAAGTTCAGGGCTGCCGCCACAGCTGCGGCAATCAGAAAAGCCAGCAGAAGGATGATCCAGCCTGGCGAGCCGGGCATGGCTGCTTGCATCATGGTGATGATCGACCAACTGGTCAGCGCGCCGATCATCAGCACGTCACCATGCGCGAAGTTGATCAGGTTGATGATGCCGTACACCATCGTGTAGCCGAGTGCGATCAGGGCGTACATGCTGCCCAGCACCAGACCGTTGATGATCTGCTGCAGCAAGATATCCATAGATGTCTCCGGATGGGTGATCGGGTTGTGCCCGAGGAAGATTTGCGTGCGGCCTTGTAGGGCGGATAGTCCCTGCACGCCCTGCTGGGGCGCAAGAAGCGCTCTTTCGGGCGATTCTTCGGACCCCAATAGCAAGCTAGCAATAAGCTCGCCAAATGGGGGCCAGAGTGTCATTCCCCGGTTGGCGAAAGTGCGGCATTCTAGCCAAGCACCCCCCGGTCAATGCGCTGCGCAGCCGAGGGTTTTCCCCTCGTTAGCGAGCCTTGTTAGAGGGCGCAGCAATGACGCCAGAGTCTGGGCGAGCGGCTGCATTGCGCTCCCGCAAATCACGCAGTTTGTCCGCAATGCGCTGCTCCAAGCCGCGATCCACGGGCCTATAGAAGTCAGGGTCTGGCATCCCGTCGGGAAGGTAACGCTCGCCCGCTGCGAAGCCATCAAACTCATCGTGCGCATAGCGATAGCCGCTGCCGTGGTCGAGCGACTTCATCAGCGCGGTAGGCGCGTTGCGCAGATGCAGCGGTACCGGACGGGTGCCGTCGGCACGGACCCATGCGCGAGCGGCGTTGTAGGCTTTGTAAGCCGCATTTGATTTGGGCGCTACCGCCAGATACAGCACGCACTGGGCCAGCGCCAATTCACCTTCGGGTGAACCAAGGCGTTCGTAAACCTCTACGGCGTCCAGCGCAAGGCGCAGCGCGCGCGGGTCGGCCAAGCCGATGTCTTCGCTGGCCATGCGAATCAGCCGCCTGCCGATGTACAAGGGGTCAGCGCCGCCATCGAGCATGCGGACCATCCAGTACAAAGCTGCATCGGGGTCGGAACCGCGCACAGACTTGTGTAGCGCGCTGATGCTGTCGTAGAACTGGTCGCCGCCCTTGTCATAACGCCGCATGCGCTCGCCCATCAGCTTGAGCAACCAGCCGTCCTCCACCACCGCCACGCTTTGCGCTTGTGCTGCTATCGCTACAGCTTCCAGCGTGTTGAGAAGGCGGCGCGCATCGCCGTCGGCGTAAGCCACCAAGCGCTCTGCAGCCGCGCAGGCTAAATCGGGCATGCCGGGCAACTGCAGGGCACGCTGCAAGAGCTGTTGAAGGTCTTCAAGGCTCAGCGGCTTGAGCACGTACACCGCTGCTCGTGACAACAGCGCAGCGTTGACCTCGAAAGAAGGGTTTTCAGTGGTAGCGCCGACAAACGTGAACAGGCCAGACTCTACGTGCGGCAGGAAAGCGTCCTGCTGACTTTTATTGAAGCGGTGGACCTCGTCGACAAACACGATGGTGCGTCGAGGCGGTTGCAGGCCAAGGCCCAACTGAGCGCGTTCGACCGCCTCTCGGATGTCCTTCACCCCGCCTAGCACGGCACTGATGGCCAAAAACTGTGCGTCAAACGCATGGGCCATCAGACGCGCGATGGTGGTTTTGCCAACCCCAGGTGGCCCCCACAAGATGCAGCTGTGCGGCTGGCCGCTCTCGAATGCGATGCGCAAGGGCATGCCTTCGCCCAGCACCTGCTCTTGTCCGATGACCTCGCCCAATTGGCTGGGGCGCAAGCGCTCCGCCAAGGGAACCCGCTGACTTTCTGGCGCAGTGCCCAGGCTCATGGCCTCAGCACATCAGCCCCCGGCGGTGGCTGAAAGCGAAAGGTGCTGGTTGGCAAGGTCAGGTTGACTTGCATGTCGGGAAAACGCATGACCGACTTTTGGCCCAGGCTGTCGTCGATTTCCAGCACCGAAAGCACCACCCCGCGCGCGCTCGTTTGCAGGCCAGCGCGCACCACCTGTACCGAGCCGTCGCGCGATTTCGGCGTGGCCCGCACCCACGTCAGCCCATCACGTTGGCCGTCGTCGCGCAATTCGAAGTCGGCCTGCAAAGACTGCAGGTCGCTAGCCGACGCGAACAACGCAGCCGGCGTGCTACCCAAGACATCGGCCTGCTTGCGCGCGGTCACCTGATTCAGGTCTACATCGTGCAGCCACAAGGTCTGACCATCGGCCACGATCATTTGCTCGAACGGTCGGCTGTAGGTAAACCGAAAGCGCGCAGGACGGCTGAACTCGAAGCGTCCAGACGAAGTTTTTACCCGCGAGGGTTGGCCATCGCGCGCAGGGGCCGTGACCGATTGTGTGAAGCTGGACTGGCCAGTGCGCGTGTCTTTGACGAAACGCTCCAGCAGAACCAACCCATCTTCTGACCACGCGGGTGCCGACAACAGCAGGGCCAACAAACCAGCGAGCCAACGACTCATGCGTCACCCCCGCGCGCAGGCACCAGGATGTCACGCTGCCCGCTGCTGCTCATGGCGCTTACCAAGCCTGCATGTTCCATGTCCTCAACCAAGCGAGCGGCACGGTTGTAGCCAATCTTCAAATGCCGCTGCACGAGCGAGATGCTGGCCTTGCGGTTTTTCAACACCACCTCCACGGCCTGGTCGTACATGGGATCTTTCTCACCGCCGCTCTCGCCCGAGGCATCGCCCGATTCTTCCTCGACGTTGCCACCTTCAAGCACGCCTTCGATGTAGTCGGGCGGTCCTTGGCTTTTGAGATAGCTGACCACTCGGTGCACTTCATCGTCACTGACAAAAGCGCCGTGAACCCGCACCGGCAGTCCGGTGCCGCTGGGCATGTAGAGCATGTCGCCCATGCCCAGCAGGGCTTCCGCTCCCATCTGATCGAGGATGGTTCTGCTGTCGATTTTGCTGCTGACCTGAAAGGCAATGCGTGTCGGAATATTGGCTTTGATGAGGCCCGTGATGACATCTACGCTGGGGCGTTGCGTGGCCAATATCAGGTGGATGCCCGCGGCACGTGCCTTTTGCGCCAACCGGGCAATGAGCTCCTCGATCTTTTTGCCGACCACCATCATCAGGTCAGCCAACTCATCGATCATGACCACGATGTGAGGCAGGCGCTGCAGCGGCTCAGGCGCGTCTGGCGTCAGGCTGAACGGATTGCCAATGTGTTCACCGCGGGCCTTGGCCTCGTCAATCTTGGCGTTGTAGCCCGCCAGATTGCGCACACCCAGCCTGCTCATCAGCTTGTAGCGACGCTCCATCTCTGCCACGCACCAGTTCAGGCCATGAGCTGCCTGCTTCATGTCCGTGACGACCGGGGCCAGCAAATGCGGAATGCCCTCGTAAACCGACATCTCCAGCATCTTCGGGTCGATCATGAGCAAGCGCACATCGCGCGCCTCGGCTTTGTAGAGCAGGCTCAAGATCATGGCGTTGATGCCCACCGACTTGCCAGAACCTGTGGTGCCTGCCACCAAGAGGTGCGGCATCTTGGCCAAGTCGGCCACCACCGAGTGCCCTGCGATGTCCTTGCCCAAGCCGATCGTCAACATGGAGCGGGCTTCGTGGTAGGTCTGCGAACCCAAGATTTCACTCAATCGGATGGTTTGGCGCTTGGCGTTGGGCAACTCCAGGGCCATGTAGTTTTTGCCCGGAATGGTTTCGATCACACGAATCGACACCAAGCTCAGAGAACGGGCCAAGTCTTTAGCCAAGCCCACGATCTGCGAGCCCTTCACGCCGGTTGCAGGCTCAATTTCATACCTGGTGATGACCGGTCCGGGCGAAGCCAGCACCACACGCACATCCACACCAAAGTCCTTGAGCTTTTTCTCGATCAGGCGGCTGGTCATTTCCAGGGTCTCTGGACCCACTGTCTCTTGGCGCACACTGGCCGCATCCAGAAGATCCACCTGTGGCAGACGAGAGTCTGGCAACTCCGCAAAGAGCGGTTTTTGACGCTCCTTGGCCACTCGCAAACTGGGGAGTGTCGGCGGCGCTTCGGGCTCCAAGATAACGGGCACGGGGTGCACCTGCTCCACCGCGTCCCGCTCTTGTGCAAGAACCACATTGCGCTCTCGGGCTGCTTCGCGGCCAACGGCCAAGTCCTGCGCCCTTTCACGTCTTTGGCGCACGGCTTCAACGGCATGGTCCAAGATTGCTCCCAAGCCTTGGGCCACCTGCGCCCATGAAAATCCGAAAGCCAGCGAGGCTGCCAGAAGGCCCAAGACAATGGCAACCAACCCAGAGCCCGTGAACCCCAGCCATGCCTGAGCGTAAGCGCCGAGCGTGAACCCCAGGACTCCGCCACTGTGATCGGGCAACCAAGACTCCAGCGCATACAGCCGGGTGGATTCCAAGGTGGTGCTGCATATCAAGAGCAGCATCAAACCCACAGCCCGAAGCCAATTGGGCGAGGCTTCGACCCAACTGGAATGCACATCCGAGGTTGGGTTTGGGCTCGCGGCTTGCGGCCCGCTTTTTGCGCCTAGCCACCATCCACGCACACCGCGCGCCCACGCCAGACAGCCCGCCAGAACGGCCCACCAGACCGAAGCTCCGGCTGAGAAGTAACTCAGATCTGCAAACCACGCCCCCAACTGGCCGGCCATGTTCTGGGTTGGCGCACCAGTGCCTGAGGTAGACCATGCGGCATCAGCAGGCGTGTAAGAGATGAGTGCCAGAACCCAAAAACCCAACGCTGCCAAACCGCAGAGGAGACCAATCTCTCGGGTGAAGCGCCGCATCGCTCCACGTGCTGCAGCGCCTTGGCGGCCTCGGTAGCCTGCGCCCGAAGGATTCATGCCGGACGCGGGTGACCGGCACTGTCAGGCAAGACAGTTGGGAGGCTTTCAACCCAAGGCATGCAAGCGCTCCTTGAGGTGCAGGGTTCCGTCGTCTGCCTGCTCGGTGAAGCCCCGCTCCGCCAGATCTTTCATCACGCGGCTAACCATCTCGCGCGACGCGCCCACCATCTTGGCGACATCCTGGCGCGACAACTTGTCGCGTACCAACAAGCTGCCATCGGCTTGCGGCTCGGCCATGTCCAACAAGATACGGGCCACGCGGCCATACACATCCATTAAAGCCAGTGATTCGATCTTGCGATCAGCTTGGCGCAAGCGCCGAACCAAGCCCACCATTAAAGCCAGCGCCACCGAACCCGGCTCTGGCAAACAGCGCGCGAAAGCGTCACCAGACAGCACCATGACGTCCGTTTGGATATCTGCCCGCACTGTGGCCGAGTGGGGCTGGTTATCGATCAGACTCATCTCGCCGAGGTAATCGCTGGGCTGCAGGGTCGCCAAAATGACCTCGCGCCCGCGGGCATCAGAAGTCATGACACGTGCCCGCCCAGACAGCAAGATGAAAAGGGCATTGGTCTTTTTGCCTTGCTCGAGAATCAATTCGCCACGCCTGAACCGGCGCTTGACGATGGCGCTGGCCACCACTTCCGCCTGCGCCGCAGTCAGGGTGGAAAACAGCGGCACACGACGGATCAGCTCGAGATTGGATAACATCACGCCTCCCCTTAGACAGCTTGCATTATCACGATGCCGGCTCGTCCATCATCCAGCCCTAGCGGCCCCGCCCCATGACTCCATCCAAGCACGCCCAAGTTCTTATTCTCGGCTCCGGGCCAGCAGGCTACACAGCTGCGGTTTACGCTGCCAGAGCCAACCTGAAGCCGATGCTCATCACGGGTATTGCCCAGGGTGGGCAGCTGATGACAACGACCGAAGTTGACAACTGGCCCGCGGACGTCAATGGCGTGCAAGGTCCAGAGTTGATGCAGCGGTTTCTGGAACACGCAGAGCGATTCAACACGCAGATCGTCTTTGACCACATCCACACAGTGAAGTTGGGGCAGCGACCTTTCGAGTTGAGCGGCGATAGCGGCACCTACACGTGCGACACACTCATCATTTGCACGGGCGCTTCTGCCAAGTACTTGGGTTTGCCTTCAGAGGCGGCTTTTATGGGCAAGGGGGTGTCGGGCTGCGCTACCTGCGACGGTTTCTTCTACCGCGACCAAGTTTGCTGCGTAGTGGGGGGCGGCAACACAGCCGTAGAAGAAGCGTTGTACTTGAGCAATATCGCCAGCAAGGTCTATCTTGTCCATAGGCGCGACAAATTCAAGGCAGAGGCGATCTTGATCGACAAAGTGATGGACAAGGTGGCAGCAGGCAAGATTGAGTTGAAGCTGTTTCAAACTTTAGACGAAGTGCTGGGTGACACCAGCGGCGTCACCGGGGTGCGCTTGCGCGACGTGCGTAACCAGGCGACTGAGGAAATCAAACTCAGTGGATGCTTCATCGCTATTGGCCACGCGCCCAATACAGACATCTTTCAGGGGCAGGTGGACATGGCCAACGGCTACATCGTGACCCGGTCGGGTTTGCAGGGCTTCGCTACGATGACCAGCGTCGCAGGTGTTTTTGCCGCCGGCGACGTGCAGGACCACGTCTATCGGCAAGCGATCACGAGCGCTGGTACCGGTTGCATGGCGGCCCTCGACGCACAGCGTTTCCTAGAGCAAAACGCTGCCTAATTCAGCACTGAGGCTTTGCTGCTGGTCGAGTGCAAATCCAGCGGCCCCATTTATGCGGGCTAGAATAGCTGGCTTTGCTGGTGACGGCCCGCCCCCACAGGAAGAGCCCGAGGCAAATTTCTTACCGTTCACACAACCTACAAGGGTTGGTTGTCATCATCGGTGGCAACTGTGAACGAGGTGCGGCTTCTGCCGTTGATCCATTACGAGGAGTGTCCCGATGGCACGTGTATGCGAAGTAACGGGCAAGGGCCCGATGGTGGGAAACAACGTTTCCCATGCCAACAACAAAACCAAACGCCGCTTTTTGCCAAACCTGCAATATCGCCGGTTCTGGGTGGAAAGTGAAAACCGCTGGATTCGTCTACGAGTTTCCAGCGCGGCTCTGCGTCTGATTGACAAGAACGGCATCGATTCGGTGCTGGCCGACCTGCGCTCGCGCGGTCAAGCGTAAAGGAGCATCACCATGGCATCAAAAGGCGGACGCGAGAAAATCAAACTGGAATCGACCGCAGGAACCGGTCATTTCTACACCACGACCAAGAACAAGAAAACCATGCCGGAGAAAATGTTGATCTCCAAGTTTGATCCCAAGGCACGCAAGCACGTCGATTACAAAGAGGTCAAGCTCAAGTAGTCCCGGAAACCGTCTGATTGAGATTTCATTCAGATAGACGCAAAAAAGCCACTCTGACGAGTGGCTTTTTTGTTCGCGAATGCCAAGCGGGAATAAAGTAAATCAGGCTCTGGCCGCGCGTAGCCCAATAGAAAATTCCCGGAGGGCAGCAACGCCACTGTCCTCTGCACGCTTGCACCAAGCCTGCAAATCGCCAGCCAAGTGTTCCCTGGAGGACGAAGTGTTCATCCACATCTGGCGTAGCTCTTCGCGCATCGTCACCATCTTGTCCAAAGCGGGGTGATGTGCTCGCGCTTGCCTCAGCGTGTGAAGGGCTGTAGCCGGAATGCGTTGCTCGTCGCGCGGTAGCCACCTTCTGGCCACCCGCAAGGAGCTAACGTCCGCTCGTTTCATCTTGAGTGCGTGCATCTCCTCGTTGCATGCACGGCGCAACTCACGCGCGAACTTGGCCATGACTTCATAGCGGTTTGCAATCAAGGCTTCCAACGTTCTTTCGTCAGCCACCGGCTGGATATCCCCCAACTGCAACTTCGGAGGAACTTTCTTGGCCCGTGCGAGGCCAACAGACTCCAGCAACAAGATGTAGAGCCAACCCACATCGAACTCGTATGGCTTCACAGAAAACTTGGCGGAAGTTGGATACGTGTGGTGATTGTTGTGGAGCTCTTCGCCACCAATCAGCACGCCCCATGGGGAGATGTTGGTGCTTGCATCGGGCGCCTCGAAATTGCGATAACCCCAGTAATGACCAATGCCATTGATGACACCGGCAGCAGTCACGGGAATCCAAGCCATTTGAACCGCCCAAACGGCCGCGCCTGCAGCTCCGAACAAGGCCAGGTTCAAAACCAGCATCAACCCAACGCCTTGCCATGTGTACCGGCTGTAGACGTTGCGCTCAACCCAGTCATCCGGCGTGCCGTGGCCGTACTTGACCATGGTCTGGGGGTTGCTGGCCTCTTGGCCGTACAACTCTGCGCCCTTCCAAAACACAGTTTCGATGCCCTTTACCTGCGGGCTGTGGGGGTCTTCGGCTGTTTCGCACTTCGCATGGTGCTTGCGATGAATGGCTGCCCATTCTTTGGTCACCATGCCAGTGCCAATCCAAAGCCAAAACCTAAAAAAGTGAGCCACCGCCGGGTGAAGATCCAGAGCGCGGTGCGCTTGGTGGCGATGCAAAAACAAAGTGACGCTGATGATCGTGATGTGCGTAGTCGCCAGCGTGTACAGCACGATCTGCCACCAGGCCAAATTCCATGCTCCTCCAGCCATCCAATCCATTGCGGCCTGCAACAAAGGCCAATCGGGCAACAGCATGTTCCATATCCTTATCTATGAGTCACTCCAACGACGCTTGGAAATCAGCGTCCGTGAAGGCCGCTCGATTGTAGGCCCGGGGAGGGTTTTCGAGCCCCGACCAGTTGCAAGGGGAAAGTTTGCTTAGCGCCGGGTCCAAGCGGCTGCAAAAAAGCCGTCCGTTGCGTGCCGATGCGGCCACAAACGAAGAAATTGACCGTTTTCACAACACAAGCCAGCCGAATCTGCCGCGCCTAGGGATTTCAGCAGATCAACTATCGGCAGGTGGTCAAAACCTGCGGTGGCTGCTCCAAACGTTGCCACCACGTCTTCGTTCTCTTCCTTGAGCAGGCTGCACGTCGCATAAATCAAGCGCCCACCAGGCTTCACCAGTCGAGCAGCCGACACCAAAATGCGGTGTTGCACCGACTGAAATGCCTGGATGTCATCGGGGCCGTGCCGCCACTTCAAGTCAGGGCTGCGGCGCAGAGTACCCATACCAGAGCATGGCGCGTCGACCAGAACCCGATCCATCTTTCCAATCAGGCGCTCGAGCCGCTCGTCCTGCTCGTGCGCAAGCGCCATGGGATAAACGCAGCTCACCCCTGCTCTTTGCAAACGCGGCGCGAGCGACTGCAGTCGGTGAGCAGAAGTGTCCATGGCATATAGCCTTCCTTGATCGCGCATCGCCGCAGCCAGGGCTAAAGTTTTACCGCCGGAGCCCGCGCAGAAGTCGCACACCATGTCGCCTCGGTGGGCATCCAGCAACCACGCCAACAGTTGAGACCCCTCGTCTTGCACTTCGATGCTGCCGTCCAAGAACAAGGGGTGATTTTTGAGCGATGGCTTGCCGCCCATTCGTAACCCCAAGGGTGACCAAGGCGTGGCCTCACAGCGGTATCCGTCCGCCTCCAAGCGACTCTGCACATGGGCGCGCTTGGCGCGGGCCACGTTGACGCGCAAGTCCAGCGGGGCCGGCTGCAGCAACGTTTCAGCCAAAACGTCGAAGTCATCCTGCAACTGCGCTTGCAGGCGCTGCGCCAACCACGCCGGCAAATGATGGCGCAGCGCCGGCGCCCAAGAAGCTGGGTCAGACAGGCTTTGATCGGCTTTTTCAAGCCATGTGCAAACAGGGTCTGGCAAACCCTGCGAATCGGCCGGAATGCGGCCTGGCCACGCCAGCAGGGCTAACCTGTGGTGAACAGAACCCATGCTCGACGGCCCAGAAGCTGCGAGGGTTTTCAGGATGGGCAGCCGTCGAAGAACGGCGAACACCGTGTCGCCCAACGCTTGGCGCTCCCGCTGCCCAAGCGCAGGCTTGATGTGGGGCGCCCGCAGCACATCTGACAGAACCGACTCAGCCGCTTGATCAAAACGCAACACCCGTTCGAGCGCCGACGCGGCCAGCGCCTGCAGTCGGTGGTCAGGCAGCGGCATGCTGTGACAACCAAGCCTCGATGGCGGCTGGGTAAATCAGGTGCTCTTGGTGAAGCACCCGCTCGACCAAAGTCCCTGCCGTGTCGCCCAAGACGACTGGTACAACGGCTTGCGCGAGGATGGGGCCGCTGTCGAGGTCAGCAGTGACCATGTGAACCGTTGCCCCGGTCACGCGACACCCTGCATCGAGTGCGCGCTGGTGGGTATGGAGGCCTGGAAACGCAGGCAGCAAGGATGGGTGGATATTCATCAACCGACCCTGAAATTGGGCGACAAAACTGGGGCTCAGGATTCGCATGAAGCCTGCGAGAACCACCAAGGCCGGACGGTGACTTTCAATGCGACGCGCCAACTCGGCATCGAATGCGCCCCGGGGATCGTCACGGTCAGAAAAAACCTGGTGCTCGACTACTTCGGTCAACACGCCCAACTCTTGCGCTTGGGCCAGGCCGCCCGCATCGGCTTTGTTGCTGATGACGGCGGCAACCCTGGCGCGGTACTTTTGAGCCCAGTTATCCCTTCGTGCTGCTCGAACGATGGCCGCCATGTTGGAGCCGCTGCCGGAGATCAAAATGACGATGTTGTGCTCGTTGGACATCCGCTCGGATTATCGACGCGTGCCCAGAACGCTTGGCACGCCCGGCCAAGCGTCAGGCAGCGAGCCTTGAAGACTTCGGCAGGTGCGACATCAGGAATTCCATCTGGTCCGCCAAGATGCGGCGGTTGCGCAAGATGAAGTCTTCCCACAGGCTGGGAACGTAGGGGGTGTAGAGCAACGGCATGCCCGCCTGCTCTGGGGTACGGCTGCTTTTTCGATGGTTGCAAGCACGACAGGCTGTGACCACGTTCATCCACGCATCCTGTCCGTTCTGAGCGAACGGCACGATGTGCTCGCGCGTCAGGTCTTCGTCGTGAAAGTGCTCTCCGCAATAGGCACATATGTTGCGGTCTCTGGAAAACAGCTTCGCATTGGTGAGGCCCGGGCGCAACTGAAAGGGGTTGATGTTGGGGACGCCTTTGGTCCCAATGATGCTGTTGACGCGGATGATCGACTGTTCCCCGGTCACAGCGTTGTGCCCGCCACGGAACACGGCCACTTCCGCGCCCATTTCCCAGCGCACCTCCTCGGCTGCGTAGTGAATGACGGCTTGCTCCAAAGAAATCCAAGACTGGGGCAAACCTTGCGCCGACAACTTCAAGACCTTCAAGACACACCTCCTGTGAATGCCGCAAAAAGCGGCGGGCTCACGCACGCGATGCCGAGGTCTGCAGCCTGGGGCTGCAGGCTGCGGGACAATATACCTGTTCCAGTTGACAGTTCTGCGTGCTGGGAAAAGGCCCCGCCGCACAGACAGCCCTTGTCAAGCGCCCCACATGAAGATCTTCCGCGGACTCCACCACCCAACTCTGGGCCCAGCCTGCGCGCTGACGATCGGCAACTTCGACGGCGTGCACAGAGGCCATCAAGCCATGTTCGCCTTGTTGCGCAGCGAGGCTGAGCACCGAGGTGTGGTGTCTTGCGCCCTGACCTTCGAGCCCCACCCGAGAGACTATTTTGCGGGTGCCCGCGCCAGCGCTGCGCAGGCTCCAGCGCGCATTGCCACGCTGCGTGACAAGCTCACAGAACTAGCCCGCTGCGGGGTTCAACAGTGCGTCGTGCTGCCTTTCAACGCGGCGTTCGCCGCTTTGACGCCAGACATGTTCATACGGCGCGTGCTAATGGAAGGGCTGAGGGCGCGTTATGTGTTGGTCGGCGACGACTTTCGCTTCGGTGCCCAAAGACGAGGGGACTACGCGATGCTCGACGCCCTGGGCCTTGCCAATGGCTTCGACGTGGCCCGCATGAACAGCTACCAAGTCCACGGCCAGCGCGTGTCCAGCTCCGCTGTCCGCGAGGCACTGGCCGAAGGCCGCATGGAAGACGCAGCCCGGCTGTTGGGTCGGCCCTATGCCATTTCAGGCCGCGTGGTACGGGGACGGCAATTGGGTCGAGAGTTGGGCGAGTCCGCGCCGGGCAAGGGCGATGGCTTTCGCACGCTCAATCAGCGCTTTGCGCATTGGAAGCCAGCGGCAAGCGGCATCTTTGTGGTCAAGGTTCATGGCCTGGCCGATCAGCCGCTTCCCGGCGTGGCCAACCTGGGTGTGCGCCCCTCACTGGACGCCAGCGACGTCAACGGTGGGCGCGTACTGCTGGAGACGCACTGCCTGTCATGGCCACACCTGAGCGGCTGGGAGGCCTACGGTAGACTCATTCGGGTGGAACTTCTGCACAAATTGCACGACGAGCGCCGCTACGACAGCCTGGACGCACTGCGGCTTGGCATCGCGGCGGACTGTGAAGAAGCGCGCGACTGGTTTGCAGCCACACAGCGCCAGACCACCCGCGACCGAATTTGAAACGGGTGCCCTCAGCACCATGGCGGGTCGCGCTACCCGCCGAACGCCGACACCCTGCCCGGCCCCGCAGAAATTGGGGTTGCTGACCCCAGCCATCACGTTTGCTTCCATGAACTCACCAGCACCCGATGCCGCCCGCGCCGACAGCGGACACCGCAGCACCCTGAACCTGCCCGACACCGCGTTTCCCATGCGCGGAGACTTGCCCAAGCGAGAGCCGGGTTGGGTCCGGACATGGCAAGAGCAAGGCATCTACCAACGCTTGCGCGATGCCCGCCGCGGCGCACCCAAGTTCATCCTGCACGACGGCCCGCCCTATGCCAACGGCCAGATTCACATCGGGCATGCGGTGAACAAGGTGCTCAAAGACATGATCGTCAAAGCGCGGCAACTCAAGGGCTTGGATGCGCAGTACATCCCCGGTTGGGACTGCCACGGCCTGCCGATTGAAAACGCCATCGAAAAGCTGCACGGGCGCAACTTGCCACGCGACGACATGCAGGCCAAGAGCCGTGCTTTTGCCACCGAACAAATTGGCCAGCAGATGGCCGATTTCCAACGCTTGGGGGTGCTGGGCCAGTGGGAGGCGCCTTACCGAACCATGGACTTCGCCAACGAAGCCGAGGAGATCCGCGCTTTCAAACGCGTCATGGAACGGGGCTTTGTCTACCGGGGCTTGAAGCCGGTTTATTGGTGTTTCGATTGCGGCTCTTCCTTGGCCGAGTTTGAGATCGAGTACGCCGACAAGAAGAGCACCACGCTCGACGTGGCGTTTCGCTGCGCTGAGCCGAGCAAGCTGGCAGCGGCTTTCGGCCTGCCCGCCATCGAGCAACAGGCTTTCGCCGTCATCTGGACGACAACCGCCTGGACCATCCCTGCCAACCAAGCGCTCAACCTCAACCCAGACCTCGTCTATGCCCTCGTGGATACGCCACGTGGACTGCTGGTGCTGGCCGAGTCGCTCGTGGCAGCCTGTCTGGCCCGCTACGGCCTGCCGGGCGAGGTGCGCGCCACCGCGCTGGGCAGAGCGTTGAGCCTGATCAGGTTCGAGCACCCTTTGTTCGAGGTCGACGCAGGCTACCGACGCCTGAGCCCCGTTTACTTGGCCGAATACGCCACGGCGGACGACGGGACCGGCTTGGTGCACTCCTCGCCGGCTTACGGCGTGGACGACTTCAACTCCTGCGTCGCACACGGCATGGCCTACGAGGACATCCTCAACCCGGTGCAGGGCGATGGCCGGTACGCGGCAGATTTCCCCCTGTTCGGCGGCCTCAACATCTGGAAGGCCGTGCCGCAGATCATCGACACGCTGCGCGAAGCGGGCCGCTTGATGGCCACGCACGACATCACGCACAGCTACCCGCACTGCTGGCGCCACAAAACCCCGGTCATCTACCGCGCAGCGGCGCAGTGGTTTGTGCGCATGGACGAAGGCGTCGGCGTGTTCACCACCGATGCAGCGCCTGCCACCTTGCGCGAATTGGCGCTGGCTGCCATCGACCAGACTCAGTTCTACCCAGAGAGTGGCCGCTCGCGACTGCGCGACATGATTGCGCACCGGCCCGACTGGTGCATCAGCCGCCAAAGAAGCTGGGGCGTGCCGCTGGCGCTGCTGTTGCACAAAGACACCGGGGAATTGCACCCGCAGACCTTGCGTATCTTGGATGTGGCTGCTGACATGGTTGAAGTGGGCGGCATCGAGGCTTGGAGCAAAGCCAGCGTCGCAGACGTCTTGCTGCTCGCGGGTGGAACCACCGCTGCCGCAGACGCCGGCGACTACAGCAAAAGCAACGACATCCTGGAGGTGTGGTTTGACTCGGGCACCACCCACACCACCGTGCTGCGCGGCAGCCACCGAGGCACAGGCGCTGGCCTGGCCCACGCGCACGATGTCGGACCCGAAGCCGACCTGTACTTGGAAGGCCATGACCAGCACCGAGGCTGGTTCCACAGCTCGCTCTTGACCGCCTGCGCCATGGTTGGGCGCGCGCCCTACCGCGGCTTGCTGACCCACGGCTTCACCGTAGACGGCCAAGGCCGCAAGATGAGCAAGAGCGTGGGCAACGTCATCGCCCCGCAAGAGATCAGCAACAAGCTGGGGGCGGAGATCATCCGGCTGTGGGTGGCAGCCACCGACTACTCTGGCGACTTGGGAATAGACGACAAAATTTTGGCGCGTGTGGTGGACAGCTACCGCCGCATCCGCAACACGCTGCGCTTCTTGCTGGCCAACATCAGCGACTTCGACCCAGCGCAGCACACGGTGGCTGAAAGCCACTTGCTGGAAATCGACCGCTACGCGCTGGCTCGAGCGGCGCAGCTACAAGCCGACATCTTGGCGCATTACGAGGCTTATGAATTTCACCCGGTCGTGGCCAAACTGCAGGTGTATTGCAGCGAGGACTTGGGCGCTTTCTACCTCGATGTGCTCAAGGACCGGCTCTACACCACAGCGCCCAACTCCCTGGCGCGGCGCTCGGCGCAAACCGTGCTCTACCGGCTGACCCACGCCATGCTGCGCTGGATGGCGCCGTTCTTGTCGTTCACCGCTGAAGAAGCTTGGCAGGTGATGGGCCCGCGTCTGGGCGCGGGCAGCGTGAGCATTTTTGTCGAGACCTACAGCGATTTGGGCGCACCCGATCAGGCCCTGCTCGACCGCTGGGGAGACATTCAGCAGGTGCGGGATTTGGCCAACAAAAAGATCGAAGAGCTGCGCGCGGCAGGCTCGCTCGGCTCTTCGCTGCAAGCTGAACTGCGCCTTCACTTGCCGGAGCCTCTCTACGGCACGCTTGCCTCCCTGGGCGAAGACTTGAAGTTCGTCTTCATCACCTCCAAGGTCGAGTTGCATCTGGCCGAGCCGGGTGCGCCCAACACCATCCACGTCGCGCCGTCCAGCGCTGCCAAATGCGGGCGCTGCTGGCACTACCGCGACGACGTGGGTCACGACCCCGAGCACCCCGACTTGTGTGGGCGCTGCACCAGCAACCTCTACGGCAGCGGCGAAGTCCGCGAGTACGCCTGATGGCCCGCAACCGCTCCAACCCCTTTCGCCCAGCACCCACTTTCTGGCCTTGGCTGGCATTGGCCGCCATCATCGTGCTGGCCGATCAATTCACCAAGGTCTTGATCCTGGGCTATTACCAACTGGGTGACAGCACCCGGGTGACGAGCTTCTTCAACATCGTTCGGGTGCACAACCCGGGGGCTGCGTTTTCTTTCCTGGCCGACGCCGGCGGCTGGCAACGCTGGTTGTTCACCGGCATTGGCGTGGCCGCTGCCATCTTCATCGTCTGGATGCTGCGCGCGCACCCCAGCCCGCGCCTGTTCTGCTTGGCGCTGGCTTGCATCTTGGGTGGAGCGGTCGGCAACGTGATCGACCGGGCGCTGCATGGCTACGTGGTGGACTTTCTCGACTTCCACTACGGGGGCTGGCACTTCCCTTCATTCAACATCGCCGACAGCGCCATCACGCTGGGCGCGGTCGGTTTGATCTTGGATGAACTGCTGCGCGTTAAACGCAGCTAGGGTCCACCCCACTAGGCGCTGCGGCTGCCGAAACCCAAGGCTTGCGCAAGAACCAGGCTGGCCTCCAGCGTGAAGTCACCCGACTGCAGCCGCTGCATCAAGGCTGGCAAGGGCCAGTTGCCAAACTGAGCGACCTCGCCGTCTTGGTTACTGGGCTGCAAACCCTCGGGCAAAGCGGCTTCGAACCAGTCGATGAGTTCAACCATGTAGCCTGTGCCCTGCCCGTCTGCGCTGGGGCGCTCTATGCGCAACTGGCCGCCATAGCGCAGGCCGTGCAACTGGTCGATTTGCAAACCGGCCTCTTCCCATGTTTCTCGCGCCAGCGCTTCTTTCAGGCTGTCACTGGCCGGGACCATACCGCCCATCAGCGTGTCCCACATGCCAGGGTCATTGGGCTTGTTCAATGCGCGCTGTTGCACCCACATGCTGACCTGCTGCGCAACCCCTCGTGGTGCCTGAGGGGTTGCGCCCGCGCGGAGCGCCGGCGGCACTTGGCCACTCCAGCCCAGCAAATGCACCGCCTGAGTGGCCACGCCCAGAACCCGGACCAAGCCGCGCTCCAGCCGAGCCCAAACTTGGCCGTCTGGTCCGCGCACAGCCAAGGCCTCGTTGCGCCAAGGCCCCACGTGGCCCTGCGCTCGCAGGGCGCGGGCCAATACGTCCAGACTGTCGCTCCAATCACTGGGTGTGGCCCCCTGCACCGCCCAGGGTCCCTGTCCATGGGGCGAGGCGCACGACAGCAAAGCTTGGCCATCAGCACGCGCAAGCCCGCGCAGCGGTAGCAGCACCTGCGGCTCGACAGAGCCCACCAACACCGATGCGCCGCGCGCGAGCACCGATGCTGGGGATGCTTCCGTGGCAAAAGCGGCGTGTCCGTCGGTGGCCAAAACCAACGGTTGCCTGAGCTTGGTCGGGCTTTGCTGCGCAGCCAGCTTGGCCCTGACCAACCAGTCTGGCTCGTGGATGGGTTCCAGCGGCTGCCCGAGGGCGCTGCCCGTCACAGGGTGAGGATGGTGGAGCCCGTGGTCTGGCGCGCTTCCAGGGCGACATGCGCTTGCTGCACTTGTTCCAGTGCAAACCGCTGGTCAATGCGAATCTTCACTTGCCCACTGCCGACGACAGCGAACAGGTCGTCTGCCATGGCTTGTGTGCTTTCACGCGTTGCGATGTGCGTGAACAAGGTCTGGCGCGTGACATACAGCGAGCCCTTGGGGCCTAGGATGCCGGGAGCAAACGCAGCCACTGGCCCCGATGCATTGCCAAAGCTGGCCATGAGACCAAAAGGCGCCAGGCAATCCAGTGAGCGGTCCCAGGTGTCTTTCCCCACCGAGTCGTACACCACCTTCACCCCACGGCCACCGGTGATCGCCTTGACCTTCTCGGCAAAGTCTTCGGTGCTGTAGTTGACGGCGTATTCGGCGCCATGGGCCAAGGCCAACTCGCATTTGGCGGTCGAGCCGGCTGTGCCTATCAGCCGCAGACCCAGCGCCTTGGCCCACTGACAAGCGATCAGGCCTACACCACCGGCGGCAGCGTGGAACAGAACGAAGTCGCCGGGCTGCAAGCCACCTGCAGGCAGCGTTTTTTTCAGCAGGTACTGAGCGGTCAGACCCTTGAGCATCATCGCGGCTGCGGTATCGAACCCAATCCCGTCGGGTAGTCGGCAAACGCAGCGCGCAGGCATGACACGAACATCGCAGTAGGCCCCCGGCGGTTGGCTCGCGTAAGCCGCACGGTCTCCGGCCTTCAGGTGCTGAACGCCGTCACCCACCGCTTCGATCACACCCGCCCCCTCCATGCCCAGCGTGGCGGGCAGGCTCATGGGATAGAGCCCATTGCGCTGATAGACGTCGATGTAATTCAGCCCCACAGCGTGATGCCGGATGCGCACTTCGCCCGGGCCTGGTTCGCCCACGGTTTGCTCTGCTAACTTCAATTGCTCGGGGCCCCCCTGGGCGTTGATCTGGATGCAGCGTGTAGTGATGGACATGGTCTCTCCTCGTTGGAAGGGTGGCATGGTGCCACGCTCGCAGCCGCAGCGCCCACGCCGGCTGACTGCAGGGGTTCAGGTCAGATCGACTCCTATACAGTGCCGCCGGATGTCATCCCCCCTGAACCTGCGAACTGCTGCCTTGCTGAGTTTGCCGCCATTGCTGTGGGCGGCCAATGCGGTGGTGGGCAGGCTGGTCAGCACACTGGCGCCGCCCGCGACATTGAACTTCATGCGCTGGCTGCTGGCCCTGGCTCTGCTGGCTTTGTTGGTGCCATCCGTGCGCCAGCTTTGGCGGCCTGGTCATGCGCTTTGGGCCCATTGGCAGCGCTACGCCTGGCTGGGCCTGCTGGGCGTGGGCTGCTACAACACCCTGCAGTACTTGGCTTTGCACACGTCGACGCCGCTCAACGTCACGCTCGTGGCGTCCAGCACACCCATCTGGATGTTGGGCATCGGCGTGCTGTTTTTCGGGCAGCGCCTGCAAAAGCGCCAAATCGCGGGGGCAGTGCTGTCCATCGCTGGGGTGCTGCTGGTCTTGTCGCGCGGTAGTTGGCAGGTATTGAGCGGCATCGCACTCACGCAGGGTGATCTCTACATCCTGCTGGCCACGGTGGCGTGGGCCTTCTACAGCTGGCTGCTCAGCACCACACGAGAGCCAACCGAGGTACGCACCGACTGGGCTTTGTTTCTCATGGCGCAAATGATGTTTGGGCTGTGCTGGTCGGCACTGTTCACCGGGATGGAGTGGAGCACCAGCGCACCATCGGTGAATTGGGGCTGGCCGCTGGTGGCGGCATTGGCGTTTGTGGCGGTCGGCCCTTCTCTGCTTGCTTATCGAGCCTGGGGCCATGGGGTGTCGCAGGTGGGGCCCAATATCGCGGGTTTTTTCGTCAACCTGACGCCGCTGTTTGCCGCTGTGCTTTCGGCTGTTTTTCTGGGCGAGTGGCCGCAGGCGTACCACGGCTTGGCTTTCTTGCTGATCGTGGGCGGGATCGTGGTGTCATCAGCTTCGAAGCCTGCCGCCAAGGCGGCGCTCACCCACACCATCTAAAACGTTCCAGCAAACGCCCCGCCATCAAGCAAGATGTTTTGGCCGTTGATGTAGCCCGCGTGCCGGCTGCATAGAAAAGCACAAGCTGCGCCGAACTCGGCCGGTGTGCCGAAGCGTTTGGCCGGCACCGCTTGCTGGCGCTGCTGCCACAGCACGTCGAAGTCTTGACCCAAGCGTTGCGCCGCGCCCTGGGTGTTGGCGCGCAATCGGTCGGTATCGAACGGTCCTGGCAGCAGGCTGTTCATGGTGACGCCGCGTGCAGCCAGCGAGCTGCGTGCCAGGCCCGCGATGAAACCTGTGAGGCCGCTGCGGGCTCCGTTGGACAAGCCCAGGCTGTCGATGGGTGCCTTCACGGCGCTCGAGGTGATGTTGATCACCCGACCAAAGCCGCGCTCGGCCATGCCGTCCACGGTAGCCTTGATGAGCTCGATGGGAGTCAGCATGTTGGCGTCGATGGCGCGCAGCCACGTCGCGCGGTCCCACTGGCGGAAATCGCCCGGTGGCGGCCCGCCCGCGTTGGTGACGACGATGTCAAAGGCAAACCCCGGGCCGCCCGCCACTTGGAATGCCGCTTCGCGCCCCGCTTCAGTGGTGATGTCTGCGGGCACGCTCAAGACCCGAGTGCCCGGTGGCAATGCAGGGTCTGCCGCCAGAGCCAATGCTGCCTGCGTCAAGGCAGCTTCTGTACGCGCCACCATGACGACATGCACACCCTCCAAGGCCAACGCGCGAGCGCATCCGTGTCCCAAACCCTTGCTGGCGCCACCCACGAGCGCCCACTTGCCTGCTATGCCGAGATCCATAGATATCCTTGTTCAGCCATGTACGATTCAGAAAAAGCACCCGATGGACATAGCGGTTGCACACAACAGCCCACGTGGTTGCCCCACCCCGACCCCAGCTTCCGATGTTAAGAGCCACTTCTTGCCAACCCATCAAGGCCGCGCTGCCCGCCCTGTTTCGCGTGGTTGGCTTGTGTTTGACCGGGGTTGGGCTTGCCAGTGCGGCCTTGGCACAAGCGCCAGCCGCCGAGGCGGTGGTGCTCAAGCGGGCCACCGAGCTTCGCCAAGGCCCCAGCGACCAATCGCCCGGCTTGGTCAGTCTGCCAGCCCAGACTCCCCTGACGCGCACGCCTCAACGCCAGGGCGCTTGGGTTACGGTGACGACGGTTGACGGCAAGGTCGGCTGGGTGCACTTGTTCGATGTGTCTTCTGCCAACAAGCCACAGGGCGGTGGCAACGCAGCAACCGGGGCTCTGCGCGGGCTCTCCAGCTTTTTTGGTCGCAGCGCCCCGGCCAATCAGCCGGCAGTGGCCACCGCCACCGTTGGCATACGCGGGCTGAGCGCGGAAGACATCAACCAGGCTCAACCCAGCATGGCGGCCCTGGCGCAAGTGGACGGGTGGCGCGTTTCGGACGAACAAGCGCGGCGCTTCGCGACGCTGGGGGCCATCAGTGCCAAGGCCATCGAGCCACTGCCGGTGGTAAGCCCAGCGCTCACGGGGTCGGCAGGGCCTTCAGGATCGACCGGTGCCCCTGGCAGGCCGGGGCCAGTCGGCGATGGCAGTTTGCCTTTGGGTGATCGTTGAATGACGACGCACCAGCCTTCTGAGCCCCAGTCACGACCGACCGCCTCGCGGGCGCGACCAGCCCGCACCCATGTGGTCTTTGCTGCACTGACAGCCAGCTTGGTGGTGTGTGCCGCACCGCACGCTCAAGCGCAAAGCCCGAACCCCTTGCAACTGCTGCAGGGGCTGGTCAACCAAGGCCAGGGCGGCTCTGCTGCGAAAGCGGGGGCCGGCGGTGTGCCGGCCGATGAGTTGATTCGACTGCTCTCGGAGTCGTCCACCGAGATCGACGAAGCCCGAGAAATCGAGATTGGTCGCCAGTTGGCTGCGGTCCTGCTGGGCAGCAAGCCATTGCTGAGCGATCTGGCCACCCAGCGCTACGTCAACCAACTGGGGCGCTGGATCACCCTGCATTCCACCCGGCCCGGGCTGCCTTGGTCTTTCGCTGTGATTGACGACTCAGGCTACAACGCGTTTGCCACGCCGGGCGGCTACATCTTCATCACGCGTGGACTGCTCGAGCGCGTGGCAGATGAGGCTGAGCTGGCAGGCATCTTGGCGCATGAAATTGCGCACGTGACAGAGCGCCACCATTTGCGCGCCATTCGCAAGAGCGCTCAAAGTGGGCTGCTGCTACAGCTGGTCGGATCGCAGTTGCGCCAGGACGTGGGCGGGGCACTTTCAGGGCAACTGTTGGCGCTGGGCCGCAACCTGTATGGCCGCGGGCTGGACCGCCAAGACGAATTCGAAGCCGACCGTCTTGGTGTCGAGCTGGCCAGCCGCGCGGGCTTTGACCCGTACGGCTTGGTGGCGGCTTTGCAGCAACTGCGCACAGCCCCGCCAGAAGACCCGATTTTTGCACTCACCTTCAGCACGCACCCGCCGGCAGATGCAAGGCTGGAGTTACTGGCTCAGTCCATGGAGCGAAGACTCGATGCGCTGTCGGGGCGCCCGAGTGTCCCGGTGGCGCAACGCGTAGCCCGCTTCGGGCAAATAGCCAACACCCCCAGCCCAGAGCGCGCGACCAACGTCCGCACGACCAATCCTCGAGCAACCAACCCCCGCCCAGGACAGCCCGCGCCAAAAGCCAACAGCGCCACGGGAAAGCCTTGAAATCGGGCTGACACACCAGCCGCTTGGCGATCGGCTCAAGCCGTGCGTTTAAGCATCTTTTGCCAAGGCGTGTTGAAGGCAAAGATACCCAGCAGCACCAGCACGGTGCCTGCGATCACCCAAGCGTTGATCGGCTCGCCCAAGATCAGCCAGCCCATGAAAAGCGTGGCCATGGGGCCGACCATGCCGGTTTGGGCCGTGGCGCTGGACCCAATGCGCTCGATGGCCATCATCACCATGACCACTGGCAGCGCTGTGCACAAGGTGGCGTTGAGCAAAGACAGCCACAGCACCTCGGGCGCCACCACAGCCGCAGACAACGGGCGCAACAGCACGAATTGCAGCAAGCACAACACACAGGCTACGCTGGTCGCCAACCCCACCAGACGCAGCGAACCCAAGCGTTGCACCAACTCGCCGCTGTAGGACAGGTACAGCGCGTAACTCACCGCGCTCAGGAAGATCAGCACCGCGCCCCATGCCACGCTGGACGCCAGCTGGGGGCCCTGCAGCATCGCCTCATGCCCAAACACCAGCAGCACGCCGCTGTAACTGATGCCCATGGCCCACATCTGCTGTCCGCTGACGCGCAGCCGGTACAAAAACACACCCAACAACACGACCAAGGTGGGGTTGAGGTAGAGGATGAGCCGCTCCAGGCTCGCGCTCACGTACTGCAGGCCCGCAAAGTCCAGAAAGCTGGCGAGGTAGTAGCCGGTGAAGCCCAGCCACAACACACCCAACCAGTCACGCCGGCTCAAAGCCGGCTGGCCTCGGCTGCACCACCACGCCATGAGCGCGAAGATGGGCAAGGCCATGAGCATGCGGTACATGATGAGCGTGACCGCGTCCACGCCATGCCGATAGGCCAGCTTGACGATGATGGCCTTGCCGCTGAAGGCCACCGCACCGGCCGCAGCCAGAGCCAACCCCAACGCTCGGTCAGAAACCGGCGACTTGCCCATCGCGGCGTGGGTCGCTGGCCACCACGTAGCCCTCGACCGAGGGGTCGCCCATGCGCCAAATGAACTGGCCTGCACCAAAATCTTGGTAGGAGTCGTTGATGACTTCCATGTGGTGCCCCAGCGCAGCCAGGCCTTCCACTGTGGCCGACGGCATGTGCGCCTCGACATTGATCTCAAAGCCTTGGTTGAAGCGCCAACGTGGCGCATCGCAAGCTGCTTGCGGGTTTTGACGATGGTCCAGCATCCGAACCAAGGTCTGCAAATGCGCCTGCGGCTGCATGTTGCCGCCCATCACGCCAAAACTCATCACCGGCAGCCCAGCGCGGGTGAGGAAGGCCGGGATGATGGTGTGAAAGGGCCGCTTGCCCGACGCCACCACGTTGGGGCTGTCTGCATCCAGCGAAAAACCGTGGCCGCGGTTTTGCAGGCTGATGCCAAAGTTGGGCTCGACGCAGCCCGAACCAAAACCCATGTAGTTGCTTTGAATGAAGCTCACCATCATGCCGCGCTCGTCGGCTGCCGTGAGGTAGATCGTGCCGCCTCGCACCGGGTTGCCGGCGCGGAAGTCTTGTGCGCGCTGCGGGTCAATCAGTCGCGCGCGCTGGCGCAGGTAATCGTCGGACAGCAGCTGCTCGGTGCTGACGCGCATGGCGCTGCGCTCGGCAACGTGTTGATAGACGTCTGCAAAAGCCAGCTTCATCGCCTCAATTTGCAGATGTTGTGCGGCAACGGAGTCAGGGCCGTGCGCAGCGGAGAGTTCTGGATACGCCTCCAAGTGCGACAAGATGCCCAGCGCGATGAGTGCAGCAATACCTTGCCCATTGGGTGGAATCTCGTGCAGGGTGTAGCCCCTGTAGTCGTGCGCGATGGGCGTGACCCACTCCGGCTGGTGCGCGGCCAAATCGGCCTCGGTCATGGCACCGCCAAGCTCTGCATGAAAACGCGCCATGGCTTGCGCGATCTCGCCTCGGTAGAAGGCCTCGCCCTTGCTGGCCGCTATGGCCCGCAACCCGCGCGCAGCAGCGGGGAAGCGAAATAACTCGCCCACCTCGGGCGCACGGCCCTTAGGCAGAAAAGCCTGTGCAAAGCCCGGCTGCCCCGACAGCTCTGCCACAGGCGCGGCCCACTTTCCTTGCACGATGGGAGGAACCAGATACCCGCGCTCAGCGAGTTCGATGGCCGGGTCTATCAAGTCTGCAAAGGGCAGCTTTCCAAACCGCTCGCTCAAAGCCGACCAAGCGCTGACAGCACCAGGCACCGTGACCGAGTCGAGTCCGCGCTTGGGCGGTGCGGTGGCTGCTGCGCCGTACTTGCGGTGAAAGTAAGCAGGACGCCAAGCCGCCGGCGCACGACCCGAGGCGTTCAAGCCATGCAACTGATGCCCATCCCAAACAATGCAAAAGGCATCGCTGCCCAGCCCGTTGCTCACGGGCTCGGCGACAGTCATGACAGCGGCAGCAGCCACTGCCGCGTCCACCGCGTTACCGCCCATTTGCAACATGCGCAGGCCAGCCTGAGCGGCGGCCGGGTGCGAAGTAGAGACCGCGTTGCGGGCAAACACCGGCACGCGAATCGACGGATAGGGATTGGTGAAGTCGAAGTTCATGGAGCGCATCAGTTACCGACGATCCGGCGGTGTACGCGGCGCAGCAGCCACCACACGGTGAAGCCGATCACTGGAATGGCAAAGGCGGTGGTGGCTTCTGCACCAAAAGGCCAACCCAAGCCTTGAGCACCCTTGGCCAGAAAACTCACCAGCCCGACGATGTAGTACGTGATGGCCGCCACCGACAGGCCCTCCACCGTGGACTGCAGCTTGAGTTGCATGCCTTGGCGGGCATTCATGGTGGCCAGCAATTCCTGCGAGCTTTCCTGCTGCTCGATCTCTACGCGGGTGCGCAGCAAGTTGCTCATGCGCGAGACGCGCTGCGACAAAGCATCCTGGCGGCGGGTGGCCCATTCGCAGGTGGAACGGGCTGGTGTCAGGCGACGGTCCATGAATTCACGGATGGTCTGCATACCGGCCAGACGCGATTCGGCGATGTCGTCGATGCGGCGGTCGACCAGTTCAAAGTAGGCCGAACTGGCCGAGAAGCGCGAATGCGAGGATGCGTACTGGCTCTCCACCTGGCCGGCCAGCTTGGTCAGCCGGTCCAGGAGCTGGGGCTCGTCGGCTTGGGCGGCAGCGCGGATGGACTCGGCCAGCTCGGCCAGCTCCCGCTCGGCGTAAGCCAGCACAGAAGACGCCTCGCGCGCCGCGGGCAGACCGAGCAAAGCGGCCATGCGGTAGGTCTCGATTTCGAGCAACTGCTGCACCAGCCGCCCGAGGCGACGTGGCGAAATGCCGCCCACCAGCAGCACCATGCGCGAAGCGCCATCGGCGTGGATGGCAAAGTCGGTGTAGATCTCGCCCAGGCCATCGGCCACGGTGGACGCCACCAGCGAATCTTCGTGCAGGCTGCGGCGCACGATAGGGTCGGCGTCCAGACCCTTCGTCGGCAGCGCCCACAGGTGCAGCTTGACGAGGCACTGGCCGGGTAAAGCTGCGAGCCAAGCCTGAGGCAAGGCCTGCAAGGCATCGGGCAGATCCCGCTCGGCGATGCCCGAGGTGTCGCAGGGCCGCATGAAGGTCCAGCTAACGAACTCGGTGTGCAGCTCCCAACGCATGCGAAAAGCACCGCAGTCCATGCGCAGGTGGGTGGCGTCGGCATCGGGCAGCGGCAAGTGCCGATCACGCAGCAGCTGGCTTAGGTGCTCGCGGCTGGCGCGCCGCTGGGCTGCGTCCCCCAGCATCACCACATGTGAGATGGCCAGCGGGGCGTTGAGTGCCTCTGGAGGCCTGGCGTGTATTTCGTTGTGGAGCGCAACGCGCTGCGCGTGATCGATCATGAGGCACCTCGTGTCAGGGCATTGTGACCGATGCCCCCAGGGCTTAAACAACGCCTACGCGGCAAGCAAAGCAGCAGCGGCCGACCCGCAGCTGCCCTCACTCCTCGACGAAAACGTCTTCCCGCTTCTTCTTGATGGCCGGCAAAGAAACCACGACCAAAAGCAGCACGGCCACGATGAGCAGACTCATGGACAAAGGCCGCGTGACGAACACACTCCAGTCGCCACGCGACAACAACAGCGCGCGCCGCAAGTTCTCTTCCATCATGGGCCCCAAGATGAAGCCGAGCAATAGCGGTGCAGGCTCGCAACCGAGTTTGATGAATACATACCCAATCAGCCCGAACAGCGCCACCATCCAGACATCAAAGTTGTTGTTGTTGGTGGAGTACACGCCGATCGCGCAGAACAAGACGATGGCCGGGAACAGCCAGCGGTACGGAATGGTGAGCAGCTTGACCCAAATGCCAATGAGCGGCAGGTTCAAAATAACCAACATCAAGTTGCCGATCCACATCGAAGCAATCAAACCCCAGAACAACTCTGGGTTGCTCGACATCACTTGCGGGCCGGGTTGTATGTTGTGAATGGTCATGGCGCCCACCATCAACGCCATCACAGCGTTGGGCGGAATGCCCAAAGTCAACAAGGGAATAAAGGAGGTTTGTGAGCCTGCATTGTTGGCGGACTCAGGAGCCGCAACACCCCGAATGTTGCCTTGACCAAAGGGCACCTCACCGGGCTGCAGCTTGGTTTTCTTCTCGATGGTGTAAGCCGCAAAAGCCGACAGCAAGGCGCCGCCGCCAGGCAAGATGCCCAGCGCCGAGCCGATCGCAGTACCGCGCAGCACGGCGGGCACCATGCGTTTGAAGTCTTGCTTGGTCGGCATCAGACCGCTCACCTTGGAGGTGAAGATCTCGCGATGCTCTGCAGATTTGGCCAAGTTGCTGATGATTTCGCCATATCCAAAAACACCCATGGCGACCACCACGAAGCTGATGCCGTCGCTCAGCTCTGGGATGTCAAAAGTAAATCGTGCGGACCCGGAGTTGACGTCGGTGCCGACCAGCCCCAACAAAAGGCCCAAGACGATCATGCCAATGGCCTTGACCAAAGAGCCCGAGGCCAGCACGACCGCACCGATCAATCCCAGCACCATCAAAGAAAAGTACTCTGCCGGGCCAAACTTGAAAGCCACTTCAATCAGAGGCGCAGCGAATGCGGCCACGATCATGGTGCCCACGCACCCAGCAAAGAAAGAGCCCAAGCCCGCAGCAGCCAGCGCAGGGCCAGCCCTGCCTTTGCGGGCCATCTGGTAGCCGTCGATCATGGTCACCACAGAAGACGACTCTCCCGGCAAGTTGACCAAAATCGCGGTGGTCGATCCGCCGTACTGCGCCCCGTAATAAATGCCCGCCAGCATGATGAGTGCAGCCACCGGGGGTAGAGCGTAGGTCGCTGGCAGCAGCATGGCGATGGTCGCCACAGGCCCGAGGCCTGGCAACACGCCGATGAGGGTACCCAGCAGACAACCAATGAATGCGTACAGCAGGTTTTGAAAGGTGAAAGCGACGCCGAAGCCCAGCGCGAGGTTGTCAAAAAGTTCCATGATCAAAGCCCGGTGCGGCGGCGGTCAGCCAGTGATGAAAGAGGGCCAAACTGGAAACTGCAAATTCAGCAGCTTCACGAAGGCCAGATAGCTGCCCAGCGCCAGCACGGTGGCGGCAATGAGTATTTCTTTGAGCTTGAACTCGTCACCCCCCAAGGCGGCGAAGGGCACCAGAACGTAAGTTGCCACGATCAAACCGAATGAGGGAATGCCCAAAGCTGGAACACCCGCCAACAAAGCGCCGAACAAAACGTTGGCACCCAACACAAAAAACAATGGCCTCCAAGCCCAACTGCCCACCTTGTCCCCGTCGGCTGGTCCTTTGCGCAACGCCGTCACCATGATCAAGACACCAATCGCAGCCAAGATGGTGCCCAACAAGATGGGGAAGTAGCCGGGGCCCATTCGCGCAGCACTGCCGATGGTGTAGCCACTGGCGGTCCAAACGAAAGCGCCCCCGAAGGCGCTGTACATCAGCCCGGCGTAGAAGTCTTTTTGACTTTTAATCTTCAAGGGGGTCTCCTCACCTGCATATGCAGGTCAAGCGCCGGATTCTGCGGGGGCAAAGCCTCGTCGCCGATGTGGGTTTCACCTAGGAACACCAAACAAGCTGATCAAAGCCGGGCTGGTTTCTGTCTGAGCGTGACCGCCTCAGGCGTCGAGGGCTGCGCTGGCCTGCCCTTGATTGGGCATGTCCAGGCCTGGTGTAGCGGCCATCACCTCTTGCAACGTCGTGTTGCCCTCTGCTACTTGCAGGGCACCAGACAAACGCAGCGGACGCATGCCATCAGCCAGTGCTTGCCGACGCAGCGCAGCCATGTCGGGCTGCGCATGGACCAACCGTTGGAAGGCTTCGCTGACGGTCAACAGTTCGTACAGGCCCACACGGCCTTTGAAACCTGTCATGCGGCAATCCACGCAACCGACGGGTTTGAAAGGCTTGTAGCTTCCCGTCAATTTCCACGGTCTGACCGCTTCCATCAGGGGCTCTCGCTGCGCTTCGTCGTCAGGTGCCTTGCAACTGCTGCACAGCGTGCGCACCAGGCGCTGCGCCAGGACGCCCAGCAAGGTGGCATTGATCAAGTAAGAAGGAACCCCCAGCTCCATCAACCGGGACACGGCCGATGGCGCATCGTTGGTGTGCAGCGTGGACAGCACCAAGTGCCCAGTGAGTGCGGCCTGCACAGCCATTTCTGCAGTAGCCAAGTCGCGAATCTCACCCACCATGATGATGTCCGGGTCTTGGCGCATCAGGGCGCGCAAGCCCTCGGCAAAGCCCAAGTCCAGGTGCGGTTGTGCTTGCGTCTGGTTGAAGGCCGGCTCGATCATTTCAATCGGGTCTTCGATGGTGCTCACGTTGACCTCGTCAGTGGCCAATCGCTTGAGCGTGGCGTAGAGCGTGGTGGTCTTGCCCGAGCCGGTGGGGCCGGTCACCAAAATGATGCCGTAGGGCTTGGTGACCAATTGCTCCCAACGCTCAGCGACGTTGGGCGGAAAACCCAAAGCGCCCAAGCCTTTCGTGGCACTGCCTGGGTCAAAGATACGCATCACTACCTTTTCGCCAAAGGCCGTGGGCAAGGTGGACAAGCGCATTTCCACCTCTTCGCCGCGGCCGTTTCGCGTTTTGATGCGGCCGTCTTGTGGCCTGCGCCGCTCCACGACGTCCATGCGCCCGAGCAGTTTGATGCGCGCGGCCATGGCGTGGTGCACGGTGATGGGCAGTTGGTAGACCGAATGCAAAACGCCGTCGATGCGAAAGCGAATCACCGCCTGCTCACGCCGGGGCTCCAGGTGGATGTCGCTGGCACGCTGGTCAAACGCGTACTGCCAAAGCCAGTCGACCACCTGCACCACGCCCTGGTCTTCTGCATCGAGCTGGCGGTTGGACTTGCCCAACTCGACAAGCTGCTCAAAGCTCGCGCTGTAAGAAGCGCCACCGCTTTTCTGCGCTGAGCGCACCGACTTCGCGAGTGCAAAAAACTCGCCCGTGAAGCGTTTGATCTCAACCGGGTTGGACAGCACGCGCCGCACCGAACGCCGCGACTGCCGCTCGACCTCGGGCACCCAGTCTTCAACAAAGGGCTCCGAGGTGGCCACCACCACTTCGCTGGTGGTCACTTGCACGGGCAGCACGCCATGCCGGGCTGCATAAGGCGCGCTCATGGCGTCTGCAACCTTGCCCACGTCCACACGAAGCGGGTCGATGCGCAAATATTCCAGCCCACAGCGCCCGGCCAGCCAGCGCGTGAGGTCTTCGATGTCCATCACGCGGTCGTCGCTGGCGCGGTGCATGCCCACGCTGGCCAGCCGTACCAGAGGGTGTTGCGCGCTCTCGGCTTGAGAGCACCTGGCCACGGTGCGTTGCGCTTCTTCGGGGGCCAGGGTGCCGTCAGCGGCCAGCCAGTCCACCAGCAAGCGCCAGGTCAACGGACCGACTGGCGCTTTGACTGGCGCTGCAGGCTGCGACGCGTGCCCCGCGCGATGGGGCTTGGGGGCGGCGTGTGGGGCGGCACTTTTGACATTCATGGCGGCAACTTTGAATAGACGTTGTAGCGGGCGTGGTGCAAAGCTTCGTCAGACGGTGCGCAGGTGCCGCACGGTTCGCGCCCTAAATGGGCTCTCCAGTGGGTGAGCAGAGCACCTTTAGCCATTTTGCAGCTGGAAGACCACACAGGTCTTGCACGGCCTGCGCACGCTCGGCGAGCTCCTGCCGCGTGGGCTTGTCGGCCGCTTGCCTGGCCAGCACGATGGTGTTGCCTTCGCGGGTGGGCCGAAAGGCCCAAACAGATTCCTGCCCAAAAGCAGCAACGATGCGCTGCAGGCTGTCATCGAAACTGGAGGCCCGACCGAACAGGTTCACGCTCATGCACCCCCCCGGCTTCAACAAGCGTTTGCAGTCGCCATAGAACCCGGCGTCGTCCAACACCGGCGCTGCAGCTTCTTCGTCGTACAAATCCACTTGCAAAGCGTCGATGGTTTGTTCCCAGTGCGGCCACCGCACCGCTTGGCCTGCGTCGGCCAGCAGCACCTGCAGCCGCGCATCGTCGTGGGGCAGACGAAACCACTGTCTGCAGGCCTGAACCACTTGTGGGTTGAGCTCGACAGCCGTGGTTCGCATGCCCAAGCGCTGATGGCAGAACTTGGTGAGAGCACCCGCACCCAACCCCAGTTGCACAGCGTGCTTTTCACTCCAATGTGCCGCTGCACTGTTGGCCAGATCGCTCGGCTGCATAAACAGCAACCAAGCCATCATGCGCTGCACGTACTCCAGCGCGATGTCGTTGGGCTTGGCAATCCGCATGCTGCCCTGCACCCACTCGCTGCCCAAGTGCAGGTAGCGCACACCATTCAGCTCAGAGATATTGACCTCGGGTAACAGCACGGCCTTTGCTTTCATGGAGTCTCGGCAAGCGCGCCGCTCATGGCCCAAAGGTTGGCGAGGCGCGGAAGGGCTTGGCACGCGTTGTCGCGGTGGGCAAGAGCCAAGTCTTCCAATTCAATGCCACGCAGTTCAGCCAAAGCGCGCGCAATGCGTGGCAATTGCCCGGGCTCATTGCGGCCCTGCTCTTGGCCCGCGGCGCGAAGGGCGGCGCTGGTGTAGAGCCACTGGGGTGGGATATCGGGCGAGTCGGTCTCGAGAACCAAGGCAGACAGTGGCAGTGTTTTTGCCAGACGCCGCAAATTCAGTGCACGTTCGTAGGTGATGCTGCCGCCAAAACCCAGCTTGAACCCCAAGTCAAGAAAGGCGTGTGCCTGTTGCTGGCTACCGTTGAACGCGTGAGCGATACCGCTCCAGACATGGCTCGGACCGCCAACATCCCGCAGACCCTTGAGCAGCCGATCTGCGGACTTGCGCACGTGCAGGATCAAAGGCAACTGCAAGTCTTTGGCAAAGCGCAACTGCGAGCGGTAGAAGTGCTCTTGGCGCGCCATGTCGAGCCCAGGCACAAAGCCATCGAGACCCACCTCGCCGACAGCCAGCAGGCGTGGGTCGCTGCGGTGAATCTGCAGTGCGGCGCCACACTGCTGCAAATCATCGTCCGCGGCCTGGCCAGTGAACAAGGGGTGAATGCCCAACGCATAACCATCACCAAACTGGTGCGCCATGGCCCTCACATGGGCAAAGTCAGACACCCGCACAGCGGGCAACACCAGCATTTGCACGCCAGCGCTGCGCGCCCGCTGGCGCACAGCTTGGACATCGCCCGCGAATTCGGGGGCGTCCAAGTGGCAGTGGGTGTCGATCCAGCGCATGGCTGACTCATGATGCCTGAACAAGGTGCAGGGACTGAGCAACCGTGATAAGGTGCATTTCGATCGCCAATCCCCGGGGAATGCCATGCGTCAACGCCCGCTCTACAGCACGTCCAGAAGCCGCTCTGCTGCAGCCCCCATCACGCCTGGTGCAAGCTCGGGCAGCAACACAAGCGCCCCTGCAGCCGACGGCGCGGCGGTTGAACAGAGCCACCGGAATTCAAAGGTGCCCCCGTCAAAGGCGAGTTGGCTACGCAACCCACCGCCAGTGGTCACCTGGCTGCTGTTGGTGGCGGTGCTGGTGCTGGCTGCAGCCGCCTGGCGAACCGGTCAGCCAGCGCGCAAGCTCACGCAGGCCGACATCAATGCCGCGGTACTCAAAACCTTGGAAACCACCCGACTGCCTTCGGTGGCCAGCCGCGCAGCGCAGGCCATCGGGCCATCGGTGGTCATGGTCAGCGGCTTTGCACCCGAAAAGGGCCAAGCCGAGGAACAGCAAAACGGGGTTGGCAGCGGTGTTGTCATCACCGACACCGGCGTGATCTTGACCAACCTGCACGTGGTCCAGGGCTCGCCCACCATCCGCATTACTTTCTCCGATGGCACCGAATCAACAGCATCTGTGGTCAATGTCCAGCCGCAAGACGACCTGGCCGTGCTGCAGGCGCACCGCATCCCCGATGACCTCAAGCCCGCCACACTGCGCTCCACAGCAGACTTGCTGCCGGGTGATGAAGTGGTAGCGGTTGGCTTTCCGTTCGGCATTGGCCCGTCCGTGTCTGCGGGCGTGGTCTCGGGCCTCAAGCGCAGCTTCCGATCGCCAGAAGGCAAACAACAGATGACCAATCTGATTCAGTTCGACGCTGCTGCCAACCCTGGTAACTCTGGCGGGCCGTTGGTGACTGCGGACGGCGAGGTGGTGGGCATCGTTACCGCCATCCTCAACCCGACCTCGGCGCGGACATTCATTGGCATCGGTTTTGCTGTTCCGATCGAGAACGCCGCATCGGCCGCTGGCATGCCGCCGTTTTGAACATCAGCTTCGTACAGCCATGTCACGCCTGCCCAGCCTGAGCCCCAACAACCCAGCGAACGCCACCGGAGCGCCCATGAACGAACCCAGCCAAGCCGCCCACATCGACACCGCTACTGCCCAACTCATGGAGCAGATCTTGTATGAGGTCAAGCGCGTGGTGGTCGGCCAGGACGTGTTCCTGGAGCGGGTCATGGTGGCCATGCTGGCGCAAGGCCACTTGCTGGTCGAAGGTGTGCCGGGCTTGGCGAAAACGCTGACCGTGAAAACCTTGGCGGCCACGGTACGCGGGCAGTTCAAGCGCATCCAGTTCACACCAGACCTGGTGCCCGCTGACCTGGTGGGCACACGCATCTTCAATCAGAAAACCGGCGAATTCAGCACGGCGCTCGGCCCCGTGTTTGCCAACCTGCTGCTGGCCGACGAAATCAACCGCGCGCCCGCCAAGGTGCAAAGCGCGTTGTTGGAAGTGATGCAAGAGCGCCAAGTCACGATCGCGGGCGAGACCCACAAAGTGCCCAGCCCATTTTTGGTGATGGCCACACAAAACCCGATCGAGACCGAAGGCACCTATCCCCTGCCCGAAGCGCAGGTAGACCGCTTCATGATGAAGGTGGTCGTGGACTACCCCACCGATGAAGAAGAGTTCGTCATCGTCTCGCGTGTCATTGGCGCGCCAGTGGTGGTTAACCAGGTTGCCAGCACTGAACAACTCGGCCAACTGCAGCAGACCTGCAGGCAGGTCTATGTCGATCCTTCGCTCATTCAATACGCCGTGAAATTGGTGGCCGCAACCCGTCGCCCGGAGGCGCACGGCCTCAAGGAACTGGCTGGCATGATCACCTTCGGCGCCAGCCCGCGCGCCACGATCAACCTCATCGAAGGTGCACGTGCCATGGCTTTGTTGCGCGGTCGTGGCTATGCCTTGCCTGACGACGTGGTGGCCTTGGTGCCCGATGTGCTGCGCCACCGCCTGATGCTGTCCTACGAAGGCCTGTCGTCTGGCCTGACCCCGGCCAAGGTGATCGAGCGCGTCATGGCCCGCGTGCAGCCTCCAGCCAAACCTCTGGAACATGAGCAGCGCGCCGCCTGAGACCGAAGCGCTGTTGCGCGGCATCGAGTGGCGTGTGCTGCGCCGCCTCGACGGGCTGCTCCAAGGCGACCACCGCACCTTGCTGCGAGGCCAAGGCCTGGACTTGGCCGACCTGCGCGAATACCAACCCGGAGACGACGTTCGCCACATGGACTGGAACGTCACTGCGCGCATGGGCCAGCCGCACGTGCGCGTTTTTATCGAAGACCGCGAGATGACCGCCTGGTTCTTGCTCGACCTCAGCGCCTCAGTCGATTTCGGCTCCTTTGATCTGGACAAACGCGACATCTCCACCGGCTTTGTCGGTGCGATTGCGCGCTTGCTCAGCCGACATGGCAACCGCATCGGCGCCATGCTGTACGGACGCGGTGTGGACACCGTGCTGCCAGCCCGCAGCGGCCGCCAGCACGTCTTGGCGCTGTTACACGCGCTGCGCCATCGCCCTGACGCGCCTGTGGGACACCCGACACGCCTGAAAGACTTGCTGGACGCCGCGGCCGGTGTGGTGCGCAGACGCTGCACCCTGTTCGTGGTGTCCGATTTCATCAGCGAGCCCGGCTGGGAAGCACCACTGGGCCGTCTCGCGCAACGCCACGACGTGGTCGCCGTGCGCTTGTTCGATCCTCTGGAGTTGGACATGCCCGACCTCGGCCTTGTCACCTTGCGCGACGCCGAAACCGGCGAGCAGATGCTGGTCGACACGCACGACCCGGGTTTCAGAAAGCGCTTCGCACGCATTGCCGCCCAGCGCGAAGCGCAGCTGCGCGCCAGTTTTGAAGCAGCCGGCGTCGACACGTTGGAGCTGGCCACCGACGGAGACCTGTTTGATGCCGTGGTGCGCTTTGTCGATCTGCGCTTGCAACGCTTGCGCTCGACTGCAGCGGCAGCCGGCGGCAGGCCGATGCCCACACACCTGCATGCGGCTGCCTCGGCGGCGAACTCACCCACCTGACACCGAGGGCTTCCAACATGACATCGCCCCTGATTTTTCTTTGGCCGCACTTTCTGTGGATGCTGCTGCTGTTGCCGGTGCTGGTAGCGCTGTACTTCTGGTTTTTGTCGCGCAAGAAGAAGACCGCCCTTCGCTTCGCTTCCCTGAGCATCATCAAAGAGGCTGTGGGTGCACAACGCTGGCGCCGGCATGTGCCTCCCGCCTTGTTTTTGTTGTCGCTCGCGGCGATGCTGCTGGCAGCGGCACGCCCTTTGGCCGTCATATCGCTGCCCTCCAATCAAGAAACCATCATCTTGGCCATGGATGTATCGGGCAGCATGAGGGCCACAGATGTGGAACCCAACCGGCTGGTGGCCGCACAGAACGCTGCCAAAGCTTTTCTCACCGCGCTGCCGCGCAACGTGAAGGTGGGCATCGTCGCCTTCGCTGGCTCGGCACAGGTGGCGCAACTGCCCACCGTCAACCGCGAAGATTTGGTGCGCGCCATTGACCAGTTTCAACTGCAGCGCGGCACAGCCATTGGCAACGGCATCGTGATGTCGCTCAACACCCTGTTTCCCAATTCGGGGATCGACCTGCAGCAAATGGGCAACAACAACGCCCGGCCGGCCAGTCGATCAATCGACCAGCCAACCAGCCCAGACCCGAAGCCTTTCACGCCGGTTGCACCTGGCTCCTACGGCTCGGCTGCGATCATCTTGCTCACCGACGGGCAACGCACCACGGGGGTGGACTCTTTGGAGGCCGCCAAGATGTCGGCTGACCGCGGGGTGCGCATCTACACCGTGGGCGTGGGCACCGTTGCTGGCGAGACGATCGGGTTCGAAGGTTGGTCCATGCGTGTGCGCTTGGACGAAGACACGCTGAAAGCCATCGCCACTGCCACTGAGGGCGAGTACTTCTACGCCGGAACCGCAGAAGACCTCAAAAAGGTTTACGCCTCACTCGGCTCGCGGCTGTTGGTCGAGAAAAAGGAGACCGAGGTGTCCGCCTTGTTTGCTTTGGCCGCTGCACTGCTGGCCATCATTTCGGGCAGCTTGTCGCTGGTGTGGTTCAGCCGCGTGCTCTAGCCGAATGATTTAGCCGAATGATTTAGCCGAGTGATTTAGCCGAATGATCGAGCTGCGGGCAGCGGGCTGTTACTCGGTCCTGTGCTGCCAGCAGGCTCGGCAGGCCCCAGACGACCGCGGGCTGCCTCTGTGATGGCGGCCACGCCCGGGTGGGTGATGCGCCGCTCCACGGAAATGGCGTAGAACTCCTCGAAGAGCTCAGGCGCCCGGCCCAGCAAGTCGACCCCCAGCTGCTGGCAGATCTCTTCCTCGAACACCGCAGGCCCCATGAACACGCCCTGCCCTGCTCGACCGAAGGCATTCATGAGTGCGCCGTCATCGAACTCGGCCAGCACGCGCGGCGCGATGCGATGGCGCTCCACCCAGGCGTCCCACTGCTGGCGCACAGAAGCCGCCGCGCCAGGCAACAACATGGGTGCATCGTCAAGGCTTTGAGGAAAGCGACCCTTCAAGCTGGCGCGCAGCGCAGGAGCGCAGAAAAAACTCATGCTCGAGCGGCCCAAGGGGTGATTGAACGCTTTGATGTTGAGCCGTCGCGACAAGGGCTCGTCGGCGAGAACCAAGTCCAAACGATGCAAAGCCAGCTGGCCCAGCAAGTCGGTCAGCTTGCCCTCACTGCAAATCAGGTGCACGCGTTGCCCCAGGCCCATGGCGGGCTCCAGCAACCGATAGGCGACAGATTTCGCGACTGAATCAGCGACACCCACGCGGAAGTCAAGCACAGGAGATTGGCTGCGCGCGCGGCGCACAGCCCCCTCCAGCTCGTGGCCCAGGTTGAAGATTTCTTCGGCGTAAGCCAAGGCGACCTTGCCCTGCGCCGTCAGCTCCAGACTCCGCCCGGCCTTCTTGAACAACCTTTGCCCCAGGCGGTCCTCCAACAACTTGATCTGAGACGACAAAGTCTGCGGCGTGATGTGCAGCTGTTCTCCAGCCCGCACCACGCCTCCCGCCTTGGCCGTGACCCAGAAATAGTGCAGATGTTTGAAGTTCATCGGTCAAGCTCCTGGCATGGCCATGTCGTTGAATCGCCAGAAATGGCTACAGAGCCATCGCTGAGAAAGAGATAGCAGCTTTGCCGATGGTGCAAAAGCGGCTGGCGCACATAACGCAACATTTCGATTAATTCGAAATGAATGTCTTGTAAATTCGAATTTACTAGAGAACCGAACGCCCCTAGATTGTCGGTTCTGTTCATCTTCTTAAGGAGAAGACCATGCGCTTGAGCACCAAAGGCCGCTTTGCGGTTGCCAGTCTGATTGATGTAGCCCTTCGTGGCGGCACGGGCCCAGTGGCCTTGTCGGCCATCAGCCAGCGTCAGCGCGTCTCGCTGTCGTATCTGGAGCAGCTGTTCAGCAAGCTGCGCACTGCGGGCTTGGTGGAAAGCACCCGGGGCCCGGGCGGTGGGTATTCACTAGCACGTGCGGCGTCGGACATCTCTTTGGCCGATGTCATGGTTGCTGTCGATGCCATGGACGATCAGGCCGGCGAGGATGACCGTTCGGAAGACCCCGCTGGCAACTGGACCCAGAGCGCTGTCTGGGCTGGCGTCAACGCTCGAATGCTCGACTACATGCGCTCGGTTTCACTGGCGAGCTTGCTTGAAGAACAAGGCCCGGCAGTAGAACCGGAACCCAACCGCTCCTTCAAGAAGGCCGTATTCGAGCGACCCAAGACAGAAGCCGTCCGAGCCAGGGGCCCCAACTCTGTGTTCGCTTTAGGGCAATTCGCCACCGCGGCTCGTCGCTGACGGTGCGGGCCTGGAGGCCTGCGTGCAAACCCCTCAGTCTGGGGACTCCATGAGCTGCAAACGTCCAGCGTGCAAGCGCAATGCCCGCTGACAACGACGAGCCAAGCTGGTGTCATGGGTTACCAAGATAAAGGCGGTCCCTTGCTCACGGGCCAGCTTCAGCATCAGCTCGAAAACTTCGTTGGCGCTGCTGCGGTCCAGGTTGCCTGTGGGCTCGTCAGCCATGACGCAAGCGGGCTGCGTCACCAAAGATCGGGCCAGCGCCACGCGCTGACGCTCGCCCCCCGACAGCTCTGAAGGCCGGTGGTCAACCCGGGCTGCAAGGCCCACTTGACCCAACATCTCCCGAGCTCGTTGCAGCGCTGCTGGACGGTCCATGCGCCGAATCCACAGCGGCATGGCGACGTTTTGCGCAGCAGTGAATTCGGGAAGCAGGTGATGAAATTGATAGACAAAACCCAGGTGCTGGTTGCGCAGCACGCCCAAGGCAGCAGGCCCTAACCGGGACAGCGGTTGTCCCAGCAACACCACCTCGCCCGCGTCTGGGCGGTCCAAGCCGCCCAACAGGTGCAGCAAGGTACTTTTCCCAGAGCCCGAAGCGCCCACCACCGCCACGGTTTCGCCCTTCGACACGCTCAAATCGCAGCCCTGCAGCACAGTGACGTCGAGACGGCCTTCATGGAAGCGCCGCACCAGTCCGCGGGCCTCCAAGACCAGCCCAACAGCCGCGCTGTCCAAGGACCCGTTAGTGCTTTTGAAAGCAGTGGATGGTGCGGGCACAGATGTGAGCTCACTCATAGCGCAGTGCCTCAGCTGGCTGAACGCGGCTGGCGCGCCAACTGGGGTAGAGCGTGGCCAGGAAAGCCAGGACCAGCGAAATAACCGCAATCGGCACGATGTCGGCCGACTGTGGCTCACTGGGCATGCGGCTGATCAGATAGACATCGCGCGGCAAAAAGCTGGCATTGAACAGGGCCTCCAAGGCGGGCACGATGGTGTCGATGTTGTAGGCAACACCCAGGCCCAACAACAAACCCGCCAAGGTGCCGATCACGCCGACCAGCGCGCCCTGAACCACAAACACCAGCATGATGCTGGCCGGGCTCGCGCCCAGGGTGCGCAGGATGGCGATGTCGGCGCGCTTGTCGGTGACGGTCATCACCAAGGTACTGACCAAGTTGAAAGCAGCCACGGCCACGATGAGCGTGAGGATGACGAACATCATGCGTTTTTCCAACTGGACCGCAGCAAACCAGGTGCGGTTCTGCTGAGTCCAGTCGCGCACCAGCAAGTCCGGGGGCAAGGCAGCAACCAAATCGCGCGCCACGCTGCGGGCTTGGTGCAAATCAGCCAACTTCACGCGCACGCCGGTGGGGCCTTCCAGCCTGAAAATCCGCGCCGCATCTTCCTGGTGCAGCAGAGCCAAAGTGGAGTCGTACTCGTAATGCCCCGAGGAGAACGTGCCCGCCACTTGCAACTGCCGCAAGCGGGGCACCACGCCTGCGGGTGTCACTTGGCCGCTGGGCACGATGAGCGTGATCACATCCCCCTCGCGTACGCCCATGGCACGGGCCAGGTCGATGCCCAGCACCACCAAAAACTCCCCCGGAACCAGCTTCGCAATGACCTGCGCCCCCGCACCCTGCGCCAAGTCTGTGACTTGTGGCTCCAGGGCTGGGTCAATGCCGCGCACCAGGCTGCCGCGCATGTCTTCGCCGCGCGCGAGCAAGCCTTGGGCAGCAATGAACGGGGCAGCGCCGCGCACCTGCGGGTTCTGGCGGACCGTGCGCAAGGTGCCGGCCAAGTCGGCAATCGGCGCTCCGAAGGGCCCGTAGATTTCTATATGCGACACCACGCCCAGCATGCGGTCACGCACTTCTTTCTGAAAGCCGTTCATCACGCTGAGCACGATGATGAGCGCAGCCACGCCCAAAGCGATGCCCAACATCGACACCCCTGAGATGAAGGAAATGAAACCGTTGCGCCGCGTGGCCCGGCCGGCACGGGTGTAGCGCCAGCCGAGGACTAATTCATAGGGGATGGGCATCAGCGGTCCGAGCAGATCGCTCTGTTAATGGCTGGGCATTGTGGCATCACAGACAATGTCCCCATGGGTCTTACACAGGGCGATGCACACCACCTCAGTCTGGGCCAAGGGTCCCCCGATTCGGGTAGCAACAGCCCTGGTTCTGCGCAGCACAAGCCGGCAACCGGCGGGGAAGAAATGCTGTGCTGGATCGTCCCGGCGGCTGGACCTTGGGGGCCTGCATGCCGACAGGCCACCCAGTCATTGCAGCTACCCAACTTGCAGGCGCTTTGGCCTCTCATGCAACTGACCAGCAGCGACCCTGTTCCTGCTGATGCGTTGACGATGCCGCACGAGCGGGCGCTGCTGAAAGCGCTGGGGCTGCCCGCTGCCGATGGCCAAACGCCCTGGGCTGCCTGGGCCTTGCAGGGCTTGTTGCCCCAGGGCTTGTTGCCCCAGGGCTTGGCGCCAACAGCACTCGTGGCGCGCGAGCCCGGCACCAAGGCCTGGGCTTGGTTTGAGCCTTGTCACTGGAGCGCAGGCAGCCACGACATTCACATGGAACCACCACAGCATCTGGATTTGTCCGACGAAGAGTCGCAAAACCTGATGGCTGCCGTGGCCCCCTACGCAGCGCAAGACGGCATTGCTTTGGAATGGGTCGACGCACGGCACTGGCTGGCCTGCGGCGAAGTTTTATCCGGTGTGGCCAGCGCTTGCGCAGACCGCATCAACGGCGAATCGCTGCAAACCTGGCTACCGCTGGCCTGCCCGAGCGGCCTGCTGCGCCGGCTGCAAAACGAAATGCAGATGCTGCTCTACACCCACCCCATCAACGACGCACGCAGCGCGCGCGGTCTGCCCACCGTCAACGCTTTCTGGCCTTGGGGCTTGGGCCGCGCCACAGCAGCCCAGCCCGCGCACGCTGCGCGCGTGAAATGGCTTGACTCGCTGTGTGCGCGAGCCCGGCTTGACGACGCCCATGCCTGGACGCAAGCCTGGCAGCAACTCGACGCCACCGACATGGCTTCTGCCCTGGCACAAGTGCGCGCAGGCCGGCCCTTGCAACTGGTGCTGTGCGGCGCACGCGCGAGCGTCTCGGCACAAAGCAGGGGCACACGCAGCCTGAGCCAACGACTGGCTGGCTTTTTCAATCGGGTGCTGCCTGTGACCAAGCAACTGGAGGCTCTGTGAAGATTCGCGAGAGAGATGTCCCACCTCGCAGCGTGTGGGCGCTGGAACAAGCCGGCGTTCACCCGCTGCTGGCCCGGCTGTATGCGGCGCGCGGTGTTCAGTCGCCCGATGAACTCGACGAGCAGTTGCAGCACCTGCTGCCACCCGATGGGCTGCTGGGAGCGACGCCGGCAGCTGTGTTTTTGGCCGATGCCATTCAGGCGCAGCAGTCGCTGTGCATCGTGGCCGACTACGACTGCGACGGCGCCACTGCCTGTGCAGTGGCCCTGCGCGGACTGCGCGCTCTGGGCGCCCAGCGCGTCAGCTACCTCGTGCCAGACCGCGTGGTGGACGGCTATGGCCTGACGCCCACCATTGCACAGCGCGTCAAAGACTCTGGTGCCGACGTGCTGATCACCGTGGACAACGGCATCGCCAGTGTGGAAGGCGTAGCCGCTGCCAACGCCCTCGGGCTGGCCGTGCTGGTGACGGACCACCACTTGCCCGGGCCCGAGTTGCCCGCAGCGCAGGTCATCGTCAACCCGAATCAGCCGGGCTGCGGCTTTGCCAGCAAAGCCCTGGCTGGCGTGGGCGTGATGTTCTATGTGCTGCTGGCGCTGCGGGCGGAGTTGCGCGCCCGCGGTGCTTTTGGCGATGCGGCCCAACCCGCTCTGGACGCGCTGTTGCCACTGGTGGCCTTGGGCACCGTGGCCGACGTGGTGCGCCTGGACGCGAATAACCGCCGACTGGTGGCGCAAGGGCTCAAGCGTGTCCGGGCGGGCCGCATGCCCCCCGGCATGGCCGCGCTGTTCGAAGTGGCGGCGCGGCAACCACAGCGCGCCAGCAGTTTCGACTTTGGCTTTGCACTGGGGCCACGCATCAACGCTGCTGGGCGCCTGCAGGACATGCGCCTGGGCATCGAATGCCTCATCACCGACGACGCGGCGCAAGCGCAGGCGCTGGCTCAGACGCTGGAGCAGATCAACCGCGAGCGCCGCGAGATTGAAGGCGACATGCGCGACCAGGCCATGGAGATCGTCGATGGCCTGTTCGATCCGGAAGACGAACCACCGCCCGCCGTGGTGGTGTTCGACCCCGACTTCCACGAGGGCGTGGTGGGCATCGTGGCCTCGCGCATCAAAGACAGGCTGCACCGGCCCTGCTTTGTGTTTGCGCCCAGTGGCGCGCCGGGCCGAGCACACGAGCTCAAAGGCTCAGGGCGCTCCATTGCGGGCTTTCACTTGCGCGATGCGCTCGACTTGGTGGCCAAGCGTCACCCCGGCGTCATCTTGCGCTTCGGGGGGCACGCCATGGCCGCCGGCTGCACAGTGGCAGAAGAGCACATCGACACCTTCGAGCAAGCCTTGGTGCAAGTGGCCAGCGAGTGGCTCGACGCCGCCACACTGGCGCAAACACTCGACACCGACGGCCCGCTGCCGCCTGAGTTCCGCCGCGCCGATCTGGCCGACACCTTGCAGGCGCAGGTCTGGGGCCAAGGCTTCGCAGCACCGGTGTTTTGCGATGAGTTCGAGGTGCTGTCGCAACGGCTGGTCGCTGAGCGCCACTTGTCGCTCAAATTACGCCACCAAGGTCAGCCCGTGGACGCCATGTGGTTCGGCCACACCGAGCCGCTGCCCGCCCGGGCCCGCCTGGCTTACAGGCTGGATGCCGATGAATGGCAGGGGACGAAACGGCTGCGCTTCTTGGTCGAAGCAGCCGATACCTAAAATCTCGCCATGGCTTCCATCCTCAACGCTGACCTTCACTGCCACTCGGTGGTGTCCGACGGCACCTTGACCCCGGAAGCCCTCGCCGAGCGCGCGAGTGCCAACGGCGTGGACTTGTGGTCACTCACCGACCACGACGAAATTGGCGGTCAGCAGCGCGCGGCAGCGGCAGCGGCGGCGAGCGGCATGCGCTACCTCACTGGCGCAGAAATCTCGGTGACTTTCATTGGCAAAACCGTGCACATCGTGGGCCTGGGATTCGATGCCGGCAACGCGCAGTTGCTCGCCGGGTTGGCCAACACGCGTGGCGGGCGAGAGCAGCGGGCGCGAGAAATGGCCGAGGGTTTGGCCAAAGTGGGCATTCCCGGCTGCTACGAAGGCGCGCTGGCTTACGTGGGCAACCCCGACCTGATTTCGCGCACCCACTTTGCGCGGCATTTGGTGGAGTCGGGCGTTTGCAAAGACACCCACGAGGTGTTTCGACGCTTCCTCACCGATGGCAAGCCCGGCTTCGTGCCGCACCGGTGGGCCAGCTTGGGCGAAGCGGTGCGCTGGATCACCGAGGCTGGCGGTGTGGCGGTCATTGCCCACCCGGCCCGCTACGACTTCACGGCCAACGAAGAATTTGCTCTGCTCACCGAGTTCATCGGTCATGGCGGGCAGGCGGTGGAAGTCGTCACCGGCAGCCACACCGCAGCCGAACAAGTGCGTTACGCCCAAGTCGCCCAAGAGCACGGATTGGCGGCCTCGCGCGGCAGTGACTTCCACAGCCCCGAAGAAAGCCATACCGATTTGGGCCGCTTGCCGCTGCTGCCCGGTCACCTGCGGCCCGTCTGGGAGCTTTTGGCCCACCGCATCCAATGAGTCAGCCCGCGGTGGCTGCCGGGTTTCGGGTAGCGGGGCGCGCCGCAGCAGGTATCGCGCTGGTGGTGGCAGCCGTGGCTTGTTTTGCGGTGCTCGACACCACGAGCAAACGCGTCGGCTTGGGGGTTCCGGTTCTCATGGCGCTGTGGTTTCGCTATGCCTTCCAAGCCATGGTGACCACTGCCGTGGTCTGGCCTCAGCGTGGCATGCGGCTTTGGCACACGCGCCACCCGCGCTTTCAGTTGTTGCGCGGCGTGTTGTTGCTGTCGACCAGCTTCTTCGCGTTTTTGAGCCTCCGTTACATGCCCGTGGGCGAATTCACTGCCTTGGTCATGATCACGCCACTGGCCATCACGGTGCTGGCAGCCACTGTGCTGAAGGAGCGCGCGTCCTTGCTGCGCTGGGCTTTGGTAGCCGGCGGTTTTGCCGGCACCTTGGTGATCGTGCGACCCGGCGGTGATGGTCTGGGTTGGGTGGCACTGCTGCCTTTGTGCGTGGTGGCCAGCAATGCCTGCTTTCAGGTGCTCACCAGCCGCATGTCGCGCACCGAAGACCCGGTGACCATGCACGTCTACACCGGCTGGGTGGGCACTTTGGCGTTGTCGCTGGCGCTGCCCTTTGTGTGGCAAAACATCAGCGACCCTTGGCTTTGGGGCGGCTTGGCATTGATGGGTTTGGCAGGCACCGTGGGCCACTTCTTTTTGATCATGGCCTACCAGCGCGCACCTGCAGCCACGCTGGTGCCTTATCTGTACATGCAGATCCCGTTTGCGGTGCTGGGCGGCTGGCTGGTGTTTGGCCACAGCCCGGACCTGTGGTCTTGGGTGGGCATGGGCATGATTGCCCTGTGCGGCGCCATGGGCGCTTGGCTCACCGTGCGCGAGCGCCACCAGCCTTTGTCGCCCGCCGAGGCCTGACGCGAGATCTGAGGCAAGCTCATGGCCCAGCTGTTTGAAGTACACCCCGACAACCCGCAGCCGCGATTGCTCAAGCAAGCGGTGGCTCTGCTGCAACAGGGGCGGGTGTTGGCCGTACCCACCGATTCCAGCTATGCCCTGGTCTGCCACATTGACGACAAGGCCGCTGCCGACGCGCTGCGGCGTATCCGTGGTGTCGATGAGCGCCATCACCTCACCTTGCTGTGCCGAGACTTGGGTGAGCTGTCCAGCTATGCCCGTGTGGACAACCGCCAGTACCGCCTGCTCAAGCTGGGCACGCCCGGGCCTTACACCTTCATCCTGGAAGCAACCAAGGAAGTGCCGCGCCGCCTCAGCCACCCGCAGCGCAAGACCATCGGCTTGCGCGTGCCCGACCACGCCACCTTGCAAGCTTTGCTGGCGGTACACGGCGCGCCGCTGTTGGCCACCACCCTGATTGCGCCCGGCGACACCGAGCCGCTGAACGACCCGCAAGACATCCGCGAACGTTTCGAGCACGCGGTGGCTGCTGTGGTCGATGCAGGTGCCTGCGCACAAGAACCCACCACCGTGCTCGACCTCACGGCCATGGGCAGCGGCGGCGAGGCGCTGGTGCAGCGCCTGGGTGGCGGCCCACTTTCGCGCCTGGGCCTGCAAACCGTCTGACACAATCTTTTGAACCCGTGCGGGTGGGGAGTGCCCATCCAGCGCGCAGCCAGTCCCAGGCCCCAGCACCCACATGAGCGCTCCCACAACACCCCACACACCCAGTGCCCCAGCGCCGTCTGAGCAGGCCCGCCAGACAGCCCAGCCCCAGCCCGGTGACCGCGTGCTCTCTGGCATGCGCCCGACGGGGGCCTTGCACTTGGGGCACTACCACGGTGCCTTGAAAAACTGGGTGCGCCTCCAAGCCGACATGTCTTGCTACTACTTTGTGGCCGACTGGCATGCGCTGACCACGCACTACGAAAGCCGCGAGGTCATCGAGAAAAGCGTCTATGAAATGGTGATCGACTGGCTCGCCGCCGGGCTGGACCCCGAGCGTTGCACCATCTTTTTGCAAAGCCGCCTGCCAGAACACGCGGAGTTGTTCACGCTCTTGGCCATGGGCACACCGCTGGGTTGGCTGGAGCGCGTGCCCACCTACAAAGACCAACAAGAAAAGCTGCGCGACCGCGACCTGTCCACCTACGGCTTTCTGGGCTACCCGCTGCTGCAAGCCGCCGACATCTTGATTTACCGCGCCAAATGGGTGCCCGTGGGCGAAGACCAGGCCAGCCACGTCGAGCTGACGCGCGAGGCCGCGCGGCGCTTCAACCACCTCTACGGGCGCGCACCCGACTTCGAGCAACAGGCCTTGGCCTCCGTGAAAAAGCTCTCCAAGTCCGATGCCCGTGCTTTCGAGGCTGCGCGCGTGGCCTACCAGCAAAGCGGCAGCGTGGAAGCCTTGGGCCAAGGGCAGGCACTGATTGCCGCGAGCGGGGCCTTGTCGGCAGCCGACCGCGAGCGCCTGGAGGGTTGGCTCAGAGGCACCGGCAAAGCCATCCTGACAGAGCCGCAAGTGCTGCTGACCGAGGCCAGCAAGCTGCCGGGGCTGGACGGCGCCAAGATGAGCAAAAGCTACGGCAACACCATTGCCCTGCGCGAAGACAAAGCCAGCGTCGAGCAAAAGATCAGGCGCATGCCCACTGACCCTGCACGCGTGAAGCGCACCGACCCGGGCAACCCCGAGAAATGCCCGGTGTGGCAGTTTCATCAGGTGTACTCCGATGCGCCCACGCGCGATTGGGTGGTGCGCGGCTGCACCACGGCGGGCATTGGTTGCCTGGAGTGCAAGCAACCGGTCATCGACGGTATCTTGCGCGAGCAGCAGCCCATGCTGGCGCGCGCCGAGCCCTACATCAGCCAACCGCAACGGGTGCGCGACATCGTGGACGCGGGCACCGAACGGGCACGCATCACGGCGCGTGAGACCATGCGCGACGTGCGCGAAGCCATGGGGCTCAATTACTGACCATCCACACCGTTTGAGGGGCCTGCAGCCATGGACCAAATTGACGACCTGTTTCGCCGCCTCAACCAGCTCAATGACATCGGTGCTGCGCTGTCTGGCGAGCGCGACATCGACAGCTTGCTGGAGCGCATCTTGGTGGCGGCCAAGGACATCACCCGCGCCGACGGCGGCACGCTCTACGTCATGAACGAAGAGCGCAGCGCGCTCCGGTTCGCGATTTTGCAAAGCGCCTCCTTGGACGTGGCCATGGGCGGCACCAGCGGCAACCCGGTCACCCTGCCCGACCTGCAGCTCATGACGCCAGAGGGTCAACCCAACCAGAGCCTGGTGGCCGCTTGGGCGGCGATCAACCGGCGCACCGTCAACATTGCCGACGCCTACACCGAGCAAGGCTTCGACTTCAGCGGCACACGGCGTTTTGATGAGCGCACGGGCTACCGGTCGCAATCGTTTTTGACGGTGCCCATGACCGGGCACGACGGCGAAGTCATCGGCGTGCTGCAGCTCATCAACGCCACCGACCCCAAGACGAAGGCCACTGTTGGGTTTTCAAAGGCCGACGAGCGGCTGGCCGAGTCGCTGGCTTCGCAAGCCGCGGTGGCGCTGACCAACCGCAAACTGCTGCTGCAACAAGAAGAGCTGTTCGAGTCCTTCATCGACCTCATCAACCTCGCCATCGATGACAAGTCGCAATACACCGGCGGCCATTGCCGGCGCGTGCCTGCCCTCACGATGATGTTGGCCGAAGCGGTGGACGCCACGCGCGAGGGGCCGCTGGCGGATTTCGCCATGACCGACAAAGACCGCTACGAGCTGAAGATTGCGGGCCTGCTGCATGACTGCGGCAAGATCACCACGCCTGTGCATGTGGTGGACAAAGCCACCAAACTGCAAACCATCTTCGACCGCATGGCCCTCATCGACACACGCTTTGAAGTGCTCAAGCGCGATGCGCAAATTCGAGCGCTGCAACGCCTGATGGCGCTGCAAGCCCCCAGCGACGCCACCGCTGCCGCCGATCGCAGCATGGCCAGTGCAGCAGACCAGGCCGAGCACATCCACCAGCAATTGGCTGCGGAGTTGGCCGAGCTGGACGGGCAGCGCGACTTCCTGCGGCACGCCAACATCGGCAGCGAGGCCATGAGCCCAGCCGACCAGCAGCGCGTGAAAGACATTGCCCGCTCACGGCAGTGGACCGCGCCCGACGGCACTCTGGCCGACGTGCTCAACACAGACGAGGTGGAGAACCTCAGCATCCGCGCTGGCACGCTCACAGCGGCCGAGCGGCAAATCATCAACCACCACATCGTGGCCACCATTCGCATGTTGGAAGCCCTGCCTTGGCCCAGCCACTTGTCGCGCGTGCCCGAGTACGCTGGGGGCCACCACGAGCGCATGGACGGCAAAGGCTACCCGCGTGGCCTCAAGCGCGAACAGATGTCGCTGCAGGCGCGCATGATGGGTGTGGCCGACATCTTCGAGGCGCTCACAGCCCGCGACCGCCCCTACAAGCCGGGCATGAAGCTGTCGCAAGCGATGTCGATCATGGCTGGCTTCTCGCGCGGCGGCCACATCGACCCCGACTTGTTCACCGTGTTCGTGCGCAGCCGCGTCTACCTGGAGTACGCGCAAGCGCACCTGGAGGCCGCACAAATCGACGGGGTGGACGATGACGCCGTGTTGCTGGCAGCTTCACCTGCCGCCACTCGCTGAGCGCGCCCCACAAGTACACCTTCATTCATCACTCCCCATGACGTCCATCAACCACCTTTTGTTGGTAGATCCTCAAAACGATTTCTGTGATTTGCCGCCCGATTGGCAAGGCAGGCAGCCCAGCGGAGAGCCGCTGCTTTCGGCGCTGCCCGTGGCTGGAGCGCACGCCGACATGCTGCGAACAGCGGCCTTTATCGAGCAGGCCTCACACCTGCTGCAGGCGATCACCGTCACGCTCGATTCGCACCACCGCATCGACATCGCGCACCCGGCCTTCTGGCAACACGCCGATGGCAGCGCCGTCGCGCCTTTCACGCCCATCACAGCGGCGCAGGTGCGCTTTGGCACCTATGCACCGCGCCTGCCACAGGACTTGCCACGCACCCTGGCCTATCTGGATGCGCTCGAAGCACGGCTGCGCTACACCCTCATGGTCTGGCCCGTGCACTGCGAAATCGGCAGTTGGGGCCACAACGTCCACCCTGCTGTGAGGTTGGCCTACAACCTTTGGGAAACCGCGCACCAGAGCAGCGTCTACAAGGTGATGAAAGGCAGCAACCCTTGGACCGAGCACTACAGCGCCTTGCAGGCTGAAGTGCCTGACCCGGCAGACCCGCACACGCTGCTCAACACCGAGTTGTTGAACCGCCTGAACACAGCCGACGTGCTGCTGGTAGCTGGTGAGGCCAGCAGCCACTGCGTGCGCGCCACGGTCCACGACATCATCGACCACTGGCCCGGTGGAAGGCCCGAGCGGGTGATATTGCTCACCGACGCGATGAGCCCTGTGGCGGGGTTCGAGTCGCAGCATCAAGAGTTCTTGCAGCACATGAGCGCCAGGGGTGTGCGCAGCATGCGATGCGAAGAGGCCTTGGTGATGTTGCGCAAGGGCTAGGGCGCGCCTTGGTTTATGCAGGCCTGCACCTCGCGCGGGGTGTCGGCGTCCTGTTCGTTCTCCGGCCCACGCCTTGGTTCATGCAGGCCTAGACCTCGCGCCAGGTGTCGGCATCCTGTTCGTTCTCCGGCCAGCGCCACTTTTGATTAACGCCTACACCTCGCGCCAGGTGTCGGCGTCCGGCTCGTTCTCCGGCCCACGCTCGCGGGCGGCTGCTTTTGGTGCTCATTGGTTGCTGCGTGAACGCCTTTTGTAGAACGCTTGCGTGCTGGCAACCGCGAATGGGGCCTGCGCCCGACTCCAGCCACCGACCCCTGTGAGTGGAGAAGTAGACCGCCTGCTGGTGCGCGCCGGAAGTGCTGCAGCGGGAGAGTCAGGTTGCACGCAACCACTGCTTCAATCG
>JAIXUC010000042.1 GCA_027483665.1 Comamonadaceae bacterium | reverse complement strand
TCCACCCCTGTCCTCGGCCTCATCTTCCTGCGCTACGCCGACAAGCGCTTCAGCGAACTCACCCAGGCCCTGCACGACCAGGGAACCCCTGACGATGAGATCGACGCGGTGGACTACCAGGCCGAGGGCGTGCTTTACCTGCCCGAAGAGGCCCGCTTCTCCCACCTCCTCACACTTACTGAGGGCGCCAACCTGGGCAGGGCCATTGCCACCGCCATGTCATTGGTGGAAGAGCACAACCCCGAGCTGAAGGGCGTGCTGCCGCGCGGCTACAACCTGCTGCCCAACGCCACGCTGGTAGAACTGCTGCGACTGCTGGCGCCGCTTGACCTGGAAGGCGACGCCTTTGGCAAGGTGTACGAATACTTCCTCGGAAACTTCGCGCTGAAGGAGGGCCAGAAGGGCGGTGTGTTCTACACGCCCACCAGCATCGTCCGGCTGATCGTCGAAATCTTGCAGCCCTTCCATGGCCGCATATTCGACCCCGCCTGCGGCTCGGGCGGTATGTTCGTTCAGAGCGCCGCCTTCGTGCAGCGCCACCAGAAGAACGCCACCCGCGAACTCACCGTGTTCGGCACCGAGAAGGCCAGCGACACCGTCAAGCTGGCCAAGATGAACCTGGCGGTGCACGGCCTGTCGGGCGACGTGCGCGAGGCCAACACCTACTACGAAGACCCGCACAAGGCTCCCGGCCGCTTTGACTTCGTGATGGCCAACCCGCCCTTCAACGTCTCCGGCGTGGACAAAGACCGGTTGAAGGATGACGCACGCTTCGCCCTGGGCCTACCAACCACTGACAACGCAAACTACCTGTGGATCCAGCTCTTTGCGGCCAGCCTCAACGAGAACGGCCGAGCCGGATTCGTGATGGCCAACTCCGCCGGCGACGCGCGCGGCAGCGAGCTGGAGATCCGCAAGAAGCTCATCCAGAGCGGCGCGGTGGAAGTGATCGTGAGCATCGGCTCCAACTTCTTCTACACCGTCACGCTGCCCTGCACGCTTTGGTTCTTCGACCGGGCCAAGGCGCGGGGGTCTCGCAAGGACAAGGTGTTGTTCGTGGATGCGCGGCCTTACTTCAAACAGGTGAGTCGGGCGATTCGGGAGTTCACGCCCGAGCAACTGGAATTCCTAGCGAATGTCGTGCGGCTGTACCGCGGGGAGGCGCCGGAGTTCGACGAGGGCAGCAAGCCGATGCTGCTGAGCCAGTTCCCTCGAAGCGCCTACGCGGACTCGGCAGGGCTATGCAAGGTCGCGTCGATCGCCGAAATCGAAGCCCAGGGGTGGAGCCTGAACCCTGGTCGCTATGTCGGAGTCGGTGCTCGCGCCGCGGACGGGTTTGTATTCGCAGATCGGCTGCAAGAACTGAACGAAGAGCTTGAGGCGCTCAATCGAGAGGCAGATGCGTTGGAGAGCGTTATCGTGACCAACGTCGCCAAAGTCCTCGCAACTGCCGCATGAACGATCGGACGCCTAAGCGCCTGGATCAACTTGGCTCAGTGGCGCGCGGGAAATCGCGGCACCGACCGAGGAACGATCCGTCCTTGTATGGTGGACGCTGGCCGTTCTTTCAGACTGGGGATGTGAAAGCCGCAGAGCTCTACCTGCACTCCTTCTCCCAGACGTACAGCGATGCCGGTTTGGCGCAGAGCAAGCTATGGCCGGCTGGCACCTTGTGCATCACCATCGCGGCAAATATCGCTGACACCGCGATCCTGGGCATTCCGGGTTGCTTCCCTGACAGCGTTGTCGGGTTCATTGCTGATCCTGCACAGTCGGACGCGCGGTTCGTCAAGTACTACATCGAAACGCTCAAGCAGGGAATGCAAAACGCATCCCGAGGGACGACGCAAGACAACCTGAGCGTTGACAAGCTGCTCACCTTCGAGTTCCTCGTGCCATCTGTGCAGCGGCAGCGGGAAATTGCCTCAATCCTCTCCGCGTACGACGACCTGATCGAGAACAACACGCGGCGCATCGCAATTCTGGAGGAGATGGCCCGGCGCATCTATGAGGAATGGTTTGTCCGCTTTCGTTTCCCCGGCCACGAGGGCGTGCGGATGGTCGAGTCCGAGTTGGGGTTGGTGCCGGAGGGGTGGGTAATCCGTGCGTTCGACGAAATTGCGACGTTCACAAACGGCTTCGCATTCAAGCCAGAACACCTGGGGGCCGAGGGCTCCCCGATCGTCAAGATAAAGGAGCTGAAAGCCGGAGTTCAGGCCGACACGCCGAGGTTTGCTGGGTCACTGCCGGATCGATATCGGATCAAGCATGGAGACCTTCTGTTTTCATGGTCTGCCGATCTCGATGTCTACATCTGGGGGGACGAGGACGGCTGGCTGAATCAGCACTTGTTCCTGGTTGATGCGCTCGGGTCAGCCACGCCGCCTAGCTACCTGTTCCATGCGCTCAAGACGGCGATGCCATCGTTCCGCACGCGATCGAACGGCGCGACGATGAAGCACATTAAGCGGTCGGCGCTGTCGGAGGTAACGACAGTGGTGCCGCCTGTACAGGTTGCAGCGGCCTTCGATCAAGGGGTAGGTCCGTTGCATGAGTTGGTGAAAGTGCTGTCGCGCAAGAACCGCAATCTAAGAACAACCCGCGACCTCCTGCTGCCTAAGCTGATCTCCGGCGAGCTGGACGTGTCGCCCCTGCCCGAACCGGAGGCCCTCGCCGCATGACCCCACCGCCCGGCGTCAAGGAGGTCTCCGCTGGCTACGGCGAGCTGGCGCTCGTTGAGACGCCGGCAATCGACCTGCTGACCTCGCTGGGTTGGAGCTTCAAGAACCTGTACGCCGAGACCTTCGGTGAAATGGCCAGCGAGGGGCGCGAGAGCGAATCCCAAGTCATCCTGGCCCGTCGCCTGCGCGCGGCGCTGGTGGCGCTTAACCCCGGTCTGCCGGCCGACGCCTACTCGCAGGCTATCGAGCAGCTCGCGCAGGACCGCTCCAAGCAGATCGCCGTCAACGCCAACCGTGACTTTTACCGGCTGCTGAAGGATGGCGTGAACGTGAAGGTGCCCGACGAGCACGGCGGGCACAGCACCGAGACGCTGCGCGTGATCGACTGGGCAACGCCGGCCAACAACGAGTTCTTCCTGGCCTCGCAGATGTGGGTGGCCGGCGACATGTACCGCCGCCGTTGCGACCTGCTGGCCTTCGTCAACGGCCTGCCGCTGGTATTCATCGAGCTGAAGAAGCCGGCCGTGCCGTTGAAGAGCGCGTTCGATGACAACCTGCGCGACTACCGCGGCCAGAGCGTGCCGCAACTCTTCCACCCCAACGCCTTCATCCTGCTGAGCAACGGCTCCGACACCAAGGTGGGCACGCTGACCAGCGCCTGGGAGCACTTCTTCGACTGGAAGCGCGTGGCCGACGAGGACGAGGCTGGCAAGGTGAGTTTGGAGCGCACGCTCCGCGGCCTGTTGGAGCCGGCGCGGCTGCTGGACTACATCGAGAACTTCACCGTCTTTGAGGAGGGCAAGGGCGGATTGGTCAAGAAGACAGCCAAGAACCACCAGGTGTTGGGAGTCAACAAGTCGATCGCGCGGCTGGTAGAACTGCGAGAGACCGAAAAGCTAGAACGCAAGCGCCTGGGCGTGTTCTGGCATACCCAGGGCTCGGGCAAGAGCCTGTCGATGGTGTTCTTCACGCAGAAGGTGCTGCGGAAAGTGCTGGGCAGTTGCACCTTCGTCATCGTGACCGACCGTGAGGAACTGGACGACCAGATCAGCAAGACCTTCAAGGCCACCGGCGCCACCGCGCGCGAGGACGTTCGTGCCACCAGCGGCGAGCACCTGAAGGAGCTGCTGCGCGGCAACGAGCGCTACATCTTCACGCTGATCCAGAAGTTCAGGAACGAGCCGGGGCAGCCGTACCCGATGCTGTCGGACCGTTCGGACGTGATCGTCATCACCGACGAGGCGCACCGCAGCCAGTACGACATCTTTGCGCTGAACATGCGCAACGCACTGCCCAACGCCGGCTTCATCGGCTTCACCGGCACGCCGCTAATCAAGGGCGAGGAAGAGCGCACGCGCGAGGTGTTCGGCGACTATGTGAGCGTGTACGACTTCGCCCGCTCCATAGAAGACGGCGCCACGGTGCCGCTGTACTACGAGAACCGCATCCCCGAGGTGCAGCTCACCAACCAAGACTTGAACCGCGACCTGGAGGAACTGCTAGAAGCGGCTGAGCTGGACGAGGCGCAAGAGAAGAAGCTGGAACGCGAGTTCGGCCGCGAGTACCACATCATCACCCGAGAAGACCGGCTGGAGGCCATCGCCCGAGACCTGGTGGGGCACTTCACCGGCCGCGGCTACCGCGGCAAGGCGATGATGGTGTGCATCGACAAGGCCACCGCTGTGCGCATGTACGACAAGGTGCAGAAGCACTGGAAGGCAGAGATTTCGCGGCTTCAGGCGGCGCTGGCGGTGGAGGGCAAGGGCGCTGTGACGAACAGCGACGCCCGGGAGGCGATGCTGGCGCGCATCCACCTGATGCAGTCCACCGACATGGCGGTGGTTGTTAGCCAAGGCCAAAACGAGGTGGAAGACCTGAAGGCCAAGGGCCTAGACATCGTGCCGCACCGACAGCGCATGCTGAAGGACGGTTTGGATGAGAAGTTCAAGGACGAGAAGGACAACCTGCGCTTGGTGTTCGTGTGCGCGATGTGGATCACCGGCTTTGACGTGCCGACCTGCTCGACGATCTACCTGGACAAGCCGATGCGGGCTCACACGCTGATGCAGACGATTGCGCGCGCCAACCGCGTGGCACCGGGCAAGGAGAGCGGCCTGATCGTGGATTACGTGGGCATCTTTCGGGCGCTGCAGAGTGCGCTGGCCACTTACGCCCGGCCCGCAGCCGCCGGTGGCCAGGAAGGCGGGCCGATCCTGGACAAGGCCGAGCTGGTGGAGGCGCTGAACGCAGCGCTGACAGAGGTGACAGGGTTTGCCCAAGTGCGCGGCGTTCAGTTGGAGGCAATAGCGCGGGCGCAAGGCTTCGCGCGCATCGGCCTGATCGACGACGCCATCGAAGCATTCCTCGGTAGCGAGGCCGACAAGAAGCACTTCCAGCAACTCGCCAGCCGGGTGTCGCGGCTGTTCAAGGCCATCCTGCCCGATGCAGCGGCCAACGAGCTGGCGCCGCTCTCGGTGCTGGTGTCCTACCTTGCCGCCAAGATCCACGCCGAAACCGACCCGCCGGATATCAGCGCGGTATTGAGCGACGTGGAGGCGCTGCTTAACGACTCCATTGCTACCGAGGGCTATCGCATCGGCCCGGCCAGTAACCCCGAGGCGCTGGTGAACCTGTCCGAGATTGATTTCGCTGCGCTCCAGGCCAAGTTTGCCCAAGGCCACAAACGCACCGAGGCCGAGAAGCTCAAGCGGCTGATCGCGGGCAAGCTGGCGCAGATGGTGGCGGTGAACGCCTCGCGCATGGATCTGGTCGAGAAGTTCGAGCGGCTGATCGAGGAGTACAACGCCGGCAGCCAGAACATTGAGGCGTTCTTCGAGGAGCTGAAGACCTTCGCGCAAGCGCTGACCAAAGAAGACCAGCGCGCCATCGCCGAGGGATTGACCGAAGAGGAGCTGGCGCTGTTCGACATCCTCACCAAGCCCGAGCCGGTGCTGACCAAGGCCGAGGAGGCCGAGGTCAAGAAGGTGTGCCGGGAGCTTCTGGCGACGCTGAAGCGGGAGAAGCTGGTGCTGGATTGGCGGGAGAAGCAGCAGGCTAAAGCGGGGGTGATGCAGGCAATGAAGATCGAGCTGCGTCGATTGCCATCGGCGTACACGCTCGACATCCGAGCCGAGAAGATGGCCCGGGCCTATGCACATGTGTATGACCGCTACACCGGAGCAGGGCTTGGTGCGGTCTAGCAGTAGGTACTCAGCCGGGCGGTACTTCACAGCGCGCTAGTGTGCTGCAAGGACTGACGACTCTCCCTGCGTTATCCTGAGGCGGTAAAACAAGATCCATGAATCCGCCGTTTCCTCACTTGACCAAAGCGCCTGTCGCTGAGGCTGTTGTAGAGATCCGTGTCCGCCTCTCACGGCCGGTGGGCGAGGCGGACTTCAATTCCTTCAGGGATCGAGTCAAGGACAGGTTCCCCAAGGCGCAGAGTATTCGCTTTGTCGCCTCACACTTGAAGTTCGGCAGTGACGAAGAGGTCATGAACGATGTTTCGACCGGCTTGGTTGGCGTGCGCTTAGATGATGTGGATGGCTGCTGGGTGGTTCAAGCGAAGAGTGACGGCTTGGCTGTGAGTCGGTTGCCGCCTTACGAATCTTGGGATGGACTCGTGGCGACCTTGCGGGAGCTCTGGCCTGTCTACGTGAAAGTCTTCGAGCCCACTAGCGTCCTGCGCTTGGGTGTGCGTTACATCAACCGCTTAATGCTTCCGAACGATGACAAGATTGATTTGGACAGTTTGCTTACCGCGGGACCGAAGATTCCGCCGTCACTGCCACAAGATCTCACAGAGTTTGTCACCCGCGTCGTCTTCCCCTTGCGGCCAGACGGGATCGTTCTGACAGTACTGCAATCGCTTGAACCAGCAATAGGCGAAGTCGCTGGTCGAAGAGCGCACGTTGTTCTGGATATCGACGCGGCTTGTGAGCAAACGATCACCCCGGATGATCCCGAAATGTGGGAACGGCTCGATTCTTTGCGCCGCGCAAAAAACATGGCATTCTTCGGCTCTCTGACAGAGCAAACGTGGAAGGGATTCCTTTGACCAGTGCAACACTTGCTTCTTCAGGTCGTCACTTCGGATTTGGCACCTCGAGCGTTTCCGCTGGGGTTAGCGACGCCGCCGAACATTTGGCGTCTCAGCTCAAGCGGGTGTTTTTGGACTCCGTGCGCACTGCCAGCGGACAGTCCGTCATCTTGCCTGCCCAGGCAGCTCTGAATACAGGCTTCCAAGAGGCCGGTCGGTTGGCCTTATGCGGGGATGACCAGGTGCTTCCATCTTCCGCAGCTATGCGCGAGGCGGATGAGTTGCTGACTGCTTTGCCTCAGTGGTGCGTTGCGCCGGTGCCGATGGTCGAGCCATCAGGGGCGATTGCTTTTGAGTGGGATCTGGGTCCTGGCCGGTGGCTTGTGTTCGCTCTTAAGGGCATTGGCACGATTGAGCACTCAGCAATGATTGGTCTCGGCAACGAGATGTACGGGACCAGAAACTTCGCTGGAACGCTGGGACGGCATGAGATCGCCTTGTTATCGGATCTGATGCAGGCTGAGGTTTGATCGTTTGGACGAGGCGGTTAATCCTGAGGAGGAGATCACTCGCTTTCTCCGTACCTCCTCTCACCTGCGGCGAGGCATCGGTCGGCCGCACTTCGCGGCTTTCTTGCCAAAGCTTCCTAATGGGGAAATCAGTGTCTATCGAACGTCGGGCTTGGCGCGAGAGGATGTCATCGGCCTGGGTGCTCAGTATGTTGAAAAGCCGGATCTGCCATTGAAGGGCCACTGCCTCTCTCTGGCGCAGGACTTTTTCGCGTTGGGCCTGCACGTAGTGCCCGCGCCGAACCCGCATAGGAGTCACGCAAATGTACGCGGGTGGGTTGCCGATCCGCAAAATCGGATCATCGCCAAGAAGCTGGCCGACAAAGCAGAACTGTTTGTTTACTAACGCGGATTGCCAAGCGGAGCCTGACCGCTAAGTCCAAGTCTGTGTCCAAGCCCTGTTCTTTGCTGGCCAACAAGCCCAATCCATGGGGGCCGTGGCCGATTCTCTAGTTTCTGCATTGGCAAGTGAAGGCTGGTTCTGCAGCCGATTGGGTCTTCGCTAACTTGACTCAAGTCCCTTAGCCGCGCTGCAACTTTTCTTCTGCCAAGGCCAAGGCTTCGGGTCGCCCGCAC
>JAIXUC010000032.1 GCA_027483665.1 Comamonadaceae bacterium | reverse complement strand
GGGCCTGCGCCCGACTCCAGCCACCGACCCCTGTGAGTGGCGAAGTAGACCGCCTGCTGGTGCGCGCCGGAAGCGCTGCAGCGTGAGAGTCAGGTTGCACGCAACCACTGCTTCAATCGACGCACGGGCTGTTTCCCCCGCTACCTCACACGCTCCGCAAAGCTCGGTGGTGCGGGTGTCCGGGCGGAGGCCTCATTCGCGGTTGCCAGCACGTGAGAACGCCACAAAAGGCGTTCACGCAGCAACACCTGAGCACCAAGAGCAGCCGCCCGCGAGCGTGGGCCGGGAGAACGGATCCCGCGCCGCCGGGCACCGCCTAGGTGCAGCGAATGGCGCTAGCGTCTTCGACAGGCCCTTCGACAAGCTCAGGGCGAACGGGGCCTGGGCTCGGGGGGAACGGGTGGATCTCAGACGGACTTGCCGTCCACCTTGAAAGTGGAAACCAGCGAAGCCAGCCGATTGGCTCGGTCTTTCAGTGAGGATGCAGCTGCCGAAATTTCCTCCACCAGCGCGGCGTTTTGCTGCGTGGCGTTGTCTACCTCTCGCACGGCAGAACCAATTTGCTGGATCTGGTCGCCCTGCGCTTGTGACTGCTCGGTGATCTCGCCCATGATGCTCGTCACACGGCCAATGGCCGCCACGATCTCCTTCATCGACTCGCCGGCTTGCCCCACGTACTGCCCACCGGCACCAATGGTTTCGATCGACTGGTTGATGAGGGTCGAGATCTCCTTGGCAGCACCCGCACTGCGCCCAGCCAGCGCCCGTACCTCGGTTGCGACAACCGCGAAGCCACGCCCTTGCTCGCCTGCGCGCGCGGCTTCGACCGCCGCATTCAAAGCCAAGATGTTGGTTTGGAAGGCAATGCCATCGATCACTTGAATGATGTCGCCGATCTTGCGCGATGAAGCCGTGATGGCCTCCATGGTGCTGACCGCCTGAGCCACCACCTGCCCACCCCGCGCCGCGACTTGGTAGGCCTCCTGCACCAACTGGTTGGCTCGTTGCGCTCCATTGACGTTGCTGGCCACGGTGTCTTGCAGCGCGTCCATGGCGGCACTGGTTTGCTCCACCACCGCTGCCATGGAAGCACCGCGGTTGGCCAGATCCAGGTTGCCGCTGGAAATCTCGTCGGTCGAGGTGGCGATTTCCTCGGAACCTTCGCGCACTTCCCGAACGATCACCGCCAGCTTTTGCACGCTGGAGCGCAGGGTGTTGATGGCCAAAGCTAATTCATCAGTGCCCTTGGCTGGCCAAGAAGGCGTGAGGTCGCCATCGCCCAGCATGTCCACGCGCCGCGTGATGGCACCGAACCCTAAGCCAGCGCTCAGGTAGAAGGCCACCAGCGCGTACAGCGCCAAACCCACAAACACCAGCGACACAACGATGGCCACCAGGCGGTTGCGCTCGAAGCCCGACACGCGGGTCTGCACCAGTTCCTCCAGCGCCTTCTCTGCCTGCAAGTGCAGGCGGGTCAGTTCTTCGATGGCCGCCGTGCCTTCAGCGAACCATTGCTCGGCATTCACGGATGGCGGCGAACCAGCCACGAAGCCGGTTACCGCTTGGCCCAGGTAGGCATTGGCCTTTTTGTGCAAATCGGCACTCACGGTGCCGCGCAGGCTGCTGTTGGCCTTGATGGCTCTGGCCAACTGGATATCAGAACGGCTCAGATACTCAGCGGCCAAGGTGCGCGACTGCTGCACCAAGGCCAGATGCGCGGGGTCGGCATCGCTGCTCGCTGCCATGACGCTACCCAGACCGCGCACCCTGCCTGTCAGGTTGATGGCTTGAGGCAGGGAATCGGTCACCATCAGCATCAGCTGGTAGCTGTCTGCGTCAGGGTCCAGCGCCAAGTTGGAATTGTTGGCGATGGCGTCAATGACTTGGATCACGGCACCAGTCACTTGGTTGCCGCGCTCGAACGCTTGCAACTTGTCGGTGGGCGCGGCGTCTCGGGCAGCCAGCCAAAGCGACTTAAGCGCGGCGATGTCGCGCTTGATCTCCAGCGGATCACCCTGCTCGCTAACGTAGCGCTCCAAGTCGGCCAGAGCTTTGTCGACGCGGGCGGCGGCTTCTTGGCGCTGGGCCTGGGCATCCCGCCCGGCGGCCACCAACGTCGACTGTCCCCGGTGCGATGCCGCCAAGGGCAGAAGCGGCATCACCTGCTCGATGTGGTCGGTGCCCACCAGCTCTTTCGCAGAGAACTCCACATTGGCGGTTTGCAGGCTGACCACCTGATAGAACAGATAGACCAGCGGAATCAAAAACGCAACGCTGACCAAACTGAACTTGGCCGGCATGCGCAAGCGCTGCATCAGGCCTTCTGCGGGGCTGAACAAAGATTTGAATTTCATGGACTTCTGGGCCGCGATTGCGCTGAAGGTAGTCAGAGGTGCGCGAAGGTCACACATCGAACAGTCAGGGGACGCTAACTGTTCTCTAAATGGTAACGCGGCAAAAAAACAGATGGAAGCAGCCTACTGCCCAGATCCGTGCATCAGTTCGCGCTCAGGCAACCTCCGTTAGGGCTGAGCTTGTCGTAGCCGCTGCCAGGTAAGGTGCTCGTGCCTGCACCTCGCGCCAGGTGTCGGCGTCCGGCTCGTTCTCCGGCCCACGCTCGCGGGCGGCTGCTCTTGGTGTGCTCAGGTTTCAGCGTGAACGCCTTTTGTAGAACGCTTGCGTGCTGGCAACCGCGAATGGGGCCTGCGCCCGACTCCAGCCACCGACCCCTGTGAGTGGCGAAGTAGACCGCCTGCTGGTGCGCGCCGGAAAACCTATAGCGCCAGAGCTGGGTTGCACGCAACCACTGCTTCACTCGACGCACGGGCTGTTCGCCCCGCGACCTTGAACGCTCCGCAAAGCTCGGTGGTGCGGGTGTCCGGGCGGAGGCCTCATTCGCGGTTGCCAGCACGTGAGGACGCCACAAAAGGCGTTAATGCGGCAGCCAATGAGCACCAAGAACAGCCGCCCGCGAGGCAGGCCGGGAGAACGGATCCCGCGCCGCTGGGCACCGCCCAGGTGTGGCGACTGGCGCCAGCTCGTTCGACAGACCCTTCGACGGGCCCTGAGACACGCTCAGAGCGAACAGAACGCAGGCCCGGGGCCGCTCAAGGCTCGTACACCACCGTGGCCTGCCCCAAATGCGCCTGCGCCATCCAACTGGCCAAAGCCGCATCGGACGGGAAAAACCGCGCATCGTCGCCCAACTGCACCTCGGCCCTCGCATCGTCGCGTAACACCACGAAGCGCACCGGCAGGCCGCGCACCAGTTCGCCCTGCTCCGACATCTCGCGCACTGCGGGAAAGTCGCGCAGCAGGCGCGGCACATCGGGCGTGTGGCCGTTCACTGATACGCGCAGGTACTTGCCGAAGCGGCAGCGCGCGGTAGCCAAGTCCCACACCTGGTTGACGTTCAGGCGCAGGCCGCCTGAGAACCGGTCGGGCTGCAAGCGGCCAGACACCACCACCAACTCGTCGTCTTTCAAAAGCGCGCGCGCCGCGTTCAGCACCGCCTCGTCTGCCGTGGCCTCGATCACGCCGGCTTTGTCGTCCAACCGAAACAGCGCCAGCTTGCCGCGCTGGCCGTTGATGACGCGCAAATCGCCCACGATGCCGGCCACCACGGTGGCCTCGCGCGACTCGCTCAGCTCGGGGATGGTGCGGCGCACGAACTGGCGCACCTCGCGCGCCACTTCATCGAACAAATGCCCTGACAGGTAAAAGCCCACAGCGGTCTTCTCGTGTCCCAGGCGTTCTTTCACGCCCCAGGGCGTGGCGGGTACCAGCTCCGGCTCTTGCGTGCTGGCGGCGTGCGAGTCGTCCATGTCGAACAGGCCACCCTGGTGGGCGTTGGCCACGCGGGCTGCGGCGTAATCGAAGGCCATGTCCAACGAGGCCAGCAAGCTGGCGCGGTTGCGCTGCAGGCTGTCGAAAGCACCGGCCTTGATGAGCGCTTCCACGGTGCGCTTGTTGATGCGCGTGCGCTCCACCCGATGGCAGAAATCGAACAGGCTTTTGAATGGCCCGGACTCGCCGCCCTCCCCTGCGCTTTCGGCCTGCCCAGAACGCGCCGCGATGATGGCCTCGATCGCCTGCTGGCCTGTGCCCTTGATGGCCCCCAGCCCGTAGCGGATGGTCTTGTCGTCCAGCGGCTCGAAGCGGTAGCCGCCCCGGTTCACATCGGGCGGCTCGAAGCTGATGCCCATCTTCACCGCGTCTTCAAACAACACCTTGAGCTTGTCGGTGTCGTCCATTTCCACGGTCATGTTGGCGCAGAAGAACTCGGCCGTGTGGTGCACCTTGAGCCAAGCGGTGTGGTAGGCCAAGAGCGAGTAAGCAGCCGCGTGCGACTTGTTGAAGCCGTAGCCTGCGAACTTCTCCATGAGGTCGAAGATGTCGTCGGCCTTGGTCTCTGAGATGCCGTTTTTGCCAGCGCCTTCGCGAAAGATGGCGCGGTGCTGCGCCATTTCTTCGGCCTTCTTCTTGCCCATGGCGCGGCGCAGCAAGTCGGCACCGCCCAGTGAGTAGCCGCCCAAAATCTGTGCGGTCTGCATCACCTGCTCTTGGTAGACCATGATCCCGTAGGTCTCACTGAGCACCGACTCCACCAGCGGGTGCGGGTACTCCACCGGCTCTCTGCCGTGCTTGCGCGCCACAAAGCTGGGAATCAGGTCCATCGGGCCTGGCCGATACAGCGCGTTGAGCGCAATCAGGTCTTCCAGGCGCGTAGGGCGCGCGTCGCGCAACATGCCCTGCATGCCGCGGCTTTCAAACTGGAACACGGCCTCGGTCTTGCCGTCGGCGAACAACTGGTAGGTGGCCGCGTCGTCCAGCGGCACGTCGTCGAAGCTGAAGGCGAGCGTCTGGCCGGTGCGCTGCTGGTGGCGCTGGGCCATCATGTCGCGGGCCAACTCCAGAATGGTCAGCGTGGCCAAGCCCAGAAAGTCGAACTTCACCAGACCAATGGCTTCTACGTCGTCTTTGTCGTACTGGCTCACCGCAGACTCGCTGCCCGGCTGCTGGTAGAGCGGGCAAAAGTCGGTCAGCTTGCCTGGCGCAATCAGCACACCCCCCGCGTGCATGCCGACGTTGCGCGTGAGGCCCTCGAGCTTTTGTGCCAGTGCCAAGAGCGTGCGCACTTCTTCTTCGCGCTGGTGGCGCTCGGCCAGCATGGGCTCGGCTTTCAACGCACCTTCGATGGTGATGTGCTGGCCCGGCTTGTTGGGAATGAGCTTGCTGATGCCATCGCAAAAGCTGTAGGACATGTCCAAAACACGCCCCACGTCGCGCACCGCAGCGCGTGCTGCCAGGGTGCCGAAGGTGGCGATTTGGCTGACCGCTTCTTTGCCGTACTTGGCCTTGACGTAGTCGATGACGCGGTCACGGTTAGCTTGGCAAAAGTCGATGTCGAAGTCGGGCATGGACACCCGCTCTGGGTTCAGAAAGCGCTCGAACAGCAGCCGGTATTGCAGCGGGTCGAGGTCGGTGATCTTCAGCGCATAAGCCACCAAAGAGCCGGCGCCCGAGCCCCGCCCTGGCCCCACCGGGCAGCCGTTGGCCTTGGCCCAATTGATGAAGTCGCCCACGATCAAAAAGTAGCCCGGGAAGCCCATCTTCAAGATGGTGTCGATCTCGAAGGCCAAGCGCTCTTCGTACGCCGGGCGTTGCTGGGCACGTTCGGCCTCTTTGGGAAACCGCTGGCGCAGGCGCTCTTCCAGACCCTCTTGCGAGAGCTGCCGGAAGTAGTCATCAATGGGCATGCGCTGGCCATTGACTTCTGGTGTCGGGTAATCCGGCAAGCGCGGCTTGCCCAAGGTGAGCGTCAGGCTGCAGCGCTTGGCGATCTCTAACGCATTGGCCAAGGCCGAGGGAATGTCGGCGAACAGTGCAGCCATTTCCGCGCTGCTCTTGAAGTGCTGCTCGCGGGTGAAGCGGCGCACGCGCTTGGGGTTGCCCAAGATTTCGCCCTCGGCGATGCACACCCGTGCTTCGTGCGCCTCGTAGTCGTCGCTTTGAGCGAACTGCACCGGGTGCGTGGCCACCACCGGCAACTTCAGACGCGCCGCCAAGTGCGCTGTGGCCGCTACGTGCGATTCATCGTCGCTGCGCCCTGCCCGCTGCAGCTCCAGGTAGAAGCGGTGCGGAAAGAGCGTGGAGAGCTGCAGCGCCCAGGCGTGCGCCCTGCCCGTGTCGCCTTGCACCAAGGCCTGTCCCACCGGCCCAGCTTGCGCGCCCGACAGCAGGATCAGGCCCTCGTTCAAGCTTTCCAACCAAGCGGCGCTGACCGTGGGCTGGCCTTTGCCGGCGTTGCCAGTCCAAGCACGGGCCAGCAATTCGCAGAGGTTGAGATAGCCCTGCGCGTTTTGGACCAAGAGCAAGAGCCGGGGCAAGCTGGCGGCGTCGCGCACCGACACGTTGTCGCGGGCTGGGTCTTCCAGCACCACTTCAGCGCCAATGATGGGTTTGACGCCCGCAGTGCGCGCCGCTTTGTAGAACTTGACCGCGCCAAACAGGTTGGACAGGTCGGTGATGGCCAGGGCCGGTTGAAGGTCAGCCGCGGCGGCGGCCACGACATCGTCGATGCGCAAAGCGCCATCGACCACCGAAAACTCGGTGTGCATGCGAAGGTGAACAAACATGCGCTCGATTCTGACAGCGCCCTGCCGCAGCCCGGCTTAGCGGGCGGCACCAGAGGCGCTATTGCAGCCTGCGCAGGCGGTCGCTCAGTCAGCCGCCCAAAAGGGCGCGACGCAGTTCTGGGCGGCGGGTGTTTTCGTCAAACCAGATGGCAAAGAAAGCGTCGCTGAAAGCCGGGTCGTTGACCTCGCCGGTCAGCCGGCCGTTGAAATAGAAGCGGGCACCCACTTGAGGCAGGTGCACGCCCACCAAACGGTCACCCGACTTCACAGAAGGCAGCGCCTGGCGCATGGCTTGGTTCCAGGTCTCCAAGCGGTCTGGCCCGGCTGGGCGCAAGCGGGACATTTCCACCAAAGAGACCCGGGCGATTTCTTCGCCGCTGACGGTGGCGTTGTAGACGATGTCCAGCGCAAAGGGCTGGCGCGCCAACAAGGGGTTGGGCCCGCCGTCGGCTGCGGCCCACAGCCGGGCGTCGTAAGCCTTGAAGCCAAAAAAGCGCAGCACGCCAGTGCCGCGCACTTGCCAAAACTGCGCCAAGGGCAAGCGGCCCAGGAGCTCGGCAGGTAAAGGCGCCACGACGGGCGCCACGCTGGGCGCTGCCGCAGTGCCGCCCACCGCTCCAGGTGCAACCGCGGCTGCGCTGGCTGGGCTGGCTGGGCTGGCGGCTGGGGCCGTGGCTGAGTTCGGTGCGCTTTGGGCCAGCGCCGTCTTGTGGCTGAGCAAGCCCAAGCCCAAGCCCGAGGAAAACAACGCCAAGGATTGCAGGCAAGCGCGCCGCGTCGAATGAAAAGCCATGATTCCCGCCTTTGCTGTACCGATAGGTTGGAAAATATACCGCTCAGTACAAACTTTGTACATGGGGTATGAGCAAATTCGTGCTTCGGGTTGACGCTGTCATGGCTTCGTCACAGATGCTTCACAGTTGCTGCGCATGATCGGCAGATTCCTAAAAAATGCGCGCAACCATTCACCTCTGGACTTTTCACCCATGACCCACCCTGTCTCTCGTCGCCGCGTTCTGTTGGCTGCCGGTGCTGCTGGCGCAGCCGCTCAACTGGGTGTGTCCACCGCTTGGGCGCAGTCTGCGGCTGGGCGCCCCATCAAGATCGTGGTGCCCTTCGCCCCCGGTGCCGGCACCGACGCTGTGGGCCGCTTGGTGGCGCAAAAGTTGACCGATCTGCTGGGCACGCCCACGGTCGTTGAAAACCGCGTGGGTGCGTCAGGTGCCATCGGCGCGCAGTCGGTGGCACAAAGCGCACCCGACGGCACCACGCTGCTGCTCATTGCAGCGCCCTTCACCACTGTGCCAGCCGCGCTGCCCACAGCAGGCTACGACCCCATCGGCGGCTTCACGCCCGTCGGCATGATCGCCAACGGCCCGCTGCTGTGGGCTGCCAAGAAGGAACTGCCGGCCAACACGCTGGCCGAGGTGGTGGCGCTGGCCAAGAGCCGCCCAGGTTTCCTGAACTACGGCTCTGCAGGTGCTGGCGGCATCAACCACCTGGTGTTGGAGATGCTGAAAGCCCGCACCAACAGCTTCATCGTGCACATCCCCTACCGCGGCGTGGCACCTGCGGTGCTGGACATGATCGGCGGCGACATCCACCTGGTCACCGGCACGGTGCCTGCTTTGGCACCCTTCATTCGTGACGGCCGCATCAAGGCCCTGGCCGTCACCGCCGACCGCCGCACCCCGGCCCTGCCCGACGTGCCCAACATGGTGGAAGCCGGCTTCCCTGGCTTCAACGTGCTGAACTACTTCGGCCTGGTCGCCCCGCGCGGCACGCCGCCCGATGTGGTCGAGCGCATCAACGGCGCCATCGCACGCTTGGTGGTGCTGCCCGATGTGCGGGCCCGCTTCAACACCGACGCCATCGAAGCAGCGCCCGGCACGCCAGCTCAACTGGCCCAGTTCATCGAAGCCGATTTCAAGGGCTGGCAGCAGGTGGTCACCAAGCAGAACCTGAAGATCACGGCGGTTTAAGGGGCCAGACGGCCCCGCTTCAGACGGAAGGCCGCGCGGGTGCTGGCCGCGCGGGTGCAGGCAGCGCGGGTGCCCCCAGCACATCGAAAGCCGCGCGCGCCGCCATGCGGCCCTCATCGGTCGGCACGACCCACACGGCCACGGCGCTGTCAGCGGGGCTCAAAGCACTTGGCTCGGCCCCACTGGCGTTGGCGTTGGCCGATGGGTCCAGGTGCACACCAGCAAAGCCCAGGGCCGCAGCCACATCGGCGCGCAGTTGGACGTCGTGCTCCCCGATGCCACCGGTGAAAGCCAGCAGATCAACGCCGCCCAGCAAGGCCACCAAGGCGCCGGCTTCGCGGATCACCCGGTGCGTGAACAGGCCCACCGCCGCCTGCGCCGCCGGATCGGTGCTGGCGCGCAGCGTGCGCATGTCGGCCGATAACCCGGAGACGCCCAACAGACCAGACTCTCGGTAGAGCAGGCGCTCGACATCGGCGAGCGTCCAGCCCTGGCGCCACAGGTGCAGCAGCACGCCCGGGTCGAGGCTGCCGCTGCGGGTGCCCATCATCAGGCCATCCAGCGCAGAAAAACCCATGGAACTGGCCACGGAGCGGCCACCTCGGGTCGCGCAGGCACTGGCGCCGTTTCCAAGATGCAGCAACAGCGCCCTGCCGCCAGCGGCTTGCGGACAACGCTCTGCCAACAGGTGGCTGACGTACTGATAGGACAAACCATGAAAGCCGAAGCGCCGCAACCCTTGGTTGATGAGTGCGCGCGGCAGCGGCAACTGCTGCTCCACGGCGGGCATTCCCGCATGAAAAGCCGTGTCAAAGCAGCCCACCTGCGGCACATCCGGCCAGGCGCTGGCGCAGGCGGCGACGCCGGCCAGGTTGTAGGGCTGGTGCAGCGGTGCCAAAGGCGACAGCCCAGCGAGCTCGTGGCACACGGCCTCGCTCAGCAGGCAAGCCTGCGTGTGGTTCACCCCACCATGAACAATGCGGTGCGACACCGCCGCCAGTGGTGTGCCTTCGTCGCGTACCAACTCGACGAGTCGGGCCAAGGCGACTGCAAAGCCATCAGCACCCGCACGAGGCTCGGGCAGCGCCCATGTGGTTTGCGCCAGCCGACCCCTGGGCTGGCCGCCCGGCTCCAGGCCATCGAACTGGCCGGTCCAGCGCGCTGCACTTTGCTGGCCGTACAGCCCGAACTTCAGCGACGAAGAGCCAATGTTGACCGCCAGCACCACAGCATCGGGGGCGACCACTGGCAACCCCTTGCCGTCAGCGCATGTGCTCTGCACGCGCCACCACGCAGGCCAGAGCAGCCGAGGCCTGGCGAGAGACCGCAGCATCAGAGCGGCTGGTCAAGGCGATCGGCACGCGCGCACCCAGCACCACGCCGCATCCTGATGCACCGGCGAGGTACTCCAACTGCTTAGCCAACATGTTGCCGGCCTCCAGATCGGGCACGACCAAGATGTCGGCGTCGCCCGCCACGCTGGAGTCGATGCCCTTGAGCCGGGCGGCCTCGGCAGAAATGGCGTTGTCGAAGGCCAGCGGGCCATCGAGCACGCCATGGAGAATCTGCCCACGGTCGGCCATCTTGCACAGCGCCGCTGCATCCAGGGTCGAGGCCAGCCGGGGCGTGACGGTCTCCACCGCCGAGAGGATGGCCACCTTGGGCCGCGCCACGCCCAGGGCGATGGCCAAGTCGATGGCGTTGGCAACGATGTCGGCCTTGTGCTCGAGCGTGGGCGCGATGTTGATGGCCGCATCCGTCACCAGCAAGGGCTTGGGGTAGGCCGGCACTTCAAAGCGGAACACATGCGACATGCGCCGCTTGGTCCGCAGCGCGCTTTGCGACAGCACGGCCTCCATCAGCTCATCGGTGTGCAGGCTGCCCTTCATCAACATGGCGACCTCACCGCGCGCCGCCATGGCTGCGCCGGCGGCGGCACAGGCGTGGCTGTGGGCAGCGTCGACCGTCTGCACACCTTGCAGATCCAGCCCCAAGCTGGCGGCCAGCGCTTGCAGCCGCGACAGGGGCGCCACCAGCACCGGCTCGATCAGGCCAGCAGCCGAGGCTTCCAGTGCGCCACGCAACGAAGCCTCGTCGCAGGGATGCACCACGGCGCAGCGCACCGGCGGATAAGCGCGCAGCGTGTCCATCCAGGCCTTGAGCCGGGCCTCTGGGTCGAACAAGTGCAGCGTGGGCATGGCCATGCGCGGGCGGACCACCTTGGCGGAAGGCGCGCGCACCAACGCCAGGCCAGACACCACCTGTTCGCCATGCTGGTTGAAGACCGTGCAGTCCAGCCGCACGTTGTGGTTGGTGTCGTCCATTTCCACCACGGCCACGGCCACCGTCAGGGTGTCGCCGACGCGCACCGGGCGGTGGAACTTCAGGCTTTGCTCCATGTAGATGGTGCCCGGCCCGGGGAACTCTGTGCCCAGCAGGCTGGAGATGAGCGCGCCGGCCCACATGCCGTGCGCGATCACCCCCTGAAAGCGGGTGCCTTGCGCGTACTCCGCATCGACGTGCGCCGGGTTCATGTCGCCCGAGACCAGAGCAAAGGCGTTGATGTCGTCGCGCGTCAAGGTGCGCATCATCTGGGCGCGAAGGCCCACGCGCAGCTCGGCGTAGGTAACGTTGTGGATCAGCGCCTCGGCGGCGCTTGCAGGGACTTGGTTCATACAGGTGGCGACGGCTCAGCGCACCGCGTGCAGGCCGGCGTCGACGTAGAGCGTTTGTCCGGTCATGCCGGTGGCGTCTGGCCCCACCAGGTAAGCCACGCAGTTGCCCACCTCGGCCAAGGTAACGGCGCGGCGCAAGGGCGCCTGCTGAGCAGAGCTGGCCATGAGATCGTCGAAGTGCAACAAGCCAGAAGCTGCCCGCGTCGGCAAAGGCCCGGGCGACACGGCATGCACCCGCACCCCTTTGGGTCCCAGCTCTTCGGCCATGTAGCGCACCAGCGACTCGAGCGCAGCCTTCACCGGCCCCATCAAGCCGTAGTTGGGCACTGCATCTTCAGCGCCGATGTAGCTCATGGTCACCAGCGCGCCACCCGAGCCCAGGTGCGGCTCGACCACACGCGCCAACTCCGCGAAGGAGTGGCAAGAGACCTGGACCGCACGCGAGAAACCCGCGGCCGTGCTGTCCACCACCCGGCCATGCAAGTCGACCAGCGGCGCCCAGGCGATGGAGTGCACCGCGAAATCCAGGCCGCCCAGGTGCTCGACCGCACCTGCCACCGCGGCCTCCAGATCGCCTTCCTGCTCGACGTTGCAGCATAGCAGCTTGGCCCCGATCGAGTCGGCCAAAGGTTGCACGGCCAACCGCGCCTTGTCGTTCAGGCAGGTCAACACCACTTTTGCGCCGCGTTCGTGCAGAGACAGCGCGCAGCCCCAGGCAATGCTGTGGTCGTTGGCCAAGCCCATCACCAAACCGCGCAGCCCCTTCAAGGGGCCGCTGGCTGCAAAGGTCGAGACGGCACTAGCGGTGTCCATGGCTTCATTTCCCCAGGTAACTGCGCCCATGGTTGACCAGCCACGTGTCTCTTCTGTGACAAAAACGCTCCCTAACGCTCCCTAACGCTCCAAGGCCCACTGAATGAGCAGCTTGGCGAAGAAGCCCGTCATGCCAAAGCCCAGCGCCAAGAACAGCACGAAGGTGCCGAAGCGCCCGGCTTTGGACTGCCAAGCCAGGTGCCCGATGATGAACACCATGTAGAGGATGAAGGCGCCCAGCCCAAAGGTGAGCCCGAAGGCCGAAATCTGAGCCTCGGTGAAGCCAAACATCAGCGGGCCTCTTCGGGTGGAAAGCGCTCTGGCAGAGCGCTGGCGTCCACCAAGTCTTTGTAGGCGTGCCAGCTGGCGTGGCCCAGCCAGGGCACCACCACGATCAACCCCAGCAGGGCCGTGGCCATGCCGATGAGCGTGAACACCATGATGACCGCCGCCCAGGCCGCCAACACCGCCGGGTTGCGAAGCACGGCCTGCCAACTGGTGAGCACAGCCTGCATCACCGAAGCTCTGCGGTCCAGCAGCAAAGGCATGGACACCACGCTGGAAGCAAAGACGGGCGCTGCCAGCAATCCCCCCATGGCCAGCCAGCCCTCGAACAAGTGATGGTCTTTGGCCAGCACGATGTGGCGCAAAAAGTCCGCAGGGGTGTTGATGGGCACCGGCGCCAGCAGCGTGATGAGCGAGGCCGAGGTCAACACCCAGCCCGTGCCAGCCAGCCCCAGCAACACACCAAAGCGCACCAGGCTCCAGTAGCCGCCGCGCACGGCGTAGCGTGAGTACTGCCAACGCGTCCAGGTCTTCACCACCAAGGCTGTGTTGACCGGCTCACGCTGCTCGATGGCCCGGCTGATGGCATAGAGGCTGGTGGCCAGCACCGGGGCCACCACCAAAAAGCCAGAGAAAGCGCCCACCAGCAGCCAAAAGCGGTCGCCTGCCAAATAAAACAGCGCCGCGCCCACCAGCGCCACGGCCAAGCCATGCGCAAAACTCAGCCAGCCACCCCGCACCGTGTCGGCCCAGCCGCGTTGAAGCCAGCGAAGCAGGTCGGCCAGCGCCACTTCCCGCACCTCGGGCAGCGGGTGGTTTTGTGCGTTCAAGGTGTCGGTGGGCGGTAAGGGTTGGGGCATGGGTTGGGGCATTCGGGGTGGCGTGGTGGTGGGGCCTGAAGTTGAAAGCCTGCGGCGTCTGCGAAGCCAGCGCGGTATGACCAGCGGGCATTGTCTCGCTCAGTCACGGCACCGCCCTTACAAGGCCGGCCATGGCTGGGGACAAGGGCATGTCCGGGCCAATGAGGGGGTGTATAAACGCCGTTGAAACAAACCGCAAAGGATCGACATGCCAGAAGCCGTACTCGACATCAAACATTGGGGCAACAACTTGGGCGTGCGCCTGCCGGCTGCCATCGCCCAAGCAGCCCGCCTGCACGCCGATCAGCGCGTGAGCCTGAGCGTTCAAGGCGACAGCGTGGTCATCACGCCCATCCGAGACTCTGAACTGTCGCTGGAGCAGCGCCTCGCCAAGTTCGACCCCGCCCGGCACGGTGGTGAATCGATGGCGGCCCCTGATCGGCTGGGCGCAGAGCGGTGGTGAAGGCAGCCAAAAGCTGGGTTCCTGAGCGCCAAGACGTCATCTGGATCGACTGCAACCCGCAGAAGGGGCAAGAGATGCGCGACATCCACCCTTTCTTGGTGCTCTCACCCCGCGCCTTCAACGAGCGCACATCGCTGGTGATCGGCCTGCCCATGACCACCGCCGCCTACAACGCAGACAACCCGTTTGCCGTGTTCGCAGGCCAAGCCACTGGCCGACAAGCGGGCAAAGCCAGCTACGTGCTGTGCCACCAACCCAAGTCCTTCGATTGGCGGCAACGCGACGCAGCGCCTCACCCCATGAAGCGCATCGCTGACGGAGCGTTTGCTGAGGTCTTGCTGGTGCTCAACCAGATCGTGCGTTTGGCTTGAGGGTGGTGGAGCAGGCTTGAGCCGGCGGCTGCGGCTACTTGTCCTATGGCTCGATAGGCGGAAGTCTTGGCTCAGGAAGAAGACCACTTCCGCTCTGGCAGCGGAATGCGCTCATGCTCCCCAGGCACTGCGGGGAAGCGGTCTGCGGCCCAGTCTTCTGCTGCTTGCTGAATGCGTTCCTTGCTGCTGGAGAAAAAGTTCCACCACATGTGGCGTGGGCCGTCGAGTGGCGCGCCGCCAATCACCACGACCGGCTGCGCCTGCTCTGAGCGCAGGGTGAGGGGCTGCTGGGTGTCGATGACGGCCATGTGGTGGGCTTCCACCAGAACACCGTTGACTTCCAGGGGCGCTTGCAGCGCGTACAGCGCGGCTTCGGCCACGCCCTGCTGGGCCAGGGGCTCCCAGTGCACGGTTTGGCCGGCATTCAGCGCGATGTCCAGATAGACCGGCCCGCCTTGCGTGGGCACGGGCGACTGCACGCCAAACAGCCGCCCAGCGAGCAAACGCACAGCAGCACCGCCGCTTGAGAACTCTGGGATGTCAGCCGCCGGTGTGTGCGAGAAGCTGGGCGCGGACTCTTCCAGCGCTTGCGGCAGGGCCAGCCACAGTTGCAGGCCGTGGTTGGTGTAGGGCTTGCCCGCCAAGTCGGGCGGGCGGCGCTCGGAGTGGACGATGCCGCTGCCTGCGCTCATCCAGTTCACGGCACCGGGCTCGATGCGCTGCTCGGTGCCCAAGCTGTCGCGGTGCATCAAGGCGCCTTCAAATAGATAGGTGACGGTGGCCAAGCCGATGTGCGGGTGGGGCCGAACGTCGTGCTGGTCCTCTGGCTGCACGCGCACGGGGCCGAAATGGTCAAAGAAGATGAACGGCCCCACCGAGCGCGCCTGGGCCGCCGGCAGCAGGCGGCGCACGGTGAAGCCGCCGCCCAAATCTTTGGCGTGGGCTGGCAGGATGAGCGGGGCTGACATGGCGCTGGTTCCTCACATCAGCCGGCGTCCGCCGTGCTTCAGCCGCGCAGGCGCTTGGCCACTTCGGCCACGCGCTGGCCGAAGAGCTTGGCGGTGTCGAGGTCGCCCTGGGGCATTTCTGCGGGGCTGGCATCCGCCGGGCTTTGCGCCATGGCACCCGAGAACGAGGCCAGGAAGTTGATGTCGTTGCGCTGCGCGGCCTTGCTGTTGCTGGGCTTCATGCCCGTGCCCACCCACACGCCGCCGTGCTGCATGGCCAGGGTGAAGAGGTAGTGCAGCGTGGACAGCTTGTCGCCGTTCATCGAGGCGCTGTTGGTGAAGCCTGCAAACAGCTTGTCTTTCCAGGCTTGCGTGAACCAAGGCTTGGAAGAAGCGTCAGCGAACTTTTTGAACTGCCAGCTGACCGAGCCCATGTAAGTGGGCGAGCCCATGACGATGGCGTCGGCTGCGGCCAATGCCTCCCAAGCACCTTCTGGCAGGTTGCCTTCGGCATCAATAGCGATCAGTTGCGCGCCTGCGCCGTCTGCAACAGCTTGCGCCATGCGCTGGGTGTGTCCATAACCCGAGTGATAAACAACAACGGTAGTGGCCATGAGATTGCTCCGATTAAGTTCAAGGGAAGGTGACAAAAAAGCCTGCTCTCACGCTGTGGCGCTTGGAGGGCAGGCCAACGGTGACATCAGGCGGTGCGGCGGGCGTCCAGGCTAAAGGCACCAGCGCCCCAAGCGCCCAGCACCAGCAAGCCGCCCACCACGCCGACGTTCTTGAAGAACATCAACTGTTGGATGAACTGCTGGTCGGCTGGCATGGCCCAGTAGTTGTGAAACAAGACGGTGGCAACAGCGGTGAACACGGCCAGCACCAGCGCGGCGATGCGCGTGCCGTAGCCAACGATCAAAGCCAAAGGCGCGACGATCTCGATCACGATGGCGACCACAGCGGCCACTGCCGGCAGCGGCAGACCAGCCGAAGTGATGTAGCCCACCGTGCCCTCAAAGCCCATGAGCTTGCTGATGCCGGCGGGCAGAAAAAGGGCTGCCAGCAACAGGCGGCCAAGGAGTGCGAGGGGGTTTTGCAGTGCGTTCATGAAGTTCTCCGAGAGTTTGAAGGGAAAAAGTGACGAATCAGTCGGCGAGGTCGAACACCAGCACCTCGGCCTGCTCGCCTTGGTCCACGGTGATGCGGCTTTCGCCTGACAGCAAAGCGGCGTCGCCAGCGGCCAAAGGCTGGCCGTTGACGCGCAGCGCGCCACGCACCAAGTGCACATAGGCTTTGCGGGCTGGGTCCAGCGGCAGCTCGGCGGCTTGCTCGCCGTCGAACAGACCCGCGTACAGGCGAGCGTCGGCGTGCACCGTCACCGAGCCTTCTGCGCCATCGGGCGAGGCCACCAGCCGCAAGCGGCCAAGCTTGTCTTCTGCGGCAAACGTCTTTTGCTCATAGCTCGGGGCAATGCCTTTGGCGTTGGGCTCGATCCAGATTTGAAGGAAATGCGTGCTGTCGTTGGCCGCGTGGTTGTACTCGCTGTGCATGACACCACGCCCGGCGCTCATGCGCTGCACGTCGCCCGGCGGAATGCTGCGGCCGTTGCCCATGTTGTCTTTGTGCGCCAACTCGCCCGACAGCACGTAGCTGATGATTTCCATGTCGCGGTGGCCGTGCGTGCCAAAGCCGCTGCCGGGCGTGATGCGGTCTTCGTTGATCACCCGCAGGTTGCCCCAGCCCATGTGCTGCGGGTCGAAGTAGCCCGCGAAAGAAAAGGAGTGGTGGCTTTTCAGCCAGCCGTGGTCGGCATAACCGCGGTCTTGGGATTTTCTCAAGGTCAGCATGGTCGTCCTCCTGTGATGGGCTGAACTTTAGGCCCCGGCAAGGTCAATCCAAGTGATTCTTTTTGATAGCATGATTCAAACATTTTGACGATTGCCATGCCCAGCAGCCCCCGCGACGTGCTCACCCCCGACGCCTTTGCCATGCTCGAGACCGTGGCCGAGGCGGGCAGCTTGGCAGCCGCGGCGCGGTCTTTGGGCATGGTGCCCAGTGCGCTCAGCTACCGGGTGCGCCAGATTGAAGACGCGCTGGACGTGCTGCTGTTCGACCGCAGTGCGCGCCAGGTGCGCCTGACCGAAGCTGGGACCGAATTGCTGCGCGAAGGCACGCGGCTGCTGGGCGAGATTGACGCCGTGGCCAACCGCGTGAAGCGCGTGGCCACCGGCTGGGAGCCGCAGTTCACCGTGGCCGTGGACAGCATCGTCGACATGGCCACCGTCATGGAGCTGTGCGAGGCCTTTTTGGCGCAGCAGCCGCCCACGCGCATTCGCCTGCGGGCAGAAACCCTCTCGGGCACCATGGACGCGCTGTTTCATGGCCACGCCGACCTGGCCCTGGGCGGCACGGTGGACCCGCACACGCGAAGCGGCGTGCACAGCAAGCCGCTGGGCACGGTGGGTTTTGTGTTTGCCGTGGCCCCGCACCACCCGCTGGCCCAAGCTGACGAGCCCATCAGCGACGAACTGCTGCGCCAACACCGCGCCGTGGCCGTGGCCGACTCGGTGCAGCGCGGCCAAGGCATCACGGTCGGCCTGCTGGGCGGGCAAGACGTGCTCACCGTGCCCGACATGCTGACCAAGCTCGACGCCCAAGTGCGCGGCCTGGGTTGCGGCTTTTTGCCGCAGCCGCTGGCCCAGCCTTATGTGGACAGCGGCCGCTTGGTGGCCCGGCGCGTGCAACGCCCCGACCGCCAAGCCCCGGTGCGCTACGCCTGGCGCGAGCCCGCGCGCGGCCCCATGGGACGGGCGCTGCAATGGTGGTTGGCCCGGCTGGACAGCACCACCACGCGCGCTGCGCTGCTGGGCTTGCGCCCGGGGCACGGCGTGTAAAGTGGCCCGAGCCTCAGACGCCCGTGCCCAACCCGGAGCCCACCACCATGACTGCCCGCACCACTTCCGTTCAGCCCGCCCAGCCTGGCATGCCCGAGTCGGGCCGACTGCAAGTGGCCATCGTCGGTGCCGGCCTGGCCGGTGTGGCTTGCGCGCGCACGCTGGTGCAAGCAGGCCACCAGGTGACGGTGTTCGAAAAAAGCCGCCGCGCAGGCGGGCGCATGTCCACACGCGACTCCGCATTCGGCAGCTTTGACCACGGCGCGCAGTACTTCACCGTGCGCGACGAACGCTTCGACCGCGCGCTGCAAACCGTGCCCGGCCTGTGCCGCCCCTGGAGCGCCAACACCATCCGCGTGATTGACGACCACGGCGGCCTGGTGGCCCTGTCGCTGCCGCCCGCCGAGCCGCACTGGGTGGCCACACCCGGTATGAACAGCCTGCCCCAGCGCTGGGCAGCGCCTCTGGTGCAGGGCGGGCAGCTGCTGGTCAACCTGCTGGTGGCGCGCGTGGAGCCCGACGCTCTGCAGCCCACGCGCTGGCAATTGCGCACCGAAGGCCAAGAAGGCCAAGAAGGCGAAGCCCAGGTGCATGGCGGGTTCGATGCGGTGCTGCTGGCCGTGCCCAGCCCGCAAGCCTTGGCTTTGCTGCGCTCCAGCAACTTAGGGCAACCCTGGTGGAACGCGCTGCTGGGCGCCGACATGGAGCCCTGCTGGACGCTCATGCTGGCTTTCCCGCAAGCCAGCCAACCCGGCCTCACCACGCTGGGGCCGCAGTGGAACGCAGCGCGCAGCAACCACCACCGCATCGCCTGGCTGGCGCGCGAGTCTTCCAAGCCCGGGCGCAGCAGCGTGGAGCGTTGGACCGTGCAGGCCAGCGCCGCTTGGTCGCAAGAGCACTTGGAAGACACGCCGGAGCGCGTGCAAGCCAAGCTGATGCGCGCGTTTTCTGAAGTGACGGGCATACGTGCAGAACCGGCGCTGGCCAGCGTGCACCGTTGGCGCTTTGCCCGCACCCGCCAAGCCCTGGGCCAAAGCCACCTGTGGGACGCTCAAGCGCGCTTGGGGCTGTGCGGCGATTGGTGCCTAGGCCACCGCGTGGAGGACGCCTTTGTCTCGGGCCTGTCGCTGGCCCTGGCCGTGGCTTGAGGCAGGCCTACGTCGGGCGCTTCGCGCCCTCGCCCACCGGCCCTTTGCACGCCGGTTCTCTGGTGGCGGCCCTGGCCAGCTGGCTCGACGCACGGGCGCACGGCGGCACCTGGCTGGTGCGCATGGAAGACACCGACACCCCGCGCTGCGTGCCTGGCGCGGGCGAGCACATCTTGGCGCAGCTGGCCGCTGCGGGCTTGGTGCCCGACGCGCCGGTGTGGTGGCAGTCCAGCCGAAACGCGGCCTATGCGCAAGCGCTGCAGCAATTAACAAACGCCGGCTTGGCCTACCCCTGCGCCTGCTCGCGCAGCGACATCGAGCGCGCACTCTTGGCCGCTGGCACACCACACACGCCGGGCACCGATACCGTTTACCCCGGCACATGCAGGGCCGGTTTGCAAGGGCGCGTCGGCAGAGCAACCCGCCTGCGCGTGCAAGGCACGGTTGACTGGGTTGACCGCTGGCTGGGCCAGCAACAACAAGACGTGGCGCAGGCCGTGGGCGACATGGTGCTCAAACGCGCCGATGGCCTGTGGGCCTACCAACTCGCTGTGGTGGTGGACGACGCAGCACAAGGCGTGAGCGACGTGGTGCGCGGCGAAGACCTGGCCGACCAGACGCCCCGGCAAATCCTGCTGCAACAAGCGCTCGGGCAGCCAAGGCCGCGTTACTTGCACACGCCACTGGTGCGCGACTCCAGCGGCCAGAAACTGTCTAAGCAAAGCGGTGCACCAGCTCTGCCGGTGGAGCGAATGACCGATGCCCTGCACGAAGCAGCGGCGGTGCTGGGCTTGCCGCCCGTGCCCAGCAGCCACCCGGCGGCAGAGGCTTTGGCGCTATGGGTCACCATCTGGGCCGCGCGATGGCAAAAGAGTTAAGAAGCCCGCCACCCGTAGACTGCGCGGCTCCTGACAGACCCTCATGAGCACCCCAGAAAACCCCACAGCGCCAGACGCCACGTCAAGCACCCAGCACCACGTGCCCGCAGGTGTGGCGCACCCCAAACTCATCCGCAGCTTTGTGCGCCGCGCGGGCCGCACCACCACCGGCCAAGCCAAAGCCATTTCCACCTGGGGGCCGCAGTTTGTGCTGCCCTACCAAGCGCAGCCACTCGACTTGGACGCGGTGTTTGGCCGACGCGCACCCTGCGTGCTGGAAATTGGCTTTGGCATGGGCGACGCCACGGCGCACATCGCCCAGGCGCAGCCCGAGCGCGACTTTTTGTGTTGCGAGGTGCACCAGCCAGGCGTGGGCGCGCTGCTCAAGCACATCGGCGAGCGCGGCATCGGCAACATCCGCATCGTGGCGCACGACGCCTTGGAGGTGCTGGACCACATGCTGCCCCCCGATTCATTGGCCGGCATCCACATTTTTTTTCCCGACCCGTGGCACAAGCTGCGCCACAACAAACGCCGCCTGGTGCAACCCGCCGTGCTGCCGCGCCTGCTGGCCCGACTGGCCCTGGGCGGCACCATCCACTGCGCCACCGACTGGGAGCCCTACGCGCAGCAAATGCTGGAAGTCTTCTCAGCCGAGCCGCGCCTGCGCAACCTGGGCACGCCCGAGCTGGGCGGCTACGCGCCCAAGCCGGATTACCGGCCAGAGACGAAGTTCGAACGCCGTGGCCTGAAGCTGGGGCATGGGGTTTGGGATTTGGTGTTTGAGCGGGTGGGGTGAGTTGATACGACCCGCAAGCGGCGAAGATTGGGGAATTTCGCGGTAGTGAATTGAGTGCGGCTTGAGTGATGCTCAGGCGGCCCGGACAAAGCCGACGTCGATAGCCCGTGGAGCGTGCATGAGCCAAAGCAGTCAACCGAACCCATTTGAATTCAGCGAAGCCGATACCTGCCGTGAGTACGTGACACCGGCCATTCAACAGGCCGGCTGGGGTGACTCCCCATTTGAGATTGCCGAACAACGCAGCTTTACCGACGGTCGCATCGTGCTCACTGGCCGCACCGCCAAACGCCGCGAAGGCAAACGCGCCGATTACCTGCTCCGCTACCGCCGTGACATCACATTGGCAGTCGTAGAAGCCAAACCGTACAAAACGCCAGCAGGCGACGGTTTGCAGCAAGCCAAGGACTATGCCGAAATTCTTGGGATCAAGTTTGCCTACGCCACCAATGGTCGCGAGATCATCGAATTCGACTTCTTGACAGGCATCGAGCAAAAGATAGACCGCTATCCCACGCCGGATGAACTGTGGCACCGCCAAACGATAGGCACGCCACTGAACAGCGCAGTTGCCGCCAAGACCATGCTCCAGTCGCTGAATCACAGCACGGGCAAGCCACCACGGTACTACCAAGAAATTGCCATCAACCGGACGGTCAGCGCAATCCTTTCTGGGAAGAAGCGCATCTTGCTGACGATGGCGACTGGCACAGGCAAAACGCCCACTGCCTTTCACATCGTCTGGAAGCTCTGGACTTCGGGCTGGAACAAGGATGCCGACCCCACGCGCAAGACGCGAGTGCTGTTCTTGGCAGACCGCAACATCTTGGTGGACGACCCGAAAGACAAGACCTTTGCCGTCTTTGGCGATGCCCGCTGGAAGATTGAAAACGGCGATGCCGTCAAGGGCCGGGAGATTTACTTCTCGACCTATCAGGCCATTGCCGAAGATGAACGCCGTCCCGGCCTGTACAAAGAGTATTCACCTGATTACTTCGACCTCATCATCATCGACGAGTGCCACCGTGGTTCCAGCCGTGCTGATTCAAGCTGGCGCGAAATTCTGGAGTGGTTTGAGCCGGCCTTTCAGCTTGGATTGACCGCTACCCCCTTGCGTGAAGAGTCGAGGGACACCTATGCCTACTTCGGCCAGCCCCTGTACGAATACTCGCTCAAGCAAGGCATTGAAGACGGATTCTTGGCTCCGTACCGGGTGCATCGCGTCATCACCACTTTTGATGCGGCGGGCTGGCGACCCACACGCGGTGAGCTAGACCGCTACGGCAACGAGATACCAGACGAGGAATATCACACCAAAGACTTTGAGCGGCTGGTCAGCCTGAAGGCACGAACTGAAGCCGTGGCGCGGCACTTGACGGATTACCTCAAGCGCACCGACCGCTTTGCAAAGACCATTGTGTTTTGCGTCGACCAGGAACACGCCGATGAAATGCGCCGTGCCCTGTCCAACTTGAATGCTGACTTGGTGGCGCAGAACCCAAACTACGTGTGCCGCGTGACAGCTGCTGAGGGCGATATTGGCCGTGGCCACCTGTCACGGTTTCAGGACTTGGAAACGAACCAGTCCACGCCAACGATATTGACCTCATCACAAATGCTGACCACTGGTGTGGATGCACCTACGGTCAGGAATGTGGTGCTGGTGCGTGTCATCGGCTCCATGAGCGAGTTCAAGCAGATCATCGGGCGCGGTACAAGGGTGCGTGAGGACTACAACAAGTTGTTCTTCGACATCCTCGACTACACCGGATCAGCCACCAGAATGTTTGCCGATCCTGACTTTGACGGTCATGCCGCCCAAGTTATGGAAGAAGCCGCCAACGACGCGGGGCAAGTGGTGGAACCTGAGCATGTGGTTGAGTTTGACCAACAGCAAAACGAAGAGTACCCGCCCATCGAACCCGGTCAGCCGCAAGGAGTGAACGACCTAGCGCTGGAGGGACGGCGCAAGTTCTACGTGGACGGTGGCCGTGTTGAGATTGCCGCCCACCTTGTGTACGAATTGGATGCCGATGGCAACAACCTCCGCATGGTGCAGTTCTCGGACTACACCGCTGAAAAAGTGCGCGTGCTGTACCGCTCACCCGAAGATTTGGCAAGCCACTGGAAAGACCCTGCCACACGCGAAGCCCTGATCGCGCAGCTGGCAGACCGTGGCATTGACCTTGCCCAACTGGTCGAGCAAACCAGCCAGCCTGACGCCGATCTGCTGGACTTGCTCTGCCATGTGGCTTTCAATGCCCCGCTGCTGACGCGCCGCCAGCGTGCTGAAAAGCTGCGCCGCGACAAACCAGACTTCTTTGACCAGTACGGCGAAGAAGCACGGCAGATTCTGAACGAGTTACTGGACAGGTATGCCGAAAATGGGACCGACCAACTTCGCCTGCCCGACGCACTACGCATTGCTCCGATCTCTAACCACGGCAACGCGATGGAAATTGCGGCGATGTTTGGCGGTCCTGAACAACTGCGCGTGGCCGTAACACAGATGCAAGCTTCCCTTTACGCATAGGCAAACGATGGAACAAGATACGACTCTCTGGGGCATTCATGCTGGCAAGACAGGCGATGCTGAATCGCTTTTTATTGAAAGCAAAATAATTGCGCTCGGTTGGGCTGAGGTTGGTGATTTAAATTGTATTCCCAAGACACGGGAATCATTCAAATCACACTACTTGTCGAAACTCCCTCTTACGAAACCCGCTGCGCTACCTGGCTCGGCAGGTCAGCTATTCAGATTTGTGAATGAAATGAAAGTCGGTGATTTCGTGGCGTTCCCAGCCAAGCACACGAAAACCATTCATTTGGGGGAAATCATTGGAAACTATCAGTACAACCCAGGAAAATCGAAGGTATACCCCAACCAACGTGCTGTCAAATGGCTCAAAGAATTGCCTCGTACGCATTTTTCACAAGGCGCACTTTACGAAATTGGCTCTGCGTTGTCGCTGTTTACCGTTAAAACCTACTCAGAAGAGTTTTTCGCTGCGATCGAGTCTAAGAGCGCTCCGACCCCCATTCCTGCATCTGAAGACAAGACGGTTGCAGATGTTAAACACGATGTTGAGGAGTCTACGAGCGACTTCATTCTCAAGATTCTGGCGCAGGAAACAAAGGGACATCCATTCGCCGACTTTGTTGGCAACCTATTGCAAACCATGGGGTACAGAACCCGCGTTTCACCTCCTGGCGTGGACGGTGGCATTGACATAGTGGCACACAAGGATGAACTTGGCTTTGAGCCCCCCATCATAAAAGTTCAGGTGAAAAGTTCAGTAGGGGCTATCGGCGATCCAGTTATTTCTCAACTTTATGGAAAAGTCGCTCAATCTGAGTTCGGTTTATTTGTCACTTTGGGCACTTTTACCAGCCAGGCAGTCCAATTTGCTCGCGCCAAGCACAACCTGCGGCTGATTGATGGTGATGCACTGGTGCAATTGATACTCGAACACTATGAACAACTCGATTCAAAGTACAAGGGGTTGATTCCGTTACGCCGTATGTACATTCCTGAAACAGCAGGCTCTGACCAAGAATAAGTGCAAATTGATGGCAACCAAAAAAACTACCCAACCGCAAACCACAGCCCAGCAACTCGGCTCCATCATCAAGTCCGCACGCGACATCATGCGCAAGGACAAGGGGCTGAACGGCGATGGCGACCGCCTGCCCATGCTCACGTGGATGATGTTCCTGAAATTTCTGGACGACCATGAGCAAGTGCGTGAAGCCGAAAGCCAACTCGCTGGAGAAAAGTTCAAACCTGCCATTGAAGCGCCCTACCGCTGGCGCGACTGGGGTGCCACCAAAGAAGGTTTAACTGGTGACACGCTTATTGCCTTCATCAACCAAGATGAAGCCATGCGCCCGGACGGCACACGCGGCCCCGGCTTGTTCAAGTACCTGCGCGAACTGCAAGGCACAAAGTCACATGACCGACGCGACACCATTGCTGCCGTGTTTCGCGGCATGGTCAACCGCATGATTAACGGCTACCTGCTGCGGGATGTGCTGACCAAACTGGACGGCATTCACTTCAACGCCAGCGAAGAACTTGAGGTGCTTGGCCGCACCTATGAAACCCTGCTGCGCGAAATGCGCGATGCGGCTGGGGATGCTGGTGAGTTCTACACCCCGCGCCCCGTCGTTCGCTTGATGGTTGAACTGGTCAACCCGCAGTTGGGTGAAGTGGTGCTTGACCCAGCTTGCGGTACCGGTGGGTTTTTGGTGGAAAGCTACACCCATCTCGCAAAGCAAGCGACCACGGTGCAGAAGCGCAAACCGCTACAGCAAAACAGCATTCAAGGCTGCGAAGCGAAGCCGCTGCCCTTTCTTCTGGTGAACATGAACCTGCTGCTGCATGGCTTGGAGTCCCCCGACATCGACCCCGGCAACGCACTCCGCTTTCCACTCAAAGAAATTGGCGATCGCGAACGGGTGGATGTGATTCTGTCCAACCCGCCGTTTGGTGGCGAAGAAGAGCGTGGCATCTTGGGCAACTTCCCCGATGACAAACAGACCGCAGAAACCGCCCTGCTGTTCCTGCAACTCATCATGCGAAAGCTGCGCAGACAACCTGCTGGCCGTGCCGCTGTTGTGGTGCCAAACGGAACCCTGTTTGCCGATGGCATCTGTGGCCGTATCAAGCAGGAACTACTGACCGAGTTCAATCTGCACACCATCGTCCGCTTGCCAAATGGGGTGTTTGCGCCGTACACCAACATCCCTGCCAACCTGCTGTTCTTTGACCGCAGCGGCCCGACCAAAGATGTTTGGTTTTACGAGCAGCCACTGCCCGAAGGCCGCAAGAACTATACAAAGACCCAGCCACTCCAGTACGACGAATTTGGCGGGCTGCTGGCATGGTGGAACAAGCGCGAAGTGAATGCTCAGGCATGGAAGATTCCGGCCAAGGATATTCTGTCAAACGGTTGCAACCTTGACCGCAAGAATCCCACGGCAAAAGATGACATCACGCACCTGCCGCCTGAACTGCTTGTTGCCAGCATCCTGGACAAAGAGCGGCAAATCATTGGAATCATGGAAGAGGTACAGGCATTGTTGAAGGCTCCTGTATGACAAAGGCTTGGCAACAACATAAGTTGGGCGACCTGCTCACTCGCTCAGGTGAAGCGGCACAACCTGCCGCTGATGCTGAGTACAAGGAGGTCACCATTCGACTATGGGGAAAAGGCGTTTTAGAGCGCGGTCGAATAAGCGGGGCGGCGGTCAATGGGCGACGATTTATTGCTCGAAAAAATCAATTCATTGCATCACGTATTGATGCCCGGAATGGCGCAATGGGCATTGTCCCTGAGTCCCTTGAAGGCGCACTCGTGACGAACGACTTTCCGTTGTTTGAAGTCAATCAAGAACACATCCTGCCGCAATACATGGGCTGGCTTTGCCGTACACCAGCCTTCGTTGAATTGTGCGCCCGAGCAAGTGAGGGCACCACCAACCGTGTTCGCTTGAAGGAGGATGAATTTCTACGGCTTGAAATTCAAATTCCCGACACGAAAGAGCAGCAAAGAATCGTTATCCGAATTGACACAGTACAGCAGCAATTACGGGCAGCCGACAAGCTGCGCTCGTCTATCGACCGTGACATTGCCAGCCTTCTCACCGTTCGCTTTCAGGACACATTGTCACACGCGAAGTGGTTTCCAATGAGTGATGTTGCGCCCATTGTTCGACGCGATGTAATCGTTGACCATCAATCAAGTTATGCCGAACTGGGGATTCGTTCGTTTGGCAAAGGCACGTTTCACAAGCCTACTTTGAGCGGATTGGAGCTAGGAGACAAGCGCGTCTATCGAATTGAACCCGGTGACCTACTGTTTTCAAATGTCTTTGCGTGGGAAGGTGCTATTGCGGTAGCACAACCTGAAGACTCGGGAAGAGTAGGTTCCCATCGGTTTATCTCGTGCGTTCCGCACGATGGCCTGACCACGGCAGAGTACCTGCGGTACTACTTTTTGACCGACGCAGGCATGACCAAAATTCGGGATGCGTCACCCGGAGGAGCCGGGAGAAACCGCACACTTGGTTTGTCGAAATTGATGGACTTGGATGTGCCGATTCCAAGTATTGAAGTACGCAAATCCTTTGTTAATTTGCTCCGACTTATGAATGCATCCCGATTGATTCGCAGCAAAGAACTCAGTGAAAACGAATCGGTTGTACCTGCACTGGTAAACCGACTAATGTCTTGAATGGGTGCTCCACAAAAAGCGAAGGCATAGAGACACAATGGACACCATCACGACATCTGCCCACGATGCCTTAAAAAAGGAGCTGCAAGCAATTTTTTCCGACGGCTTGGTAACAGTGATCGGTTCTGGATTGTCTTGCGCCGAAGGGTTACCCGGAATGGGGGCACTTGCGACAGAGTTGATTTCCAAAGTGCCGTCCGCAATTCCTGATGCAGACAAATCAACATGGGCGGCCATTGAGGCATGTTTAACTTCAGATGGTCTAGAAGGTGCCTTACTAAAACATCCACCAACAGACGCCGTTGAATCAGCAATTATTCAATTTACGTCCGCCCTCGTTCTTGCCAAAGAGCAAGAAGCAATAACTGCTTGCGTGACCGGACCCCGCAAACTCAAAATTGCGTCGTTGCTTCCCCACATTTCAGCGGCAACACCAAAAATCGCCCGCATCATCACAACCAACTATGACAGGTTGATCGAATTTGCCACTGAATCTGAGGGTTGGGGTGTGGATTCGATGATGGTCGGGCGTTACTGGGGAAAGCATGATCCTGATTTGAGTGAAAAACTGATGGTCAAGGGTGTATCAAACGGGAATAAGGGGACGGTCAGGCTTGTCTACAGAAATCATGTCAAGCTATTCAAACCTCATGGGAGCCTAGACTGGTTTATGGCAGGTGATACCCCGATGACGACCAGCATGGCATTTTCGTCTGACCCACTCATCATCACACCAGGTGTGGGCAAATACAAAAAAGGCTACGGCCAGCCGTTCGACGTGCATCGTGAACGTGGGAATGCAGCAATTGACAGCGCGTCTTCAATTCTTTGCATTGGCTACGGCTTCAATGACGACCACCTGCAGACTCACCTGTCCCCAAAGCTCAAAGGCGGGACAAAAGCATTGCTTCTAACCCGCGACCTATTGCCAAAAGCAAAAGAAGCAGTCATTGCTTCACCCAATTTTATTGCGCTAATCAATAGTACAGATGTTAAGTGCCCCGGTACCGTCGTAGTTCGTGGCACAACTGAAACGCTTATTCCAAATGTTGAATTGTGGGATGTGGAAAATTTTGTTAATGGAGTTTTGACGATATGACAAATGCAGCTTTGCAATTTCAAGACGGCGACCGACTTGGGCGTGTTGCGGCGGTCGATACCAGTCGAGTTTTGATTTCAGTCGAAAACCATCAACACATGACAACCATTGCAGTCGGGAATCTGATTGCGATACAAGGTCGTACCGCAGCCGAATTTTTAATTGGCATTGTTGAACGGGCTACTCGATCTGTTAGCGAGAAGCTGCTTCTTGATGAAACCGCAGATGACGGGTCGATTCCACTTGGGGAGAGTCAAGAGGATTTGATAAAGGCAGTTCTCATTGGAACCTATCGCACCGTAGACGGTAGTTCGTCAAACACCTTCAAGCGCGGGGCAGATTGTTTCCCGCAAGTTGATCGGGACTGCTTTCATGTGAACAGTAAGAACCTTCAGCAGTTTATGAACTTGCTCTCCATGAAAGTGAAGGAGGGAGAGCGCCTAACGCTGGGGCATTTCATGGCCGATCAAACGGCCATAGCAGTAGCGAACGGGGACAAATTCTTTCAGCGTCATGCTGCAATTCTGGGAAGTACCGGGTCTGGAAAGAGTTGGGCAGTTGCGCTAATGCTTGAACGTGCAGCCGCTTTGAAGTCTGCAAACCTAATCGTCCTGGACATGCACGGAGAGTATTCGACATTGTGCGATGGCCCTAACGCCATCGCGCAGCAGTACCGTATTGCGGGACCTGGTGATCTTGACAAGCCTGATGACGGTTGCTTATTTTTGCCGTACTGGCTACTCAACCGTGAAGAAATGCTCGCGCTGATTCTTGATCGGAGTGACGACAACGCCCCCAATCAAGCAGCCCGATTTACCGAACATGTGCGGTCATTGAAGGAAAAGGTACTGTCCGATTCAAAGAAAGCAGAGGTTCTCGCCACGTTCACGGTTGACTCACCGATCCCCTACCCTCTGAACGGGATGATTGAATGCTTGAAAAAAGATAACGTTGGAAGGGTTCCAGGGGCGAAAGAGGGCACTGACAAAGAAGGCCCATGGTTTAACAAGCTCACCCGATTCATTACCAGGATGGAAACCAAAGTCTCCGACAAGCGTGTTGGCTTCATGTTTCAGCCTCCAGCAATGTGCAGCGAATACGGTTGGCTTGAAAAGATGCTGGGCAGCCTATTCTCGGTTTCCGATGCTCAGCGCGGCATAAAAATCATTGATTTTTCTGAAGTCCCCTCGGACGTCCTACCGATTGTTACAGGCGTTCTAGCGCGATTGCTCTACAGCATTCAATTTTGGATGGACAAGGACTCGCGGCACCCTCTTACAATTATTTGCGATGAAGCTCATCTCTATCTTCCTGTTCGTGATTCTGCTGAGGCGGCGGAAAAGCGTGCACTGGAATCGTTTGAGCGGATCGCAAAAGAAGGCCGTAAATACGGCGTCTCGTTGCTTGTTGTTAGTCAGCGGCCATCCGATGTGAGTCGGACAATCCTTAGCCAATGCAATAATTTTCTTGTCCTGCGCTTAACAAACGATCAGGATCAGAGTGTTGTAAAGCGACTGATGCCTGAATCAATGGGGGGGATAACAGACATATTACCGCTCCTTGATCTTGGAGAGGGGCTGTTGCTAGGTGATTCGATCCTGCTTCCCACTCGAATTAAATTGGACAAGCCCAAAATTGAACCCGCCAGCGCGACCCGGCAATTTTGGACAGATTGGGCGACTCAAACACCCAAGCCTGACGCTGTATCCAAAGCTGTGGAGGCGCTTCGACGGCAAGTGCGTTGAGCGGGGGGCGCAACTCCAAAGTATCTACACCTGCATGGATCAGTTGCATTGCACCAAAAGACTGCTTGATCGCATTAAGCAGTCGGCCGCCGTGCCTGACGCACCGTTAGGCACGGTGCTTGGCAACCTGTACGCTACTGCCAGTTTTGATGCCATTGGCTCCTGCGACAGACTTGGCAACGCGCTTTCCTGTACATCTGGCTGATGTTCTGGCCGCTCACGGTGTGCCCAACAGTTCATCGACTACGAGCTTGCCCAGATGAATGAAGTCCAGTACGTCAAGACTTCAAACCGCAGCGGGGTCGGCATCATGAATCAGTTCTCGTATCTGGCAGAAGGCTACCGTGAGTACCTTGAAACGAAAGACTTGCTGGCGTTGTCGCTTAGGTTGTCGGAAACACCGTTCAGTCCGCTGTACAGGTCTCACGTTTCCCCAGCCAGCGCTTTGCGGGCATACACAATCGTCGCGGGTGAACCTATCTAGTCGGTCAGGAGCTGAAGCCCCTGAATGTGCCGCTTTCGAAAACTCGCCAGCTCTGGTATCTGCCCTTAAAGCAGCCCGGTCGTTCGAACGGGGTTACTACTGTCTGCCAACCCGCCCCAGCCTCAAGCCCTCTCAGCCACCCAAGCCCGTACCGACTCCAAAGCCGCGCCCAAGTGCGCGGGCTGCGTGCCGCCGGCCATGGCCATGTCGGCTTTGCCGCCGCCTTTGCCGCCCACTTGCTGGGCGACGAAGTTCACCAAGTCGCCGGCTTTGATGCGCGCGGTGCGGTCGGCGGTGACGCCGGCTGCAATTTGCACCTTGTCGCCGTCCACCGCCGCCAGCACGATGGCTGCGGTTTTGAGTTTGTCTTTGAGCTTGTCCAGCGTGTCGCGCAGGGTCTTGGCGTCTGCGCCTTCCAGGCGGGCGGCCAGCACGCGCAGTGAGCCGCCGTCTGCGCCGCGCACTTCCACGGCCTGGGCCATCAACTCGTCGCCTTGACTGGATGCCAGCTTGCCTTTGAGTGCGGCGATTTCTTTCTCCAGCGCCTTCACCTGCTCCAGCGTCTGGCCGACGCGGGCGGTCAGCTCGGCAGCGGGGACTTTGAGCGAACCGGCAGCTTGGCTGACCGTGTCTTCGAGCGATTGCAAATAGGCCAGCGCGTTGGCACCGGTCACGGCTTCGATGCGGCGCACGCCCGCGGCCACACCGCTTTCGCCCACCACCTTGAACAAGCCGATGTCGCCAGTGCGTTGCACGTGGGTGCCGCCGCACAGCTCGCGGCTGCTGCCAATGTCCAGCACGCGCACGGTGTCGCCGTATTTCTCGCCAAACAACATCATGGCGCCGGTGGCCTTGGCCGATTCGATGTCCATCACGCGCGCGCTGGCTGCTGCGTTGGCCAGCACTTCGGCGTTCACCATGGCCTCAATCTGACGCACCTGCGCATCGGTCACCGGCGCGTTGTGTGCGAAGTCAAAGCGCGTCTTGTCGGCATCCACCAAGCTGCCCTTTTGCTGCACGTGCTCGCCCAGCACCTCGCGCAGGGCTTTGTGCATGAGGTGTGTGGCGCTGTGGTTGCGCACGGTGGCGGCGCGGCGGCCCAGGTTCACTGATGCTGTGACGGCATCGCCCACGGCCAGCGTGCCTTGCTCCAGCACGCCGTGGTGGCCGAACACATCGGCTTTGATCTTCTGCGTGTCGCCCACGGCGAAGGTGGCAGAGCCTGTGCTGATCAGGCCTTCATCACCCACTTGGCCGCCGCTCTCTGCGTAGAAGGGCGTGGTGTCCAGCACGACGACACCTTGCTGGCCGGCTTTGAGTTGATTCACAGCCGTGCCGTCGAGGTACACCGCCACCACATGGGCCGGGGCTTCGAGCTGCTCGTAGCCCACGAAGGTGTTGCTGCTGCCGGTGTACTCCAGCGCGCGGTCCATCTTGAACTTGCCTGCGGCGCGGCCTTTGGCCTTTTGCGCTTCCATGGCGGCGTGAAAGCCCGCTTCGTCCACCGTCACGCCGCGCTCGCGGCAAACGTCGTTGGTCAGGTCCAGCGGGAAGCCGTAGGTGTCGTGCAGCTTGAAGGCCACGTCCCCGGGCAGGGTTTGTTGCTTGCCCGCGCCGCCCAGCGCAGAGTCCAAGATCTCCATGCCGATTTCCAGCGTCTCGTAAAACCGCTCTTCCTCGGCCTTCAGCACCTCGGTGATGCGCTGCGCTTGCGAGGCCAGGTTGGGGTAGGCGTCGCCCATCATGCGCACGAGGTCAGGCACGAGCTTGTGGAAGAAGGGGGTCTTTTGGCCCAGCTTGTAGCCGTGGCGGATGGCGCGGCGGATGATGCGGCGCTGCACGTAGCCGCGGCCTTCGTTGCTGGGGATCACGCCGTCGCTGATGAGGAATGACGTGGCGCGGATGTGGTCTGCAATCACCTTGAGCGAGGGGTTGCCCAGGTCGGCAGTGCCGGTCTCGCGCGCAGCGGCCTTGATCAGCGCGGCAAAGATGTCGATCTCGTAGTTGCTGTGCACGTGCTGCAGGATGGCGGCCAAGCGCTCCAAGCCCATGCCGGTGTCCACGCAGGGTGCGGGCAGCGGCGTGACCGCGCCGGTTTCGTCCATGTTGAACTGCATGAACACGTTGTTCCAGATTTCAATGAAGCGATCGCCGTCTTCTTCGGGGCTGCCGGGCGGCCCGCCAGGGATGTGCGGGCCGTGGTCGTAGAAGATTTCTGAGCATGGGCCGCAGGGGCCGGTGTCGGCCATCATCCAGAAGTTGTCGCTCTTGTAGCGACCGCCCTTGTTGTCGCCGATGCGGATGATGCGGCCCTCTTGCTTCACGCGCTCGGGCGTCCAGCCGGACTTCACAAAAATGTCTTCCCAGATGGCGTAGGCCTCGTCGTCTTCCTGGTAGACGGTGGCGTACAACTTGTCGGCGGGCAGCTTGTAGACCGTGGTCAGCAGCTCCCAGGCCCAGTTCAGGCTTTCCTTCTTGAAGTAATCGCCAAAACTCCAATTGCCCAGCATCTCGAAGAAGGTGTGGTGGCGCGCGGTGTAGCCCACGTTTTCCAGGTCGTTGTGTTTGCCCCCAGCGCGCAGGCAGGCCTGAACGGAGGCTGCGCGCACGTAGCTGCGCTGGTCGGTGCCCAAGAACACATCTTTGAACTGCACCATGCCGGAGTTGGTGAACATCAGCGTGGGGTCGTTGCCGGGAACGAGCGGGCTGGAGGCGACCACGGTGTGGCCCTTGGCGGCAAAGAAATCGAGGAAGGTCTTGCGGATTTCGGCGACGGTGGCTGGGCGGCTCATGGTGGGCGGTTCTCGGTTGAAGCTGTGGCGAGGGGCTATTGTCGCCAAGCCCGCTGGCCCCGCTGCGGGCCAGAGCGTTTGACCCGGGGCGAGCAGCCGGCAGGTGGCGTGAAGGACAATCCGGCATCCCCCGAAGGAGCACCTCATGAACGCTGCCCTCCCCCTGCGCGCCACGGCACCGCGCTTTTCTTGGTCCGACCCGTTTTTGTTGGACGAGCAACTGAGCGAGGACGAGCGCCAAGTGCGCGAAGCCGCCTATCAGTACTGCCAAGACCGCCTGGCACCGCGCGTGCTGCAAGCCTTTCGGCACGAGGCCATGGACACCAGCATCTTTCGCGAGATGGGCGATTTGGGCCTGCTGGGCCCCACCATCCCCGAGGTGTATGGCGGCGCTGGCATGAACTACGTGTGCTACGGCCTGGTGGCGCGCGAGGTGGAGCGCGTGGACTCGGGCTACCGCTCGATGATGAGCGTGCAAAGCTCACTGGTGATGGTGCCCATTCACGCCTTTGGCACCGAAGCGCAGCGCCAGAAATACCTGCCCAAGCTGGCCACCGGCGAATGGATTGGCTGCTTCGGCCTGACCGAGCCAGACCACGGCTCCGACCCCGGGAGCATGGTGACGCGGGCCAAGGCCGTGCCCGGCGGCTACCGGCTGAGCGGCGCCAAGATGTGGATCACCAACTCGCCCGTGGCCGACGTGTTCGTGGTGTGGGCCAAGGATGACGAAGGCCAGATTCGCGGCTTCATTCTGGATAAAGGTATGTCGGGCTTGTCTGCGCCTGCGGTGCACGGCAAGGTGGGCCTGCGGGCCTCCGTCACTGGCGAGATCGTCATGGATAACGTGTTCGTGCCGGAAGAAAACGCCTTCCCCGAGGTGCGCGGCCTCAAAGGCCCCTTCACCTGCCTGAACAGCGCGCGCTACGGCATTGCCTGGGGCACGCTGGGCGCGGCTGAAGACTGCTACCAACGCGCGCGGCAATACGTGATGGACCGCCAGCAGTTCGGCCGGCCACTGGCTGCCAACCAACTCATTCAAAAGAAGCTGGCGGACATGCTCACGGAAATCAGCCTGGGGCTGCAAGGCTGTTTGCGACTGGGCCGCATGAAGGACGAAGGCAGTGCCTCGGTGGAGCTGACCTCCATCCTCAAGCGCAACAGCTGCGGCAAGGCGCTGGACGTGGCCCGCACCGCGCGCGACATGATGGGCGGCAACGGCATTTCTGACGAGTTCGGCGTGGCGCGCCATTTGGTGAACCTGGAGGTGGTGAACACCTACGAAGGCACGCACGACATCCACGCACTCATCTTGGGCCGGGCCATCACGGGCATTCAGGCTTTCAGTTGAGCGGAGACAGTTGTTGAACGAAGCGCCCCCAAGCCCCTTGGCTGGCGTGCGCGTGCTGGATTTGTCGCGCGTGCTGGCTGGCCCCTGGGCTGGGCAGTTACTGGCCGACTACGGCGCAGACGTCATCAAGGTCGAGCGCCCCGGCAGTGGCGACGACACGCGCAGCTGGGGCCCGCCCTGGTGGGGTGAGGGCATTGAGGGCATTGAGGGCATTGAGCGCGTGGCGGCTTACTTTGTGTGTGCCAACCGAGGCAAACGCTCTTTGGCCATCGACATCGCCAGCGCAGAAGGCGCAGCGCAGGTGCGCGAACTCGCAGCACAAGCCGACGTGCTGCTGGAGAACTACAAAGTGGGCCAGCTCGCCCGCTACGGCCTGGACGCAGCCAGCCTGCAAGCGCTCAACCCAGGCTTGATCTACTGCTCCATCACCGGCTATGGCCAGACAGGCCCACTGGCGCACCGCGCTGGCTACGACTTCGCCATACAAGCCGAAGGCGGCTTGATGAGCATCACCGGAGAGCCCGGCGGCGAGCCGCAAAAAGTGGGCGTGGCCGTGGTCGATTTGATGACCGGGGTGTATGCCACCACCGCCATCTTGGCCGCATTGCATGAGCGCCAGCGCACGGGGCGCGGCCGGCACATCGACGCGGCGCTGTTTGATGTGCAGGTGGCCATGTTGGCCAACCAAGCCAGCAACCAGCTCATCGGCCAGCGCACACCCACGCGCATGGGCAACGCGCACCCCAACATCGTGCCCTACCAAGTGTTTCCCACGCGCGACGGCCACGTGGTGGTGGCCGTGGGCAACGACAGCCAGTTTGCTCGGCTGTGCGAGGCGATGGCGCAAGCCCAAGCCAGCGCGACAGAGGGCCCCAGGTCTTTGGAAGACGACCCAAGGTCATTGAGCGACGACCCAAGGTCATTAAGCAACGACCCGAGGTCGTGGGCCACCGACCCGCGCTTTGCCACCAACCCAGCCCGCGTCGCAAACCGCGCAGAACTGGTGCCGCGCCTGAGCGCCTGCCTGCTGCAACGCGACACCGCCGACTGGGCCGAGCGCCTCGAAGCCGTGGGCGTGCCCTGCTCGCCCATCCTCGACATTGCGCAGGTCATGGCGCACCCGCAAACCTTGGCCCGCCAGATGGTGCTGCCTGCCAACGCGACCCAACCGCCCATGGTGGCCACACCCATGCGTCTGGACGGGCAGCGGCCCGTGGCCCCCGGCTCTGTGCCGGTGCTGGGCGCAGGGCCATCAGGTTGGAACCCCAAGAACACCTAGCAGTGGCCCCACAGTCGCACAGCCTGCAGCAGTACGATGGCCTGAACGACGCGAACACTCCGCGAACACTCCGAGAACACCCCGAGAAGGAAGCCGCCATGGACATGAAGAACTCCCCCCTTGCTTTGCTCAAAGACCCCTCGTTGCTCAAGACCGATGGCCTGGTCAACGGCCAATGGCTGCCCGGTAGCGCCCGCTTCGATGTGAACGACCCGGCCACTGGTTTGAAGCTGGCCGACGTGGCCAACCTCGGCCCAGCGGATGCTGAAGCCGCCATCGCAGCGGCCAACGCCGCTTGGCCCGCCTGGCGCAGCAAAACCGCCAAAGAGCGCAGCGCCATCTTGCGCCGCTGGTTCGACTTGCTCATGGCCAACCAGGAAGACTTAGGGCGCATCCTCACCGCAGAACAAGGCAAGCCCTACGGCGAGGCCAAAGGCGAAATCGCCTACGGCGCGAGCTTTGTCGAGTGGTTCGCAGAAGAAGCCAAGCGCATCAACGGTGAAACGCTGCCGCCCTTCGACAACACCCGCCGCCTGATGGTGATTCGCCAGCCCATCGGCGTGTGCGCAGCCATCACACCCTGGAACTTTCCGCTGGCCATGATCACCCGCAAAGTGGCCCCTGCCTTGGCCGCTGGCTGCCCGGTGATCATCAAACCAGCCGAGTTGACGCCGCTGACCGCGCTGGCAGCCGCCGAGTTGGCCTTGCGCGCTGGCATTCCTGCCGGTGTGTTGAACGTGTTGAGCGCGGACGGCGCCAACAGCATTGCCATCGGCAAGGTCTTGTGCGCCAGCGACGTGGTGCGGCACTTGAGCTTCACCGGCAGCACCGAGGTGGGCCGCATCCTCATGGCGCAAAGCGCGCCGACGGTGAAAAAGCTCTCGCTGGAGTTGGGCGGCAACGCGCCCTTCATCGTGTTTGACGACGCCGACATCGACAGCGCGGTCGAGGGCGCCATTGCCAGCAAATACCGCAACGCCGGCCAAACCTGCGTCTGCGCCAACCGCCTTTATGTGCAAGACGGCGTGTACGACGCCTTCGTGCAGAAGTTCGCCGCCAAGGTGCGCGCATTCAAAGTGGGCAACGGCTTTGAAGAAGGCGTGGTGCAAGGCCCGCTGATCGAAGACGCGGCCATCGAGAAGGTGCAGCGCCACGTGGCCGACGCGCTGGCCAAGGGCGGGCAGGTGCTGACCGGCGGCCACAAGCTCCAAGGCCAGTTCTTCGAGCCGACCGTGGTGGCCAACGCCAGCGCCGACATGCTCTGCGCCAAGGAAGAAACCTTCGGGCCTTTTGCGCCAGTGTTTCGCTTCCACACCGAGCAAGAAGCCATCGATGCAGCCAACAACACCGAGTTCGGCTTGGCCAGCTACTTCTACAGCCGCGACGTGGGCCGCATCTTCCGCGTGAGCGAAGCGCTGGAGTACGGCATGGTGGGCATCAACGTGGGCATCTTGGCAACAGAGCACGTGCCCTTCGGCGGCGTCAAGCAATCGGGCTTGGGCCGCGAAGGTTCGCACCACGGCATCGACGACTACGTGGAAATCAAGTACCTGTGTTTGGGCGACATCTTGAAGTAAACCCGGCCGACCACGGAGATAGACTTCCGACTTCCGAGCGGGTGTAGTTCAATGGCAGAACGGCAGCTTCCCAAGCTTCATACGAGGGTTCGATTCCCTTCACCCGCTCCAAATAAGTAGTCAAAGGCCGTCAAGGACATACACCTGACGGCCTTTTTCATTGGGAGATCGGCACTTCCGGTTGCAGCAATGTCTAGCAGCGAACATTGACAGTCAAAACAAGAGCGGGGAACAATGCGGGGAACAAACTGACCCGTCGTCGCTGAACCGGGGCACAAACATAGAAAGTTTTTCCCCGATGCTCACTGATCCAGACTGCAAGAACAGCAGCTGCCCGCGCGATAAAAAGCGAGTGCGTCTGACCGATTCGGCTGGCCTGTACCTGGAAGTCAGTCCGAGCGGGTCCAAGCGTTGGTTCCTGAAGCTCTACAAGGACGGCAAGGAGACGCGCCTTGCGCTCGGCAGCTATCCAACCATGAAATTGAAAGCGGCACGCAATGCGCGGGATGCGGCCAAGCTGCAAAAGTCGCAGGGTCTTGATCCGATAGAGACGCGCAAGCTTGAGAAGCTGACCAAGGCCGCAACAGGAGCCATCACCTTTGAAGCGGTGGCCCGTGAATTCCACGCCGTGAAGGCAGCGGGATGGAGCGACGGCCACGGAACCAAGTGGCTGCGGATGAACGAGATTTACTTGTTCCCCTACATCGGCAGCTTGCCCCTGAGCAAGATCAAGGCCCCTTCCCTGTTGGCGGCGCTGCGCAAGGCAGAGGCGAAGGGGATTCTGAGCACGGCACAAGACCTCCAACAAATGGCCGGGCAAGTGTTCCGTTATGGCATTCAGACCGGGTACTGTGAGAGCAACCCGGCGGGCGACCTGAAGGGCGCACTCAAGCCCCATGTAGCGAAGCACTTCTCAGCGGTGCTCGACCCGGTGGAGGCAGGGGGCTTGCTGCGGGCCATCGATGGCTACACCGGGCAACCGACCACGCTGGCGGCAATGCAACTCTCCGCCCTGTTCTTTCAGCGACCCGGCAACATCCGGGCGATGGAATGGGCGTGGGTTGACCTGGAGAGGGCCATGCTGACCATTCCCCCGTCCGACATGAAGCGCAGTAAGCATGAAAAGGTCAACGGCAAGCCGCACCTTGTGCCCCTATCTACCCAAGCGGTGCACATTCTGAAAAGGCTGGAGCAGTTAACCGGCGGCAGGCGCTATGTGTTTCCGGGGGCGCGTGACCTCAACAAACCCATGAGCGACGGCACGATCAATGCGGCCCTTCGCCGGCTAGATTTCGGCAACGATGAACATGTAGCCCATGGGTTCAGAGCAATGGCCCGCACCATGATTGCCGAGCGCATTCCCGGCATTCCGGCTGACATGGTGGAGGCCCAACTTGGACACGGCAAAAGCGGACCGCTTGGCAGCGCCTATGACCGTGCGGACTACTTGGAGCAGCGTCGGCAGATGATGCAGACGTGGGCAGACTACTTGGACAAGCTTCGGGCTGGCGCGGAAGTGATCTCAAGTCATCGCACAGCCTGAAAATCACGCATGACAAAGTCGAAAAAATACAGCGTACACGACATGTCGTACTGAACGCTTTAGTCTCGCAAGTTATTGATGTTATTGACCTTCAACACTTTCCCATAGGCACTCTGGACAACCGGATCTCGTGATAGCTGCAAAGTTGCGTCATCAATGGCAACGGCGTAAACCGCCGAACAAAGGTGAACAGCAATGGCTATCTGGAGAATTGAACGGTGCAAAGGTGAATCTGGGTACAAGTCCCACGCGAGCATCTACGGGCTGATTCGCGCCGGACTGTGGACGCAGCCAGTCAAGATCGGGGAGCGGTCAAGTGGATGGCCAGACGATGAAGTCAAGGCCATCACTGCGGCACGCATCGCAGGTCAATCAGATGACCAGATTCGGGAGCTGGTGAATCTGCTTCACTCACAGCGGGCGAAGAAGCTGGCCGTATTGCTGGCCGCGTAAGGGGTGGACATGACGACCAGCACCACCCCGAAAGAAATGCCTGCCAAGGACGGCAATCCCACGGCGGAGAGCAACGACAAAGCGTTCTCAAGCCTGCGGGCAGCGTTCGCGTTGAAGGGCCACGCATTGCACCGAACAGACCCGGCAGACGGGGCTGTGACGTACTGGGCCGAACGCTGGGGGCTTGTGCGCCACCTGCTCACCATTGACACGGCGCGGCGCTTCCTGGAGCAGATTGGAGGGCGGCTATGAGCGCACTTCTGCACCCGACCAAGGCTTGGCGTGGCGGGTGGGCGTAATGGCCGCACAAAAGCAGAAGGACCCTCGAGGCGGTCACGTCCGCATTTACTGGGAGCTGATCGACTCCATGGCCTGGCGGGCGCTAGACCCGTCGAGCGTGCGCCTGTTCGTGGCGGTGCGACGGAAGCTCCAGAGCACGAACAACGGCAACTTGAGCTGTACTCTGAGCGAGATGAAGCACTACGGCGTGGCATCGTCGGCCACTCTCTCCAAGTGCCTTCGCACCTTAGAAGCGGTCGGCCTTATTGCAAAGGTGCGCCAAGGCGGCATCGCATGGGGGAAATCAGTGTGCAGCCTGTACCGCTTTACCGACGAGGTGGTGTTTGAGCAGCCCAAGCTAGGCATCAAGGCAATGAAGGCAACGGGTGAGTGGCGCAAGTTCACCAAGCTGGCAGAAGCCAAGGCCGCCATCAGGAAGGCCCATGCAGACGCAAAAACAGGAAGGCGCAAGCAGACGCAAAACGCATCGAGCCTTCAGAAAGTGAAGCGTATCGGTTCAAAAGTTGAAGCGTAAGCCCGTTTTGTCGCTTCAAAGAATGAAGCAGTGAACTCTCCACTTGTTCAGTAACTGAAGGAGTCATTTCGCCACCCATCGGGCTAGAACGCGCATGAACACAGGGATTCCGGGGTTTCAAGCATAGAACGCGTTTGTTCGACCTCTGCTTCAGATTCTGAACACCTATGCATGTTGCCACCCTAGGGGGTGGCTGGTGCCCGCGATCATGACTCGGGGCTGGTGGCCATCTTGCAGAGAAGCAAGGTGCAGCGCGACTTATCGATTGGGCCAAGTCTTTTGTGGCTTGGGCTGCGCCAAGACCCAGGAGGCACGACCAAACCTGCCTGATGATTTCGGAAAATCTTTGAGGAGCTGAACATGGGCGGAATCGGCAGTGGCAGGCGCGGCGGAGCTTATTGCACTGACGACATGCGTGCACTGGACGTGCGCAAGCTGCAACGCAAGCGGCTGTTAACGCCTGGCAACTCGCTGACGTGGAACTGGACGCTCGACGGCGAGGTCTTCGCAACGATCAACCTGACTGTGGGCGTTGATACCGTGATGCTGAACTACAGGCAGCGCGAGCGCGGCAGGGAGTGGACTCCAATGAACTACTTGGTACGGCTGGCGTGGACGGAGTGCACCTTCGGAGGTCGCCGTGTGTGGTGGCTTTGCCCTACTCAAGGCTGCGGCAGGCGAGTGGCCTTGCTTTATGGTGGAGTGGTGTTCACTTGCCGACACTGCCACCGTTTGGCGTACCGTGTCCAGCGCGAAGCCGACGACGACCGCGCATCGCGGCGAGCCGACAAGTTGCGCGACCGGCTGGGCTGGGAACCCGGCATCCTGAACGGCAACGGGTTAAAGCCGAAGGGCATGCACTGGCGCACCTTCGAGCGGCTGCAAATCAAACACGATGCGAACGTCAACGCGGCGCTGGGGGGAATGGCGGCAAAGCTGGGTCTGCGGCCAGGACGCCTCGGCGACATCGACGAAGCGGTGGATCGTTTGCGCCATTGGTGACAGCGCCGCTGAGCCCCCTCTAAGGTGGCATAGGACACCGGCGCGGATCAGCGGCCCCTTGGATTGTGCTTTTCGATCTTTAGGGCAGCTTTCACTGCTGCCGCAATGCTTTGGCCTAGTGGAGGAGGAACTGCATTGGAGACCTGCTCAACTTGCTCGGAGAGGTTTCCTTCCAGCACAAATTCCTTTGGAAAACCCTGAAGCAGCATCGCTTCGTAGATGCTCAGCCGCCTAGTGCCACTTGGATGTACATGGATCTCGCGATGGCCAAAAGCGACCGTCGGACTGGCCTGATCCCACGCTAGCCGCTTGAAGCTGCGGCCATGCGCAAAGTCCCCGTCAGGGTTGCTGAAACGGGGCGACTTCGGCCGCATAGTCCAGTGGTTGGCGTGCACGGGAATGTCAGCTGGCGTCAACCTTCTATCAAAAAATTTAGGTGCGGCAAGCGTGCCGATCGCTTCCCGGACCGTCTTCAAGCCGCTCTTAGGGCTGGGGCGGACTTCGCTGTAGCCTTGGTTCTTGCGCATGGCCGAGAGCACGATGCGCCGCCTGTTTTGTGGAACCCCAAAGTCAAGCGCGCAAAGCTCCTTCTCTGTCACGTCGAAGCCAAGCGCGTCTAAGCCTTCCATCAGGGCCTTGTAGGTGGCTGCATGCTTTTTATCGCGGATCCCAAGCACGTTCTCGAAGACCACGAATTCCACTGTGTAGGTTTTCTGGAGCTTCTTGACGATTTCAAGATAGAGCTTCGGGAGCTGATTTCGCGGATCGTCTGCCTGCGAAGTCGGATTGGCCCGTGAGAAGCCTTGGCATGGCGGGCCGCCGATCACCCCGATCCGGATCTTGGCTGGAATCTTCTTGGCGACCAGCTCATGCACTCCCCGTGGCTGCAGCTTGATGAGATCTGCCGCCACGCTGTGCGTGCTGCTGAAGTTCCTCTTGTGCGTGCGCACGGCGGCTTCGGAAACGTCGATGGCAATGGGAATCTGGAAGTTTTCGGCATGGAAACCCCAATCTAGGCCGCCCGCACCGCAGAAGAGACTCACGATCCTTGGAAGGGCCGCTCCTGACGGATGTCTAGCCGAAACCCGGACCCTGGAGGGTACCCGGCGGTCGCGATTGGCCTGAGCCCGCTTCACGGACAGCGCGGCTTTCTTCATCGCCGCTTCTTCGCGCTTTGCTCAGTTTCGCCCATGGTCTGCTCCTTACCGGTTTCCTGCAAAAGGGGATAGCGCTCGGCAAGGTAGAGCCTGACTGCTTCCCGGACCACCCATGCCGTCGAAACGTGGCTATCTTCAGCGATTCTCAACAACTCGCCATGCTGTTCAGATGGCAATGAAAACGTTGTCCGGATGGATTTCCCCATGTTCAAACCTCCGATGCATCACTTTACATCAGGTCGATGCAGTGGTCTATCCGCCAAGTTGAACCCGGCGCAAGGAAGCAGCCTTTCCCCCCCGGCGCAAAATCATGCCCCGCTCGGCCTTCGGAAACAGCTTGAGGCAATACACGCTATCGATCGCGCGCGGTTTCGAGCGCTAGCGGCTCAGATGGCTGCTCATACCCCTTAAGGCTGTGGCGCCGCGCCTAAATTGCGTCTTCAAGCAGCGAGTCTGCCTTAGCCAGGATCGCAGCGTGCTGCTCACAGCGGACGCCTAATGAGCATGAAAGTGGATCTGAATTCACTAGCGACGCCGACGGCCAACGCTGCGGTCTGCGCAGCTGCGAGCTCAGGGTGCAGTGAGCCTGGCCGCCTATCCCATAACGGGTGAGCAGCGATCACGGCCCGGGGCCCCGATTGGACAGCCGGCAGGCCAGCGAACTGGACCAGGGCACTGCCGGGCAAGGCTGCATGGAGCCGCTGAACAGCAAGCGCCGGTATGCCAGTCCAGTAGCCCGGCGTGAAGTCAATTGCTGCAGCAGGGTCAAGGGCCAGCCTGGAAAGGTCGATTCCAAGACGCCAGTCTAGGATGCTGTGGTAGGCGAGATTGCTGTAATCGCGCATGCACTCATGGCAAGAGGTGTGGCACATGTTGCCGTGATCGTCAGCGTGTCGGCGCAGATCCAGGCGCCCGAGAACATTGGGGCTGCAGAGTTCCTGGAGCAGCGCGGTGAACTCGGCCGCCGTTCCAAGGTGGGTGCTGTAGCCGGCTCCGTTTTCGAGCGAATCCGACATAAAAATCTGGCCGATCACGTTCTGCGCCGAATCAACTGTGGTGCGCAACCCGACTTTGAGTTCGGAGTCGCTCACGTCTAGCCGGACGGCAGCCGTCCGGCGCAACATGAAGCCGAACGAGTAAAGCGCTGCGCGGCCTTCCACTGTCAACGGATCGGCGAACACGCCGGTCGGCCAGCTACGAACTCCGGCAATGAGGACATCGGTCGGGCTGATCGCGGCCAGCGCACGGATGTCTGGCCCGGCACTGGGAGCGGGAACAGGGATGTCTGCCTTCTCAAGTGCAGTGCGCGTCATCCACGTTTCGCCAGGGTAGAACCTTTCGAAGGTAAAAAGGTTGCCGTTGTTGTCGTTTATGACGAACACATTCTGTCGGCCGCTGAAGATGCCGAAGTTTTCGTGTTGAAGCATGTTGACCTGACCCATGCCTAGCTTTGGACGGGTTGCGCGTGGAGTCCAGTCGAAAGTCCCGTCATAGTCTCGTTCGCTTCCATAGAAGGTCCGGAATCCGGTCGGCTGCGACAGGTCTATCAGCTGGTACTCAGGGGCAAGTGCACCGCAGACTTGGCAGGGAACCGTCGGGGGCGAAGCAGCATCGATAGACTGGCACCGGCGGCACATGCCGATGGGAATACGGGGGCCGAGCGGATCTTGGCTCTCGACTGCCTGGTTTCCCTGGCGCCTGTAGTTGACCACGCCGATGGCCGTCTGAATCAGCCCTTCCTTCACCGTTTCCGAGCCTGGCGCAAACTGGCTAATCGCAAGATCAAGCGACCGGTCGATGACATCTTGGGGCGGCCAACCGCCTCCGGGCATAGGCCGCTTGTGATACAGGTATCTGACTCGGGTGGGAAAGCCGAACATCGGAAGCACGCCGTCGTTGGCCAAGCGCTCGCTCAGCTGATCCTGGGTGAGGTGCCGACTCGCAACAGCGCCGTCTATTGCAGCTATGAGGTCAGTGGCGGCATAGGCCAGGATGGAGGGCCGCTGCGCCTGCAGCGCGGGATCGGTCGCCCGCAATAGGAGGTCACAGAGCTCGGCGACGCGGACTGAGTTGCGTGCAATCCACGCCTCCACGAGGTCGCGCACTGTGGCACCGGCGGGGTAGCCGACAGGCGGCTGGGGAGCAGGCATATTCCAGGCGGCTGCTTCGCCGAACTCGCCATGGACGCTGTCGGCCGGGGTTGCGGGAAACAGGCCCAGTGACTCAAATGCCTCGCGCAGGACTTCCTTCGCAAGAACGCGCTGGAGAATAGGCAGCGCTTTCATATCCACATACGGCGCGGGAGGCGGATCGGCGGTAATGCCGTCAGGCCGCTGAAAATAATAGTCGTCGTGGCTCCGGCCGCGGCAGAGCGTCAGAGCCACGGAAACAGCCGCTCCGCGGCGGCCCGCGCGGCCGACCCGCTGCTGGTAGTTGAACCGCAGGGGCGGCATGTTGGCCATCATTACCGCAAGCAGCGAGCCGATGTCCACGCCAGCTTCCATGGTGGTCGTAACGCTTAGGAGATCGAGGGTATCAGTCGCCGGCTGCTCCTCCGGCGCTGGCAGGCAGACGCCCTGGAACAGCCGCTGACGGCGCCGACCTTCTGTCTTGCTTGTCTGTCCTGTCAGCTCCTCGCAGTTAAGACGGAAGAGCGGACCCGCATCCTGCGCAAGGAACGAGTAGTAGTCGTTCGCTGTGGCGCCGGTGCCAACAGGCTGCGCCGCGCCGAGAGTCCCCTGGCAGTCTGTGCAAACGCCTCCGCTAGGATGCAGGTGGACGCGGCGGCATTGGGTGCACTCGTATGCCGATGCCCCGGCACGGCGCACGCGAAGGTGCATCGGATGGATGAGGAAGCTGCTGACGAGGCCGCCGCCCTCGATCCGCGCCCTCACAGCAGCTTCGAAGGTCGCGAACGTTCGTCCATGAAGCTGCGCTACAGCTTCCAAGTATCGCCGGAGAAAGCCAGGCATCGTCGGACTTCCCACGGCTGTGTAAGGCCAGTCTTGGACACGCCGACGCTCCCCAAGCAGCCGCAGTGCACCATCCGCTGCTTCGCAGACGAGCGGGTCGGCGGCTCCCGGCGCATTGCTGTCAACCGCTGCGTGAGCGATCTGCAGGGACTCGAGGCCGCGGCGCCCAGACGCGAACATCACGTTGACGACAGCCGCGAGGGCAAGCTGGCGCAACTTGCTCAAATGCGCTTGCTGCGGAAGTGTTAGGCCGGCGTAGCGCTCGGCTGGAACCGCGCCCGACCAATCGTAGAGATCCCGCCAGCTGCCGGTCAGGTTGTTATGGTCGGTCCAGAGAGCCTCTTTGCCGTAGCCTCCTGGGTTGACGCCAGCCATCAGCAGCATGCGTTCGGAGTCCCGGAATACATCGCTCAGCAAGTGCGGGCCCGCCGATGCTGTGATGATTGCCGCTGCAGCCTGGGCATTGGTCATGCTTGGCCGGGAAGGGCAAGGTGCATTTGCCCTTGCTCCAACGCTCTGGCTGAGGATGAGCGCCTCCTGCAGCGAGGTTTGCTCATATGCGCTGGCCGCTGCCAGCTCCTCGGGATCCAGCGCCAGCCCCTGCACCTGCTTGAGGAACGCGTTTGCGCCCTGCCCTGCGATCGCCAGCGCCTCGACTACCGCTTGACGGACAGCATCGAGGTGATGCGCTTGCCTCATCCCAGCTGAAAGCTTCGCGGCATCTTGGCGACTGTCGGAAAAGACGACCAGCTTGCGGTTGACCTCCTGGCCCGGCGGCGCAATTTCGCGCAGCAGCGTGTCCGCCAATACCTGGGCAATCTTCTGGAAACCGGTACGCTGCCCGCGAACAGGGGACCCAACACTTCGACCAGCCCAGTCCGCGTCGCAGCGGGGGCAGCGAGAGGGGAAAGCGCCGGGAGAGGTTGGGCGTCGCGCACCCGCCCTCAGCCGCGCGCGCGTTGGCGGGATGTAGTAAATGTAGCCATCGCCTGCCACGCTTGTCGTGACGACGCCGGACGTTCGGTCGAGCCCCGCGGCTCGCCATTCGCGCGCGATTCCATCTTCAGTCCAACGCGGAGAGCCAGGAGCGCGTCCCGCCGCTGGCCAGAATACCGCGTAGTTGTTGTAGTCCCGTTCGGCGGAAGCGCGGTCAGGCACTTGCTCCAGGTCTGGGAAATCGGGGGTCAGCGTCCATTGGTTTGGATTGTCTGTATCTCTGCGATAGCCGCCCAGGAACGTTTCTCCGCATGGCTCGCAGTAGAGAAGCTCGAGTACGCGCGATCCGCAGCCGCAAGCCGGGGAAGGCAGGTAGTGGAGCTTGCCAACAGGGCACACACTTGCGCGGGCCGGCGCCGCGGTGCATCCCGGCGCAGAACAAGCCCAGAGTCCCTGGACATTTCGGAACATGATGTGAGCACGAACAGGAAGGAGCGGATCTCCCGAAGGAGTGCGCGCTGCGCCGATCGCGGCGACAAGCCCTGCCGCCGCTTCGGTCGCTTGCGCCTGGATCAGCCCGGTGAACAGAGTTGCAGCAATCTGTTCCGGTTGGCGGGGAAGGACTCGGGCGGGCGAACCGCCAGAGCAGGCGTGCCTCAGCGCATCGACCGCACCTATATGCGATAGCGCGGCGCCCAGCCGGACATCGTCTGGCGTTCCCGCCGCAGTCGGCGGCGCACCTACAGCGGCTTCGAACGCCTGCGCCGCAGAGGCGTCTAGGGGACCCGAAGCGAGCGATGTCCCGAAAGATGCAAGTGCGGAGGCGTGGGCTGCGACCGAAGCTACCCGCGAGGCGTCGATTGGCTTCTGCTGTCCTCCAACGATGCGGAATCGCGAGCGGCTGCGGCCGAAAAAACCTTCTAGGTAGTCCAACCCTGCAGCGTCATCCGAAAGCGAAGCGGAAGATGCAATGATCCTCAGCTGGGGGTGGTCGGGATGCAGCCCGAGGCGGTCGAGAAGAACACGGAGCAGGTAGGCCACCTCGGTTCCAGGAGTGCCGCGATATGTGTGAAGTTCATCAACGACGAGGTGGAAAATGTTCCTTCCATCTGCCGCAATCCAATCTCGCGTCGCGTCAAAAATCGGGGCTTCTACGCTCCTCATCAGCATGATGTTGAGCATGCTGTAGTTGGTGATGAGGATGTCCGGTGGCTGGTCTTGCATGTCCCAGCGCGACCACATCTCAGCACCGTCCATCTTCTGGAAGAAGCGCGCGGCGTCGGGTGTGGTCGCCACCGCTTGGGCGTCTGCCTCCATCGACATGAGCTCTTGCCGGAGTTCGCGCTCTTTCGCGCCGGACCTTTCCCCCGCTACCGGCGTTCGGCCCGTGTACCGGCCGAAGTAGAACCTGTGCCCGCCGCGGCGGGAGTCCAGCCACGCCCGGGCGCCCAGTCCGTCAAAACCATCGCGCAGCCGCACGAGCTGGTCCTCCGCCAGCGCGTTGAGCGGATACATCACCAGCGCGCGCATCGCGGCTGGCCGCCCCGAGGCGGTCTCATGTCCCCTCTGGGGGAGACGCGGATGATTCCGGCTTGGCGTCGCAAGCGGGGCAGCGTGGTTCCACCAGTCATGTGTAGCGGGAACAGGTGGGCATGCCCCCCAGCGGGACGATTCCTCCACAAGAGCCGCCGCGATCGGCAGCAGAAAACACTCAGTCTTGCCCGATCCGGTTCCGCTGGTTACGACTATGTCCTGCCGGTTGCGGACGGAGGCAAGTACCGCCTCGTATTGGTGCTGATGGAGCTCTCGGTGCGCGGGGAAAAGGCCTTGGCTAACGAAGGCCGCCAGGTCGCTAATCAGGAGTGCCGGCCAAGCGCCGTTCAGGATATCCGCGGCAGCGGCAGGGAACAATCGCCCACTGCTCACATAGGGCGGAATGGGTTCGATCAGCGGAGTACGGTAGAGCCTGCCGTCCCGATCCAGCATTGCGCGACGCTCTTCGACGAGCGGCTGGTAGCGCAGATCGAATGGGCTGTCGAGATACCGCAAGTACGTTTCTCGGAGGTTGTCGAAGATCGCGATCGGGTTTGTCATTGCGTGCCCATTTCGATAATGCGTTGGCCTAGCACAGCCGCCGCGGCTTGCGCTACTGACCGCTCTACTTGGCGAAAAATGATGCGGCCATCCATGAATGTCGGAAGTTGGCCTGAGCAGAGAACAAGCGCTCGCTCGATGAGCGTCGGCGGACGGCAGCTTGCCCGAATCGAGAGAATCCTGTCAGCCTTTGAATAGAGAAGCACGCCATTCCTTGGCCGCAGAATCCGGTACTTACCGATCGCCGCGTCGCAGGTCCAAGGCTGGCCGTCCTTGATTAGCAAGTGAACTGTGCCGTAGTCAGAGCGGAAGCGGTAAAGCCCCGAGCGTGCCTCCGTTGCAATTCGCAAGGTGCTGGCTTGCCAATCTAGCGCCGACTTCGAGAACTGCGAAACGCCCCAGGCGCCGACTGGCAAAGTGGCAGGCTGCAGCACCACCGCTTTCGGCGAGGTGGCGCAGCACAGCAGGGAGAGCGGGGCGTTCCATTGCAGCCGTACCCCCGCGGCTCTGGCCACGTCTTCTAGTTCTCCTCCAGTCGATGCCACTACTTCGACGATATCGGGCCCATTCTCCTGCCGCCGGACTTCTATGCGCTGGGGTCCTGCGGCGCCAGCCAGGCGCCCCAGCAGTGCAGGTGTCCGCGCGCCACACAGAATCGCCCGAATGCGCCCCTCCAGTGACTCTCCTGCCGCTAGCACGGGCGGCGCTATGCGCCAGCCGTCGCCGTCAGCGGCCGGCGCGAATTCCGCATGTGCAAGCTTCCCCAGGTTCCACTCCGCCACGCGCCACAGGGCACGGCCGGAATGCGAGATCCCGAGTTCTGCCACTCTTGATCGGAACGCCTGGGCGGGGCCGGAGCGCCTTGCCGACATCCAAAGTAGGAGTTCGTTCACCGGTGCCTCCCTTGCGGCAACGTGCGCGCCGAACGGCGGTATAGCTGCCACAGGCGATTAGCTTCAGGCTCAGAAAGTTTTGCCGGGGCATCCAGCACAAGTCGGCGCCACTCCCTCACGGATGCGGGCCCCGCGAGCAAATCCACATGCCGGGGCGCTAACTTCGATTCGAGCAGGTGTGGAACCGGGCGCGCCCGTCCAATACGCGGGGGAATCGCCCAGACCGGCTCAAAATCGGGACTGGCAATCGAAAATCCGGAGGGTGAAGGAACTGCCCGGGAGATCTGGCCGGGCTCCGCGCCAAGCAGCCAGCCGCCCGGAATCGGGAGAACCATTGATCGCGCACCTGCGGGTCCAGCGACGGTAGCGCCGCAGGCGTAAAACTGCTGCGCGGAATGCGCGGGCCACTCGTGCCAATCCTCTTGAACTTCGGCAATTTCGTATGACCGTGAGAGGCCAGCGTAGCGGACCGTGTGCTGACCTGCTAGATCCCAACCGGTAGCAATCCAGCGACCACCGTCTAGGCTCGCTGTCAGGCCGTCGATGCTGACCTCACCTTCGGCTACTTCGACCCCCACGATTCGAATGTTAGGCGGGCACTCCACAATCCATTTGCCCCGGCTGACGGCTATTCCGTCGGACAGTTCGATAGCCGCGTCGGGCAGCGGATTCAGAGCCACAAGGATTTCCTCAACGGCTTCCACGCTCGCTGGCCGCCTGGGGCGATATCCGCGAAAGCAGCGCCAGCCATCCGCAACGCCAGATCCCGTGACTTCCACGAGTTCGTCGGTGCCGGTCGCTTCGCATAACTTCAAAGCGGCGCTGCTAATCTCTGCCGTACACAGAATCACGTTCTCTTGGCCAATGATGGACCTAGCTACGCTCGCAAATCCAGGGATGCCAGGTCTTTCCGAAAAGAGGTGAAGCGGCCGTCCCGTCCTTACCCAGCGCCTGCGCGGCGCGCCCACGGTCTCGATAGCAATCCCATCCCGAAGGGCGAGTGCCACATCGGGAAAGGGCAGCGGCTCGAAACATGTTCGGTCGATAGCAAGTGCTCGGATGGCTTCTCCGCCGATACGCACCGCCGTTTCCTCTGGCATCCCGTCGGGCCGCCGTAGAAGCAGCGAAAGAGCGATGTCCCAGCCACCGGGCTGGAAGATGAGCATCAGATCTGCATCGAGGTGTCCGCTGGCGCCACTGTTACCGCGCAGTGAGGAATTCGACGCCGACGGCGCCGCTGTGGGGCGCTCGCGCAGGCGCGGTCTGTAGCGAGACGGTGGACGGGGCTGAACGGTTCGGTCAGGCGGCAAATCATCGACCGATTCATCCCTCGAGGGCTGCAAGGAAACTGCCTCGGCTTCTAGGTCTGCGTCGCGCTCGTGATCGGAATCTCCGGATGCGCTTGGGATTGGCGCCGGTGCCTGGTCAGGCGTCGGTCCTTCAAACACGTCCGGTGGCTCTACAGACGCTGGCGCTTCAGCCATGGTCGGCGTAGCCGCCGCGCGATCCTTCTGCGGAACGACTTCTGGAGCTGCTGAAGGGATGCTGGCCAAGGCATCGGCAGGTGCTTCTGCCGGTTCAGGCTCGACGGGCAACTCGATCCGAGGATCGACGGCAAAGGCCTCTGCCGCTAGAACAAATTCGGCGCCTGCCGACGCGGTGGATTCGCTAGGGACTGCCTGCGGCGTCAGCGAAAGCAGCGAGTCGATCCGCTCGATCGCAACTGGTTCCAGTTCAACATTGTCGGAATCAATCGATCGCTCGTCCGATAGATTGATTGAAGACGCAGATGCTAACGGCGGAGCCTCTTGATGAATGTCGGAGGCCTTAGCGACCGGTTGCTCAGATGCAAGAACCGAGTCACCTGGCACCTCCTGAGGCACCAGAGGCGCCGGTGGTATCGGCGGCAAGCCCTCCGAGTCACGGCTGCGTTTTGCATGGGTAGGATCGGCTGGCGGCTTCGGCCGCAAAACGTCCCTCTTCTTCCGTTCCAGCAAGGAGCGAAAGAGGCTAACGAGCCACCCTAGCATTCGCGCGAACCTGGTTGCGCTTGGTTCCAGCTTGAATCGAGGAAAGCCCCTTGCTCACAGGGCAGAAAAGCTGCATCGGAATCAATTTGTTCGGATGCGACGTTAAGCGCTATCAATTCCATCTCCTCCGCTTGTTCTGATCCGACAGGCCTCGAGGGGTCCGGCGGAAATTAGAGGTTGCCACGCTTCCGAGTTTGTGTCGAGATGTAAGCGCCTCAGCTTTGAGGCCACAGTCTGCCTCGTGGGCTGTGAGCGAGAAGGTTAGGTTTTGCTCAACGTACAGGCTCGACGGCGTAACCCGCCCCCCGCTGCAATGCCAAACAAAGGTTGTGATACAGGGACAGGGTCACAGGGTCATCAACAGGTTCAGGCTTCGTTCGCTTCCGGACTCCAGTGAGCACAAGTGTTGAGCGACTGCTGTCCCCTTGGGCCTTATGTAGGACGCTCGACCAGTTGCTCCACCGTTGCCCAGCGCGGAGAATGATTCTTGGAAGATCGTGAGAAGTCTCGATGAAACCAGCTAGGTCGGCGCTGGCTCAATTTCTGATGCCACTTAGTACGGAGGGTCCAAATGGAGATTGGGAAAACATACAACGTTGTCTTCACCGCTGGTCGCTATGAAATTGAGTATGAGAGCGGGGTGAAGTGCATAAAGAAAACACCGAAGTCCTACCGCGTTAAAAGAGCGAATGGCACCACAAGACTAATTGGACAGGACTGCATCATGGAACTGAAAGAAGTTGCAGTGCCAACAGAATCGAAGCTCTAGGGCGAGGCGAGTTACTTTATGCGCTTGTACTACTACACCGCAAAGCAGTGGGGAATGAAGTCATTGTGGGAGCGCCGACTGAAGGTGGCCGAGTACGCCAGACTGAACGATCCATTCGAGCTCTTGCCCTTTGTTCAAACCGACAGGGAGGCGCGAGCTCACATGAAGAAGGTGGTTGGAGTGCTGTCTCAGGGGCATGGTGTGCTGTGTTTCTCCGAGTCCTGGCGCTCTACTTTGATGTGGGCGCACTACGGCGATAAGCACACAGGGCTATG
>JAIXUC010000024.1 GCA_027483665.1 Comamonadaceae bacterium | reverse complement strand
CCTGCGCTCGACCTGCTGGCCGAAGAGCTGCGCCTGGCGCAAAACGCGCTCAACCAGATCACCGGCGAGTTCGGCGTAGAAGACTTGCTCGGAGAAATCTTCTCGCGTTTTTGCATTGGGAAATAACTTGGCTTCCAACGGCGTCCTGTTAAAGCTTTAGGCACGCCGTAAGTCTTTGTCCTGTAAAGATTTTCCTTCCTACAATGTCCAAGTAAAGCGCATGGCAGCCGATGGCTGACATGTCCAAGTTCAAGACCAAATGTCTATTTGGACTTGTTTGTCAGCGCTACTTGGACACACGGAGGATTCATGGCACTAACCGAAACGGCGCTGAAGGCCCTCAAGCCCAGAGACAAGCCCTTCACCCGAGCCGACGAACGGGGTCTCTACGTCGAGGTGTTCCCTACCGGCGGCGTGATCTGGCGCTTCCGGTATCGGCTTAACGGGAAGCAGGAGAAGTTGACGCTTGGCAGGTACCCAGCACTGACCCTAAAGAACGCCCGCATCAAGCGCAATGAGGCTGCACAGGCTGCCGCGATGGGCACGTCGCCTGCGCAGCAGAAGCAACTGGCCAAGGTGGCAGCTGCCGACGCGACCACGGTAGCGGAGTTCGGAGAGCGGTTCTTTCGAGAGATCGTCGTCAAGGATCGCAAGGACATCAAGATGCCCCGCCGTTACTTTGACAAGGCAATCGTGCCGCTCATAGGCTCCAAGCCCGTCCGCGACGTGACCACTGAGGATGTGCGGGCCATCATTTGGCGGAAGAAAGACGAAGGCTTCGACGCGGCCGCCGCAGCGATCCGGGGCGTGCTGAAGCGGATGTTTGACTTCGCGCAAACAGTCGGTCTCATCACCGCGAACCCAGTCTTGGCGTTGCCAATGCGGCACGTCCACAAAGCAAAGTCGCGTGACCGTGCCCTCTCGCCCGAAGAGATTCGGGTCTTCCTGACTGCCACCTTCGAGTCGAACATCCGACGCCAATTCAAGATAGGGCTGCAGCTCATCCTTTTGACGATGGTGCGCAAGTCGGAGTTGCTGTTGGCGCGGTGGACCCAGGTCGATCTTGACCAAGCCGAGTGGCACATTCCGGCCGAAAACTCAAAGACCGGTAAGCCGCACATCGTCTTCTTGTCGCGGCAGTCCGTTGCTCTGTTCAATGAGCTCTATGCCCTAGCGGGCGGTAGCGAGCTGGTTCTCCCGGGCCGAGGCAGCCTGACCAAGACCTTTGCCCACAACGCGATTAACAGCGCGCTGAACAAGGCGCTGCAGGGGCAGGACATCCCCGCGTTCACCATTCATGACCTCCGCCGGACCGCTTCGACACTACTCCATGAGCAGGGGTGGCCCTCCGACGTGGTGGAGAAGGCGCTGAACCACACCATCGGCGGGGTGCGCGGCGTCTACAACCGCGCGGAGTACGAGGCGCAGCGGCGAGAGATGTTGCAGTTCTGGGCGGATTACGTCGAGCAGCTTTTGACGAGCGGCAAGGTGATACTTGGCCGGTTCCGACAGGTGGCTTGACCGATGGCGACAGGACCTCCAAGCCGAATCAACTAGAGCCGCGTTTGAAAGGCGAGCGGGCGTAACCACTTCGGAAAATGAGTGCGCAAATGCAAAGTACCCGAGACGCCGAACAGCGAACGATGGACGACGAACTGGCAGCTCTTGAGGGCATCGACCTCTGGCGGCTGTGCGAGGAGCTAACCGTCGTGCAGGCGTCATTACTCATTGCGGGACTGGACCCAGGTATCGACGCCGGCAGTGTTGAAGCAAGGGAAATGCAGGATCGGCCCTCTGGATACGAAGCCGCCAAGCACGCGATCATGAGTGCACTCAGACGCAAAGCCGTCGAAGGTAGCGTGACGCCTTATTACGAATACGACATCAACGGCAATGCAGTGGCTGTAGTCGCAGACTCCGTGGATGTACGTGTGTCAAGGGTCGACGTTCAGTCACTGAAGTCTTGGATGAAGAGCCGCGGCGTCAAATCCGGCTTCTTTTTCCCCAATGGCACGAGCGCACCAGACTACTTGGATCCGGGCCATCCCAGGTACGCCCCGAAACTCGCGGCAGCCGTCAGTGCGTGGTTGGCCGTGGACGACTCGAAGGGCAAGACGCCTAAGTCGGCTTTGATGAAGTGGCTCCGAGAGAACAGCGCAACCTTCGGACTTTCGGACGACGAGGGCAAGCCCAATGAGCTGGGCATAGAGGAGTGCGCCAAAGTGGCCAACTGGCAGCCCGGCGGCGGCGCGCCCAAGACGCCAGGGTCCTAACCTACCCACCCCAAAACCCGCGTCCTGCCTGGGTTTTCCGCGATATGTATCGGCAAACCCGCCCACCTCATCCGACCCGTTCCCCCTACCCCGAGGTCTCATTTCGGGGGTGGGTTTCCTGAACTCGTCTAGCTAGTCGAGAGCAGCCTGAGTCGATCTACTGCGCGGTCATGTTCCCGGGCAGGCCGGGGACGCCCACTGAAGGCGAACATGGCAAACCAACTCCGAGCAGCACTGACCATCCTGCGCCGCAAGCAGATCGAAGCCGAGACCGGCTACTCCCGATCCACCCTCTACCTCCGAATCGCTCAGGGTCTTTGGACAAAACAAGTCAGCCTGGGTGCCCGCGCTGTCGGTTGGCCGGCCGCCGAGGTGGACGCGCTGAACGCCGCCCGCATCGCCGGCAAGACTGACGCCGAGATCCGCGCGCTGGTGCTGCGGCTCGAGTCCGCGCGCACTGGCATCGAGACCACCGCCCTCCTAGCAAAGTCGATCTAGATCGTGGCCAAGTCCCGCGCGAACCCGCGCCTGGCCAAGATCCACCGCAGCTACACGGTCGAGGAAATCGCCGCGCTGTACGGCGTGCACCGCAACACGGTACGTCAATGGATCAAGGTCGGCCTACCTGTAGTCGATCAGCGGCGGCCGGTCTTGGTACTGGGTTCCGCGCTGGCCGAGTACCTGCGCATCCGGCGCACTGTGAACAAGCGGCCATGCCAGCCCGGCGAAATCTATTGCCTGCGCTGTCGTGAGCCGCGCGTGCCGGCCGGCACCTACGTGCGCTATCACCCGATTACACCCACCCAGGGCAATCTGGTGGGCATCTGCCCGTGCTGCAACACGGGCCTGTTTCGCCGGGTCAGCGCCGCCAATCTGGGCCAGTTCGATGGCCTTCTGCACATTACGTTGACGCCAGCCGAGGAGCACATAGGCAAGAGCGCCCAACCCTCCGTAAACAGTGACTTCACGCAGGACACACCAGACCATGCAAAAGCACCACCCTGACAACGAGCGCATTAAGCGTCAGTACTTCGCTTTCCTGAAAGAGGCTAAGCGGCAGAGCGAGGACTCGGTGGACGCCGTAGCCAAGGCGCTCGCCCGCTTCGAAGCTGACACGCAACACCGTGATTTCCGGGCCTTCCGCTTCGAGCAGGCCGTGGCCTTCAAACGCCGCCTAGCCGACCGCGAAAGCCAGATTACAGGCGAGAAGTTGAGCAAGGCAACGGTGAACTCAACCCTCAACTATTTGAAACGCTTCTTCCAGTGGCTGGCCCAACAGCCGGGCTACAAGTCGCGCCTGAACTACTCGGATGCCGAGTACTTCAACCTGTCGGAAAAGGACACGCGCGTAGCGATGACCCGCCGCGAGCGCCAGGCGCCAACGCTAGAGCAGATCAAGCACGTCCTTGCCACCATGCCGACCGTGACCGAAATCGAGCTCCGCAATCGCGCACTGGTGGCCTTTGCGCTGCTCACAGGCGCCCGGGACGGCGCCCTGGCGACCATTCGGCTGAAACACCTGGACCTCGCCGCCGGCAGCGTCTACCAAGACGCCCGCGACGTG
>JAIXUC010000022.1 GCA_027483665.1 Comamonadaceae bacterium | reverse complement strand
GCCAGATGTTCGGCGTGGCCGCCGACGCCAACGACCAGCCGACCTGCGACCTGCTGACCCAGCGGATGCAGATTCACGAGAAAAATGCGTGGATGCTGCGGAGCTTGCTGGAAGAGTGAACACACGGCCGCATTTTTGCGGCCGCTCGGGTTTCGAGCAAGCGGGAGATCAGTTCAGAGCGGCTTTGAAAACCTCGATAGCTGCCTCGACATCTTTCTGTATCGGCGACTTACCCCAAGCGAATACCTTCGGCACAGGATACGACGACATCCGATCGATCATGGAGCGGAAACCGGATGCCGATTCCGGCCCCATGATTCCGTTGGATTTTAATTCGTCCAGCGCACCGATAATCTGCCGGGTCAATTTGATTATGTTGCCTGCGTACTCGGGCGCTTCTTTACTGTCCCGAGGATACTGGCTCTGTATTGAATACAAACAACTCGTGACCTTGCTTTGCAACTCCAGACCTTCAGCCATCGCACGGGCAATCGGCTCTTTTCTCGCCGAAGATCTTTCCGCGCTGTTTTTCAAAATCGAATCAGTCCCGAAGCTCTCGTGTCCCAATGCAAACAGGAAACTGTCCGACAGGTATTGACCCGATATCTTGCGAAAATCGTCAAATTGAGATTTCACTGTTTCCTGTTTGTCCAGGGCGGCACGAAATTTTTCATAAAGCCCGAGCACGCCCTTGTATGCAGCCGAGGTTTTCGGGAGCGCACCGGCCTTGAAAGATTCATCGAGGGCTGTCAGCAAATTTCCAAGACGAACATAATCCGCTGCCAATCCACTCCCTTCGAGGATGCGACCGCACAGCGCCTCAAAGCCGATGAGAGAAATTTTCAGTGAAGACGATTCCATGGTCGATAAAAGACATTTGCCCGAACTGTTGAAATCGGCCATCCCGGCAAAAAGATCGTGAATCGCCCGCAAAGTGGCGCTGCGATCGCGCGCCGCTTCGTCACCCATCCGCTTCTTGCATGTCTGCACCTGTTGTCGAAGATGCTTGACCGCCTTTGTGCATTCGAGCGTCGGGGTCTGGATGTTGGTAGATGCCTCGATTAGCTGCTCCGCCAACAGCTTCTGTGCTTTTACTTCGGGTATGGAAAGTATGTTCGGCCGCCTGACCAGCAGGGTGGCAAGTTGATCGGCATTTTGCAGACCGAACGCCGGCTCCCAGCTCTGCGCGCCCGACGGGCCGGAACCGGAGGCAGCCCTGCTTGCCTGCCCGATCAGCGCGACGAGACCCCGTTTGCATTCGTTAACGTCGGCAAGATGCTTGATCGCATTCCCGACCTCGGAGGAAGCAAGGGCTCTGACTCGAGCACCGGCTGCCGGCTGCTTCCCGGAGTGACCGTCCACCTCAGGGGCAATCGCATCCCCGTTCAGGATTCTGCAGGCTGCCGCCCGGTCTTCCAGCGTGCTCAAGGCTTTGATATTGCGTACTGCATCTTCTTTTTTGATGGAATCCTTGTTCTTTCTTGTCCTGAACTCCTCGAACTCACGCAAGGTGTGAATCTTGGAATCCGAATTCCAGTTGCTCAGTTTTGCGATGAACTTGATCCATAGCGCGGCAATCCTCGTATCTCGCTCGAACACATGCGCGATGGTCTTGCCGCTTTTTTTGTCCGCCACCACCGTGACGAAGGTTTCTCCGTTGCCGGTATATTTCGTATCAAAGTTGATCCCGTCAAGACGCACCGCTTTGTTGATTTCCTTCATCGCTCCCCTCCCGTACAGTGAGCCGGAGGCCGCTGCAGTGACGAACTTCCGGCCTGCCCCGGACAGCCGGCCGGCCGATCAAGCGGCTTGCTGCAAATTCCGGATCCAGACTGTTGGGTTCAATCCGCGAGGAGGCAATTCCCGCCAAGCCGGGCTCGACATGCTTGCTCGCTGCGCTATGTTTGCAAGGCAGCCTGTTGCAGCGACCGTCTAGCCACACCAAGCCCGGCTCCCGCCTCGCTGCACCCAAAGACCCTGCCCTCGGCATGGCAGCGGCTTGGAGCAACCGGTCATTCCGGATATTCTTCCTGAGCGGAAACAATCCAGACCAGGAGCCTCCATGTCCCCCACCACCGTGCATATCGTCGCTGCCGTCATTTTCGCGCTGGCGCTGATTCACACCTTTTCGACGTCGTTTTTCGAGCACCTCGCGCACACCCGCCCTGCGCATGCCGGGGTCTGGCATCTGCTCGGCGAGGTCGAAGTGGTGTTCGGGTTCTGGGCCATGATCCTGATCGTCGCGATGGCCTTCCTGTCCACCGGCCAGCAAGCCATTGCCTATCTCGACAGCCGCAACTTCACCGAGCCGCTGTTCGTGTTCGCGATCATGGTCGTGGCCGGCAGCCGGCCCATCCTGCAGGCGGCGCGCATGGCGGTCGACGGTATCGTGCGGGTGCTTCCGCTGTCCCGGCCGCTGGCGTTCTTTTTTACCGCGCTGTCGTTCGTACCCCTGCTCGGCTCGCTGATCACCGAGCCCGCGGCCATGACGCTGGCCGCGCTGCTGCTGCGGGATGCGGTGTTCAAGGGTGCCTCGAACCGCCTGCGCTATGCGGCGCTGGGCGTGCTGTTCGTCAATGTGTCGATCGGTGGCACGCTCACGCCGTTTGCCGCGCCGCCGGTGCTGATGGTGGCCGCAAAATGGAATTTCGACATCGTTTACATGATTACCCACATCGGCTGGAAAGCGTCGATCGCCGTGCTGATCAACGCCACCGTGCTGACGCTGGTGTTTGCGCGCGAGATACGCGCGCTGCCGCCGGTGCCGCCGTCGGAAGAAGCCCGCGTGCCGCTGCCCCTGCTGGTGCTGCACCTGCTCTACCTGCTGGGCATCGTGGTGTTTGCCCACCATCCGGCGGCCTTCATGGCGCTGCTGCTGCTGTTCATGGGCACGGCCACCGCGTATCCGCAGCACCAGGATCGGCTGATCCTGCGCGAGGGCCTGCT
>JAIXUC010000013.1 GCA_027483665.1 Comamonadaceae bacterium | reverse complement strand
TGGCCCGCATGGTCAGTGACTATCTGGGCCAATCGGGCTTTCGGGTCAGCCACGCGGGAGACGCCAAGAGTGGTCTGGCCCTGCTCGCGCAAACAGTTGGCGCAGGTGCTGACGACGCGCCCGAGCTGCTCATCTTGGACTTGATGCTCCCGGACATGGACGGCCTGGAGGTGTGCCGACGCGTGCGTGCCATGCCCGGGGCCAGCGGGCGATTGCCCATCCTCATGCTGACTGCCAAGGGCGACCCGATGGACCGCGTGATCGGCCTGGAGGTGGGCGCAGACGACTACCTGCCCAAGCCCTTCGAGCCGCGCGAGCTGCTGGCGCGCATTCGCGCAGTGTTGCGCCGCCAAGTCCCACCCGATGCCAGCCCGGTACAAGAGGCCGCACCGCGGCGCATGGTGTTCGGCTCTTTGGTCATCGACCTCGACGCGCGCACGCTGCGCGTGGGCGGTGAAGAGCGCGAACTCACGGCTTACCAGTTCGATCTGCTGGTGGCCATGGCCGAGCGGGCCGGGCGTGTGCTCACGCGCGACCAGATCATGGAGGCGGTGCGCGGGCGCGAGCTGGAGGCCTTCGACCGCTCGATCGATGTGCACATGGGCCGCATTCGCGCCGCGATCGAAGCCGACCTCAAGACCCCTCGGCGCATCCTGACTGTGCGCGGCGTGGGCTATGTCTTTGCGCGTCAGCAAGACTGAGCGTCTGCAGCCCATGCGCAGCTGGCTGGCCCGCATCATCAGCCCGCTGTCGCGGCAGTTGTACCTGCGCATCTGGCTGGCGGTGGTGCTGGCTTTCGCAGTGCTGGTGCTGCTGGCCGGCTGGGTCTGGCGGCTGACAGCAGAGCCGACCCCGCGTGAAGTGGTGGTGCGCGACGCCAGCGGCCAGGTCATTGGGCACGGGCAGATGCACCTGTCTGGCCGAAGCGAGCGCGGGCCCATGGGTGCCGGGCGGCCTGAACATCGCGGCCAAATGAGCGGCCCTGGGGATGAGCCGGCACTGGGCGCAGTTGCGCAGCCGCAAGCCAGTGACGACCGCTCGCCCCAGCGGCGCGGCCCCGAGTTTTTGGTGCGCATGTCAGACGGCCAGACGCTGCTGCTGCACTTGCCCAGGCCCGAGCGCCCAGCCTTCAGGCCACCTTTCGATTTTTTGTCGCTGCTCACCTTGGCCGGCCTGGCGGTGGCCTTGGCGAGCTATCCCATCATCCGCACACTGACGCGGCGTTTGCAAAAACTGCAGTCCGGGGTGGAGCGCTGGGGCAAGGGCGACCTGGCAGCGCGTGTCGAGGTTCAAGGCAACGACGAGGTGGCGTTTTTGGCGCAGCGTTTCAACGAAGCCGCCGAGCGCATTGAGCGGCTGGTGTTGGCCAACCGCTCTTTGCTGGCCAACGCCTCCCACGAATTGCGCTCGCCGCTGGCGCGCATTCGCATGGGGCTGGCCCTGCTGGACGGCCCCGAGCAATCGCCAGATGCTTCACGCCAGGCCAGCCGCGCAGAGGTGGCGCGAAGCATTGACGAGCTCGACGAACTCATTGGCGAGATCTTGCTGGCCAGTCGGCTGGAGCGAGCGCCTACCGACTTGGGGTCCACAGAGCCGGTGGACTTGGCTGGCTTGTGCGCCGAAGAGTGCGCGCGCACGGGCGCAGAGTTCGAGGCTCCCCCCGACGCCGAGGGCACCGGCCTGATGGTTAGCGGCGCACCACGGCTGCTGCGCCGCGCCGTGCGCAACCTTCTGGAGAACGCACGGCGCTACAGCCCGCATGAAGTGACGCTGGCCTTGCGCCGCACACCATCGAACGCGCTCGAAGTGCAGGTACTTGACCGAGGGCCAGGCGTGCCGGACCACTTGCGCCAGCGCATCTTTGAGCCGTTCTACCGCCTGCCCGGTGCCAGCGAACGCGACGGTGGCGTGGGGCTGGGCTTGTCCCTTGTGCACTCGATCGCACAAGGTCACGGCGGCTCGGTGCGGTGCGAGGCACGCGTTGGTGGTGGCGCGTGTTTTATCCTGTTGCTGCCCACAAGCGAGCGTGGAGATTTTCACGGGTAGGTGTAAACATTCGTCTCACGCATTGCGCCGCAGCAGCAGACGCGCTAAGGTCAGAAAGTTGCTTATGAATGCATCTCTGGATTCCCCTTTGAAGTTTGACGTTCTGGGCCTGATGCAAGTCATGGCCATGAACGAAGGGCGAGACTCGCCCTGCTTCACCCTGTCCACCCAGCAATGGGAACTGTTGGCCAGCTACATGCAGCCCGTGGTGCTGAACCAAGGGCAGATCCTCATCCGCCAAGGTGCCGAGGATCGCACCGTGTACATGGTCGAAGAGGGTTCTTTGAGCGTGCACTACGAGGACGACAAAGGTCGGCTGCGCTTGGCCATCATTGGCCCTGGTTCGGTGGTGGGGGAAGGCGCGTTCTTCAATCGCCAGCCGCGCAGCGCCACGGTGCAGGCCGCCACGGCCGGCAAGGTGTGGTCCTTGGCACCTGTGCGTTTCGCCGAGCTGGGCAACCGGCAGCCTCAAGTCGCGCTGCAGCTGGCCTTGGGATTGGGCGCGGTGGTGGCCAAACGGCTGGTGTACCGCCCTAAACGCATCGCGGTGACCTAGGCAGGTCAGGCACGGGGCTCCTCCAATGGCTTTGTTCAATTGGTTCGGTGACAAACCCCCGCCTGGGTCAACCACTGGCGACAGCAGCGATGGCCAGAACTTGGCCCGTCCAGAGTCCACCCGGCCCGTTGGTGGCGGGCAACGCATTGAAGGCGGCGTGGCTTCCCAAGCACGCGCCTTGGCCGCCAGCCGCAAAAGCGAACGCAACGCGCGGCGCGAAATGCTCTATGCGGTGGTGCGCGAGTCCATGGTTCGGGCTGGCGTGTTGTCTGCCAGCTACAAGTTCAAAGTGCTGGCACTCGACCAACGCGGCCTGCAGTTTTTGGTCATGATGGATTTGGCCCGGGAGTACGGGCGTGACGTCAATCGCCTGACAGAAACAGAAGCGCTCATCGCACAAACCGCCAAAACGCGCCACGACATCTTGGTGACTGCGGTTTATTGGCGCATCAATGAACACGTGGCGGTAGGTCTGCCGCCCACGCTGCCCGCGCGGCGGCCTGCCAGCGACGTGGCTGACAACGCGCTGCAGGTAGCTTCGGTGGCCGCCCCTTACTCAGCCGCGCCAATACGGCAAACCCCGCAGCAAGCCCCACGGATAGCGCCCAACGTTTCTGCTCCGACGCACCATGCCCCAGCGCCCAGCGCAGAAGACACGGCTGAATGGGGAAGCACAGCTGCTGGCGACTTGCCGGAGATCGACGACCCCGACTACCCTGAGCGGCAGCAAGTCTTGCGCGACCTTCAACGCCAGTTCGAGCGGCATCCATCGCCACAGCCCGAATATCCACCGGAACAAGACTTTCAAGACACCAGCATCGACGACCTGAACCAAGAGCCCACACACCAAGACAAGCGCGGCCCCGACACGCAAACGCCAGGCTTGGGCACCACCCAGTTTGGCGAAGATCGCTGAGCGTCAGACCTGCGACCGGGCGGGCAGCCGCGCCCAAGCCTTCAGTGGCCGTTGTAGTCGATCAGGGTGAACAGACTCAGGCCCGATTCGCGCAGTCGGGCTGAACCGCCGAGGTCGGGCAGGTCGACGATGGCGGCACCCTCCATCACGTGCGCACCCAGCTTTTCCAGCAGCTTCTTGCCGGCCATCATGGTGCCGCCGGTGGCAATGAGGTCGTCGATCAGCAGCACGCGGTCGCCTGACTTCACGGCATCGGTGTGCAACTCGACCGTGGCGCTGCCGTACTCCAGCTCGTAGGTTTCTTCAATGGTGGTGAAGGGCAGCTTGCCTTTTTTACGAACCGGCACAAAGCCGACATTCAGCTCATAGGCCACCACCGCACCCAAGATGAAACCACGAGCGTCCAGACCCGCTACCACGTCGGGGCGCAGAGCGGGGTCCATGTAGCGGTGTACGAACGCGTCAATCAGCACGCGGAACACCTTGGGGTCTTGCAGCAGCGGCGTGATGTCGCGGAACTGCACGCCGGGCGCCGGCCAATCGGGCACGGTGCGAATGTGCTGCTTCAAGTAGGCGCTGGTTCCCAGAGAAATGGCGGTGTGTTGCATGCTCAGCCCGGCAGTTGGCGAGCCAGCATTCTGCCTGTGCGGTCCACGACAAAAGCTTCGCCCATCGCAACGGACTCACCGGTCAGCGCGGTGATGTTGACTTGGTGTGTCACCCAGGCTTGCCACTGTCCGGCCGGCAATGTACGCAGCGCAGCACGCAAGGCCGCTGTCTGAGCTTCGCGGTCGCCTTGGCCGTCAAAGAAGGAATTCAGCGGTGCCCAGACCTGCACCGCAGGCGCGCCGCCTGCAGCCAGTGGTGCCGGAAAAGCCAGGCGCGCCGTGTCCACACAACGGCACCAGACGCTGCTGCGCACCTGTGCTGGCAGCAAAGACCGCGCAGCCAGCCAGCGCGCCCATTGCGCCGACTGCTGTCTGCCGCGATCGTCGAGGTTGCGCTGACTGCTGCATTTCTCCAATGAAAAACCCGGCGGGTCGCCCACGCCGGGTTCGGTTTGCGCATGGCGCATGAGCATCACACAACCGCCAGCGCGCAGGCGCGCGGCAAACTCTTCGGCGGCAACGGCCCAGCCCGGAAGCAGCGCGGTTGCTGCCAACCAAGTCTGCAAATGCCGGCGGCGGTTCACCATGCGCCTACAAAACCGCTTCAGGCCACGGGCTTGAACTGATAGCCGCTGCCAGCCACTTCGATGGCACCAAAAGCCGGGAAAGGGAAGTGGAAACCGCCTGCGACCATCTTGTCTTTCACCACCATGTCGAACATCTTGCGGCGGGTTTGACGCGCCATGTCCTTGTCCATGTCGAAAGTGACCGACCAGTCCGGGTTGCGTGCAAACAGGGAAGGCACGTTGGTCAAATCAGCGAGGTAGGCGAAGCCTTGTCCGCCCGACTTGAACGTGAACAAGGTGTGGCCTGGCGTGTGTCCGAAAGCGGCCACCGACTCGATGCCAGCGACCACAGGGGCGCCGGGAGCGAAGCGCGTCAGGCGGTCAGCAGGCAGAGCAGACATGACGCGGCGTGCGTTCTGGTATGCGCCACGTGCAGCTTGCGGCGCTGCGTTCATGTTGGCTTCGCTCATCCAGAACGCGAATTCCGGCTCGGGTACGAAGTAACGCGCATTCGGGTAGACCAAAGCACCGGCCTTGTTGATGAGGCCGTTGATGTGGTCGCCGTGGAAGTGGCTCAGGATCACCACGTCGACTTGCGCGGGGTTCAAACCGGCAGCGGCCATGTGGCCTGCCAGCTTGCCCGTCGTGGGCGGGCCGTTGTCTGCAAAACCGCTGTCGATCAGAACCCGCTGCCCGCCCGAGACGATCAGGAAAGGCGTGAAAGGAATGTCCACGTGCGTGGTGGGCAGGCCCTGTGATGCGAGCAGCGCTTTGACTTGCTCCAGCGGCGCGTTGGTCACGAACTCATCGCCCAGTGGCCTGCGAATGGCGCCGTCATTGAAGGCAATCACTTCAGCGTCGCCCATCTTCATGCGTTTGAAGCCGGGCGTAGGTAGCACCGGCGCACCCAGATCGGGCGCACCTTGCGACCAGACCGAGGAAAAAGTGAGGGCGGAAGCACCGGCGATACCGGTGGCAAGGAAGGCGCGGCGATCCAGCATGAGGACATTCCAATACAAAGGGTTGAGTAACCCGAACGATTGTTCGGCGCTATCGGGGCGGCGCGCAGAATAGCCGAGACAGCTAATGTTTCTGCGCGACATTTGGTGATGACCCCGAATACCCGCGGTGTAATTGTTGATTAGTGGACACTTCTGGAATTCGGGTGCTCAACCCGACCCGACCCCACTCCACACCTTGACAGACCCTTCACTGCTCCAAGCATTGGCCCTGACCCTGGACAGCGTGAGCCAGGGCGTGAGCTATGTCGATGCCGATCAGCGCATCCGGCTCTACAACCGGCGCTACCTGGAATTGCTGGACCTGCCCGCTGCGCTGTTGGCCACCCAACCCCATGTGGAAGAGGTGGTGCAACTGCAAGCCCAGCGCGGCGACTTCGGGCCTGAGTTTTCTTTGATAGACCCGTTGGCCCGGCAGTACGTGGCCAAAGAGTACGCAGCCCACGGTGCCAACTTGGACGTGCCCGAGGTCTATCTGCGGCGCACCCGTGCTGGTCGTGTTTTGGAAGTCCGCACCACCTTGTTGGGTAGCGGCGGGCGGGTGCGCACCTTCAGTGACGTAACGAGTTACTTTGAAATGCAGGAAGCCCTGCGCCAAAGCGAAGCGCGCTGGAAGTCGCTGTTCGAGCTGGGCTCTGACTGGTACTGGGAAACCGACGCGGCCTATCGTCTCACGCGCATTGATGTCAACCCGGCTTTGGCCGTCGATCTGGGAACGGCCAGGCACTTGGGCAAGGCGCGCTGGGAATTGCCCAGCCTGAACTTGAGCGACGTCCACTGGGCCGAGCATCGCCGTGTCTTGGATGCCCGCGAGGTGTTCCGAGACTTCGAGATCGAGCGCCCCAAGGACTTCGGCGGACCTCGTTGGGTGTCTGTCAGCGGCGCCCCGTTCTTTGACGGTTTCGGTCAGTTTTTGGGCTACCGCGGCATGGGGCGCGACATCTCGGGCCGCAAGCAGGCCGAGCAGCAAGTGCACCGCTTGGCTTACCTCGACGAGCTGACCGGCTTGCCCAACCGCAGGGCACTGCTCAATCTGCTGCAGGATGCCTTGGAAGCTTGTCAGCGCCAAGCTCAACAGCGGGGCTTGCTGTTCCTGGACTTGGACAACTTCAAGGCCCTGAACGACGCGCACGGCCACGACCACGGTGACTTGTTGCTGGCGCAAGTGGCGCAGCGCCTGTCGGAAATGACGCCCCTGGGGCACCAGCCTGCTCGCCTAGGCGGCGACGAGTTCGTGGTGTTGCTGGCAGCGTCGGTCGGCGACCCCAGCGCAGCCGTTGTGCAACAACAAGCCGAAGCGCAAGCCCAATGGGCACTGGAGCGCCTGAGCCAGCCCTACCAGTTGCGCCAGATCACCTACCGTTTGTCGCCCAGCATTGGGGTGGTCTTTTTTGGCCCGCAACACCGGGACGTGTCCGATGTGCTGCGTGAAGCCGACCAAGCCATGTACCGCGCCAAGCTTGACGGCGGCGGGCGATACCGGGTGTTCGACGCCCCGACCGCGACGCTGCTTCCCAGACCACAGCGCCGCGGCCGCAGCCGCTGAATCAGTTCTGTGGCAGGGTCTCGGGCCGCAGCGACAAATTGATGATGCGGCTGTCTGCCGTGGCTGGCACATCTGCGCCCGTGAACGCTGCGCTGCGTGGGAAGCGCGTCTTGAGGTGCGCGGCCATGGCGTTTTGCTCGCCACCGGGTGTGGTGAAGCTTTTGGCGGCACCCGCTGCGATCAGGTTCACACGGTTCGGTGTTGCCAGCGACTTGAAGGGGTAGGCGTCGCCGCCGTCGGCCAAGAAGTCCAGCGTGACCAAGCGGTAGCTGGTGGTGGCAGGCACCTTGAAAGCACCAGCTGCATAAACAACCTGCGGGCCGCGCAGCGGGCCTGCGCCGTCCGGGTCATCCACCACGATCGTGGCCACCCGTTGACCAGCGGGGCGGCTGGGGTCAAAGCTGAAGCGCAAACCGCCTACTTGCGGGAACTTGCCCTGAGTGGAGGTGGGCGTCCAGTCTGAGACGCCGTGTTCCAGCAGCGCCTTCAGCTCGGCGGGGCTGGCGCTGAGCAGACTCAAACCATTGTTGAAGCGCAGCGAGAACTCGATGTCGAGCTGGGACACATCACCGGCCAGCTTGTTGGCTGCTTTGTTCGCCGGGGGCTTGGCTTTGGTGCCGCCGCTGGTGGAACCGGGCGGCGCGTCGATGTAGCCGATGGACGAGCGAATGCCACCGCCGTTCTTGAATGAAATGGTCGTCGAGGGGTCCACGGTTTGTGCCCAAGCGAGGTTGGCGTCCGAGCTCAGGTTGCCCAGGTTGGTTTCTTGGTTGCGCACCAGCACGCGGTCGCCTTCCAGGTAAACCGTGGTGGCGCCGAACAGGTTGCCGTCTTTGGAGGCGATCACTTGGCCGAGCTTGTTGGCAATGGCTGCCACTTCCGGCATGGCGTCTGCAGGTGTCAGGCCCGCGCGTTGCAGGCCTTCTGCGTCGCTGGCCCAGGCTCCGTTGAGCTTGGCGTCCAAGCGGCGCTCGATGATGCGACCTTGCGCGTCGAAAGGCAGCACGATGCGACCCAGATACTTGTAGTCTGCGTCCACGTTCACCACCAACACGGGCTCGCCTGTGGCCGAGGTGTGGCGCAGCGGATAGTCACCGCCTTTGGTGTCGCCGGGGCGCACGCGGTCGGTGCTGTCATACAGGCCGGTGTTGGAGCCGCCAGCGACGATCAGATCGACGCCTTTGAGCTTGGGCGCCAAGGCCCGCTCGATGGGCAATTGCTGCATGTGGGCGAGCAAGATGATCTTGTTGATGCCTTTGGCCAAGAGCGCATCCACCGACGGCTGAATGGTGGCTGCCAAGGCATCGATGTTCTCGCGCTGAGCGCCTTCTGGCAGGACGCCCACACCGCCCACCGTGGTGATGGACGCCAGGATCGGGGTGGTGGCACCCACCACGCCAATGTCCTGCCCGGCCACGTTGATGACTGTGTATTTGGCGATCTTCTGCCCCAGCGTGGCTGCGGGCTGACCGTCGTTGGCCGCGGCTGCCAAGCCAGCCAAATTGCTGTCTTTGGAAAAGTCGAGGTTGGCCGAGAGGTAGGGGAACTTGGTGCCGGGCCAGGTGCGTCCGCCGGAAGTGGCGGGGCGCAACAGGCCAGCCACGGTGTTGGTGCCGTTGTCGAACTCGTGGTTGCCAAAGGCCGAAGCCTGCAAGCCCATGGCGTTCAAGATGCCGATGTCGCCACGACCTGCTGAAGGAGCGCCAAGCTCAGCGTTCAGCGTGGCGTCATCGGCTGCGTTGAAAAACGGACCGGGAATGTAGTTGTCGCCCGAGGACAAGAACACCGTGTTCGTGGGCATCTCGGCGCGGAACTTCTTGACCAGTGCAGACAGGCCCTTGGAATTGCTGACCAAATCGCCGCCGGTGTCCATGTCCGACAGGTGCAGCACCTGCAGGGTGTAGGCCGCTTCTGGCGCAGGCGTGCTGTCGATGGTGCCGCAGGCGGTAAGGGCAGCACTGGCCACCAGGGCCAGCACCCAACGGCGCTTCAGAAAGTGTGTGTGCGTCATCTTCAGTGGCTTGGGTTGATGCGGCTTGGCCGCGGCGATTTCAGTGTATCGAACCACCTCAGCACCTCAGCCCACAGCGGCTGTGCCCGGGGCCTGAAGTAGCCCATGTGACCGATCGCGCCCAGGCCCCGGCGGGCAGTGTCGATGGTGACGGTCTGCACCGGGGCTTGGGCGTAGCCTGCCATGAAGGCATCGCGCGAGGCCGGAGGCGCCCAAGCGTCGTCGGTGGCGTTGGCCGCCACGATCGGCACGCGCACTTGAGCAAAGGCTTGGGCCAGCTCAGGTCGGTGCGGGTCGTCGAAGAAGTAACGCGGGAACTGGCACCAATGGCGCCACTGCCGGTAGACATCGAGCGGCAAGTCCTCGCCCAAGCCCAGGCGGCTCCAGGGCAAATACCCGGCTGCGCGGGTCCATACGGGCCCGATCACGTTCCACATCAGCAACACACGCAGCCGCTCCAGCGGCGGCATCCAACCGTGCCAGCCAGCGCCTGTTGCAAACGTGTAGACGCCGTCGATCAGGTGGTGGTTGGGCAGCAAGCCCAGCGCATGTCCTCCGTAAGAGTGACCCACCATGTACAGCGGCAGATCGGGCGTGTGGTGCGCTCGCACGGCGGCGGCGAGGTCGAGCCTTCCCCAGTCGAGGTAGTCCATGCGAAAGCCCTTGAGTGTGGGCGGTGCAGACAGGCCCATCCCACGGTAGTCCAGCGTCATCACCTCGTAGCCTTGGGAGGCCGCGTGCTCTGAGAAGCGGCGGTAAAAACCTTGCGGCACGGCGGTGGCACCTGCCACCAGCAGGCGGGCCCGGGCAGGGCTTGGCGCGCGGTAAAGCTGCGCCACCAGCGCATAGCCGTCAGCCGCCGTGAGTTGCAGACGCTCAGCGCTCGGTGGCGTTGAGTCGGCAGCTAAAGAGGGCACGAACGCGGCCAGACTGGGCTGAAGCGTCTGTGCAGCGGCTCAGCGCGCCACCACGCGCACCAGCTCCAGGCACTTGTTGGAGTAGCCCCATTCGTTGTCGTACCAGCTCACCAGCTTCACAAAGGTGCTGTCCAAGGCGATCCCAGCATCGGCGTCGAAGATGGAAGTGCGCGTGTCGCCGATGAAGTCGGTGGCCACGACCTTGTCGGTGGTGTAGCCCAGCACGCCTTGCAAGCCGCCTTGGGCCACGGGCAACTCGCTCATGCGTTGCATCTCGGCGCAAATGTCGGCGTAGCTGGCGGGGTTGACCAGCTCAGCGGTGAGGTCCACCACCGACACGTCGGACGTGGGCACCCGAAAGCTCATGCCAGTGAGTTTTTTGTTGAGGGCAGGAATCACCACGCCGACCGCTTTGGCAGCGCCCGTGGAGCTGGGGATGATGTTTTCCAAAATGCCGCGCCCGCCGCGCCAGTCTTTGTTACTGGGACCATCCACGGTTTTTTGCGTGGCCGTGGCCGCGTGCACCGTGGTCATGAGCCCGCGCTTGATGCCCCATTTGTCGTGGAGCACTTTGGCCAAGGGCGCCAGGCAGTTGGTGGTGCACGAGGCGTTGGAGACGATGGCTTCACCGGCGTAGCTGGTGTGGTTGACGCCGTAGACGAACATGGGCGTGTCGTCTTTGGAGGGGGCCGACAAGATCACTTTCTTGGCGCCAGCTTCCAAATGCTTGGACGCCGTGGCCTTGTCCAAAAACAGGCCGGTGGACTCGATGACGATGTCTGCACCCACCTCGGCCCATTTCAGGGCTGCGGGGTCGCGCTCTTGCGTCAGGCGAATCTTGCGCCCGTTGACGATGAGCGTGTTGCCCTCGACGCTGACGCTGCCGTCGAAGCGGCCGTGCACGCTGTCGTAGCGCAGCATGTAGGCGAGGTACTCGGGCTCCAACAGGTCGTTGATGGCCACCACCTGGATGTCGGAAAAGTTCTTCAGGGCTGAGCGCAAGACGTTGCGGCCGATGCGGCCGAAGCCGTTGATGCCGATGGGGATGGCCATGAAAGAGTCTCCTGTTCTGAACTTGTTCTGATGATCTCAACGTGCCAAGACGGCCTGCACGGTGTCTGCCACGTTTTGCGGCGTGAAGCCAAAGTGCTGGAACAGCACCGGCGCGGGGGCTGACTCGCCGTAGGTGTCGATGCCCACCACGGCTGCGCAGCCGTACTTCCACCAACCGGCGCTCACGCCCATCTCAACCGCGATGCGTGGCAGTCGGTCGGGCAAGACGCTGCGTTGGTAGTCCACGCTTTGGCGATCAAACGCGGTGGTGCTGGGCATGGAGACCACGCGCACCGCCACGCCGCGCTCTGCCAGCAGCTGCTGCGCCTTCAGGGCCAACTGGACTTCAGAGCCGGTGGCAATGAGCACCGCTTGAGCTTTCTTTTTCATGCCCACTTCGGCTGGCTCTGCCAGCACATAAGCGCCGCGGCTGATTTCGCCCAGACCACTGGCTTCTGGTGCGATGGGCGAGTGCGGCTTGGGCGCGTAAGGCAGGTTCTGGCGCGACAGGAGCAAGGCGGTGGGCCGGGTGCTGTTTTGCAAAGCCACGGCCCAGGCCACGGCGGTCTCTGCCGTGTCTGCCGGACGCCAGACATCGAGGTTGGGAATCAGGCGCAAGCTGGCCGCGTGCTCCACCGCTTGGTGGGTGGGGCCGTCTTCGCCCAAGCCGATGGAGTCGTGCGTGAACACGTGCACCACGCGCAGCTTCATGAGCGCCGCCATGCGAATGGCGTTGCGGCTGTAGTCGGAGAAAGTGAGGAAGGTGCCGCCATAGGGGATGAAGCCGCCGTGCAGCGCCACGCCGTTCATGATGGCGGCCATGCCGAACTCGCGCACGCCGTAGTTGATGTGGCGGCCCAACTGACCCGCCGCGTTGCGCTGCACCGAGCCGTCTGCGCCCATGCGCAGCGGCGGGGTGGCGGCGGTGTTGGTGAGGTTGGAGCCGGTCAAATCGGCACTGCCGCCCAGCATTTCTGGCAGAGCTGCGGTGAAGGCTTCCAACGCAATCTGGCTGGCCTTGCGCGAGGCCACAGTCTCGGCCTTGTCGTTGGCCGACAGCACGGCGTCCACCGCGGTTTGCGAGAAGGACTTGGGCAACTCGCCCTTCATGCGCCGAACCAACTCTGCGGCCAGTTCGGGGTGAGCGGCTTTGTAGGCGGCGAAGCGGGCGTCCCAAGCGGCCTCTGCGGCGAGGCCGCGCACCTTGGCGTCCCACGCGGCATAGACCTCGGACGGCACTTCGAAAGGCGCATGACTCCAGCCGAGCGCTTCGCGCGTGAGCCGAATTTCCTCCGCCCCCAAGGGCTCGCCGTGGGCTTTGGCCGTGCCGGCGCGGTTCGGGCTGCCTTGGCCAATGGCGGTTTTGCAAATGATCAGCGTGGGCCGCTCGGCGCTGGTCTTGGCGTCAGCAATGGCGCGGTCTACCGCATCGACATCGTGGCCGTCGATGGGCCCCACCACGTTCCAGCCGCAGGCTGAAAAGCGCATGGCGGTGTTGTCGATAAACCAGGGCGCGACTTGTCCGTCGATGGAAATACCGTTGTCGTCATACAGCGCGATCAGCTTGCCCAGCTTCCATGCGCCTGCGAGTGCGACGGCTTCGTGGCTGATGCCCTCCATCAGACAACCATCGCCCAAGAACACGTAGGTGCGGTGGTCGACGACGTTGTGGCCTTCGCGGTTGAATTCGGCAGCCAGCAGCTTTTCAGCCAGCGCCATGCCCACCGCGTTGGTGATGCCTTGGCCCAGCGGGCCGGTGGTGGTCTCTACCCCTGGCGTCACGCCCACCTCGGGGTGACCTGCGGTTTTGCTGTGCAGTTGACGAAAGTTCTTGAGCTCCTGCATGGGCAGCGCGTAGCCCGTGAGGTGCAGCAGCGCGTAAATGAGCATGGAGCCGTGGCCGTTGGACAGCACGAATCGGTCGCGGTCGGCCCAGTGTGGGTTGGCCGGTGAATGTTGGAGGTGTCGATGCCAAAGCGCCACCGCCATGTCGGCCATGCCCATGGGCGCGCCGGGGTGGCCCGAGTTGGCTTGTTGCACGGCGTCCATGGCCAGCGCACGGATCGCGTTTGCCATCGTTTGGGGGTTGGCCATGGGTGCTTTCTTGGGGGGAGGGAGTAAGAGATGGGGAGCCAAGCTGCACCCCAGCACTTGGGCTGGGCTTGCGCGCGCCTGACGCAGCAGCCGCGCATTTTATCGAGCGACCTTCACCGCTTTGGAGCGGCCGCTACAGTGCCGCCATGAAAGCTTTGGTCTTGGCCGCCGGGCGCGGAACCCGCATGCGCCCCCTCACCGACCACCAACCCAAGCCCTTGCTGCGGGTGCACGGGCAGCCGCTGATGGCTTGGCCGATGCAGGCGCTGGTGCGGGCCGGGGCGCAGTTGATCGTGATCAACACCGACTGGTTGGGCGAGCAGATCGAGGCGCACTTCGGTAGCCAAATGGATGCAGGCGCGGGGACAGCGGCAGTGCCCATCCGCTACTCCCACGAGGGCCGTGACTTCGGTGGCGCGCTTGAAACCCTGGGCGGCATCGCCCGCACGCTGCCGTTGTTGACCGATGGCTTCTGGGTCGTGGCGGGCGACGTGTTCATGCCCAACTTTGATTTCCAGGCACCTGAACTGGGCTCACGACTCGGCCACCTTTGGCTGGTACCCAACCCGGCGCACCACCCTCAAGGCGACTTTGGGCTGGACGCCAACGGGGGCTTGACGAACAGCGCCTTGGCGGGCGAGCGCCACACCTTCAGCGGTGTGGGCTATTACCGCCGCGCCCTGTTCGAGCCGCCTTGGTGCACGCTGACACCCGGCAACCCGCTCGGCGAGAAGGCCCCGTTGGCACCGCTGCTGCGGCTGGGCGCAGACAATGGATTGATCAGCGGCAGTGTCTGGCGCGGAACCTGGACCGACGTGGGCACGCCGCAAAGACTGGCCGACATCAACGCCCAACCCCACAGCCCCCACAGCCCAGACACCCATCTCGCCAGCCCCGCCTCCAACGGAGATCAGCCATGAACCTTCAACCCCCCCACACGCTGTACACCGAGCGCCGCGCTCGATTGGCCGCTTTGCTTGGCCCAGGCGGCATCGCCATCGTGCCCACCGCGCCTGAGCGCCAGCGCAACCGCGACAACGACCACCTCTACCGGCACGACAGCTATTTCTATTACCTGACCGGATTCTCCGAGCCCAACGCCTGGCTGGTGCTCACAGGCGAGGGGCAGGCGACCTTGTTTTGCCAGCCCAAAGACATGGAGCGCGAAATCTGGGACGGCTACCGCTTGGGGCCGCAGGCGGCACCGCACGCGCTGGGGGTCGATGCGGCGCTGCCCGTCACCGAGCTGGACGCGCAGTTGCCTCGCCTGCTGGAAAACCGCAGCACGGTGTGGTTTCCGTTTGCCATTCACAGCGGTTTGGAGGGTCGTGTGGCGGGCTGGCTGGAGCGAGTGCGCGCTCGGGTGCGTTACGGCGCGCTGTGCCCGGCGCAGCAGCAAGACCTGTGCAGTTTGCTCGACGAGATGCGCCTCATCAAAGACGCGCACGAGCAAGACACCATGCGCCGCGCCGCACGCATCAGCGCTGGGGCTCATGTGCGCGCCATGCAAACCTGCGCGCGCTTGCTGCGCGAAGGCCAAGACGTTCGTGAATACCACCTGGACGCCGAACTGCTGCACGAATTTCGCCGCCACGGCTCACAACACCCGGCTTATGGCGCCATCGTCGCGGCCGGCGCCAACGCCTGCGTGCTGCACTACCGCGCCGACGCAGCCCCGGTGCGCAACGGCGACTTGGTGCTGATCGACGCGGGCTGCGAGCTCGGCGGCTACGCCAGCGACATCACGCGCACCTTTCCGGCCAACGGGCGCTTCAGCGGCCCGCAGCGCGCGCTCTACGACATCGTGCTGGCCAGCCAAGAGGCAGCCGTGGCTGCCACCCGGCCGGGCGCACGCTTCACCGACCCGCACGACGCCGCCGTGCGCGTGCTGGCCCAGGGCATGCTGGATGTGGGTTTGCTCGACCGAGCCAAGGTCGGCGGACTCGATGACGTGATCGAAAAGCGTGCCTACTTTGCTTTCTATATGCACCGCACCGGCCATTGGCTGGGCATGGACGTGCACGATTGCGGCGCCTACGCCGAGCCCTCGCAATTGGGCGAGGTGAGCGAGCGACGCGACCCGCTGTCCAACGAACTCATCTTGAACCGCCCGTCGCGCCTGCTCAAGCCAGGCATGGTGCTGACCATCGAGCCAGGGCTCTATGTGCGCCCTGCACCCGGCGTGCCAGAAGCCTTTCACCACATTGGCATTCGCATCGAAGACGATGCCATCGTCACGCCCCAAGGCTGCGAGCTCATCAGCCGTGACGTGCCGGTTCAGGCCGACGCGATCGAGGCTTTGATGAAGGCTTAAGCCGCTGAGCCAGCCACCAACAGCGCCTGGCCAATGGCAGCGCAGTGGGTCTGGGCTGATGAAAAGTCCAGCGCGGCCACGGCGCTGGTGAGCGCTTGGGCTGGCGTGCGGGTGCTGGCCTCTGTCCACAAAGCGCCATGGCGCAGGCGCAGGTCTTGGGCGGCCTGCAAAGCCGCCATGTCGCCCACAGCCAGCAAGGCCGCCAACTGTTGAACAGCCAAAAGGCTGGCTGGCACATCCAGCGGAGCCACGCCCAGCCCAAAGGCCTGGGGGCTCGTTTGCAGGGCCAAGGACTGCAAGGCCGCAACGGTTTGATCGAGCGCGGGCTGAAGCGCCGCCGTCAAGGCCGCCGCGTCGTCGAACTGCTGCTGCTGCAGTGCGCGCTCAGCCCCGTCTGCGGCTGCAGCCAGCCGCATGGCACCCAAGGTCGCGGCGCTGCCTTTGAGGGTGTGCAGCAAGCGCCCCGCCTCCGCAATCTGTCCTAACGCCCAGTAATGCTGCAGCTCTTCGGTGGCTGAGTGCAGGTCTTCAAGCAGTTGCGCATAGAGCCGGGCCAAAGTGTCTTGCCGCCCACCCATGCGCTCAAGAGCGGCCGGAACATCCAAGACAGCGGGGGCAAAGCCACCCGCTAGCGCCGGCTTTGGAGGGATTGCTGGCTGCTCAGCTGTTGAAGCTTCTGGCGCGGCACGGTCGGCTGAAGACAACCCGGCCCAGCCGGTGAGTTGGCGTAACAGCGCCACCAACTGCTGCAGGTCAAAAGGCTTGCCGATGTGGTCGTCCATGCCCGCCTGCAAGCACGCTTCACGGTCGCTGGTCATGGCGTTCGCGGTCATGGCAATCACCGGCAGGTCGCGATAGCCGAGTCGCCGGATCTGTTGCGTGGCAGCCAGGCCGTCCATCACGGGCATTTGCAAATCCATCAGCACCGCGTGGTACCCCGTTTGCACGGGCCCAGGCGCTTGCGCTGCACACAAAGCCTGAACCCCCAGGCGACCGTTGGCTGCGATGTCCACGCTGGCGCCTTGCGCGCACAAAAGCTCTTGCGCGACTTGTTGGTTGATGAGGTTGTCCTCGACCAGCAAGATGCGCATGCCAAACAGGGGCAGGTCAGCAGCCGCAGGCACGTCGGTGGTCAGCCGCGCCAGGGGCTTTTGGTCAGCCCGAACAACCCCGCGCTGCACCTGGGAGCGCTTGCCGGCAGCTGCCACTGCGTTCGACACCGCGTCGTTCAGGCTGGATGCAGTCAGCGGCTTGAGCAGCACGCCGTCATAGGCTGGCAGCTTGTCACCAGAGCTCGCGACCTGGTCGAGCCGACTTTGCCCATGAGGCGTCACCATCAAAAGCATGGGCACCGCCGCAAGCTTTGGTTGCGTGCGCCACAAGGCACAGAGCTCGACGCCGGAGGTGTCGAGCATTTGGGCATCGACCACCAACAAGTCGGGGGCCGGGCCTTGCTTTAACCAAGCCTGTGCCTCCACCTCATTGGGTACTGACTGCACCTGCCAGCCCTGGCATTGCAGCAAGCGCTCGGTGACGGCGCGCGCGCTGCTGCTGTCGTCGACCAGCAGAACCCTTCTGGGCTCGGCCGGGGTGGCAGGCTCTGCGTTGTCGAGTTCCGCTTTGTCATCAGCGGACGCGACCAGCGCCAGCGTGATCTCGAAGAAAAACCGACTGCCCACTGCTGGCGTGCTCTCTACCTGCAATTGCCCGCCCATCATGGCGACCAGACGTTGGCAAATGGCCAAACCCAGACCCGTGCCGCCAAAGCGGCGCGTGGTGGAGGCCTCGGCCTGCGAAAAGCCGGTGAAGATGTGACCCAACTGCTCGGGCGCAATGCCGATGCCGGTGTCACTCACCGACACCTCTAACTGCACGTTGTCAACAGAACGTGCCCGCTGGCGCAGCGTCACCACCACCTCTCCTGCGCTGGTGAACTTGATGGCATTGCCCGCCAGGTTGACCAGCACCTGGCGTAGACGCAGGTCGTCGACCACCACGCTGCTGGGCAGGGCAGGGTCGAGGTCCAGCACCAGCTCGACCGGCTTGTCGCCCAGGCCAGTGGACAGCACCAGGCCGATGTCGCCCAGCAGGCGCTCTAAGCGGACCGGGTGCGGGTCGAGCGATAGCTTGCCGGCTTCGACTTTGGAGAAGTCCAAGATGTCGTTGAGCAAACCCAGCAGCGCGCGCGCGGCTGATTCGGTCTTGGCCACGTAGTCGCGCTGTCGGACATCGAGTCGGGTGCTTTGCAGCAACTGAAGCATGCCCAACACCGCGTTCATGGGCGTGCGGATCTCGTGGCTCATGTTGGCCAAGAACTGGCTCTTGCTGTGCGAGGCGGCTTCGGCCACCTCGACGGCCGCCTTGAGTTCCGTGATGTCGATGCGAAAACCCACGGTGTAGCCGTCCGCCGTTTTGCGCTCGATGACCCGCAGCCAACGGCCATCGGCCAAGCGATAGGTGGACTCACTGTGCGGCAAGCGGTGTTTGGCCAGACGCTCGGCCACCCACTGGTCGACTCGCCCGATCGCATCTCCGTACTCCCCGCGCTCGGCACCGCGGCGTATGACATCTTCGAATCGGGCGCCTGGCACGAACAAGTCGGCGGACTTTGGGTAATACGCGCGGTACTTGTCGTTGCAGAACACCATGCGGTCCTGCGCGTCGTAGAGCACAAAGGCCTCGTTGACGGCGTCGATCGCCCCTCGGAGCGTCCGCTCTTTCTCCTCTACCGCCTGTTGCACGCGCCGCTGCTCTGTGACGTTGGCATAGAGCGCAACAAAGCCCCCGTCGGGCAGCGGCGCGCCGCGCACGTCGATCACTTCGCCGTTGGGACGAATGCGCTGAAAGTGGCGGCGCATCGGCAAGCGCGCCGCTTCAACCACGGCACGTACCTGGGCTTCGTGGTCGTCGGGGCCGTACTCACCGCGCTGCACTTGAAACTGCGTCAGCTGTTCGAAGTTCATGCCGGGCTCTTGCAGCAGGCCCTCGGGCAAGTCCAGCACCTGGGCATATGCGGCGTTGTGCAGCACCAGCCGGTGCGCCTGGTCGTAGACGCACAGGCCCAGCGGGATGTTGTCCAGGACGCTTTGCAGCAAGGTGTTGGTTTGGCGCAAGCGTTGTTGCAGGGCACGGGTGTCGGTGATTTCCTGCACTGCCCCCAGCACACGAACGGGCAGACCGTCCTCCATTTCGGTTTGCGCCACCACGCGCAACCAATGCTTGCCGTCGGCCCCGGTGCGCGACACCTCCAAGGCCCAAGGCGGGCCACCCTCGACGCTGCGTTGAAGGGCTTCTCGCAGCGGCCCTTGGTGCTCGGCGTCGTACAGCGAGATGGCGCGCTGGGCCGACGGCGGCTCTTTCGGGTCCAGCCCGTGCAGCAGGGCAGCTTGCTGGGTCCAGGTGAACTGCTTGCTGCGCAGGTCAACCGCCCAGCCACCCACACCAGCCACCCGCTCGGCGCGCTCCAAGAATTCTTGACTCGCGCGCAGTTCGGCTTCAGCCCACTTGATTTCGCTGATGTCCGTGTGGGTGCCCATCATCACCAAAGGCTGGCCATCCGCGGTACGGCTGATGACTTTTCCTCGAACGTTGATCCAGACCCAATGACCATCTTTGTGGCGCATCCGCTGTAGATGGTCGTAGTGGGGCAGCTCTGCGCGGAAATGCCGATCCAGCTGCACTTGCGCAGAGGGCACATCATCCGGATTGACCAAGCGCCGCCAAGTTTCAACGCTTTGCGGGCCTAACTCATCCAACGTGTAGCCCAGCAACTCAGCCCAGATGTCGTTGAACTGGCTTTCGCCGGTCTGGACATTCCACTCCCAAGTGCCGGCGTGGGTGCCTTCGAGGATGCTGGCCAAGCGTTGCCGCTCCAAGCGCAACTCTTGCTGTTCTTGAACGCGCTGGTCAATATCTTGAAAAGAGCCGTAGAGTTTGACGCAGCGACCGCCTTGCAACTCAGGCGTTCCGATCGCGCGAACCCAGCGGATGCGGCCGCCGTGCGTGACGATGCGCAACTCTTCATCCCAAGGCACGCCTTGCTCGATGGCGCGTTGCACCACGGCTGCGATGCGTTGGCGGTCTTCACCTTCCAGGTAAAAGTTGATGGCGGTTTCCAGTTCGGGCACAAAGTCGTCGTCTACTTCGTGAATCTCGCGCGTCAGGCGCGACCAGGTCAGCTGCTGGAGGTGCAGGTCCACTTCCCAGGTGCCGATACGCGCCAAAGAGTTGGTGGTTTCCAGATCGCGCTGGGCTCGCTCCAGCTGGGCTTGCGCCAGGCGGCTTTGCGTGATGTCTTGCTGCACGGCCATGAAGCCCTGCAGGCCGCCGTCCGGCGCCAACTGCGGGACGATGTCCAAGCTGATCCAGTACTCACGGCCGTCTTTGGCGCGGTTGAGCAATTCACCCTGCACGGGCTGGCCAGCCCGAATCGCCTGTCCGATGCGCTGGACTTCGGCCTGATCGGTGCCCTCGAACTGCAGCAGCTTTCCCGGCACGCGGCCCACCGACTCTTCAAAACTGTAGCCCGTGATGCGGGTGTAGGCCTCGTTGATCCAGACCATTCGGCCCTGCACATCGGTGATGACGACCGCATTGGTGGTGCCGCGCACCACCCGAGCGAGCCGGTTCAAATCGGCCGTCATGGCCTCAGCTCGGGCCTGCGCGCGGGTTTTGGCGGTTGCCAACAACCAGACGGCCAGCGCCAAAGCCGCAGAAGCTGCCAAGCCCAAGCCGCCCAAAGTCCAAGGGCCATCGCGGTCCAGTGTGGCGTCGAAAACGGGCGTGCTGGCAGCATGAATGCGCAGGTTTCGCCCGGCGAGGTTCAGGTCGAACTCGGTGCTGTGGGCTGGGCCCTGCGCCAGGGTCGCAGCCAAGAGCATGGTCGAGGCCGGCTTTGCTGCTCTGGCTTCGATGCTGGGGTCTTCATCAAAGACCGTCAGGGCGGATTCGCCCTGTCCGTCCACCACCTCGAAGTCGAGCCAAGGCCGCGACACCGCACCAGCGCGGCGCAACAGATCTTCTGCATAAAAGGCCGTGGCAGCAAAGCCCTGCAACTGCTCCGTGCCCTGAGGTTCGCGCCCGCTCGGGTTGGCTGGATAAAGCGGCATGTACACGGCGTAGGCCAGCGGGCCTTGCGGGTCTTGCGCCAAGATGATTGGCGCCGACATGCCGGCACCAGCCGTTAGCGAGGCATGGCTCATGCCGGCCATATGCCGCGCATCAGCGCTGAGCTCCAAGCCCAAGATGCCGCTGGCTCGAGCAGCGGGCTCGGCAAACTTGACCACGTACCAATCGGCATTCGGTGCCAGCGGTGCAGCAGCATTCGGCGCGGCCATGGCGCGCAGGGTGTAGCCCGGGATCTGGCGGCGCATGGAAGCCTCGAACTCGCCCAAGCGGCGCGCCTCCACGCGTTCCACCACCGAGACGGTGGCCACCGTAGGAAAGCTGCTCGCAAGGTCCATCGCGCCTATCAGCTGCGCGAACTCCTTGCGGTCGACACCTACGCTGCCGGCGTACAGGCCGCGCACACTGAGCAACAAATCCCCCTGGCGATCGACCTCGGTTTGGATGGCCTGGCGCAACTGCTCCACATGCCGCTCAAAACGCAAGCGCCCGCTGCTGTCGATTTCGGTTTGCAGGGCTGCGCCCGCCAGCACGGCAATCGTGGAGCCCAGCGCGAACGCAGACAGACTCCACGCCAGCGGGTAGGTCTGGAGCAATCGCTTCCAGGGCAGCTTGCGAAAACTCAAAAGCATGTTGGTTGGCAGGATCGGCGGCTCAAACCACACGGTCATATGGAGCTGGTGGCCATCGGGAACATGCCCATCACCAAGCCTGAAGAGTCTAGAGCCTGAACGTGTCGGTCACCAAGGCTTCACATGGGCTGATCAACATAGCGTTCTTTTTTCTCGTTGTTCTATGTCCCCCTCTTTCTTTATTCACACATTGGCAGCGCCTCGACTTGGGCTGGTCAACAGGTGTTTGGCTTTCTGGCGCCGCCAATCAGCCCATCTGCGAACTTCCTGCCAATGGGCAGTTGTTGGCTGGCTCGTTGCCTTGTGCATGGGGTCGGCACTGGCGCAATCGCCTGCCGCCAGGCCCGTGTTGCACGTGGGCTACGTGATCGACAGCACCGGTCCTTTTGTGGATGCCAGCCGCGACTTCTTCACGGGCAGCAAGGTGCTGTTTGACGATCTCACCAGCCGCGGGCAACTGCGGCAGGTGCGCATCAGCCAGCGCACCACCGATGGCAGCCCAGCTCGCACGCGGGCGGCGGTGTTGGAGTTAGCTCGCATTGACCGGGTGGACGTGGTGCTGGGGCCGGTTGGCGACGCCGCTCTGCTGGCGCTGCTGGCTGACCCCGAATTCGTGCGCGAAGGCGTGCCTCTGGTCGGCCCTGTGAGTGGCGTGGGCACTGGGCACCCGCTGGTTGGTCAGCTGGTGTTTTTCACCCGCCCTGACTATGGTCAGGAGGTGGCTTTCTTGATGCGCCATTTGACGACCATGGGCATCCCTGATGTGGCTTTGGTGGTGGCCCCTGGCACACCACCTGAGGTTGCCGCGCTGGCACGAAGCGCCCTCACCCAGACCATTTCTGGCGCTGCGCCGCGACGGCTGTCTGAGACCACCCTGCCCGTCGACAGCGCCCAATGGCCCACGACTTTGGGCCGCCTGGCCCAAGCCAAACCACGCGCTTTGCTGTTGATCGGCGACTCGGTGGCCTATGCGCAGACATTTCAAGAACTACGCCGCTTGCTGCCAGCCACTTTCGTAGTGGGCTTGTCGACCGTCAACCCCCGCACCATGCTGGAGTTGATGCCGGCTGCGCAGTTGGCTGGTGCCATCCTGACCCAAGTGGTGCACAACCCAGCGCGCACCACCTTGCCGGTGACGCGTGATTTCGACCGCGCCATGAAGCGCTTTTTTGATGAGCCCGCTTCGCACCAGTCCATGGAGGGCTATGTCGCTGCGCACATGCTGTTGGCCGCACATCGTCGGGTCGACGCCGCTGGCCGCGAGCGCCTGCGCGCGGCGCTCGGCGCAGTTGACCAGGTGGAGTTGGGCGGCTTTGGCTTGAGCTATCCCACGCGCCAAGCGCGCGGCAGCGCGTTTGTCGACTTGATGATGGTTCGGGCCAATGGGCAGTTCATGCAGTGACCCATAGACCCGCGGCCTAGAATCGCGACCCCCTGGCCGGGCCGGTGAGTGCCTGCTGCCAGCGAGCGCCCACCAGGAGACAACGCGATGGCAACCCCCACCACACCCAGCGAAGACAAGCGTGCCGAGTTGCACCGAGCAGCACTCGAGTACCACGAATTTCCCACGCCCGGCAAAGTCGCCATCGCTGCCACCAAACAACTGACCAACCAGCGCGACTTGGCCCTGGCCTACTCACCGGGTGTGGCAGCGCCTTGCGAAGAAATCGTCAAAGACCCGAACGCGGCATTTCGCTACACCAGCCGCGGCAATTTGGTGGCTGTCATCACCAACGGCACCGCGGTGCTGGGTCTGGGCAACATCGGCCCGCTCGCGGCCAAGCCGGTGATGGAGGGCAAAGGCGTTCTCTTCAAGAAGTTTGCCGGCATCGATGTGTTCGACATCGAGATCGACGAGACCAACGTCGACAAGCTGGTGGACATCATTGCATCGCTGGAGCCCACCTTCGGCGGCATCAACCTGGAAGACATCAAGGCACCTGATTGCTTCTACGTCGAGCGCAAGCTGCGCGAGCGCATGAAGATTCCGGTCTTCCACGACGACCAGCACGGCACGGCCATTGTGGTCGGTGCTGCGCTCATCAATGGCCTGAAGGTGGTGGGCAAGTGCATCGAAGAGATCAAGCTGGTGACTTCAGGTGCTGGTGCTGCGGCTTTGGCCTGCCTGAACCTGCTGCTGCATTTGGGCCTGCGCCGCGAGAACGTCTTTGTCACCGACTTGGCAGGTGTCGTCTACGAAGGGCGCACCGAGTTGATGGATGAAGACAAGATCCAATTCGCGCAAAAGACCGCTGCACGTTCGTTGTCCGACGTGATCGCAGACGCCGACGTGTTCCTCGGTCTTTCTGCAGGCGGTGTGCTCAAGCCCGACATGGTGCGCCGCATGGGCGCACGCCCGATCATCTTTGCGCTGGCCAACCCGACGCCCGAAATATCACCCGAGGAAGTCAAAGCGGTGCGCGACGATGCCGTCATGGCGACCGGCCGAACCGACTACCCCAACCAAGTCAACAACGTTCTTTGTTTCCCGTACATCTTCCGTGGTGCGCTGGACGCGGGTGCTTCCACGATCACCATCGAGATGGAAATTGCTGCGGTGAACGCCATCGCCGAGCTGGCCCAAGCCGAGCAAAGCGAGGTGGTGGCTGCGGCCTATGCAGGGCACCAGTTGGCCTTTGGCCCGGAGTACCTCATTCCGAAGCCTTTCGATCCTCGGCTGATGATGAAGATCGCGCCTGCCGTTGCCCAAGCCGCACAGCAGTGCGGCGTGGCCAGCCGCCCGATCGCTGACATGGACGCTTACCGCGAGCGCCTGCAAAGCTTTGTCTACGCCTCGGGCACCACCATGAAGCCCATTTTCATGGCGGCCAAAAAGGCGACAAAGAATCGGGTGGCGTACGCAGAAGGCGAAGAAGAGCGCGTGCTGCGGGCGGCGCAGATCGTGGTGGACGAAGGATTGGCTCGGCCCACCCTCATTGGCAGACCCACGGTGATTGCTCAGCGCATCGAAAAGTTCGGTTTGCGCCTCAAGGAGGAGTTGGACTACGACGTGGTCAATGTCGAGAACGACCATCGCTACCGGGATTTCTGGCAGACCTACCACCGCATGACCGAGCGCAAAGGTGTGACCGCGCAAGCCGCCAAGATCGAGATGCGTCGCCGCCTGACCCTCATTGGTGCGATGTTGGTGCACAAAGGCCACGCCGATGGCCTGATCTGTGGTACCTGGGGCACCACAGGCCTGCACCTGCACTACATCGACCAAGTCATAGGGCGGCGCGCTGGCGGCAGCCCCAGCACCCCGCAAGACGTCCCGGTGTATGCCTGCATGAACGGCCTGATGCTGCCGGGCAGGCAAGTGTTCATCGTGGACACCCACGTGAACGCAGACCCCACCGCGGAAGAACTGACAGAGATCACGGTCATGGCGGCCGAAGAAATGATGCGCTTTGGCATCCGGCCCAAGGCTGCGCTGCTGTCGCACAGCAACTTCGGGCAAGGCAGCACACCCAGCGCCATCAAGATGCGCCGAACACTGGAGCTGCTGCAGACCGAAGCGCCTTGGCTGGAAGTGGACGGGGAAATGCACGGCGACTTGGCACTCGACAGCGCCGCGCGACTGGCCTACATGCCCAACAGCACCCTGTCGGGCGACGCCAATTTGCTGGTCATGCCCAACATTGACGCCGCCAACATTTCGTACAACCTGCTCAAAACAGCGGCTGGCGGCAACATCGCCATTGGCCCCGTGCTGCTCGGGGCGGCCAAACCGGTGCATATCCTGACCGCCAGCACCACCGTCAGGCGCATCGTCAACATGACAGCTCTCACGGTCGCAGACGCAAACGTGGCTCGCTGAAGCACCCGGCGACAGTTTGCGCACACTGACTCTAGGTGATTCGGTGCGAGAACATGCCCACTTTTTGGGCATCGTCTTGCTTTTTCGGGGCTGATGGGGCACACTTCGGCGCTTGATTTCTCGGGTTAACCCGAGATGTTTGACGGTAGCGTTCAAGCGCTTTGACAGCGATCCGGCTGGTTTTTCTGACCTGGCAGGGGCTGTTCGGGTGGCTTGAGTAGCTTGGGGCTTAGCAGCGTTGTCAGGCGATACGGTGGTCGCATCAGTGGTGTCATCTCGGTTGGTCGCCAAAGTCAAGTTAGCGCTAACCAGCGTGTTGACTGCGGTGGTTTTGGGTGGGTTGGCATCCCCCAGCCCGGCACTGAGCCGCTCTTCACCAGACTCCCCTGCTGGGCCAGTGGCGGAGGTGGCGCTTGTTGATTTGCCATCTCAGGGGCGGCGAACACACGAGTTGATCTTGCAGGGCGGGCCGTTCCCGTACAGCAAAGATGGCTCGGTGTTTGGTAACCGAGAGCGCCTTCTGCCGCTGCATCCCCGAGGCTATTACCGCGAGTACACCGTCAAGACGCCTTTTTCAAGCGACCGGGGAGCCCGGCGCATCGTGTGTGGTGGATCACAGCCTAGGAAGCCCGATGTTTGCTATTACACAAACGATCACTACGCCAGCTTTCGTCGTATTACCCCCTGATGTCATGGCCGGCGCCGCGCGCCCCATGCCATTGCGTCAAGGCCTTGTTTTGAAGAGCCCACTATCAGAAAGAGAAGCGGGGATGGACCAACCACTTCGTACCGTCAGAACCAACATCGTGCAGTCGATTCGCGCCTTCCGCGTTCACGACCTGCAGGTAGCTGCACAGCAACTCGGCCACCATTTTCTCTACGCTGGTTTGGCGCAAGCGCAGACCAAGCAAGATTTGTTGGAATCCATTGCGCAGCAGTTCACCTTTCCGTCGCACTTCGGCAAGAACTTTGATGCCTTGTACGACTGCATGACAGACCCACTGCACAAATCAGGGCAGCAGCCCGGGTTCCTTGTGGTGCTGGAGCACATCCCCGTCACGCTGAAATTCGACAAGGAAGCTCGCGAGCAGCTTTTGGACATCTTCCGCGACGCCGCCGACTATTGGGCTGAACGCAAGATACCCTTTAGGTGCTTCTATTCTTTTCTGTAGCCCGTTCTGCAACCACCAGCCAAGCAGAACGGGCTGAATCGGCACCCCAAGAGGCGACCAGCGCACTGACCGCAGCGGGACAACTCAAGGCAGACGAGTCGGCAGAAAAAATGCCGACCGACAGGTTGCTCGATGTGTCGCCTCAGGCGCTGCGCATGAGCAGCCCGTTCAATGCGGGTTATTGGTTGAGCGCAGCCTGATTGTTTGCACCAGCCTTTGGGCTGGTTTGCAGTTGCTGCGCCAAGGCCACGTACTCGGCCACAGACACCTCTTGTGCGCGGCGTTGCACATCAAAATCACCGGTGAAACCTTGCGTCTCTAGCCAAGGGGCCAAGGAGTGACGCAAGAGTTTGCGGCGCTGGCTGAAGGCTGCCTGGACCATGGCGCTGAACATCTGCAAGTCCAGAGTTGCAGCTGCGCCGAGCGGCACCATGCGCACCACCGCACTGTCGACACGGGGCGGTGGATCGAAGGCGTCAGGCGGTACGAACAACACCTCTTCCATGGCGTAACGCCATTGCAGCATGACGCTCAGGCGGCTGTACTCGCTGCTGTCGGGCGGCGCGACCATGCGGTCAACGACTTCTTTTTGCAGCATGAAGTGCTGGTCCACGACCCAGCTCACCTGGTCGAGCAGGTGAAACAAGATAGGCGTGGAGATGTTGTAGGGCAGGTTGCCCACCACGCGCCAGCGGCTGGCGGGTGGTGGGCTCGCGGATTGAGCCGACTGAGCATCTGCTGAACCGGCCTCGCTGGCAACGCCCACAAGGTAGGCCGAACCGGCCAAACCGTTCAGATGGGCCAGATGGGCCAAATGGACGTTCAGCACATCGGCTTGCACCACCTGGAGTTGCGGGTGTTCGCGCAGCCGAGCCGCCAAATCACGATCGAGCTCGATGACGCTCAGACGGCCCAAGCGCTCGACCAAAGGTTGTGTGAGCGCAGCCAGACCCGGTCCGATCTCGACCATGCGCTGCCCTGGCTTGGGGTCGATGGCGCGAACAATGCCATCGATGATGGCCGTGTCGACCAAGAAGTGCTGGCCAAAGCGCTTGCGGGCCTGATGGCCGCTGCCCTTCACTGCGGCGGCTCGCGGATCTCGACGTAAGCGCGGCCACGCACCTCCTGAGCCCAGGCAATGTAAGCCTCGTCGAGCTTGCGTTCACGCACTGCGTTGCGAGCCAACTCGCGACGCTGCGCATCGGTCAAGGCCGCCTGACGACGCTCGACGACTTGAATCAGGTGCACGCCAAAGCGCGACACCAGCGGCTGTCCGACTTCACCCGGCCGCAGGCTGTCCATGGCGTCTTCAAATTCGGGCACAAACTGGCCGGGGCCAGCCCAGCCCAAGTCACCGCCGCGTGCGGCGCTGCCATCTTGCGAGAACTCGGTGGCCAACGCCTCAAAGGTGGCCAATCCACTGGTGACCCGACGGCGGTAATCCAGCAGGCGAGCCCGGGCCTGCGCCTCTGTCATTTGTGGGCCGGTACGCAACAAGATATGGCGTGCCCTGGTTTGGGTGACTGCGGCTGGCAAACCGCCGGCCTGCTGCAGTTCCAGCACCTTCAGGACGTGAAAGCCAGCACCAGAGCGCAAGGGCCCCAAAACCGCACCGACCGCTTGGCCCACCACCGCCTGCGCGAACAGACTGGGGTAGCGGTCCAGCGGACGCGAGCCCATGTCACCACCTTGTTCCCGCTCGGTTCCTTGCGAAAGCTCGCGCGCCAGAGTTGCGAAATCTTCGCCAGCACGGGCGCGCTGCGCTGCCTGCTGCGCACGCGATTGCAAACTGGCCACCAATTCTGGCGGCGCAGACTCCGGCACGGCCACCAACACGTGCCCCAAGCGAACCAGGGCCAAAGCAGGATCGACATTGCTCGACTGTTCGCGCAGGAAGCGGTCAATGTCGGCATCGCTGACGCGCACTTGGCGCTCCAGCTCGCGTTCGCGCAGGCGCGTCAGCAAAATTTGGTTGCGCAAAGTGTCACGGAACTGCACCAGGCTCACACCGTCTGCGCTTAGCCGAGCGCGCAAAGCCGGCAGCTCCAATTGGTTTTGACGCGCGACCGACTGCTCGGCTTCGTCGAGCGTGGCGCTATCCACGCGAATGCCGGAGTCGCGCGCCAGCTGCAGTTGCGCCTTTTCTGCGATCAACTCTTGCAAGACCTGTTGCGCCAAAGCGGCGCGCGGCGGCACTGGGCGCCCCTGCTGGCGCAGAGTCGCCTCAGCGCGCAGCACACGCTGGCGTACTTCGTTGTTGGTCACGGGCTCTGCGTTGACGATGGCCACGATGTAGTCCGCAAACTGGTTGGCGGCTGGGTCCGCTGCTGCGGGCTGCGCCTGCGCGCCGCCCGCGCTGAGCAGCGCGACTGCCAGCCCAAACACGGCGTGCGTCATCCAAAGGCGGGGGGCGAAGGGGGCTGCTTGCATGGTGGTGTCAATCGTATTGGCCAAAGCGGCTGGGGGTGCTCACGCGCTCGCGAAGGTTTTGGTAGCGGGGAATGTTGTTGCGCAGGGTCTGCAAAGGGTTGGCGCCGAGTCTGGAAAAACCGACGAACTCGATTTGAAACAAGATGCGTTGCGTGGCGGTGGCGGTGCTGCGCTGCAAGCGCTCCAGCACCACACGGCCCAGCCAGCAACCGGCGTCGTACTCGAAGCCCACCAGTGAGTCCACCAGTCGCCTGTCTCGCAGGCTGTAGTTGAGGCGCGCCACGCTGTACCAGCGGCCTTCGCCTTGGCCACGGCCTGCGCCCAGCTCCTGGCCACGGTCGCCCCACAAGTCGTTGAGTGGCCATTGCCAACTGAAGTCAATTTGCTCGCTGGCGTCGCGCTGATAGCGGTAGGCGGCTGAAAGCACGCGGTAGTTTCCTGCGCTAAAGCGTGCACCCAGGGTTGCGCGCTGTGACTGGCGCAACTTGGGGTTGTACTGAACGGTCGACTCCAGCGCCCACTGATCGGTCCAGTTCAGCGTGACGCCAGCCAAGATGTCGCTCAAGCGGTCGTTCACGGGCGCTTCGCCCGGCAAGGTCACGCGTTGCGGCTTGAAACGAAAGCGCTGTGCGAGCGCGAAGCGTGCGCTCTCGGTGCCGGTGTTCGGGTCCAGCAAGCGGCTGGTGGCGCCCAGGGTCAGCAGGTTGTTGTCGGCAATGCGGTCGTTGCCGGAGTAAGGCGTGTCGGAAAAGATGGAGGCGAAGTTGAAATCGTTGGCCGAGGTGTCGTAGTTGGGCAGCAAGGACTGGTCGCGGAACGGACGGAAGCTGTAGAAGGCGCGCGGCTCCAAGGTTTGCCGAAAACCTCGCCCGAAGTAGCTGGCATCGCGCTCGAAGATCAAACCCGTGTCGATGCTCAAGCCCGGCACCACACGGCTGGCGTTGCGCGCGCCATTGGCCAGTGTGTTGCTGAGCTGGTAGCGCGTGGCGTGCACTTCGAGCGCGGGCGTGAAAAACCAGCCCGGGGCCAGCCAAGGGCGGCTCAAGCGGGCAGTAGCCACGCTGCGCCGAGCATTAGGCTGTTTGGTCAGGAAGGGGTCTGAGCGGAAGTGGGTGAAGTCGCCAGCCAAAGCCAGGTCCAGACCGCTCCAGTTGTTGCGGGTGTAGCTGGCGGTGATTTGGGGCAGGCGGTCGTAGGGTGGAACGATGGGCGATGCGACGTCTTGCAGCGTTTGCCATTTCAGCGCTCGGGCGCTGACCGCAAAAGGCCCACCCGCCCAGTTGATCTGCGCATCACTGGACAGCAGGCGTTGGGTGAGCGAGCCGCTGGCGTCAGCAAAGTCGCGCCAATAGTTGTCGTCGCTCACACGGTTGATGTCCAAACGCAAGCCCAAGTCGCCTACGGCGCTCGAGCCTGTCTTCCAGACGCCGCTGTGGCCATAGGACAAAGCCCAGCGCTGGCGGTCGCGCAACGAGTCGGTGGGCATGAGGTTGCCACGCAGACGGCCGCTGTAGCCGTCTTCGAGGTAGCGGAACTCTGCGCCGATGTCGATGCCGCGCTTGCTCATGAGGGTGGGGTAGAACGTGGCGTCCCGATTAGGCGCGATGTTCCAGTAGTAGGGCAGCGACAGCTCCACGCCGTTGATGTTGTCTACACCGAAGGTAGGCGGCAAAACACCCGACTTGCGCTCTTCGCTGAGCGGAAAACTCAAATAGGGGATTGGTAGAACAGGCACGTTCTGAAAGCGCAGCACTGCACCTTCTGCAACGCCCTGGTTTTGTTCGGTGTCCAGCCGAATCACGCTGGCGTTGAGGACCCAATCGGGCATCCAGCTGGGGCCGGGCTTGCGCTGGCAGGTGGTGTAGCTGGCATCGCGCACGACCGAGCGCTTGTCATCGATGAAGTCGATGCGGCTTGCGGTGCCGTAAGCGTCGTTCCTCAGAAAGCGGTAGCGCGCATCGTTGAAGAAACCCTCGAAGGTGTCGAGCTTGAGCTCGAGCTCGTCGCCTTCGAACACGTTGCCTTCGCGGTTGACCCGCACGCGACCCTGCGCCCGGGCAGTGTCGTCGGGCGCGTCGTAGGTCAACCGGTCTGCACGCACCACCGTGCCGGGGCGACGCAGTTCTGCATTGCCCTCAATGACCGTTTGCAGGTCGATCTGGCCCGTGAGCGAATCGCCGAATAGAAAGGTGGGCAGCGGAGTGTCTGCTGCAGAAGGCGCTGGCTCTTCGAGGCGCAAGGATGGTTTGAGAACCACGCTGGGTTCTATTGATGGCGAAGCCGCTTTGCCTGGTTCAGCCGTTTGAGCCGACGCGCCCATGCCCATGCTGGCACACAAGAGGGCCAGAAGCGGCCGGGGGCAACGCGGGCGAGAAACCATGAGGGACGTCGGTCAGGGCGTGCTGAGGTGGATGCAGACGGACCGACCGAGGGTCGCCCCGCTCGACCGCAAGGCCCGGATTGCCCCGATCCGGCCGGATCGCGTTTGTAGAATTGATTATCCATGAGCGATGTGACCCCTCCCACCTCCGACGCTCTGGCCCACAGCGTCCCCGGCTTGCAGCCGCACACGGCAGTGGTCTGGGCCGACCCCAGCAGACAACCGGCTTTTTCCGATTGGTTGCAGAGCTTGGAGAGCACCCACCGCTTGGTGCCCGACAGCCTCCATCTGGCCTCGGCCGACGCGAGTTTCAGGCGCTATTTGCGCATCGACACGGCAACGGGTGTGCAACGCATCATCATGGACGCGCCGCCTGACAAGGAAGACTGCGCCAGCTTCGTGCGTGTGGCGCAGTTGATGCACCAGGCCGGCGTTCGAGCGCCCGAGGTGCTGGCCTGGGACCAGGCTCAGGGCTTCATGTTGCTGACCGACTTGGGGCAGCACACCATGATGTCGCAGCTCGATGAGCAAGACAGCGCCAGTGCAGCGCCCCTTTACCGACAAGCCATTCAGAGCCTCGTGCGCTGGCAGTTGGCCTCGCGCCCAGACGTGCTGCCGCCCTACGACGAAGCGCTGTTGCTGCGCGAGATGCAACTCTTTGCCGACTGGTACGTCGCGCGCCATCGGGGCTTGGTTCTGAGCGCTGATCAGCAAGCCACGCTGCAGCAGGCTTTTGCCACTATCGCAGCGCACAACCTGCGCGCTCCGGCAGTGTTTGTGCACCGCGACTACATGGCCCGCAACCTCATGCTGGGCGAGCCCGACTTGGGCGTGCTCGACTTTCAAGACGCGGTGCATGGCCCCATCACGTACGACATCGCCAGCCTGATGCGCGACGCCTTCATCAGCTGGGACGAAGCGTTTGTGCTCGACATCACCGTGCGCTACTGGCAAGCCGCGCAACAAGCCGGGCTGCCTGTGGGGGCTGATTTCGGCGAGTTCTACCGAGGTGTGGAGTGGATGGGCTTGCAGCGTCACCTGAAGGTCGCCGGGATCTTTGCGCGCCTGACGCTGCGCGACGGCAAGCCCAAGTACCTGCAAGACACGCCGCGTTTCATCGGCTACATCCGCGCCACCGCCGCGCGCTACCGCGAACTGGCGCCGCTGCTGCGCTTGGTGGATCAGATCGAAGGCCACCAGGCACCCATGGGCCTGGCCTTCGGGCGGGTCTGAGGCCGAAAGCCGCTTTTGTCGCTGCGTGTGCATTGCCCGGTGCCCCTCGCTACCGGCGGCTGCCTGGTGCTGCCCGAGGGCGCGGCGCGCCATGTGCAGGTGCATCGCCTGCAACCGGGCGATCACATCGCTTTGTTTCAAGGCGAGTCCGACAGCGAGTTCGACGCCGTCATAGAGCAGATGGGCCGCCAGTCGGTGCAGGTTCGCGTGCTCGAGCACCGAGCGGTCTCACGCGAGGCGGCGGTTGCGGTGACCGTGATGCTGGGCATGCCCGCCAACGACCGCATGGACGACTTGGTGGAAAAAGCAACCGAGTTGGGCGCAGTGGCCATCGCGCCCCTGCAAGCCGAGCGCAGCGTGCTGCGCTTGAGCGGCGAGCGTGCCGAGCGGCGTCAAGCGCACTGGCAAGCCGTGGCGGTGGCGGCTTGCAGCCAGTGCGGGCGCAACCGGGTGCCCCACATCGCCGCGGTCAGCGCGTTTGCTGATGGCTTGGCACGCGCTGGAGCGGGCGCGCGCTGGGTGCTCTCACTCGCGCCAGACGCTGTGCCGCTGGCCGAAGCCGTGGCCCAAGCACAGCCCCTGAGCCAAGCGGTGCTGCTGTCCGGCCCAGAAGGCGGACTGAGTGCTACTGAAGAAGCGCTGGCCAGACAACACGGCTTCTCGCCCGTCAGCCTGGGCCCCCGGGTGCTTCGCGCCGACACCGCGCCGCTGGCTGCGCTGGCACTGATCAACCTGAGCGCAGCCACCTGAGTGCGCCGGCAGCGCACCAACACCACAGCCCATGAACCGCCCTCTATGGCTGCTGGCCTTGTGCCAAGGCCTGTTCCTCACGAACAACGTCACCTTCATTGCCATCAACGGCTTGGTCGGCTGGAGTTTGGCCCCGCTGGGCTGGATGGCGACCTTGCCCGTGATGGGCTATGTGGTCGGCGGTGCGCTGGCCACGGGTTTGGTGGCGCGCTCCCAAAGGCTGTGGGGGCGACAACGCGCTTTCATGCTGGGCGCAGCGGTGGCCGTGGGTGCCGCCTTGCTGTGCGCCTGGGCAGTGGCCACCAAAAACTTTTGGCTGCTGTGCGCGGCCACGGTAATCGCCGGTTACTACAACGCCAACGCGGGCCTGTACCGCTTTGCAGCTGCTGAATTGGCCGGCCCCAGCGGGCGCGACCGGGCGGTCTCGCTGGTCATGGCCGGCGGCCTGCTCGGCGCCGTGGCAGGACCCAACTTGGCCGCGTTCGGGCGCGATTTGATGTCCGTGCCTTTTGCTGCGGCTTACTTGTTGCTGGCGGCGGTTGCCGCACTCGCGATGGCGGTGCTGGCCTTCGTGCCCTTTCCAGAGCAACCATCCAAGAAACCCACCAACGCATCAACCGACCCGCCGCTTATCGAGCGGTCGCTGTGGCAAATCGCGCGCCAGCCGGTGTTCGCAGTGGCCGCGCTCACTGGCGCTTTGAGTTATGGCGTGATGAACCTCTTGATGGCGGCCACGCCCATGGCCATGCAGCAGTGCGGACTGCCCTTCTCCGACGCCGCTTTTGTGCTGGAGTGGCACGTGATTGGCATGTTCGCGCCCGGCTTTTTCACCGGCCACTTGATTCAGCGCTGGGGCGCTTTGTGGGTGATGGGCTTGGGCGTGCTCTTGTACGCCGCGTGCATTGGGGTGGCCCTGTCCGGGCTGGGATTGCAACAGTTCTGGCTGGCGCTGCTGCTGCTGGGCGTGGGCTGGAACTTTGTCTTCACCGGCAGCACGACGCTCTCGCTTGGGAGTTACGCGCCGCAAGAACGTGACCGGGCCCAGGGCCTGCTGAACTTTTCAGTGTTTGCCACCTTGGCCGTGAGTTCCCTGGCCTCGGGTGTGTTGGTGACCACACGCGGCTGGGAGACGTTGCAACTGGGCTCGGTGCTGCCGGTGTTGGTGATGGGTTTGGCGGTGTTGGGTTTGGGCTGGTGGCGCTGGCGTCAGGCCAAGCCCTCGGCTTCAGTGGCCTGAGCAGGCAGTGCCGCCATCACTTGCGCTACGGCAGCGGTGAGGCGCTGGGCGTAGGGCACATGCAAAAACTCGTTGGGCCCGTGTGCGTTGCTTTTCGGGCCCAGCACACCGCACACCATCATTTGCGCCTGCGGAAAGCCTTTGCTGAGCATGCCCATGAGCGGGATGGTGCCGCCCTGCCCGATGTGCCCGCAAGGCGCGCCGAAATGCGCCTGAGATGCAGCGTCCAGCGCTTGTTCGAACCAGCCCACGCTGGGCGGCGCGTTCCAGCCGCTGGCAGCACCTTCACTGTGAAACGTGACCTTGGCCTGATAGGGCGCGTTGTCTTCCAACAAGGCTTTGAGCTGCTGCACAGCTTGAGCCGCATCCACCAGCGGCGGCAAGCGCAAGCTCAGTTTGAAAGCGGTGTAGGGGCGCAGCACGTTGCCCGCGTTGCGAATCTCGGGAAAGCCCTCTGCTCCGGTGACGCTGAGCGTGGGTGCCCAGGTGCGGTTGAGCAAACCCTGCAGTGGGTCGGTGGTGGTGGGCAAGGTGAAGGCACTCGACCCACCGCAATCGTGGTGCGCCCAAGGAAAGCGGCGATGCACTTCCTCGCCCAAGATGGCGGCGGTGGCGCGCGCTTGAGCCAGCCGATCGGGCGGCACTTCGCAGTGGAAACTGGCTGGCAACAAGCGCCCCGTGGCGCTGTCTTCCAGGCGGTCGAGCACCTGACGCATGATGCGAAAGCTCGACGGCACCAGCCCGCTGGCGTCACCGGAGTGAACGCCTTCGGTCAGCACCTCGACCTTGAGCACGCCACTGGCCATGCCACGCAAGCTGGTGGTCAGCCACAGTTGGTCGTAGTTGCCAGCGCCTGAATCCAGGCAGATCACCAGCGCCACGTCGCCCAAGCGGCCACGCAGGGCCTCGATGGTGGGCAGCAGGTCGTAAGAGCCGCTCTCCTCGCAAGTCTCAATCAGCCCGACGATGCGCGGGTGCGCAGCGCCCTGGCTTTGCAGCGCTTGCACGGCGGCGATGCTGGCGTAGACCGCGTAGCCGTCGTCTGCCCCACCGCGCCCGTAGAGCTTGCCGTCTTCGAGTTTGGGCGTCCAAGGCCCTAAGTCGGCGCGCCAGCCCGTGAATTCAGGTTGCTTGTCCATGTGGCCGTACATCAACACCGACGCAGCCACACCGCTCGGCCTGCTGCCTTGGCTGCTGGCGGCCTGGGCTGCACCGCTGGACGCGGGCACCTCAAAGAACAAAACCGGCGTGCGCCCGGGCAAGCGCACGATCTCCAGCTGCAGGCCCGGTACGCGCTGCGCCTGCACCCAGTCCGCTGCGCGTTGCAGCACGCGTTCCAAATGGCCGTGGCTGGCCCAATCAGCGTCAAACGCCGGCGACTTAGCGGGAATGGCGATGTAGTCGTACAGCTCTGGCAGGATGCGCTGCTCCCAGGCTTGCGTCACCTCTGACAGGGCGCGCTCGGGCTGGAACAAGGCGGTTGGGACGCGGGCATTCATGGCGGTTACCTCCGGGGTCAGAAAGATTCCCAATCACCCTCCGTCTGCGCAGGGGCGGCGGTGCTTCTGGGTGCCGCCTTCAGCGCGGGCTTGATCGGCGCGTTGGAGGCCGGAGCCTTCAAGCGAGGCGCGGGTGCAGCAGATCCTGCCGTGCGGGCCGTGCCTACCGGCTTGGCTGCGATCTTCGGCCTGCTCGATGGGGTTGGCTTGGCTGCTAGTTGCGGGCGGGCCGCTTGTGCCGGTCGCGGCAGCGACTTGTTCTGAACGGGCCTCGGCGCGCTCAATGCCTGGCGGGCCGGAGGTGCGCCCAAGGCCGGTGGGTTGCTGACAAGCGAGGCGTTACTTAAAGCCACGCCGCCTTGCAGCTTGAAAGAGCCCACGACCTGAGCCAGGCGCTGCGCCTGCTCGCGCAGGCTCTCGGCGGCCGCGGTCGATTGCTCCACCAAAGCGGCGTTTTGCTGTGTCATTTGGTCCAGCTGCCCGACCGCGGCATTGACCTGGCCGATGCCATCGCTTTGCTCATTGGCAGCTGCCGTGATCTCGCCAATCATGTCCGTGACACGGCGCACAGCGCCAACAATCTCCTGCATCGTCTGGCCGGCTTCACCCACCAAACGGCTGCCGCCTTCGACTTTTTGCACGCTGGTCTGAATGAGTGCCTTGATCTCTTTGGCGGCCTCGGCGCTGCGCCCGGCCAAGCTGCGCACTTCGGTTGCCACCACCGCAAAGCCGCGGCCTTGGTCGCCAGCGCGCGCGGCCTCCACTGCGGCGTTCAAAGCCAGGATATTGGTCTGAAACGCGATGCCGTCGATCACGCTGATGATGTCTGCAATCTTGCGGCTGCTCTGGTTGATGTCGTCCATGGTGGTCACCACTTGCGAGACCACCTCGCCGCCACGCTGGGCCACCTCGGCGGCGGAGTGCGCCAGCGTGTTGGCAGAGCGCGCCGACTCGGCACTTTGACGCACGGTGTCCGTCAACTGCGCCATGCTGGCCGCTGTTTGTTGCAGGTTGCTGGCCGCCTGTTCGGTGCGCGCGCTCAAGTCTTGTGTGCCGCTGGCGATTTCTGCACTGGCCGTGGTGATGCTGTCGGTGGACTGCCGCACGTGCGCGAGGCTTTGGTTGAACTGCACGCGCATGGTTTCCACCTCGCGCATGAGTGCACCAATTTCGTCGTGCCGGTTGCTGTTTACGGGCTGCGTCAGGTCGCCGTGCGCCACGGCTGTGACGGCTCGGCTGAGCTCAGCCAGTGGGCGTGCTACCCAGCGTTGCATCATCAAAAACAAGCCCAAGGCCAGCGCCAGGATGGCCGCGCCCAGCAACACCCAAAAGGGGGTCAGAACACGCCCCACGCCACTCATGGCTTGCGCATCGCTGACCTCGCCGACCACCCACCAGCCGGCGGTCGGCACCCGACGCGCCACAGCCCAATGCGTTCCAGTGCCGGAACTGCTCAAAAGCACGGGCACCTCGGGGATGTAGCCACCGTCGAAGTTGCGCAGCGACGCCAAGAACGTCTGGGCACCGGGCGAGACCTCGAGTACCTTTTTGCCACGCGCGCTGGGGTGCATCAAGAAGATGGCGTCGGCGTCGGAGCGGCGCGGGTCGATGATGTAGAGACCACCGGTTTCGAACAAAGGCGTGTCGGCTACCAGTTTGGCGATAGATCCCTCAAAGCCGCTGATGTCCAAGCCGATGAACAAAGCACCCACGATTTGTTTGTTGCTGTCAGCGATGGGTTCGTAGCGGGTCATGTAGGGCTTGCCAAACAACACTGCACGGCCCAGGTAGGGCTTGCCTTCGCGCAACGGAGCGTAAGCGGGGTGGGCCTTGCCCAAGAGCGTGCCGGTGGCGCGACTGCCGTCTTCTTTTTTGAGCGAGCTGGTGATGCGCAAGAAGTCGTCGCCTTGCGCAGCAAACACCGTGGCCACGCCGCCGGTGGACTGGTTGAAGCGGTCCACGGCCACGGTGTCGCCCTTGAGCGAAACACCAAAGTACTGCAAGTCGCCGCCGCCCTCGACCAGCACAAAGTTGCCCGGAAAATCGCTCTCAAAGACCGAAAACAAGCGCTCGGCCATGCCACGCGACGTGCTGTCGAAAGCCTCCACCGCGTCAGCCACAGCCGTGACTTTTGCATCGACCCATTGCACCGACTGTTGCCTTGAGTTCTGCCCAATCATGAAGCTGAGCACCGCGGTGATCAGCACCAAAACCGCTGCTGCGCTCAGGCCGCCAACCAGCGACACGCGTCGGGCGATCGAGCCACGTTTGGCGGACGCAGGGGAGTTTTTGTCTGACATCGCGTGCTTCTCTTTTGGCCTGTTGGTTTTGGGCGATGAGCCGCCCGTGGCTCATGAACCTGTTTACTGCTAAACGATTCTACGGACGGCACGCTACAAAAAGCCCACTCAACGCGGGCTGGCGGGCCTCCAACGCTTCAAGCCTGCTGATGTACCGCCGGGCAGCACGCCCGTCTGCGGGCGGTACTCGCAGCCCAACCAGCCCGACCAGCCGCGCTCGGCCGATAACGCGTCAATCAAGCCCAGCAAAGCGCCCAAGTCGAACACGCCCACATCGGGCTCGTGTCGGCCCGGCACGCCCGCAATTTGCAAGTGCGCCACTCGCCCGGGGCGCAGGTGGGTCTGCAACTGTTCGATCACGCCGCCCTCGACCATCTGGCAGTGGTAGAGGTCCATCTGCACTTGCAGGCTGGCCTCGCCCACGTCTGCGCACAAGGCATGCGCCTGCGCTTGGTGCGTCAGCCAGTAACCGGGCATGTCCTGCGGGTTGATGGGCTCCACCGTCAGCACCGTTCCCTGAGCGGCGGCCAGCCGCGCAGCCCATCGCAGGTTGGCCACCAGCGTGGCCCGCAAAGACGACGGGTCAATGCCCTCGGGCACGCGGCCCGACATCACATGCACCCTGGGGCATTGCAGCTGCTCGGCGTTGCGCAGCGCCGCATGGATGGCGTCTTGGAATTCGCGCTCGCGCCCGGGCAGACAAGCCAGGCCGCGCTCGCCAGCGGCCCAGTCGCCAGGCGCGGCATTGAACAACACCTGCTGCATGCCGTGCGCCGCCAGACGCGCGCGCAGCTCGGGCATGGGGTGCTCGTGCGCAAACAGAAACTCCACGCCTTCAAAGCCGTCACGCGCTGCGGCCTCGAACCGCTCCATGAAAGGCAGCTCGGGGTAGAGGAAGGACAGGTTGGCAGCGAAGCGAGGCATGCGGAACTCGCCTAGAACCCGGCCCAATAACCGGACCACGCACCGGCAAAGCTCCCGGCAAAGCCCAGCAACGCGCACAGGCCGATGACGGGCAACACACCCCAGCGGGCGCGTACCAGCAAGGCCAGCGCAACAGCGGCCAGGGCCAGCGCCGGCCAGTCCACCGGGCCGCCCATGCCTTGCGGCCAGCCCACGTGAACCAAAAAGAACAGGGCCAGCGAGGCGATCACGCCCACAACGGCGCAACCGATGGCAGCGAGCGGCGCGGTGAATCCGAGTTTGTCGTGGGTGGACTCCACCAACGGCCCACCGGCCAAGATGAACACGAACGAGGGCAGAAAGGTGAACCACGTCACCACGCAAGCGGCCAGCACGCCGCCCCAAAACGGCAGGCCGGGCCCGGCCACTTCACGCGCCCAGCCCCCCACGAAGCCGACAAAAGCCACCACCATGATGAGCGGCCCCGGCGTGCTTTCACCCAAGGCCAAGCCGTCCATCATTTGCGCCATGCTCAGCCACTGCTGCTGCTCGACCGCGCCTTGCACCACGTAGGGCAGCACCGCGTAAGCCCCGCCGAAAGTCAGCAGCGCCGCTTTGGTGAAGAACCAAGCCATCTGCGGCAAGGTGCCTTGCACGCCTTGCCAAACCAGCAAGGCGGCCATCGGCAACAGCCACAGTGCGGCGGCTACCAGCAAAACAGTTGCCAAGCGACTGCGACTGAAGCGGGCGTGCGCTGGCGTGGGCGTGTGGTCGTCGATGAGGGGCGCAGCGGCGGGCGCGCCGTTCGAGGTGATATCACTCGCCTTGGCCAGCGGTGCTGCGACGTGGGCAGGCCCCAACGCGTCGACGCCGAACCGCGCCGCGCCCCAACCCAACAAGCCAGCGGCCAGCATCACCGCCGGGAACGGCAGCGCCAACACCGCCAAAGCCCCAAAGCTGCCCAAGGCCAGCGCCCAATTCCAGGGCTGTCGACGCGGGTCGCCCAATGTCTTCCCACCCATGCGCCACACCGCGTGCAGCACCACCGCGACCACCGCAGAGCGAACGCCATCGAACAAACCCGCCACCAGCGGGGTATGGCCAAAGCTCAGGTACAGGGCGCTGAGCGCGATCAAGATGAACAGCGAAGGCAACACAAACAACACACCAGCCGCCACACCGCCCCAGGTCCGGTGCATCAGCCAACCGAGGTAAGTGGCCAGTTGCTGCGCCTCCGGCCCGGGGAGAACCATGCAGTAATTCAGCGCATGCAAAAAGCGCCGCTCGCTGATCCAGCGCCGCTCCTGCACCAACTCACGGTGCATCAAGGCAATCTGCCCGGCAGGTCCGCCAAAGCTGATGAAGCCCAGGCGCAGCCAGAAACGCAGGGCATCTTTGAGTGGCACGGCAGCATTCGCTGGCGGGTGACTTGCCTGGGTGATGGCAGATTCACTCATGGGTTTCCCCTGCTGAAGAGGCAGACCTTTTCAGTGAGCTCGGCGATGGCGACTCAGTCGCGCTGATGTGGCAGCCGTCCAGCCCAAAAGCGGACCGCAGCGCCTCCAAGTTGCGCAGCTGGATCTGCGGCGAAGGGGTCGCCTCGTCTGAAGCGAAGATGGTCGCGCCCAAGCGCTGGGCCTCCGCGTGCAATTGCTCAGGGGGCACCCACCAAAAGCGGGCCAGCGGATCGATCCAGCGTCGGATCAACCAAGAACAGCTGAGCTGATCGGTGTTCGGGAGCTCGCTGGACACCCACCGCGAAGGCTTCAGGCCGTCTACGCCCAAGTCCTCGCGCCGCTTCATGCGTGGCAAGGGGTGCGAGCGCCAACGGGCCATGTCATCGGCAGAGTCCACGCCCGACTCACCCCCCTCCATTCCTCCTGCCAGTTGGAAAGCGGGCCAGCCTGCATGACGCAATTGGCGCACGGCCTCCAAGCTGACCTGATGACCATGAACGCAGTAGACGACCACCTCACGCGGTGCGTGTAGGGCAGCAAAAGCGGCGAGCTGATCGGGCGAGCAACGCAGCGCAGCGGCTAAGCGACAGGGGCTTTGTTCGTACGCCGCCGGACGCCGGACGTCCAGCAGCCAAGGCGCTTGCTCGCTACCGATGCGAGACAAGAGAGCACTAGGCTCAACAATGAATGGTGAAGGATTTGCGGTGTCCATGGATTACTCCAGCAAGGCTGCCGGCACTTGGACGGGACACCGTCTTTCGCAAAGAGTCGGGAGGCCGCTTTCCCGAATGGAAACGATGCTAGCACGGCACCTTTCCAACAACACCGACGCGAAGCCCGCGCGCCCGCAAGCTGGAATCAGCCCCGCGCCACCTTGAACACCGCCGTGCTGGCGCGCAGGTTAGGCAGGGTCCGCACCACTTGGCCTTCTTGTAGACCGAAAGCATCCATCACGCGCAGCTGGTTGTTTTGTGCCAAGCGGATGAAGTCGGCGAAGGTGCCGACGCGGATGTTGGGCGTGTCGTACCACTGGTAGGGCAGCCTGCGAGTGACAGGCATGCGCCCACGCAGCACGCTCAAGCGGTTGGGCCAATGCGCGAAGTTGGGGAAAGCCACCACGCCCAGTCGCCCTACGCGCGCGGTTTCGCGCAGCATGGTCTCGGCGTTGCGCAGGTGCTGCAAGGTGTCGATTTGCAGCACCACGTCGAAGCTGCTGTCTGCAAACATCGACAAGCCCTCGTCGAGGTTGAGCTGAATGACTTGCACGCCCCGGCGCACGCAGGCCAGCACGTTGGCATCGGCGATCTCCACGCCATAGCCGCTGCAGCCGCGCTCACGCTGCAACAAATCCAGCAGGGCGCCGTCGCCGCAGCCCAGGTCCAGCACGCGCGAGCCCACCGGCACCAACTCGGCGATGCGCTGCAAGGTGAGGGCGTCGCTCATGGATTGCCGCTGCTGTTCACAAGCTCACCCGATCCAGGTAGGCGCGCACCACGCCGTGGTAGCGCGCGTCGTCCAGCAAAAACGCGTCGTGGCCGTGGGGCGCGTCGATTTCCGCGTAGCTGACCGTGCGGCGGTTGTCGAGCAGTGCTTTGACGATTTCTCGGCTGCGCGCGGGAGAAAAGCGCCAGTCGGTGCTGAAGCTGACCACCAAAAACTGCGCCTGCGCCACGGCCAAAGCGGCCGACAAATCACCAGCGAACGCGCGGGCCGGGTCGAAGTAGTCCAAGGCCCGTGTGATCAGCAAATAGGTGTTGGCGTCGAAGTACTCGGCGAACTTGTCGCCCTGGTGCCGCAGGTAACTCTCGATCTGAAACTCCACGTCTTGCGTGGTGTATCGGTACGCTGGCTCGCCCGCGTGTGGCGTGGGCACGGCCTGGTCTGCAGCGGGCTTGAGCTGTCGGCCGAACTTCTCGTTCATCACGTCGTCAGACAAATAGGTGATGTGCCCCACCATGCGCGCGATGCGCAGGCCACGCTTGGGCACCACGCCGTGCTCGTAGAAATGGCCGCCGTGAAAGTCGGGGTCGGTGGCGATGGCGCGCCGCGCCACTTCGTTGAAAGCGATGTTCTCTGCCGTGAGGTTGGGGGCGCTGGCCACGACCATCGCGTGGCGCACCCGCTCGGGGTGGCGCAACGTCCAGGCCAAGGCTTGCATGCCCCCCAAGCTGCCGCCGATCACCGCAGCCAGCGTGGGCACACCCAAAGCGTCCAACAAACGGGCCTGCGCGTCGACCCAGTCTTCCACCGTGACCACGGGGAAGTCTGCGCCCCAGACTCGGCCGGTTTGCGGGTTGGCGTGCATCGGGCCGGTCGAGCCGAAGCAAGAACCCAGGTTGTTGACGCCGATCACAAAGAAGCGGTCGGTGTCCAGCGGCTTGCCCGGGCCAATGAGGTTGTCCCACCAACCTTCGGAGCGGGGCTGGCCTTCGTAGACGCCCGCCACGTGGTGCGAGGCGTTGAGCGCGTGGCACACCAAGACCGCGTTGCTGCGCGCCGCGTTCAGCTCGCCATAGGTCTCGTAAGCCAGCGTGTAGCCACCAATGCGCTGGCCGCTTTGCAGCGGCAAGTCGGCATCGAAACGCATGAACTGGGGTATGGCGATGAGCGGCACGGCTGAACAACAAAAAAACCCGGCGGCGCTGAAGGAGCGCAACCGGGTTTGGCGGGTTGCCTCTTTAGCGGTTTTTCGAAACTCTTGGGTTTCGGCGCCCGCAAGCTGGGACAAATCGGCGCAGTGGTTGGAGTATATCGACGGGGTCGCTGGGGCAGGCCGCTCTCTCAGCCCCACACCGGCAGCGCCCAGAGGCCCAAACCGAAGAACAAAGCGGCGCACACCCGATGCACCAGCTGCAGCGGAACGCGGCGCGTGATGCGCTCGCCCAGCCACACCACGGGCGCATTGGCCAGCATCATGCCCATCGTGGTGCCGGCCACCACGGCCACGACATCGGTGTAGCGCGCTGCCAGCATGACGGTGGCAATCTGTGTTTTGTCGCCCATCTCTGCCAAAAAGAAAGCGATGGCGGTTGTGGCAAAGATGCCCAGGCGCGGGGCTTGTGGGGTGTCTTGGTCGTCCAGTCGATCGGGCACCAGCATCCAAGCGGCCATGGCGATGAATGACAGACCCAAGACCCAGCGCAAGGTCTGCGGCCCCATCACCGTGGTCAGCCAAGCGCCCAAGACGCCAGCAAGAGCGTGATTGACGAGGGTGGCGACCAAGATGCCCCAGACGATGGGCCAAGGCTTGCGAAAGCGAGCGGCCAGTACCAAGGCCAGCAACTGGGTCTTGTCGCCCATTTCTGCCAGAGCGACGATGCCGGTGGAGAGAAAAAATGCATCCATCAAGCCCGTGGAGTCTAGGGCTTGCCAGCTCACCTCTCGGCCGAGAGGCGGACCCACAGCCACCGGTCGAGTGACCAGGCGCCCGGCCCCCAGAACAAGGGCAGCAGCAGCAAAACGCCCCACAGCTGATGCTGCACCAGCGCAGCCGGGGCGATCTCGGCAAGGCTTGCCACGGCCACCACGTTCACCACCGACAGGCCGAGCGCAGCCAATCGCCCGGTCAGCCCAAAGGCCAGCAACACCGGCAACACCAGCTCACCCGCGGTGCCAGCCCAAGCCGCCAGCTCCGGCGACAGCACCGGCACTTGGTATTCCTCGGTGAACAGGAGCAAGGTGGTTTCCCAGTCGCGCAGCTTGGTCAAACCCGCCGCGAAGAACGCATAAGCCACATAGCAGCGGGCGGCCAGCAGCGCCGGGGCTTGCAAGCCGTCGAGCGCTCGGAGAACCGGGTAGATCAGCGCGTGCACACGGGCTGAGAGAGGGGTGGTGGTCGGCAGGTTCATCGTTCGTTCTTCAGGTGACCGTTGGCAGGATGGCTTTGGTGGTCAGGTGGTGCTGGGCGGTCAAGGGGTCTGTGGTGGATGCTTTGGACGCCAAACCCAGCAGCAAGCCGCTGTGCCAAGCGGCAGGCAACCAAGCCTGCAAAGAAAACCCTGGGTCCATGGCGGCCGCGCTGACCGCGTCAAACAGCGAACCGCCGTGAATGGCGGTGCGCAGCAAAGCAGCCTCGCCGGTGCTGGCCAGGCGGCAACGCGGGCGCAGCCCCTCGCGCCAGACCAAGGCGGTCTGCGCATGCCGCTGCGCAATGGCCAAGCGCAAATGGGCCCAGTCTGGCTCGGCTGGTGGATGTGCGGCCTCTGCCGGCTCCACCGAATGTCCGGTCGAATGTCCGCTCGCTTGCGCCGCGGCACCGACGTGCGCTTGCCAAATCGACACCACAGGCCATGGCGAGTCAAAGAGCGCAGTGCCGGGGGCCAGCACCATCACAACCGTCTCGGGCGGCGCGGCCAACAAAGCTTGCAGGCTGTTGGCGTCGGGCGCAGCGTCGGCTTGCGCGGCGGCGCTGTGCAGCAACCACTCCACGGCAGCCACGTCGGACAAGTAGGGCCATTCGGCCAACTGGTGGTCCATGCGCAGGAAGTCGGCCAGCGCCGAGCCCCATTGGGCCAGGTCGCCCTGCACTGGCGGATGGCTGTGCCACAAAGCGCGCGACAACAAAGCAAGTGCCTCTTGGCCCAGCAACTGCGCCAACACCGGGTAAGCGGCTTGCAAGGCGCGCTCAGCGATGGCGTGGCCGTTGCTGCGGTAGGCCTGCAAGCCGCGCCATACCGTGGCCTTGGGGCCAATGGGCGACAGACCCGACAGGTGCGTGGGCTTGAGCGCGGGCTCGAAAAGCGCTTGCACCAATGACGCCTGCTGCTGCTGCAGTTCAGCCCCTTGCCGAACGGTTGGCTGAGACGCTGCATCGGCGGTGGCTGGTGACGGATTGTCCAAGGTGCGCGCTTTGAAAGGCCAGATGAGCGCTGGCGCGGTCACAGGCTGCGCCAGCGCACGCGCTGTCTGGGCTTCGCCCAGCAGCACGCTCAGATCGGGCAGGTCGGTGTCCCACTCGATCAGCATGGGCACAGGGCCGAAACGCTGCAGGGCATGCGTTGCCAAGCCC
>JAIXUC010000007.1 GCA_027483665.1 Comamonadaceae bacterium | reverse complement strand
GTGATGATGCCCAGCGTGCCTTCGCTGCCAATCATCAAGTCGCGCAGGTCGTAGCCGGTGTTGTCTTTGCGCAGGCCAGACAAGCCGTTCCACACGTCGCCTTGAGCGGTGACGACTTCCAGCCCCAGGCACAGGTCGCGCGCGTTGCCATAGCGCAGCACCTGTGTGCCGCCTGCGTTGCTGGCTAGGTTGCCGCCAATGGTGCAGCTGCCTTCGGCTGCCAGGCTCAAGGGAAACAGCAGGCCAGAAGCCTGCGCCACCTGCTGCACCTGCTGCAAGATGCAGCCCGCCTCCACCGTCAGCGTCAGGTTGTCTGCATCGAGCGCGCGCACGGCTTGCATGCGCTGCAAGCTCAGCACCACTTGTTGTCCCGTGTCATCGGGCGTGCCGCCGCCGACCAGCCCGGTGTTGCCGCCTTGGGCCACTATGGCAGCACCTGCTGCTGCACACAGCCGCACCACCTGCGCCACCTCTTGGGTGTTGGCCGGGCGCACCACAGCCAAGGCCCGACCATGCCAGCGTTTGCGCCAGTCTTGCTCCCACGCGCTCAGGTCGCCGCCGTGCAGCACGTTCGCTTCGCCCACCGCTTGGCGGAGTTCGGCGCGCAGTGCGTGGGCGCCTGCTACCGAAATCAGTGCGTGGGCATCGGCTACCGGCATCGTTCAGCGGGGGGAGGGCTCTGCCGGTGGCGCATCGGCTTCCGCTGGCGCCGCCTCGCGGGCCTTCTGCGCCAGATGCAGTCGAATGCGAACGTGCAAGGCACAGGCCACAAACAGCACCAAGCACAAGATGACTTGCAAGCCCGCATAGCCCGCGCTGGGCCAGCGGTCTGTGGTGGCGCGCACCACGCCTTCGGTGAAGTACAGCCAGACCATCAGGCTCACCCAGCGGTAGGTGTACATCTTGTTTTTCAGCAAACCCGCCAAGGGGATGCACAGCGGAAGCACTTTCAGCACCAGCCAAGAACCACCGGGCCGCAGCGGCGCCAAGAACAGTTCCCAAGCCAAGCCCAGCACGATCAGACCGATCAAGCTGCCCACAGCCAATTGGCGCGTCAGGCGCACCGAGGGCGCAGCGGTGGTCGGCGTGGGGACGATGGAGGCTGACGAGGTGCCGGAAGCGGCAGTTGAGGCCAAGGAGGCTGGGCTGTTGGGCGCAGTCGAAGGCGGCTGGTGGCCAGAGCCCGCGCCAGAGGCGCTGAGGCCCGAATCTTCACCAGAGTTCATGCTGGCATGATAGCCAGCATGACCCCAGCCGACCTGTGGCGCACGCTCAAGACATTCCCCTGGCGTGGGACGGGCCGCACCCTGCTGGAGCGCTTTCGGGAGGACCGGCTGGGAAACACCGCCAGCAGCCTGACGTTCACCACCGTGATTTCTTTAGTGCCCCTGTTTGCGGTGGTGCTGGCCATCTTCACGGCCTTCCCCGTGTTTGGAAAGTTACAGGGCAATCTGCAGGGTTGGCTGGCGGCCAGCCTGATTCCAGAGCCCATTGCCAAGCAGGTAATGGGGTACCTCACGCAGTTTGCTTCCAAGGCAAGGGGGCTGGGGCTGGTGGGTCTGGTGACCCTGTTCGTGACCGCCTTGTCACTCGTGTTGACCATCGACCGTACCTTGAACGGCATTTGGCGCGTGCGCAGTCGCAGGCCTTTCGCGCAGCGCGTGCTGGTGTACTGGGCGGTGTTGACGCTGGGGCCGCTGGTGTTGGCCGGGTCCATCGCCTTCACGTCCTACGCAATGACGGCTTCGCGCGGGCTGGTTACCTCGCTGCCCTTGGCCTTGAAGCTGCTGCTGGATGCGCTGGAGTTCTCCATCGTGGTGGGTGGCGTTGCTGCACTGTTTCGATATGTGCCCAACACCGAGGTGCGTTGGCGCGAAGCCATCACGGGCGGTGTGTTTGTTGCGCTGGGCGTAGAGCTGGCCAAGGCCGGCATGGTGGCGTACTTGAAGGCCGTGCCCTCTTACTCCGCCATCTATGGCGCCTTCGCCTCGGTGCCCATCCTCATGTTGTGGGTCTACGTGATGTGGACTGTGCTCCTGCTGGGCGCGGTGGTGGCGGCCTATCTGCCCGCATTGACCGCAGGCGTGGCACGACGCGGCCACCTGCCGGGCTGGCGCTTTCACTTAGGCTTGGAAGTTTTGCAGTTGTTGGCGGGCCAGCGTGGCGGTGCGCGCATGGGCCTCTCGCTGCGGGAGCTGGCGTACACGCTCCACGTGGACGGCATGGAGTTGGAGCAAGTGATCGCTGGCCTGACCGAGATCGACTGGGTGGGCCGCTTGGAGGACGGGCGCATCGTGCTGCTGGTCGACCCCGCCAACACGCCGGTGCTGCCGCTGGCCGAGCGGCTGCTGTTGCCTACTCCTGCAGGTACGGGCTTCGATTGGCAACGCGGCATCACGCCGCAGTCTGTTCTGGCAGACATGCTGCGCCGCTAGACAACCACCCCGTCAGCGCAGCCGCCGTCAGGCCAAAAACTGAAGCAGCGCGGCCAGCAGCGCATCAGGCGCTTCGGTCATGGGCTGGTGGCCGGTGGGTAGCCGCACCACGCTGACCTCATTGATCGATCTGCCTTGGGTTTGTGCAGCCGCGCGGGCCGCCTGTATCAAACCGCTTGCTGCTTTGGGCGGCGTCATCTGGTCCTGTGCACCCACCACCACCAGCAACGGGCACAGCAGGCTGGCAGCGGCCTCTTCTCCCCGCGTGTAGCGGTCGCAGGCTTGAAAGCCACGGTGAAACAGATTCACTGCTTTGTTGGAGGCCAGCACCCTTTGCCCCAAGGCCATGCCCGCGCCATAAACCCAGGTGCCCGGCCCGAGCGCTGAGGGCGGCGGTGCGAGCGTGGCGCGCGACAACAGGTTGATCATCTTCAGGGCCTCCAGCGGCTGCTCCAACGAGGATTGCAGCAAAGCAGGCGAGACCCGCATGGGGCTGGCGGTGTTGACCAAAGCCAGGTGGCTCACGCGCTCAGGCAGGCGGCTGGCCGCCTCCAGCGCAATGAGCGAGCCCCAACTGTGTCCGACCAAGGCGGCGCGTTCGACACCTGCCGCGTCCAGCAGAGCGCCGATGGTCTGCGCCGCTTGTTCCACCGACTCGGGCGCGTCTCCTGCGCTGCGCGCGTGGCCCGGCAAATCGATGGCCAGCACGTTCCAGCCGTGGTGCGCCAGAAAGCGGCTTTGCAGCACCCACACGCTGTGGTCGCCTAAAACACCGTGGATGAAGACCACCGTCGGCTGGGCGGCCCGCAAGGCTTTGCCGCCGCTGTAGGCGTACAGGTCGTGACCGTTCACGCGCAGCTTCATGGGCGTGGCTCCGACGCAGTTGAGACCATCTGCGCAGGCCTGTCGCCAGCACGCTCGGCTGCTTTCAAAGCGCGGCGCAGGTCGTCGATCAGGTCGTCAGGGTCTTCGAGGCCAATCGACAGGCGAATGGTTCCCTGGCCAATGCCGGCTGCTGCCAAGGCCGCGTCGTCCATGCGGAAGTGCGTGGTGCTGGCCGGGTGGATCACCAAGGAGCGGCAATCCCCCACGTTGGCCAAGTGGCTAAACACCTTCAGTGCTTCGACAAAAGCCTGTCCCTGGGCTCGGCTTCCTTTGATGTCAAAGCTGAACACAGAGCCTGCGCCGCGTGGCAACAGCCGCTGCGCCAGGGCGTGGCTGGGGTGCTCGGGCAGCATGGGGTGTCCCACGCGCGAGACCAGCGCATGCCCAGACAAAAACTCCACCACACGTTCGGTGTTCGACATGTGCCGCGCCATGCGCAGCGGCAAGGTTTCGATGCCTTGCAAGATCAGCCAAGCCGTGTGCGGGCTCATGCAAGCGCCGAAGTCGCGCAAACCTTCGCGGCGTGCGCGCAGCAGAAAAGCACCCACCGTGCTTTCTTCTGTGAACACCATGTCGTGAAAGCCAGCATAAGGCTCGGCCAGCTCGGCAAAGCGGCCACTGCCGGCGTGCGCTGCCGCCCAGTCGAAGCGCCCGCTGTCCACCAAGAGCCCACCGATCACCGTGCCATGGCCCGACAGGAACTTGGTGGCCGAGTGGTAGATGAGGTCGGCACCCAGCTTGAAAGGCTGCATCAACCAGGGTGAGGTGAGCGTGCTGTCCACCAGCAGTGGCAACCCGGCCTCGTGCGCGATCTGCGCCACCGCAGGGATGTCCAGCACCTCCAGCCCCGGGTTGCCTACGGTCTCGCCGAACAACAGCCGCGTTTGCGGGCGAATGGCGGCGCGCCAACCGTCGAGGTCGCCCGGCCTCACGAAGGTGGTGTCGATGCCAAAGCGTCGCAGCGTGTAGTGCAGCAAGTTGTGCGAGCCGCCGTAGAGCGCGGTGCTGGCCACCACATGGTGGCCGCTGCCCGCCAGCGTGGCCACCGCCAGATGCAGGGCCGCTTGCCCGCTCGCCGTGGCAATGGCACCCACGCCTTCTTCGAGCGCGCTGATGCGCTGCTCCAGCACCGCGTTGGTCGGGTTGCTGATGCGGCTGTAGACATGCCCTGAGCGTTCGAGGTTGAACAGCGATGCCGCGTGTTCGCTGGACTCAAACACGAACGAGGTGCTCAGGTGGATGGGCACAGCGCGCGCACCGGTGCTGGGGTCTGGCGCAGCCCCCGCGTGCAGGGCCAGCGTGTCGAAGCCAGGGTCGGCGTAACCGGGCATGGGCTGTTCCTTTTTGGTCGATGCTGAGGAGTGCTTGCACCGCCCGTGGTCAAGGGCGGTGGCGCTGCAGTTTCGAAAAGATTGTGGGCTATATTGCCCCGGCTTCTGGAGATCAGCATGAAGGTCAGCGACATCCTGCGCGTCAAGGGCAACACCTTGTTCACCGTCCAGCCCCAAGAGCCTTTGGCCTTGGCAGCCCAAGTCATGGCCGAGCGCGACATCGGCTCGCTGGTGGTCATCGAGCACGGCGACTTGGTGGGCATGCTTACCTTCCGCGAAGTCATTCAGGCAGTGGTTCGCAACGGTGGGCAAATCGGCACCACCATCGTCCGCACCGCCATGGACGACGCACCCCTGACCTGCACGCCCGACACCGAAGTCGACGAGGTGCGCCGCATGATGCTGGGCCGCCATGCGCGCTACATGCCCGTCATGAGCCAGCGCATGCTGATGGGCGTGATCAGCCTGTACGACGTGGCCAAGGCGGTGGTCGATGCACAGAATTTCGAGAACAAGATGCTGAAGGCCTACATACGGGATTGGCCTCAGGACGAGGCGGCCAAGGAGTAAACCTTTTCTCCTGCTGAGGGCTCTTTCTCCTAGCCGGAGGGCTGATGTCTCCTTGCCGGAGAGGGGCTTGGCCGGGTCTCGCCCCGGCGGGCGACCCTCTTTCTTTTGCGTCGCCAAAAGAAAGAGGGGAAAGAAAAGGCGACCCCGAGTCCGCGACCCCGTTGCCTTGGGGC
>JAIXUC010000031.1 GCA_027483665.1 Comamonadaceae bacterium | reverse complement strand
GTTGCCAGCACGCAAGCGCACTACAAAAAGCGTTCACGCAGAAACCTGAGCACACCAAGAACAGCCGCCCGCGAGCGTGGGCCGGAGAACGAGCCGGACGCCGACACCTGGCGCGAGGTCTGGGTCCGTATCAACAGGGGCGTGAAGTAGCTGACACCCACGGCGAGAAGCAGACCCGAAAGATCAGGTGCTTCGGTTGCGCGCCAGCGGCGGGTTGCGCTCGAAATAGGCCTTGATGCCGCGCAGCAGCGCATCAGCCAGCCGCTCTCGATAAGCCGCGCTGCGCAACCGCGCCTCTTCCTCGGGGTTGCTGATGAAAGCGGTTTCCACCAGCACGCTGGGAATGTCGGGCGCTTTGAGCACCGCAAAGCCCGCTTGCTCCACGCGTGGTTTGTGCAGACGACCCACGCCGCCCATCTCGCGCAGCAGAGCGCCGCCGGCCAGCAGGCTGTCTTTAATCTGCGCTGTGGTGCTCATGTCCAACAGAATTTGCGCCACCTGCGCGTCTTTGGCGCGCACGTTGACGCCGCCCACCAAGTCGGCTTTGTTTTCCTTGTCGGCCATCCAGCGCGCTGCCGTGCTGCTGGCACCGCGCTGGCTGAGCGCGAACACGCTGGCGCCCCGTGCACTGGGCGTGAAAAAGGCGTCGGCGTGGATGCTCACGAACAGGTCGGCTTGCACGCGCCTGGCCTTTTGCACGCGGGTTTGCAGTGGCACAAAGAAGTCGCCGTCACGCGTGAGAAAGGCGCGCATGGGCTGGCCACGCACAGAGGTGGCGTTGATGCGCTCGCGCAGCAGCCGCGCCACGTCGAGCACCACGTCTTTCTCGCGCGTGCCAGCCGGGCCGATGGCACCGGGGTCTTCACCGCCGTGGCCGGGGTCCAGAGCCACGATGATGAGCCGGTCTGTACGTTGCGCGGGGGCACTGCCCGCGCCGCCGGCATTGCCCGAACGGACTGCGCCGGGTGAAACAGAAGCAGCGTTGCCACTGCCAGAGTGCCGCGCAATCAAGTCTTCCAGGGTCTGGGGCGGCGGCTCGGGCGTTCTGGCCTGCAGCTGCGGCGGCTGGCTGGGCGGGCCGATGACCGGTCCGCCAGCAGTGACTGGGCTGGAGCTGGCGCTGGCGCTGGCGGCGGCGGGGGCAGCGCGCGGACCTTGCGCATGGGTTGCAGCCGGCGCAGCCGAAGCAGCCGACGCAGTCGGGGCGGCAGGTGCAGCCAAAGAGCCCGTGTTGGCACCGGCCTGGCGCTCACGGTCGCGCTCTGCAATCAAAGCCGCCAGCGGGTCTACGGTCTGGGTGGGGTAGAGGTCGAACACCAGGCGGTGCTGATAAGCCGCGATCGGTGAAAGCGAAAAAACCTGGGGCGCGACCGGTTGCCGCAGATCCAGCACCAGGCGCACCACCGTGGGCGAGAACTGGCCCACACGCACGCCCGAAATGAACGGGTCGTCGGGCTGCACCTTGGCCACCAACTCGCGCAGCGCGGGGTACAACGCCAAGCCGTCGATGTCGACTGCCAAGCGTGGCGGACTGGCCACGAAGGTGTGCCGGGCCACCAACGCGACGTCGGACTCGATGGTCACGCGCGTGTAGTCCTCAGCTGGCCACACGCGCACCGCCAAGATGTCTGCACCAAAGGCAATCTCGCTGCGCCCCAGCAGCAGCACCACGCTGCCCGCTTGCAAGACGCCCCGGCGCTTCATGCCAGCCAAGCCCGGCCTACCGGGCTGTGTGCGCGCAGCACAGCACGGCGCTTGTCGTCTGGTGCGCTGCTCAACGTCAGCTCCAGATCGGGCTGCGGTAGTTGGCCAAGCGCTTTTTCTGGCCACTCGGCCAGCTTCAGGCCAGGGCCGGCAAACAGCTCGCGCAAGCCGGCTTCCTCCACCTCTCGCGGGTCTTCGAGGCGATAAAAATCCGCATGCCAAACAGGCCAATCCCCCTGCTCTGTGGCCACGCTGTAGGCCTCGACCAACGCGTAGGTGGGGCTCTTGATTCGACCCTGCACCCCGAGTGCGCGCAACAAGTGCCGCACCCACGTGGTTTTGCCCGCGCCCAAAGCGCCCTGCAGGCTGATGAAGCCATGCCGCATTCCAGGATTCAGCAACATGCGCTGGGCGAGCCGGTCGCAATAGGCTTGGGTGTCGGCCTCGGTAGACCAGAGCAGTTGCACCGTGCCGCTGGCCGAGATGGTCGGTGAGTCGGTTTCTACAATCGCCGGGTGACCCATCCCAACCCCGGCACTGGCACCGACACCGCTGGGCGCAGCATCGACGCCGAGGTGTTGGTGGGGCAGATCAGAGCTTGGGCACATGCGCTGGGATTCTCCCAAATCGGCATCTCCGGCATCGACTTGTCCGACGCAGAGCCCGGTTTGCTGGAATGGCTGAACGCAGGCTTTCATGGGGACATGGCTTACATGGCGGCTCCCGGACTGCGGCGTGCGCGCCCTGCCGAGCTGGTGCCCGGCACGCTGAGTGTGATCACTGCCCGGATGGACTACCTGCCCCGCGACACGCCTGCCGATATGCCGGCCGATATGGACGGTGATGTGGCTGGTGATCTGGCCGGTGATGCGGCTATTGAAACGCCAGCAGTTCATCGCGTCGATTGGCCGACGCTGGAACTGCAACGTTTGCAACGCCCGCAAGAAGCCGTGGTGTCGATGTACGCGCGCGGCAGGGACTATCACAAGGTCTTGCGCGGTCGGCTGCAAAAACTGTGCGACCACATCAGCGGCGCAGTGGGGCCCTTTGGCCACCGCGTGTTCACCGACTCCGCGCCCGTGTTGGAAGTGGCACTGGCCGCGCGCAGTGGCGTCGGCTGGCGCGGCAAGCACACCTTGGCCTTGCACCGCAGCGCGGGCTCCATGTTCTTTCTGGGCGAGGTCTACACCAGTCTGGTTTTGCCACCCACGCCAGCCATCACCGCGCACTGCGGAGAATGCAGCGCCTGCATCACGGCTTGCCCCACCGGCGCCATCGTCGCGCCTTATCGACTCGACGCGCGGCGCTGCATTTCTTACCTGACCATCGAACATGCGGGGCCCATTCCGGTGCAGTGGCGACCCGCCATGGGCAACCGCATTTACGGCTGCGACGATTGCCAGCTGGTGTGCCCATGGAACAAATTCGCCCAGCGCAGCCCTTTGCCCGACTTCGATGTGCGCGAGGGTTTGCGCGGTGGGCTTTTGGCCGATCTCTTCAATTGGTCGCCCGAAGAGTTCGCGCGCCGCACCGAGGGCAGCGCCATTCGGCGCATCGGCCACGAGCGCTGGATGCGCAACTTGGCTGTGGCTCTGGGCAATGCGCTGCGATCCGGTCTGTCGGTGGGCGAGGCCCATCGGGTGCGCCAGGTTCTTTCTGAGGCTGCACAGCATCCCAGCGAGTTGGTGCGCGAGCATGTGGCTTGGGCTTTGGCTCAGGAGCCCCTTGCCTCTGAATAGTGGTGTCGGCAGGCGCCTGTTGCTGGGTTTGGGCAATGGATTCAGCTAGCGCCTGTTGCTGCACCTGGGCTGTGGATTCAGCTGGCGCTTGTTGTTGCACCTGGGCTGTGGACTCAGCTAGCGCCTCTTGCTGCACCTAGGCTGTGCCCGGCGGCGCGGGTATCCGTTCTCCCGGCCTGCCTCGCGGGCGGCTGCTTTTGGTGCTCATTGGTTGCTGCGTGAACGCCTTTTGTGGCGCTCTCACGTGCTGGCAACCGCGAATGAGGCCTCCGCCCGGACACCCGCACCACCGGGCTTTGCGCAGCGTTCGAGGTGGCGGGGCGAACAGCCCGCGTGCCGGACAGGCATTGGTTGGGCTGCGAACTGCCCGCCCGCCGCTTGGGGCGCCGAGTGAAGCAGCGCTTGCGAGCAACCCGGCTCCATGCTGCAGCGCTTCCGGCGCGCACCAGCAGGCGCGCCACTTCGCCACTCACAGGGGTCGGTGGCTGGAGTCGGGCGCAGGCCCCATTCGCGGTTGCCAGCACGCAAGCGTTCTACAAAAGGCGTTCACGCAGCAGCGCAAGAGCACCAAAAGCAGCCGCCCGCGAGCGTGGGCCGGAGAACGAGCCGGACGCCGACACCTGGCGCGAGGTGCAGGCCTGCATGAACCAGGGCGTGGGCCGGAGAACGAGTCAGAAGCCGACACCTGGCGCGAGGTGCAGGCCTTTATCAACAGTGGCGTGAAGAAACGCGCGACCACACGACGTCTACACAAGAACCGGCACCAACCCGCTAGGGCCGTAGCACGCCCAGTGCCAGCGGCAAGCTGAGCATGCCCAGCAGCGTGGACAGCGTGACGAGACCGGCCACATAGCCACCGTCGTAGCCCATTCGTGCGGCCAGTACATAACTGCTCGATGCAGTGGGCAAGGCCGAGAAAGTCATCAACACCAGCGACTGGGCTGCGTTCAGGGAGAACGCCAGGCACAAGGCTGCAGCAATCAGCGGCAGCAGCAAGTGGCGAATGCTGAGCAAGGCCACTGCCAGTGCCTTGGCCCGTGCCAGCGAGCCGATCTGCAAGCCCGCACCTGCAGCCATCAGGCCCAGGGCGAGCGAGGCCGCGCCAATGCGGCTGACAGTCGGCTCCAGCCAATCGGGAATCGACAGCCCTGCGAGGTTTGCCAACAAGCCGCTCGCGGTGGCCAAGATCAGGGGGTTGCGCAACAACTCGCCCCAAAGGCTGCGGTCGGCGTGGCGCGCCATGGGCCACACGGCGCCTACGTTGAACAGCGGCACGCACACGCCTACAAGCACCGCAAAAAGTTGTACCCCTTGTGGGCCAGCCAAGCGCTCGGCCAGTGCCAGGCCAATGAATGAATTGAAGCGAAAGGCCACCTGCGCACTGCCTGCATGGTCGCGTTGGCTCATGCGCCGTCCCAGCCACGGCCACCAGGGAAGGCTGTAGGCCAGTGCAATGCCACTCAACCCCATGCACAGCCCTGCAGCGATGAGGTTGCCTGCTGCGCTCAAGTCCAGAGGGCTTTTGACAATGGACTGGAACAGCAGCACCGGGAACAGGAAGTAGTAAACGAGGCTGTCGACCTTGGACCAGACGCTGCGGTCCAGGGCCGTTGTTCGGCAGACGATGTAGCCGCAGAGGATGAGCGCAAAGTCGGGGAACAGGAGTTGCGCGTGGTTCACGGGACGCAGAATACCTGCGCTTGGGGTTAGCCCTTATGGGTTATCCACATGGCTAACGCAGGGGGGCACTGCCACCATGCCGGGTCTGATTTGTTCGACCCCGTTCGTACCCTGCAAGGAGCTTTCATGAAGCGTCGTTTTCTCATCGCATCTGGTTTGTCTGCAGCCACGCTGCTGGCCGCGCCCATGGCCTTGGCACAGGCCTATCCAAACAAGCCGATTCAATTGCAGGTTCCGTTCGCGCCCGGTGGCACCACCGACATCATTGCCCGTGTCATTGCAGAGCCGCTGGCCAAGGTGCTTGGCCAGCCTGTCGTGGTGGTGAACAGGGCCGGTGGTGGCGGTGTGGTGGGTGCCACAGAAACCGCCCGCGCTGCGCCTGACGGCTATTCCTTGGGCATGGCCACGGTGTCCACCACGGCTGCCAACCCGGCCATCAACCCCAAGATTGCCTACAACCCGCTGACCGATTTCACGCCCATCATCAACATCGCGGCTACGCCCAACGTGATCGCGGTTCACCCCAGCTTCCCAGCGAAAGACTACAAAGGCTTCGTCGCAGAAATCAAGAAGGCGCCCGGCAAATACTCTTACGCGTCTTCTGGTACCGGCGGCATTGGCCACCTTCAAACCGAGTTGTGGAAGAGCTTGGCCGGGGTGTTTGTCACGCACATCCCTTACCGCGGCGCAGGCCCGGCGCTCAATGACACCGTGGCGGGCCAAGTGCCCATCATCTTTGACAACATGCCCTCAGCCCTGCCGTTCATCCAATCCAACCGCTTGGTCCCCATTGCGGTTGCTGCGCCTCAGCGGCTGACCCAGTTGCCCAACGTGCCCACCTTCAAGGAACTCGGCCTGGAGCCCGTCAACCGCATGGCGTACTACGGCCTGCTGGCGCCCAAGGGCCTGCCCAAGGACATCGTGGACCGGCTGAACGCGGCCACGCGTCAAGTGTTGCAAGACCCGGCAGTGCGCAAGCGCATCGAGGACACCGGCTCGCTGGTACTCGGCAACACGCCAGAACAGTTCGCCGAGCAAATAAAAGCCGAATTGACGGTCTACCAGCAAGTGGTGGCCAAGCAGAAACTCACGCTGGAGTGATGCTGCAGGCCGACCCGCCAACCACACTCCAGGAAGCGCCCGCCACCCATGAGGTGGACGCTTTCTTGGACGCGCTGTGGTTAGAGGACGGCCTGGCACGCAACACCTTGCAGGCTTACGGCCGAGACCTGCGGGCTTTGGCTGTGTTTGCAAACGCCCTCGGTCTGCAGCTTGACGGCCTCGCCGAGGCCGATTTGCAGGCTTACTTTGCGCAGCGTCATGCGCACACCCGGGCCACTTCTGCCAATCGGCGGCTGACAGTTTTCAAACGCTATTACCGCTGGGCCGTGCGCGAGCGCCGCATCACGGTCGACCCCAGTCTGCGCCTGCTGCCAGCACGCCAACCGCTGCGCGTGCCGCACAGCCTGACCGAAGCGCAGGTGGAGGCCCTGCTGGAGGCTCCCGACACCGATCAGCCCTTGGGTCTGCGCGACCGTGCCATGCTGGAACTGATGTACGCCAGCGGGCTGCGGGTGAGTGAACTGGTCGGCCTCAAACTCATTCACGTCGGTCTGAACGAGGGCGTTTTGCGCGTCACTGGAAAGGGCGACCGGGAGCGCCTGGTGCCGTTTGGCGAGGTAGCCAGTGACTGGCTACGCCGCTACTTGGCACAGGCGCGGCCCGCTTTGTTGTCCGGGAGGGCAGCCGATGCTGTGTTTGTGACGCGCCGCGCTGATGGAATGAGCCGCGTCATGTTCTGGATGCTGGTGCGCAAATACGCGGTGGCTGCGGGGGTGAGTGGGCCTTTGTCGCCCCACACCCTGAGGCACGCGTTCGCGACACACTTGCTCAACCACGGGGCAGACCTGAGAGCTGTGCAAATGCTGTTGGGCCATGCCGACATTTCGACTACCACCATCTACACCCATGTCGCACGTGAAAGGCTCCATGCCTTGCACGCGGCGCACCATCCACGCGGTTGAAGCGGCGTTTGCCTGGTGTTAGCGCAGCCGGCGGTTCTGGCGTTGGCCAGAGGCGGCCCTAGCGTCGGTCGGCCAGAGGCGGTCTTGGTGTCGGCCAGAGGCCTTAGCCGTTGCTGGCCAGCAGGTTTTCTGTCCAGGCCATGGCTTCGAGGTGCGCCATGTTGACTTGGCGGTTGGTCAGCGCCAGCGCCTCGGCCGCTTCTGCCACCTCGGCATCGGTGCCGCTTTCGCAAACCTCGACGATGCGCAGGAAAGGCGCAAAGATGCCCGTGCGGTGCACCAGCGCATCGACCACGTGCTGCGGTAGCGCGATGGTCTCCAGCGCTTTCTCGATGGGCATGCCCAACATCACGTCCAGCAGCGAGAAAACCCCCACCACAAAGGCGTTGTCCCACTCCTCGGCAGGAAGCATCTCGGCAGCCAGCAACTCCATGAGCCGCCCACGCAGCACCGCCATGTTGCCCACTGCGGGCGGCGAGCCGCCAGCCCGAGAGGCGGTGAGCAGCATCGCAGCCCAGCGGAACAGCTTGCGCAGGCCCAAGATCATCACGGCGTGGCGAAATGAAGTGATTTCCACGCTCAAGCCGAAGCCCGAAGAATTGATGAAGCGCAGCAGGTTGAAAGACAGCGTGGGGTCGCGCTTGAGCAGCGTCTCGATCTCAACCGGGTCGGCCTCTTTGCGAACCAGATTGATCAGTTGAATGATGATGGCCTGCGCCGGTGCCACCAAACGCGCGTGAACCATGGTGGGCCGCGTGAACCAGTAGCCCTGGAACAACTCGACACCCATGGCTTGCAGCCGCTCGTATTGCTCAGCGGTTTCCACTTTCTCGGCGACCACCTTGGCCTTGCTGACCTTCTGTGCCAGGCGCAGCAAAGGCTCCACGGTGCTCTCGCTGACCTCGGTCATCTCCATCTTGATGAACGAAGCCAAGGGCAACCAACTGGCGTAAGGCTTGGTCAAGACCGTGTGTTTGAAGGCCATGCGAAAGCCGCGCTCGCGCAACTCGGTCATCTTGCGCGCTACCACGTCAATGATGGCCGGGTCGTTGTTGTCTACCGGCGGCACTTCCAACACCACCTGCTCGGGTTGGATCAACTCCAGGTGGCTGCCCGACAAGGTGGCGTGGGTGACATTGAGGAACAGGGTTTTGCGCCCGAACAACGACTCCGTGCCCGCATGCGACAACACCGAAAAAAGCAGGCTTGCATCGGAGGCCGAAGTGAAATCGCCGTCCACTTTGGTGCGGTCAAACAACTCGTAGCCGAAAACGGCGCGCTGCCTGTCCAGAATTTCTTGGCGCGCTATGACCGCGGTGTGCTCTTCATTAGCGGGTTGCGCGTCGGGCGTAGGAACTGCCGTGGCTTCTGTCATGCGGGCCTTCAATATTGCACTTGAATGAACAAATTCATTCTAGGGTCAGCGCGTGAAGCTCTTGCGGCGTGAATCCCGCTTCTGCTCGTGCTTGCCAATTGAACGGGCCGTGCAGGCGAGGCGCAAGGTACAGAGCCGCCAGCGCTCGGTCGCATGCCAGCGGCTCCAGCCCGCGCTGCTCACACAGCCAGTGGTACCAGCGGTTGCCCACTGCCACGTGTCCAATTTCATCGCGCAAGATGCTCTCGAGGATGGCCAACAGTTGGCGGGCGTCCTCGCTGTCCACGCCACGCAGCTTTTGCTGAATTTGTGGCGTGGCATCCAGCCCCCGCGCCTCCAGCAAGCGCGGCACCAAAGCCATGCGTGCCAGCACGTCGTTGGAGGTGCGCTCGCACAAGGCCCAAAGACCGTCGTGGGCGTCGAAGCTGCCGTAGTCCCAGGCCTGCTGACCGGGCCGCATCTGGCGCAAATGCGCGCGCAGCCAGCCGAAATGCACCGCCTCTTCTGCAGCCACACGGGCCCAGTCGCTGTAGTAGGCGTCTGGCATGTCGGCGAAGCGCCAGACTGCGTCGCAAGCCAAGTTGATGGCGTTGAATTCGATGTGGGCCACAGCGTGCACCAAAGCGGCTCGCCCCTGCAGACTGCCCACTGCCCGTGCAGGCACTTGGGCTGCATGGATCAGCCGAGGGCGCGGGGGGCGTCCCACCACGACTGCTCGTGGCGGGTCTTGCAGCGGGTCTTGAAGCAACTCAGCCACCGGTTGTTGCTGCGCTGCAGGGTGTTCCAGCATGCGCTGAAGCACGGCGGCTTGATGCAGTTTTGCGTCGACCTCGGGCTCGCCCAGCACCCGGGCGGCTTGAGAGCGCAGGGCCTGTACCCAAGTCATGGCTGTAGGGGACACACAGACGCCTGTGCAGTGCTCTGGGGCCCCCGAGTTGGAATGCGCAATGTCTGTAACGCCATCCCTACAATTCTAGGAAGGTCGCCAGCCTGCTGCGCCCTTGCTGCAGCCCCGTCGACCTTCCCACCACCCCACGCAAGTCCCGCCCCATGGCCCTGTTCGAACTCGACGGCATTGCGCCACGCTTGGCAGCTTCGGCTTGGGTGGCAGATTCCGCAGAGGTCATGGGTGATGTCTCGCTGGCCGAGGACTGCAGCGTGTGGTTTCAGGCTGTTTTGCGCGGCGACTCTGCGGCCATTTCTGTCGGGCGAGGCAGCAACATTCAAGACGGCAGCGTGCTGCACGCCGATGTGGGCGTGCCGCTGGTGCTGGGCGAAGGCGTCACAGTGGGCCATCAGGTCATGCTGCACGGCTGCACCGTGGGCGATGGCTCGCTCATTGGCATTGGCGCAGTCGTGCTGAACCGTGCGCGAATCGGTCGCCATTGTTTGGTGGGTGCTGGCGCCTTGGTCACAGAAGGCAAAGAGTTTGCAGATGGCAGCCTGATCGTGGGTAGCCCGGCGCGCGTGGTGCGCCTGCTGACACCCGAGCAGATCGAGGGCCTGCGCCAGTCGGCCCTGCACTACATCGACAACGCCCGGCGCTTTCGCCAGGGCTTGCGTCGTATCAGCTGAAAGCACACGTTGTCTGAATTGCACAAGTTCTTGTTTGAAGGTCTGCCGGTTCGCGGCATGCTGGTGCGGCTGACCGATGCCTGGGCTGACATCCTGCAGCGCCACGCCAACGGTCGCGAACAGGGTGCGTACCCCACAGCGGTGCGCGAGCTGCTGGGGGAGATGACGGCAGCCGCGGTGCTGATGCAGGCCAACATCAAGTTCAACGGCGCCTTGGTGCTGCAAATTGCCGGTGACGGCCCGGTGAAGTTGGCCGTGGTGGAGGTCCAGCCCGACCTCGCCGTGCGCGCCACAGCCAAGGTGGTGGGCCCGGTGGCCGAGGGAGACACGCTCACACAGCTGGTGAACGTGCACAACCGCGGGCAGTGCGCCATCACGCTCGACCCGCTGACCAAGTTTCCGGGGCAACAGCCTTACCAAGGCGTCGTGCCACTCTACGGCGACCAGGCCGAGCCACTGTCGCGGGTCAGCGAGGTACTGCAGCACTACATGCTGCAAAGCGAGCAGCTCGACACCACGCTGGTCTTGGCTGCCAATGAGCAACTGGCCGCTGGTTTGCTGATTCAGCGTCTGCCCGTGGAAGGCGAGGGCAATCTGCAGGGCAGCTTCGTCAGCCAGGCCAACGAAGACGAAATCGGTCGCAACGAGGACTACCAGCGCATTGCTCTGCTGGCCAGCAGCTTGAAGCGCGAAGAGCTTCTGAGCCTCGACGTGGCCACCATCCTTCGGCGCTTGTTTTGGGAAGAAAGCCTGCGCCTGTTCGAGCCTTTGCAAGGGGAGCGCGGGCCTCGCTTCGAGTGCAGGTGCAGCCGAGAGCGGGTGAGCAGCATGATTCGGTCTTTGGGGCTGGCCGAGGCCAATGACATCTTGGCCGAGATGGGCCAGATCGATGTCGGCTGCGACTTCTGCAGCCAGCACTACCGTTTCGATGCAGTGGACGTGCCGCAGATCTTTCGCGACTCGGGCGACCAGCCGCCCGCCAGCGGGTCGATTCAGTGAGCCGCGCCCAGCAAACTGCCAAACAGCTTGCGCTCGCACGCGGGGTCGCTGCAGCGCTCGCACAGCCACTTGCCTTGGCCTGAGACTCTGGCGTCCACGTGTTGTGGCAGCGGTCGGCCCAAGGCAGCAAGGGCCTGCTGCCAGCGCAAGTCACCCTGACCGTAGACCACCTGAAAACGCAGATTGGCCGCGCCCAGTGCAGCTCTCAGCCAAGTGTCTTGACGGGCCTGCAAGGTGCGGCTTGGGGCCGTTGATACGACCGCATCGGCGCCCACAGAGCCAGGCTGTACGAAGTGCCTCAAGTCGAGACCGGTCAGCAACAACGCGTCAAAGCCCAAAAGTTGCTGCCTGTCTGCAGCGTTGAAATGCGGCAGGCAGCCAAGGGGTTGTTGGCGCATTGGAGCGCCCTGATCGCGGAGTGAAACATCGGCCAGCAGCCACTGAGCGCCTGTGACGACGCAGGCCGCTGCTTCGTGCTTGGTGTGCTGCGCACCATCCGATCTTTCACCATCCAGAACACAACTCACCACGTCGACAGTGTTGCCGTGTGACCGCAGTGCGTCGGCCAGCTGCGACACCAGCGTGGATTTGCCTGTGAACGCCGCACCCAGAACCGCCGCCTTGCGCATGAAAGCCCTGTTTGGCTTTAGCGGGCGATCTGCACGAACACTTCGTCGGGACGCACCATGCCCAACTCCAGGCGTGCCTTTTCTTCGACGGTGTCCAGGCCTTCTTGTAAATCGCGCACTTCTGACGCCAGACGCTCGTTGGCGGCTTGGGCCTGTTGGTTGGCTGCCTGCTGGGCTTGCAGCTTGCGGTTGAGTTCAGCCACTTCGCCCAAGTTGCCCCGGCCCAACCACAACTGCGCCTGGATGATGGCCAACAAGACCAGCAGCAGGGCAGGGACCGCACGTTGAGCGTTCATGTGGCTGGGCTCGGTGCGGATGGGGCGTGGGCTGCGTGCTTCAGCGCAGGTTGTAGAAAGCGCTTCGACCGGGGTAGCTGGCCACGTCGCCCAAGTCTTCTTCGATGCGCAGCAACTGGTTGTACTTGGCGGTGCGGTCGCTGCGCGAGAGCGAGCCGGTTTTGATCTGTCCTGCGTTGGTGCCCACCGCGATGTCTGCGATGGTGGTGTCTTCGGTTTCACCCGATCGGTGGCTGATGACGGCGGTGTAGCCCGCGCGCTTGGCCATCTCGATGGCAGCGAAGGTTTCTGTGAGCGTGCCGATCTGGTTGATCTTGATGAGGATCGAGTTGGCGATGCGCTTGTCGATGCCCTCCTTCAAGATGCGCGTGTTGGTCACGAACAAGTCGTCTCCCACCAGTTGCACTTTCTGCCCGAGTCGGTCGGTCAGTTGCTTCCAGCCGTCCCAATCACTCTCACCCATGCCGTCTTCGACGCTGATGATGGGGTACTTGTCGCACCAGGTGGCCAGCATGTCGATCCATTCGCCAGGCTCCAGCACCAGGCCTTCACCGGCCAAGTGGTACTTGCCGTCGCGGTGGAACTCGCTCGCTGCGCAGTCCAGACCAAGGGCGATCTGCTCGCCAGCGGTGTAGCCGGCGCGGTCGATGGCTTCCAAGATGAGTTGAATGGCCGCCTCGTGGCTGGCCACGTTGGGCGCAAAGCCACCTTCGTCGCCCACGGCCACGCTCATGCCCTTGTCGTGCAGGATTTTCTTGAGCGCATGGAACACCTCAGCCCCGTAGCGCACCGCTTCGCGAAAGCTCGGTGCGCCCACGGGGATGATCATGAGCTCTTGCAGGTCGAGGTTGTTGTTGGCGTGTGCTCCGCCGTTCACCACGTTCATCATGGGGACAGGCATTTGCATGCCGCCCATGCCGCCGAAGTAGCGGTAGAGCGGCAGGCCAGACTCTTCAGCCGCTGCGCGCGCCACGGCCATGCTCACCGCCAGCATGGCGTTGGCACCCAGGCGCGACTTGTTGTCGGTGCCGTCGAGGTCGATCAGCGTGCGGTCCAGAAAGGCTTGCTCCGAAGCGTCGAGCCCGAGCACAGCTTCTGACATTTCGGTGTTGATGTGCTCCACCGCGTTGAGCACGCCTTTACCCAAGTAGCGGCTGCTGTCGCCGTCACGCAGCTCGATGGCCTCGCGTGAGCCGGTGGAGGCACCAGAGGGCACGGCAGCGCGTCCCATGGTGCCCGACTCCAGCAGCACGTCGCACTCCACCGTGGGGTTGCCCCGGCTGTCCAGGATTTCTCGGCCGACGATGTCCACTATGGCGCTCATGCAGTTCCTCTTTGGGTGGTGTGAAGTCGGACGCAGGTGTCAGACGGGATGGCAATGACGATCGTGATGGCGATCAACGATCGTGGTGTCGAAGGCTTGCAGGCACTCATGCGCGCTAGCAGGAAAAGTCGTTCTCGAGCAGCGGCTGGGCCTTGACCACGCGGTCGAGCGCCAGCAATTGTTCGAGCAGCGCCTTCATGTGCCTGAGAGGCACGGCGTTGGGGCCATCGCTCAGGGCGTGGGCGGGGTCTGGGTGCGTTTCCATGAACAGCCCAGCGACGCCCACGGCGACTGCTGCGCGCGACAGCACAGGAACAAACTCGCGCTGGCCGCCACTGCTGGTGCCTTGCCCGCCGGGCAGTTGCACCGAGTGCGTGGCGTCGAACACCACGGGCGCGTCCGTCTCGCGCATGATGGCCAAGCTGCGCATGTCCGACACGAGGTTGTTGTAGCCAAAGCTGGCACCGCGTTCGCAGGCCATGAACACGTCATCGGGCAAGCCTTTTTCGCGCGCTGCGGCTCGGGCTTTGTCGATCACGTTCTTCATGTCGTGCGGTGCCAGGAACTGGCCCTTCTTGATGTTGGCTGGCTTGCCGCTTTGCGCCACGGCGCGGATGAAATCGGTCTGCCGGCACAGAAAGGCCGGCGTCTGCAACACGTCCACCACTGCGGCCACTTGCGCGATCTGGCTTTCTTCGTGCACATCGGTCAGAACGGGTACGCCCAACTCGCGCTTGACCTTGGCCAAGATTTCCAGGCCGCGTTCCATGCCGGGGCCGCGAAAGCTGGTGCCCGAGGAGCGGTTGGCTTTGTCGTAACTGCTTTTGAAGATGAAGGGAATGCCCAGCTCGCGGGTGATGTCGCGCAGGTGGCCAGCCGTGTCCATTTGCAACTGCTCAGACTCGACCACACAAGGCCCGGAGATGAGGAAGAAAGGCCGATCGAGACCGACGTCGAACCCGCAGAGCTTCATGCGACCACCTTCAGGTTCTTGGCCGACGCTTGGTGCATGAGTGCGGCTTGGATGTAGGCATTGAACAGTGGGTGGCCATCCCAAGGCGTGGACTTGAATTCCGGGTGGAACTGCACGCCCACAAACCAGGGGTGCACGCTTGGCGGCAACTCGATGATTTCGGTGAGCTGCTCGCGTTGCGTGAGTGCGGAAATGACAAGCCCCGCTTTGCGCAAGGTGTCGAGGTAGTTCACGTTGGCCTCGTAGCGGTGGCGGTGCCGCTCGCTCACCACGTCACCATAAATGCGGTGCGCCAGCGTGCCAGCCTGGACGTCGGAGTCTTGCGAGCCCAGGCGCATGGTGCCGCCGAGGTCGGAATGTTCATCGCGCTTTTTGATGGTGCCGTCGGCGTCTTTCCATTCGGTGATCAATGCGATGACCGGATGCGGCGTGTCGGGCTCGAACTCGGTGCTGTTGGCGTCTGCCAAGCCCGCGACATGCCGCGCGAACTCGATGGTGGCCACTTGCATCCCTAAGCAAATGCCGAGGTAAGGAATGCGTTGCTCGCGGGCGTAACGGGCTGCGCACACCTTGCCTTCGATGCCGCGCTTGCCGAAGCCGCCGGGCACCAGAATGGCGTCGTACTTGGCCAACTGCGCCACGCTGCCCGGCGTGATTTGCTCTGAATCGAGGTAATCAATCCGAACCCGCGCGTGGTTCTTCATACCCGCGTGCCGCAAGGCTTCGACGAGCGATTTGTAGCTGTCGGACAAATCGACGTACTTGCCGACCATGGCCACACACACCTCAGCCTGCGGGTGCTCGGTCTCGAACACCAAAGCGTCCCAGCGCTTGAGGCTAGCCGGCGGCGTGTTCAGGCGCAGCTTGTCGCAAATCAGGCCATCCAAGCCTTGTTCGTGCAGCATGCGCGGCACTTTGTAGATGGTGTCCACGTCCCACATGGAAATGACACCCCATTCGGGCACGTTCGAGAACAGCGAGATCTTGGCGCGCTCGTCTTCCGGGATGGGCCGGTCGGCGCGGCACAAAAGCGCGTCAGCCTGAATGCCGATCTCGCGCAGCTTTTGGGCGGTGTGTTGCGTGGGCTTGGTTTTGAGTTCGCCAGCGGCGGCGATCCAGGGTACGTAGGTGAGGTGCACGAAGGCGGTGTTGTTGGGGCCGAGCTTCAGGCTCATTTGCCGCACGGCCTCGAGGAAGGGCAGCGATTCAATGTCGCCCACCGTGCCGCCAATTTCGACGATGGCCACATCGACCGGGTCTGGCTTGCTGGCCGCTGACTCGTCAGAGGGGCTGGTGTCTAGGCCAGCGCCGCGCCTGATGAACGCCTGGATTTCGTTGGTGACGTGCGGAATGACCTGAACAGTTTTTCCGAGGTAGTCGCCGCGGCGTTCTTTCTCCAGTACCGACTGGTAAATTTTGCCGGTGGTGAAGTTGTTGCTGCGCTTCATGCGCGTGTTAATAAAGCGTTCGTAGTGCCCTAAGTCAAGGTCGGTTTCTGCGCCGTCGTCGGTGACAAAAACTTCGCCATGCTGAAAGGGCGACATCGTGCCCGGATCGACGTTGATATAGGGGTCGAGCTTGATCAGGGTGACCTTGAGGCCTCGCGACTCCAGGATCGCTGCGAGGGAGGCTGAGGCGATTCCCTTGCCCAGGGAGGACACCACACCGCCGGTGACGAAGACGAATTTGGTCATGTCAGTTTGGGAAGATTCCCGGGGCGTTGGTAAAGCGAAATTATAGGTGTCTGATACATTGCGCCCGCCTTGCAGCCATCGCCCTGCAAGCCATGAACCGATCGGAAAACGCATGGATCTTCAAGGCCGACACATCCTACTTGCGCTGGGCGGGGGCATCGCCTGTTACAAGGCCGCAGAGTTGTGCCGTCTGCTCGTGAAAGAGGGCGCCAGCGTTCAGGTGGTCATGACCGAAGGCGCGCAGGCTTTCATCACACCGCTCACCATGCAGGCACTCTCCGGCCGTCCTGTGGTGACCAGCCTGTGGGACACAGCGCAGCCCAACGCCATGGCGCACATCAACTTGAGCCGAGAAGCCGACGCGATCCTCATCGCTCCGGCCAGCGCAGACACCTTGGCGCGTTTGGCCCAGGGTCGCGCCGATGATCTGCTGTCACTGTTGTGTCTGGCGCGTCAGCGCGACCGCGTGCCGCTGTTGATTGCCCCAGCCATGAACCGCGAGATGTGGCTGCACCCGGCCACCCAGCGTAACTTGGCACAGGTGGCAGCCGATGGCGCGGTCTTGCTGGGCGTGGGCAACGGGCCGCAAGCCTGTGGCGAGACCGGCGATGGCCGCATGCTGGAGCCAGCCGATTTGCGCGATGACCTGGTGGCCCAGCTTCAACCCAAGCGGCTCGTGGGCCAATCGGTGCTGGTCACCGCAGGCCCCACGTTCGAGCCCATCGACCCGGTGCGCGGCCTGACCAACCGGTCCAGCGGCAAGATGGGTTTTGCCATCGCCCGCGCTGCTGCTGAAGCGGGTGCCGATGTCACGCTGGTGGCAGGCCCTGTGCATCTGCCCACGCCACGCGGCGTGCGTCGCATCGATGTGCAGTCGGCGCAGCAAATGCACGATGCGGTACTGGCTGGCTTACCGCAGCGTGGCGTCTTCATCGCCTGCGCTGCAGTGGCCGACTGGCGGCCTGCGCAAGTGGCTGGTCAGAAGATCAAAAAGGCGGAAGGCGCGGCACCGCCCAGCCTCAGCTTCGTGGAAAACCCAGACATCCTCGCGGCAGTGGCTGCCCTGGCGCAATCGCAATCGGGTGCGCTGTACTGCGTGGGTTTCGCGGCCGAAAGCCAAGACCTCTTGGCCAACGCCCAGGCCAAGCGGGTGCGCAAAGCGGTTCCGCTCTTGGCGGCCAACATCGGGCCGGATACCTTTGGTCGCGACGACAACGCGCTGTTGTTGGTCGACGAACACGGCACGCTGTCTTTGCCTCAAGGCCGCAAGATCGACTTGGCGCGGCAGTTGGTCGCAGAGATTGCGCGGCGCATCACTCGGGAGCACGCATGAGGGTCGATGTGAAAGTGCTGGACGCGCGCATGGCCGACCAGCTGCCGGCCTACGCGACGCCCGGCAGTGCTGGCCTGGACTTGCGCGCTTGCCTGGATGAGCCACTAACCCTGGCCCCCAACGCTTGGCAACTGGTGCCCACCGGCTTGGCCATTCATTTGGCAGACCCCGGTGTGGCCGCGCTCATCCTGCCGCGCTCTGGCTTGGGCCACAAGCACGGCATCGTGCTGGGTAACCTGGTGGGCCTGATCGACAGCGATTACCAAGGGCAGTTGATGGTGAGCGCCTGGAACCGCAGCACCACGGCCTTCACCATCGAGCCGATGGAGCGCATCGCGCAGTTGGTGATCGTGCCGATATTGCAGGCCGAGTTCCGGCTGGTAGATGGCTTTGAGGCCAGCGTGCGCGGCGAGGGCGGCTACGGTTCGACCGGCACGCGCTAAGGTGTACTGCGCTGTGGCCGGCCCCTGATTCAGTGCAAAAGGTCGCTTCCCGGCGACTGCGGCACCACCCTGAAAAAGCCGCTCCCGGTGCTGCCCCGGCCTACCTCTTCTTCGGTGGCCTCGCGCACCGACACCACTTGGGCTGACAACCTCAGCGCAATGCCAGCCAGCGGATGGTTGCCGTCCAGCACCACATGCTCAGGGTAAATCTCGGTGACTGTGAACAGCGCGTCGGCTGCCATGTCAGGGCTGCACCCCGGCGGCAGCGCTGAGCCTTCCATGGTCATGCCTTCTTCCAGCTCGGGCGGGAACAGCTTGCGGGCTTCCAAGAACACCAGCGACTCGTCGTAGTCACCAAAAGCCTGCTCTGGCTCCAGGTGAATATGAACTTCCTCACCTGCTTCGTGGCCCATCAGATGCTCCTCTATGACAGCTAACAGGTCGTCACCGCCCAGAAAAAATTCGACGGGTTCGTCCAGCACATCGAGCTCTTCGCCCAAGGTATCCTTCAGCGTCCAGGTGAGCGCGACAACACACGGTGATTTGATTTGCATGTGCACATTGTCGCCGCGGGCCGCAGCCCAAGCCTGGGTCACCAACTGGCGACACAACGCCCCATGACCATCCAGCCCAACGTCCGATTGCCTTTGTTGGGCGGCCTCACGCCGGCCCAGTTCATGCGCCGCCATTGGCAGCGCAAACCGCTGCTGGTGCGACAAGCGGTTGCCGATGTTTCAGGCTTGAACCAGCCCCGATCGCTGTTGCAACTGGCTGCGCGCGAGGAGGTCACCTCGCGCTTGGTCGAGGCCCGGCCCGGCCCCAAGGCCCGCAACCCCGAGTGGCGCTTGCGCCATGGTCCTTTTGGCCCGCGCAGCTTGCCACCGCAGTCTCGACCCGGCTGGACCCTCTTGGTGCAGGCCGTGGATACGCAGTGGGACGTAGCCCATGCTTTGCTGCGGGCGTTTCGCTTTGTCCCGGACGCCCGGCTCGACGACCTGATGATCAGTTTTGCCAGCGTCGGTGGCGGCGTAGGCCCGCATGTGGACAGCTACGACGTGTTTCTGTTGCAAACGCACGGCAGGCGGCGCTGGCGCATCGGCGCACAGAAAGACTTGTCTTTGGTGCCAGGTTTGCCGCTGAAGATCTTGGCCGGTTTCGAGCCCACAGAAGAATTTGTGCTCGAGCCGGGCGACATGCTTTATTTGCCGCCGCATTGGGCACACGAAGGCGTGGCGTTGGAGCCCTGCATGACGTGCTCCATCGGCTTTCGCAGCCCTGCGCGCGATGAGATCGCCCGCGATCTGCTGCAGCGTGTGGCCGACATGGCCCAAGACGATTCAGTCGCCTCGCAAGCCCCCCGCTCAGCACGCTACCGCGACCCTGGCCAGCCTGCCGTGACGGAGCCAGCGCTTATCCCGAAGGCGCTCCATGCGTTTGCGCTCGATGCCATCGAGCGTCTGCGGCAAGACCCTCAAGCCCTGGTGCTGGCGCTCGGAGAGCGCCTGACCGAGCCGCGTGCCGAAGTCTGGTTCAGCGCCACCCCTGCCACCGGTGCCGGCGTGGCGCTCGACCGCGCCACCCGCATGCTCTACGACGAGGGGCACGTCTACATCAACGGCGAAGGCTTTCGGTTGGGCGGCAAAGACGCGAAAGTGCTGCGGCAACTGGCCGATGAGCGGCAGATATCGGGTGCGGTGTTACGCAAAGCCAGCCAGCAGGCACGCGCCTGCATCGAAGGCTGGCGAGAAGCGGGTTGGGTCCATGGACGCTGACCAAGCACCAGGTTTGCAGAGCGGCCGCTTCAGCGGGCGCACCCGATTTCAGCAAGCAGTGCGCGATGTGCTGGTCGAAGCCCAAGCGCAAGATTGGTCGGAAATCATCTTGTGCGACCTGAATTTCTGGGATTGGCCCTTGGGTGAGCGCGCTGTTCATGACAGCTTGCAACACTGGGCCCGTTCGGGGCGGCGCTGCATCGTCATCGCTGCCGACTTCGACGAAATCGTTCGCAGGCACGCACGCTTTGTCACCTGGCGCCGTACCTGGTCGCATGTCGTGGAGTGCTGGCGCTGCCCAGCGCGCGACACCAGCGGCGTTCCCAGCATGTTGTGGACGCCTGGCTGGGTTTTGCACCGCATCGACCCAGAAGACAGCGTTTTCAGCCTGCACGACAGCCCTTCGCGTCGTGTTCAATTGCGGGAATCCTTGCAGGATGTGGTGGCCGCCTCGGCGTCCGCCTTTCCCGCGTCAACCCTTGGGCTTTAGCCTTTGCCCGCGCCGCCTGTTGCCAAGGTGCGACAAACACAGCGCCCGAGGCACTTGCAGGGACTTGGCTGCGCTGCAGGGTTTGTCCGGATGGAAGTTGCCAACTTATACTCGCGGGCTGGGTTGATAACGACAGTGGAGCCGTCAGGCGCCATACCGCCGAGAAGGCCCAGCCGCTGCCGAACCGTGGCACTCACCCGCTCCGCGCAGGCATCGGCAAATTGCACTTCATCCAAAAAACCATCCTCTGGAAACACACATGAACAAGTCCCTCGTGATCGCTGCCGTCGTTGCAGCCGCCGCCCTCGCCGCTTGCGGCAAGAAGGAAGAGCCAGCACCTGCACCAGCTCCTGTTGCTGCACCAGCTCCAGCACCTGCACCAGCACCAGCTGCTGATGCAGCATCGGCTCCGGCTGCTGGCGCCGCCGCAGCAGCAGCTGCAGCTACTGCACCCGCTTCGAAGTAATCTGCTTCGCTGACGAAAAAGCCGCCTTCGGGCGGCTTTTTCTTTGGTTGTCGTTCACGGCTGGTCTTTCCCGGGCCGCCGTGGTTCGGCTACACATAACTCGACGTTGCCAACAGAACCTGCCAGACGCGCTTGGTCCAGCACGTCGCCCAAGGCTTTCAGGACGAGTTCTGGCCGGTTGTTTTGTTGGCTCAGATGCGCTGCAACCACCAGGCGCAGCTTCGGGTGCAACAGCTCGGCCAAGGCGAGGGCTGATTGCTCGTTGGACAAATGCCCCAACGGGCCCGCGATTCGTTCTTTCAGAAACGGCGGGTAGCGGCAAGAGTGCAGCAGATCGGCATCGTGGTTGGCCTCCAGCAGCAGGGCTTCGCAGCCACGCAGCTGCCCGACGACATGCGGTGTGATGTGCCCCAGGTCGGTCAGTACGCCCAGCCATTCTTCGCCGTCGGTGCACTTGAGCTGCAAGGGTTCGCGCGCATCGTGCGGCACCGTGAAAGGGTGCACCGCCAAGCCGCCGAAATCGAGCGCTTCTCCGTCGCCGGTGATGTGCAGCAAGTCACCCAAAACGTGCAATTGCGCGGCTGCACTGGTGCCGTGGCTGGCCCAAACCGGCACACGGTTCCGGGTGCTGAACCCAGCCGCGCTACCTACATGGTCAGCGTGTTCATGGGTGATGAAGATGGCGTCCAACTGGGTCGGCTCGATGCCCTTTTCCAGCAAGGCAAGCTCCAGTGCGCGCTGGCCCAAACCGCAATCAATCAGGACGTACGTTGGCCGGCTGGACGGGCCGGCTTTCACCAGCGTGGCATTGCCGGTGCTGCCGCTGCCCAGGCTCCACCACTGCAGCACGACTGGGCCAACCCGCTCAGCGCAGGTCGGCCGCAATCACGCTGACGATGCGCTGCGCGTTGGCCGATGCCTCTGGCGCACCCGCCGCATTCAACACGGCCACCGTGGTCGATTCGCCTTGGCTGCGCACGCTGATGCGGTATTTCAAGGGGCCAGCCGCCTCGGGCGCTTTGCTGAACAGGCGCGAGAAGAAACCCGGTTCCTCGACGCGGTCGGGGTTGGGCGCGACATAGCGCACAAAGTAAATCCCTTGGGCGCGGTCTCGGTCTTCCACCGTGAAGCCGGTTCTATCGAGCGTCAGGCCAACACGCCGCCAGGCGCGCTCGAAACCTTCGTCGAGCTGAACCACCGGGCTGTTGTTGACCGTGGCCACCCGCGCGATCGGTTTTGCGGCGCCTGCCGCCACTAACGCTTGTGATTGTTCTTGTCCCACGCCCAGCTTGACCATGAGGCGGCGCAGGAACTCGGCTTCCAGCTCGGGGTCGGGTTCGCGGGGCTGCCACACCGTTTGCTCGCGTGTGCGGTCGTTGTTGTAGACCTCCACCATGCCACGATGGCTGATGAAGACCTCGGTGCCACCGTCTGGGCGGCGCTCCAAGCGGGTGCGGAAGCGGTCGCGCTCGCCCGTGGAGTAGAGCGAATCGAACAACTTGCCAAGCGTTGAGCGGATGATGTCTTGCGGCAACTTGGCACGGTTCTCAGCCCAGTCGGTTTCCATGATCCCCAGGTTGGCTGCGTCCAACGTCAGCAAAAAGCCACCTTCTTGCCAGAAGTCGCGGATAGGCCCCCACAGTTGGTCTGCTGGCCGGTTGATGACCAGCCAGCGCTGGTTGCCTGCGCGCTCGATGCGGACATCGGCCACCTGAGTGGCGGCTGTGGGAACCGCAGCAGAGGGTGCGCTGTTGCTCTGAAAGCCCGAGGCCGTGACCGATGCGCCAGGCACAGCGTAGCGGTTGTCGCGGGTCAATTGGGTGAGGTCGGGCGGCACCTCGAGAGTGGGCACCTTGCCCGAGCTTTTGTAGTCGATGCGCTCGCCTTCGAGCACGCTGCAAGCGGACAAAGCCAGGCATGCGGCCAATACGGCCAATTTGGAGGATGGGTTCACAGGAGGTGTCCTTACCCGACGGTTAGGTGTCGGTGGGTGTATCGATGAATCGGGTCCGCGAGAGTTCAAGTAAGCCCGCTGCTTTCAAGGGCTGCTTCGAGGCCGGGCCGCAAAGGCGCTGACAGTTCCGTGAGTGGCGCGCGCAGCGTGGCCCCACACAGACCCATGCGGGCCATCGCCCACTTCAGCGGGATGGGATTGGACTCCAGGAAGAGTTGGCGGTGCACGGGCAAGAGCTGCATTTGGATACGCATCGCGGTGGCCGCGTCGCCTGCAATGGCGGCGGCGCACAACTGGCTCATGAGGCGCGGTGCAATGTTGGCCGTGACGCTGACGTTGCCTTTGCCGCCGCACAGCATCAGCGCCACGGCGGTACCGTCGTCGCCGGAATAAACCGAGAAGTGCGCTGGCGCCTGTTTGATCAGCCACTGACCGCGCTCGATGTTGCCGGTAGCGTCTTTGATGCCCACGATGCCCGGTACCTCGGTCAAGCGAATGACGGTGTCGTGCGCCAAGTCGGCAACCGCACGACCGGGCACGTTGTACAAAAACAAGGGCAGATCCACGGCTTCAGCGATGGCTCTGAAGTGCTGGTATTGCCCTTCTTGGGTCGGCTTGTTGTAGTAGGGCACGACCTGCAGGTGGCAGTCGGCGCCGACTTCTTTTGCAAAACGGGCCAGCTCAATCGCCTCAGCGGTGGAGTTGGCGCCGCACCCGGCCATGATGGGGACGCGGCCTGCTGCGTGCTCGACCGCCACACGGATGACCTCGCAATGTTCTTCGACCTTCAGGGTGGGCGACTCGCCCGTGGTACCCACCACGCCCACACAGGCCGTGCCCTCGGCCACATGCCAGTCGATGAGTTTTTTCAGTGCTGGGAAGTCCACAGCGCCGTCATCGAGCATGGGGGTCGCCAGCGCCACGATGCTGCCGGTGATGGGGCGGAAATTCGTCATGAAGTCGCGGCTTTCAAAGACCAGTGGGGCACCCGGGCCGAGCCCGAACATGGTTTTTGATTCTAGCCAGTGGCCTTTGCCGGACCTTCAGAAGCAGGCCCACAGTTGCTGAGACATCTCGACCATGAACTCGGGCTGGGTGTAGAGCATGAAAACCCCCAACAAAGCCAAGACCGCAGCCGCCCAGACGAGCGCATGCAACAGCGGGCGAACCCAACCCCGCTGTTCAGGCTGGAGGGTCGTCGACGTCACGCCACCGCCTCCCTGGGTTGACGGGCAATCGCGGTTTCACGCACCGGCAAGTTCACCAGCGCGGCCAGCACGCCCAAGCCGATAGAAATCTGCCAGACGATGTCGTAGTTGCCGGTGCGGTCATACAGATAGCCGCCCAGCCACACGCCCATGAAGGAGCCGATCTGGTGGCTGAAAAACACAAAGCCGCCCAGCATCGACAGGTGCGCGACGCCAAAAATCTGCGCCACGATGGCGTTGGTGGGCGGCACGGTCGACAGCCACAGCAAACCCATGACCGAGGCGAACACGTAGACGCTCCAGGGCGACAGCGGCACCAACAAGAACACGCTGATGACGACGGCGCGCGCCAAGTAAATGAACGCCAAGATCTTCCGCTTGGCCAAGCGTTGCCCCAGCGTGCCCGCGATGTACGTGCCAAACACGTTGAACAGGCCGATGAGTGCCAGCGCATAGCTGGCGACCTGGGGTGACAGGCCTTTGTCCTTTAAGTAGCTGGGCATGTGCACGCCTATGAACACCACCTGAAAACCACACACGAAGTAGCCCGCCATCAGCAACTGGAAGCTGGGGTACTTCATGGCTTCGCGCAGCGCTTGAAGAATGGTTTGCTCGCGCCGCGGCGCACCGCCGCCTGCGAATGCGGGCTCGCGCAGGCCCCAAGCCAGGGGCGCCATCAACAAGGCGGCTGCCGCCAGCGCCACCAGCGCGCTTTGCCAGCCCAGACTCAAGATGAGCTGGCCCTCCACCGGAACCATCAAAAACTGCCCGAAAGAGCCGGCCGCCGCCGCAATGCCCATGGCCCAAGAGCGCCGCTCGGCTGGCACGTTGCGGCCGATCACGCCGTAAATCACGGCGTAGGTGGTGCCGGCTTGCGCCATGCCGATCAACACGCCAGCGGTCAGCGCGAAGCTCAGCGGCGTGGACGCATACGCCATGCCGTACAGCCCCAGTGCATACAGCACAGCACCGCCCACGATCACTTTGAAAGCGCCGAAGCGGTCGGCCAGCATGCCCGCGAAGATGCCGGCGAAGCCCCAAACCAGGTTCTGCACCGCCAAGGCCAAAGAAAAGGTCTCGCGCGTCCAGCCCTGCGCTTGCGTGATGGGCTGCAACCACAGGCCAAACCCGTGGCGGATGCCCATGGACAGCGTGACGATGACGGCACCGCACACCAAGACTTGGGTCAGTGAGAGGCGTGGGCCAAGGGCCGGGCTGGTGGCTGGGTTCATGGCCGGACTGTAGCCAACTGCGCCCCTGTGCGGCGCATCAAGCTGGCGACATATGGGTTTACATACAGTTACGAAGGTTCAGCTGCCTACAATGCCCGCCATGGCAACGACAGCGGCAACCCCCGATTCCTATGGCGAAAGCTCCATCCGTGTTCTGAAGGGGCTGGAGCCTGTCAAGCAGCGGCCGGGCATGTACACCCGAACCGACAACCCGCTCCACATCATCCAAGAGGTGCTCGACAACGCAGCCGACGAGGCCTTGGCCGGGCACGGCAAAAAGATCCGCGTCACGCAGCACGCCGACGGCTCGGTCAGTGTGGAAGACGACGGGCGCGGCATTCCCTTTGGTCTGCACCCGCAAGAAGGCGCGCCGGTGGTGGAGTTGGTCTTCACCCGGCTGCACGCGGGCGGCAAGTTCGACAAAGGCAGCGGCGGCGCTTACAGCTTTTCTGGCGGCTTGCACGGCGTGGGCGTGAGCGTCACCAACGCCTTGTCCAAACGCTTGGAGGTGTCTACCCACCGCGAAGGGCAGGTGGCGACCATTGTTTTTTCGCACGGCGATGTGGTCGAGCCCTTGAGCCTGCGCCCTCAGACCAGCGGCGACCGCAAAACCGGCACCACGGTGCGTGCCTGGCCCGAGGCGCGCTACTTCGAGTCCACCGCGCTGCCCCAGGCCGAGCTGGTTCACCTGTTGCGCAGCAAAGCGGTTTTGATGCCGGGCGTCTCGGTGACGCTCGCCAACGAAAAAACCCGGGAGTCACAAACTTGGGCTTACAAAGGTGGTCTGCGCGACTACCTCTCACAAACGCTCAACGGCGAGCCGGTGATTCCGTTGTTTGAAGGCGAAGGCTTTGTGGGGCGCGGCGGCAACGACAGCTTTGCAGAAGGGGAGGGCGCCACTTGGTGCGTGGCTTTCACGGAAGACGGCGCGCCAGTGCGCGAAAGCTACGTCAACCTCATTCCCACCACCGCTGGCGGCACGCACGAAGCCGGCTTGCGCGACGGCTTGTTTCAGGCGGTGAAGGGCTTCATCGAGCTGCACGCGCTGGCGCCCAAAGGCGTCAAGCTCTTGCCAGAAGACGTGTTTGCGCGTGCCAGTTGCGTGCTGTCGGCCAAGGTGCTCGACCCGCAGTTCCAAGGGCAAATCAAAGAAAAACTGAACTCGCGTGACGCGGTTCGGCTGGTGTCGGGCTTCGTCAAACCAGCACTGGAGTTGTGGCTGAACCAGCACTTGGAGTACGGCAAAAAGCTGGCGGAGTTGGCCATTCGCGCCGCGCAAACCCGGCAAAAGGCGGGGCAGAAGGTCGAAAAGCGCAAAGGCTCTGGCGTGGCGGTGCTGCCGGGCAAGCTGACCGATTGCGAAAGCCGCGACCTGGCGCACAACGAGGTGTTTCTGGTCGAGGGCGACTCTGCAGGTGGCAGCGCCAAGATGGGCCGCGACAAAGAGTGCCAAGCCATCCTGCCGCTGCGCGGCAAGGTGCTCAACACCTGGGAGGTAGACCGCGACCGGCTGTTTGCCAACACCGAAATTCACGACATCGCAGTGGCCATTGGTGTGGACCCGCACGCGCCGCGCAGCCAGCCCGCCGCAAGTCCGGTGGGCCAGGCAGCAGATGCGGACGATGCAGGCGAGGGTGGTGCGGTGCTGAGTGAATCGGCTGTTGCGCCAAGCGCTTCTGGTGCCTCAGACACTGCCCATGACGACGTGCTGGCCGGCTTGCGCTACGGCAAGGTCTGCATCTTGAGTGACGCCGATGTCGACGGCGCGCACATCCAGGTGCTGCTGCTCACCCTGTTTTTCAGGCACTTTCCGCAGTTGGTCGAGGCCGGGCATGTCTACGTGGCCCGCCCGCCGCTGTTTCGGGTGGACGTGCCAGCACGTGGAAAGAAGCCCGCTGCCAAGTTCTATGCGCTCGACGAAGGCGAGTTGCAGTCCATCCTGGACAAGTGCGCCAAAGACGGCGTGGCCCGCGAGCGCTGCCAAATCAGCCGCTTCAAAGGCCTGGGCGAGATGAACGCCGAGCAGTTGTGGGACACCACGCTCAACCCCGACACGCGCCGCTTGCTGCAAGTGCGCCTGGGGCCAGACGGCCAACTGTCCACCGAGCAGCGCTTCACGCAACTCATGGGCAAGGGTGAAGCCGCCGCGCGCCGCGAGCTGATGGAGCTCAAGGGTGATGCTGTGGAGGTAGACATCTGATGCGCTGGCCAGCTGTCCTGTTCACCCGTTGGATGCTGGCAGTCCTGTGCTTGGTTGGCGCGGGTGCTGCGCAAGCCGACGTATGGGCCTGGGTGGACGAGCGCGGCGTGGCGCATTTCGCCAGTGAGCAAGTCGATGCCCGCTACGAGTTGTTTTTCAAGGGCGACCCAGCTGCTTCAGACCCGCTGGCCGGTGAAAACAGCGAAGACGGGCCAGAAGCGGCCATGGCCCGCAGAGCCGACCGCCTGCGCGCCTTCTTCGAGGTCTCGCCCGACTACAAAGCCGTGCGTCCCACACTCAAGCACATGGCGCAGCAATACCAGTTGGACGAGTACCTGCTGCAAGCGCTGATTGCCACCGAGTCTGGCTTTGACGCAGACGCCGTCTCACCCAAAGGCGCCATCGGTTTGATGCAGCTCATGCCCGACACCGCCCGGCGCTTTGGCGTAAAAGGCAGCCGCTCCGAGCCAGTGACCGAACTGCTGCGCCGCCCGGCCATCAACCTGCGCGCAGGCAGCCGCTACCTGCGCCACCTGCTCGACCGCTACCAAGGCGACCTGACGCTGGCGCTGGCCGCCTACAACGCGGGCGAAGGCGCGGTGCAGCGCGCTGGCCGCCAAGTGCCGCCGTATAGAGAAACTCAAAACTACGTGCGCACGGTGCAGCAGTTGTACGCCCTGCTGCTGCCGCCGGAATCGGTGCAAGCGGCTGCCCGCCAGCGGCGGGCCCCAGGCCTTGCACCGGGCCAAATCCCCGGGCGTGGCAACTTGCCCCCCGTTGCCTTCCGCATCGAGCGCGACTGAACCCACAGCTGACATGACCTTGCCTGCCGAACCCGACGTGGCCGCTCCCGACGCTGGCGACACCCTGCAACTTGCCCGCTACGCCGAGCAAGCCTATTTGGAATACGCGCTGTCGGTGGTGAAGGGCCGCGCCCTGCCCGATGTGTGCGACGGCTGCAAGCCGGTGCAGCGGCGCATCCTCTACAGCATGTCGCGCATGGGCCTGGGGTTTTCTGGCCCCAACAACGCCACGGCGGCGCGGCCGGTGAAGTCGGCCCGCGTGGTGGGCGACGTGCTGGGCCGCTTCCACCCGCACGGCGACCAAGCCGCTTACGACGCGCTGGTGCGCATGGCGCAAGACTTTTCCCAGCGCTACCCGCTGATCGACGGCCAAGGCAACTTTGGCAGCCGCGACGGCGATGGTGCTGCCGCCATGCGCTACACCGAGGCACGGCTGTCGCGCATCACCAGCTTGCTGCTCGATGAAATCGACGAAGGCACGGTGGACTTCGTGCCCAACTACGACGGCTCCACCGAAGAGCCGCGCCAGTTGCCAGCGCGCCTGCCCTTCAACCTGCTCAACGGCGCCAGTGGCATCGCGGTCGGCCTGGCCACAGAAATTCCCAGCCACAACCTGCGCGAAGTGGCCGATGCCTGCGTGGCGCTCATCAAAACACCGAAGCTCACCGACGAGGAATTGCTGGCCCTGCTGCCCGGGCCGGACTACCCCGGTGGCGGGCAAATCATCAGCAGCTCAGCCGACATTGCCGATGCCTACCGCAGCGGACGCGGCAGCCTGAAAGTGCGGGCGCGCTGGAAGATTGAAGAGATGGCGCGTGGCCAGTGGCAATTGGTGGTGAACGAGTTGCCGCCTGGCGTCAGCACGCAGCGCGTGTTGGAAGAAATTGAAGAGCTCACCAACCCCAAGGTGCGCGCCGGCAAAAAAGCCATCAGCGCGGAGCAGGCGCAGCTCAAGCAAACCGTGCTGGCCGTGCTGGACGCGGTGCGCGATGAATCTTCCAAAGACGCGCCGGTGCGCCTGGTGTTCGAGCCCAAGACCAGCCGCATCGAGCAGGCCGAGCTGATCACCACGCTCTTGGCGCACACCAGCCTGGAGTCCTCCGCGCCCATCAACCTCACCGCCATTGGCTTGGACGGGCGGCCCACGCAAAAGACCCTGCGGCAACTGCTGACCGAGTGGATCGACTTTCGCCAGCAAACGGTGCAGCGCAGGTCGCGCCACCGGCTGGACAAGGTGCTGGACCGCATCCACATCCTCGAAGGTCGGCAACTGGTGTTGCTGAACATCGACGAGGTGATTGCGCTCATTCGCCAGTCAGACGAGCCCAAGCCCGCTCTGATGGAGCGGTTTCGCCTGTCAGACCGGCAAGCCGAAGACATTCTGGAAATTCGCCTGCGGCAACTGGCCCGCCTGGAAGCCATACGCATCGAGCAGGAGCTGGCCAAGCTGCGCGAAGAGCAAGCCAAGCTGCAAGACATTTTGGGCAGTGAGGCCGCGCTGAAGCGCCTGATGGTGCGCGAGATCGAGGCCGATGCGCGCCAGTTTGCTGATGAACGCCGCACGCTCATTCAAGCCGAGAAGAGGGCCGTGGCCGAAGTGCGCGTGGCCGACGAGCCGGTGACGGTGGTGGTGTCTGCCAAAGGCTGGGTGCGCGCGCGCCAAGGCCACGGGCATGACCCGGCAGGCTTTGCCTTCAAAGCCGGCGACGGCCTGTACCGCACCTTCGAGTGCCGCACGGTGGACACCCTGCTGGCCTTTGGCAGCAACGGGCGCGTGTACTCGGTGCCGGTGTTGGCGCTGCCCGGTGCGCGGGGCGACGGCCAGCCGGTGACGAGCTTCATCGACCTCGAATCGGGCACGCAACTGCTGCACTACTTTGCCGGCTCGCCCAGCGCCTGGTTGCTGCTCTCTGGCAGCGGCGGCTATGGGTTCTTGGCCAGCGTTGGCGACATGACCGCGCGCCAAAAGGGCGGCAAAGCCTTCGTCAACTTGGGCGAGGGCGAAACGCTGTGCCAGCCATCGCCCGCCAACGTGCCGCACCCTGGCGGTGAGCCCTCGGTGGGTTGGCACGCGCCGGCCACCCATGTGGCCGTGGCCTCGACGCTCGGGCGCATCCTCAGCTTCGAGATCAGCGAGCTGAAAGCCCAGCCCAACGGTGGGCGCGGCCTGATGCTGATCGATCTGGAACCCAAAGACACCCTGGCAGGTGCTGCCGCCTACACCCGCAGCGTGCGCATTTCTGGCATAGGGCGTGGCGGCAAAGCGCGCGACGAAACGCTGGAGATCCGCTCGCTCAACAACGCCCGCGCAGCGCGTGGCCGCAAAGGCAAGGCGGCTGATCTGGGCTTCAAGCCCACGGCCGTCGAACGGGTGGAGTGAACAAGACAAAGCCTGAAGCCCACTTTGACCTGCCCGCGCTGTTCGTCTCGCACGGCTCACCGATGTTTGCCATCGACGCCGGCAGCTCCGGCCCTGCCTTGCGGCAGTGGGCACAGTCCCTGGCCGCCAAGCCGCGCGCCGTGTTGGTGATGAGCCCGCACTGGATCAGCCGCAACCCAGCGGTCATGACCAACCCCCGCCCATCCACCTGGCACGACTTCGGCGGCTTTCCTGCGCCGCTCTACCGCCTGCAATACCCAGCACCCGGCGAGCCCGCGTTGGCCGAACGCGTACTCGGCCTGTTACAGGCAGCAGGCGTTGCCGCACAAGCAGACGCCGAGCGTCCCTTCGACCACGGCACCTGGGTGCCGCTCATGCACCTGTGGCCCGATGCATCCATTCCCGTGGTGCAGGTGGCGCTGCCTTTGGGTGCAGGCCCGGCGCAGGTGTTCGCCATGGGCCGCGCCGTGCGCGGGCTGCGCGCCGAGGGCGTCTTGGTCATGGGCAGCGGCAGCCTCACGCACAACCTGGGCGAGTTCTTCAGCAGCCGCCCGCCTATCGATGCGCCGGTGCAGCCCTACGTCGAAGCCTTCGCCCGCTGGGTAGAGCAAGCACTCACCAGCCACGACCACGCCGCCCTGTTGGACTACGCAGCCCAAGCCCCCCAAGCCCTGCGCGCCCACCCCAGCGACGACCACTTCCTGCCCCTGTTCTTCGCGCTCGGTGCAGCCTCAGAGCAGCACAGCACCCAATACCTCAGCCGCGAGGTGATGTACGGCGTGCTGGCGATGGATGCTTTTGCGCTGGCTTAAACCCCAGGCCGCCCTGAATCCACCCAAGCTTGCGCCTCGCCCATGCTCAGCCGAAAGCGTGAGCAGTTGTGGGCCTGCAGGCTGGCCAACTCTTGCGCCAGCATCTGCGTGAACTGGGCAACAGCACCCGGCGGCAAATTCAGCCTGGCCACGGCTTGTGCTGCCGTTTGTCGGCCGCGCACGACGCTCTGTACGGCGAGTTGCAGCGACTCCCGGTGTTGAATGCGAAAGGGGTCTGGCGCGCCCACGGCCTCAAGCACCACTTGGTATTTGGTGTGCGAGCGCCGGTAAGTCCAGTCGAACAGGTCCACTGCCATGGAGACATCGCACGATTCATAAACGCCCATCATGGCCAGGGCGTAATCGCTGCGGTCAACGTCCAAGAATGACAGCGGTGAATGGTTGTGCAGCATCAGCGGGATATTGGCCGCCAGCCGACTGACGCGCTTGTTGCCGTCTTCAAAGGGCTGCAAGTAAGCCAAATTGACCCACAGAAAAAAAGCTGCCTCGACCGGGTTGTTGATGTGCTGGGCTTTGGCCACGACGCGGTCAAACATCTCCAGCAGCACCGCTGGAACTTGCGTGGGGACATACGTGGTGCCGCTGATGTTGACCACTTTTTCTCGAATGGCCCCCAAAGCCGTCGCCTCTGCCAGCAGGTCTTGCATCAGCACGGCGTGGAGGTTGCGCACCAGGCCTGTGCGCAGCCCCAGCGTGGGCACCGCGTCCACCAGAAATTCGATGGCGGCCTTGTGGTTGAGCAGCATCACCGAGTCGCGGTCGGTGGCGGGCGCGCCGCTTTTGAACAGCTCAGCCGTGTCCAGCAGCGTGTAGCGGTTGCCTTCGAGGTGCGATGAAGACCAAGACAAGTCGATGAGCAACTGCTCAAACACTTTGCGGATGTAAGTGCCCGCCGGCAACTGCTCGTGCAGGCGGCCCAGCTCGGCCAGCTCCTGCGCCAGTGTCGGCGGCAACAGAAAAGACTCGTTGGGCTGGTAGGCGTCCACAAATTCCCGCCGGTAGCCCACGGGTGCCCTGGCCGCCAAGGGCATGCTCAAGCGCGTACGCAGCGCCTGGCTTGGCGCTTGCCAGCCTGGGCCTCCGCGGTCTGGTTCGCTCACCCGCAAGGCTCGGGGCTGTAAGTCGTTCCATGCAGCAGGCCTTGCCCCGCCCAGCAAGCGGTAGCGCGTGGCCCGCGCCGAGCCCGAAACCTCCAGACTGCCCGCCTGCACCAGACGGGCCAAGCCCCGCTTGACCGTTGCCAAGCTGAGGCCGGTGCTGGCTGCAAGCTCTGTGGAAGACGCCCATTCCTGCCCCGCGCTTTGGCGCTGGGCCAGAGCGGAGAGCAAGGGGTCGGTGTTGTTATTGGTGTTTCGGAGCATAGATTGGCTCAAAATATGAGCCAAATATAGCTGATTAGAGCCGATACGAGCCCGGAATCGATCGGCTCAGTTCAGTGAGCTGATTCACCGGTGACCAACTCCGTCGCCACCACACGCAGTTCCAGATCAAAAAAGGTTGACCCTGGCTCGGCCCAAGGGGCCGCCCATACGTAGTCGCTGCTGGCCTGAATGCTGAACTCGTCGATCACGTCATTCAGCGTCATGCCATTCAAGTCGGCTTGGTCACTGATGCGCCCCACGCCTGCGCCGTTGAAGGTGATCACCTGTTTGAGTCCGGCGGTTGGCATCGCGGAGCCGGGGCCGTGCATCTGGTTGTAGGCGCTTGCCAGATGGCCGCCCAGGCTGTAGCCGGTGACGGTGAACTGAGCACTTGGAGGCAGCAAATTCTGAATGCTCAGCTTCTCCATCCATGCTTCCATGTCGCGCAACTGCCCGAATGCAAAGCCCGCTTGGAAAATCTCCAGTGTGTTGGTGCAGACGTTGTCGCGGACGTGGTCGTCGATGAACTCCGTCGACCGAAAACTCACGACGTATTCGTCAGTCTTGGTGTTGAAGAGCAGCGTGCCGCTGAAGCCGGTATCGGTCTCGATCTGTTCTTTGACGATCCAGCCATCTTCGACGAAGGCGGCTGCGTCAGTGGTGGTGAACTTCGAGGAGTGGCCGTTGCCTTTTTCCAGCGCAGTGCGCAAAGCGTTACCAACGTATGCCTGATTGCGCTCAGTTCCATCTGCCCATACGCCGGTATTGAGCATGGCCTCTGCGGCCATTTGGACTCGGGCGTACTTCAAGAGATCTGATGTTGACGGTTGTAGTGACATGATTAGCTTTCAGTTCGCGATGAGTACTTGCCGCACAAAGCGGAGGGTCTGGCCTGTTTGGTTGGCGGAATCAACAAGGCTGGGACAGGAGTTAGCGGCGGCGAATATCCAAGGCGACCGTCCGCGACCTTTGGCCCCCAACCTCGGGTCTTGCATGTAGCCGATGCGCTCGGCTATGACCTCATTGGTCTGCAGGTCCACCACCCTCAGTGAACTGCCTGCAATCCAGTAATCCCGGTCTTCTTTGGTGGAGATGTCATCGAAGGTCACCCCGTAGCGCGGGGCAGGCTCTTGGGTCGGTGCGCCGCGAAGCACGAATCCGTATCGGTTGAGGTCGTAGTTAGGGTTGACAGCCAGTGCACGTTTGACGTTCTCGGCTGTGGTGTCCTTTCGGCCAATCACTTCTGTCTTGGCCGTGTAGCGGTAGCGCAGGCCATCCTTTGGGTTGGTGGCGTCTACGAAGTCGAAGCCCGCGGGGAACTTGAGGTGGGGCTGAAGCCTTAGGTATTCATCGTTTGCGCCCTTGATGAAGGACTCTAGGTAGGCATCTCGGTTGTAGTCAAAGCCGTACTGGTCAGCTAGGACGTACTGGTCGTCAAAGCTATGACTTGGCCTCAGCTTCATCACAAACACCCCCCGCTCCCCGGACACCGTTCGAGTGATGCGCACACCGGCCTTTTGGCACCGCTCAGCAAACAGCGCGCGTGCCTTGGCCACGTATTCGGTGAGGTCGCCCCGATTCATGTTCTCCGGGCGGGGGCTGCCGTTGACCTCGGTCGGTGCGGGTGCAGCACAGGCGCTCAGGGCCACACCCAGCAGCACCCCAGAAAACACCCGCCAGCGACCCCATCGCCACCAGCCAGGTGGTTGAGGCTTTGTGCTGGCCCTGTGGTCAGCCGTCGCAGGCTGTACGCCGCGCATAGGGATGACCGCTGGCTCAGCGGTGGCTGATGTCATCGTTGGCTTACTCATGGGGTCCGTCATGGGGTGGGTCTTGGCGTTATTCATGGGGTTGCTCTTTGGGTTCATCACCGTTCCTTCAAACTCTCATTCGCCGCCCTCTGCACCGGGCTCAGCAAGTACTCAATCACGCGCCGTTTATCCGTTTTGATCTCTGCGGTCAGGCTCATGCCGGGTGACAGCTTCACGGGCTTGCAGTCCACGTCGATGACGGTTGCAGCCAGCACCAGGGTGGCGGGGAAGATGGCTCCCCTTTGTCCGTCGTTGACCGCATCTGCAGTCACGCGCTTGACCTAGGCTTTGACGGCGCCGTAGCGGGTGTAGGTGAAGGTCTCCAGCTTGATCTCCGCTTCTTGCCCTGCTTAGACAAAACCGACGTCTTTGTTGTCCAGCGTCACTTCGGTGGTGATGGCGGCTTGTGCTTTCGGTGATGGGTGGCTGGCCGCGTGCATGGGGCGGGCACGGTAGCCAAAACTCGGGGTGGCGTTAGCGTGCGGCGCGGCTTCTGCATGCTCGGCCCGCGTCTCGTCTACTCAGCCCGCAGTGCCCACCCAGATTTCCAACTCAAGCGCTGGCACCCGGTCGAATTCCGACAAGTTGTTGGTCACCAAGACCAAGCCCTCGCTGCGTGCGTGCGCTGCGATGTGGAGATCGTTCACGCCGATGGGTTGCCCCAGTTTCTCTAGGCTGGCGCGGATCGAGCCGTAGTGCTGCGCGGCCTTGGGCGTGTAGGGCAGCACCTCAAGGCGGCTGCAGAAGTCTTCAATGACTTCGAGGTTCTGGCTGACACGGGCACTCTTCTCGGCCCCGTGCATGAGTTCGGCCAGCGTGATGGCCGACATGGCCATGCGACTGGCGTTGGTGTTGAAGACCCCAAGCACTTCAGGAGGGCGCCGCTTCAGCACGTAGATGACGATGTTGGTGTCCAGCAGGTAACGCAACATCAAAGGCTTTCCCGGTCGGCCTGGTGCTGTGGTGGCCGCTGGGGCATGAAGTCTTCGCTTGCGGCCGGGCCGTTTTGGAAGAAGCTGTCCCAGGTCTGCCCCACCGGCGCGAGGATGCGCTCGTTGCCCCTGACGCGGACCTCGACCTTGTGCACGCCGTCCGGCAGGCGCACATCCAGTGGCAGACGAACTGCCTGGGTGCGGTTGTTGATGAAAACAGTTCCGATGGACATGGCAGCTCCTCCGCTTCAAACGTATACGGCGAGTGTATATAGCCGCGTCATCGGTTGCCACCCTCAGCGATAAGCCTCCACCGGCACACAACTGCAAAACAGGTTTCTGTCGCCATGGACGTTGTCCACCCGGCCGACCGTGGGCCAGTACTTTTGGCGTTTCAGGTTGACCACGGGGTAGGCGGCTTGTTCTCGGCTGTAGGGGTGGGGCCAGTCGGCGGCCATCAGGCTGTGCGCGGTGTGCGGCGCGTGCTTGAGTGGGTTGTCGTCTTGCGGCCAGAAGCCTTGCTCGACCAGGCTGATTTCTTGGCGCACCGCGATCATGGCGTCGCAAAAGCGGTCCAGCTCGGCCAGGCTTTCGCTCTCGGTGGGTTCCACCATCAACGTGCCCGGCACGGGGAAGCTGAGCGTGGGCGCGTGAAAGCCGTAGTCCATGAGGCGCTTGGCCACGTCTTCTGCGGTGATGCCGGTGGTCTCTTTCAGAGGCCGCAGGTCCAAGATGCACTCGTGCGCCACATGGCCCTGCTCGCTGGCGTAGAGCGTGGGGAAGTGGCCGCGCAGCCGGGCGCTGATGTAGTTGGCGCTCAGGATGGACACCTCGGTGGCCTGCTTCAGGCCTTCTGCGCCCATCATGCGGCAGTACATCCAGCTGATGGGCAGCACGGCGGCGTTGCCCAGCGGGGCGGCTGACACCGCGCCGACATGGGCCACGCGTTCTGCTTTGGCTGCATCTGCCGTGGTCAAGCCGGGGCCTGCCATGCCGCCTGTGGCGTGGCCTGGCAGGAAGGGCACCAGGTCTTCCACCACGCACACCGGCCCGACGCCCGGGCCGCCGCCGCCGTGGGGAATGCAGAAGGTTTTGTGCAGGTTCAGGTGGCTCACGTCGCCGCCAAATTCGCCGGGTGCTGCCACGCCCACCAGCGCGTTCATGTTGGCGCCGTCGACATACACGCGCCCGCCGTGCTGGTGCACCAACTCACAGAGTTCCTTGACGCGCACCTCGAACACGCCGTGCGTGCTGGGGTAGGTGATCATCACCGCGGCCAGTCGGCTGCTGTGCTGCTCGCACTTGGCGCGCAGGTCGTCCATGTCCACGTTGCCTTGCGCGTCGCAGGCCGTTACCACCACGGTCATGCCCACCATTTGCGCACTGGCCGGGTTGGTGCCGTGGGCTGAGGCCGGAATCAGGCAAATGTCGCGGTGGCCTTGGCCGCGTGATGCCTGCCAAGCGCGGATCACCAGCAAGCCGGCGTATTCACCTTGGCTGCCCGCGTTGGGCTGCAGGCTGATGCCGGCGTAGCCCGTGGCCTGGCACAGCCATTGGCGCAACTGCGCGTCGAGCTCGGCGTAGCCGGCCAATTGGTCTGGCGGCGCGAACGGGTGCACCTGCGCAAATTCTGGCCAGGTGATGGGGATCATCTCGCTCGTGGCGTTGAGCTTCATGGTGCAAGAGCCCAGCGGAATCATGCTGCGGTCCAGCGCCAGGTCTTTGTCGCTCAGGTGCCGGATGTAGCGCAGCATCGAGGTCTCGGAGTGGTGGCTGTTGAACACCGGGTGCGTGAGGTAAGCGCTGGTGCGGCGCAACTCGGCCGGGATGAGCGGCTCGATGCCTTTGTCGAAGCGCGCCACATCGGGCACCGCATGGCCAGCCGGGGCCAGAGCGCGCCACAGCGCCGCCACGTCGTCTCGTGTGGTGGTTTCGTCCAGCGTGATGCACAGGTACTCGCCCCACATCAGGCGCAGGTTCATGCCGGCTTGCAGCGCGCTTTGCAACAGGGCCGGGGCCTGCTCTGGTGCGTGGATGCACACCGTGTCAAAGGCGCTGTCGTGCAGGAGTGAGTAGCCCATTTCCACCAAGCCGGTGTGCAACATGGCGGTGAGGCTGGCCACGCGTTGGGCGATGCGCTTCAAGCCCTGCGGGCCGTGGTAGACGGCGTACATGCTGGCCACCACCGCAGGCAGCACCTGCGCGGTGCAGATGTTGGAGGTGGCTTTCTCGCGGCGAATGTGCTGCTCGCGCGTTTGCAGCGCCAGACGGTAAGCCGGTTGGCCGTGCGCGTCCACGCTCACGCCCACCAAGCGGCCGGGCAGCGAGCGCTTGAACTCGTCTTTGCAAGCCAGGTAAGCGGCGTGCGGGCCGCCCGCACCCATGGGCATGCCAAAGCGCTGCGTGGAGCCCACCACGATGTCGGCGCGCCCTGCCGGGTCGCCCAAGCCCCATTCGCCGGGCGGCACCAGCAGGCACAGCGCCAACAAGTCTGCAGCCACGATGTAGGCCGCGCCCTTGGCGTGCACGGTTTTCACGTCTTCGCCTTCTTCGCCCAAGCGGCCCGTGGTGGACGGGTATTGCTCCAGCACCGCGAAGTAGTCGTCTCGTGCGATCAGCTCGTACCACTCGGCTTCGCTGTTGGCCACCTTCACCTCGATGCCCAGCGGCTCGGCGCGGGTCTGGATGACTTCGATGGTTTGCGGGTGCGCGTCACCCGCCACGACGAAGACTTGGCCTTTGGCCTTGACCGAGCGGCGCGCCAGCGTCATGGCTTCTGCTGCGGCGGTGGCCTCGTCGAGCATGGAGGCGTTGGCAATGGGCATGCCGGTGAGGTCGCAGACCATGGTCTGAAAGTTCACCAGCGCTTCCATGCGGCCTTGAGAGATTTCTGCTTGGTAGGGCGTGTAGGCGGTGTACCAAGCCGGGTTCTCCAGGATGTTGCGCAAGATCACGCCCGGCGTGTGCGTGCCGTGGTAGCCCTGGCCGATGAAGCTTTTCAGCACGCGGTTGCGCTGTGCCATGGCTTTGAGCTCGGCCAGCGCTTGCGCTTCGGTGACAGGCGGCGGCAGTTGCATGGCGCTGTGTCTGGCGATGCTCTTGGGCACGATGGCTTCCACCAAGGCGCGCCGCGTCATGGGGGGCCGTTCGCCGGTTGCTTGGGTTGCAGCGTTCGGCGCGGCCTCGGCCATCACGCGCAGCATGTGTGCCTCGTCCGCCTCGGAAATGCCAATGTGGCGGGCGATGAACTCGGAAGCGTTTTCCAGTTCACCCAAAGATTTGACGGACGACATCAGCATGGTGTGTGCTCCCAAATGGCTGTATCAGCGCGGTGGACGCGCGAAAAAAGGCTCAAGCGAGTTGGAGGGGAAGGGCAGGCCGCGCTTCACGCGTTCTCAGAAAAGCTCTTGTAAGCCGTCTCGTCAAGCAGCGCATCCAGCTCGGCCGGAGCCGACAACTTCACTTTGAAAAACCAACCGGCGTTCAGCGGGTCGGTGTTGGCCAGGGCCGGGTCTGCGCGCAGGGCTTCGTTGACTTCTTCCACACTGCCACTGACCGGCATGTAGACATCGGCTGCGGCCTTCACCGACTCGACCACGCCGGCCACTTCTTTTTGTGCCAGCGTGCGGCCCACTTCGGGCAGGTCCACAAACACCACGTCGCCCAGGGCGTCTTGCGCGTGGTGGGTGATGCCGACCGTGGCGATGTCGCCTTCGACGCGGATCCATTCGTGGTCTTCGGTGTACTTGATCATGGCTTGCTCCAAGGGCTGGGTGGGGGAGGGGTGTGTGGGGGTGAAGTTGAAAGAAGCGTTGAACTGCAGAACGTTCAACCGCGGAAATAGCGCGGTGCCACAAAAGGCATGGCCACCACTTCCATGGGCACGGGTTTGCCGCGCACCAGGGCTGCAAGCCGCGTGCCGACAGCCGCGTGTTCTGGGCGCACATAGCCCATGGCGATGGGGCGGTCGACGCTGGGTGCCAGCAGCCCACTGGTCACTTCGCCCGTGGGATCTAAAGAGGGCGCGCCGCTGTCGGCCAGGCCATGCAGGGCGACGTGTTCACGCACCGGCACGCGCTCCAAGGCCATCAAGCCCACGCGCTGGCGCGCAAGCGGCATGCGCCCGTCGAGCTGCGCCAACACGCGCTCTGCGCCGGGGAAGCCCCCAGCACGCGCACCGCCGCTGCGGCGGATCTTTTGAATGGCCCAGTTCAGACCAGCTTCTACCGGCGTGGTGCTGGTGTCGATGTCTTGGCCGTAGAGACACAAGCCCGCTTCCAAGCGCAGCGAGTTGCGCGCGCCCAGGCCAATGGGCTTGACCTCGGGCTGGGCCAGCAGGGCGCGGGCAAAAGCATCGGCTGCATCGGCGGGCACCGAGATCTCGAAACCGTCTTCCCCGGTGTAGCCGCTGCGGGTGATGTAGAGGCTGGCGCCTTGCCCGGCGCCTCGCCAAGTTGCGGCCATGCCGGTCATGAACACCAGGTTTTGCACGCCGGGCAGCAGGCGTTGCAAGGCAGTGACAGCGCTGGGGCCTTGCAAGGCCAGCAAGGCGCGGTCGAAATCGGGCACCACGCTGCAGGCCGCGCCCAAGCCTGCTTGCAGGTGCGCCAGATCGCCGTGCTTGCAAGCGCCATTGACGATGAGGTAGAGGTCTGAGCCTCGGTTGACGAACATGAGGTCGTCGATGACGGTGCCTTGCTCGGTCAGCAGCAGGCCGTAGCGCTGCTTGTGCAAGCCCAGCCCCAGCACGTCCATGGGAATGAGGCGCTCCAAAGCGGCTGCCGCTTGCTCGCCGACCAGCCGAATTTGCCCCATGTGCGACACATCGAACAGGCCCGCTGCTTGGCGTGTGTGCAGGTGCTCGGCCATCAGGCCAGCGGGGTACTGCACCGGCATGTGATAGCCCGCAAAAGGCACCATGCGCGCGCCGAGTTCTAGGTGCAGGGCGTGCAGCGGCGTGCGCAGCAAATCGGTGGGGGCAGCGGGGGAAGCTGGTGCAGCGGAAGCTGATGCGGCCATGAAAGCTCCAAGGGCAAATGTTCCGAAGCCTTGGCCTCGGGGCTGCCCCTGATGTCCGCTTTACCTGAGAGATTCACCGGGCCCACCCCGTGGCGGGGCGCTGCTGCGGCTTGCTCCTTCGGTGGGCTGGCGGCTTGTGTAGCCGTCAACCTCTCTCCAGCAGGGATCGTCCTTGCGGACGTTGGTCAGTCCTGGTGCCTGAGCGTTTTGGGGTTGCCCCTTGCGCCTTCGGCGAACCGCTCACCGCAGTGGCCTGAACAACAGTTCAAGACCCGACGGTGTTGGTTGCTCTCCTGACCGCGGCAGTGTAGCCGCAGGTGCCGCCTGAGCTGCCGCCTCAGCTGCCGTCTCAGCGGCCTCGGCGGAACTTGAGAACCCCTGGGCCTCACATGCCCGCGTAGTTGGGCCCGCCGCCGCCTTCTGGCGTCACCCAAACGATGTTTTGCGTGGGGTCTTTGATGTCGCAGGTTTTGCAATGCACGCAGTTTTGCGCGTTGATTTGCAAGCGGTCTGCGCCGTCTTCTGCTTTCACATATTCGTACACGCCAGCCGGGCAGTAGCGCGCTTCAGGCCCGGCGTAGCGCGCCAAGTTCAGAGCCACCGGAACCGAGGCGTCTTTGAGCGTGAGGTGCGCGGGCTGGTTTTCTTCGTGGTTGGTGTTGCTGATGAACACGCTGGAGAGTTTGTCGAAGGTCAGGCGGCCATCGGGCTTGGGGTAGTCGATGCGCTGGCACTCGGACGCCGGCTTGAGCCGTGCGTGGTCTGGCGCTTCTCGGTGAATCGTCCAGGGCATGCGCCCGCGCAAAACAAGCTGTTCGATACCGGTCATGAAAGTGCCGACGCTGCGCCCCTTCTTGAACCACTGCTTGAAGTTGCGCGCCTTGTTCAACTCGTCATAGAGCCAACTGGCCTCGAACGCCTCGGGGTAGGCGCTCAGCTCGTCGTGCGAGCGGCCCGCGCTGATGGCGTCAAAGGCGGCTTCTGCGGCCAACATGCCGGTCTTGATGGCGGCATGACTGCCCTTGATGCGGCTGGCGTTCAGATAGCCCGCTTCGCAACCCACCAAAGCGCCGCCCGGGAACACGGTTTTCGGCAGCGACAACAAACCGCCGGCCGTGATGGCGCGCGCGCCGTAGGCGATGCGCTTCGCTGCTTTCGTACCCGCGCTCTCAAAGTACCAACGAATGCGCGGGTGCGTTTTGAAGCGCTGGAACTCTTCATAAGGGCTGAGCCAGGGGTTGGTGTAATCCAGCCCCACCACAAAGCCCACGGCCACTTGGTGCTTGTCCATGTGGTACAGGAAAGAGCCGCCGTAGGTGTCGTCTGCCAGCGGCCAGCCGGCGCTGTGCACCGCTAATCCGGGCTCGTGGCGGGAAGGGTCGATCTCCCACAACTCTTTGATGCCGATGGCATAGCTCTGCGGGTCGCGCCCGGCGTCCAGGCTGTAGCGGCGAATGAGCTCTTGGCCCAAATGCCCGCGCGCGCCTTCGGCAAAGATCGTGTACTTGCCGCGCAGCTCCATGCCCAACTGAAAGGCCTCGGTCGGCTGGCCGTCTTTGCCCAGCCCCATGTGGCCGGTGGCCACGCCGGCCACGGAGCCGTCTTCGCGGTAGAGCACTTCTGCGGCTGCAAAGCCCGGAAAAATCTCCACGCCCAGGCTCTCAGCCTGTTGTGCCAACCAGCGCACCACGTTGCCCAGGCTGACGATGTAGTTGCCGTGGTTGTCAAAGCAAGGCGGCAGCAAGGCGTTGGGCACGCGAAAGCCGCCGTCTTCACTCAACATCAAAAACGCGTCATCGGTCACGGGCTGACTCAGTGGCGCGCCGCGCGCCTTCCAGTCTGGGAACAACTCGGTCAGCGCACGCGGGTCCATGATGGCGCCCGACAAAATGTGCGCACCCGGCTCCGAGCCTTTTTCCAACACCACCACCGACAGCTCTTGCCCGCGCTCTGCTGCGCGTTGCTTCAGGCGGATGGCTGCGGCCAGCCCGCCGGGGCCGCCGCCCACCACGACCACGTCGTAGTCCATCGCCTCGCGCGGGCCGTACTGTTTCAAAAGGGCTTCTGGGAGTTTCATGCCGGTCTTTGCGTGGTGTAGGTCTGTGGTGTGGGGCTGTGGGTGCGCAAAATTTTAGGCAGCGCTCTGGCTGGCTCGCCGCTACAGGGGCTCGGGCAGGGCGCTGGCCGAGCGCTGACAGGGCGCTAACAGAGCTCAAGGCTGCTTCAGGCTTCGCGCAGAATGCCCACGATACCCCGCCGCGCTCCTTGGGCTCGGCGGCTTTTGTGGGGACACACCTCTAAAGAAGGCCAGCGCATGACTTACTCCATCGACTTGGGCGGCCGCGTCGCATTCGTCACCGGCGCCTCCAGCGGCTTGGGCACGCAGTTCGCCCGGGTGCTGGCCAAAGCCGGTGCAGCCGTGGTGCTGGCCAGTCGCCGCACCGAGCGCCTGAAAACCCTGCGCGCCGAGATCGAGGCCGAAGGCGGCGACGCCCACGTGGTCGAGCTCGACGTGACCCGCACCGAAAGCATTCGCGCAGCGGTGGCCCGAGCCGAGACCGAGGTGGGCGCCATCGACATCTTGGTGAACAACTCCGGCGTGAGCACCACGCAAAAGCTGCAAGACGCGACCGAGGCCGACTTCGACGCCATCTTCAACACCAACGTGCGCGGTGCATTTTTTGTGGCGCAAGAGGTGGGCCGGCGCATGCTGGCCCGATCCAAAGGCGAAGCGCCCGGCACCTTCACCGGCGGGCGCATCATCAACATCGCCTCGGTGGGTGGCCTGCGTGTCATGCCCAAGATTGGCGTGTACTGCATGAGCAAGGCCGCAGTCATTCACATGACGCGCGCCATGGCCGCCGAGTGGGGGCGCTTTGGCATCAACGTCAACGCCATGTGCCCCGGCTACATCGACACCGACATCAACCACCACCACTGGCAAACCGAATCAGGCAAAAAACTGGTGGCCATGCTGCCGCGCCAACGCGTGGGGAAACCAGAAGACCTCGACGTGCTGCTGCTCATGCTGGCCAGCGGCCAAAGCCATTTCATCAACGGTGCGGTCATTGCCGCTGATGATGGTTTTGCGGTTTGACATCTCCCCCTTCAAGACACCGATGAGATACACCCTTCCAGCCGTTCGCAAGCAGGTCTACACCCTGCGCATGCCCATTCGCTGGGGCGACATGGACGCCATGGGCCATGTCAACAACACCAGCTACTTCCGCTACATGGAGACCATCCGCATCGACTGGATGCGCGAGAGCGGCTGCCTGCCCGATTCGCGCGGTGAGGGCCCGGTCATCGTCAACGCCTTTTGCAACTTCTATCGGCAGTTCGAGTACCCGGGCGACATTGTGTTGACCATGTACACCAGCGACCCAGCCCGCACCACCTTCGAGACCTGGTGCACCATGGAAAAAGCCGAAGACCCCGGACGCATCTGCGCCGAAGGCGGGGCCACCACCATCTGGGTGGACTTCCCGAGCCAAAAAGCCATCGCGTTGCCGCCCGCATTGCGGGCTTTGGTGACGCCCTGAGGACAGCGCCTTAGGACGCTTGCTGCAGCGGCTCGCCCGCCAGCAGGCGCTGCACCAAGGCCACGGTGGAGCTGGCTTTGTATTTGTGCATGAGGCGCGCGCGGTGAATTTCCACGGTGCGGTGGCTGATGCCCAGCACGCGGCCCATCTCTTTGGCGGTGAGACCGCGCATAAGGTGCGCCGCCACTTCGCGTTCGCGCACGGTCAACTCGGCGCCCACGGCGCGGCGCGCGCTCAGGTCTTCAAAGCTCCAGATGCCGGCTTCATGCGGCTGCTCGCGGTTGAGCGCGCGCCCGGTGACGTGGCACCAAAACGCGGCCCCGGCGTGTGGTCCGCCCACGCGCCGCATGATGCGGTCGTCGGCGTAATGGCCGTGCGCGTTGAGGATGGGCGCGATGCGCTCGCCGGTGCGTTCGAACTCATCGGCACTGGGGTAGAGCGTTTGAAAGCTGGTGCCCACCAGTTGCTCGCGCGGCACGCCAAACATCTCGCACACCTGTTGGTTGCAATCGACGATGCGCCGCTGCCGCGACAAGACCAAACCCACCGGCGCCAGCTCGAAGGCGAGGCGATAGTCGATGCTTTCGATGGGGTCGGCGGGGGCTTGCATCAGAACCCAGGCGATTCAGGGCAGCCAATCGACGTTGCGTTCGCACTCGGGCGGTGTGCCATAGCCAGCAGAGCGCACGGTGTTTTGCGCGGTGTATTCCACCTGGAACCACAGGCACTGCGGGTTTTCGTAGCGGTAGGAGTGGAAGTAGCCCCGCTGGCGCGCCAAGCCTTTGGACTCCGAAGGCGGGCCAATCAGCGCCAGCACTTGCGCGGCTGGCATGTCGGGCTGCACTTTTTGGAAATTGGCCTCGGTCAACACCTGCTGCCAGCCGCTGGCGCGGCCTTGTGCGTCGAGGTCGACAAAGTAGGTGTGGTGGCCCATGGGCCCCCGTGCATACACCAAGCGTTGGCCGGTGGGGATGGGCTGCTCCAGCGTGGGCGCACCCAGGCGTTGCAGCACGTCGGCACGGGGCTGGCCCACGGTGCTGGCGTTGGGCGCGTAGCCGCTGATGGCGGCGCAGCCGCTCAAAGTGGCGGCCAGCAAGAGGGCGGCAATCAGGGGTCTTGCACGACGGGGTTGAAGGTTCATGGTGTTTGCTCGGGCTGGGTCTCAGTTGGCAGGGGAACCGGCGGATCTGTGACCGCTGTTTCGGTGACCGCTGCATCAGTGGTCGCCGTATCAGCGGTCGCCGCATCAGTGGTTGTCGCCGGCTGCTGCCCGTGTAGAGCCCAGGTCGCCATGAAAAGTGCCGCAATCAGCGGGCCGATCACAAAACCATTCAGCCCGAACATGGCCATGCCCCCGAGGGTGGACACCAGCACCAAATAGTCGGGCATCTTGGTGTCCTTGCCCACCAGAATGGGCCGCAGCACGTTGTCGACCATGCCAATCACCAGCACGCCGTAGGCGATGAGGATCAGGCCAGAGGTCAGGTCACCAATGGCCACAAAGTACAAAGCCACGGGCAGCCAAATGAGGCCAGCGCCCACCGCTGGCAGCAGCGACAGCAAGCCCATCAACACCGCCCACAAGAGCGCGCCTTGCACGCCCAAAATCCAAAAAATCAATCCGCCCAGCAGGCCTTGTGTGGCGGCCACCAGCACATTGCCTTTCACCGTGGCGCGGATGACGGTGATGAATTTGCCAAACAGAATCGCCTTGCGCTGCGCGTTCAGCGGAATCGCGTTGGAGACCATGCGCTGCAGGCTTCGGCCGTCGCGCAGCAGAAAGAACAGCACGTAGAGCATCACGCCCAGGTTCACGGCGAACTGGAGCGCGTTCTGCCCGATCGTCAGCACGCGCGTGGCCACAAACTGGCTGGCTTGCACAGCCACGCTGGACAGCCGCTCCTGGATGCTGGCCAAGTCTGCCAACCCCACCGACTGCAGCCACGAGAACGCCCAAGAAGGCAAAAGCCCCACGATCTCTTGCAGGTAGCGGCCAAAGTCGAGCTCGCCGCTGCTCAATCGTGCCACCAGCGTCGCGCCTTGGTCGGCCAGCAGCCCGCCGACCACTGCTGCAGGCACCAAGACCAACAGCGTGCAAGCCAACAGCGTGATCAGCGCACACAGGTTGTGTCGCTGGGGCCAGCGCCGCAACAGCCGCTGCTGCAGAGGCCAGAACAAAACCGTCAACACCATGGCCCAGAACAAAGCGCCGAACAGTGGCCACAGGATGACCGCGAACGCCACTGAAACGACTGCCAGCAGCACGAGGAAATTACGATGTTCGGTGGCCAGTCGGGGCATGGGTGGCTTTCAGCGTTTGGCGAGGGCAGGGAACCCTGACTAAGCAACATTACGTAGCTGCTTAAGTAGTATCGTTCTGGGCGATTTGTACCTTACCCCTTCAGCCACTCCCAGAGGAGACTCTCCGTGAACAAGATTTTTCCAAGTGCGCAGGCGGCCTTGGCCGATGTGGTGCGCGACGGCCAGTTGATGGCCGTGGGCGGCTTTGGTCTGTGCGGTATCCCCGAAGCGCTGATCGACGCCTTGCGCGACAGCGGTGTGAAGAACCTGAGCGTGATTTCCAACAACGCGGGTGTCGACGGCTTTGGTCTGGGCAAGCTGCTGGAGACGCGTCAGATCAAACGCATGATTTCCAGCTACGTCGGCGAGAACAAAGAGTTCGAGCGCCAGTACCTCGCCGGTGAGTTGGAGCTGGAGTTCACGCCGCAAGGCACCTTGGCAGAAAAGCTGCGTGCTGGCGGCGCTGGCATTCCGGCCTTCTTCACCAAAACCGGTGTGGGCACGGTGGTGGCCGATGGCAAAGAACTCCGCGAGTTCGACGGTGAAACCTACGTGATGGAGCGCTCGCTGCTGCCCGATGTTTCCTTGGTGAAGGCGCACACGGCTGACAAGTCGGGCAACCTGCGTTTTCGGCTGACGGCGCGCAACTTCAACCCGGCGGCTGCCATGGCGGGCAAGATCACCATCGTCGAGGTGGAGCACGTGGTGGAGACCGGCGCGCTGGCGCCTGATGACATCCACCTGCCCGGCATTTACGTGCACCGCATCGTGCACAACCCGCACCCAGAAAAGCGCATCGAAAAGCGCACCATTACCGAACGCGCTGGCGTCTGAGCAAGGAGATTCACCATGAGCTGGACACACGACCAAATGGCCGCCAAGGCCGCCTCCGAGCTGCAAGACGGCTTCTACGTCAACCTAGGCATTGGCTTGCCCACCTTGGTGGCCAACCACGTGCGCGCCGACATCGAGGTGTGGCTGCAAAGCGAGAACGGCATGCTGGGCATTGGCCCCTTTCCCACCGAAGACGAGGTGGATGCAGACCTCATCAACGCGGGCAAGCAGACCGTCACCACCATTCAAGGCAGCAGCATTTTTGGCAGCCATGACAGCTTCGCCATGATTCGCGGCGGCAAGATCAACCTGTCCATCCTGGGCGCCATGCAGGTGAGCGAGCAGGGCGATCTGGCCAACTGGATGATCCCCGGCAAGATGGTCAAAGGCATGGGCGGCGCGATGGATTTGGTGGCAGGTGTCAAGCGCGTGATCGTGCTTATGGAGCACGTGGCCCGCAAAAAAGACGGCACCGAAGACCTGAAGATCTTGCCCAAATGCACGTTGCCACTCACGGGCGTGGGCGTGGTCGACCGCATCATCACCGACCTGGCGGTGATGGACGTCACGCCACAAGGCCTGAAGCTGGTGGAGCTGGCCCCCGGTGTGAGCCGCGAAGACGTGCAGGCCAAAACCGGCGTGCCGCTGCACTGAGCCCACAGCGCGCGGCCCCGCAGGCACTGAGCTCGGTTCTCATCAGCGCCCGCAACAGCGGCATGGGCAAGACCCGCTTAGCCGCCGGTGCAGTGCCCCCGGGCATGGGGCTGCGGCACGGCGTGGGGCCCAGCTGCGTGGGCCTGCCGCCTGGCCCCTGGCCCACGGTCTTGGCGTTCTTGGTTGAGCGTTTTCCAGACCAGTCCGCCCAGCTCTGGCTTGAGCGCCTGCAAGCAGGCGAGGTGCGCAACGAAGCCGGCCGGCCCGTGCTGGTCGACGCTGCCTACCAAGCCCACCAGCGCCTGTTCTATTACCGCAGCGTGGCGCAAGAGCCTGAGCTGCCCTTTACTGAGTTCATCGTGGCGCAGGACGCCCACGTGTTGGTGGCTGACAAGCCGCACTTCATGCCCGTGGTGCCCAGCGGCCCGCACGTGCAAGAAACGCTGTTGGCGCGCTTGCGCAGGAAAACTGGCCTAGCGGACTTGGTGCCGCTGCACCGCATCGATCTCGACACCGCTGGCCTGGTGCTGTTCTCCGTCAACCCAGCCAGCCGAGGCGCGTACCAAGCGCTGTTTCGCGAGCACAGCGCAGACAAGCGCTACCTGGCACTGGCGGCGCTTTCATCGGGCGCAGCGATCGCAGAGGACCAAGCCCGCCAGGGCATTCAGCGCCACAGCCGCATCGAGCGCGCCGCGCCTTTTTTTCGCAGCGCAGAGGGGCCTGGTGAGCCCAACGCGCTCAGCCACATTCAGTTGTTGCAGGTGCAAGACCGGGTTGGTTTGTTCGATTTGCGGCCTGTGACCGGGCGCACGCACCAGTTGCGGGTCCACATGGCGGCGCTGGGTTGGCCCATTGTGGGAGACAGGCTCTACCCCAGCCTGCGCGAGCGCTTGCCTGGTGATTTCAGCGAGCCCCTGCAGTTGTTGGCGCACAGCCTGCGCTACACAGACCCGATCGACGGCCAAGTGCGGCATTGGCGCAGCGCGCGCTCACTGGGTGTTGCTGGAGAGGCTTGGGCTCTGGCCTGAACGCTGCGTGCTGACCCAAGGCCGGGAGTTGACCGGAGGCCGGGCGCCGGGGGGCGAACCCTCAGCGCTTGAGCTCGCCGGGGAAAGTCAAGCCGGGGTCTTCCAGCGCGCGCATCAGGTCTTCGTCTTGCAGCGTGGGCGGCAGCGTGGGCGTGTCGTCTGGGTTGACCGGCGGGCCTTGGCCCAAGTCCAAATCCAGCGAATAGTCCATATCGTCGGCTTTGCGCACATTGGGCATCAGCGGGGCGCTGGGCTCGATCATTTCGCCAAAGTTCGACTGCAGACGGGTGGGCTCTTGGTCCACACTTTGCCGACTGGGGTTGTTCCACAAAACCACCAAGCGCCCCACGGAGTACAGCAGCATCAGGTCGCGGTAAGCCTCCATGTCGAAGCTGTCGCTACCGCCCTGGCCGGGTTGGCGAAACACCAAATCTTCAATGACATGCAGCACGTCGGGCCTGGGCCACAGCGCGGAAATCTGCGCCAGCACGGCCGGGTAGTCCTCGAGCGTGCGGCCTTTTTGGGCGAAAGCGTCGAACTCGGGCACCTGCGCGTTGAAGTTCAAGTTGAAGCGATCACGCAACTCATCAAACGCCACCCTGCGGCCCAACTGGTGGTAGATGCTCAGCAGGTCGAGGTAAGCCAGCGCGCTGGTTTGCGGGTTCTCGCTGATGTGCGTTTGCAGCAGGCTGACTGCTTGATCGTGCTGGCCCAGCACCACGAAGAAATCAGCTTGTTGTTGGATGTCAAACAACTCTTCCGTGCTGACCGAGCGCATGCCGCCCATGCCGCTGTTGGAGAAATCGGGGCCACTGGCCTCTGCCAATGGCGCAGGGCGCGACCAAGCAGTTGGGGCCCGTGCGGGCTCAGGCGTTGGAGCGGGCGCTTGAACGGAGGCCAGCGGAGCGGGGGCCGACGGCATGACCAGTGTGGAGGCAGTCAGCGGCATGGCGGCGCTGGGGGTTCGGTCGGCAGCGGCCAATTGCATATCGGCCCAACGCTGGTCGGCTTCCGCCTCCATGCGCCGCTGGCGCTGCCACATATAGAAAGCGGCCATCAGTGCTGCCAACAAGGCGACGATCAGTCCGTACACCAGTGGGTTGCTGTAGCGCTCTTGGTCTGCGCGCTCCAGGCGGGCCTGTAGCAGCTCCATCGAAGCCTGGTTGGCTTTGCTGATTTCCAGCAGCGACTTCAACTCGGCTTCCATGGTGCGCAGCCGTTGTTCGTCGGCCAGCACCGCGTCGAGCGTTCTCACCACCGACAGCTCGCCGGTGTTCGGGCCAGGTAGCTGGGGTCCCACAGAGCCGGGGTTGACGGTTGTGTTCGAGGGCAGCGCGCTGCCGGCGTTAGTTGTGGACGGTGCTGCGGTGCTTGCAGCGGGTGGCGTCCTTGTTGTTGCTGTTGCAGCGGGTGGAAGCTCTGCTGGTTCCAGGCGCAATCGGGGCCCAGGGCGCGTGTTGGTGGCAGCGCCTGAAGCGGTGGGCGGCGTGACTCGGGCGGGCGGGCGTGGCCGAGGCTGTGTTGGCGTTTGCGCAGTGGCCCGCTCGGGTCGCGGTGCTGTGGCTGCAGCGGGCGCTGGGGTGCTGCTGGTGCTGCTGTTAGCAGCGGGCCTTGGCACAGGCGCAGGGGCAGGGGCAGGGGCAGCAGTCGGGGGAGCGCCGGCCCCGGGCGTTGCAAAAGCAGAAGGATCGACCCTTGGCAACGCAGGCACGGGGGACGCGGGCGCTTGGCCGTAATCAGGCGTCACATCGGGCAGCACCACGTAGCGGCGGGTGATGTCTTGCGCGCACGCCACTTTCACAAACAAGGTGACGATGGGCTCATCAACGATGGCCGACGAGCGAATACGCAAAGAACCGCTGGTGGGCGTGGCACCCGGCAGCACCGTCAGGTTGATCTGGGATTCGCCAATGCGCGTGTCACCGTGGAGCACATCCACAGAAAAACAGGAGGGGGTGAGGTTGTCTTCGGCCTGCAGCTCGACAGCCACTGTCACATCCAGTGGCTGCCCGATCAGCACCGCACCTCGCAGCCGACCCAAGGACACGGCGGAGGCACTCAGACAAGTGGCCAGTAAGAGGCCACCCAACACCCACCGGGGGCTATACAAGCGCTGCGTCATAAAGACAACAGTTTGACACAACTTGCTGCTATTTCAGGCAGTTGCTGGCCCTCTGCCCGCTGTAGAGAGCCACGAAACCGCCTGACTGTGCAATGCAACACGGTTGGCAAACCTCGGGGCTTGCCGCACGGTTGAAGCCTTAACTGTGCTGCAAGCGAACTGGGCGCCAGTTGCCGTGCTGATAGGTGCTCAAAGACGTGCCGCTGGCCGAGTCGTCGAAGCGCCACAAATGCAGCCAGGCGTTGTCCAGCAATTGCCGAACCACCGGGTGTCGGGCGATCACAGCATCAATCGCCTGCTGTGGCGCGTCGATCACCACCGTCAGGCGCAGGGGCTCGTGAACCCAGCGCTGGCCGTTGTGCAAGGATTGCTTGGACAGCCCGATGCGCAAGTCGCCGCCGTTGCCCTCGAATACACCCATCGTTCCACCCACCACGTTGTGCAGCACCTTGTTGCCGCTGCCCAGGCGCTCGGGCTCGCAGGTCGAGGCGTGGTACTGCCAGTTGATCCAGTGCGTGACCAGCATGGGCGCTGTCATCAGCAGCTCCAGCACGCTGCCGTCGGCGTCTTGGCTGGCGTTGTAGTCGTGCAGGAAGGAGCGGCCGTCGAGCGACATGCCGCGGCTTCTGTGGCGCGGCGCCATCAGAAAGGCCGCATTGCCCGCCAAGCCCCATTCCGGTCGGGTTTGTGCACCGTCGTTGGCGCGGCGACGCAACTGGCCCAGCAGCTCTGAAGCCACTTGCTGCGCGTCCAGCCCCAGGCTTGCAGCACGCTCTCTGCGCACCCTGTTGCCAGCCAGCAGCAGCTCGGCTTGCAGCGTTTGCCACTGCTGCAGCGCAGCCGGTGCCAGCAAGTCCAGATCGAATCCCTCGATCTCGTCGGTGGTGGTGTTGTGCAAAGCCGCCACAAAGGTCGTGGACTCGGCCAGCTCCACGCCGCGCTGGCGCAAACCCTGGCGCACGTCTGGGGCGTTGAGCAGGCGCGCCAGGGTGCGCGCGTTGACTTCACCCGTCTGGCCGCAACAGGCCCCGCAGTCCAGTGCCGCTGCATGCGCGTTGTTGGCAGACTGGCTGCCGTGGCCGACCAACAGCACCAGCGGTGCCAAGTGCTTGAGCCCCATGGCGTGCAGCACGCGTGCTGCCAGTCCAACCTGGGCCTCGAGTTCGAGACCGCTCAACTGCGGGCGGCACAGCGGCCGGTAGCGCGGCGACAGCCCGGCCAAGTGGTCTTGCGCGCGCGGCTGCTGGCTGGGTAACAACCATCGCCCCAAGCGGCCCAGGTAGCCCCAACCTGCGGCTTCGACAAAAGAAAATGCAGCACTCGGCCAGCGCGTGGCCCCCGCCCATTGCTCGGCCGTGGCCAGCCGCTCTTGGCGCGACCCAGCGGCGGCTTGTTGCAGTTGCGCATCGGGCATTTGCTGTGCGCCGGGGGGCGGCACCACGCAGTCCACCACTTCCATGGCCGGTGCCAACAGGCCCGGCAGTTGCGGGCGCCGCGCCGGGGTGGCCAGGGGCGTGTAAGCCACGGGCAGCCCGAAGAAGCCGGCGAAGCCCAGCGTCTGAATGCGCTCGGACACGCCTTCCAGCGCACGCCGCATCGGTTCGCTGCGCACGTCGATGCAAAACACCGCCTGAACCTCGACGGCGGGCGGTGCCGGCTGCGGCGTCGGCTGTTGCAGCAGCCGCTGCGCCAGCGTGCGCTGGTAGCCAGCCTCCAGCGCCACCTGCCAAACCTCGTCCACCAGCAGCGATTGCTCGGCCTGCGCCAGCACCGAGGGGGCTTGCGCCCAAGCGCTTTGCAGAGCCTTGAATGCTTGCTGCGCGGTGCCGTCGTCTTTGCATTCGAGCAGCAGCGCGCCCCAAGCCAGTCGAATCGCCAGCAGCTCACGCAGGTGCGGCTCTGACCCCGGCGCTTGCCCTTCTTGGTTGGCTTGCCAGCCCAAATAAGCACACCAGGAAGCCCAGCCGTTCACCGTCAGCAGCACGGCTTCGAGGTAGTCGGCCCACACCGAAGGCGGCAGCCCCAAGCGCGTCAGCACCCAGTGCTCTGCTTCTTGCGCCGTGGCAGGCAGGGCGTGAACGGCACGCCCGATATCGGGCAGGCCCATCAGCAGGCCAATGCCGTGGTCGTGCTGCAGCGTTTCCCGCCAAAAGGCATACAGGCCTTGCTGGCGTTCTGGTTGCCAGTCGGACTGGTGCTGGTCGAAATAGGCGGCGCAGGTCTGGCTGACTTGGTGCGTGATGGCCTGCCTCCAGGACAGGCGCTCTTGGCGCTGCGGGTCTGTGTCCAGCACATCGATGAGCAGCGGCAGTCGGCCAGCATCGGCAGGCTCGAGCAAGGCTCGCAGGCAATCGGGCAAAGCCAGGCCAGCAGCTTGCGCTTCTGGCAGCGTGCGCAAGGCGTGTTCGACGTCGGCCGCATCGATGCGGCCCTCCTGCCAAGCCTGGTGTTGCTGCTCGCGTGTGGGAAACACCTGAATGCCCCCCAGCACAGCCATGCGCGCCGCCACGCGCCGCAGCGGCATGCCAATGCGCGACCAGTGCGGGTTGACGGCAATGGCGCGGTCGAGTGGCCAAGCCGGTGCAATGGCTTGGCATGCCCGTTTGCAAGCCTGCTCGACCTCGGCCAGAACGGACTCGGATGGCACCAGCGGCGCATCGATGGTGGGTGTGTTCATGTTCGGTTTCTCCTAGGGGCGTCTGTTGGCTGTTCTTCTTCAGGGCGTGTTCATGGGCCTGGCTGCTGGTGCTGGCCGCAGCTCGGGCAGCGCCGGTGTCGTCCAGTCGCCGGGCCACCAGCGCAGTGCTGCTCGGGTGTAGAACTCGTCGACATAAAAGCCGGCATAGCTCCACCGCCGCCAGCGGGTGAGCGCATGCGGGCTGCGTTGCAGCATTGCCAAGAACAAGTACAAGGCCACCATGCTGGCCAGCACCGCCCAGCCCAGCAGGTGCTGAGGTGCATCTTTCAAACCCAGTGGCAGGGCGTGGGCCAGCCACGCCGCAGCAGCCAAGCCCGCGACCATCAGCAGGCCCCAAGCGCTGCGGCGCACTTGCGAACCCAGCCCGGCGTGCGCACCACGCACCCACAGCAAAGGCGCCCAAGCCAGACCGAGCACGGCGCTCCACCACCAGGGCCAGGGCTCATGGCCGAATGCCCACTGCACGCCCAGCACCACCAACATCGCCAGCGCCGGTGCCAGCACCAGGCCCAGTGCCGAGGGCGACAGCCCGGCGGGCGGCACGTGCAAGGCGCGCAAGCGCGTGTCGCGCACCACCTCGGAGGCCGCGAGGAAGGCGTGTGCCTTATATAAAGAGTGGCCTATCAGATGCAATGCAGCCAAGGTGTACAGGCCCAGCGCGCACTCCACCACCATGAATCCCATCTGCGCCACGGTCGACCAGGCCAAGCGCACCTTGATGCTGATGCGCGTGAGCATGACCATCCCAGCCAACACCGCTGTGGCCAGCCCCAATGCCAAGAGCAGGGCGCGCGCTGGCCCTGACTGCTCCAGCAGCGGTGCAAAGCGAATGAGCACAAAGCCGCCCAGGTTCACCACGCCCGCGTGCAGCAGAGCAGACACTGGCGTGGGTGCCTCCATCACCTGAATGAGCCAGCCATGCACCGGCAGCAAAGCAGTGCGCAAGGCCACGGCCAGCACCAGCGACAGCGCACTGATGTGCAAGGCCGTCGACATGCCTTGCTGGTCAATGTGCGCCCACAGTGCCGAGAAGGAGCCGCTGCCCACTTCGTACCAGGCCAGAGCAGCGGCAGTCAGCAGCAGCGCATCGGCCAGCCGGTCAGCCAGCAGCTTTTTGTGGGCGGCCAGCCTGGCAAAGGGCCGCTGCGGGTAAAAACACAGCAAACCTTGCAGCGCCAGGCCCACCCCAGCCCAAGCGCCAATGAGCACCAGCCAGTGGTCTGCCAGCAGCAGCAGATGCACCGCTGCCAGCACCATGGCCAGCGCGGCCACGTAACGCCTTTGTCCGGCTTCGCCCTGCAGGTAGCGCGCCGAGAAAGCGCCAATCACCGTCCCCAGCCCTTGCACCAGCAGCGCAATAACCGACCCCAGCACCGACACCTGCAGCACGCCGGGCCACAGCTCTTGGCTGCCCGGGGCCAGCAATGGCAGCAGCGCAAAGCCCACCGACGCGGCACTCAAAGCGCTGAAGGCAGACCACAAGGCTGCCGTCGATACCCGCTGCACACCCGCCAAAAGCGCTGCAGCCAACATCCACACGACCGGCGCCAGCGCGCTTGCAAACACAACAATGGGGGACAGTTCCATCTCGAAGCACCTCTTGGTTAGATGCCGCGGATCATGCTTGCCGCTATTTGTTCTGTAAATTACATTGATAAGAACTTATCAATCACGGAATAAGAACGATGCGACTCGACCAACTCAATTTCCACCACCTGTTTTACTTCTGGCGCGTGGCCAAGCTGGGGCACCTGACCCGCGCCGCGGAGGAACTGCACACCTCGCAGTCGGCGCTGTCGGCGCAGATTCGGCAGCTGGAAGGCCGCGTTGGCGAGGACTTGTTTGTTCGCGTGGGCCGCCGCTTGGTGCTCACCGACACGGGGCAACTGGTGCTGGCCTACGCCGACAACATCTTCGGGCTCAGCCAAGAAATGCTGGGCCGCTTGAAAGGCCGCGCCGCTGGCACCACGCGCTTGCGGGTGGGCAGCGTGGCCACGCTGTCGCGCAACTACCAAGAAAACTGGATTCGGCCTTTGCTCTCAGACCCGAGCGTCGTCCTCACGCTGGAGTCGGGTCTGCTGGAGGGACTGATCACACGGCTGGTGCAATACCAGTTGGACGTGGTGCTGGCCAACGAAGCCGTGCCTGCCGACCCCGACCGCCCGCTGGATTGCCGCTTTTTGGGCAGCCAGTCGATGGCCTTGGTGGGGCCGGCTGCGCGTTGGGGCGCGCAAAGCCTGCGCATTCCCCAAGACCTGGACGGCCTGGAGATCGCGCTGCCAGGGCCGCGCCACGCCTTGCGTGGCCGCTTCGACGCCCTGTGCGCCACCGCTGGCGTCAGCCCGCGCCTGCGCGCCGAGGTCGACGACATGGCCATGCTGCGCCTCATCGCGCGCGACAGCGGCTGGCTGGCCGTGCTGCCCGAGGTGGTGGTGCAAGACGAGTTGCGCTCAGGCGCGCTGGTCACGGTGGGGCGCTCCACCGAGTTGCAGGAGAGCTTCTACGCCATCACCACGCCCCAGCGGCACCGCAGCGAGGTGCTGGAGCGGCTGTTGGCGCAGGGGCCGCAAGAGCCTGCCGACGGCGGGCCAGCGTCTGCTAAGCCGTGAGGACGAGCTGCTGCCCTGAGTGGGACCAGGGCCGTTCGCCCACAATGCCCCGATGAAACACACCCTCTTCCTCGCTCTGTTGCTGCTCATCTTCACCGCCCACGCGCAGCCGATTGGCGAGGTAGACACGGTGTTCAAGTTCTTCGGCCCCAATCACAAGATCGTGGTCGATGCTTATGACGACCCGGAGGTGAAGGGCGTCACTTGCTACGTGTCGCGCGCCAAGACGGGTGGCCTGAGCGGTGGCTTGGGGCTGGCGGAGGACAAGTCCGAGGCATCGATTGCTTGTCGGCAGACGGGCCCCATCTCTTTTCCAAAGCCCATCAAGCGGCAAGACGAGATGTTCAGCGAGCGCATTTCGCTGGTGTTCAAACGCTTGCGCGTGGTGCGCATGGTGGACGCGCCGCGTAACACGCTGGTCTACCTGACCTACTCTGACCGCGTGATTGAAGGCTCGCCGCAAAACAGCGTGACTGCCGTGCCGGTGGACCGTGGCACGCCGATTCCTCTGCGTTAGTGGAGGGGTATCCGGGGGGCTTTGGCTGTGGAAGTTGGAGCGGTGAAGGGAAGCCGAAAGACTCCCTAAGTGCTTGATATTTCATGAAAAAAGCCAGAAACATGCTCGACTGTTCCCCGATTTGTTCCCCGGTATTGGCTGCGCTACCCCCTCAAAGTAGCTTTCTTCGCTGCCAGTGAAGGTGGGTGTCCGGCCACCCCTCTTGGCTGGGGGCAACCTACACACGCAGAAGCTAGACCTCATGGGTCGGTCAGAACCGGACGCTGGCTCGCAAGTGACCTTCAATAAAGCCCTCGCCTCTCCGCTCGTTCTTGGCGCTTGTCCAATGCAACGCTCAATGAGCTACGCGAACCGTTCTGGAGACTGGGGGAGCCGATCATGCCGTGGGCATATCAGTGAACACCCTTTGCCGCCTTAAGCGCTTCGATGCCGCTCGGCGTGATGCACACATGCTCTACCAGCGAGTCATCGTCTTCCATCGAGTCGCCCGCTGGACCGCTGCACTCGATGAAGCCGTTCTTTGACAAATGGCCGTACACAACCATCAGCGCTGCGTGGTCGCCAAAAGGGTTCACGTCTTTGACGGCGACTTCCTGAAACTCAGGGTCGCCGTCGTCAGCGTCTTCAATGGCCTTGTCCAAGATGGCGCTGAGTGCCTTGACTTCGTATTCAGTGAGCATACGTTCGTATGAGATGAGCATACCCAACCAGTTTGAACCGCCCCGACTTTCGGGAGGCCGGCCGGTGCAAGTCAAGCCGACACCTTGGCGGCTTGATCGGCAACATGTCAGTAACGGCATATCCCGAGCACTCGGCCGCCAGGAAAAGAGCTCCGACAGACTTCCGCCTACCCACCCACAGCAGGCCTGATTTCCCACAACCTAATCACTTCCTCAACACGCCCAAGCCCATCAGGCACCAACTTGTGCAGATCGGCTTTGCCCCACCGTAGGGCTTCCAAACAGAGGAGCATGTCATCACCAATCTCGACATCAACCTCCCGCAGCTGAACCAGGTCGAAGGGGTAAGCGCTGCCGTTGTAGGTGCCCGCGATGAACCTAGCGATTACCCGAGCCTGCCCGGAGCCACCGTAGTGTTCGGCATAACCAAGAAGCCGTGCATACGCCTGCGCAGCCTGACCTTGAACAGCATCAGCTCGCTGGCGCCACTCTTCCGGGTTGAACTTGTAGGTCATGACAGCGGGTAGTGTTGTCTACTGCGCCCTTCTCAGTTTGGCATGCTTGGGAGGGGGGCAGGTCACCAACACCAGATGCCGAACACACGACTGCAGGTGCTCTAACACTGGTCCCCAATCGATCAGGCTCTTGCCGCTGAGGGGGAGTCCATATACGAGGGGTTACGCCCCACTCGGCGACACCGACACATCAATCACACCTATCCAGGATGGCCTCAGAGGGGAGTCGGGGTGATAGAGGTGAGTTGGATTGTCCAGCGCTTCCGTTGATCGAGTTTCCTGAAGCCGCGTCATCTCTGGAGGGAGAGTTGAATGCCAGTAATCGACACGCGGCTGCCAACCCACGCGTGGAGGCAGTTCCCTGTCAAAAAGTTCAGGACACCGTACCAAGCAACGCCAAGGAAGTGTGCTTGGAGAGTTGTGGACCCATGTGAAGTTTCTGGCTCCGCGCTTTCCTATTGCTGTGCGCACAACGCCCGAGGGAGTAACAGAACAACCCAATTGCTCCTTCTCCTCCTCCAGATTGCAGGACCAAGTATACGGCTTGGTCGAGTTATTAAAGAAGCAATACAGAGAGGCTGCGCGATTTAGTTTTGCATACGTTTCAAGAAGATCAATCTGGCGAGTCTTTCCAACCTTATGATTTAGCTGGGCATAGCGGCTGGATGCTGGATCAATCTTCTTCGCTTGAATCGCATATCGATTCCATCCGAGGAACGCACTTCCTACCCAAAGCTCAAAGTCGCAACCCTTTATCGATTCGTGAACACGAGTGTCTTCGACGACGACGCACTTTGACTTGTGCGAGGCTATGGCGATGAGGTTTACCGAGGTGATTGCGTCCTCGCCGAGTTGAATGCGCTGCCCGAAGCTTCTCCCAACGGAGATCCAGGTCGTACGTGCGAGTACCTCAAATAGCTCGTGTGAACGCATGGGGGTCCTTGTGGGGCCTAACGAATGAAAGGGACTTCCCCGTCCCGATTGATTCGCAAAGTTGCTGAGTACGGCAACGCAGTGCCACGATGGGAAGTGGGAAATCTAATCAACTCAATCGTTTTGTAGAAAGGGCGAGTCCATGGCAATCGTATCCGTTGGCATCGACCTGGCAAAGAACGTCTTGGCTGTTCATGGCGTGGATGAATCGGGCAACCGAGCGCCGGCACGTCCCAATTGCGCATCCGCCAATCTGCCCGAGCGCCCGGCTGAACTGCCTTCTTGTCCCCATAACCAACCGCCGCTTTCACTTCACACCTTAACAAGGTGTCCATGAAACCAGCAACATCCCAGTTAGGCGGAGTTGCAACTACTTTGGACCCCAGCAGTGCAGACCAACCAGCTCAAGCGCTACAGGAGAAGGCGCATTTTCACCCTCTGCAAGCTTAACCCAGTGATTCTGGACTTGCACAGGGTCAAGAAGCTTGAATCGGAAAGCATTAGTAATCACTGCCTGGGTTTGTTCATCCCGAAGTCCATGAAGCTCGATGATGGGTATATGGCCGAAGTACCTTTGCCTTGTGACCAAAAGCGACACTGTGAGGTCAACCGGGACTTGAATGCCATAACCATTATCAACAGTGGTGCCACCGGCTGGCAGGAGCGGCAAGTTTTCATGCGCTCCTGGCTGGTTTGGATACTCGCCATCATCCCACCGATTCGAAGCCACATCAATAATCCTCCCTAGATTGTTCCCATTAGAGTCGAGGACGCTAAGGTCATAGAAGGGATCGGGGAAGAGCATCGGCAGAGGCGCGCTGGTAGATATTCCAAAGGCGATTCGAGTTGCTCTGAAGTCGCAAATCGCTGGCAGTGAAAGCGAGACTTGCCACTTGTGTGGATCAGTGTCGGCGGGGCTGAAAAGATCGATTTCTAGCTTCTTGGCTCTAATCTTCGCTGACTTGGTGAATCCTGCGGGACAGATCAGAGCACCCTTATGGGCGCCGATGTCCGACATCAGCCCAAGGAACTCCTCGACAGCCTTCACATTGACTGGGGTCTTGTAGTCCTTGCATTCAAGCGCGATGCGCATTTGGTACTGCCCTACGTACTGTTCTACCAGAACATCGATCTGCCGAATTGTCTCGCTGTCCTTGCCTTGGACTTTGGCGTTGTGAGTGATCTTTGCGCCGGGTGCGAGTTGTCGCTGAATTGAGGCGACGAGCAGTTCGAGCCTTTGCCAGTCTGGGCGATCTTCGTTGACTTCATTCATCGGTGGCGTCATGACGCGAGTGACTTGTGAGACCAAACGTAACGCGCGTGCTGGTCGTCATCGGGGTACGGGCATTCGGGTTTGGAGCGTAACAATGGTTTAAGCGTCATTCCGAGACACGGTTGCGCTCCGGTCGATGATTGACAGTTTTCTTGTCCCGCCAAGCTTCGAACTAGTTAATAGAACCATAGCTGCGCAAATAATCGCGGTCAGGGAGCCAATCAGGAGATGCTTGCCGCTAAGCGGCGCGTCCCGAGAAAAGACTGGCAGCACATTACAAGCAAGTACCAGCCACACACCAAGGGTGAACAGGCTTACCCACTGGTTTATTCGTGACACGGAAATTGGAAGTGGACCATCTACAAACCGTTCGATGAAACCCCCGGCCTCAGTGCGGCGTAGAACCGTTTTGTAGAGTGGGCCAGAGATTTCGTCTTCCAGCATATCAACGTGGTTTTCCCAGTTCTCCTGCCAGAACTTGCTTCCTCGGTTTGCGAGGAACCATGCCAACGAGAACACCATTCCAATGGAGGCAACGACAAATGCATTGAACATAGCATCGTGCATTCTCTCTGCCGCCAGAATGGCGAAGTATCCAGCGAAGGCCGCCGCGATCAAAGTCCAGAAGTATGTTGCCCTCTGCCAGTACAGAGATATCTCAAACTTCCGGATGTCGAGCGCCAGTTCGAGAGCCTTTCCCCGAACGGTGTCAGACACGGGTTCAAGGCCGAAGTCCTTCCGGTATTGCTCTGGGCCGACTGGCATGATGCTCCTTGATGAGGCCAAACGTATAAGTCACCGGCGCTGCAGGGCTTCACTGCGCAGCGGCAGCGTAAACTGGCGGGTTGGCTTGCCGTTTCTCACCGCTCATGTGACCTGCCCCCCACCCAACCGTACCAGTCTGAAGCTCGTGAAGTCCGTCAACCATCAAGATAAAGACGGCCAAGGGTGAAAGGACTGGGGTGCAGCATCCCCCAACTCCCACTCAAAACCGCTCAACCCGCTTTCCGTTAGCGTCCACGACAGACGAGAACTTCTCGCGGAAGACCAGCTCTTCCGGCCCCAACTCAAAACGTTTGCCCTTCATGAAGTCGGCGAGCTTGTGAGTGACCGCGCTGTGATGGCCTTCGGACAGGAATTCGTCGGTCAGATAGCACTCGTCTGGGCGTGCAGCGAGAAAATCTCCGAACTTGCCCTCGAAGACTTTGGCCTTTTTCTCCATTGCGTACGCAACTTGGCGGCGAAATAGCTTTGGAAGTAGCACGTCCCCCACGTCATTGGCCGCGTCAATCGGACCGCCTTTTCGGTACACCAGCCTGGCATCAAACTTGGAGGTGTCGGCTGAGAGGTACGCCCACACGCGTCCCTTCTTCTTGCCCTTTGCTGCGGCCTTCAACAGCACCTGAATCTCTTCGTCAGTCATTGACGAGTAGAAGGTGGGATAGACCCAGCCTTCGGCCGCGAGCCAGACATTGATATCGGTGGTGAATTTTTCCCCAACACGAATGTTCCCGACGATACGTCCGTAGGTATCGACTAGTTCAAAGGGGTGGTCCACGAAAGACACAACTTCGCAGGGGACCGTCGGACTGCCGTATCTCTTGAGCTTCTTTGCAAGCGCTACCGTGGCGCTTTCGGCAAGGTACTGGCGGCGCTCAACCTTGTTGTTCATGTTGTATTCAGCTCGCTTCTCAGCCGTCACCTCTGGTCTGCTTGACTTCAAGGGAGGGGCTTTGTAGTGCAACTCGGGGGCATCAATCCCCTGCAGCCGCACCGTCACGCGGGAGCTTGAGTCAATGACTGCCTTCTTGGAAGCGCCGAGGACAAACGCTCCTTCGTAAACATGCGTGACCTTGAAGCTCTGTCCATCGGCGGCAAAGGCAAAAGAGCCCTTGTTCACGGTCACCTGGACCTTGGACGTATCCGCATCCGCACTGCCACTGGGCCAGAACTGTGACATGTCGATGGTTCCGCGAATGCGCAATAGCCCGCTCATGGGTGCCCCCTGTTTGTAGAACGCCCAAATACTACTTACCCATGTGAGTCAGTTCAATCCGACATTTATGACATTCCGAACCGCCCCCCGAATGAACTGACCACCAGAAGTTGGACGGTCACGACTCCGCCAATCAAGCAGTCTTTCTCAGCCGGTATCCCACCAAGCTGAGCCCTGATGAGGACACAAGGTGAACCGGGGCGGTTCACCGCTTGAAGCAGCCGCTACTTCGTCGGTGACTCATCCGAGTCTTCCTCTTTTCTGAGCAACTGCGTCCAGCACAACATCGGTTCCTCCTTGGGAGCGTCGGTTGGCGCTGCGGGCTGTTCGGATGACGGCTGCTGCGTCTCGATGGGGTTGGTTTGCTTGTCCATAGACATTATTAATGGCAGCCCCGCCCCAGCGGTCGTCAACACTGGACTGAACGCCAACACGCCCGGCTTCATACGGCGCCCGCACCTGGTCGGCCACGCTCAATCGCTCACCCGTAGCCTTGCATTCATTGCTGCGGGTCGGGAAGCAGCTCTATGGCTTGAGACGTTGGCGAAGAGCCTCTGCCAGTTGCCGCTGCTTCTTCACTTCAGGGGCGGGTCCTTGGATGGTTTGCCTTGGACGCTCTCCGTTCCAGCACATACTGAAAACTCTGTGGGCAGGGCGAGCAGTGAAAATGTCAACATCTGCATCTGGGGCCCCTCCAATTGCCTCAGCCACATCTTCAATTGACAGACTCGAACGTGCCCCAATGATGACCTCTCGCAGTTCCATCCCGGCATTGAACGGGGTGTAGTAAACGCCGTCTCGTTGTACCTCCAGCCTCACCCTCAATCGATGCTCCCTCTCGTATCTCCAGCCACTGTGCTTGACGTTCAAGCACGCTGTCAACATTGGCTCGTCAACACCTCCTAGCGGCTTACTGAAGTCAATTGGGCTGGGCAGCCTCTTCGACTTATATTCAATCTTCGTGAGGTGCGGGCCCACCTGAATGTCAAACCCAAGACATAGCCCTGTGTGCTTATCGCCGTAGTGCGCCCACATCAAAGTAGAGCGCCAGGACTCGGAGAAACACAGCACACCATGCCCCTGAGACAGCACTCCAACCACCTTCTTCATGTGAGC
>JAIXUC010000011.1 GCA_027483665.1 Comamonadaceae bacterium | reverse complement strand
TTCCCAGACGCCGACTTCTTCACGGAGTTCGAGCGATTCGACCGCCACTTGGACAAGTTGCGCCGCGCTGGCGATGAGCGGCGTGTGGACTATGTGTCGATCTGCAGCCCCAACTACCTGCACGACTCGCACATGCGCTTTGCGCTGCGCACCGGAGCTGACGCCATCTGCGAGAAGCCCTTGGTGCTGAACCCCTGGAACATTGATGCGCTGCAAGACATCGAGCGCGATAGCGGCCACAAGATCAACACCATCCTGCAACTGCGCGTACACCCTGCCATCGTCGCCTTGCGCGAGCAAGTGCAGTCAGCACCGAGCGCCAACAAGCATGAGGTGGAGTTGACCTATATCACCTCGCGAGGTCATTGGTACTTGCAGTCTTGGAAGGGCGATGAGCGCAAATCGGGCGGAATCGCCACCAACATCGGCGTTCACTTCTTCGACATGCTGCACTTCATCTTCGGCGGACTGCAGCAAAGTCAGGTGCACCACTGCGCAGATACCAAAGCTGCGGGCTATCTGGAATATGAACGGGCCCGGGTACGCTGGTTCCTCTCGGTCGATGTGAACGACGTCCCAGAGGCTCCAAGGGCAGCAGGCAAGCGCACCTTCCGCTCCATCACCGTGAACGGAAGAGAGATTGAGTTTTCAGAAGGCTTCACCGATCTGCATATTCGCAGTTACGAGGAAATCTTGGCAGGTCGGGGCTTTGGCCTGGAGGCCAACCGCACCGCCATCGAGACCGTGGCTGCCATTCGCACCGCCAAGCCACTGGGTTTGGTGGGCGACTACCACCCCTTTTTGCGCCAGTTGGCCTGAACCTTGACATGAGCGAAGCCACCATCCACCCCACTGCCATCGTGGACGCTGGTGCCCAACTGGGCGCAGGCACCCGGGTTTGGCATTGGGTGCATGTGAGCGCAGGGGCGCGCATCGGCCAGGGCTGCTCGCTGGGGCAAGGCGTGTTTGTGGGTAACGACGTGGTGATCGGCAACAACGTGAAGGTGCAAAACCACGTCAGCGTCTATGACGCGGTCACGCTGGAAGACGACGTTTTCTGCGGCCCCAGCATGGTGTTCACCAACGTCTACAACCCGCGCTCAGCCGTGGTGCGCAAGGCCGAGTACCGCCGCACCCTGGTGCAGCGTGGTGCCACGCTGGGCGCGAACTGCACAGTGGTCTGCGGCGTCACGGTGGGTGCTTATGCCTTTGTGGCTGCGGGTGCGGTGGTGAACCGCGACGTGCCCAGCTTTGCGTTGATGGCTGGCGTGCCAGCGCGTCAAATCGGCTGGATGAGCCGCCACGGCGAGCGCCTGAACCTGCCACTGAGCGGCGACGCGTCAGCCGTCTGTCCGCACACCGCGGAGCCTTATGTTTTGGAAGCTGGTGTGTGCAAGCTGGCCACGACCATAGGCACGAGCAAAACCGCCACCGGAGACGCCGCGTGAACAAGCCATCTGATTTGCCCAAGATCGAATTCATCGACCTCAAGGCGCAGTACCGCGCGCTCAAAGGCGACATCGACAGCCGCATTCAGCGCGTGTTGGACCACGGCCAATACATCATGGGCCCCGAGGTGAAGGAGCTCGAGGAGGCCCTGTGCGCCTACACCGGTGCCCGCCATTGCATCACCTGCGCATCGGGCACCGAAGCCTTGCTGATGGGCATGATGGCCCTCGGCATTGGGCCCGGCGACGAGGTGATCACCACGCCCTTCACCTTTGCCGCCACCGCCGAGATGATCGTGCTGCTGGGTGCCACACCGGTGTTCGTAGACATCGAGCCCGACACCTGCTTGCTGGATGCCCGCCTGATCGAAGCCAAGATCACGCCGCGCACCCGGGCCATCATGCCGGTGAGTTTGTACGGCCAGGTGTGCGACATGGACGCCATCAACGCCATCGCGCAGCGCCACGGCAACATCCCGGTTATTGAAGACGCGGCGCAAAGCTTTGGTGCCACGTACAGCGGAGCTTCCGGCGTAGCCCGGAAAAGCTGCCACCTCTCCACCCTGGGCTGCACCAGCTTCTTCCCCAGCAAACCGCTGGGCTGCTATGGCGACGGCGGTGCCATCTTCACAGACGACGACGCCTTGGCCCAAGCACTGCGCGAGATTCGCATACATGGCCAATCCAAACGCTACGTTCACACGCGGGTGGGCGTGGGTGGCCGCATGGACACGCTGCAATGCGCCGTGGTGCTGGGCAAGCTGCAGCGCTTTGAATGGGAAATTGAGCGGCGCTTGGCCTTGGGCGCGCGCTACGCACAACTCATTGCAGCCAGCGGTGCCCCAGTGCAGCTGCTGGCCGTGCGGCCCGCCCGCGACTGCGTCTGGGCTCAGTACACCGTGATGGTGGACAACCGTGAAGCCCTGCAGGCCCGCCTGCTGGAACAAGGCATACCCACCGCCGTGCACTACCCCATCCCCATGAACCACCAACCTGCCTACCAGCACCTGTGCTGCCCAGACTGCACGCCAAACAGCTTGGCGGCTGGGCAGCGGGTGATGAGTTTGCCGATGAGTGCGGATTTGTCGGAAGAGGCGATGGTGCGGGTGGTGGATGGGCTGCGGATTGCGCTAGGTTGATCAAAAAATCAAAGGAAGACGAACATGGACATCCGAGGAAAAAAGCTGGTCGTGATTGGCGGAGCAGGTCTGATTGGTTCTCACACAGTGGACCAGCTTCTCAAGCACGACGTTGGTCAAATCACGGTCTACGACAACTTCGTGCGCGGCAGCGCAGAGAACCTAGGCGATGCCCTGAAAGACCCACGTGTTCGCATCCACGACGTTGGGGGCGATATCTTGCAAACCGACATCCTTGACTCGGCTCTGAAGGATGCCGATGGCGTTTTTCATCTGGCGGCCCTGTGGCTGCTGCAGTGCCACGAGTTCCCACGCAGCGCGTTCGATGTCAACGTCCGCGGCACGTTCAACGTCATGGAGTCCTGCGTCAAGCAGGGTGTGAAGCGCTTGGTCTACTCCTCTTCTGCGTCTGTCTATGGAGATGCTGTTAAGGAACCGATGGAAGAAGACCACCCTTTCAACAACAAGAACTTTTACGGTGCGACCAAGATAGCGGGGGAAGCCATGCTCAGGGCGTTCCATCACCGTTATGGGCTGAACTTTGTGGGCCTGCGCTACATGAATGTTTATGGCCCTCGGCAGGACTATCACGGGGCGTACATCGCGGTCATCATGAAGATGTTGGATGCCATCGACAAGGGAGAGAGCCCAACCATCATGGGTGATGGGTCTGAGGCCTTTGACTTTGTTGCTGTTGAAGACTGCGGGCTGGCCAACGTTTGTGCCATGCAGGCCGCTGTAGCGGATGAGTTCTACAACGTAGGGACCGGGCTTCGCACATCGCTCAAGGAGTTGGCTGAAATGCTGATTGATCTGACAGCTTGCCAGCAACCCATTCGCTACGCCCCAAGAAGCCAAGCCACACTGGTCAGAAACCGGATCGGCAGCCCAGCGAAGGCCACAAGGGACATTGGCTTCACCTCCAAGATTCCATTGAAAGAAGGGCTGCGTCGGCTCATCGAATGGCGAGCCAGCCATAAGGCCGAAGTGGCGGCACGTCGGGCTGCTGTGGGGCTGGCGGCATGAGCACTTCAACAGGGCTCCCGACACGGGTCAGTGTTCCCATCGCCCGCACGAGCCTGACTGATGCAGAAATTCAAAGCGTCTTGGCGCCGCTGCGCTCGGGCTGGTTGGTTCAAGGACCCAAGGTCCGAGAGTTTGAGGAGAAGTGGTCCGCTTTCACGGGTGCCAAGCATTCCATTGCGGTGACGTCCTGCACCACGGCACTTCACCTTTCATTAGCTGCCTTGGGCTTCGGTCCTGGTGACGAGGCCATCGTTCCAGCGTTCACTTGGGTGTCTACAGCCAATGTGGTGGAGCATTTGGGTGGACGCGTGATCTTTTGCGATATCGACCCAACCACCTTCAACATCGACGCTGAAGATGCAGCGCGCAAGGTGACCCCACGCACCAAAGCCATCCTGCCGGTTCATTTGTTCGGATTGGCAGCAGACATGAACCCCATCTTGGCACTTGCCAAAGAGCATGGACTGTGGGTTGTTGAAGATGCTGCCTGCGGGTTCGGCAGCACCTACCACGGACAGCACGTAGGCACCTTTGGCGACACGGGCAACTTCAGCTTTCACCCACGAAAGGCCATCACCACGGGTGAGGGTGGAATGGTCACAACCCAAAGTGATGAGCTGGCAGAGAAACTGCGCCGACTAAGGGACCACGGCGCGGCCATGTCAGATTTACAGCGTCACATGGGTGCGCGGCCTTACCTGCTGGCCGACCACCCGGATGCAGGCTACAACCAGCGCATGACCGATATCCAAGCTGCGCTGGGTTCTGCACAGATGGAAAGGGCTGAGGCCATCGTCAGCGAACGCAGGCGCTTGGCAGCGATTTACGACGAAGCGTTTTCTGGGTTGCCCTGGCTGAGAACACCCATTCATTTAGCTGAGTACGGCCACGGGTATCAAAGTTACCCCTGCCTCTTTCAGCCAGAGCCAGTTCAATCGAGAAGTGTTGGTCGCATCAACCAACAGCGCAATGAATGGATGGACAGTCTGCAAAAGGCTGGAATCTCAACACGCCCTGCCACCCATGCCGTGCACATGCTGGCTTTTTATCGCGACAAGTACGGGTTGGTGCCAACCGACTTTCCGAATGCCCAAGCCGCGAACGACTGCAGCATTTCTTTGCCGCTGTTCCATGGGATGACCGAAGCGGAGCAACAGCATGTGATCAATAACGTTCTGGCTCGGAGCGCTTGATGTGCGGCATTGCTGGATACCTTCGACTTGACGGCGAGGCTGTCGCGCAGCCACTTCTAAAGCGCATGACAGATGCCATCGCGCACCGCGGTCCCGATGGTGAGGGGCATTGGTGCGAAGGAAACGTGGCGATCGGGCACAGGCGCTTGGCCATCATTGACCCGTCGCCGCTGGGCCATCAGCCAATGTTCAGCGCAGACCACAGGTTCGTGCTGAGCTTCAACGGCGAGATATACAACTTCCTAGAACTGCGTGTGGAATTGCAGGCTGCAGGTTTCTGGTTCCGATCGCAGTCCGATACCGAGGTGCTGCTTCATGCGCTGACCCACTGGGGAACCTCTGCACTGCTCCGATTGAACGGCATGTTTGCGCTGGCCCTCTGGGATCGCCGCGAAGGCACGCTTCTCTTGGCCCGAGATCGCTACGGAATCAAGCCACTGTATTTTGCGCACCAAGGGGATCTCTTTGCCTTCGGCTCAGAACAAAAGGCCATACTCGCATTACCAGGTTTCAAAAGGCAGCTAGACAAGGCGGCCTTACTTGAATACTTTACGTTTCAGAACCTCTTAACCAGCCGCACATTGATGCAGGACATCACTTTGCTGCAGGCTGGACACTACGCAGTCCTAGATACCAAATCCGGTACGGCGAGGCTCAAGGCAACCCAATACTGGGATTACCGCTTCCGCGAACCTGACCAAACACGTGACAAGCGTGAATACGTTGAAGAACTAGATCGCTTATTCGCGCAAGCGGTCAATCGTCAGCTGGTGGCGGATGTGGAGCTGGGCAGCTATCTCAGCGGCGGTATGGATTCCGGATCGATCACCGCCATTGCATCGCGGTCATTTCCATACCTGAAGACATTCACCTGTGGTTTTGATCTTAGTTCTGCATCTGGGATTGAGCTGGCATTCGATGAACGCGCCAAAGCAGAGGCCATGTCCGCGCGCTTCAAGACGGAGCATTACGAGATGGTATTGAAGGCCGGCGATATGGAGCGATGTCTGCCCAAGCTGGCGTGGCACCTGGAAGAGCCACGGGTAGGACAGAGCTACCCAAATTATTACGCGGCACAGCTGGCAAGCAAGTTTGTCAAAGTAGTGTTGTCTGGCGCGGGCGGAGATGAACTTTTCGGTGGCTACCCTTGGCGCTATTACCGAGCTGTGGTCAACCAAGATTTCGAACATTACATTGATCAATACTATGTATTCTGGCATCGACTGATTCCAAACTCGATGCTTTCAAAAGTGTTCAGTCCTATCTGGCAAGACGTGAAGCACGTATGGACACGCGACATCTTTCGCAACGTGTTCCTAACACACGACAATCATCTGTCAACGCCGGAGGATTACATCAACCACTCGCTGTATTTTGAAGCAAAAACCTTCTTGCATGGTCTGTTCTTGGTTGAAGACAAGTTGAGTATGGCGCATGGGCTGGAAGCACGTGTTCCGTTCATGGACAACGATCTGGTTGACTTTTCGATGACCTGCCCGGTTAACCTCAAACTCAATAACTTGTTAAATGTGGTTCGACTTAATGAGAATGAACCTGGCAACAAGACTGCTCGATACTTTGAGAGAACTCGCGATGGCAAGCAAATTCTTCGTGACGTGATGTCGCGACACATTCCGAGCAGCATAACATCAGCAGAGAAGCAAGGCTTTTCATCTCCCGATGCAAGCTGGTTCAAGGGCGATAGCATAGAGTTTGTTCGCAGAGCGTTGGGCGATAAAAATGCTCGCATTTATCAGTACATGGATCACAGCAATGTTATGTCGCTGGTGAACGAGCATTTAGAGGGTTTACAGAACCGTCGACTTCTCATCTGGTCTCTGCTGAGTTTCGAGCAGTATTTGAAGGCCTTCGATTAAGTACATGGTATGGCAGACATCTTGCACATTGAAGTGATAAAGGGTATCCCGCAAGAGATATCAGCTCTGCACGTCAGCAGTTTAAACCCGCTTGTTTATTCGAGTGCAGCATATATTGATTTTCTGAAGGCGGCGATTCCCGATTCCCAATTGTTCTTCATTGTTGCGTCAGAGCTTGGTCGTGCTGTTGGATATCTTCCGCTTGTTGGATTGTCACCGAGGGGATATGGAATGGTACTAAACTCATTGCCATTCTTTGGGAGTCATGGTGGCCCAATCGTAGATTCGGCACATGTTGATCCGTTATCAGTACAACGGCGGTTGATTCTAGAGTGCACGCGCTTCGCAGAGGAACAATCTGCGATGTCGTTGACCGTGATCGAAAACCCTCTGTCACCGTGGGAAGAAACGGTGCTGGACGGACAGCAACTGGTGGTGGTCGATGATCGGATCGGTCAATTCACTGATTTGCCTGGACCAAGTTCCAACACAGATTGCGTGCTGATGGACATGTTCCATCAGAAGACAAGGAACGCCATTCGCAAAGGACAGAAACTAGGCCTGTCGTTGAGCCAAGTGAGCGATATGCAGTCACTGCGCTGGCTGCAGGAGGTGCATGAGCAGTCGATCAGTCGGCTCGGGGGCGTACCCAAATCCTTTGCCGTTCTGACGGAGCTTGTTCACGCCTTTCCCCTCGGTGTGACATCACGGCTCTACCTAGGGAAGATAGATGAACGGCCCGTCAGCGGTTTATTGATCCTGATATCAGGCGACACTTGGGAATATTTCATCCCAGCGGTTGTTGAGGACTATCGCGATCAACAGGCCTTATCTGCGCTTGTCTGCTACACCATGATTGAAGCCGTTGCGTCTGGCGCTGTTCGTTGGAATTGGGGCGGGACATGGCGATCGCAAGAAGGCGTTTACCGATTCAAGAGCAGATTTGGCGCCAGGGACATGCCTTACCGTTACTTCCACAGGCGTTTCGATGATCGACTTCTGCAATGGACGCCAACAGAGCTCAAGGCGGCTTTTCCCTTCTTTTACACTCACAGGTACAACACATGAGTGATCGCTTCGAACACATTAAATCTCTGTACCGAAGCAGTTATATCCAACACGGAGATACACCCAGTGCACTGCTAACGCCGAAAGGGCGTAACGAACTGCGTTATCGTGCCGTGCTTCCTCATCTTAACAGAGGTGGCCTCAGCCTCTTGGACTTTGGATGTGGTCTTGGATATCTGCTAGATTACCTGAATCGAGTAGCGCCATCAGTGCAGTATACTGGTGTTGATCTAACACCAGAGTTTGTTTCAGCATGCCGTCAGAAATTCGATCCTTCAGCGAAGTTTCATCACCTTGATCCACATTCTCCGCTTTCTGATCAATATGATGTCGTTTTTGCGTCAGGGGTTTTTAATCTTAAATCCCATAGTGATCCGCTTCAATCCTTGGACTATGCCTACTCCAGAATACAACAGCTGTTTTCTGCATGCAATGAAGTCCTGATCTGCGATTTCATGACCAGCTATGTCGACTTCACGCAAGACGAAGCTCAGCATTTCTCACCTGGTGCTATCGCGGACCTGTGCGCTACCCGCCTCACCCGTAGATTCATGATTCGTCATGACTTACTTCCATACGAATTCACTTTAGTTGCATGGAAGGATGACAGCATTCGAAGGCCAGACAACGCATATGAGGTGGACCTATTAAATACATAGTCATTGGAGGTGGAATATCGGGACTCGTAGCGGCACGTAAACTGCGCGAAGATCACCCTTCGGCGTCGGTGACTGTCGTAGAAAGCGCCAGTGAGTTGGGGGGGTTGCTTGCTGGGCGATACTATAACGAGCATGATATCTACTTTGATCAGGGAACTCATATCTTTCAGGAAACTGGCAATCCTGAATTGGACTTGTGCCTGCAATCATGTCTGCCGTCGGAGGATCTTATTCTGATGAGTGCTCAGGAAGGTGACCTGTCAGGTTGCCTGTTCAATGGGACACTGCAGACCAACTCGCATTTCCCGGATCTAAGAGGCAGGGAATTATTCAACGATGTTGTTGTTGAACTTCGACATAATGCACTGAATCGTACTGAACTACCCCATTTAGATCGGCACAGTCCAATCGTTCCGGCAGCTGAACGTTGGTTTGGAAAGGCATATACCCACGAAGTACTTTCACCGATACTGACGCATCTTTATCAGCATCCTGCAGATCAGCTGAGCGTATTCTCCATGATTCTTCCCGGGCTCACGAGGTCAATCATTGACTCCGATCTTGCGTGGATTGAATTCTCTGCCTCGGCCAAGTACAGAGCAGTTATTGGCTATCCTGAACAGCGGGAGCTTCCTGACCAGTTTCGCCATCGCCGTCGCAGCTACTACGCAAGAAATCTGGGATCAAAAGCGTTGATTGATGGTCTTGCTGCTTGGCTCAGCTCTAATGACGTGTCTTTGCTAACTGGGACTACAGTGGTAGGGCTGTCACTGGATGACTGCCACATCGATATTCAGAACGGCAGCGCAGAAGTACAGCGCATCCAGTTTGACCACATGATCACGTCAGTTGGCGCAGTTTCAACTGCAAAGATCCTGGGCATTCCCTTTCATAAGTACGGGTTCGATCGTGCGATGCCTCATTGGATCATCAACATTGAGCTTGATCGGCCAGTTGAACTAGACCTTTGCTACATGTATGGTTTTGACACATCGGCATCCTGGTATCGTTTGACAAACTATGGCCGCTTTTCCGGTGATATGAATGATCGGAGAATAACGCTGGAGGTCATTGGTAACCGGGAGGTGGCCGAGCAAGGTCTTGCTGATCGCTTGATCAACGAACTCGTCAATTCTGGCGTTCTCAAACATCGCGATTATCGGTTTGCCGACGCATTTCGACTGAAAGCTGGATTTCCATCGCCATCTGCGAAAAATCTACAGGCACTCGCCGAAATTGCTTCTGACGTCCGGAAGGTGCTTCCACCGAATGTTTCCCTTTGCGGCACCGGTGCACTACCAGGGTTGTTTTTTCAGAACGAGGTTGTGTCACATGCGTACGCCACTGCGGGAGAGGTTCGATGAGTTATAAACGGCGCGCTTATTTCGTGGTTTGCTATATTGGATTTCCGCTGGTATACATCGCTCTGGTTATCGCATCCCTGTGCGCTCGTCGTCAAGTTGGGACGCGGCCTAGGTTGGTTTGGGGTGAAGCCCCAATTATCAATAATGTTTATTGGTCGCGTGCTCTCCGAAGGGGCGGCTATCCGTCTGAGACCTATACCGATGAATACTGTCACTCAATTAACTCACGCGCTGAGTACGACAGGGTTCTTCAAGAGCATTATCGTATTCTGCCGGTTTTCCTACGGTACTACCCTGCGTTTGTTGAATCTCTGTTCAGATACGATGTATTCTTTATATCTTTTAACGGTTACTTTTTGGGAAAGACACCCTATTGGTGGATAGAGGGACATCTCTTGAGGTTGGCAAGAAAGAAGGTTGTCGTCATTCCATTCGGCCTAGACGGTTACATTTACAACCGGGTTCGCTCTACGGGGCTTCTACATGGTCTTCTTGCGTCCCTTCCGCTGCCCGCCCGACAGCAAGCTGCAATCGCCAAAAAGGTTGACTACTGGTGCGCCAACGCCGATTTCTTGATTCCTGGATTTATGGGGCCTGATGGGTATGGACGCTGGGACTTGCTGATCCCCAGTCCGCAGGCGATTGATGAAGAGCTTTGGCATCCAACAATCAGACGCAGCGACGCGGACGGTAGCACTGGCCGTGTTGTGTATGTTGCACATGCCCCAAATCACCGCGGTTTCAAGGGCAGTGAGTTCGTGGTCGCAGCGGTCAAGCAGCTGCAATCCGAAGGAATCGCTGTTGAGCTGCTGCTTCTTGAGAAGGTCAGCAATTCTGAAGTTAGGAGAGTGCTGCGTGAGGACGCTGATATTCTCGTTGAACAGCTGATTTGTACTGCGCACGGACTTAATGGTATTGAAGGTATGGCCTCTGGTTTACCAGTGATTTCGAATTTTGAAGACGAACAGTACACACTACCAATCAGAAGGTGGTCTCACTTCTCGGAGTGTCCTATCGTATCGGGTTCTCCTGAGACGCTCACACACGTTCTGAGGAAGTTAATACAACAGCCGGATTTAAGGTGTCAGTTAGGGATTGCTGGACGTGCTTACATTGAAAAGTTTCACAGCACATCCGCAATGGTTGAACTGTATGGTAATGTGATCGATTTCTTGTATGGTCGCAGAGGCCCGATGCACCAATTCTGCCATCCACTGCTGGGAGAGTTTCGCCGCTCGCTTCCCAAGGTTGAGCATCCACTGCATAACAATCGAATTCCACAGTGACCGGTCTCTCAAACCTGGTCAAGAGTGGGGTGATATATGGGTTTGGTGATTTTTCATCGCGTCTGGTTGCGTTCGCCGCGCTACCGGTGCTCGCCGCCAATCTCGGTCCGAGTGGATTCGGGTTGCTGGATTTAGCATTCACCATCGCCGTGCTCGGAGGATCATTTGTAAGGTTGGGAATGAACAGCGCCGTCCAACGCTATTACTGGGAACTTTCCCCAGCTGACGGCACGCGCATGCGGCTCGCTTCAACCGGATTGGCGATAACCATCTTTCTTGGCCTAATGGCTGTATTGGTTCTTGCTTTGACAGCGCTGGCTGTCTCAATCGCTCAGGGGCTACCGAGCGGCATCACGTGGATAGGCGTACTGGGTGTGGCGATGCTCCTGCCTGCAACCCAGTGGTTGCAATACTCACTAGACCTGCTTCGGCTACGCTTTGCCGCATGGGGATATGTTTCGGTTGCCCTCGGAAGTCGCACTGCCGCCGCCGTTATATCCGTATTGATGGTCATCTATTGGAGTGCTGACGCTGACCATGTGTTGTTGGCCCAAGGTTTTGCAACGTTGCTTTTTGTTCCGCTTGGGCTCTTTTTGGTAAGGGATGAGTTAAAAGTAACTTATGACCCTTCACTGGCGCGCAAGCTGATGATATACGGAAGTCCACTGATGGTCGCAGAAATTGGTTACTGGCTATTCTCTTCCATCGATAAATGGATGCTAGCGACCCTGTCTGGCCTGGATTCCGTTGGTATTTATGGAATGGCGTTCAGATTTTCTATGGTTGTGACTTTCATCGCCACCGCGTTTGGGATGGCTTGGAGCCCCTATTCAATGAAGATTCGAAGCGAACTTCCAACTCAACATAGGTCCATATATGCAGAGGTATTGCTGATTCTTATCGTCTCAATGACTTCAGTGGCTTCCGTGATCTCGCTTTTCGCAGAAGAGCTTTTGCTTGCGACCGTGGGCGTTCAATACGCTGATGCCGCTGTTCCCTTGATCATCCTATCATTCACAGCAGTGCTCCAGGCGACTCAGCAGGTAACAGCGGTTGGTCTTTCTCTAACCAACCGAACTGCATGGATGGCGGGACTGGTGTGGGCATCCGCAGCCATTAATGCATTGTTGAACACGGCGCTCATTCCTAGCTTCGGAGTCGCTGGATCCGCATGGGCCACCTTTGTTTCATACTTATTTCTTACGCTATGCATGTCTCAACAGACACAACGCCATTACCCATTACCTTACTCTCGCAGCAGATTTACCTGGATTATCCTGCTATCGCTGATAATGCTCGTAGTCAGCGTGGTGCAAAACTCTCAGATTGATGGTGTCTTTGGTGTGACTGCCCGAGTTGCACTGGTCATTGCGTATGTTGCCCTTGCGATGCCTGCGATCCGTCTGAAGTCCCTCATGGATCAGCAACACATAACTCAGAGTTGAAATGGGCACCATTGCAAGGACGCTGCGCTGGATGAGGGATCTTGTTGCCCTCCCAGTCTTATTTTTTGTCGCCATTGCATCTCGGGTGAGTCATCGGCGAATTGATGTTGGAATTGGTCCGCTCCCACTGATTAACAATGTTTTTCATCGACGCGCCATTTCTGCTGCTGGCTTTACGTCAGAGACCTTCGTAACAGAGGTTTGGTATATCACCGATCAATTTGATCAGCGACTTGATAGGACTCTCCTAGGGCGCACCCGACCACTTAGATTGGCGTTTCTTGGTATCTATGCTTTCGCCTTTGTAGTTTTCAGGTATAGATCAGTTCTTGTTTATTTTGATGGTGGCCCTTTAGGTCTGGGCACTTCCTTTCTCTGGCGGATTGAGCCACATCTCTTCCGACTGGCCGGTGTTAAAACGGTAGTTTTGCCTTACGGCTCTGATGTGCAGGTGATGAGTCGTTCCCCCAACCTGAATTTCAAGCACGCCGTATCTCGTGATTATCCGAATCACCGCAAGCGGCATGCGCGCATCAGGTCGATGATTGACGTGTGGACATCATATGGCAGTCATGTCGTAAGTGGCTGCGAGTGGGTCGATTACATGCACCATTGGGATACATTGCTTGTTGCGCACTTCTGCATAGACGATCCAATTCAGAAGGCGCCTATTTCAGCATCACAGGCAAGGGGCTCGGCTGGTACGTTCAAGATTCTTCACGCGCCGAATCATAGGGCCATCAAAGGCACACCACATGTTATAGCTGCAGTTGAAGATCTTCGGCGCGAGGGCTATAACATTGAACTCACTCTTGCAGAACGGCTGCCAAACTCCGAGGTAGTTCGTTTGATTTCAGAATGTGATCTGGTGATAGATCAGCTGGTTATTGGCTGGTATGCAATGTTTGCCATTGAGGCCATGTCACTTGGGAAGCCGGTTATTTGTTGCCTGCGTGACGATCTAGTGGACCTGTACAGCAGTGCTGGTTTGATTTTGGGCCGCGAGGAGATCCCCGTTATCCACGCCACCTTGTTGTCTGTGAAGGCTGTAATCAGGTCTTTGATTGATGACCGAACAATGCTAGATGCTGCGGCTTTGGCTGGGCCATCTTACGTCACTCGGCACCACTCTGTCAGTTATATGTCTGGCGTTTTCCAGAAGATCTTCCGTTCTGTGTTGCGAACGTAGGATTTCGCATATTATTTGTATTTCCTTCAGGAACGGAATATGAAAGTCTTGATCACCGGTGCCGCTGGACTGCTCGGTAGTCACGCGGTCAAGCGCTTGAGCATTTCCCACGATGTGCATACGATCGTTCGTTGCATAGGAGATGCCGAGCGCGGCAATGCGGCGGTCTGTTGGCATCAGCTAGATCTTTCCAGTTCCTGGACAGCTTCAGGATTACCGGGTCGCATTGACACAGTTATTCACTTGGCCCAATCCTCAAAATTCCGGGACTTTCCTTCGCAAGCCTTGGACGTATTTGGCGTAAACGTCTCTTCGACGGCTCGTCTATTGGACTATGCCCTTAAAGCCGGCGCCACCCGATTTATATTGGCTTCTTCCGGCGGTGTCTATGGCGCTGGTGACGAAGCGTTCAGAGAGAATTCGCCGATACCCTTGCATGGTGAGTTAGGTTACTACCTGGGCAGCAAGTTGTGCTCCGAGGTTCTGGCGCAGAACTATTCCAGCCATATGGACATCACGATTTTAAGATTTTTCTTTATTTACGGCTTTGGTCAAAGGCGCTCCATGCTGATTCCGAGAATTGTCGATTCGGTAAGAGAAGGTCGCCCGGTAACTCTGCAGGGAGAGCACGGAATACGGATCAATCCTATAAATGTCGCGGATGCAGTTACAGCGTTATCTTCTTGTTTCGGTCTATCGGGAAGCAGTACGTTCAATATTGCCGGGCCTGACATTCTTTCCATAAGGGAACTGGCGGACGCAGTCGGACGTGTTGTGGGAAGACCGCCGATTTTTGTCCAAGCAGACGGGAGGCCCAGACACCTGATTGCTGATATCGAAGCCATGAAAAGTCAGTTGCACTGTCCCAGTATTCATTTTTCGTCCGGGGTGAAGGATGCACTTTGATGAATAGGTGGGACCAGAATAACTACTCTTCGATAAGCCTCTCCGTTTTGCATATACCGACTACTGTAGGTGGGAATCCTCAGGGGCTTAGTTCGAGCTTGCAGCAGTTTGGTGTGAATTCATGCTCATGGGCATTGCAACAAAACTACCTTGAATACGCGGTTGATAAAGTTATTTGGCACCGTCATGATGGTTTTTTCATCAGAGAGTGCAAACGTTGGTCGTACATCATTCGCGCGCTGCGCGGTGCCAAGGTCATTCATTTGAACTTTGGTACCAGTTTGGCGTGGCCTGTAGTTACACGCAAAACAATAGATAGAGGATGGACTTTTCGGGTGGGTCGCTGGGTGTACGGAAATTACACTTGGTGGGCGCAATGGGTAGAACTATCTCTCTACAATTTTTTTGGCAAAGTGATCGCTGTGCATTACCAGGGCGACGATGCGCGACAAGGCGATATCTCTCTGTTGATGTTTGAAAACTGTATTGCGCGCGTGGTTGATGCAAACTATTACGACCCGCCGGCTGACAATTTCAAGCGGCGGTGTATTCGACGCATGGATCGTTTTGCAGACCTCATTTACTCTGTAAATCCCGACCTCTTGCACGTGCTTCCCAAGCGCACGGCTTTCGTTCCTTACTGCCACATTTCGCTGTCCGATTGGTCGGCTATCGAACCAAGACGCAGACTAGGCGAACCTTTGAGAATCGGGCATGCGCCAAGCAACCGACAAGTCAAGGGAACCGAGCACGTTATCGCCGCTGTCGAGCACCTGAAGGCCTCAGGACACCCAGTAGAACTTGTGTTGGTCGAAGGCTTATCTAACGAGCAAGCTCGGGCTGTATATCAAACGGTTGATGTCTTGATCGACCAACTTCACGCTGGCTGGTACGGGGGGCTGGCGGTGGAGGCGATGGCGCTCGGAAAGCCGGTACTGGTGTACATCCGACAGGGCGACTTGGAGCACATTCCTGCGGCCATGCGTGATGACTTGCCCTTCATTCAGATCGAGCCTGACACGATTGCAGAGGGGATCCTTCAAGTGTTGTCCATGCCGCATGACGAGTTCGTTTCTCTATCGCAACGCAGCCGGAAATATGTAGAACGCTGGCATGACCCGTTGAAGATTGCTGCATCCGTGCTTAATGACTATGAGCGGATATTGAGCGCGAAAGCAGGTAGGCAACAAGAACCTGGGCAAGCGCCCTGAGCACACCCTTGAGGCGCAACTGATGTGTGGCATTGCAGGTACTTGGACACAAGATGGAAACCGCGCAACACAGCGAATGGGCGGCGCGCTGGAGCGAATGCGCAGGCGAGGGCCAGACGACAGAGGAACCGAGTCATTCCCGGGAGCCTGGGGAACGGTAGAGCTGGGCCAAACACGTCTGTCCGTGATCGATTTGAGCGCGGGTGGTCACCAGCCGATGCACAGCGAGGATGGCCGCTATGTGATGGTCTTCAACGGAGAGATCTACAACTACGTTGAGTTGCGCGCGGAACTGACTCGAGCAGGTCGTCGCTTTCAAACTCAGAGCGACTCTGAAGTCCTTCTGGCTGCATGGGCACACTGGGGGTTGAAAGCACTCCCTAGATTGGAAGGCATGTTCGCCTTTGCGGTCTGGGATAAGCATTCCGCCAAGCTCACGTGCGTACGCGATGCATTTGGTATCAAACCCTTGCTGTTTCGCTGCAGTGAAGGCCGGTTTGTTTTCGCCTCGGAACTGGTTGCACTGATGCACCTATGGGGCTCACCACCGCAGCTGAATGCTCAGAGGGTGTACGACTATCTTGTATTCGGGGACTATGACTCCAAGCCGGAGTCGTTCATCGAAGGGGTACAGCATCTTCCGCCCGGCACGTGGCTGGAAGTTGATCTTGTGGGTGGCAAGACAACCGTGCCAGAGGCGTGGTGGAAGCCATCCATAGATGAAAAGAGCAAACTCACTTTTGCAGACGCTTCTGCAGAGCTCAGGGAAAGATTCCTGAGCAGTGTTCGGCTACAGCTCCGCAGCGACGTGCTACTGGGAGCAGCACTTTCGGGCGGCATCGATTCCTCTGCTGTGGTGTGCGCCATGCGCAACTTGAATCCTGGCGCTGATTTGCACACCTTCAGCTTCGTGGCCAGTGGTTCCGCCGTGTCTGAGGCCCAATGGATCGACCAGGTCAACACGCATGTAGCGGCGAAGGCCCACATCGTGCATGTCGAGGCGGCTGAGCTGTCACAAGATCTTGACGACTTGATTCAGTCTCAAGGCGAACCATTTGGGAGCACCAGCATTTATGCACAGTACCGGGTGTTCAAGCTGGCGCGCTCTTCGGGCATGACTGTCACTCTGGACGGACAGGGAGCTGACGAATTGTTGGCCGGCTACTTGGGCTACCCGGGCCAAAGGTTTCGCAGCCTCGTCGAGACAGAGGGACTGGCTGCTGGGCTGGGCTTTTTGGCTGAGTGGTCAAGGGTTCCAGGCCGCGGTGCTCTTCGTGGTGTTCGGGCAGTGCTGTCTGCCTACGCCGGGCCGCACCTTCAATCAGCACTTGGGAGGGTCAGCGGAGTCGAACGCCATCCACAGTGGTTGGACATGGGCATGCTCAAGGCTGTTGGTGTGGTGCCCCGACTAACTTCAAGCGCGGTCCAAAGCGCACCGATTGGCAGACACCTCATGGCCGAGCTGCGAAGGGCGAGCACTACTGGTGGGCTGCAAGCCCTGTTGAGGCATGGAGACAGAAACTCTATGCGCTTTTCGGTGGAGAGCCGCGTCCCCTTCCTATCGCATCAACTTGCAGAGTTCGTTTTTTCCCTTCCGGAATCATTTTTGATCTCGCGTCAGGGAGAAACAAAGTCTGTCTTTCGCGCAGCCATGCGGGGCTTGGTTCCGGACGCCATCCTGGATCGCCAGGACAAAATTGGCTTTGCCACCCCGGAACTTGATTGGATGAAGGCGCTAGCCCCTCAAGCCAGGATTTGGTTGCGAGAGGGCAGCGCAGTCCCATTTGTTAAGACGGCTGAGATGCTGGCCTGCTTCGACGACATGATGAACGGTCGGCGTCGGTTCACTTGGCAAGCTTGGCGTTGGATCAACTTCGTGCGGTGGCACCAGACCGTGTTCACTGACATGTCCAGGTCGGCTGACGATGACTGATACCGCATCAGTTGTCTCACCTGGACCAAGCCAAGACCCCGTCTTGCGGGTCTTCCACGCTGCGGTATCTCTCAACCCTTCGCCCGGGGTGGTTCGGCAGATGCAGCACGAGTTGGTTGCAGCGAAGCGGTTGGCACTTGCTTGGGAAGTTGAGTTGATTCGACCAAGCGACCAAACCACTGCCCGAACGTTTCCGGGCGTTCGCCGATTGTTTTCATATTTAGTACTGCGGATGCAATTTGGTGTCCGCGTGTGGATGGCCTCGCGGTCTGGCCAACTGGTGCTCATCAGGTTTTCCGCCGGGGACCCGATTCAATTTCTTTTTAGCTGGGTATGGGGTCCGTACGTCACCGTCCATCACACCATGGAAGAGCATGAGTTGGGGAGTGCTCGTTACCGAGAAGCGCGCCTACAGTTAGCGATTGAACGCCTGCTGGGTCGTTCCGTCGTTCAAAGAGCTTCGGCCATCGTGTGCATGACCAACGAGATTGCCCAACATGAGAGGTCGCGGGCGCAATTGCCACCACAGACACCAGCGTTCACTTACCCCAATGGCATCCTGTGGCCGTCAGTTGACGCACCTGTGGCTGCAGACGAACGCTCGGAATCGGTCGAGATCGTGTTTGCTGCAGCTTTCTTTTATGAATGGCACGGCCTCGATAAGCTGTTGCACTCGACAAGCAACAGCAATCAGTCTTTCACGCTTCACATCATTGGCGCAACACCGCACGGTAGTGCGGCGGCTACTGCCGGGGATCAGCGAATCGTGTTCCATGGACTTCTTGACAGCGCTCAGGTGAGCCAAGTAATGGCCAGGGCATGGGTCGGCCTTTCGTCATTTGCCCTTGAAAGCAAGGGAATGCGAGAGGCATGCACGCTCAAAGTGCGTGACTACCTCCAAGCTGGGGTACCGGTTTATGCAGGACATGTCGACTCAGCGCTTCCAGACGACTTTCCGTTTTATCTAAAGGGACCTGCAGATATAGACCAGATCGTCTCTTACGCTCGCTCACTCAGGCATCGGAGTCGACAAGAGGTGAGTGCTGCGGCCAAGCCCTATATCGATAAGGCCCGGCTGCTGGCGGGGCTGCATGATCAATTGAAAGCTTGGTGGGCTGGGCGAGGGGCACATTGATGTGCGGCTTAGCCGGAATCCTTTCACCCACAGCGCTGTCGGAGCCCGAAGCGAGGCTGGCAACCATGGCGCGGCAGCTGATCCACCGCGGGCCAGACGACGAGGGCCTGTGGTGGGATGAAGCGGCGGGCATCGGTTTGGCGCACCGCCGCTTGGCCATCGTGGACCTGTCTTCTGCCGGACACCAACCCATGGCCTCGCACAGCGGTCGTTACGTGTTGACCTACAACGGGGAGGTTTACAACCACGCCGAGCTTCGCGCCGAGTTGCCAGCCGATCTCCCATGGCGCGGCCACTCCGACACCGAGACGCTGTTGGCTGGCATCACGCACTGGGGGCTGGAGGCCACCCTGACTCGCTGCCGTGGCATGTGGGCTCTGGCTCTGTGGGACCGAGAGCAGCAAACCCTGACGCTGGCACGCGACCGGATGGGCGAGAAGCCGCTGTACTACGGCATGCTGGGGGGCGAGTGGTTGTTCGGCTCTGAACTCAAAGCACTGCTTGCCGCCAGCGCCCGTGCGCCAGAGGAAGACCCGCAGTCGGTGGCCTTGTTTCTGCGCTACGGCTACGTGCCCTCGCCTCGATCCATTTGGAAGGGCATCTTCAAACTGCCACCTGGACATGTCGTGAGCCTCCGACAAGGGGAAAGCCTCGCGCCCCAGCCCAAGGCTTGGTGGCGCTTCGATGAAATGGCCTTGCAGGCAGCCGCGGATCCACAAGCAGTCAGCGACGAGCAGGCGTTAGACGCACTGGAACAAACCTTGGGCGCCGCCGTGGCGGAGCAAGGCTTGGCAGATGTTCCTTTGGGGGCGCTGCTGTCAGGGGGCATCGACTCTTCGCTCATCGTGGCCTTGATGCAGCGCCACGCGGGCCAACCGGTGCGCTCTTTCACGGTGGGCTTTGAGGAGAGTGGGTACGACGAGGCTGTGCACGCACGCGAGGTAGCCAAGCACTTGGGCACTCGGCACACCGAGCTTCGCGTGAGCGCGACAGATGCGCTGGCCGTGATTCCCAAGCTGTCGCAGATGTACGACGAACCCTTTGGCGACTCCTCTCAGATTCCGACGCATTTGGTGTGCGCGCTCACGCGGCAGCACGTCACCGTTTGCTTGTCGGGCGATGCAGGTGACGAGCTGTTTGGTGGCTACAACCGCTATCTGTGGGCCCCGGCGCTGTGGCGGCGCATCGGCTGGCTTCCAGTACCGATCCGGCGGCAGGCAGCGCAGCTGGTGTTGTCAGTCAGCGCCGCCCAATGGGATGAGTGGTCTCGCGCCTTGGGTGGCTTGCTTCCCAAGCGTGGGCGGGTCAGTCAGTTCGGCGACAAGCTGCACAAGTTGGCCGAGGTGCTGGGCGCTGGAAGCCCGCAAGCCCTGTACGCGCAGCTTTGCAGCCCTTGGCGAGGGCCGTTGCCTTTGCAGCATCCACAAGAGCCTTCGACCCTCATCACGACACCCAATGACTGGCCCAAGCTGCCCACCTTTGTGCAGCAGATGATGGCCGTGGACTCCCTGACTTACCTGACTGATGACATCTTGGTGAAGGTTGATAGAGCGGCCATGGCCGCATCCCTTGAGACCCGCGCGCCTTTCCTCGATGAAAGGGTGATGCGCCTGGCTTGGTCGCTGCCCATGCACCAGAAAATTCGTCACGGTCAAGGTAAGTGGCTGCTGCGCCAGTTGTTGGACCGCTGCGTGCCGCGGGCGCTGGTCGACCGGCCCAAGCAGGGTTTCGGCATTCCCTTGGATGCGTGGTTGCGCGGACCGTTGAAGGACTGGGCACAGTCGCTGATGAGCGGCCCTGAAAGCCACGATCTGCTGGGGCCAGACATACAGCGCATGTGGCAGTCTCATCTGGCAGGCACCAACCGCCAACATGGTTTATGGAACGTGCTGATGTTGTTGGCTTGGCGCGAACACTGGCGCGCGCCGTCTTTTCAGAAGGCGATGCGCTGAATGTCGAGAGTCTTGGTCATCGGCAGCACGGCTGAATCACTGGTGAACTTTCGTGGTGCCTTGCTGCGCGCTCTGGTGGCGGCTGGTCACCAAGTCTTGGCGTGCTCACCGCCAACAGCGGTCGAAGATATCCCCTCGAGGCTGAAAGCTTGGGGGGTGGACTGGTGCGCGGCTCCTTTTCAACGCACAGGCATGAACCCGGTGAGCGATCTGCGCACGGTTTGGAGCCTGTGGCGACGGATGCGCCAGTACAGGCCAGATGTGGTCTTGGCCTACACCATCAAACCGGTGGTGTGGGGCATGGTTGCGGCTTGGCTGGCGGGCGTGCCGCGGCGAGTCTCACTGATCACAGGTCTGGGCTTCGCATTCACCAGCGGGCCGACCGATAGCCTGAAACGGCGCGGGCTTGCTGCACTGGCACGCTTGCTTTATCGCGTAGCGATGCAGCTCAGTCATCGAGTCATATTTCAAAACTCAGACGACAAGGCCTACTTTATTCAGCAAGACTTGCTGCGCGATCCTTCACGCGCCCTCGTGGTGGCGGGCTCTGGGGTCGACCTTGCGGACTTCGCCCACTCGCCTGACCTACCGCAACAGCCCAAGTTCCTGATGATCGCGAGGCTGTTGGCCGACAAGGGGCTACGGGAATACGCCCAAGCCGCTGCACTGCTGCGCAGCAGCCACCCCAAAGCGCAGGTGCATCTGGTTGGCCCACCGGATACCAACCCCTCAGCAGTGCCGCTGGTCGAAGTGCAGCGCTGGCATGATGAAGGCTCCTTGACTTACTGGGGCCAACTGGACGATGTCCGCCCCGCTCTGCGGAGCTGCAGTGTCTTTGTTTTGCCGTCTTACCGCGAGGGCGTTCCCAGGACCGGGCTTGAAGCGCTTGCAACTGGTCGAGCGGTTATCACCACCGATGCCCCTGGCTGCCGCGAAGTGGTGGAGCATGGGGTGAACGGCCTGTTGGTACCCGTGGGTGACGCAGCTTCGCTGCACGCCGCCATGGCCCAGTTGGTCGACGATCCCGCGTTGTGCGCTCGCATGGGTGCGGCCAGCCGACAGCGGGCGCAACGCTTGTTTGATGTTCACGCCGTGAATCGCGACATGCTGTGTTGGATGGGGCTTTCAGACCATGCGACAACCAGAAGCGTTGACTAAGCGATGAAGCGAATCCTTGACCTCTGGGTCTCCGCCACCGCCCTCCTCCTTTTGTGGCCCCTCATGCTGGCCTGCGCTTGGGCCATTCGACGTGACATGGGCAGCCCGGTGCTGTTCCGCCAAACCCGGCCCGGCTTGGACGGTCGGCCTTTCGAGTTGCTGAAGTTCCGCTCCATGCGCGATGCGCTCGGCTCTGATGGCCAGCCTTTGTCGGATGCTTTGCGGCTGACGCCCTTGGGTGCGCGCTTGCGGCGCTGGAGCCTGGACGAGTTGCCGCAGCTCATCAACGTGTTGCGCGGTGACATGAGCTTGGTGGGGCCGCGGCCTTTGCTCATGGAGTACCTGCCGCTGTATTCCCCCGAGCAGGCGCGTCGGCATGAGGTGAGGCCAGGCATCACGGGTTGGGCGCAGGTGAATGGCCGCAATGCGCAGACTTGGGAAGAGCGCTTTCGGCTGGACGTTTGGTATGTGGACCACCAATCGCTGGCGCTTGACCTGCGCATTTTGTGGATGACGGTGGCCAAGGTGCTGCGGCGTGAAGGCATCAGCGCGGCGGGTGAGGTGGGCATGCCGCGCTTCCGGGGCTCGGGCGGCGACAATTCCGGCGTATGAAAACGGTCGGTGTTTACGGTGCCAGTGGTTGCGGACGCGGCGTGATGCCGCTGATGCGCGCCGCGTGGCTGGCCGGTGCCTGGGGCGAGCCCGACGCGGCGTCCTTGGTGTTCATTGATGACGCCTTGGCCCGAGAAGATGCAGGTAACCCGCTGACGCAAGTCAACGGCCACCCTTGCCTGAGTTACGCGCAGTTCCTGGCGCTGCCCGCCAGCAGCAAAGCAGTCAGTCTGTGCGTGTCAAAGCCTTCGGTGCGCCGCCAACTGGCCGAGCGCTGTGCTGCAGACGGCGTGGGCTTTGTCGAAGCGCGGGCTGCCAACGTGGTGCAGATGGACGAGGTGCATCTGGGCGAAGGCGCGGTGCTCAGCCCTTTTGTCACGCTCACCTCCAACATCCGCATCGGCCGCCACTTTCATGCCAACCTGTACAGCTACATCGAGCACGACTGCGTGATTGGTGACTTCGTCACCTTCGCCCCCGGCGTGCATTGCAACGGCAACGTACACATCGGCGACGGTGCCTACCTGGGCGCGGGCGCGCTCATTCGCCAAGGCGCCCCAGGCCAGCCCTTGCACATTGGCGCGGGTGCTGTGGTGGGCATGGGTGCTGTGGTCTTGAACGACGTGCCGCCCGGTGCTACTGTGGTTGGCAACCCCGCCCGCTTGCTGAAAGCTTGATGCCATGCTGAACACCGCCTTTGCACCTTGGCCCAGCTTCACCCCGCAAGAGGTTGAAGCCGTGGCGCGGGTGCTGGCCTCGAACCGCGTGAACTACTGGACCGGCGAGGAATGCCGACGCTTCGAAGAAGAGTTTGCGCAGTGGTGCGGTGCTGCACACGCCGTGGCCTTGGCCAACGGCACGCTGGCGCTGGATGTGGCCCTCAAAGCGCTGGGCATCGGCCCGGGTGATGAAGTGGTGGTGACGCCGCGCACGTTCCTAGCCTCGGTCTCGTGCGTGGTGAATGCGGGGGCGGTGCCCGTGTTTGCAGATGTAGAGCCTGACAGTGGCAACCTGAGCGCACGCACCATCGAGGCGGTGCTCACCCCGCGCACCCGAGCCGTGGTGTGCGTTCACTTGGCCGGCTGGCCCTGTGACATGGACCCGATCATGGCCTTGGCCGGGGCGCGCGGTCTGAAGGTGATTGAAGACTGTGCCCAAGCCCACGGCGCGCGCTACAAAGGGCGGCATGTGGGCACCATCGGCCATGTGGGTGCCTGGTCTTTTTGCCAAGACAAGATCATGACCACCGGCGGCGAAGGCGGCATGGTCACCACCCAAAGCCGTGAGCTGTGGCAGCGCATGTGGTCCTACAAAGACCACGGCAAAAGCTGGGAGGCGGTTTATGAGCGTCAGCACCCGCCCGGCTTTCGGTGGCTGCACGAATCCTTTGGAACCAACTGGCGCATGCTGGAAATGCAGGCCGTGATCGGGCGTATTCAACTGCGCCATATGGCCGAATGGACCGCGCAACGCAGCGCCAACGCGCAGCGCATCTTGCAAGCCTGTGCGCCTTATGCGGCGGTGCAAACGCCCCTGTTTCGATGCGGCAGCTCATGCCCTTCAGCCAAAGCGGGAGCCTGCTCGCGCGCCGAGCTTGCAGAGACCGCTTGCCAACACGCTTGGTACAAGTGCTACGTGCAGGTGCGCCCAGAACACTTGAAGCCGGGTTGGACCAGAGACCGCATCGCCGCCGAGCTGATGCAGCGCGGCGTGCCGGCCTACCAAGGCTCGTGCTCCGAGGTGTACTTGGAGAAAGCCTTCGACAACACCGGCTGGCGCCCGGCACAGCCGCTGCCCAACGCGCGCCGCTTGGGCGAAACCTCGCTGATGTTCCTGGTGCATCCCACGCTGACCGAGGCCAACTTGCAAGCCACCACCGACGCGCTGCGCGAGGTGTTGGCGCAAGCCAGTCAAAGTGCCGATGCACGTGTGGCCATGAGCACCACCTCCATCAGCGCCTGAAAAGCCCTCCAGTCGGCTCGCTCAATCAGTCCCTCGTTCAGCGCCCCCGGCACAGATCGCAAACATCACCATGTGGCGCCACCGCCTCATTCAACAACCGCGGCTGCTCAAGCAGTTGCTGGCGCTTTTGGCCGATGCCGCCATGGGTGTGCTGGCCGTCTGGCTGGCTTTTTCGCTGCGCTTGGATGGCCCGCATCTGCCCAGCGGGGCTCAGTGGTGGGCCTATGCGCTCGCGCCCCTGCTGGCGGCGCCCGTGTTCTTAGCAGCGGGGCTTTACAGAACAGTTTTTCGATTTGCCGGCATGGTCGCCATGCGTGCCATCGTGCTGTCGGTGCTGGCTTATGGCGTTCTGTACTTCGGCTTGCTGTTGACGCTGCAGTTGCCCGACGTGCCGCGCTCGGTGGGCTTGATCCAGCCTTTGCTGCTGCTGCTGTTGCTGGCCGGCTTGCGCGCATTGGTGCGCCGAGCGCTCGACGTGTCACGTTTGCAGGGGCTGCGTTTGAGCGGCGTGCGCAGACGGGTTTTGATTTACGGCGCTGGCTCTGCCGGGCGGCAGATGGCAGGGGCTTTCGCCAGTGCGCTGGAGTTCGAGGCGGTGGGTTTCTTGGACGACAGCACAGCGCTGAAAGGCCTGTCCATCAATGGCCTGAAGGTGCATGCGCCAGAGCAGTTGCCGGCCCTCATTGAACGCTTGCAAGTGTCTGACGTGGTGCTAGCCATGCCCTCGGCGAGCCGGGCGCGGCGCAATGAGATTTTGTCGGCTTTGGCGCCGCTGCCGGTACATGTGCGTTCGCTGCCTGGCTTGTCGGAGTTGGCCCAAGGCAAGGTGGCACTGGCCGACTTGAAAGAGCTGGATGTTGAAGACCTGCTGGGCCGCCCGCCGGTGGCACCACAACCGGCTTTGCTGGCCCGTAACATCAGCGCGGCCGTCGTGCTGGTGACCGGCGCTGGTGGCAGCATTGGCAGTGAGCTTTGCCGACAAATCTTGGCAGAAAAGCCGCGCGTGTTGGTGCTTCTGGAGCACAGCGAGTTCGCGCTGTACGCGATTCATGCCGAGCTGATCGCCACATCGCGCCGTTTGGGGCTGGCGGTGCAGGTGGAGGCGCTGCTGGCCGACGTGCGCGACGCGCGGCGCATGCAAGAGGTGTTTGACCACTGGCGTCCCAACACGGTCTACCACGCAGCGGCTTACAAGCACGTGCCGCTGGTGGAACACAACGTGGCCGAGGGCGTGGCCAACAACACCCTGGGGACCCGCAGCGTGGCGCTCGCAGCCATGGCTTGTGGGGTGCAGCATGTCGTGTTGATTTCTACGGACAAAGCCGTGCGCCCGACCAACGTCATGGGTGCATCCAAGCGCATGGCCGAGCTGGTGCTGCAGGCGCTGGCCGCACGCGGCGACCACTCGACCGTGTTTTGCATGGTGCGCTTTGGCAACGTGCTCGGCTCCAGCGGCAGCGTGGTGCCGCTGTTTCGCAGGCAAATCCGCTCGGGCGGGCCCATCACCCTCACCCACCCGGACGTCACGCGCTACTTCATGACCATTCCGGAGGCGGCGCAACTGGTGCTGCAAGCCGGCGGCATGGCCCAAGGCGGCGAGGTGTTCGTGCTCGACATGGGCGAGCCGGTGCGAATTGGCGAGTTGGCCGAGCGCATGGTGCGCCTTTCAGGCCTGAGCGTGCGCGATGTCGACAACCCGCAAGGCGATATCGCCATCGAGATCACTGGTCTGCGCCCCGGCGAGAAGCTGTATGAAGAGCTGCTGATTGGCGACGACCCACAGCCCACGCAGCACCCGCGCATCTTGCAAGCGCGCGAAGATTTCTTGCCTTGGGTTGAGCTGGCGCCAGTGTTGGCGCAGCTGCAAGACCAAGCGGAAAAAGGCGATGAAGCCGCCTTGCGTCAAACACTGGCGCGACATGTGAGCGGCTTTGTCAGCAGCTCGTCCAGCGCCGCTGGATGAAGGTTTCGCCGGGCGGTCGGCTTAACCTGCGCGGAAGCTGTCGCTAAGCCTCAACCCAGCGCTTCTTGCCAACTCAGGCCCGCTGCGTCTTTGGCCGACAGCACGGGCTCTATGCCTTCCAGAGGCCAGTCGATGCGCAAGGTCGGGTCGTCCCAGCGAATCGAGCGTTCATGCTCAGGTGCGTAGTAGTCGGTGGTTTTGTAGAGCACCTCTGCGCTGTCGCTGAGCACCAGAAAACCGTGCGCCAACCCTGGCGGCACCCACAGTTGTTGTTGGTTCTCTGCACTCAACACCACACCCACCCAGCGGCCCAGCGTGGGTGAACGCGGGCGAATGTCCACCGCTACATCAAACACCTCGCCTTGCACCACGCGCACCAGCTTGCCTTGCGGCTGCTGCACCTGAAAGTGCAGGCCGCGCAGCACGCCGCGCGCGCTGCGGCTGTGGTTGTCTTGCACGAAGGGCAGCGTCACGCCTGTGAGCTGCTGGAACACGCGCTGGTTGAAGCTCTCGAAGAAGAAACCGCGTGCATCACCAAAAACCTTCGGCTGCAGCAGCCACACGTCATGTATGTCCGTGGCCGTGGCTTTCATCGGCGCTGCTCGCTGGAAACAGGGTCGGCCAGCAAGCGCAGCAAATACTGCCCATAGCTGCCCTTGGCCAGCGGTTGCGCCAGCGCCTGCAACTCGCCCACGCCAATCCAGCCCTGGCGGTAGGCAATTTCTTCTGGGCAAGCGATCTTGAGGCCCTGCCTGCGCTCCAGTGTGGCAATGAATTGGCTGGCCTCCAGCAAGCTGTCGTGGGTGCCGGTGTCTAGCCAGGCAAAGCCGCGGCCCATGATCTCCACCGCCAGTTGGCCCTGGTCCAGATAGGCTTGGTTGACGGCCGTGATCTCCAGCTCGCCACGGGCGCTGGGCTTCACGGCTTTGGCGATGTCGACGACTTGCGCGTCGTAGAAGTACAGCCCGGTCACGGCGTAGTTGCTTTTCGGGGCACTGGGTTTTTCTTCGATGTGCGTGGCTTGGCCTTGCGCGTTGAAAGCCACCACGCCGTAGCGTTCGGGGTCTTGCACGTGATACGCGAACACCGTGGCGCCGGTGTTGCGCGCGTCTGCTGTGCGCAGCAGCGGCACGAAATCGTGGCCGTAGAACAGGTTGTCACCCAACACCAAAGCGCTGGGCGCACCGTTCAGAAACGATTCGCCAATCAAAAAGGCCTGGGCCAAGCCATCGGGCGACGGCTGCACCGCGTATTGAATGGACATGCCCCACTGCGAGCCGTCGCCCAGCAACTGCGCGAAGCGCGGCGTGTCTTGCGGCGTGCTGATGAGCAGCACCTCGCGAATGCCCGACAGCATTAAGGTGGACAGCGGGTAATAAACCATGGGCTTGTCGTAGACCGGCAGCAGCTGCTTGCTGATGGCCAGCGTGGCCGGGTGCAGGCGGGTGCCTGCGCCGCCTGCGAGGACGATGCCTTTGCGTGGGGTCATGGGTGTTCGAGCTGTGGTCAAAGAATTTCCGCCAACATGCGCTGCACGCCATGTTGCCAGTCGGGCAGCGAGAGGCCAAAGGTCTGGCGCAGATGGGAGGTGTTCAGGCGGGAGTTCAGCGGGCGCTTGGCCGGCGTGGGGAAGGCGCTGGTGGGGACCGCTGCGACTTCCTTGGCTTGCAATGCCAGGTCCGGCTTCAGCAGGCGCGCGGTATCGAGCACGAAGCGGGCGTAACCATGCCAGGTGGTCTCGCCGGCGGCGGCCAAGTGGTACAGGCCGAATGGCGGGTTCTCGTCATGGGTCTGGTGCAGGGTCTGGCGCAAAGTTTGGCGTATCGCATGGGCTGTCACGTCGGCCAGCAGCTCGGCGCCAGTCGGTGCGCCCCACTGGTCGTCGATGACGCTCAGGCGCTCGCGCTCCTGCGCCAGGCGCAGCATGGTCTTGGCGAAGTTACCGCCACGCGCGGCATAGACCCAGCTGGTTCTGAAGATCAGGTGTCTCTGGCAATGCTGGGCGATCAGCTGCTCGCCCTCCCACTTGGTGCGGCCATAGACGCTGAGCGGCGCTGGGGCATCTGTCTCCAGCCAGGGGCGGATCCCGCTGCCGTCAAACACATAGTCGGTGCTGTAGTGCACCAGCAGTGCGCCCAAGCGCGCCGCTTCCTCGGCCAGCACGCCGGGGGTGGTGGCGTTGATCAGGCGGGCCAATTCAGGCTCGCTCTCGGCTTTGTCCACGGCGGTGTGGGCGGCAGCGTTGACGATGACATCTGGGCGCAGTGCGCGCACGGTGTCGGCAATGCCTTCGGGCTGGGTGAAGTCGCCGCAGTGGGTACTGCTGTCGACATCGAGCGCGGTCACTTCGCCCAGCGGTGCCAGGCTGCGCTGCAGTTCCCAGCCGACTTGGCCGTTTTTTCCGAACAGCAGGATGTTCATGCTGGGGCGGCCGCGGCGTACTGCGCCTGCACCCACTCACGATAAGCCCCGCTCTGAACATGGGCCACCCATTCCGGGTGGTCCAGGTACCACTGCACGGTTTTGCGGATGCCGCTCTCGAAGGTCTCGGCTGGCTTCCAGCCCAGTTCGCGCTCGATCTTGCGGGCGTCGATGGCGTAGCGGCGGTCGTGGCCGGGGCGGTCTTTCACGAAGGTGATCTGCTGGGCATAGGGCTGGCCGTCGCTGCGCGGGCGCAACTCGTCGAGCAGGGCGCAGACGGTGTGCACGATCTCCAAGTTCGGCTTCTCGTTCCAGCCGCCCACGTTGTAGGTCTCGCCTACACGCCCAGCCTCCAGCACCCGGCGAATGGCGCTGCAGTGGTCGCCCACATACAGCCAGTCGCGAACCTGCTGGCCGTCGCCGTAGACCGGCAGCGGTTTGCCGGCCAAGGCGTTGACGATCATGAGCGGGATCAGCTTTTCTGGGAAGTGGAACGGGCCGTAGTTGTTGCTGCAGTTGGTGGTCAGCACCGGCAGGCCGTGGGTGTGGTGCCAGGCGCGCACCAAGTGGTCCGAAGCGGCTTTGCTGGCCGAGTAGGGGCTGTTCGGTTCGGTGCGATGGGTTTCCGTGAAGGCCGGCTCGTTCGGCGCCAAGCTGCCATAGACCTCGTCGGTGGAGACATGCAGAAACCGAAAAGCCGCTTGCTCTGCGCCGGGCAAGGCGCTCCAGTGGGCGCGCACGGCTTCGAGCAAACGGAAAGTGCCGACGATGTTGGTCTGGATGAAGTCCTCTGCGCCGTGGATGGATCGGTCCACATGGCTTTCGGCGGCGAAGTTGACGACGGCGCGCGGGCGGTGCTGGGCCAGCAGGCTGGCCACCAGAGCGCCATCGCCAATGTCACCCTGCACGAACACATGGCCTGTGTGGCCCTCCAGGCTGGCCAGGTTTTCGAGGTTGCCAGCGTAGGTGAGCTTGTCGAGGTTGAGCACCGGCTCGCCCGTTTTAGCCAACCAATCCAACACGAAATTGGCACCGATGAAGCCGGCGCCGCCAGTGATGAGGATCATGCCGCGATGCTAGCGCGTGGGCCTTGGGCCGCCAGCCGCTTCAGAAGTGGATGCCACGCATCATTTGCTGCATGGCAATGGCTTCTGGCGACAGGCTGGATTTGCCCGATTTGTCGCCCTTGGCCGCAGAAGAGTCCGGGAACATGCGGAAGGTCGTGTTCATGACGATTTGCGCCACGCGCGGCACCAAGGCGTGCATGACCTGGCCCGTGATACCCAACCTCGTGGCAATGCGCACCGGCTTGAAGATGCAGGCCTGCGCGATCATGTCAGCCGCCTCTTCTGGCGCCAATGTGGGCACGTTTTTGTAAATGGCGGTGGGCGCGATCATGGGCGTGCGCACCAGCGGCATGTTCACCGTGGTGAAGGTGATGCCTTGGTCTGCGAACTCGCTGGAAGCGCAGCACGTCCAGGCGTCCAGCGCGGCTTTGCTGGCGACATAGGCCGAAAAGCGCGGCGCGTTGGTCAGCACGCCAATCGAGCTGATGTTCACCACATGGCCACGGCGGCGCTCCACCATGCCGGGCAGCAAGCCCATGGTCACGCGCAAGCAGCCGAAGTAGTTGAGCTGCATGGTCCGCTCGAAATCGTGGAAGCGGTCGTAGCTGCCTTCGATGGCGCGGCGAATCGAGCGCCCCGCGTTGTTGATGAGAAAGTCCACGCCACCGTGGTTTTGCAGCAGCAGCTGCACAAAGCGGTCGCAATCGGTCATGTCCGCAATGTCAGCCGGGTAAGCCGTGAAGGCGTAGCCCCGCGCTTGGGCTTCTGCACAAGCGGCGTCGAGCTTGTCTTGGTCGCGCCCGCAAATGACGACCGTGGCACCGGCTTCAGCGAACTTGTGCGCCGCTGCCAGGCCAATGCCTGAAGAGCCCCCGGTGATGAGAACCACTTTGCCACCCACCGTGCCGCGCAGGCTGCGGTCGATGTGCAGGTCGGGGTCGAGGTGGCGCTCCCAGTAGTCCCACAAACGCCACGCATAGTCCTTCAGGTTGGGGCATTCGATGCCGCTGCCTTTGAGCGCTGCGCTGGCGTCGCGGTTGTCAAAGCGCGTGGGGTAATTCACGAAGGTGAGGATGTCTTCAGGCAGCCCCAGGTCTTTCATGACCGCGTTGCGGATGCGGCGCACCGGTGCCAAGGCCATCAAACTCTTTTTGACACCCTTGGGGATAAAGCCCAGCAACGCCGCGTTGATGAACAGGTTCATCTTGGGCGCGTGCGCTGCGCGGCTAAAGATGTCCAGCACATCACCCACGCGGTAACCCACGGGGTCTACCAAGTGGAAGCAGCGCTGGGCGATGTCCGCCTGGTGGCTGATGTGGTCAAGCGCGCGCACGACAAAGTCCACCGGCACGATGTTGATGCGCCCGCCTTCCAGGCCCACGGTGGGCATCCAGGGCGGCAAGATTTGGCGCATGCGCTGGATGAGCTTGAAGAAGTAGTAGGGCCCGTCGATCTTGTCCATCTCGCCGGTCTGGCTGTCGCCCACCACCATGGCCGGGCGATACACCGTCCAGGCTTGCTTGCACTCCTGGCGAACGACTTTCTCGCTCTCGTGCTTGGTCATGAAGTAGGGGTGGTCGATGTTCTCGGCCTCGTCGAACATGTCTTCACGAAACACGCCTTCGTACAAGCCAGCGGCGGCAATCGACGAGACATGGTGAACATGGCCTGCATCGACGGCGCGAGCGAACTCCACCAGATGGCGCGTGCCTTCGATGTTGACCGCCACCTGCGATTCCTCGTCAGCGCTCAGGTCGTACACCGCAGCCAAGTGGTAGACGTGGTCGATCTGCCCTTTGAGCTGTCGCAGGTCTTCTGCGCTCACGCCCAGCTTCTTGGCCGTGAGGTCGCCATACACCGGCACGGCGCGCGCTGCGGACTTGGCATCCAAACCCCAGAAGGCGCGCAGATCAGGCAGCTTGTCTTCGCTCCCTTTGCGCAACAGAAAGTGCACCACCGCGCCTTTGCGCCCCAGCAACTGACGCACCAGACGCCGACCGATGAAACCGGTTGCACCGGTCACGAAGTAATGCATGCCCATCCTCCTGAAAAAGCCTCGCGGCATTGTTGACGAGCCCCCGCAGGCGCAGGTTCAGCACAAACCCGCGCCACAACTGCACGGGCGCACATAGAGAGGCTTACCTACACAGGCTCGGCCTTCGTGCCTACATTCGCGCCACTCCCCTGCCGCCCGACCGCTGGTCGAGCAACAGAGCAGGAAGCTTTTCATTCACCTTCATGTTTTGGAGAAACCCATGGTCAAGAAACTGCAAAAACTCAGCGCTGCCAAGTCGGGCAATGCCCAACTGGCCAGTACCGTCAAAGATTCGGCACAGCAAATTTGGCTGGCAGGTCTGGGCGCATTCGCCAAGGCCCAGGAAGAAGGCGGCAAGGTGTTCGAGGCCCTAGTCAAAGAAGGCTTGAGCCTGCAGCGCAAGACGCAATCAGCCGCTGAAGAAAAAATCTCCGAGGCCAGCAACCGGGTCTCCAGCATGGCCAACGACATCTCCAGCAAAGCCACCGGCCAATGGGACAAGCTGGAGAGCATTTTTGAAGAGCGTGTGGCCAAGGCCCTGACCAAACTGGGTGTGCCCTCGGCCAAGGAGGTGGCGGTTTTGGTCGCTCGCATCGACGAACTGACACGCAGCGTTCAGCAGCTCGGTGGCAAATTGCCCAAGCCCGCTGCTCGCCCAGCGGCCGCAGCACCCGCGAAGAAGGCAGCCGCCAAGCCCGCTGCCAAGGCACCGGCGAAAGCCGCAGCCAAGGCCCCCGCGAAGGCGGCAGCGAAGGCGCCTGCCAAGGTGGCCGCCAAAACCGTGGCCAAGGCAGCCCCCAAGGCCGCTTGATCACCCCAGAGCGCGCTGAAAGCCACTGCGCTTTCAGACGCGCTCAGTCCGGTCACTTTTTTTCTTCAGGGCGCAGCGCCCCCGCACAGCGCGCCATGTTGCAGCGCACCAAGGCAGATACTCAAAGCCCATGACGCGCCGCAACGCCCCCAAGCTGCTTACAGCAGCACGCCCCCCAGCCCACGCAGGCCAAAGCCGTCCCAGAATTGGGCTGGCCTTGGCGGGTGGCGGCCCGTTGGGAGCGGTCTACGAAGTGGGCGCGCTGTGTGCGCTGGACGAGTGCCTAGAAGGCATCGACTTCACGCGCCTGCACCACTACGTCGGCGTGTCGGCCGGCGGATTCATCGCAGCGGCTTTGGCCAACCGCATGACGCCGCGTGAGATTTCCGCGGCATTCATCGATGGCAACAGCGAGGAAGCTTTCGATCCCTCTTGGCTGATGGTGCCCGCTTACGGCGAGTACCTGCGCAGAGCGGCCATGTTGCCCGGCATCGCAGCCCGCATGGCCTGGAGTCTGGTGCGCAAAAGGTCGGCGCTGCTGGCCATTGAAAAGCTGGGCGCGGCCTTGCCCACCGGCCTGTTTTCCAACGACGAAATCGACCGCCAGATTGCCCGGCTGTTCAACAAACCCGGGCGCAGCAACGACTTCCGCGAGCTTCATACGCGCCTGACGCTGGTGGCGACCTGCCTGGACACCGCAGAGGCAGCGCCCTTTGGCCGACCCGGCTGGGACCACGTGCCCATATCCAAAGCCGTACAAGCCAGCGCTGCGCTGCCCGGCCTGTTTCCGCCTGTGGAGATCGACGGCGTGCATTACGTGGACGGCGCACTGAAGAAAACCATGCACGCCTCGGTGGCCATGGACGAAGGCATTGACCTGATGTTGTGTTTGAACCCGTTGGTGCCCTATGACACAACGGTGGACACCACAGCGGACACCTCCGCTGACGGCACGGCACGGCGCGGCGCTGGCAGGCGTCTGCCGCGCGTGGCAGACGGCGGCTTGCCCTCGGTGCTGAGTCAAACCTTCCGCTCCATGATCCATTCGCGCATGGCGCTGGGCATGAAGCACTACGAGCGGGCATACCCCAACACCGACCTCATCCTGATTGAGCCCGATCACCGCGACACCGAGCTGTTTTTGGCCAACACCTTCAGCTATGGCCAACGCCGGCGCATGGCAGAGCACGCCTACCAAGCCACACGCGCCACGCTGCGCGAGCGGCGTGCAGAGTTTTCTTCGAAGTTGGCTCGGCACGGCATCAGCCTGCGAATGGACGTGATCGATGACCCGTTGCGCACTTTGGCCCGAAGCGGCGAAGCCGCCGAGCCCAAGGCTTTGCACCAAGCGATGAACGACTTGCGTGGTGCCTTGGATGTGCTGGAGCGCCTTGCGGGGCAGCGTGGCGCCAACGCCATGCCAGCCAGCCGTTTTCCCTGATGCCAGCACAGCTGGTGCGCACTACATTCCCAAGTTATGGCGAAGAAGGCACCACGCCGCACAGCCGAGCGCATCCTGGAGGTGTCGTTGAATTTGTTCAACAGATTCGGCGAGCCCAATGTATCGACCACGCTGATTTCGGCCGAACTGGGCATCAGCCCCGGCAACCTCTACTACCACTACCCGGCCAAAGACGAGCTGATCAACGCGCTGTTCGACCGGTTGGAGGCTGGGCTGAATCCCTTGCTGCACGCCAGCGACGGCGTGCGCGATGTGGAAGACGCCTGGTTCTTCGTACACACCTTGTTCGAGCAAGTCTGGGCCTACCGTTTCATCTACCGCGACCTCAACGACCTGCTCAGCAAAAACCGGCACCTCGAAGCCCGGGTTCAGGTGCTGTTGCGCCAGAAGGCGCGCAGTCTGCGCACCATGCTGCAAGGCTTGCAGCGCAGCGCACAGGCTTCAATGGACGCGCGCGAGATCGAGACCACAGCACAAAGCATGGTGGTGGTGCTGACCTATTGGCTGAGCTTCGAATATGCGCAAGACCCACGCCGCGCACTGGAACCCGAGCAAGCGCAAGCGGCTTGGGTGCGGGGCGCGCAGCACGTGCTGGGCCTGATGGTGCCCTACATGCCTGCGCAGCAACGCCAGCACCTGCTGCACCTGGCGGGCAGCTATGGCGGCTCAGCCGCTGTTGCTGCGCCAAGCCATCCATAGAAGAAAAACAGGAGACACACATGCCGAAATGGACCGCTTTTCCCTACGCCGGGGAGCACGCTTTCGACGCAGCCGCGACGCGCAAACACTGGGCGCGTCTGCATGTGGGCGACCAAGAGCCGCTGCCCAAAGAGGCCAAGGTGCTGGAGGCTTGGGCGCTGTTTCACAGCGGAGAGTTTCAAAAGGCCGCAGAGGCCGGGCTGAAGGCGGGGGGTGCGGGCATCACCGTGGCTAACAAGGCTGCCTGCATTTACGCGAACTACCTCGAGAAAAAAGAAAAGACCAAGCTCGACTTGTTTATGGAAGTAGCCACGCGCGCTGAAGCACAGGCCGCGCAAGAGCCCGGCAATGCCAACGCGCTGTATTGGCAGGCCTATGCGTTGGGGCGCTACAGCCAGGGCATCAACGTGGCCAAGGCACTGGCTCAGGGTTTGGGCACCAAGGTGAAAGAGGCGCTGGAAAAAACGCTCAAGCTACAGCCCCAGCACGCCGATGCCTGCGTCGCTCTGGGCGCGTTCCATGCGGAGGTCATCGACAAGGTCGGCTCACTCATCGGCAGCATGACCTATGGCGCCAAAAAAGACGTGGGCCTGAAGCTGTTCCAAGAAGCGCTCAAGCTCCACCCAGGTTCAGCCATCGCCATGGTCGAGTACGCCAACGCGCTGGTGATGCTGGACGGCGAGCGCAAGATGAAAGAAGCCACCCAGCTCTACGAACGCGCCGCAGCCTGCAAGCCGCTGGACGCCATGGAGCGTTTGGACGTGGAGATGGCGCGCGAAGAATTGGCGGACTAACTCAGCACTCAGGTGCCCTCACCCCAGGGCAGCATGAGTGTCAGCAGAGACAGGCGCTCGAACTCGGGCGCAAAGCCGTCGATGATGGCCTGCGGCTCGGGGCACAGGCGGGTGTCGGCGATCAAGCCAAACTGCACGCCGCCGCCATAGCTCAAGATCGACACGCCCAGGCCCACATCGCCAGATTGCGGCACCCAAAACAGCATCTGCTCGACGCTGGCACCGCAAAAGCGAATCTTCTCTTTGGGCCCGGGCACATTGGTCATCACGGCGGTGGTCTTGCGTGAAAACAAATGCAGCAACGCGTCTTGCGCGGGTTTGATGAGCAAGCCCGCCACGGCCAGCAAGCTGAAAGCCAACAGCGGTTGCAAGCTGCCCTTCATGGCCGTCATGCGCCTGCGCACCGCGTAGACCCGCTCCACCGGGTTGGCCAGACCAACCGGCAACACCAAAGGCGCCAAACCAAAGCGGTTGCCCAACTGATAGGCCTTCTCCAGTGGCCGCAGGTTCACGGGCACCATGGCGCGAATTTCCAGGCCTTGCGGGTTGTCGCCTTGGCGGCGCAAATAGTCACCGATGGCACCCGCCACGCAGGCCAGCAACACATCGTTGATGGAAGCGCCCAGCGCACGCCCCACCACCTTGACCTCGTCCAGCGCAATCGGCTGGCACCAAGCCACTTTCTTGGCACCGCCCGGGCGGCCCTTGAGCCGCGTGGCCGAGTCGTCTGGCATGAGCGCCAAGGCCGCCAAGTCGCTCACCACCTGGTAGGCCATGCGGGCCACATCTGCCGATGCGTTGACGCCCTTGGAGGGGTCGGCCAGCGCTTGAAAGGCCTGTGCTGCGCCTTGCCCTGCAGCGCCCAGTGCTTTCACGGTCAGGCCCGTGAACGGGCGAATGAGTGCATCAGCGATCCAGTCTTCGGCGTTGTCGGGCTTGGCTCGACGTGCCCGCGCAGGCGGCAAAGTGCCGCCGTCGGTCAGGCTCATGGTGACGGCGATCAGCGCCATGCCGTCTGCAATGCAGTGGTGGATGCGAACGATCAGCGCACTGGCGGGCTGGCCATCGGGCCCGGTGAAATCTTCGACCAGATGAAACTGCCACAGCGGCCGCTCGCGTGGCAAGGGCTGCGTACAGAGCTCGGCGACATGCGCTTGCAGCGCCTGCTGCGCGCCCAGAGTGCGCTGCTGGGGTAATCGCTCAGAGCGCACGTGGTGGTCGATGTCGAATTGCGCGTCGTCCACCCATGTGGCACCTGCTGCGTCTTCGACCACACGCTGGCGGAAGCGCCGAAAACTCAGCAAGCGCTCGCGCACACGGCCCAGCAACTGCTCGCGCGCGATGCCCGGCTGCAACACCCAAACGCCCGTGATCATCATGAGGTTGACATCGCTGTCCATGCGCAGCCAGGCGGTGTCCACGCGGCTCATGCGCTCGCCCGTCATGCCCAGCGTGCCAGCCACCGCGTGACCCAGTTTTTGTGCTGCGATTCGGGTGACCATGGCAGGGCATTCTGCCCAGATGCGACGCTTAAGATAAGGCGCACTAACCCGAGGAGACCCGCATGTCCGACCTGAAGACGCAGTTTGAAGCCGCTGTGGCGGAATCGAAAAATCTGAGCGAGCGCCCCGACAACGCCACCCTGCTGAAGATCTACGCGCTCTACAAGCAGGCCACCGCTGGCGACAACGCCGACAAGAAGCCAGGCTTTGGCGACATGGTGGGCCGCGCCAAATGGGACGCCTGGAACAACCTCAAAGGAACCAGCACCGACGAGGCCATGCAACAGTACGTGGACCTGATCGAGTCGCTGTCTTAAGGGGCTATTTGCTTGTTTTGCGGGTTGTCTTGCGCTTGCTGGCCTTGGCAAGCGCTGCATCCGCCAGCAAGCCGTCGAGGTTGCGCACGATTTCCCCCTCGATGCGCTCTTTGAAAGCGCCCAGCAAGAAGCCCAAGCGGGCTTGCAACTCAAAGGCCGCTCCCGTGACCATGAGCGTGCCGCTGACACCGGAGCGCGAAAAACTCACCTCATCTTCGGCGTCGCCTTCGGCATAGGTGCACTCCATGCCGAAATCGGCTTCGGCCTGCTCGGCCCAGGCCATGGCCAAGGCCCGGGCTTTAGGCATGCCCAAGGCATGGTCTCGTTGAATATGGATATCGGGCATAGCGGTCTCCTAGGCTTGGATGATAGGCAAGCCAGCTTGCGGGACATCGGCACCACGCGGGCCTCTGTTGCAAGCCGCCGGCCTACCATTCGCCGATGATTTCTTCACCAGTCAACGGCCTGCAAACCACGCCTGCACAGGCGCCCATATCCGAATGGGCCTGCCCTACGGTTTACTTTGACGGGGCATGCCCCGTGTGCTCACGCGAGATCGCGATGTACCAGCGCCAGCCTGGCGCCGACCAAGTGCGCTGGGTGGACGTGGCGCGTTGCAGTGCCGACGAGCTGGGAGCAGACCTGAACCGTGAAGCGGCCTTGGCGCGGCTGCACATGCGCCGCGCCGATGGCCAGTTGGTGAGCGGCGCAGAAGCTTTCACGACCTTGTGGCAAGCACTGCCACGCTGGGCTTGGCTGGGGCGATTGCTGAGCTTTCGGCCTGTGTTGTGGATGCTGGAAGCGGCCTACCGCGCGTTTCTGTGGGTGCGCCAGACTTGGCGGCCAGCGGCCATTCCTTTGCAGCCGCAAGGCACTACGGCGGTCGCGCTGCCCAAGCCCATCGTGGCTGATTTGCGCACCGACCACGCGGGTGAAACGGGCGCTGTTTGTATTTACCAAGGTGTGCTGCACTTCGCGCGCGACCCGGCTCTGCGCGATTTCGCCACGCGCCACATGGCGACCGAGCAATCGCACCTGAAGAGCGTCGAAGCTTGGCTGGCGCCCGCAGACCGCAGCCGCCTGCTGCCGCTGTGGCGCTTGTCGGGCTGGCTGACCGGCGCGCTGCCTGCACTGTTCGGCCCGAGGGCGGTGTACGCCACCATCGAAGCGGTGGAAACCTTCGTCGATCAGCATTACGAAGAGCAGGTGCAGCGGCTGAATGCGATGGGCAGCACTGCTCAGACCCAACCGCAGATCAAAAACTTGCGCGCCACGCTGATCGAATGCCAAGGCGATGAAGTGGCGCACCGTGACGAAGCAGCAAGGGGTCGGGGCCAGCATGCGCCCACGGGCCTTTTGCGCGCTTGGTGCTGGTTGGTTGGCTTTGGCTCACGCGCAGCCGTTCGCGTCTGCCGCTACGTTTGAAGGCCAGCAGGTTGAGCCGCGTCAGGAATTTGGTGCTGGTGCTGGGCGACCAGTTGGACTTGCAGGCCAGCGCCTTCGACGGCTTCGACCCCGCACAAGACGCGGTGTGGATGGCCGAAGCCGAGGAAGAGTCGACCCACGTGTGGTCCAGCAAGCAGCGCACGGCTTTGTTCTTGTCGGCCATGCGGCACTTTGCCCAAGCTCTGCGCGAGTCTGGCAGACCGCTGCACTACCAGCGCATGAAGGCCGATGCTGCACAGCCCGCCACGCTGGGCACGCTGTTGAAAGCCAGCCTTGCCAGCCTGAGCCCCCAGCGCGTGGTGATGACCGCGCCCGGCGATTGGCGGGTGTGGCAGCAACTCCAGGCTGTCGTGGAAGAAGCCGGCTTGAAGCTGGAGATCTGCGAAGACCGCCAGTTTTTCAGCACCGTGCGCGAGTTTGCGGCCCACGCCAAGGGGCGCAAGTCTTTGCGGCTGGAGTTCTTCTACCGCGAGCTGCGCCAGCGCCACGGCGTGTTGATGGAAGGCGATCAGCCCGCAGGCGGCCAATGGAACTTTGACGCTGACAACCGAGAGGCGTTCGGCGCAAAAGGCCCCGGCCCCGTGCCGCCGCGTGCCCGGTTTGCGCCAGACGCCATCACGCAAGAGGTGATCGAACTGGTCAACATGCGCTTTGCGAAGCACCCGGGCAGCTTGGAGAGTTTTGCCTGGCCCGTCACGCGCGGGCAGGCTTTGCAGTCTTTGCGCAGCTTCATCGACGAACGCTTGCCGCTGTTCGGTCGATACGAAGACGCCATGTGGCCCGGTGAGCCTTGGCTCTACCACTCGCACCTGTCGGCTGCGCTCAACCTGAAGCTGCTCAGCGCACAAGAGGTGGTACATGCCGCAGAAGACGCCTGGCGCGCAGGCCAGGCACCCTTGCAAAGTGCGGAAGGCTTCATTCGGCAGATTTTGGGATGGCGTGAGTACGTGCGTGGCATTTATTGGACCCAGATGCCCAGCTACGTCGAGCGCAACGCGCTCGAGGCAACGGCCGAGTTGCCGGCCTGGTTCTGGACAGGCGACACCGACATGGCCTGCCTACGCGACGCCGTCCAGCAAACCTTGCAGCACGGCTATGCACACCACATTCAACGCTTGATGGTGACCGGGCTCTACACCCTGATGTTGGGTGTTCGGCCACAGCGCGTTCACGAGTGGTACTTGTCGGTGTATGTCGATGCCGTGGAGTGGGTGGAACTGCCCAACACCTTGGGCATGAGCCAGTACGGCGACGGTGGCCTGATGGCCAGCAAGCCCTATGTGGCCACCGGCAAATACATCCAGCGCATGGGGGGGCCTTGCGCCAGTTGCCGCTATGACCCGGCGCAGCGCGAAGGCGAGCGCGCCTGCCCGTACACCACGCTGTACTGGGACTTTCTGATGCGACACGAAAACCTGCTGGCCAAAAACGCCCGCATGGCCCTGCAGGTGAAGAACGTGGCCCGCATGAGTGACGATCAAAAGCAGGCGGTGAAGTTGCGCGCCGAGGCGATCAAGCGCGGCGAAGTGGGGTGTGGCGCGAGCAGTTGAGGCCTGTCAGCCAGAAGGCACAGGCATCAGGGCCTTGAGTGCTTGCTCTCGCTCGGTCTTGGGCAGGCCAGCCCATTGCCGCACCGACCCGTGAAACCGCTGCCAGTCACCTGAGGACTGCTGGAACAAAGCCTCGAAGGCGGGCACCCACTGGTCGTAAGCGCCCTGCACGCCAAAGCTGGCGTTGTTGGCCTGGGCCACCGCGTCGTCGTAGAAGGCCAGCACGCGAGCAGCGCGTGCTTCGTAGGACTCGCGAGCAGCGCGTGCTTCGTAGGACTCGCGAGCAGCGCGTGCTTCGTAAGACTCACGGGCTACGCGTGCATCACTAACCAACGCGGCCCCGGCTGCCAACTCAGCCACCAATCGCTCACGAAATGGCAGGTACGCCTCGCGGTGCGCTTGCAGCACAGCGGCTTTGTCGGCGGGCAGGCGCGCAGCGGCCTGTGGGTTGGCAGCAGCTTGGTCGTACACGGCGGCCAGCGCCAGCCGGGTGCGCCGGTGCAGCGCGCGCCAGTCTTGGCGGCGCTGCTCGAAGCGCTGGTACTCGGCGCGCGCAGCGGCGTTCTCGGGTACTGCCAACCAGGCCATCAGGCCCAGGCGCTCGACAGCGGTGGCATAGGACTCGTTGAATGCCGTGTCGTCGGCCACGTAAATCTGCTGGTGCGCCAACTCATGAAACACCAGCCGCGCCAATTCGGCTGGCGGCTGGTAGATGAAGGTGTTGAGCAAGGGGTCGCCGCCCAACCAGTTCAGCCAGCCCAGCGTGGAATAGGCCGGCACACCGTACACCGACACATCCCAACCCTGCGCTCGCAAGTCAGCCCCCAATGCACGGGCCTCGTCCTCGCTGTAGTAGCCACGGTAGCCTACACAGCCGGCCACGGGGAAGCACCAGGTTTTGAGCTTGAGCGAATCGGCCGGTGCTGCCACCACGTTCCACACGGCGGCACTTCGGCCCAGGTCAGCGTAGCTGCGGTAGCTGGCGTTGTCGGGCAAGCCCAGGCTGGCGGATGCGAAGTCGCGGATGCGCTGCGACAGCGCCAGGCGCTGCGCCAAAGCGGGCGGCGTGCCGGGGTCGGCCAGCCAGTCTTGCACCGGGCGCGCTGCGCGCATCAGCCCCAAATGGCCAGCCACGGCTTGCCAGTAGTAGCCCAGGCCAATCGTCTGGGTGGACTGCGTGGACGGCTGTGTCTGGTGGGCAGGATCGGCCTGCGCGGTCTGGCCAGCAGCCAATGCCCGCTCCGACCGCGGCTGCGACGGCGGCTCTGACGACGGCTGTGACGGCGAATCTAGTGCGCCAGGGATGCCAGAAGCGCAACCGACCGATGCCAAGCAGCCAGCCGCCATCAGCCATGCCCCGAACACCTTGGCGCGCATGGTGGTCAGCCGCTAAGCCGTGAGCAGCGGCTGCACATCCACCGCGCAGTCATAGAACACCGGGCCTCGGCCCAAGTCGGTCAGGTGCTGGCTGGTCAGCTCGTTGACGTTGGTGCCGTTCAGGCCCAGCTTGCGCCACCAAATGCCCAGGCCGTGCACCACGCCGGGTCGGGCACGGGTGCTGATGCGCAAGCGGCAGTGGTACTCGCCGCGGTCGTTGAACACGCGAGCGACGCTGCCATCGGCCAAGCCGCGCGCTTGCGCGTCTTGGGCGTTCATTTCGAGCAAGGGCTCGCCCTCGATGTCGCGCAGGCTTTTGACGTTGACGAAGCTGGAGTTGAGGAAGTTGCGCGCTGGCGGAGAAATCATGGCCAAGGGGTAGCGCTGCTGCGGCGATGGGGCGGCCGCAGCAACGCCTGGTTGGCCTTCGTAGTTCGGCACGTGCGTGGGCCAGCCATCGAGTCCGGGCAGCTCAGGTTGCGCACGGCCCATCTCGGCGATGCGCTCGCTGTAGAACTCGCACTTGCCAGAGGGCGTGGGAAAGCCGCCGTTGGCAAATGGTGCTTCGGGCAGGTTCAGGCTGGCGAATCCCTGCGACAACAAGGTGTCGAAATCAACGGCGTTGCCAAAGGCGGCGCGGCACAGCGTCAGGTCGTCTTCGGCGAAGCCGGGGTCGGTGAACCCCATGCGCTGGGCCAGCGCGCGAAACACATCGGTGTTGCTGCGCGCGCCACCCACGGGTGCGATGGCCGGGCGATTCAGCAGCACGTCGGTGTGGCCGTAGCTCAGGTGTACGTCCCAATGCTCGAGCTGCGTGGTGGCCGGCAAGATGATGTCGGCATAGTCGGCGGTGTCGGTTTGAAAGTGCTCCAGCACCACGGTGAACAGGTCTTCGCGCGCAAAGCCTTCCACCACTTGGCCCGACTGCGGGGCCACGGCCACGGGGTTGCTGTTGTAGACCACCAGCGCTTGCACCTGCGGCCCAAACTCGGGCGAGGCAGGCCGCGACAAGTCTGCGCCGATCGTGCTCATGTTGATCGTGCGCGGGCGGCGATTGCCCAGCAAGTCCGGCCGGTACAAGGCTTGGCGTTGCACCGGGAACCAGCCCGAGCTGCTCAGCAACACCCCACCGGCGGCGTGCCGCCAAGCGCCGACCAGCGCGGGCAGGCAAGCAATGGCGCGCATGGCGTTGCCGCCACCGCGCACACGCTGCAAACCGTAGTTGGCGCGAATGGCCACCGGCTCGCCACGCTGGGCGGTTTCGCCGTAGGCACGCGCCAGGTCGCGCACTTCGGCTGCCGTGATGCCGCACACCTCGGCCACGCGTTCTGGCGGCCATTGCAGGGCGCGCTCGCGCAGGCCTTCCCAGCCCAGCGTGTGGCGTTGCAGGTAATCGTGGTCCAGCCAGTCGTGGGTGATGAGTTCGTGCATCAAACCCAAAGCCAGCGCGGCATCGGTGCCGGGCAGCAAGGCGATGTGCTGGTGGCACTTCTCAGCGGTCTCGGTGCGGCGCGGGTCGATGCACACCAGCCGCGCACCGTCGCGCTTGGCCTGCTGCACCAAGCGCCAAAAGTGCAGGTTGCTGCCAATCGAGTTGCTGCCCCAGATGAGGATCAGCCGGCTCTTGGCAAAGTGCTCCACGCGCATGCCCACTTTGCCGCCCAAAGTTTGGGTGAAGGCTTCGCCACCAGCGGTGGAGCAAATGGTGCGTTCCAACAGTGAAGCACCCAGCGCATGAAAGAAGCGTGCGGCCATGCCCTCGCCTTGCACCAAGCCCATGGTGCCTGCGTAGCTGTACGGCAGGATGGCTTGCGGGTTGACCGCTGCGATGGCACCCAAGCGCTGGGCGATCTCATCCAGCGCCTCTTCCCAAGAGATGGGCTGGAATTGGCCCGATCCCTTCGGGCCGCTGCGGCG
>JAIXUC010000028.1 GCA_027483665.1 Comamonadaceae bacterium | reverse complement strand
GGTGTCGCCCTGGTGGTGCGCCTGGGTCCCGTGGCATTGACGCCAACCGTGGTCTGGGCAGCACTCGCCTGTGTTGGGGGTGCCGCCTGCTATGGAATGGCTACGCCTTTGATGAAGCGGGCCACCCGGCGCATGCCGACTTTGGCCATCGCCGCAGGTTCGCACTTGACTTCAGCCGTGCTGCTGGCAGCACCAGCGGCTTGGGCTCTGCCCAGTGCCAAACTGAGCACCGCTGCAGCTGTGTCGGTGTTGGTGATGGGTGTGGTGACTTCAGGCGGCGCCTTTTGGTTGCACCTGCGCATCATCGAGCGCGTCACACCCGTGGCGGCCATGGCGCCGACGTTTCTCATTCCCGTGTTTGGAGTGGGTTGGGGCTATCTGGTGCTGGGCGAACCCATGGGCGTGGGCACCGTGCTGGGCGGCTTGCTGGTGCTGGCAGCGGCGGCCTTGGTGACGGGCTTCAATCCACTGATGAACCCGATGCGGCGCTTGATGATTGCCCTCGGTCCGAAAGCCTGAACGCCAGCAGCGGACCGGGCCCGAGCAATCCTGGCCGATCCGCTCAAGCGCCGCGCAGGCAAGACCGCATGCGCCACACACATGCAGCGGCCAACAAAGCCGCCAACGTGCTGGCCCAGAACACGCTGGCCAGCCCCAGTTGGGTTGACAAAGCGCCCCCAGCGAGCGCCCCCAGAACACCCGGAATGCCGTAGCCGATGACGGTGTAGAGCGCTTGGCCCCGCCCGCGCAAGCGGCCTGGGAAATGGTGTGACAGCAAGGCAATGCAAGCCGTGTGGTGCGCGGCAAAGGTGACGGCGTGCAGCGCCTGCGCAAAGACCATCAGCCACAGCACATCGGCCATCGAAGCAGTGATGGCCATGCGCAAAGCCATGACTAAAGCGGCCGCCAACAGCCAAGCCGACAGCGACAGGCGCGGGATCCAGCGGCTTTGTGTGTAGAACCAGCCAATCTCCACCAGCACGCCCACCGCCCAGAGCAGGCCAATGGTGGTTTTGCTGTAGCCCAGCGCGTCGAGGTGCAAGGAGAAAAACACGTACACGCCGATGTGGGCCAAGATGTGAAAAAACATTGACGCAAACAGCCAACGCACCGGCCCTTGGCGCAACACCGCAGCCACTGCACCGCGTGGCTCAGGCGGCGCGTCTGCTGCCGGCGTTTCCTTGTGGTCGGGCAGCGCCCAAACGCTCAAAGTGACAGCGGTGAGCGTGAGCAAAGTCCAGGCCGGGAAGTGCTGCATGCCATAGGCCTCGAACCAGCCGCCCGCAGCGAACACCGTCACCAAAAAACCCACCGAGCCCCACAGCCGCACCCGGCCATAGCGGCGCGCATCAAACGCGCCGCCGCGGCTGACCAAGTGCGCCATGGCAGCTTCGCTCATGGGCATCATGGAACTGGTGTGGGTGAACATCACCAGCAGCACCAAAGCCAGCCACCACAGCCCACCGTCGACCCACAGCCCCAAAGAGACGACAAGGGCCGCCGTGGCGCCGTAGCGCAGTAATTTCACGCGCTCGCCGGTGCGGTCACTTAAAGCACCCCAGGCATAAGGCGCGAACAAACGCGTGAGTGACTGCAAAGAACCCAGCACGCTGATGGCCACCAACCCCAAGCCCAACTCCTTGAGCCACAGCGGAAGGTAAGGGTTGAAGAACCCGATGTGGGCAAAGTAGCTGGCCGACAGTGCAGCAAACGGCACCAGTTGGCGGCGCCGCTCTTGGTCGGGCGTCCGACTCAAGTGGGGCTGCCTGAGGACTTGGGGGCTCGCCCCGGTGTCTCAGACATCGCGGCTTGCGCCGACTGCTCGGATATCGCGGCTTGCGCCGCGATGGGCCCCGGGCTCACCCGCACGTCGCCGCATTGGGCGCGGTGACGCAGCGCGTGGTCCATCAGCACCAGCGCCAGCAGCGCCTCGGCAATCGGCGTGGCGCGAATGCCCACGCAGGGGTCGTGGCGGCCTTTGGTGATGACTTCCGTGGCCGCCCACAGCGTATCGATGGACGGACGCGGCACCAGGATCGAGCTGGTGGGCTTGATGGCCAAGCTGACCTCGATGTCTTGCCCGGTGCTGATGCCGCCCAGCACCCCGCCCGCGCGGTTGGCCACGAAGCCTTGGGGCGTGAGTGCGTCGCCGTGGGTGCTGCCGCGCTCGGTCACGCTGGCAAAACCAGCGCCTATCTCGACGCCCTTCACCGCGTTCAAACCCATCATGGCGTGGGCGATGTCGGCGTCGAGGCGGTCGTAGATCGGCTCACCCAGGCCCACCGGCACACGGGTCGCGGTCACGCGCAAACGCGCGCCGCAGGAATCGCCCGATTTGCGCAAGGCTGAGATGTAGTCCTCGAGCGCCGAGACATCGGCTGCCGGTGCGAAGAATGGGTTGTTGGGCACGTGCTCCCAAGACTCGAAAGCAATCGGCACATCGCCAATCTGGGTCATGCAGCCGCGCACCAGGGTGCCGTACTGCAAAGCCAACCACTTGCGGGCCACTGCACCTGCGGCTACGGTGGGCGCCGTCAGCCGGGCGGAGGAGCGACCACCGCCCCGCGGGTCGCGAATGCCGTACTTGTGCCAGTAGGTGTAGTCGGCGTGGCCTGGGCGAAACGTTTGCGCGATGTCGCCGTAGTCCTTGCTGCGCTGATCGGTGTTGCGAATCAGCAGGGCAATGGGCGTTCCGGTGGTCAAGCCTTGGTAGACGCCCGAGAGAATTTCCACGCGGTCGGCTTCGTCACGCTGCGTGACGAACTTTGACGTGCCAGGGCGGCGACGGTCCAGATCCGGCTGAATATCGGCTTCGCTGAGCGCCATGCCCGGCGGGCAGCCGTCGATGACGCAACCGATGGCTGGGCCGTGGGATTCACCGAAGTTGGTGACGGCAAAGAGTGTGCCGAGTGTGTTGCCGCTCATGCGGTGATTATCTGTTCCCTTGCTGGGGGCTCTTTCTCCTGCGGAGTGCTGATTTCTCCTGGCCGGAGAGGGGCTTGGCCGGGTCTCGCCCCGGCGGGCGACCCTCTTTCTTTTGAGTCGCCAAAAGAAAGAGGGGAAAGAAAAGGCGAGCCCGGTGCCTGAGTCCCGCTGCTTGACGCAGCGGGCAACCTGCGGTGCTCGCGTCTGGCGGGGTCCGCGCAAACTCGCTTCGCTCAAACAGGCGCGGCCCTTTATCCGCCAGCCGCTGCGCTCCTCGGCACAGGCACAGGGC
>JAIXUC010000027.1 GCA_027483665.1 Comamonadaceae bacterium | reverse complement strand
TAGATCCAGCTGCCGCCAGCAAAGACTATGGAGCCGGCCCCGCTGATGGTTTGTGTGCCGCTGTAGAACAGCGTGGCGGCGTTGATGGTGAGCGTGCGACCGCTGTTGATGGTGAGGCCGCCAAGGAGATAGCTGGTCCCAGAGAAACTGAGGTTGGTGTCCAGCACCACGTTGTTGAGCGTCATGCCAGCAGCGCTCACGGCGCTGCCGTTGCCGCTGCCCAGCGTGCCGCCGTTGAGCGCCAAGATCACGCCACCGCCCAGCGTCGCAGCACCGCCCCCCACGGCATCCGAGTTGGCGTTGAGCACCACATTCAGCTGCCCGCTCGTGCTGCTGATGTTGGCGTTGATGGCGATGTTGTTGTGCGCCACCAGCGTCAGCGTGGCGTTGCCACCGTTGCTTTTGACGATGGCGTTGCTGATGGTGATGTTGCCTTGCTCTGCACCGCTGGCGGCGGTGGTGACCGTGACGTTCACGCCGTTGTTCAGCGCGTTCTGGATGGTGGCGACTGCGATGCGCGAGGGCGTGCCCGTGGGGCTGTAGTTGAAGTTGGCGCTGCCATCAAGGTCTTCAATGAGGTTGTCGGCTGCGCTGCTGATGAGCACATCGGTCGGGTCCAGCAGCCACAGGCCGCCTTCGCCCATGGGCGCGCTGGCGTCTGCCGTGCGCAGCACATCGAGCCAGCGCTTGCCCGAGGTCTCGATGGCACCGCCGTCTCCACCGAGCGCGCCGCCACGCGCTGCGATGTGACCGTAGATGCGTGCCGAGTCGTTGGCCCACACCACGATCAAGCCGCCGTGGCCGCGCTGCTCTGCGTTGGCCAGCAGCCGGGCGTTGGCTGCGATGTAGGTGAAGTCTGCGTTGATGAGGTTGGGGTTGAGCCCCTGCCAATCCCCACCCACCAACACTTCGCCGCCGCCAAACGGGCCAGAAGTGTCGATCAAAGCACCATCGCCCACGGCGACTTCTCGGCCCAGCACGCGCACGCTGCCGCCTTGGCCCTGCTGGCTGCCCGGTGGCAGCGCGGGCATGGCGGGGCGGGCGGGGGAGACCGGCTCTGGTGGTGTGGCCGGTGCTGGCGCAGGTGCCGGTGTGCTGCCGCGCACGGGGTCGCTGAGCGCGGCCACGGTGTTGCTTGGCGTGTGGCTGTCCGCATTCACAAGCGGCGCAGCTTCTGGTGCGTACAACGACAGCGCGGGTGCCGGTGCTGGGGCCAGCGGTGCTGGGTCTAGGGCTGCTGTGTCGACTTTCGCTTCGTCTGGGGCGGCGCTGGCCGGCGGGTTGGCGGTTGGCTCTTTGGGAGCAGGCGCTGCTGGGCTGGTTAGCTGCTTGGTGGTGGGCGTTTGCGTTACTGGTTGCGCCGCGTTCGGAGCGCCATCGCCACTCAGTGCTGTTGGTGTCGACTGGCTCAAATCCCCCCGCGCCAGCACCGTGCCCTGCACGTTGGCTCTGCCTTCATCGGCCTGAATCAGCACCTGCCCGCCCACCGTGCCCGAGGCATCAATGACGCTGCCGGGCTCCGTGGTCACGCCCTTCTTGCCCCGCAGCACCACGCGCCCGCCTTCTAGGCTGGCCGAGCGTGCCTCGATCACACCCGCGTGGCGCACCAGCCCGGCGTAGATGGACACCTCGCGCGCCATCAGCGTGCCCAGGTTCACCGCTTCTTCTTGCGTGTTGGTGATCTGCACGCGAATGGCCGGGCGATCCAGGTCAGCCACCTCCACGCTGCGCCCAGCAGCCAGCAAGATCTTGCCGTCAGGCGCTTGGATGAGCCCCGAGTTCTCCACCCGAGGTGCAATCAGCAGCACCTCGCCACCGGAAGCGGTGCGGATGGTGCCCGCGTTGCTCACCGCGCCCGCACCCGGCTGGTCTTCAAAGCGCAGCCGCCCGCCCAGGAAATCTGCATCCGAGAGCTTGAGCGATGAGGCCACCAAACCGGCCACATCCACTGTTGCGCCTGCGCCAAACATCACCCCGTTGGGGTTGATGAGAAACACGCGCCCGTTGGACTGCAGCGCGCCCAAGATGCGCGAAGGGTCCATGCCCACCACGCGGTTGAGCACGGTGCTGGCTGCACTTTGCTGCACAAAGCGTGTCAGCTCGCCTCGGTCAATCGAGAAACTCTGCCAATGGATAACGGCACCGGGCGTGTTGGTGACGGTGAGCGTCTTGCCCACTTGAGAAATCGCCGCCTGGCCCTGCACCACCTGCGCACCCTGCGGGTTGGCGCGCACCGGTGCGCCCAGGCCCATCCAGCTGGACGCCAAGAGTGCAGCCACCCAGCCCGGCAGCCGCAGCAACACCACCCGCCGCCCACGGCGCTTCGGGATCAACAGATCCGCGAAGCGTTTCAGGGAGGAAAAGCGAGTCATGGCATTGCCTCAGAAGAAGTACAGCGCTTGCGCGTGCAAGCTGCTGGAGCCGCGCGGCGACTGCACGGTGCCGCGCAGCACGCGTGCCCAATCCAGGCGCAGGCTGAAGTTGCGTTGCCAACTGCCGCGCAGGCCCACGCCGAAGCTGGCTGCGCTTTGCTGGCGCTCGCCCAAGGTGCCGCCGCGGTTGGACCACACGCGCCCGGCATCGATGAAGCCGATGGGCTGCAGGCGCAGGCCCTTCAAGTCCTTCACGCCAAAAGCCGCACCCAGCTCTTCGCCCAGATCCGATCCCCACCACTCCGCCCCCAGGCGCAGGCCGCTGTCGCCGGGCGCGCGGTCGCTGGGCAACTCGCGCTCGGCCAAGCCGCGCACCGAGTCGGAGCCACCCAAGCCAAACTGCTCCGCGCTTAGCAACACATCGGGGCTGTATTGGCCCGAGGCAGCCAGCCGCAGCGACTGCTCGCCTTCCAAACGCTGGTTCATGCTGGCCGAAAACTTCCACACCGTATAGCCCGCTTGCGCACCTTTGCGCGCCACGTCAAACACGGCGGTGCTGCCTTTGCCAGAGCTGGGCAGGTTGCGCGACAGCGTGACGTTCAGTGCCACGTCACGCTGCGGCGTGCGCAGGTTGGCGCTGTAGCCCAGGGTGATGGGGCGCACCGTGAAATTGGGCGTGATGCCTTGTTCGGCCAGGCTGTTGTCGTAGCCGCGCACGTCCAAGCCCACACTGACCCGGCGCTCCCAATCGCTCCCGGGCGGGGTGACGAGGTTTTGGCTGTAGCGCGCGCCCCACACCGTGCCGCTGCCGCTGATGGCAAAGCCCGCGACCGTGCCGGAGTCGACGTTGGAGTAGCCCCAGTTCAGGTCGAGCGCACCGCCTTGTGCGTAGAACGGAATCCGGTAGCCGGCACCGACGATCAGCACGTCTTTCACCTGCGTCGGGCTGGTGAGCACCTGCGCGGTGAGCGTGTGGTCTGCGTCCCACAGGTTGGCGTGTTGCAGCAAGAAGCCGGTGCGCGCGCGCCCCGTGCTGGCGTTGCCGCTGTTGTCCCAGGTGAGCGCCATGCGCAGGGGGTCGTCATCGACCACACGCACGAGCGCTTGGACTTGGGCTTGAACCTGGGCCTGGCCTGGCGGAGTGGGTGCATCCTCACCGCGCTGAAAAGTCACAGCCACTTGCTTGGCTGGGCTCTCGTTGGCCAGCCGGATGTTCGAGGCCAGGTCGTTGATGTTGACCACCGCGCCCTCGCGCAGTGCGGGCAGCGAGGCGCGGATGTTGGCCTCGGAGAAGCGCTGCTCGCCTTCCACCCGCACGCTGCCCAGCTTGGCCTCGATCACCTGCAGCGCCACCACGCCGCCTTCCACATCTTGCTC
>JAIXUC010000008.1 GCA_027483665.1 Comamonadaceae bacterium | reverse complement strand
GGAGCCGGGGTTGCTCGCTAGCGCTGCTTCACTCGACGCCCCACACGGCGGGCGGACAGTTTGCAGCCCAACCACTTCCTGTCGGGCACGCGGGCTGTTTGCCCCGCCACCACCAACGCTGCGCAAAGCCCGGTGGTGCGGGTGTCCGGGCGGAGGCCTCATTCGCGGTTGCCAGCACGTGAGAACGCCACAAAAGGCGTTCACGCAGCAGCGCAAGAGCACCAAGAGCAGCCGCCCGCGAGGCAGGCCGGGAGAACGGATCCCGCGCCGCCGGGCACCGCCTGGGTTTGGAGAGCGGCGCCAGCAGACACAACCGACCGCCCAGGTGTGGCGAACGGCGCCAGCCTGAACCCGGAGCACGGCCGGGCAACGCCTAGGTGTGGCGAACGGCGCTAGCTGAATGCCAGCCGAAGTACGAGCCCAAACGACCACCTCATGGTGAACGGGGCGGGGCGAGCGAGGAGGGCTCAGCCCGAACGGGGTGCTGGGTCTGCAGCCCGCCGCTCATCCACTACTTTGATCAGCTGGTTGCTGGTGTTGCGCAGGCGCTGCGCCATGATTTGCGTGAGCTTCACCATGAACTTCGCTGCCACCGCGGGATGCAGGGAGATGAGTTGGCCGATGGCCATTTGGCCGATGACGCCAGCTTCCACGGGTTCTATGGCAGTACACGTGGCGTAACGCGGCTCGCCGTCGAGCATCGACATCTCGCCCACCGAAGCGCCGGCGCGAACCACTGCCAGGCGCGTCACCTCTTGGCTGCCGGTGCGACGGCGCGTGACATCCAGCGTGCCGGACAGCACGATCATCATCCAGGCGCTGACTTGCCCCTCGGCAATCATCACTTGGCCCGAGTCAGCCTGCACTTTCAGCATCACAGCCCCCAGAGTGCACAGCTCACTGGTGGTGAAGTCCTCCAGCAGCGGCGATTGGCGCAGCAGATCCAGCTGGGCTGCGCCCAAGCGCTGGCAGTCTCCGGTCAGCTGCAAGCCTGCACCGCGCAGCTGCAGAGCCAGCGGCTGCATCCAAGGCGCATCGACCAGTGGCGGCGCCAGCTGCCCCGGGTCGGCCATCAGCGCGTCTGCCATGTTCAGCGCACCGTTGCCAGCCACTGCACGATGTCTGCCACCGCTGCATCGGTGGCTTCGGCCAAACCGGCGACAGCGCCCGTCGCGTCGGCTGTGGGCGCCGGGCGCTGCAATTGCACGGTGCGCTGCGCCACCAGACGCTCGCCCATCGGGCCGGGCTGGGTGAGCGTGGCGTGCAGGCGCAAGCTGGCCTGGCTGTTGGCGGGGCTGTCAAAGACTTGGCTGAATTCCTCCAGCTCGACGCGCAGCAACATCGGCCACGGGTCCGTGGCGCGGCCCTCGCCCATGCGCCCGATGGCCGCCGGGTCGTTGCCCGAGACCACCGTGCGGCGCTGGCCCAGCGCCTCGCGCAGGCGCTGGCGCACCAGCTGCGTCGGTGGAACGGCCCAGCGCGATTGGGTGTAGGGCCGCAGTTCGCGTGCGTTCGCATAGCCCAGGCGATACCAAATGTTGGTGCTCTCCAGCGGCCCTGCAGCTTGCGGGTCCGCCAAGGCGATGGGCGGCAGCGGTGCCATGCGGTTGGCGGCAGCGGATTGCAAGGCACCGGGGCCAAAGTCGAACACGGTCGGGCGCTCGGGCTTGTCGGGCAGGGCGCAGGCACTGAGCGTCAGCACCACAACGGCGGAAATCAGTGCGAGGGGCATGTTCATGGGCGCGCTCCTGGTGCGGCGGTCGGTGCTGCAAAACCGGGCTCGCCCGGGCCGGGCGGCGCGTTGCCGCTGCCGTAGATGAGGGTTTGCGGGTTACTGCTGATGTCGCCCATGGTGCGCTCGAACTGCCGCGCCGAGCGGGCTGCGCTGTCGCTGGCCTGGTTGATGCGCGGCACCGTGGTGGCGTTGAAGCTCTCGGCAGTGGCCTCGACCGCTTCTGCGGTGGCAGCCAACTGGTCGATCAAACCGCCCGAGGCGTTGAGTCTTTGTGTGGCCCGCGAGATTTCGTTGGCCGAAGCCGTGGCCGCATCGGCCGCTTGGCGCAGCGCGCGCACGGTTTGCTGGCCTTCCTCAGCCAGTGCTGGCACGCGCGCCAAGGCCGGGTTGACTTGCTGGGTCAGTGTGGTGTCCAGCCGTGCGCTCAAGCGCTGCACGCCCTCTGCAGCCTGGCCGATGCGCTCGATGGTCGCCATCACTTGCTGCTGGTTTTTGGGGTCGAGCAGTTCGTTCAGGCGGCGTGTGGTCTCGCGGGTCTGGCTCAAGATGGCCATGCCTTGTTCACTCAACTGCCCCAACAACCCTTGCCGCAGCTCGATGCGCGCCATGCCGTTGGGGCCAGCTGGCAGTGCTGCCGCGTTCTTCCCGCTGTCGTCGAGGTCCACAAAAGCCAGGCCGGTCACACCTTGGTAGCCCAAGGTGGCGAAGCTGCCCGCAGACACGGGCACGGCAGGGTCTACGTCAATGCGCACCAGCACCTGGCCGGGCACCGTGGGGTCTAGCCTGATCTGGCTGACCTTGCCCACATCGACCCCGCGAAAGCGCACTGGCGCCTGGGTTTGGAGGCCGGTGATGGCTTGGCGTGTGGCCAATTCATAAGGTTGGCGCGCGCCGCCATCGCGCCCCAGCCAAAAGGCCAGGGCCACCAAGAGTGCGCCAACCAACAGCACGAAGCTGCCGGCAATCAGGGCGTGTGCTTTGTTTTCCATCGTGTCGATCTTTCAGACGGTAAAAGGGTATTCGCGCAGCAACTCCATGGCGCGCTGGCCGCGCTCTCCCAGGAAAAAATCCTGCACGAAGGGGTGCGGGAAAGCCACCACGTCTTTCGGGGCGGCTTTGATCACCACGCGTTGCTCGGCCAGCACGGCCACGCTGGTGCTCAGCTCGTAGAGTGTGTCCAGGTCGTGCGTGACCATCACCACCGTGAAGCCCAGCTCTCGGTGCAAGGCGCGCAGCAAGCGGCAAAAGCCGTCGGAGCTCTCAGGGTCCAGCCCGGCGGTGGGCTCGTCCAGCAACAAGAGCGGCGGGTCCATGATGAGCGCGCGCGCCAAGGCCACGCGCTTGATCATGCCGCCCGACAAATCAGAAGGCCGCTTGTGCGCGTGCTGCGGCCCCAGGCCCACCATTTGCAGCTTGACCATGGCGGCGTCGCGAATGAGCGCATCGGGCAGGCCGCCCAACTCGCGCAGCGGAAAGGCAATGTTCTCCAACACGCTGAAAGCCGAGAACAAGGCGCCGTGCTGAAACAGCATGCCCACACGCGAAGCCACGGCACGCTCGCCCAAGTGCGAAGGGTCTTGCCCCAGCACGGTGATGCGCCCACGCGTGGGCGTCTGCAAACCCAGGATCTGCCGCAGCAGCACGGTTTTGCCGGTGCCAGAGCCGCCCACCAGTGACACCACCTCGCCCGCCATGACTTGCAGGTTCAGCTCGCGGTGCACCACTTGCTCGACCCCGCGCGAGCGAAACACCGACCACAGCCCGGCAATGTCCACCACCACGTCACTGGAATGAACCGCTGGCTGCATGTCAGAGCCCCACGTCTTCAAAGACCACAGCGAACAAGGCGTCCACCAGCAGCACGATGGTGATGGAGGTCACCACCGAAGCGGTCGTGCCCTGTCCCAGACTCTCCGTGTTGGGCTGCACCCGCAAGCCAAAGTGGCAGCCGACCAAAGCAATCAGCACGCCAAAACAAACCGACTTGCCCGTCGCCAACACCAAGTTGGAGAAGGCCACCGCTTCGGGCAGGCTGTTCAAGAAATAACTGGGTGTGATGCCCAAGACCGCTTGTGAGGCCAGCACGCCGCCTGCCAGCGCAAAGCAGGTGGTCCACACACTCACGAGCGGCATCACCACGGCCAGCGCCAGCGCGCGCGGCAAGACCAGGCGCAAGCCGTGCGGGATGCCCATCACGCGCATGGCGTCCAGCTCTTCAGTGACGCGCATGACGCCGATTTGCGCGGTGATGGCCGAGCCCGATCGGCCAGCAATCAGGATGGCGGCCAACACCGGCCCCAATTCGCGCACCAGCGCCAGCCCCAGGATGTTGACGATGAAGGCGTCTGCGCCAAATTGCTGAAGCTGCTGTGCTGTGAGGTAAGCCAGCGTCACGCCGATCAGGAAACCCACCAGCGCGGTGATGGGCAAGGCGGTGGCCCCGATGCGGTAGAGGTGCCCAGACACATCGCGCCAAGGCATGTCTTTGGGGCGGCGTAACAAATGCACCACGTCCAACAGCAACTGGCCCATCAAGCGCAGCATGTCGCTGGCGTGGTCGCCCAAGCCCAGCACGCGGTCTCCGAAGTTCGCAATCGGCTGCGTCCAGGCGGTGCGGGGCACTTGCTCGGGCGGTGCGGTGTTCTGTGCGACGTGTTCCAGCACGGCGCGCTGCTTCGCCTCTGCCTGCAACTGCACGGGCCATTGCCGCCCCCACAGGTTCCAAAGCAGTTGTGCCCCGACGTGGTCCAGACGGTCAATGGCGCGCAGGTCCCAGCTGCCTGGGGCTGGCTGGCTGTCTGGGGGAGACAACTGCCCCATGAGGCGCGTCCAGGTCTCGGGCTGCGCCAGCTCGGCCGCCACCCAGGTGCCCGAAATGGCCCACAAAGGCGCGTTCGCAGAGCCGCGCTGCGCCGCACTCGGTGGACTGCTGCCCCGAGCGCCCCCCGTCTTTTGGGCGGTGCCCGTCGCTTCGCCTGCGGGTCTTTGGGGCGGTGTGGTGGCTGCTGGCATGGGTGCGCTCTTACAAACCTTGCTGGGCTACAGCGGCCCGCAAGCCACGCGCGTGACGCCAGCGCGCCACCAGTCGGGCGTCGGTGAGCACAGCGCCCATAGTGCTGCCAATCACCATCACCACGCCCAACACCGGCAACACCAACATCAGCCCGACCACACCGGCCAGCGCGCCACCCACGAAGATCATGACCACCGTCACCAGCGGGTGCATGCTCAAGCTGCGCCCAATGGTGAGCGGCAGGTAGACAAAGTCGTCGAGCAAGCGCACCAACACAAACAAGCCCGCCGCCCACAGCACCAAGCCGGGCGACTGCGGCGCGTCGGTGGCTGTGACCAGCACCACCAGCAAGCCACCGGCCAACGAGCCGATGTAAGGCACCCAAGCCAACACCGCGCACACCAGCCCCAGCAGCAAGGGCTCTGGCAGGCCCAGCCACCACAAGCCCAGCGCCAGCGTCAGCGTGTCCAGCACGGTGAGCTTGGCCATGCCGACCAAATAGGCGCGGGTGGCTTGGTCGACCTGCTGCATGAGCATGAGGGTGCGCTCGAAGAAAGCGTTGGGCACGGCGTTGGCCAGAAAGCGCTGAAAGCGCTGGCCCTCACGCAACAAATAAAAGCTGACGAATGGCGCCAGCAACAAATAGGGCGCCCAGGTTGCCACGGTCAGTGCCAGTGGCGCCAAATGGCGCTCGACCAGGCGGCCAAAGCCGGTTTGCGTGAGCTCACGCATGGAGGCCGCCAATTCCAAATCACGCAGGGTTGGCACGCCTCGCTCCAGCGCGCCCAGCGTGCGCTCCAAAAGCGCCAGCCCGCCTTGCACATAGCGCGCCAATTCAGTCGGCCAGCGCTCCAGCCCGCCCGCCAGCCAAGGCAGGGCCCACAAGCTGCCCAAAGCCACGGCCAAGGTGAAGGCCAAGCTGACCCACAGTGCGGCGCGTTCGCGCGTGAACCCTGCGCACATCAGGCGGTGCATCGGGCCCATGAGCAGGTAGTAGCACAGGAGCGCCAACAAAAACGGCAGCACCAAGAACAGCACCTGTTTGAACAGCACCAGCAGCAAACAGGTGCTGACCAAGATGCCAGCCCACACCAGCGGGCCCGGGTTGTGGGGAGTCTCGCTGCCCCGAACCATCAGACCGAGGCCTGGGCTTGCGCCTGAGCGTGAATGGCTTGGCGCAAGCGCTGGCCCAAATGTCGGGCCAGTTGCAGCGACACCCTGGAGGCCAGTGCGCCGTGCGTCTCCAACAGAGACAAGAAGTCCGCGCGGAACAATGCAGCCAGTTGTGTCGGCTCGCAAGCCCGGGCTTGGGCCGCGCGCGGCGCGTCGTCGAGCAAAGCCAAGTCGCCGAAGAAATCGCCAGCCCCGATTTCAGCCAACACCAGGGTCTCACCCGAGCCCTGCACGCGCTGCACGCGCACCCGGCCTGACAACACCATGTAAAGCGCCTCGCCGCGTTCACCTTCGTCGAACACCACCTCACCCGCCAAATAGCCGCGTTCGTGCACCAAAGAGTCGATGACGCGCAGGTCACGCGGGCTCAAGTCCGCAAACAAGCTGGTTTGGCGCAGCGCCGTCTGTCGCGGTGTGAACGAGGTCTCGCGAAGCAGGCTGAACATGGGGTGGGTGGGGGTGATCGGAAAGCGCGACAAAGTGTAGCGGTGGATGGTTTGTCAGACGGGCATTGCTTGGCTTGGTGCGAACCGGTGTGAAGCAGTGCTGAGCAGCATGCACTTTCTCGAAAGTGCCTGCCATCGGGCCATACGCCATCTGTCGTATTGGCCGCAAGCGCCCCCCTACCTAGCATCAAACGCGTCAGTCCAACCACCTTCGCAGGAGAAGCACACATGCAGCGTCGACACACACTCAAGGCCCTCACCGCGGCCGTCGCACTGGCAGGCATCAGCGCCTTGCCAGCCCATGCCCAGTCGGGCAACACCATCAAAGTGGGCATCTTGCACAGCCTCTCGGGCACGATGGCCATCTCCGAGACGGTGTTGAAAGACACCGTACTCATGGCCATCGACGAGATCAACGCCAAGGGTGGCGTGATGGGCAAGAAGCTCGAACCCGTGGTGGTCGACCCAGCTTCCAACTGGCCGCTGTTTGCTGAGAAAACCAAGCAACTGCTGACCCAAGACAAAGTCGCGGTGATCTTTGGCTGCTGGACTTCGGTGAGCCGCAAGTCGGTGCTGCCGGTGGTTGAAGAGTTGAACGGCTTGCTGTTCTACCCGGTTCAGTACGAAGGCGAAGAGCTGTCCAAGAACGTGTTCTACACGGGTGCTGCGCCCAACCAGCAGGCCATTCCTGCGGTGGACTACCTGATGAGCAAAGCCGGCGGCGGTGCCAAGCGTTGGGTGCTGCTGGGCACGGACTACGTCTACCCCCGCACGACCAACAAGATCCTGCGCGCCTACCTCAAGAGCAAGGGCGTGAAAGACAGCGACATCGACGAGAAATACACCCCGTTCGGCCACAGCGACTACCAGACCATCGTGGCCGACGTGAAGAAGTTTTCCGCTGGTGGCAAAACGGCAGTGGTCTCCACCATCAACGGTGACTCCAACGTGCCTTTCTACAAAGAGCTGGGCAACGCCGGCCTGAAGGCCAAAGACGTGCCCGTGGTGGCCTTCTCTGTGGGTGAAGAAGAGCTGCGCGGCGTGGACACCAAGCCACTGGTGGGTCACCTGGCCGCCTGGAACTACTTCCAGTCCATCAAGAGCCCGGCCAACACCGAGTTCATCAAGAAGTGGTCGGCCTATGCCAAGGCCAAGAACATCCCTGGCCACAAGGACAAGCCGCTCACCAACGACCCGATGGAGGCCACCTACATCGGCATCAACATGTGGAAGCAAGCCGTTGAGAAGGCCAAGTCCACCGATGTAGACAAGGTCATTGCCGCCATGGCTGGCCAGACCTTCCGCGCACCGAGCGGCATCGTCTCCAAGATGGACGAGAAGAACCACCACCTGCACAAGAGCGTGTTCATTGGTGAGATCAAGGCCGACGGTCAGTTCAATGTGGTGTGGAAGACGCCCGGCCCTGTGAAGGCCAAGCCCTGGAGCCCGTACATCGAAGGCAACGACAAGAAGAAGGACGAGCCCGAGAAGAAGTAAGCGCAGCGCTGCGCCTGTCATTCAGGCGCAGCGACTCCCTGGTGTTGGGCCAACCCGCACCAGGGGTCTGCAGACTGGGCATGCTGCCACGCACCGCCGCGCATGCAAGCCACTGCGAAGGCTGCCGAGTGCCCAGTCTCAAGACCGACATTCCATGATCACCCGCTTTCTTTTGTCCCTGGCTTTGCTGCTGGCTGGCCCTGCGGCACAAGCCTTGACAGCCGAGCAAGCCCGCGCACTTGCGCTGGGCGAGACCGAAGCGCGTGTGGCAGCCTTGGCGCAGCAAATTGCCACGGCCGACGCCGCCACTGCAGCCTTCATCCAAGCGCTGGCTGATGACGCCGTGAAGTTCAAAGGCGATCAGTTGTTCCTGGTTCGAGAAGACAAAGTGACCGACCCGATCACTGGTGCGCCGCTGGCCTTGCCGGAGGACGCTGAAGACGTGGTCAATAACAACCTCATGCGCAGCGAGTTGGACAACGCACTCGCCGCCTTGCAGCTGGCCAGCCCCGACGCCAAGGCTCGGGCCACTGCGGTGGAGGCCTTGCTCAAAGAGCCCTCACCCGAAAGGCTGCCCATCATCGAGCGCGCCCTAGCCCGTGAAACCGACGAGGCCATTCGCGCGCAACTGCAGCTGGCGCAAGCAGCCAGCCTGTTGTCCAGCGAAGACGCAGCGCAACGCCTCGCTGCCGTGAAGACCTTGCAGTCCAGCCGCAACCCAGCCACGCAACTCTTGCTCAATGAACAACTGCGGGACGAGGCCGACCCAACCGTGAAGCTGGCGATCGAGACCGCGCTGATTGACATCAAAAAGGCCCTGGCCTGGGGCGAGCGGTTGGGTGCCATCTTCACTGGCATCAGCCTGGGTTCCATCTTGCTGTTGGTGGCACTCGGCTTGGCCATCACCTACGGGTTGATGGGCGTGATCAACATGGCCCACGGCGAGCTGATGATGATTGGCGCTTATGCCACTTGGTTGGTGCAAGGCTTGTTTCAGAAGTACCTGCCCGCCTGGTTCGACGCTTACCTGTTGGCAGCCATTCCGGTGGCTTTTGTCACCTCGGCTTTGGTGGGCGCGGCGCTGGAGCGCAGCGTGATTCGCTTCCTCTACGGTCGGCCGCTGGAAACCTTGTTGGCCACCTGGGGCATCAGCCTGGTGTTGATGCAAGCCGTTCGCAGCTTGTTTGGTGCTCAGAACGTGAGCGTTGAGAACCCTTCTTGGATGAGTGGTGGCCTGCAACTGCTGCCCAACCTCACCCTGCCCTGGAACCGCCTGTTCATTGTGCTGTTTGCAGTGTTGGTGTTGGCAGGCATGGCTTGGCTGATCGGCCGCACACGCTTGGGGCTGTTCGTGCGCGGCGTTACACAGAACCGGCCCATCGCCGCTTGCATGGGTGTGAACACCGCGCGGGTGGACACCTATGCCTTCGCGCTGGGCTCCGGCATTGCCGGGCTGGCCGGTTGCGCCTTGAGCCAAGTCGGCAACGTCGGCCCTGACCTGGGCCAGAGCTACATCGTGGACGCTTTCATGGTGGTGGTGCTGGGCGGCGTCGGCCAACTCGCAGGCACGGTGTATGCCGCCATGGGCTTGGGCGTGCTGACCAAGCTGCTCGAAGGTTGGTCGGGCGCGGTCATCGCCAAGATCGCCGTGCTGGTGCTCATCATCATCTTCATCCAGAAGCGCCCGCAAGGCATCTTCGCGATGAAGGGCCGGAGCGCTGAATCGTGAGTGCGCTCGAGCTGCCAGCCCCTGCACCGCTGCTGCAGCGCCGCGGCTGGGTGTTGTTCTTGGTGGCTTTGGTCGTGGTGTGTGTGCTGGCACCGCTGCTGAACTTGTGGGTGCCAGAGGGCAGCGCATTTCACCTGAGCGATTACGGCGTGGCGCTGTGCGCCCGCATCATGTGCTACGCCATCTGCGCGCTGGCCATGGATTTGATCTGGGGCTATTGCGGCATCTTGAGCCTGGGCCACGGGCTGTTTTTTGCGCTGGGCGGCTACATGATGGGCATGTACCTCATGCGCCAGATCGGGACGGATGGCAACTACAAAAGCGAGCTGCCCGATTTCATGGTGTTCCTCGACTGGAAAGAGCTGCCCTGGCATTGGGCCTTGTCAGACAGCTTCATCGCCACGCTGCTCTTGGTCGTGCTGGTGCCCGGGCTGGTGGCGCTGGTGTTTGGCTTCTTTGCTTTTCGCTCGCGCATCAAGGGCGTGTATTTCTCCATCATCACGCAGGCCCTCACCTTTGCTGCGATGTTGCTGTTCTTCCGCAACGAAACCGGCTTTGGTGGCAACAACGGCTTCACCGATTTCAAGCGCATCTTGGGCGTGGCCATTGCCACACCGCAAACGCGCATGGTGCTGTTTGTGCTGACCGGCCTCACGCTCCTGGGCTTCTTCCTCATGGCGCGCTGGCTGGTCACGGCCAAGTTCGGGCGGGTGCTGCAAGCCATTCGCGACGCCGAGAGCCGCGTCATGTTCTCGGGCTACAACCCGCTGGGCTACAAGCTCACCATCTGGGTCATTTCAGCGGTGATGTGTGGAGTGGCTGGGGCCTTGTATGTGCCGCAGATCGGCATCATTAACCCGGGTGAGATGAGCCCAGCCAACTCGATCGAGATCGCCGTGTGGACCGCGGTCGGTGGCCGCGGCACCTTGATCGGCCCCATCCTGGGCGCATTCGCCGTCAACGGGGCCAAGAGTTGGCTCACCGTTACCGCGCCGGAGTATTGGCTTTACTTCCTGGGCGGCTTGTTCATCGCGGTCACGCTGTTCATGCCCGATGGTTTGGTGGGTTTGGCGCGACGCCTGCGCGACAGGTTCAAGCGATGACGCCCGATCTCTTGGAAGACGGCGCGCAGCGCCTGGCCCGCACGCAAGACCCCGCGAGCAGCGGCTCAACAGAGTCGGGCGGTCGACAAGCAGGGTTTTCGCGTCGGCTGGTGCCGGGCCAAGTGGACACCACCCATGGACGCATCTTGTATCTGGAAGACGTGCATGTGAGCTTTGACGGCTTCAAAGCCATCAACGGCTTGAGCTTGGACATAGCGCCGGGCGAGCTGCGCTGCATCATTGGCCCGAACGGTGCGGGAAAGACCACGATGATGGACATCATCACCGGCAAAACCCGGCCCGATCGCGGCACTGTTTTCTTCGGCAGCACCATCGATTTGCTGCGCCACCGCGAAGCAGAAATCGCGCAAATGGGCATTGGCCGCAAGTTCCAGAAGCCCACGGTGTTTGAGCAGTTGAGCGTGTTTGAAAACCTCGAACTCGCCCTGAAGACAGACAAACGCGTGGCAGCCTCCATGCGCTTTCGCTTGGACAGCGCGCAAGCCGACCGCTTGGCCGAGGTGCTGCACACCATCCATTTGAGCGACGACGTTCGCCGCCAGGCCGGCAACCTGAGCCACGGTCAGAAGCAGTGGCTGGAGATCGGTATGTTGCTCATGCAAGACCCTTTGCTGCTTCTGCTCGATGAACCCGTGGCCGGCATGACCGACGAAGAGACCGCGCGCACCGCCGAGCTGTTTTTGTCGCTCAAAGGCAAGCACTCGCTCATGGTGGTGGAGCACGACATGGCCTTTGTGAAAGCCATCAGCGACATCGTCACCGTGCTGTGCGACGGCGCGGTGCTGGCGCAAGGCCCGCTGGAGCAGGTGCAGGCCGATGAACGTGTGATCGAGGTGTACCTTGGCCGTTGACTCCACCGGCACCTCCACCGGCACCTCCACCGAATCTGCCTCTGCAGCACCGCCTGCGCTGTTGCAAGTTAGCGGCATCCAGCAGTACTACGGCGGCTCGCACATCCTGCGCAATGTCAGCTTGTCGGCCCGCGCCGGTCAGGTGACAGTGGTGCTGGGCCGCAACGGCGTGGGCAAGACCACGCTGCTCAAGTGCCTAATGGGCTTGGTGCCCATCCGCAGCGGCAGCATCACGCTGGACGGCCAAGCGATTCATGGCCTCACGCCTTATGAGCGCGCCCGCGCCGGGGTGGGCTACGTGCCGCAAGGGCGCGAGATTTTTGGTCGCCTCACCGTGGCAGAAAACCTGCGCATGGGGCTGGCGACGCAAAGCGCACGCACCCCCGTGCCGCCCGAACTGTTCGAGCTGTTCCCGGTGTTGCAGCAAATGCTGGGTCGCCGCGGCGGTGACCTCTCGGGTGGTCAGCAGCAACAACTGGCCATTGCCCGGGCACTGGCCGCCGGGCCGCGCCTGTTGATCCTGGACGAGCCGACCGAGGGCATTCAGCCCAGCATCATCAAAGACATTGGTCGCGTCATCCGCCGCTTGGCGCAACACGGCATGAACGGCCAACCCATGGCCATCGTGCTGGTCGAGCAGTACTTCGACTTCGCCCAAGACCTGGCTGACGAATACGTGGTGATGGAGCGTGGTGAGGTCATTGCCCAGGGCGCGGGCGAGGACATGGACACGCGCGGCGTGCGGGAGATGGTGGCGATTTAGGCGCAGTGCTGGCGGGCGCGCAGCCCCGAGCCTGTCGACAGCGGGCAAGATGACGTGCATGAACGTTTCTGATCGATGGGCCTCATGAGGCTCTCACCAAGGACTTGCCTTTTTGCTGCGGTCGTTTGTGTCGCTGCAGCGGCTGTTTGCTCATACTTGTTCTTTGCTCTTTACTGGACCCATCGGCATGCGTTCGATGCTGGTGGGCGCTACTTCGATGAGGCGACCTTGGTGGTCTATCGAGTACAAAGCCTCTGGTGGGCAGTGCCTGCGATTTTTCTTGCGGTCCTCGCTTTGTACTTGCTTGTCGTGAGCCGATACGAGCCGTGAGATACCTGCTGGTCTTTTTGTAGAAATCGCCGCAGTCACATCGACCAAATGCGGGGCCGATGCGCAGGCAAGTCCCAGCACAGCGGGCGCCACGCATCGCGAACCGCGCGCAACAGCGTCTGACACGGCTCGACCATCGGAGCCAGTACGCGCACCAGCACGAGTTGCGGGTGCGGCGAGGTGCAGCCGGCTTGCAGTGGCGTGTCCATCAGCGCGCCCACAGCGGGCTGTAGATCGTCCACGTGCCCGCCCACAGCGGGCTGTAGATCGTCCACGTGCCCGCCCGCAGCGGGCTGTAGATCGTCCACGTGCCCGCCCGCAGCGGGCACTAGCGCATGGGCTGAGGCCTCGATCGCGGCCTGAACTAGGGCACGTGCGGCATCCAGCAGCGCCTCGCGCTGCTCACGCGTCAAGGGCGTTCCGCTGGCCAACCACATCGTGGCCATGCAGCGCTGACCGTCCAAACCCAAAGGCCCATCGAGCAGCGGCGTATCTTTGGCGCTGATGCGAGCCTGCTCGAGCCACACGCCGGGCCAGTGCAGTTTCTGCGTCAGTTCCCCAGCGACAAAGGGCTGTTCGGCTGCGGGCAAACCTAAAGCGGTGATGTCCCAGCCGATCATTTGTGCGCCAGACGCCAGCGCCATGCTCAGGCTGTTGTGGGCCACGCAGGCGCTGTGGCAAATGGTCTCCATGGGCAGCCATTCCAAGCGTGCGCCTTCGTCCAGAGTCAGTAGCACGCGTTGCTGAGCGCTTTCGCCATCGCTGCGGTAGAAGCGCGCAGCACCGGGCGTGGTGAGCACGGCGTGGGTATGGCTTTGGGCATGCAGCGCGATGTCCAGCACATCGCCGCCCACCAAACCACCGGGCGGGTGGATCATGGTTTGGTGACAAGGACCGGGGCCCTCGGGGTAGAGGCTTTGCAGCACGCGCAGCGGCCCGCTGTGGCTGTGGCTGGAGACCGTACGCCCCGCTTCTTGCCGATAGGTCACCGAGAGTTGTGCGTGCCAAACCATGGTCGGCAGTTTAGGTGGCGCAGACCTCGTGACCGGCTTGGCCCGAGGTCTGCTGGCCTGTGTCTTGCTACGATCCTCGCCGAGGGTAGAAGCGTTCACCTGGGTGTTCACCGAGGCCGGAAATTGCTCTCGTTCATCCACTTCCGTTGGAGCGCTTCCCATGCTGGTCACCCGCCAAAGAGCCTTCAGAAAGTATTGGCACGCGGCCATGCCGCTGGCTGATTTGGCCCAAGGCCCCAAGCCCTTCCGTCTGCTCGGCGAAGACCTGGTGCTGTTCCTCGACGAGCAAGGCCAGCCAGCGGCCTTGCGAGACCGCTGCTGCCACCGCACCGCCAAGCTCTCCAAAGGCCGGTGCATCGATGCACAAGGGGTTGCTTGTGGCCAGGGCCGCTTGCAATGCGGCTACCACGGCTGGACCTATGACCGAGGCGGCCAAGTGGTGTGGATTCCGCAGTACGACGCCAGTCGCCCCATCCCGCCGGACTACCGCACCACCGCCTACCGCTGCACCGCACGCTACGGCTATGCCTGGGTGGCGCTCGAGGAGCCTCAAGCGCCCATACCCGAGGTGCCCGAGTTCGGCGCGCCGGGCTGGCGCACGATCTTTCAGTTTCACGAGGTGTGGCACACCAGCCCCATGCGGGCGCTGGAGAACTCCTTCGACAACTCGCATTTCAGCTTTGTGCACCGCGCCACGTTTGGTGTGGCAGCGCAGCCGGTGCCCAGCAAGTACGAGATCGTGGAGAATGACAGCGGCTTTTATGCAGAGACGGTGGTGGCCGCTGCCAATCCGCCGGCTTTTCAGCGCATCAGCGGCGTCAGCGAGCCCATCACCACGCGCCACATGCGCAACGCCTACTTCTTGCCGTTCTCGCGCCGGCTCGACATCGAGTACCCGAGTGGCGTGCGCCACGTCATCATCAATTGCTTCACACCCATCGACGATGGGCGCATGCAGTTATGCCAATGGTTGTTTCGCAACGACACCGAAGAAGATTGCCCAGCCCAGTTGCTGATTGATTTCGACGCGGCCATTACCCGAGAAGACAAAGACATTCTGGAATCGACCGACCCCGACGCGGTGGTGGACCTGCGCCGGCGCGGCGTGGAGTATTCGATGGACTCCGACCGTCCGGGCATCTTGATCCGCCGCAAGCTCATGGAATTGTTGGCCGGGCACGGCGAAGCAGAAGTTCACCGCTGAACACCCTTGAGATGCGCAGACGAAAAAAAGCGGCTGAAGTTTCAGCCGCTTGTGGGGATGGGGGATGGGGGATCGGTATCAGGCCAGGGCGGCTTGACTACCGCTGCTCCAGCTCACCGAATCGGCTTGCCGCGATCGTCTAGACGGGCCATCGGATCCAAGGGATCGATGGTGGCCAATATGGAGTTCGAAAAGTCCAGCACTGTTTCCCGGAAACCCTGTTCGACCTGCTGGCGCAAGTCAGCGTTTTCTCGCTCCAAGTCGTCAATTCGCTGCTGCATGGCCATGAGCAGTTGCGCCACATCGGCAGGCAACTCGGTCTCGGATACGGCAAACGGGTTGTTCATGGAGAGAGCTTTCCGGACACGCACAGCGAAAAGTGGCCGTTGCAATCGCAAGAATCATAGTCATTTCGCAAGGTAAATCGTGCACTGCTTCACAGACAGAGGGTGTTTTGGGGATCAACGGCCCAGATCCGCCGACAAACGGATGGCGTTCCGGGAACTCGGGCGCCGGCGCTCGCTTTTCAGGATCGGGTGGACCAAAAACCTTGGTGCGTCTGAAGCAACTCGCCTTGAACCTCTGCCACTGGTCCGATGACGGTCAACTGCTTCTGGCCCCTGGCAAAGACCTCGCGGCAGGGCAAGGACAGCGTCGGGTTGTCGGGGTGGCTGCCAGTAAGCGCTAACAACGCTTCTTCTGAAGCACCAAACATCACGCGTCCGATGTGAGCCCAGTAAATGGTGCCGGCACACATGGCGCAGGGCTCGAAGGTGGTCACCAGCGTGCAACGCCATAAAAAATCAGCGGGCCAGTTAAGGCTGGCGTGGCGTGCCAAGGTGGCCTCGGCGTGGTGCACGGTGTCGATGTTGCCCTGCTCGGCCAGCACGGTTTCGTGGTCTGGCGCCACCAGAACGGCACCGAAAGGGTGGCGGCCCATGGCCATGGCACGCCGGGCCACCGCGTCTGCGCGGCGCAGCAGCGCCACTTGTTGCTGCAGCGAGGGGCCGTCTTCCGCTGCGGGTGACATCAGGTGTTTTGCGAGCCTCGATGGGCCCAGCCCGTGGTGTGGCGTTCAATGGCGCTGAACAGCTCATACATCACCATGGCCATGGCGCCCACCACCACCAACCCAGCAAAAGCCAAACCCATTTGCATGGCAGAGCCTGCTGAGATGAGCAGGTAGCCAATGCCTTCGTTGGCGGCTGTCATCTCCGAGACTGTGGTGCCCACAAAAGCCAGCGTGATGGCCACTTTGAGCGAGCCATAAAAGTACGGCATGGAGCGTGGCAGGCCGACCTTGATCAGCACGTCCCAACGTTTGGCCCCCAACACGCGCAACACGTCTTCCAGCTCGGGCTCCAAGGTCGCCAGACCGGTGGCGATGTTGACCATGATGGGAAAGAAGCTGATGAGGAAAGCCGTGAGGATGGCCGGGCCCGCGCCAATGCCGAACCACACCACCAAGATCGGCACAAAAGCCGCCTTGGGCAAGGCGTTGAAGGCGGTCATCAGCGGGTACATGGCGGCGTAGGCCAGGCGCGAGCTGCCGATGATGAAGCCCAGCAAAACCCCCACCACGATGGCAATGCCAAAGCCGACCATGGTCACCCAGAAGGTGCGCCACGCGTGGCCAGCGATGATGGTTTTGAACTCCCAGAACTGCGTCCAGATGCGCCAAGGGCTGGGGAAGATGAACTCAGAAACCTGGAAGGCCGAGCAGATGATCTGCCACAGCAAGATCACCGTCACCAGCAAGATCCAGGGCGACCAGCGTTCAACGGGGGTTTGCTTCATGGGGGTGATTTCGAACGCTGGGAGGTGAGGCTGCTCACTGCGGCAGCGCAGGTGTCGGAGCAACTGGAGTACCTTGGCCAGTGCCTTGAGCAGCGTTCTGACGAATAGCCCCAATGTGGCCGCGCAGCTCGTGCACGATGTCGGTGAATTCGCGCGAGTAGGTGATTTCCAAATCACGCGGCCTGGGCAGATCAATTTCACGGCGCACCATGAAACGCCCGGGCGACTTGCTCATCACATACACCGTGTCGGCCAAGAACACGCTTTCACGCAGGTCGTGCGTCACCAATATCACGTTGAAGCGCTGCTCGGTCCAGAGGTCGCGCAAGATGCACCACAGCTCTTCGCGGGTGAACGCATCGAGCGCGCCGAAGGGCTCGTCGAGCAGCAGCATCTTGGGCTCGTGGATGAGCGCACGGCAAATGCTGGCGCGCTGCTGCATGCCGCCCGAGAGCTGCCAAGGAAATTTGTCCTCGTAACCGCCCAAACCCACTTTTTGCAGCAGGGCGCGGGCGCGGGCTTCGAACTCGGCGCGCTTCGCCTTGAACTGGCTGCGGTAGGGTTCGACGATTTCCAGCGGCAACAGCACGTTGTCGACCGTGGTGCGCCAGGGCAACAACGAAGGCGCCTGAAAAGCCATGCCGGAAATCTTCAGCGGCCCAGTCACCGCAGCGCCGTCGATGAGGATCTTGCCCATCGACGGCATCTTCAGGCCCGTGGTGAGCTTCATGAAGGTGGACTTCCCACAGCCCGAAGGTCCCACGATGGCGATGAACTCGCCCTGCTTCACCTGGAGGTTGATGGCCTCCACCGCGAACTGGTTGGCGGCCAGCAGCTCCTCGTTGTAGGCCAGCCAGACGTCGCGGAAGTCGACGAAGGCTGCCGCGTCGCCTGCGTTCACTTCTTGGGCGCAGGCAGGATGTTCAGCTCGGCCTTGGTCGGCAGGAAGCTGGCGTTCCACACCGCATCCGGGTTCACACGGGTTTTGGTGGCGAAGGCATCAGACACCTGCGAGGCCATCAAAGCGAGGCGGCCCGGCACAACTTGCCCAAAACCTTCAGCGCGCGCATCCGGGCTGTTGACCACCGTGTCGATGGCCAATTGCAGGCGGCGCGTTTCCAAATCGACGTTGATGATGCCGTCGCGCTGGCGTACATATTCAATGGCCACATCGGGCTTGGCAATCACATCGCGCGCGCCCTTGGTGAAGGCTTGCAGGAACGCTTTGACTGCAGCCGGGTTCTCGCGCAGCAGCTTGGGGTTCACGATGATGGCGTTGCCATACAGGCGCACACCAAAGGCCGGGTAGGGCATGACCACCACGTCTTCTGCTTTCACGCCACGCGCTTCCAAGTTCAGCAGCGAGGTGAAGGTGAAGCCGGTGATGGCATCGATGTCACCGCGCACCAGCATGGTTTCGCGCAGCGGCGGGTCCATGGCGGTCCACTGAACGCCCGCAATGTTGTTGGCCTTCGAGAAGATAGGGAAGGCGCGGCGCCCGGCATCGAACACCGGCGCACCCAGCTTTTTGCCATTCAGGTCAGCCGGGGTCTTGATGCCGCTCTTCTTGAGCGCCATGACCGAGGCCGGCGTGTTGTTGTAGACCATCATCACCGCGACTGGCTTGTTGGGCGCATCAGGGTTGTTGGCGTGGAACTCCATGAGCGCCGCCATGTCGGCAAAACCCATGTCGTAAGTTCCAGAAGCCACCCGCGTTACCGTGCCGCCGGAGCCATTGCCCGCGTCAATCGTGACATCGATCTTGGCGTCTTTGAAATAGCCCTTGGCGGCTGGCGACAAGAACAAGGCTGCTGGGCCTTCAAAGCGCCAATCGAGCTGGAATTTGATGGGCGTGTTCTGCGCAAAGCTGGTGCTGGCACCGGCTGCCATGGCGAGGGCAGCCAAGGTTTTCAGGGAACGGGAGAGAAAGGCACGCTTGGACATGGTGAAAGGTCTCCAGAGACTGGGTAAGAAATCAAGGCGTTCGGCATGAAGTCAGCAAGAACAATGCCCGCCCGCTTGCGGTGCGGCTGTGCCGCGAACTGCTCCAACCGCCCCATTTTGGGGCGAGGCTGCGCGGTCCTGTATGGGGCGAACCCGAGCCGTAGCGGTGCAACTTCAGGCTTTATTGGCGATCAGCAGTTCGCGCAAGACGCGCGCCACCACTTGCGTGGCGCGCTTCAGGTCAGCCAGGTTCAAGTGCTCGTCGGCCCGCTTGGCGCCCGACTCCAGCACGGTGCGGGGGCCCGCGCCGTAGATGACGCCCGGCACGCCCGCTTGGGCGTACAGGCGCACGTCGGTGTAGAGCGGCGTGCCCATGGCTGGGATGGGTTCGCCGAAAACCGCTTGTCCGTGACGCTGGATGGCATGCACCAGCACCTCGTGGCCGGGCAGTGGACGCATGGCGTGGGCCAGCAGCAGGGGGCGCACGTCAACCGTAATGGGTAGGCCAGCCGCTTGGGCGCGGGCTGTGGCTTCAGCAAGGACGCCTCGGATCTCGGCCTCCACGACAACCGGATCCTCCTCGGGGATCATGCGGCGGTCGAGTTTGAACACCAGCTTTCCGGGCACCACGTTGGTGTTGGTGCCACCTTCGATGCGGCCGATGTTCAGGTAAGGGTGCTGGATGCCTGTCACTTGGGAGGTGATGGCCCGGTAGCCCTGGTTGCAGTCCACCAGCGCTTGCAGCAAATACAAAGCGCCTTGCAGTGCGTCCACCCCGGTGTGTGGAATGGCGGCGTGTGCGGCTTTGCCGTGCACCGTCACCTCCATTTGCAAGCAGCCGTTGTGCGCGGTCACCACCTCGTAGCTGAAGCCAGCGGCGATCAACAGGTCGGGTTTGGTGAGGCCTTGGCTCAACAGCCAGCCGGGGCCCAGTTCGCCACCAAATTCTTCGTCGTAGGTGAAATGCAACTCCACCGCGCCTGCCAGCGCAGCGCCGGTGTTGGCCTGCAATGCTTGCAAGGCGCGCAGGGCAAAGGTGTAGGTGGCGAAATCGCTCTTGCTCACGGCAGCGGCGCGGCCATAGAGCCGACCCGTGTGCAGGTCGCCTTCGATCGAAGCGCCGTAGGGGTCGCGGGTCCAACCCTCACCCGGGGGCACCACATCGCCGTGGGCGTTGAGCGCAATGGTGGGGCCACCTGCGCCAAAGCGGTGGCGAACGATCAGGTTGGTGATCGAGGCCATGCCAGCGGCGTGCACTTGGTCTTGCGGCACCGGGTACTTTTCCGCTTCCAGGCCCATCGCGTCCAGCAGCTCGGCGGTGCGCTCCGCATGCGGTGCGTTGTTGCCGGGGGGCGTGTCGGTGGGCACCTGTACCAGGGCTTGAAGAAAGCGCACCTGCTCTTCGAAATGCGATTCGATCCAGGCGTCGAGTGGGTCGTGGGCTGGAAGATCCGTGGGGTGCGGTGCGTTGGAGGGCATGTGGATCAGATGCGGGATGTTCAAGTTTCCGTGCCGAGCTGGGCCAGCAGGTGGTCGAAGGCGCGCACGGCCAGGTCGATGTCGTGCGCGGTGCTGGACTCCAGCGGGTTGTGGCTGATGCCGTCGTTTTCTCCGCGCACAAACAGCATGGCTTGGGGCATCAACTCGTGCAGCTTCATGGCGTCGTGGCCGGCGCCGCTGGGCAGGCGGTGTACCGGCAAACCAAGCGATGCCACCGCGGCTTCCCAGCGCGCTTGCCAGTCGGGGGCGCTGGGCGCAGCAGCGGCGCGCAAGGTTTCTTCCAGTTGCAAGTGCACGCCGCGGCGCTGGCAAATGGCGTGCGCTTGCGCCAACACGTCGGCCACCAAGGCATCACGTTGCGCGTCTGTCGGGGCGCGCAGGTCGAGGCTGAAATGGCAAGCGCCCGGCACCACGTTGATGGAGCCCGAGGGCACGTTCAACTGGCCCACGGTGCCCACGGAATCGCCATCGCGTGCTGCGCGCTCTTCCACGGCCAAGATGATTTCCGCTACGGCAGCCGCAGCGTCGCGGCGCTGGGCCATGGGTGTCGTGCCCGCGTGGCAGGCCACGCCCTGCACTTGGCCCAACATCCGCACGCTGCCATTGATGGAGCCGACCACGCCCAGGCCCAAGTCCCTGCCGTGCAGCACCGGCCCCTGCTCGACGTGGATCTCTACAAAACCCAAGTACTGCGCCGCGTCACGCTTGAGCGCTGCAATGGCCTCCAAAGTACCGGGCAAGCCTGCGGCCTGCATGGCTTCGCGCATGCTCACGCCGTCTGCGTCCAACTGGTCCAGCCAGGCCGGGTTGAACTGCCCGATGAGTGCGCCAGAGCCCAGAAAAGTGGCCTTGTAGCGCTGGCCTTCTTCCTCTGAAAAGCCCACCACTTCCAGGTGGAAGGGCAGGCGCTGGCCGCCTTGAGCCAGCATGCGCACGCACTCCATGGGCACCAAAATACCCAGTCGCCCGTCGTAGCGCCCACCATTGCGCACCGTGTCGTAATGCGAGCCGGTCATGAGGGTACGCGGCTGGCGCACGGTAGGGTCGGCGCGGTACACGCCCACCACATTGCCCACCGCATCAAGGGACACCTCGTCAAAGCCGCTCTCGCGCATCCAGCCCTGCAACTGCTCGGCGCAGGCGCGGTGCGCGGGCGTGAGGTAAGTCACGGTGAGCTGGCCCGCCTCGGCAAAGCCTGGGTCGCTGTGGGCGGCCAAGCTCTGCGCCCAATCCCACACGCGTTGGCCGCGCTCGGGCTGTTGGTTGAAACGGTCAGCCAGGCGCAACTCGGCGATGCGGTGGATCTGGCGCAAGCACTCGGCGCGCTCGTCCTCTGGGTGGGCTGTGATGCGCCGCTGAAAGGTGCTGATGATCTGCGCACGCGACAGGCCCGTGCCACGCGGCCCGCGCACCGCCACGATGAAGGGCCAGCCAAAGCGCGCGTTGTAGTCGGCGTTCAGCCGCTGCACCTGCGCGAACTCTTCCGGGCTGCAGTGCGTGAGGCCGGCGCGGCTTTGCTCATCAGTGGATTCCGCCGTGAGCGTGCCAGCCACCATGGCTTTGCCCGCCAACTCGGGGTGCGCGCGAATGAGGGCCAACTGCGCATCGAGCCCTGCGCCTCGCACCGCTCGTACCATGGCTTGGTGCAACTGGGACAGCGATGCAAACGGCCGGCTGGCCAGTGCGGCTTGCGCAATCCAAGGCGAATGCTCGTAGATGCCTTCCAGCATCGCCAGCGCCGCTTCGGGCGGGGCGGTGTTGAGTTGGTCGAGGCTCAGGGTGGCGGTCATGCGGGGCGGGCCGGGTGCATAGCTTGCCAATGCCGAGCGATGTCGATGCGCCGACACACCCACACCCGGTCGTGCGTTTGCACATGGTCTAAGAATCGTTGCAGGGCGCGCATGCGGCCTGGGCGGCCCAGCAGGCGGCAGTGCATGCCGACGCTCATCATCTTGGGCGCGTGTTCGCCTTCTGCGTACAGCACGTCGAAGCTGTCACGCAGGTAGGTGAAGAAGTCGTCGCCTTGTGAGAAGCCTTGGGGCAGGGCAAAGCGCATGTCGTTCACGTCGAGCGTGTAAGGCACCACCAAGTGCTGCACCACCTCGCCATTGCTCTTGGTGACGGGTGTCCAAAAGGGCAGGTCGTCGCCGTAGTAGTCGCTGTCATAGACAAAGCCGTCGTGCTCCACCACGAGGCGGCGGGTATTGGGGCTGTCACGCCCGGTGTACCAGCCCAGCGGTGCTTGGCCAGTCAAGTCCTTAATGGCGGCAACGCCCAAGAGGAGGTGTTCGCGCTCGGTGGCTTCGTCCATGTTTTGATAGTGGATCCAGCGCCAGCCGTGACAGGCGATCTCGTGGCCCAGCTCGACAAAAGCCCGCGTCAGCTCCGGGTGGCGCTGCAGCGCCATGCCCACGCCAAACACGGTAAGCGGCAGGTTGCGTCGCTCGAACTCGCGCAGCAAACGCCACACGCCCACACGCGAGCCGTACTCATAAATGCTCTCCATGCTCAGGTGCCTGTCGGGAAAGCTCGGAGGGTTGAACAGTTCCGACAAAAACTGCTCCGAGCCTGCGTCGCCGTGCAGCGTGGCGTTCTCCCCACCCTCTTCGTAATTCAAGACGAACTGCAGCGCGATGCGAGCCTGGCCGGGCCACTGCGGGTGCGGCGGCTGGCGGCCGTAGCCCACCAAGTCGCGGGGGTAGGTAGCAGGTGTGGGCGGCTTCATGGCAGTTGCGTTTGATGATAGCGGTGCCCCCTAAACTGAAAACGGCGTTGCAGCAGGTTCACAGGAGGCCCCATGGGATTGAGTACACACGTTTTGGACACCATGCACGGCAGCCCGGCAGCGGGCATGGCGGTGCGGCTCTACACCTTGACCGCGGAGCAAGCCAGCTTGGTCAAAGCCTTCACTTTGAACGCTGATGGCCGCAACCCCGACGGCCCTTTGTATGACAACGCCAGCCTGCGCGCCGGGCGCTATCGGCTGGTTTTTGAGGTGGCGGCTTACTTTCGCCAGCGGGGTGTGGCCTTGCCTGAGCCGCCTTTTTTGGACGCGGTCACGCTGGACTTTGGCGTGGCCGATGCTGCACAGCACTACCACGTGCCGTTGCTGGTGAGCCCCTGGAGCCACGCGACTTACCGCGGGTCTTGAGCGGGTTTTGAATCAGCGCCTTCGACCCAAGCAGGGCCGCGAAGGCTTCTGCCGTCATCAGTGCAAATTGCGCGCTTGCGTCAACAGCACCTGACTGGCCACGAAGCGCACGTTGACACCGCGTTCGGACGTGCCCCAGTCGCAGGTGCGCACGCCCAAGAGTTCATCGCAGCGCGTGGGCTCGCCCAAAATTTCCACCACCTCGGCGTACGGCTGGCCGACTTTGAGCTTTTCGTAGTTGGCCAGGCTCAGACGCTCGGCGCAGCCACTGGACAAGCCGACCAACAACGACAAGGCCGCCAAAGCGCCCCAGCCGACCCGCCTGCGCCAGCACTGGCGTTGCACACGCATGGGTCTAGTCATCGTTGGCCTTCCGTCAGCGTATCCAGTTGGAAGCGGCCGCTGCGGTCCCACAGCCAAGTGTCGGTGTAGGTCACTCGGCCCATCAGGGCCGGCACCGGAAAGGGCGCGGCGCGGCGCACGGTGCGCTCTATTTCAGCCATCACTTCTGGCGCGTGGCTGGGTGCGCGCATCCAAGCGGTCGCCAGTACCTCGCCCCGGTGGTCGACGTCTACTTGAAACACCCCGATCGCATACAGCAGAGGCGGCATCCGCCCTGAAAAAATGCGGTGGGCGTTGAGTTCGTAGAGGTGGCTGGCCGCGTCCCGGCGGTAGTCGCGCGGGGTGCGCGCGCCAGATACCTTGCCTGGAGGCGGCGGAGGGGGCGCTGGCGCAGGGGGTGGCGGTGGCGGCGGTGGTGGTGCAGGAGGGGGTGGCGGTGGGGGTGGTGGTGGTGCAGGAGGGGGTGGGGCAGCGCAGCCGGCCAGACCGGCCATCCCCACTGTCGCCAATGCTGCAGCGGCCAGGCCCCAGGAAATGCTCAAGGTTCTGCGGCGCAGTGCGGGCTGCCGCGAGGCGGGGGTGATCTGGCGTGAATCGGGCATGGGCTATCTCGGGTTGGCTGCGCCTAACATCCCGCCATGCATCAACCCATGGCCGCGCTGGAGCAACTGTTGCACGGACTGGAGACGACATCTGCCGTGCTGGTGTCGGTTCAGTCTAGCCAAGGTTCGGTACCCCGTGAGGTGGGTGCCTGGATGGCAGTGTTTCCAGATGTTGCATACAACACCTTGGGCGGCGGCCATCTGGAGTTCGAGGCGATGGCGCAGGCCCGCCGATGCCTGAGCGCTGGCCCGCACTCCGCGGGCGAGCTGGCGTTGCCCCTGGTGCGCCGCATTGCACTGGGGCCCAGCTTGGGGCAGTGCTGCGGCGGTGTGGTTGAGCTGCGTTTGGAGTGGGTCGACGCCCGCGACCGCGCAGCGCTGTCCGTGCGATTGGCCCAGCCGCGCTGGCAGTTGGCGCTGTTTGGTGGCGGGCACGTGGGCCAAGCCATCGTGCGCGCAGCGTCTGTGCTGCCTTTTGCGGTGTATTGGGTGGACAGCCGCGAGGGCGTCTTCCCGCGGGGCTTGCCTTCCTGGGTTCGCACCGACCACTCCGAACCGGTGCAAGCGGCTGTGGCCGATGTTGCAGCGGGCTCCGCTGTGCTGATCATGAGCTTTAGCCATGCAGAAGACCTGGACGTGCTGGCAGCCTGCCTCAAGCGACAGCGGCAGCAGGCCGACTTGCCCTTCATCGGACTCATCGGCAGCCGCACCAAATGGGCTACTTTCTCGCACCGCCTGCAAGAACGCGGCTTCAACCAGGCGGAGCTGTCGCAGGTCATTTGCCCTATCGGCCTGCCTGGTATCGGCGGCAAGCAGCCCGAAGTGATCGCCGCTTCGGTGGTGGCGCAGTTGTTGCAGCATTTCAACCTTTCCTCGCCCTGAGAACCTCGCAAGACCGTTATGGAAAGTTACCTCCTCGACTGGGCCAACCTGTTGCTGCGCTGGGTGCACGTCATCACCGCCATCGCCTGGATCGGCTCTTCGTTCTACTTTGTCTTTCTCGACAGCAGCCTGACCCCGCCGCTCAACCCGGCCCTGCGCGCGCAAGGGGCCACGGGTGAGTTGTGGGCCGTGCACGGCGGCGGCTTCTACCACCCGGTGAAGTACGCCGTAGCGCCACCTGCCTTGCCCGAGCGGCTGCACTGGTTCTATTGGGAGAGTTATTCCACTTGGCTGTCGGGCTTTGCGCTCATGAGCGTGTCTTACCTGTGGAACGCACAGGTTTACCTGATCGACCCGGCCAAGATGGCTTGGTCGCCGCCTGCCGCGGTGGCCGTGGCGCTGGCTTTTCTGGTGGTGTTCTGGCTGGCCTATCACCAAATCTGCCTGCGTTTGGGCCACGGTCCGAAGGGCGATGCGCGGGTGGGCGTTGCTGTGCTGCTGCTGGTGTGTGCGGCCTCTTGGTTGGCCTGCCACTGGTTTGCCGGGCGCGCGGCGTTTTTGCTGGTGGGCGCCATGATCGCCACGGCCATGAGCGCCAATGTGCTGTTCGTCATCATCCCCGGCCAGCGGCGCGTGGTGCAGGCCATTAAAGCCGGCCAACCCGTGGACCCCATCCACGGCCAACGCGGCAAGCAGCGCAGCGTACACAACACCTACTTCACGCTGCCGGTGCTGTTTGCCATGCTCAGCAACCACTACAGCTTCACCTGGAGTCACCCGCAGAATTGGCTGGTGCTGATTGGCATGATGTTCGCGGGCGCGGCCATTCGGCAGTTCTTCGTCATGCGCCACGGCTTTCACCTGGGCCGCAACCGCCACCCCTGGCCCTATGCCGCCGTCGGCTTGGTGGTCTTGGCGGCGCTGGTGGTGTGGATGCGGCCGCCGGCCCCCCCAGTGGCTTCTGCTGCGGCAGGACCGGCAGCCGCTGTCTCTCCGGCGCTCGGCGTGCCTTCAAGCCCTTCAGCTGGGCAGCCTGCCGGAAACACGCCCGCATTGGCACAGGTGCAGGCCGTCATCGAGCAACGCTGCCTCGCGTGCCACGGCGCGCAAGTGCAAATGAAAAACGTGCGGCTCGATTCACCCGCCGCGCTGCAGCAACACGCGCAGGCGGTCTATCAGCAGGTGGTGGTGACGCGGCTCATGCCCATGAACAACAGCACTGGCCTGACCGAAGAAGAACGTGCACTCATTGGCCGCTGGTTCTTGAGCGGCGCGCCGGTGCGCTGAAGGGTTGGCTGCGCTCAGGCCGACCTGCTCAAGTACGCAATCGCGCGGCCCACGCCGTCGCCGTGCGGGATGTTCAGCACATCCATGGCCGCCTGCACGCCGCCCAAAGCACCCAACAGCATGGCCTCGTTCAGGTCGCCCAAGTGGCCGATGCGAAACACGCGCCCGGCCAAAGGCCCCAAGCCGCCAGCCACGGCCACCTGAAAACGCTCGCGTGCCACTTGCCGCAGCGCGTCTGGGCTGTGGCCGCCGCCTAGCGTGATGGCCGTCACTGACACCGAGCGCGCAGCAGGTACTGGGCAAAAGAAGTCGATCACGCCAGGGACATTCACCGCCTCGCGCCAGCCTTCCACAGCCGCATGCACCGCAGCGGCCAGCCGCGCATGCCGCGCCCACACCGCCTCCAGACCTTCTTGTTCGATCAGGCCCAGCGCAGCCCGCAGTCCGAACAGCAGCGTCTCGGGCGGCGTGCCACAGAACTTGCGGTAAGACTGGGCGCCCACGCGCAACTGCCAGCCCCAATAGTGGCGCGGCATGGGGTTGGCCTGCGCCACGGCCAAGGCCCGCGCATCCACCGCCACATAGGCCAGACCGGGCGGCACCATCAGGCCCTTTTGCGACGCACCCAACACCACGTTGGCGCGCCAGGCGTCCATGTACAGCGGGGCCGCAGCCACCGAGGCCACGCCGTCCACCACCAACAGCGCGGGGTGGCCGCTGGCATCCATGGCCGCGCGAATGGCGGGTACGTCGCTGGTGATGCCGCTGGCCGTGTCGGTGTGCACCACCAGCACCGCCACGATGGCGCGGGCTACATCGGCGCGCAAAGCGGCTTCGATGCTGCCGGTGTCGATGGGCTGGCCCTCCACCCACGGCGTGCGCTGCACCATCAGCCCCAAATCTTCGGCCTGCAAGGCCCAGGCCTCCGAGAAATGCCCGGTGCCCGCCATCAGCACCGTTTGGCCGGGCGCGGCGATGTTCACCAACACCGCCTCCCAGGCACCGTGGCCGTTGGCCGAGTACATGAACACCTGCGCATCGCGGGTACCCAAGACCCGCCGCAGGCCTTCTTCACAAGCAGCAATCGTCTCGTCCACCCGAGGGTCGGCCAAGTCCATGGGCTGCACCGCCATGGCGTGCAATACGGCGTCGGGAATGTGCGTGGGGCCAGGGGAATGCAGCAGGCGCCGGCCTGGGATGCGGCCAGGTGTGCTGTTGGAGGTGGTTGCCGCGCGTGGGCCGGAGAGGTCGGAGGGGCTGGTCATTCAAAGATGTTAGAGGCCCACCGCACCACGGGCTTGGCTTGCATCCGCTAAGGTTCGGGTTGGGCCATGTCGCCTGCGAGCCACCTGAATGACATCCAACACCACCACCCACGGCTGGACCCACACCGGCCAGCGCCGCCCCCCGTTTGCTGTTGAACCTGGCCCTGGTCAGGAGTCGGTGTGGGACTACCCGCGCCCACCGGCCTTGCTGCCCGATGCGCGCCGCGTGCAGGTGTGGCTGGGCTCGGTATGCGTGGTCGACACGGTGCGCGCTCTGCGCGTGCTGGAGACCGCGCACCCGCCCACCTTCTACCTGCCGCTGGCCGATGTGAACGCGCAGGCGCTGCGCCCTGCAGCGGGCAGTTCTTGGTGCGAGTGGAAAGGCCAGGCGCAGTACTGGACGGTGCAAGCCGGAGGCGTCAGCCTGCAGCGCATCGGCTGGAGCTACCCCCAGCCTCTGCCCGCTTTCCAAGCCCTGCGCGACCATGTCGCTTTCTATGCGGGCACCACCCCCGACACCCTGCGCTGCACCGTCGATGGCCAAACCGCTCAGCCGCAACCCGGCGGCTTCTACGGCGGCTGGGTCACGCCCGATGTGGTCGGCCCGTTCAAGGGGGAGGCGGGGACCATGGGGTGGTGATCGGTTGGTGATGGGCCTGGGCCTTCCGACTTATAGGGGTTCTAGCCGCTCACCCCAAGATGCTTCAAACGAAAGGATGTCGTAGCCCTCATGGTCGCCTCGCACTTTGGACGTGTGCTCAATCTTGGAGGCGAGCTCTTCACGACCTTCGTGAATCAACCGGGCTCGCTCAAAGTTCAGGACGAACAGTTCGCCAGCCAGACCGAGAGACCTGTTGCGCGCTTCCCGTTCAATTTAGTTGGTCGGTAAGCCGATCCAAGACCATCAAAGCCCGTTGACGCGATCGCTCCATTCACGCGACGCGTTTGCTCATCGAAGGCGACGCGTGAAGCTGCAGCCCAAGTGCTGCAATCACTTTCAGAATGGTTGCAAATTCTGGATTGCCTGCGGGGGAGAGTGCCTTGTAGAGGCTCTCGCGCCCCAGGCCAGCATCTCGGGCGACCTGTGACATCCCCTTGGCGCGGGCAATGTCCCCAAGCGCTGCCGCCACCAAAGCGGGGTCGCCTTCTTCAAAAGCGGCCTCCAAGTAGGCGGCCATGTCCTCCTCGGACTTCAGGTGGTCCGCTGGATCCCAGGGCGTGGTGACTGTTTTGGCCATCGTGATCTCCTATATGTCGCGCGCCAGCGCCTTTGCTTCTTGAATGTCCCTGTCCTGTGTCGATTTGTCGCCACCCGCCAGTAGAACCACGCATACGGTTCCTCTTTGGACGAAGTACACGCGGTAGCCTGGTCCGTGGTCGATGCGCAGTTCCGACACACCCTCGCCGACTGACTTCACATCACCCGGGTTCCCCATCGAGAGGCGACGGATACGGATGTCGATACGTGACCTCGATGCTTTGTCGCGGATGCGGGAGAACCACACAACGTAAGTTTGTGTCTGTCGAACTTCGAGCATAAATCAAATGTATTTCTTGGGATACGACTCATGCGGCACGCATGGATCTCCGCCGGGGCTTGCTACCCGTTGCTTCAAACACCCGCAGTCAAGCCCCGCGCCATCCCGTTATGCCGCTCCACCAGCACCGGTAAGTCCACCCGCGTGAGTTGGCCTTGGCGCACCAGCACTTGGCCTTGAACGATGGTGTAGTCGGCCTGCGGGGTGGCGCACAGGGCGAGTGCGGCCACCGGGTCGTGCACCGCGCCGCCGGCCATGGGCAGGGTGTCTAGCGTGTAGAGCGCCAGGTCGGCGCATTGGCCCGGGGCCAGGTGGCCGATGTCGCTGCGGCCCAGCACTTGGGCACCGCCTCGGGTGGCCAAGGCCAGGGCGTCGCGCGCAGTCATTTGTGCAGGGGCTTCGTCGCAGCCGTAAACGGTGCGGCCATCGGCTGTGGTGCGCGGTGGCTGCAGCGCGTGGCCCAGGCGGGCCAGCAGCAGGGCTTGGCGCGCTTCCCCCAGCAGTTGCGCGCCGTCGTTGCTGGCACTGCCGTCCACGCCCAGGCCCACCGGCGCTCCCGCGTCCAGCAGGCGGCGAATGGGTGCAATGCCGCTGGCCAAGCGCATGTTGCTGCACGGGCAGTGCGCCACGCCGGTGCGGGTGGCAGCGAACAGGTGAATGCCTTCGTCATCGAGCTTGACGCAGTGGGCGTGCCACACGTCATCGCCCAGCCAGCCCAGGTCTTGCGCGTACTGCGCCGGGGTGCGGTTGAATTTGGCCAGGCTGTAGGCCACGTCGTGGTCGTTTTCTGCCAAGTGGGTGTGCAGGCGCACGCCCAAGTGCCGCGCCAGCCGGGCCGATTCACGCATGAGGTCTGGGCTCACCGAGAACGGCGAGCACGGTGCCAGCGCCACTTGCTGCATGGCGCCCCAGCCGCGCTGGTGGTAGCGCTCCACCAGCCGGGCGCTATCGGCCAACACCGCGTCTTCGCGTTCCACCACATCGTCGGGCGGCAAACCGCCTTGCGATGCGCCCACGCTCATGCTGCCGCGCGTGGCCACAAAGCGCATGCCCATGCTTTGCGCGGCTGAGATGCTGTCGTCCAGCCGCACGCCGTTGGGGTAGATGTAGAGGTGGTCGCTGGTGGTCGTGCAGCCGCTGAGTAGCAACTCCGCCATGGCCACTTGTGTGGAGGTGAACACCATGTCGGGTGTGAGGCCTGCCCACAGCGGGTAGAGCCCGCGCAACCAAGCAAACAGCTCGGCGTTTTGCACGGCAGGCACCGCGCGGGTCAGCGACTGCACCATGTGGTGGTGCGTGTTCACCAAACCGGGGATGACGACGTGCTGACGCGCATCGATGACTTCGTCTGCGCTGTCGATCAGTTGCGGCGGGAAGGTGTCGGCCGGGCCGATGGCCTCGATGCGTCCGTCGACAGCCAGCAGCGAGGCGTCGGCCCATTCTGTGCGGGCGTCGTCGAACGTGGCAATGCAGCGGGCGCGGTGGATGAGCAGGGTGGTCATGCGGCTATTCTGCGGGGCGGGCCTCACACCGCCGTTGACACTCCGATCAAGCCGCCGATCACACCATCCATGACGCTGCCATCGCCCAAGCCCCTGGAGGCACCAGAAGCCTTTCTGCGCCATCTGTTCTCTGTGGCTGTTCAGCGCGCCCAGCCGCTGACCGGCATGGCCGCCGTTTTGCCGCCGCCGCCGCCGGGGCGCACCGTGGTGGTGGGTGCAGGCAAGGCAGCCGGTGCCATGGCGCATGCGCTGGAGGCGTTGTGGCCAGCGCACGCCGCAGCCCACGGCAGACCGGGTGCGCCGCTGTCGGGTTTGGTGGTGACGCGCTACGGGCACACACCGCCTCGGGCCTCGCAGCACGCGGACGCCAGGCCCCATGCGCAAGCAGTGCCAGCAGGGTCAGCCTCCGGTGTCATCGAGATCGTCGAAGCCGCGCACCCCGTGCCTGATGCCGCGGGCATGGCCGCAGCGCAGCGCATCTTGCAATCGGTGCAAGGCCTCACGGCCGATGACTTGGTGCTGTGCCTCATCTCGGGCGGCGGCTCGGCCTTGCTCACGCTGCCCGCCACGTGGCCGGGCGGCGGCCTGACGCTGGCCGACAAGCAGCGCATCAACCAAGCCTTGCTTCACAGCGGCGCTGGCATTGGCGACATGAACACCGTGCGCAAGCACCTCTCGGCCATCAAGGGCGGGCGGCTGGCAGCGGCCTGTGCGCCAGCGCACGTGGTCACGCTGACCATCAGCGACGTGCCGGGCGACGACCCCTCGGTGATCGCCAGCGGCCCGACCGTGCCAGACCCCAGCACCTGTGCAGACGCGCTGGCCATCCTGGAGCGCCACAGCATCGACTTGCCCCATGGGCTGCGCGAGCAACTGCAAAGCGGCGCGCTGGAAACACCCAAGCCCGGCGACCCGCGCTTGGCCGATCAGCCGGTGCATTTGATCGCCACGCCGCGCCAATCGCTGGAGGCCGCAGCCGAGGCCGCGCGCGCTGCTGGCATCGCAGCCCACGTGCTGGGCGACGACATCGAGGGCGAGTCACGCGAGGTGGCCAAGGTGCATGCGGCACTGGCGCGCTCGGTCGCGCTGCACGGCACGCCGTTTGCGCGGCCCTGCGTCATCTTGTCCGGCGGCGAAACCACGGTGACGGTGCGGCCAGCGTCCGCCGGGCAAGCCTTGGGTCGCGGCGGACGCGCCGGCGAGTTTTGCTTGGGCGCGGCCATGGCTTTGCAGGGCCTGCCCGGTGTGTACGCCCTGGCGGCAGACACCGACGGCATCGACGGCGTGGAGGACAACGCAGGTGCCCTCGTCACGCCCAACACCCTGGCCCGCGCCGCAGCCGCCGGCCTGTCGCCCCAAGCCCACGCCGACCGCCACGACAGCTACGCCTTCTTCGCTGGCCTGGGCGATCTGGTCGTCACCGGTCCCACCCACACCAACGTGAACGACTTTCGGGCGCTTTTGGTGCTTTGAGGTTTCGGTCGGTCCGGTGGTCGATCAGCCATCGCCTCGGCATCAGGTCATTGATTCAAGGTTCAGCCCTGAACTGACGCCGATACACTGACATACGGCGTCGCCGTAGTCTGCGGCGATGTTCACCGTTGCAGTAACGCCCGTGTTTGTTCGGTATGCCCAAGCAATCTGGACCGAAGCAGAGATTCACGAGTTGATAGGCTGGATTGCAGCCAACCCGGATGTTGGAGACCTGATAACTGGGAGCGGCGGCTGCAGAAAAGTGCGTTGGTCGGTATCTGGCCGAGGCAAACGAGGCGGTGCCCGGGTGATCTACTGTGTTCGAGGCGAGGTGATTTGGCTTCTGATCGCCTACAAGAAGTCAGATTTGGACCGCCTGCCCACGGAGCTGTTGGCCCAATTGAAGGAAGGATTGCAAGATGCCCACTGAGTTGACGACCGTTCAGGCTGACCTGCTGGAATCGGTGCGACAAATGCGCCGGGGAGAGGCCGCACGCGCCACCCTGGTGACGGTGTCTGAGGCGGCACGGGCTCGGGCCAGCGTGGGCTTGTCGCAGCGGGACTTTGCTCGCCTGCTGGGTGTCTCGCCCCGTACCTTGCAAGACTGGGAGCAGGGCCGACGAGAGCCCACGGGCGCTGCCCGAACGCTGTTGAAAGTGGCCGTCAAGCACCCGCGCTTGTTGCGGGCCCTGTAGCCTCAATCTCTGAGCTGTAGCGCCCGCCACACACGCTCTGGTGTCGCCGGTGCGTCCATCTGAACCGGCTTGGGTGGTTGATGGGGCGATTGATCGTTCGACCGGGCGGGCGATTCAGGGACCAGCCGTGTTCTGGCCTGCGCCACCGCGTCGCGCAGGGCTTCCCAGACGCTGATGGCCAGCATGAAGGGCGGTTCGCCCACGGCTTTGCTGCCGCCCACGTTGTCTTCGCGGTTGGCCTCCGGCCACAGCGCCACCGAGAAGTGCGCGGGTATGTCGCCGGTTGCTGGAATTTTGTAAGTGCTGGGTGCGTGCGTGCTCAGGCGGCCTTGCTCGTTCCACACCAGCTCTTCGGTGGTGAGCCAGCCCATGCCTTGCACAAAGCCGCCTTCGATCTGGCCGATGTCCAAGGCCGGGTTCAGGCTGGTGCCCACGTCGTGCAGGATGTCCACGCGCAGCACGCGGTGCTCGCCGGTGCGGGTGTCGATGGCCACTTCGGTGCAAGCCGCGCCGTAGGCGAAATAGAAGAAGGGCCGGCCGGTGAGCGTGGTTTTGTCGTAGTGGATTTTTGGTGTGCGGTAGAAGCCGTCGCTCCACAACTGGATGCGGTTGGCGTAGGCCATGCGCACCACGTCGTCGAAGCTGCGCCGCGTGGTGCTGGTGATGACCTCGCCGCCTGCGAAACGCACAGCGCCTGCGCCCACGCCGTCTTGCCCCGCCACGAAGGCTGCCAGGTTGTCGCGCACGTGGCGGGCAGCGTATTGCGCGGCGCGGCCATTCAGGTCGGTGCCTGCGGACGCTGCCGTGGCCGAGGCATTGGGCACCTTGGCCGTGTCGCTGGCGCCCACCAACACGCGCGACAGCGGCACACCCAGTTCATCGGCCACCACCTGCGCCACTTTGGTGTGCAAGCCTTGGCCCATCTCGGTGCCGCCGTGGTGGACCATCACGCTGCCGTCGGTGTAGACGTGCACCAGCGCACCGGCTTGGTTGAACAGCGTGGCCGTGAAGCTGATGCCGAACTTCACCGGCGTGAGCGCGATGCCGCGCTGAATGACCGGGCTTTGTGCATTCCAGGCGGCGATGGATTCGCGCCGCTGCCGGTATTGGCTGCTCTGCGCCAAGCGCTCGATGAGCGGCTGCAAGATGTTGTCTTCCACCGGCATTTGGTAGTGCGTGATGTGGCGCGGCGGCGGGCCATACAAGTTGCGCAGCCGCACGTCCAAAGCATCCAGCCCCAGGTGGCGGGCGATGTCGCCCAAGATGGTCTCAATGGCGATCACGCCCTGCGGCCCCCCAAAGCCGCGAAATGCGGTGTGGCTTTGCAGGTTGGTTTTGCAGCGGAAAGAGGCCACTTCCACGTCTTCCAGAAAGTACGCGTTGTCGGTGTGGAAGATGGCGCGGTCGGCCACCGGGCCGCTCAAGTCTGCAGAAAACCCGCAGTTCACCAACTGCGTGATGTGCAGGCCGCACAGCAGGCCTTGTTCGTCAAAGCCTACGGTGTAGTCGTAAGCAAAGGGGTGGCGCTTGCCGGTGACCATGAAGTCGTCGTCGCGGTCCAGGCGGCATTTCACGGGGCAGCCGGTGTGGTGTGCGGCCAGTGCTGCCCACACCGCCAAGTGCCCGGCCTGCGTTTCTTTGCCGCCAAAACCGCCGCCCATGCGCCGGCACTCCACGGTGACACGGTGCACGTCCAAGCCCAGGGCGTGAGCCACCCAGTGCTGCACCTCGCCCGGGTGTTGCGTGCTGGCGTAGATGTGCCATTGCTGTTGTTCGCGCGGCAGGGCGTAGGCGATCTGGCCTTCCAAGTAAAAGTGCTCTTGGCCGCCCACTTCGAACTGTCCGCTCAAGCGTTGCGGAGCGCGGGCCAGCGCGCCAGCAGCGTCGCCCCGCCTCACGGTGACTGGCGGCAACACATAGCTTTGGGCCTCGTGCGCTGCGCGTGGCGTGAGCAAGGCGGGCAGCGGGTCGATGGAGAGCTTCACCAAGCGCGCTGCGCGGCGCGCTTCCATGGCGCTGTCGGCCACCACCAGTGCCACCACTTGGCCGATGTGCTGCACGCGGTCGATCGCCAAGATGGGCTCATCGTGCGCAAAGGCGGCCAGCACCGGGTCGCCGGGGATGTCGCGCGCGGTGATGAGCGCGCGCACGCCGGGCATGGCCAGCGCAGCAGCCCCGTCGATGCCGCGCAGCAGGCCGTGGGCCACGGTAGAGAGCACGGGTGCGGCGTGCAGCGTGCCGCGCAACTCGGGGATATCGTCCACATACAAGGCCTCACCGCAGACTTGGGCGACGGCGCTGTCGTGCCGGTGTGACTGGCCCATGGCTGGGCGCGTGGTCTCGGCGGTTGGGTGCTGTGCTACCTGCTTTGCTGCCGGCTGCGCTGAGGCTTTGGCGCCTGCGGTCTCGGTGCCGCGGTCTCGGGCGTTCATGCCGGAGCCCTCAGCGCAGGTGCAGATGCAGGTGTTTGGTGCATGGGCTGGGCTGCCAAGTCCGCCAGAACCGAGGCGCTGGCCGAGTCCAGTTGCCAGGGCTGCTGGGGGTTGTGGCTGTCCAGGCTGCGCGCTGCGCGCACCAGCAACTCGCCCAGCATGGTGCTGCGGTAGGAGGCCGATGCGCGCATGTCCGAGATGGGCTGGAACTCGGCTTGCAGCGTGGCTGCTGCGCGCTGCGCCGTCTGCATGGTCCAAGCTTGACCGACTAAGTGTGCTTCGGTGCGCCGGGCGCGAACCGGCGTGGCCGCCACGCCGCCCGCACCCAGCTTGGCTTGCGCGATGCGGCCCTGCGTGTCGAGCTGCAAAAACACCCCCAAGCAGACCGCAGAGATGTCGTCATCGAAGCGCTTGCTGAGCTTGTGAACCTGCAAGAACTCACCCGACACCGGGCGCGGCACCTTGATCCAGGCCAGCAGCTCGTCTGGGCGCAAGGCTGTGCGCCGATAGCCCAGATAGAAGTCCTCCAGCGCCAGTTCGCGGTGCGCCAGCTGGCCCCTCGCACCCTGACCCTGCCAGCGCATGAGCACCACGCTGGCACCGAGTGCGATGAGCAAAGGCATGCTGTCGCCAATGGGCGAGCCGTTGGCCACGTTGCCGCCCAACGTGCCGGAGTTGCGCACGGGAAGGCCGGCGAAACGGCTGGCGAAATCGTGCAGTTGGGGCCGCTCGGCCACCAGCGCCGCGTAGGCGTCGGTGAGGCTCACAGCGGCGCCGATGGCGATGTGCTGCGGGTAGACCTCGACGCGCAGCAGTTCCTGGGTGCGCGTCACGTCCAAGATTTGCTCGAAGACGCGGTGCTGCTTGTTCACCCACAGACCCACGTCGGTGCAGCCGGCCACGACCTGCGCTTGGGGGTAAGCGGCGCGGGCCTGCAGCAACTGCGCAAGGTGCTTGGCGCTGAGGTAGCGCGCGGCTTGCAGCTGGGTGGCTGCGGTGGCTGGCGAAGCGCTGGCTTGGCGGGTGTGCGCAGATGACGCGGCTTCTGCCAGCGCGTCGAGGCGCTGTCGCAGTGCGGCTGCGTCCAAGCGCCAGCGCGGAGCCTGGGGCATCACCTGCGCCGCGTCCAGGATCGGCCGGTAGCCAGTGCACCGGCACAGGTTGCCCGACAAAACTTCTTGGGCCTGTGTGCGCGACACCGCCAAAGGCAGAACGGGCGGCGGCGCGGGCGGCAGTGCGGGGGGCGCGCCGGGCAAGGTGGTCGGCACCTGGGCCTGCGGCTCAGGCCACACCTGCTCGTGGTAATGCGCGAACAGGCTCATCACGAAACCCGGCGTGCAAAAGCCGCATTGCGATGCATGGCACTGCACCAAGCAGGCTTGTGCCGGGTGCAGCGCTGCAAGGTCGGCGTCTGGTGCTGCCGCCGGTTGGGCGCGGGGCATGGCTGGTGGCGCGGGCTCTACCGGCTTCACCAGCGGGTCTTGGTGAATGTCTTGCGCGGTCCAGACGGCCAGCCCGTTGACCGAATGCGCCAGCCGGATGCAACTGTTGACGGCGCGCAGCCGGATGCCGCCATCTGCCGTGGGCTCGCCCAGCACCACGGTGCAAGCGCCGCAGTCGCCTTCGTTGCAGCCCTCTTTGGTGCCGGTGGCGCCCAGGTCTTCGCGCAACACCTGCAACAGCGTGCGCTCGGGCGGCACACCCTGCAGCGTGACGCGCTCGCCGCGGCGGATGAAATGAATGCCATCAGACGACATGGCGTTGGGCGGGTTGGATGACTGGGGGGCTAGGCTTTGGTTCATTGCTCGCTTTATATCTGTGCAGGACCATGCAAGCGCGGTGCCAAGCTGGGCGCACCAGGCCGCACTAGGCCGCCCGCCCCGCCTGGCATCGGCCTTGCTTGAGTAGACCGATAGACTCCAAACCCATGGCCTCCCCACAGTCCCGGCTCACATTGGCCCACATCAGCAAGCGCTACCCGGCGGTGCTGGCCAATGACGATGTGTCGCTCACGGTGCAGCCGGGCGAAATCCATGCGGTGCTGGGCGAGAACGGCGCTGGCAAGTCCACGCTCATGAAGATCATCTACGGCTCGGTCAAGCCCGACGCCGGCGAGGTGCGCTTCAACGGCCAAGTGGTGCACATCCGCAACCCGCAAGAGGCACGCGCTCTGGGCATCGCCATGGTGTTTCAGCACTTCAGTCTGTTCGACACGCTGACCGTGGCCGAGAACGTCTGGCTGGGCGTGGAGCGTTCGCTCAGCCTGGAGCAGGTGCGCCAGAAGATCACGGAAAAAGCCACTGAATACGGGCTGGACATCGACCCCGACCGCCCGGTGCACTCTTTGAGCGTGGGCGAAATGCAGCGCGTGGAAATCATCCGCGCCTTGCTGACCGACCCGCAACTGCTGATCTTGGACGAGCCCACTTCTGTGCTGACGCCGCAAGCGGTGGAGCGGCTGTTCGTTGTCCTGCGCCGCTTGGCTGACCAGGGCTGCAGCATCCTCTACATCAGCCACAAGCTGCACGAAATTCGCGCTCTGTGTACCGCCTGCACCGTGCTGCGCGGTGGCCGCGTCACGGGCGTGTGCGACCCACGGCAAGAGTCGAACGCGTCGCTGAGCCGTTTGATGATCGGCTCTGAGCCGCCAGCGCTCAGGCACCGGCAAGTGACCGCCGGTTTGCCGGTGCTGGAGGTGCGCGGTTTGAGCCTGCCGCGCGCTGACCAATTTGGTGTGGACTTGCACGACATCCAATTCGAGGTGCGCGCTGGCGAAGTGGTGGGCATCGCAGGTGTGTCGGGCAACGGCCAGCAGGCGCTCATGTACGCGTTGTCGGGTGAAGACACCCGCGCGCACAGCGCCATGGTGCGCATGAGCGGCACAGACGCCGGGCAACTCGGGCCACGCGAGCGGCGCGCCTTGGGCCTGCATTTCGTGCCTGAAGAGCGGCTGGGGCGCGGCGCGGTGCCCACGCTCAGCCTGGCCCACAACCTCATGCTCACGCGCAGCAACGCAGTGGGCGCGTTTGGCTGGATTCATGTGGCCCGGCTGCGCCAGCAGGCCAGCGACATCATCAGCCGATTCAACGTGAAGGCAGGCGGCCCGGATGCCGCGGCGCGTTCGCTCTCTGGCGGCAATTTGCAGAAGTACATCGTGGGCCGCGAGATCGACGCCGCGCCTCGCCTTTTGATTGTTTCTCAGCCCACCTGGGGCGTGGACGTGGGCGCAGCAGCGCAAATTCGCGCCGCCATCCTCGCGCTGCGTGATTCGGGCACGGCGGTGCTGGTGGTGAGCGAGGAGCTCGATGAGTTGTTCGAAGTGAGCGACCGACTGCATGTGATGGCACGCGGGCGTTTGTCGCCCAGCTTGCACCGCAGCGAGGCCACGGTGCAGCGCATCGGCGAGTGGATGAGTGGCTTGTGGGAAGACACGGCCACCACAGCGGGCGCAGCGGCTGGCCATGGCAAGGACGGTAAGCATGTTCCGGCTTGAACCCCGCGCAGAGCCTTCGCGCTGGTGGACCATCGGCTCGCCGCTCCTGGCGCTGGCCCTGACGGTGCTGCTGGGCATCGTCTTGTTTGCTGCCTTGGGCAAAGACCCGGTTCGCGCCTTGCAAATCTTTTTCTGGGAGCCCATCAAGACGCCCTATGCCTTGGGCGAATTGATGGTGAAGGCCACGCCGCTGCTCGTGATCGCACTCGGCCTGTCGCTGTGTTTTCGCTCCAATGTCTGGAACATCGGCGCAGAAGGCCAGTTCGTCATCGGCGCGGTGTTTGCCGGCGGTGTGGCGCTGTTGGCCGACAAAAACACAGGCCTGTGGATCGTGCCCGCGATTTTGTTGGCCGGGGTCTTGGGCGGCATGGTGTGGGCGGGCATCGTGGCGCTGTGCCGCGACCGATTCAACGCCAGTGAAATTCTGGTCAGTCTGATGCTGGTTTATGTCGCCGGCATGGTGCTCAGCTACTTGGTCTATGGCCCTTGGAAAGACCCTCAGGGCTACAACTTTCCGCAGACCAAAACTTTCGAGGCCGTTACGCAAATTCCCCGCCTCATGGACGGCTCGCGCTTGAGCATCGGCTTGCCTTTGGCTCTGGGGCTGGCCGCGCTGTTGTGGCTGTACCTGTTTCGCACGCGTGCCGGCTTTGCGCAGCAGGTCGGTGGCTTGGCACCGGCGGCGGCGCGCTACGCTGGTTTTTCTTCGCGCCGCGCGCTGTGGACGGCCTTGCTGGTGTCGGGCGGTGCTGCGGGTTTGGCGGGTGCGCTGGAGGTGGCCGGCCCCATTGGCCAGCTCACGCCTTATGTGCCAGCCGGCTACGGCTTCGCCGCCATCATCGTGGCCTTTGTCGGGCGGCTGCACCCGGTGGGCATGGTGTTTTCTGCCATCTTGATGAGCATGTTCTACATCGGCGGCGAGTTGGCGCAGTCGCGTCTGGGCCTACCCAAGTCGCTCACGGGCGTGTTCCAGGGCTTGCTGCTGTTTTCCTTGTTGGCTTGTGACACCTTGGTGGCTTACCGCGTGCGCCGCGTCAAACCAGCGGAGCCAACACCTGCGGCCATTCCCGCATCCCATCCTTCCCGGAGCGCCTGATGGAGTCTTACGCGCTGCTGCTCGCAGCCACGCTCAATGCCGGCACGGTCTTGGCGTTGGCTGCCTTGGGCCTGCTCATCAACGAGAAGGCGGGCATCGTCAACCTGGGTGCCGAGGGCATGATGCTGTGCGCCGCCGTCGCGGGGTTTGCCTGCGTGGTGCACACCGGCAGCGACGCGCTCGGTTTCTTGGCGGGCATGGGCGCCGGTGCGCTGTTGGCGGCGCTGTTCGGCGTGCTGGTCATTTGGCTGGGGACCAACCAATACGCCACTGGCTTGGCGCTGAGCTTGTTCGGCGCGGGCTTCTCCGCCTTTGTAGGCATTCGCTACGTGCAGGAAACACTGCCCACCCGGCCGCACTTCAGCATCCCAGTCTTGGGCGACATCCCACTGTTGGGCCCAGCGCTGTTTCGGCAGCACCCGCTGGTGTACTTTGCTGTGGCGCTGGCGCTGGGCCTGATCTGGTGGCTCTACCGCTCGCGCTCCGGGTTGGTGCTGCGTTCGGTCGGTGAGTCGCCCGAGTCGGCGCATGCGCTGGGCTACCCGGTGCGCCGCATTCGACTGGCCGCGGTGGTGGCCGGCGGGGCGCTGTGCGGCTTGTCTGGGGCATACATCTCGGTCATCTACACGCCCTTGTGGGTGGAGGGCATGGTGGCCGGTAAAGGCTGGATTGCACTGGCCCTGACCACCTTCGCCACCTGGCGACCGGCACGGGTTTTGCTTGGTGCGTACTTGTTTGGTGGGGTCACGATGCTGCAGTTTCACTTGCAGGCGCTCGGTGTGGATGTGCCCAGCCAGTTCTTGAGCATGCTGCCTTATGTGGCCACCATCGTGGTGCTGGTCCTGATCTCGCGCAACCCCACCTGGATTCGCGTCAACATGCCGGCTTCCATCGGAAAGCCCTTCAACCCGGGTACATAATTTCCAAAACCCTCGTCACCTGCTCCAAGGTGAATCTCCAGCCCCGCAACTCCAACCCTGAAACCTTCTAAAGAGAGAACACATGACAGACCTGCAAAAGCGTTCCTTGCTCAAGCTGGCCGCCGTCAGCGCAGTGGCAACTGCTGCCCTGATCGGCTGCGGCAAAAAAGAAGAGCCCGCGCCCGCACCAGCGCCCGTGGCGGCAGCGCCTGCACCGAAGCCTGAGCCCCTGAAGATTGCGTTCGCCTATGTTGGCCCGGTGGGCGATGGCGGCTGGACCTTCGCACACGACAACGGTCGCAAAGCCATCGAGGCCGAGTTTGGCGACAAAGTGGTCACCAAGTTCGTCGAGAAAGTGCCCGAGTCGGCTGACGCAGAGCGCGTCATGCGCGACTTGGCAGCCGAAGGCAACAAACTGATTTTTGGCACCACCTTTGGCTACATGGAGCCCATGCTGAAAGTGGCAGCCGACTTCAAGGATGTGAAATTCGAGCACGCCACCGGCTACAAAACCGCCGAGAACATGCGCACCTACGACAGCCGCACCTACGAAGGTGCCTACATGGCTGGCGTGATCGCAGGCAAGATGACCAAGACCAACACGCTGGGCGTGGTGGCCTCCATCCCAATCCCTGAAGTCATTCGCAACATCAACAGCTTCACCATGGGCGCGCAGTCGAGCAACCCCAAGGTCAAGACCAAGGTGGTGTGGGTCAACGAGTGGTTCAACCCACCCAAGGAAACAGAAGCCGCCACCTCGCTGATCAACGGCGGTGCTGACGTGCTGTTCCAGAACACCGACTCTTCTGCCGTGCTGCAAACCGCTGAGAAGATGGGCAAGCGCGCTTTCGGTTGGGACTCCGACATGACCGCTTATGGCCCCAAGGCCCACCTGGGTTCGGCCATCATCAACTGGGGTCCGTACTACGTGAAGGCCACGCGTGAAGCCCTGGAAGGCAAGTGGACCGGCAACGCTGGCGTGTGGTGGGGCGTGAAGGAAGGCGCGATCGACCTCGTGTCGATCGCTACTGACGTGCCGGAAGACACCAAGAAGCGCGTCGATGAAATTCGCTCGGGTCTGAAGGCTGGCACCTATGCCATCTGGAAGGGTCCCATCGTGGGCCAAGATGGCAAAGAAGTGCTGGCCAAAGACGCGGTGGCCGACGACAAGTTCTTGGGCGGCGTGAACTTCTACGTCAAGGGCGTGGAAGGCAAAGTGCCCGGCAAGTGATGCTGCTCGCTGCGCCACGGCTGCTGGCTGTGCGCGGCAGCGCAAGCTGAGAGAAAGGGCCGTCCTTGGACGGCCCTTTTTTTGTTCAATCGTTCGCAGGTGACGCCATGAACGCCAAACCCATCGCGCCAGAGCGCCTGCCCGATCTGCTGCGCGGGCTGCCCAAGGCCGAGCTGCACATGCACATTGAAGGCTCTCTGGAGCCCGAGCTCATCTTCGCCTTGGCGCAGCGCAATGGCATCAGCTTGCCCTACGCCGATGTGGAGACCTTGAGGGCGGCCTATGCCTTCTCCAATCTGCAAAGCTTCCTGGACATTTACTACGCCGGTGCCAGCGTGCTGCGCACAAGCCAAGACTTCTTTGACATGGCTTGGGCCTACCTGCAGCGCGCAGCGGCAGACCAGGTTCGCCACACGGAAATATTCTTCGACCCGCAAACCCACACCGAGCGCGGTGTGGAGATGGACGTGGTCATTGGGGGTTTGCACCGCGCCTGCCTTGAAGCGCAGAGCCAGCTGGGGGTGAGCGCCAGCCTCATCTTGTGCTTCTTGCGTCACCTGAGCGAACAAGATGCTTTCGAGACCCTGGAACAAGCTCTACCCTGGCGCGATCACTTCATCGGCGTGGGGCTCGATTCGAGCGAGGTCGGGCATCCGCCAGAGAAGTTCGCGCGGGTCTTTGCACGTTGCCGCGAACTGGGCTTTCATGTGGTGGCGCACGCGGGCGAAGAAGGCCCGCCAGCCTATGTTTGGGCTGCGCTGGACGTGCTGCACGCAGAGCGCATCGACCATGGCGTGCAGGCGGTCCACGACGCTGCACTCATGCGGCGCCTCGCCGAGCAGCGCGTGCCGCTCACGGTGTGCCCCTTGTCCAACTTGAAGCTGCGTGTTTTTGACAGCTTGGCCCAGCACAACCTGGGGCGTTTGCTCGACGCTGGCTTGGTGGCCACGGTCAACTCCGACGACCCGGCCTACTTCGGTGGCTACATCAACGACAACTTCGTGCAGACCTTTGCTGCCACGGGCCTCGGCGTCGCGCAGGCGCGAACGCTGGCGCTCAACAGCTTCGAGGCCAGCTTTGCAGAGCCGCGCCAGAAGAAAGCTTGGCGTGATGAGACCGAGGAGTACCTTGAACGCTTCTCCTGACGAACCCAGCACAGCCCCAGACAGCCCCCATCGCGCCCCTCGCATTTCCCGCGCTTGGCGCGCCAGCCTGCTGCGCTTTGACAAGGCAGGGCAACCGCTGTTCGAGGCCGACGGCATGCTGGTCACCGAGCAGCACGGCAACGCGCCAGCGCGGGTGCTGGCTGGGGGTGAATGGGCCAGCCTGCGCCGCGCTTACCCGGACGTGCCCGTTACGGATCTCACCGGGTACTTGATCGCTCCTGGCTTTATTGACCTGCATGTCCACTACCCGCAAACCGATGTCATTGGCTCGCCCGCTGATGGGCTCTTGCCCTGGCTGAACCACTACACCTTTCCGCAAGAAACGCGCTTTGCTGAGCGCAGCCACGCCGACGAAGTAGCCGCCTTCTTCCTGGATCAGTTGCTGGCGCATGGCGTCACCAGCGCCCTGGTGTTTGCCACCTCGCACCCGAACTCGGTCGATGCCTTCTTTGAAGCCGCCCAGCAGCGACGCCTGCGCATGATCACTGGCAAGTGCCTGATGGACCGCTTTTCCCCCGATGGCTTGCGCGACGACACGGAGCAAAGCCTGATCGACACCGAAACCCTCATTGGCCGCTGGCACGGGCAAGACCGACTCGGCTACGCCATCACGCCGCGTTTCGCCTGCACATCGACGCCAGAGCAGCTGCGTGGCGCGGGCGAGCTGGCTGCTCGCTACCCCGATGTGTGGGTTCAGTCGCACGTGGCCGAGAACGTCGATGAGATCCGCTGGGCTCGCGAGCTGTTCCCCGCATCGCGCAGCTACTTGTCCACCTACGACGACTTCGGCCTCATGCGCAGACGCAGCGTCTACGCGCATTGCATCCACTTCGATGACACTGATCGCGCCCTCATGCGCGAGCGGCAGACCGCAGCCGCTGTGTGCCCCACCAGCAACCTGTTTTTGGGCAGTGGCTTCTTTGACTTTGACAAAGCGCTAAGCGCAGGGTTTGCCCATGCCTTGGCCAGTGATGTCGGCGGCGGCACCAGCCTGAGCCCTTTGGCCACCATGGCGGCGGCCTATCACGTGGGCCGCGAAGGGCAGACCAAAGCAGGCTTGAGCCTGAGCCCCTCGCGCCTTTGGTGGCTGCACACCGCAGGCGGCGCCCGCGCCCTGGATTTGGAAGGGGTCGTGGGCAACCTGCAGCCCGGCTGCGAGGCCGACTTCGTCGTGATCAATCCCAAGGCCACCCCGCTTTTGGCACGCCGCACCGCTCAGGCCAACTCGCTCGATGAGCTGTTGTTCGCCCTCATCGTCTTGGGTGACGACCGGGCAGTGGTGCAAACGGTCGTGGCCTGAGGCTGCGAACCGAGCCGACGCCACCTTTCGCGCCTGGACCCTATACACAGGCCCTAGACTCCCGCCCCAGCTTCCCCAGACCCCGGGCTGCCCAACACGGCCGCCCAGCCAGCCCACCCGGAGAGAGCCTCATGAGCATCAAAAGCGATCGCTGGATTCGCCAAATGGCCGAGCAGCACGGACTGATCGAGCCCTTCGAGCCAGGCCAGGTGCGTGAAGTCAAAGGCCAGCGTGTCATCAGCTACGGCACCAGCAGTTACGGCTACGACATCCGCTGTGCGCCTGAATTCAAGGTCTTCACCAACATCCACAGCACCGTGGTGGACCCGAAGAACTTCGACGAGAAGAGCTTCGTCGATTTCCATGGCGACAGCTGCATCATCCCGCCCAACAGCTTCGCGCTGGCGCGCACGGTCGAGTACTTCCGCATTCCGCGCAACGTGCTGACCATCTGCCTGGGCAAGAGCACTTACGCCCGCTGCGGCATCATCGTCAACGTCACGCCATTCGAGCCGGAGTGGGAAGGTTATGTGACGCTCGAGTTCAGCAACACCACGCCGCTGCCCGCCAAGATTTACGCTGGCGAGGGCTGCGCCCAGGTGCTGTTTTTCGAGAGCGACGAGGTCTGCGAGACCAGCTACAAGGACCGCGGCGGCAAGTACCAGGGGCAGACGGGCGTCACCCTGCCCAAAGCCTGAAGCGGCTTGCGCCAAGGATTCCCATGCGAACCATCCTCATCGATCCGGCAGAACCATCTGGCGGCGAGCTGTCGCATCCAACACCCGAGCGATTGCTGTCTGGCAACCCCCAGCGAGCCACGTTCAACCGCGTGGATTGCCCCTTGGGTCAGGCGCGCGCCAGCTACGCCGGTGTGTGGACCAGTGAGGTCGGCCATTGGAAGATTGCGATGGGCAACACCGAGCAAGAGGTGTTCACAGTGCTGTCCGGGCGCTGCCGCGTGCACGACGTCGAAGGTGGCTTTCACGAAGTGGGCCCTGGCCAGGCGCTCTTCATTCCGCCGGGTTTTGTGGGCTCGTTCGAGGTGCTGGAGCCGCTGACCAAGACCTACGTCATTTGCGAGTAAGGATGCGCTTTCCTGCTTGGGCAGGTAATTGCCCATCACCCTCGTGCAGCGCACAGGCAATGGCGGCGCGTGTTGCGCGGCTGATGTCCGACAGGGTGGCGCTCGAACAAGTGGCTCCCGACGGAGCCAGATCGACAGGCCAAGGCAAGTGCACAAAACCGCCCCGCACACCTCGTAGCGCGGGCCGCCGGTGGATCCGCCACATCAGGCCGTAGAAGACCTGGTTGCACACAAAACTGCCGGCGCTCAGTGAAACCTCGGCCAAGACCCCTTGCGCAGATGCCGCGCCCGCCATCGCCGCGACAGGCAAATTGCTCATGTAAGCCGCCGGCCCGGCTTTCTTGACTGCCGTGCCCAAAGGCTGCTGTCCTGGGTTGTCAGGAATGCGTGCTTGCGTCCAGTTGATGGCCACACGCTCGAAAGACAGCACCAGTCGGTTCGCCGCAAGCCCTGTGCAAATAACCAGCGTGGGAGGCTGGCGCCGAGTCTGACCTGCGGTGGTAGCAGGGCGCAGCAGGCGGTCCAACATGGGGAGCGCATCGTCAAAGGACACCGGCAAACAGGCGCTGTAAATGGTGTGTCCTGCCAAGTCCTGTCCGTGCAGGCTTTGCGCCAGGTCGGCGCTCGGGTTGCGCAGGTCCCCAGCAAAAGCTTCGAACCCGGTCACCAGCACCCAAGGCTTGTCCGCTGGTGGCGAGGGCGTGCGCTGGCCTGGCTGGCTGGCTGCATCGGACGGTCTGACATTGAAGTCCATGGGCACGGAGTATTCATCGCGCCGTGCAGTGCGACAATTCCCGCCCAATGACGACCTCCTTTTCCGAGCTGGGCCTAGCCGAGCCGCTGGCCCGCGCCGTGGCCGAAATGGGCTACACCAGCATGACGCCCATTCAGGCGCAAGCCATCCCCATGGTGCTGCAAGGCCGCGACGTGATGGGCGCTGCCCAGACCGGCACGGGCAAAACCGCTGCCTTCTCACTGCCCCTGCTGCAACGTCTGCTCAAGCACGGCAACACCAGCACCTCTCCAGCCAGGCACCCGGTGCGGGCCTTGGTCTTGCTGCCCACGCGGGAGCTGGCCGATCAGGTGGCCCAGCAAGTCAAGCTCTATGCCAAGCACACCCCGCTGCGAAGCGCGGTGGTGTTTGGCGGCATGGACATGAAGCCGCAGACGGCCGAGCTCAAGCGCGGCGTCGAGGTGCTGGTGGCTACACCCGGGCGTCTGCTGGACCACATCGAGGCCAAGAATGCCGTGCTCAATCAGGTCGAGTACGTGGTGCTCGACGAGGCCGACCGCATGCTGGACATTGGCTTCTTGCCCGACCTGCAGCGCATCTTGAGTTACCTGCCCAAGCAGCGCACCACCTTGCTGTTCTCGGCTACCTTCTCGCCCGAGATCAAGCGGCTGGCCTCGAGTTATCTGCAAGACCCCATCACCATTGAAGTGGCCCGTCCCAACCAGACGGCGTCCACCGTCGAGCAGCGTTTCTTTGGCGTGGACGGTGAAGACAAGCGCCGGGCCGTGAGGCAAATCTTGCAAGAGCGCGGGATCGTGCAAGCCTTCGTTTTTGTCAACAGCAAGCTGGGCTGCGCCCGGCTGGCGCGCTCGCTGGAGCGAGAAGGCCTGCGCACCACGGCCCTGCATGGCGACAAGAGCCAAGACGAGCGACTCAAAGCGCTGGACGCTTTCAAAAAGGGCGAAGTCGATTTGCTGGTGTGTACCGATGTGGCCGCGCGCGGGCTGGACATCAAAGACGTTCCTGCCGTATTCAACTTCGACGTGCCTTTCAATGCTGAAGATTACGTGCACCGCATTGGCCGCACAGGCCGTGCCGGCGCCTCTGGCTTGGCAGTGACTTTGGTAGCACCCAGTGACACGCGCTTGGTCGCCGACATCGAAAAGTTGGTGAAGCAAAAAATCGACATTGAGCCGCTGGAGTTTCCGGAAGACCAACCCAAGGCCGGCGCTCGCTTCAACACGGGCCGCCGAGCTTGGGGGGAAGAAGACCCGCGTGATGTTCTTGACGCAGGCCCTGAAGCAGCCGAAGAAATGGATGCTTCAACCGATGCTGTCTCCGGTGATCGCGCAGCAGCGTCGGTCAAACCGGCCCGCGAGCCGAGGGCTGCGACCCCCCGCAGAGAGACACCAAGCCGCGACTGGCCCCGGCGAGATGCGCCGCGCCGAGCCCCGGCAGACCCGTTTTTTGATCAGCCTTACCAGCCGCCGACCGAGGCGGTGCAGCCCGCATGGGAGGCCGCAGCCAAAGCCAACACCGGAAGGCGCGTCTCGGCCAACATCAAACCCAAGCGCCGCTTGGCCGCTTTGTTCGCTGTGGCCAACCCCGCCCCGACTTCTCAGCCAGAAGCGGGAACCGGACAACAGGCTGCTGCAAATGTCCCGATGTCTGCGCCGACGTCTGCCTCGATGTCTGCGCCGGTAGTCGGAGCAGACAACTCAGCAACGTCGGCCGTGCCGACCACCCCGCACACCGGTGCGGATACTGATTCCGCGTCAACGTCTCAGTCCTGAGCAAGGGTCTGCGCCGCGCAGGGCACCTGTAACTGCTCCCGTTCGCTTGGATTTGCTGACCATTTCAAAGCGGTCAGGCAACCTCCCCATACACAACCGCTGTCCAGCGCCCAGGCATCGGCTCTGCCGGTTTGGCCCAAGGTAGACCAATGCCCAAAGGCCACAGGCTGTCCCTGTGTGCGCCTGCCCGGAACGGCGAACCAAGGCAGGTAGCCCTCGGGCAGGCGATCCAAGCCCGCCTTGTGCGTGAACTCCATCGTGCCGTCGCTGGTGCACAGACGCAGCCGAGTCAGCGCGTTGACGATCACCCGCAGCCGGTCCCAACCAGCCAAGCCGTCCTCCCATCGTTTGGGCCCGTTGCCAAACAGGTGAACCAGAAACTCGCGCCAGTTGGGGCTGCGCAGCATGGTTTGAACCTCTTGCGCCAGATCGAGCGTTTGCTGGACCGTCCAGCTGGGCAGCACACCCGCATGCACCATCAGGCAGCCGTCGTGCAGCAGCGCCAGGTGCTGGTGGCGCAACCAGTCCAGAAGTTCTGGAGCATCGCTGGCCTGGAGCACCTCGGCCAAGGTGTCGCTTTGGCCCGCCGGGCGCACACCCTCTGCGACCGCCAGCAGGTGCAAGTCGTGGTTACCCAACAGGCATTGCGCGCTGTCGCCCAAGTCGCGCAGGCGGCGCAGCGTCGCCAGCGACTCGGGGCCGCGGTTGACCAAGTCACCCAGTAAGAAAAGACGATCGCGGCTCGGAGAAAAACCAATGTGCACCAGCAGCCGCCCGAGCGCGCCGTCGCATCCCTGCACATCGCCAATCAGATAGTGAGCCATTCGGCCTATTGTGGCGGGCAGGACCCTCCGGCTGGCCCCCGTGCGATGCCTGGTGCATGACGGAGAATGCCCTGATGGATGTCTTCATCATCGTGGTTCTGACCCTGATCAACGCCATCTTCGCCATGTCAGAGATGGCACTCACTGCCAGCCGCAGAGCGCGGCTCAACGCGATGGAGGAGAGCGGCGACAAAGGCGCTGCAGCGGCACTGCGGCTGATGGAGAACCCGACGCGCTTTCTCTCTACGGTGCAAGTGGGCATCACATCGATTGGCTTGCTCAACGGCATCGTGGGCGAAGCTGCCTTCAGTGACTCTCTGCAGGCTTGGTTTGAATCACTAGGGCTGTCGCAGAACGCCGCCTCGTGGAGCGCCACAGCCATCGTGGTGACGGTCATCACTTACACCACCATCGTATTTGGTGAACTGGTGCCCAAGCGCATCGGACAGATGTATCCAGAGCTGGTTGCGCGAGTGATCGGCGTCCCCATGACTTGGGTAGCCCGGGTAGCCAACCCATTCGTGCAGTTTTTGTCTGCCTCCACACAAACGGTCCTTCGCTTGATGCGCGTCAAGATGGACTCGCAACGAGCTGTCACCGAAGAAGAAATCAGCGCCAGCCTGGAAGAGGGCGTGGACGCTGGCCTGATCGAGGAGCACGAGCGGCAAATGGTGCAAAACGTGTTTCACCTCGACGACAGACCCTTGGCATCTTTGATGGTGCCGCGTTCAGACATCGTTTGGCTGGAGGCTGGGTTCACAGTCGCCGAGAGCCTTGTTCGCGTGGCGAAAGACGGCGAAGAAGACGGACATTCCTGGTATCCCGTCTGCAGAGGCTCGCTCGACGACGTGGTCGGGGTTATCAGCGTGGCGCGCTTGCTGCAACTCGGCGCAGACCACGCGGGAAGAATCGATGCGTTGACTGCTGCTGCGGTGTTTGTGCCAGAAACGCTCAACGGGATGGAGTTGCTCGAACAGTTTCGCTTGCGAGCGAGCCGGATCGTGTTTGTGGTTGATGAGTACGGCGTGGTTCAGGGCTTGCTCACGCCGGCCGACCTGCTGGAGGCCATCACGGGGGAGCTCAAGCCTTCGGCCCACGATGAAGCTTGGGCCGTTCAGCGCGCTGACGGCAGCTGGCTGCTGGAGGGGCTGATGCCGGTGGCGGAGTTGCGCGCCCGGCTGGACATTCGAGAGTTGCCCGCAGAGGACCGGGGCCTCTACAACACCGTAGCCGGTTTAATGATGGCGGTGAGTGGAACGTTGCCCAGTACAGGCGAAAGCATCGAGGCGGCTGGCTGGCGGTTTGAGGTGGTGGATATGGATGGCCGCCGCATAGACAAAGTGCTCGCCACCAAAATGCTCAGCGTAACCGGCGACGACGGTTAACGCCAGGCGCAAACTCTGAATGGGCGGGCTTTAGCGGCTAGCAGCGGCTTCGTCCATCGCCTTGCACGATGGCGAGCAAACCGCTTGGGCTCGGCCCAAGATTTTGCGCGTGGCCATCAGTGAGCGTAAGCGATGCTTACCGCACAAAAAACAGGACATCGAAGCGCCGCCGAAAGACGGCGCCGCCTTGAACGGCGAGCCGGGTTCTTTGGACTTGTAGCGCAGGCCGTCGGCAAGGACGGTGGTTTTAACTTCTGACTTGGCCATGAAGGCGCCTCGCGGTAAACGTTGGAAATCAGGCTGGGGTCAGCTGGACGCAGATGAGGAGCTCCGAAACAGCCCAAAAGACTTTTTCAAAGCGCCAGTTGAAATTGGTGCCGGAGAGATGAATCGAACACCCGACCTTCTCATTACGAATGAGCTGCTCTACCGACTGAGCTACACCGGCAAAAGCCCCGGATTATAGAGCGGTGTGATAGGCCGCAAGCCTTTCCACTTCGTGACGCGAGCCCAGCATCACGCTCACTCGTTGATGCAGGCTCGCAGGATGGATATCCAAGATGCGTCCCAGCCCGTCGCTGGCTGCTCCGCCAGCCTGCTCCACGATCCAACCCATCGGGTTGGCCTCATACATCAGCCTGAGCTTGCCGGGCTTGTCGGGCTCGCGGTTATCCCAGGGGTACATGAAGATGCCGCCCCGGGTGAGGATCCGGTGCACGTCGGCCACCATGCTGGCGATCCAACGCATGTTGAAGTCTTTGCCGCGCGGGCCTTCTCTGCCGGCCAAGCACTCATCGACATAACGGCGCACGGGTGCTGCCCAGTGCCTCATGTTGCTCATGTTGATGGCGAACTCGCGCGTGTCGGGCGGAATCTGGAGGCTCTCCTGGGTCAGCACAAAGCTGCCTTGCTCGCGATCCAGCGTGAACATGACCACCCCGGCACCCACCGTGAGGACAAGCGTGGTTTGCGGGCCATAGATGCAGTAGCCGGCAGCCACCTGCTGGTGACCAGGCTGGAGAAAGTCTTGCAGCGTTACGCCCGACGGCCCCTCGGGTTTGCGCAACACGCTGAAGATCGTGCCGATGCTGACATTCACGTCGATGTTGCTGGAGCCATCCAGAGGGTCAAACAGCAACAGGTATTCGCCCTGCGGATAGCGGTTGGGAACCACGTAAATGCCATCCATTTCTTCACTGGCCATCGCCGCCAAATGGCCGCCCCATTCATTGGCCTCGATCAGCACTTCGTTGGCTATGACATCGAGTTTCTTTTGAATCTCGCCCTGCACGTTTTCCGTCTCCGTGCTGCCCAGAACGCCGCCCAAAGCGCCCTTGTTGACTGCCATGCTGATGCTCTTGCAGGCCCGGGCAACGACTTCCAGCAACAGCCGCAATTGGGCTGGAATGCGGTTGTCATGGCGTTGCTGCTCGACCAGATAACGGGTGAGAGAAATGCGGGGTGGCATAGCGGACTTCCTGGTTGCGCTGCTGGTCTTAGTCGGCGAGCGCGCGGGTTACCACCTCGCGCACATCGTTGCTCAACTCGCTTCGCGAAGCGACTCTGGCCAGTGCTTCCCTCGCCGCGCTGCGATAGGGCTCTGCCAACTGAGTCCAGCGGTCCAAGGCGCGCGCCAAGCGGGCGGCGACTTGAGGATTGAATGCGTCGATTTCAATGACGCGTTCGCTCCAAAACACGTACCCCGCGGCGTCGGGTCGGTGAAAGGCTGCCGGGTTGCCGCTGCAGTAGCTAAAGATCAAGCTGCGTGCCCTGTTTGGGTTGCGCAGCTGGAAATCGGGGTGCGCCATCAGTTGGCGCACCAGCGGCAAGATGTGGCCGCTGCGGTCTGGTGCGCTGGCTTGAAGCGCAAACCACTTGTCCAGCACCAAAGCTTCGTGTTTGAACAAGCTGTGAAAGCGGGCCAGTGCGGGGCCTGCCAGCTCGTGCCCACTTAAAACCAGGGCCGCCAATGCCTGAAAACGGTCGGTCATGTTGCCGGCGTCTTTGAAGCGCTGGTAGGTTTTACCGGGCCACACGGCGTCTGCTCTTGCGCCCGCAGCCAGACACAGGTTGCTCAAGGCCAGACCGGTGAGTGCACGGCGCCCGCTGGAGGTGGCGTCGGGGCTGTAGGCACCGCTGTCGTGGTAAGTCTCAAAGGCCCAGACCCAGTCGTCCCACAAGGCCTGAGCGAGCTGCTGACGCAGCGACTCGCGCACCCGGTGGATGGCCTGCGGGTCTACCACCGCCAGCTGCTCTGCGATGTAGCTCTGCGACGGCAAGGTCAGCACCAATTCTTTGAAGGCTGCATCCAGCTGTGGGTGGCGCAACACCTCGCGCAGCGCGTCGATGAAGCCAGCGTCCAAGGGCTGAATGTCCGCACTGCTGTCTGCTTGAATTCGCTGCAGCAGGCGGCGCATGGCCAGCCGTTGTCCTGCCTCCCAGCGGTTGAAAGGGTCGCTGTCGTAGCGAAGCAGCGTGAAAAGCTGTGCATCGCTGTAGTCGAAGTCAAGTACCACGGGTGCACTGAAGCTGCGCAGCAAGGAAGGTACCGGCTCGGACGCCAGCCCTGTGAACGTCACTGAGGTTTCTGCCGAGTCCAGTACCAGCAAAGTCTGCGCTTGTGCTCGCCCTTGCTGATCGTCCGAGGCGCGGTGGACAAAAGCGCTCGCGGTGGTGTTCACCGGCAAAGCGCTGCCTTCCGCAGACAACAAACCGAGGCTCAAAGGGATGACGAAAGGCTGCTTATCGGTCTGCCCGGATGTCGGCGGGCAACTTTGACTGATGTGCAGGGTGTAGCTGCCCTGCTGTGCATCCCAGGTGGGGCGCACCTTCACGCGCGGTGTGCCGGCCTGGCTGTACCAGTGCTTGAAGGCACCGAGCCGCCGCGACAGGGCCGAGTCGGGGTTCGCGTCGGCAATCGCTTGCGCGAAGTCGTCGCAGGTCACGGCCTGTCCGTCGTGGCGCTGGAAATACAGAGCCATGCCGCGCGCAAAGCCTTCTCGGCCCACCAGCGTTTGCATCATGCGCACCACCTCAGCGCCTTTTTCGTAAATGGTGACGGTGTAGAAGTTGTTGATCTCGATGTACTGGTCGGGCCGAACCGGGTGCGCCATGGGGCCTGCGTCTTCCGGAAACTGCGCACTGCGCAGCACGCGCACATCTTCGATGCGCTTGACGGCCCGCGCCGAATCAGAGCCCGCCAAATCTTGGCTGAACTCTTGATCGCGGAATACCGTCAAGCCCTCTTTCAGGCTGAGTTGGAACCAGTCGCGGCAGGTGACGCGGTTGCCCGTCCAGTTGTGAAAGTACTCGTGGCCCACCACGCTTTCAATATTCGCAAAGTCGGCATCGGTGGCCGTGGCTTGGCTGGCCAAAACGTATTTGGTGTTGAAGATATTCAACCCCTTGTTCTCCATGGCACCCATGTTGAAGTCGGAGGTGGCCACGATCATGAAGCGCTCGAGGTCCAGCGGCAGGCCGAAACGGGCCTCGTCCCAAGCGACGCTGGCCATGAGCGAGTTCATGGCGTGCTCGGTTTTGTCGAGATCACCCGGGCGTACGTAGACCTGCAGCAGATGGTCTTTGCCGCTGCGCGAGGTGATGCGTTGCTCTCGGCACACCAGCTGCCCAGCCACCAAGGCAAACAGGTAGCAGGGCTTTTTGTGCGGGTCTACCCAGCGCGCAAAGTGCCGTCCATCGCCGAGGTCTCCTTGGTCGACCAAGTTGCCGTTGGACAAGAGCACCGGGCAGCGCTGCTTGTCGGCACGCAGCGTCACGCTGTAACTGGCCATCACGTCTGGGCGATCCAGAAAGTAGGTGATGCGTCTGAAGCCTTCGGCTTCGCATTGGGTAAAGAAAGAGTCGTTGCTGACGTACAAGCCCATCAGCTTGGTGTTCTTGGCCGGGGCGCAGGTCGTGAAGATTTCCAGCTCAAAAGCCTCGCTGCCTGTGGGCAGGTTCTCCAGCAACAGCTGGTCACCGTCCATCTTGAAGGAAGTGCCCTGCCCGTTGACCAGTACGCGCGCCAAGTTGAGCTCTTCACCGTGGAGTCGAAGCGGCTGCGCTGCCACGTCTGGGTTGCGCCGCAGGCGCATGCGGTTGAGAACACGCGTCTTGGCGGGGTCGAGGTCAAAGCTCAGATCGACCGTGTCGATCCAATAGGCTGGCGCTTCGTAGTCGGTGCGCAGGATTGCGCTCGGAGCGGCTTGGCCATCACGGATGTGCATGAATCATTCCCCAAAAGTTGTCGTGAGTCAGCTTGTCATCAGTTGGAATATGGGCCAGCACGTGCTGCCCGGCGAGTTGCTCTGGCCATCAGCTCGTCAATGCCGATGTCCAAGCCGTGGTGTTGCGCGAACACCTCCCGGCTCTGGGCGTGGTGTTTCATGGAATCGATCATGGTGCCGTCCATGTCGAACATGAAGGCTTGGACTGAGATGTCTTGTTCAGAAATCAGCTTCATATGCCTTGCTTGAGGGAGGCTTGGATGAACGTGTCGAGGTCGCCGTCGAGCACTTTTTGCGTGGCAGAGATTTCCACGCCAGTGCGCAAGTCTTTGATGCGGCTGTTGTCGAGCACGTAGCTGCGGATTTGGTGGCCCCAGCCCACGTCGGTCTTGGTGTCTTCCAGCTTTTGTTGCGCTTCTTGGCGCTTGCGCATCTCAAAGTCGTAGAGCCTGCTGCGAAGGCGCTTCCAGGCGACGTCTCGGTTGCTGTGTTGGCTGCGCCCGTCTTGGCACTGCACGACGATGCCGGTGGGAATGTGCGTCAGTCGCACGGCAGAGTCGGTCTTGTTGATGTGCTGGCCACCGGCTCCGCTGGCGCGGAAGGTGTCGGTGCGTACATCGGAGGGGTTGATGTCGATCTCGATGGAGTCGTCGATTTCCGGGTAGACGAACAGCGAGGCGAAGCTGGTGTGGCGCCCACCCGAAGAATCGAAAGGGCTCTTGCGTACCAAGCGGTGAACGCCTGTCTCGGTGCGAAGGTGGCCAAAAGCGTAGTCGCCCTCGACCTTGACCGTGGCGCTTTTGATGCCCGCCGTGTCACCGGGTGTCTCGTCTTCCACGGTGGCCTTGAAGCCTTTGCGCTCACAGTACTTGAGGTATTGGCGCAGCAACATGCTGGCCCAGTCGCAAGCCTCGGTGCCACCAGCGCCTGCTTGGATGTCGATGAAGCAATTGCTGGGATCGGCCGGGTTGCTGAACATGCGCCGGAACTCCAAGGTCTCGATGCTGCTGGCCAGCTCGGAGGTTTCGGCTTCAATGGTGCGCAGCCCGTCTTCGTCGCCGTCGGCTGCGCTCATGTCAAAGAGCTCGGTGTTGTCGGCCAGCTCACGCTGCAAGCGCGCCAGCGTCAGCACCACGTCCTCGAGCATTTTTTTCTCGCGCCCCAGCTCTTGGGCGCGCTTGGGGTCGTTCCAGACGCTCGGGTCTTCCAGCGAGGCGTTGACCGTTCTCAGCCGCTCTGCTTTGGCATCGACGTCAAAGATACCCCCGGAGGTCCACCGTGCGCTGGCTCAGGTCGGCCAGTTGTGCGCCGATCTGGTTGATGTGTTCTGCGTCCATGGTGTGCTTCCTCGTGCGGGGGTTTGTGTGAAGCTGCGGATTTTCTCACGCGAGGAACTCTTCGACGAGCCGTGCCAAGGCCTGCGGTTGGTCATGGTGGAGCATGTGGCCGCAGTCGGGCAGCTCGGCTTGGCGGCAGTTGGGAACTGCGCGCAGGCGTTCGCGGTACTCGGCCAAGGTGTATTGGCCCTTCCACCACTGCGGCAAGCTGTCTTCGCTTGCTGTGACAGACAACGTTGGCGCGCTGATGGCGGCGTACGAAGCCAGCGCCTCATCGACGCGGTAGAGCTGGGCGCTGACGACTTTGTGGGCTGGTGCGCCCAGCACATGCCAACGACCTTCCGCGTCTGGGCGGGCCCAGTGCTGCGCCAGCCACTGCGCCTTGTCCAAAGGAAGTTTGGGGTTGGTCTTCATCAGGCGCTCGGCGATGGCTTGTGCACTGTCGTGGCTGCGCAGGGCCAGCTCGCCATGGCGTAAAGCGCGCAGTTCATCCATCCAGCGCGCATAGCGCCGCGGTGCTTGTGCTGCGCTGGCCGCTGGCAGACCAAAACCCTCCAGGTTGACCAAGCGCCGCACCCGATCCGGCCGCGCGCCGGCATACATCATTGCCACGTTGCCGCCCATGCTGTGGCCCACCAAATCGACCGCACCTGGCTTCTGATCTGGAAGCAGCGCATCCAGCAGCGCGTCGAGGTCGGCCATGTAGTCCGGGAACCAATAAGCGTCGGTGGGTGGGCCTTCGGTCAGGCCAAAGCCGCGCCAGTCGGGGGCAACAACAAAGCGCCGGGCGCTCAAGGCATCGACCATGAACTGAAAAGATGCGCCGACATCCATCCAGCCATGCAGCAGCACCAGTGGCACTTGCATGCCATGTGGCTGCCCCCAAACGTGCAGGTGATAGCGGTGGTGGCGCAGGGCTACCCATTGACTGCGCGCTAAGTGTTTGGCTTGGTACATTCAAACCATCATAAGGAGACGTTTCTTGCCTGAACGCCCAACCACAGACCACCACGAAACCGTGTGCGAAGCCTTTCGCTGGCAAGTGCCAGCGCGCTTCAACATGGCCGAGGTTTGCAGCAGGCGCTGGGCTGCCAACCCGCGCACCAAAGACGGCGTGGCCGTGATCGCCTGCGATGCGCAGGGCAAGGCCACGCACCACACCTACGCCGAGCTGCAAGCCCATGCAGACGCTTGGTCAGCTGGCTTGCTACAACTCGGCGTGCAGCGCGGCGACCGGGTGGCCATCGTCTTGCAGCAGCGTTTCGAAACCGCCGTGGCCTACATGGCGGTAATGCAGATCGGCGCGGTGGCCATGCCCCTGTCGGTGCTGTTTGGCCCCGATGCGCTGTTGCTGCGCCTGCGCGACAGCGCCGCGGTGCTGGCCATCACCGACGACGCTTCCCAAGCCGCCGTGTTGGCGGTGCAGGCCGAGTGCCCGGCCTTGCGATCGGTCTTGTCGCTCAGCGCGGACGGCTCTTTGCCCGCTTGGGCAGGACAACCAGACCGCGCCTGGCGGCCAGCAGACACCCGCGCCGACGACGCGGCCATCCTGATCTACACCAGTGGCACCACCGGGCCGCCCAAGGGCGCGCTCATTCCTCACCGCGCGCTCATTGGCAACCTGACCGGCTTTGTATGCAGCCAGAACTGGTTTGGTTTTGATGGCCGCACCAACCAAAGCAGCGACGCTGTGTTGTGGTCCCCAGCCGACTGGGCTTGGACCGGGGGCCTGATGGACGCTTTGCTGCCCACGCTCTACTTCGGGCGGCCCATCGTGGCTTACCGGGGCCGGTTCAGCGCCGAGGTGGCTTTTGAATTGATGCAGCGCCACCAAGTCACACACACTTTTTTGTTTCCCACGGCGCTCAAACTCATGATGAAGGCGGTGCCCGAACCGCGCCAGCGCTACCAGTTGGCCTTGCGCGCCATCATGAGTGCAGGCGAGGCGGTGGGTGATGCGGTGTTTTCTTACTGCCAAGATCAATTGGGCGTGACCGTCAACGAGATGTTCGGTCAGACCGAAATCAACTACATCGTTGGCAACTGTCACCCCCTGTGGCCGGCCAAGCCCGGCAGCATGGGCAAGGGCTATCCCGGCCATCGCGTGTCGGTCATTGACGAGCAGGGTCAAGAATGCCCGGTGGGTGTCGTCGGGGACGTGGCAGTACACCGGCGTGACCGCCACGGCCATCCAGATCCCATTTTTTTCTTGGGCTACTGGAACAACGAGGGCGCGACCTCCGCCAAGTACACCGGCGATTGGTGCCGTACCGGGGACTTGGCACAGCGCGACGCCGACGGCTACCTGTGGTACCAAGGCAGAGCCGACGATGTCTTCAAGTCGGCTGGCTACCGGATCGGTCCCAGCGAGGTCGAGAACTGCCTGGTGCGACACCCGGCGGTAGCCAACGCAGCGGTTGTGCCCAAGCCCGACGCAGAACGCGGTGCGCTGGTGAAGGCCTATGTGGTGTTGGCGCCAGGACACGCCGAGCGACGGCCGACGTTGAGCCCCGAGCGCAGTGCCTTCGATGCGGCCTTGGTCCAGGAGTTGCAGCAGCACGTCAAAGGTCGGCTCGCACCCTACGAGTACCCCAAGGACATCGAGTTCATCGATGCGCTGCCCATGACCACCACGGGTAAGGTGCAGCGCCGCGTGTTGCGACTGCAAGAAGAAGAGCGCGCACGTGCGTTGCTGCGTCCCGCGTCGCCCAGCTGACCCGCCCTACTTTTGTTGAAATGAACCAGAACATGAAAACCATTCGCCTTGGCCAGAGCGACCTGCAGGTACCGCCCATTTGTCTGGGCACCATGACCTTTGGCGAGCAAGTTGATGAGCCTTTGGCGCACCGCATCTTGGATGTGGCGTTGGAGCGCGGCGTGAACTTCCTAGACGCCGCCGAGATGTATTCGGTGCCGCCCCGTGCCGAGACCTGTGGTTCCACGGAAACCATCATCGGCCGTTGGCTGGCTGCCCGGCCAGGTGCCCGCCGGCGCATGGTGGTGGCTACCAAAGTGGCAGGTCCGTCGCGCGGCATGCCCTGGATTCGCGGCGAGAACTCTGGATTGACCCGTGCCGAAATCCTCGCCGCGTGCGACGGCAGCCTGCGGCGCTTGCAGACCGATGTCATCGACCTCTACCAAATTCACTGGCCTGCGCGCCATGTTCCCGCTTTTGGGCAGGTCTATTACGACCCCAGCAAAGAACCGGCGCAAGCAGCCAGCATCCACGAGCAGCTTCAAGCGCTCGGTGAGCTGGTGCGCGCGGGCAAGGTGCGCGCCATTGGCTTGTCGAACGAGTCTTCGTACGGCGTGCACGAGTTCGTGCGCCTGGCCGAGCTGCACGGCCTGCCCAGGGTGGCGACTGTGCAGAACCCCTATTGCCTGATCAACCGCACCCTGGAAAACGGGCTCGACGAGACCATGCACCGCCTGGGCGTGTCGCTGCTCGCTTACTCGCCGTTGGGTTTTGGGCTGCTCACAGGCAAGTACGACGATTCGGGCATTGAGGGCCCCTTGGCACCGCAAGCGTCACGCATTGCGCGCTACGAATCGGTGCGTAAGCAGCGCTGGGGTCGCCCTGAAGCGCTGGTGGCGGCGCGCCGCTACAACGCGCTGGCGCGCGAGCACGGACTGACCCCCACGCAACTGGCATTGGCCTTTTGCTATCGCAAATGGCAGGTCGCCAGCACCATCATCGGCGTGACCTCGGTGGCCCAGCTGGAGGAAGACATCCGGGCGTGGGACACGCCACTGGCGCTCGAGTTGCTAGAGCAAATCGACGCCGTGCGCTGGGAGCTGCGCGACCCAGCGCAATAAGCGGTCGCTGCGGCCAACGCGCTGGGCGTGTGCAGGGCCGTGCAAGCCCGCCGCTGGAGACCGGTCGGTCTGCACTGCGCTGGCAAAATCTCTGGATATGTTCGATTTCATCCCCCCTGCCGCTTGGCCCGGCTTGGCTTTCGTGTTGGCCTACTTGGTGGGGTCGTTGTCTTTCGCGGTGATTGTGAGCCGGCTCATGGGCTTGCACGACCCGCGCACCTACGGCAGCAAGAACCCGGGCGCTACCAACGTGCTGCGCTCAGGCAACAAGATTGCAGCGGTCACCACGCTGGTGCTGGACGCCGTCAAAGGCTGGTTGCCCGTGTTGCTGGTGCGTGTGTATGGCGAACGTGTGGGGTTGGGTGACGGCACTGTGGCCTTGGTTGCCCTGGGAGCCTTCCTGGGGCATTTGTTCCCAGTTTTCTTCGCCTTCAAAGGCGGCAAAGGCGTGGCTACCGCCGCAGGTGCGGTCTTCGGTGTGGACGCGCTGCTGGGCTTGGTGCTGGCAGTCGCCTGGGCGCTGGTGGCTTCAATCAGCCGGTATTCGTCGCTGGCATCACTGGTGACCGCGGTGCTCGCGCCGGTGGCCTACCTCATGGGCAGTGGGTCAGGCTGGTACGCGGATGGCAGGGTGGCATTGGTGCTGGGCGTTCTGGCCCTGTTGTTGCTTTGGCGTCACCAAGGCAACGTCCAGCGCCTGATAGCAGGAACCGAACCCCGATTGGGTCAGAGCAAACGCTGATAGGTTGACGGCGTGTATTGCGGGGCTTGGCCCGGTGACTTGGCGGCAACCGGCGCAGGCACCGGCAGTCCGTCGTTGGTTTCCGTGCGGGCTCTGTCCAGCAGCTTGAGCATGACGTCCTGGTTCAAGCGGACACGCACGTTGGCCGCCGCCACGGCAGACTGAACCGCCATGCCCTCGCGCGAGGTGTTGACCAGCTTCGCCTCCGCGATGGGTTCTTCGCGCTTGTTCAACACCACGGCCACGATGGGCTGATTTGGCTTGGCCCCTCGCCGCAGCACCACACCCACCTCGCCTGTGGCGAGCTTGACGTAGGTGCCCGGTGGGCTCAGGCCGAGCAGGCGAACCACGGCCGTTCCCACTTCGTCGTGGCCAGCGTCGCTCTGAACGATAACGGCGCGAGCGGAATCCCGCGCGGTGCGCCCCGTGCGTGACTTGCGCGGGCTCATGGCGGCTGTGTAGCGGTCAACCGTTTGCAGCACGCGTGCCAAGCGCTGGACCGGTGCGCTGTCGAGCAAGCGGGCTTCGCTTTGGAGCTTTTCGTGGTGGCAGGCCACCACGTCCAGCCAAAGTTCATCGGTCACACCCGCTCGGGCCAGCAAGATGCGCCCACGCACCGAGTGCGTGAGGATGCTGTCTTGCTGTTGTGGCGAAGGCGGGTGGCGCTGCAGGGCCAACTGGTCTTGCAAGGCAGTCATGGCGACGTTCATGGTGAGCGCCGCGCGATTCAGACTGCACCGCTCTTCTTCGGGCAAAGCCAGCATGTCGCACAACATGTCGCACAACACGGCGCACAGCAGTGAGTGCGCCGCGCTATAGCTGGCATAGGCTGAAATCGACTGGTGGAACATCAGATACAACGCTGCGTCCCGGTCTTGGGCCAGCAAAGCGCGAATGTCCATGTCCAACTGGGTCGTGCGAGCGGAGAAATTGTTGGGCGCTGTGATGCTGCCCAGCAAACCAATGAGACGCGCTTCCATTTCGCCCCAGCGCACCGCAAGATTGGCAAGCTGCTCTGTCTTCGAAGCCACCTCGCCCCCGGGCGCTGAGGGCACGAACGCTGCAAAGACGCTTAACGGGGCGTCGCGCCGAGTGACGTTGTCGAGTTCGTTGACCAACTGCCGCTGGGCTTCTACGGACTCCTCGTAGTCAATATAGATGGTGCCCCGTGCGCGCAAGGCCTCGAGCTGCAAGGCGTTCTCGATCATGCGACCGCGCTGCAACAACACCTGCCCCTTCTCATCGCGCAAGGTGTATGCGGCTGGGACGCCGATGACCAATTGGCTGGTGGGCAGGGCAAACAGTTGCATGTGGGGTATCAGGGTTCCCTGGCTTGGGCCGTGCGCCCGGGCGGGGCTGCCCGAGTATATCGGCGGCACACCGCGCAAACCTTAGCGGTGCGGGGACTCACTTTCGGCCTTGGTTTGGCCAATGTGGGACTGAGGCGTTCAGCTGGAGTCACCTCGACCGAAGCTTGGTTCAAAAGCGACGGTCCAACGTCAGCTGGTCATTGGTGCGCTGCATCTGGAACCGGCTCAAGAAGCTGTTGCCCAGCAGCACGAAGGGCATGGGCTCGGGCAAGACCACTGCATCGACAGAGTAGATCAGTGCCTCGCCCACACGCACCGAGTCCAGCTTCAGCCGCCAGCCTTGCACCACGCCGTTGGCGGTGTTCAACCGCACGGGCGGTGCGGAGTCCAGATTGAGCCCGATGCGTTTGGCGTCGGGCAGCCCCAGGGTGACGGAGGTTGCGCCCGTATCCACCATGAAGCGCGCCACTTTGCCGTTGATGCTGCCGTTGGCCATGAAGTGGCCTCCAGATTCAGCGGTGAGCACGATGCGACTGGCGTTTGCAGGCTGCGCGCCTGCGCCCACGCTGGAGGGTGCATCGCCTAGTCGCATGGTCAGCCGCTGCCCGGCAATCTCCAAGGTGGCTTGGTCACGCGCAACAGCCATCACCTTCACACCCATGTGGGTTTCTCCGATGCCCACCGACCTCGGTGGCGCTCCATTCACGATCAACAGGGCGCGGCTTCCCAGAACTCCGGCAATGGACACCTGAGCTTGCTCGGTTTGCTGAGCTTGCGCCTGACCGAGTGTGAGGCCGAGCAAGACCATGCTGAGCGCCAGCGCACGCGCACGCGCAAATGCAGCCGATATCGTCCACTTAAGCGGCCTGCGCTGGTCGGCAGGCGCTGCAGTCATGCTTTAGTCCCTGAAGTTGTTGAAAGACAGTGGCATGTCGGCCACGTCTTTGCGAATCAAGGCCATCGCGGCCTGCAGGTCGTCGCGCTTGGCACCACTCACCCGCACCGAGTCGCCTTGAATGGCAGCCTGCACTTTGAGTTTGCTGTCTTTGATGATGCGCTGCAGCCGCTTGGCCAATTCGGCCTCGATGCCGTTGCGTACTTTGACCACTTGGCGCACGGTATCGCCGCCTGCTTTTTGTGGCTCGCCGATGTCCAGGAAGCGCACATCGACCTGGCGCTTGGTGAGCTTGTTGCGCAGGATTTCTTCAATCTGCTGAAGCTGGAACTCGGCTGCGCCTATCAGCGTGATCTCGCGCTCTTTGATCGAGATGGCCGCCGCTGTTCCCTTGAAGTCAAAGCGCGTGGCGATTTCTTTGGCGGTGTTGTCGACCGCGTTCTTGACCTCAACCAAATTGGCTTCGCAGACGGTGTCGAAAGAGGGCATGTGGTTCGCGGTTCGGCTTTAGGACGGGTGCGAGAATTCTCACATGATCCTAGAGCGTGATGTGCCTTTGCAAACCTACAACAGCTTTGGCATTCAGGCCAAGGCGCATCGCTTGGTCCGCATTCGCAACGAGGCCGATTGGTTGGCGGTTCTGGCAGAGCCCGCACTAGCGCCTTTTCCTCGGTTGGTGTTGGGCGGCGGCAGCAACATCGTGCTCACCGGCGACGTGTCGGCACTGGTGTTGAAAGTGGAAATTGCCGGGCGGCGTTTGGCAGAGGAAACGCCCAAGCATTGGATCGTCGAGGCGGGTGCTGGCGAAAACTGGCACCACTTTGTCGAATGGACGCTTGACCAAGGCTGGCCAGGGCTCGAGAACTTGGCCTTGATTCCCGGCAGCGTGGGGGCGACGCCGGTGCAAAACGTTGGTGCCTACGGGGTCGAACTGCAAGACCGGTTTCACAGCTTGGACGCGGTTCGTCTGGACGACGGCACTTCCTTCACGCTGGACGCGGCCCAATGCGCTTTTGGCTACCGCGACTCGGTCTTCAAGCACCAGGCCCCGCTCAATGCCAACGGGCAGGTCGAGGGCTTTGGTCTGGCGGGACGGTGTTTGATCACCAGGGTTCGATTCGCGTTGCCCAAATCTTGGCGAGCAGAGATCAGCTATCTCGAGTTGCAGCGCCTGGCACAAGAGCAGGGTGTTTCACAGCCCACGGCCCAGCAGGTTTTCGACTGGGTGTGCAGCATCCGGCGTGCCAAGCTTCCCGACCCGGCTGTGCTGGGGAACGCGGGCAGCTTTTTCAAAAACCCCACTGTGTCTGCGGAACAGTGCGCGGACATCATCGCGCGCGAACCCAACATCGTTCACTACCCCATGCCGGATGGCCGCATCAAATTGGCAGCGGGCTGGCTGATCGATGCCTGCGGCTGGAAGGGAAAAACCATTGGTCATGCCGGGGTCTACGAACGACAAGCCCTGGTGCTGGTGAACCGGGGCGGGCGAGACAACCCCGCCACCGGCGGCGAGGTCATGACGCTGGCTAGGGCCATTCAGACCAGCGTTTACGAGCGATTCGGCATCTTGCTGGAGCCCGAGCCCGTGGTGGTCTGATCCGCCGCGAACGCACCCAACTCCAGCGCTAACACTTACTCGCCTTGCAGCTTGAGCAAGCTGCTGCCGTCGTTGGGTGCAAGAAGGCCCGTTTGTGTGTAGATGCCCAACTTGGCGCGCGTGTCTGAGATGTCCAGATTGCGCATGGTGAGCTGGCCGATGCGGTCGGCCGGGGTGAAGGGCGCGTCTTCCACCTTCTCCATGCTCAAGCGCTCTGGCGCGTAGGTCAGGTTGGCGCTTTCTGTGTTGAGGATGGAGTAATCGTTGCCCCGGCGCAGCTCAATGGTCACCTCGCCGGTGATGGCATGCGCCACCCAGCGCTGTGCGGTTTCACGCAGCATGATGGACTGCGGGTCGAACCAGCGCCCTTGGTAGAGCAGGCGGCCCAGCTTGAGGCCATTGATACGGTATTGCTCGATGGTGTCTTCGTTGTGAATGCCTGTCAGCAAGCGCTCGTAAGCGATGAACAGCAGCGCCATGCCCGGCGCTTCGTAGATGCCCCGGCTTTTCGCTTCGATGATGCGGTTCTCGATCTGGTCGCTCATGCCCAAGCCGTGCCGGCCGCCAATCTCATTGGCCTTCACGAAAAGGTCCACGAGGCTCGTGAAAGCCTCGCCGTTGATGGCGACTGGCTGCCCCCGATCAAAGCGCACGGTCACTTCTTCGGCCTTCACCACGCAGTCTTCGCGCCAAAAAGGCACGCCCATGATCGGGTTGACGATGCGGATGCTGCTGTTGAGGTGCTCCAGGTCCTTGGCCTCGTGCGTGGCACCCAGCATGTTGCTGTCGGTGCTGTACGCCTTCTCGGCACTCATCTTGTAGCCAAAGCCGTGCGCTGACATGAAGGCGCTCATCTCAGCGCGGCCGCCCAACTCGTCGATGAAGCTTTGATCCAGCCAGGGCTTGTAAATCTTCAAGCTGGGGTTGGTCAGCAAGCCGTAGCGGTAGAAGCGCTCGATGTCGTTGCCCTTGAAGGTCGAGCCGTCGCCCCAGATGTTGACTTCGTCCTCCTTCATGGCCGCCACCAGCATGGTGCCGGTGACGGCGCGGCCCAGAGGTGTGGTGTTGAAGTACGTCACACCGCCGGTGCTGATGTGAAACGCGCCACATTGCAAGGCCGCAACGCCTTCGCGTGCCAGCTGCGCGCGGCAGTCGATCAGCCGCGCTTGCTCGGCACCGTAGGCCATGGCCTTGCGCGGGATCTCTTCGTAGTCGGGCTCGTCGGGCTGCCCCAGGTTGGCGGTGTAGGCGTAAGGCAGGGCGCCTTTTTGCTTCATCCACAACAACGCGGCGCTGGTGTCCAGGCCGCCGGAGAAGGCGATGCCCACTTTTTGCTGGGCTGGAAGGTGTTGGAGGATGGTGGCCATGGGAAGTGCTCAGCCGAAATGGCAGATGTAGTGGTAGGGCTCGGTGACTCGAATCTGGAAGCTGCTGTCGCCGGGGACGCTGAAAGCTTCTCCGGGACCGCTGCTTTTCCACTCCGTGTTGCCCAGCAACTGGTACTCACAGCGACCGGCCACACATTCCATGATTTCTGGCGTGCCAGTCTTGAAGGTGAGCGTGCCCGGCAGGATGACGCCCACCGACTTGCGCGTTCCGTCGGCCAAGGTGATGCCATGGCTGATGCAGCGGCCCTCGAAATAAACGCTGGCTTGCGTGGCGACAGTCACGCCGCGAAATTCTGTGGTGCTCATGGTGCTTGTCTGGTTTGAAGTGGAGTCCGTGATAGCCGATGCGTGGGGCTGCGCGCAGCGCCAAGCGGCGAGTTTAGGTGCTTGCTGCGGCCAGCATGGCTTGCCAATCGGCGGCCAAGAAGCCGAGGCTGAGCTGTCCATCAGGCCATCGGGTGATGGGTCTTTTGATCAAGCTCGGGTGGGCCAGCAAAAGCCCGCGCACGCCCGCAACGTCCACCGCCCGACTGCGCGTGGCCTCGTCCAGTGAGCGCCAGGTTGTTCCTTGCCGATTAAGCACGCGCTCCCAGCCCAGGTGCTCAAGCCACTGATCCAGTTCGAGGGTTGGAACGCCTTGCTTCTTGAAGTCATGAAATTCATGAGGTACGGCATGGCCGCGCAGCCACAGACGGGCGGCTTTCACCGTGTCGCAGTTGGGAATGCCGTAGAGGATCAGGGTTTGTGTCATGGGGATTGAAGTGCGGATGAGCGGCGCTTGTGCAATCGGCTGCGCCATGGCTCAAAAAAGTGCTGCGAGACAATGATGCTGTAAACCCAACACCGCAACCCGACCCAACAACACGAGTGATGAAGACCCTTCCCGAATGGCTGGCGCACTGCGAGCAACTGCACCCGGCTCAGATCGACATGGGCCTGGAGCGCGTTCACGAGCTTCGCCAGCGTCTGGGTCTGGCCTTGAAGGTGCCGGTATTCACGGTAGCAGGCACCAATGGCAAGGGCTCGAGCTGCGCGATGTTGGAGTCGATCTTGTCGCACGCAGGCTATCGCGTGGGTCTGTACACATCGCCGCATTTGGTGCACTTCGAAGAGCGCTGTCGCATTCGGCAGCAAGCGGTGCAAGCCGAAGAACTGGTGCCGCATTTCGAAGCCGTGGAGCATGCCCGGCTTGGGGGTGAGGGCTGCCCGCCGCTCACGCTCACCTACTTCGAGTTCACCACCTTGGCCATCGTGCGACTGCTGGCTGCCAGCGACCTGGATGTGGTCATCCTCGAGGTTGGCCTGGGTGGGCGGCTCGATGCGGTCAACGCATTCGATACCGACTGCGCGCTCATCACGAGCATTGACCTTGATCACATGGAGTACTTGGGTCCAGACCGCGAGTCCATCGGGCGCGAGAAGGCGGGCGTCATGCGTGCAGGCAAGCCTGCAGTGGTCAGCGACCCGGTGCCACCGCGCAGTGTGGTCGAGCATGCCCGGGCGCTGGGGGCTGACCTTTGGTTGGTGGGCCAAGACTTCAATGTGGCGGGCGACTCGCAGCAGTGGGGTTGGGCTGGCAGAGGGCGACGCTACAGCGGGCTGGCCTACCCGGCCCTGCGCGGTGCCAACCAACTGGTGAATGCGGCAGGCGTTTTGGCGGCACTCACAGCGCTTCGTGAGCGTTTGCCCGTGACTGCCCAAGCGGTGCGAAACGGGCTGGCGATGGTGGAGTTGCAGGGCCGCTTTCAGATCGTTCCGGGTCAGCCCACCGTGGTGCTGGATGTAGCGCACAACCCACACTCGGTAGCCGCGCTGACTGCCAACCTCGACGCGATGGGCTTCTACCCCCGCACACACGCCGTTTTTGGCGTCATGGCCGACAAAGAATTGCCCGCCATGTGGCAGCGTATAGCGCCTGTGATTGACCTCTGGTACTTCACCGATCTGCCCACGCCGCGGGCTGCCAAGGCCGCAGACCTTGAGGCGCGCTGGCAGGCCCTGGCGCTCAGGCCGAATGCCCCAAGCAGCACCCACGCAGACCCCGCAGCTGCGCTGTCTGCAGCCATCGCCGCGGCAGACCCCGCAGATAGAATCGTGGTCTTCGGCTCCTTCTACACCGTCGGTGGCGTGGTCTTTGCCGGAATACCCCGGCTCCAGGCGCAGCACCTCACTCCCTGAACCCCATGGCCCTGTTCAAGTTTGGCGGTAAAAACCGCGAGCCGGCCGCACCGCCCAGCGTTGAGACCATGCGCCGCCGTGCCAGGCAGCGCTTGCTGGGTGCTGCCATTTTGGTGGCCGCCGCGGTGGTCGGGTTCCCCATGGTGTTCGACGCGGCGCCCCGGCCGGTGGCTGTAGACGTACCCATCGTGGTGCCCGACAAAACGCAGATGGCGCCCCTGCCCAGTCTCGGGTCGACGACCCAGCTATTACCCCAGTCGCCATCCCAGCCCGCCGCCAGCCCGGCTGTAGCGGCAGCGGTCAATCCCGCACCGGCATCGGCCGCACCGGCATCCGCGCCTAGACCCACACTCGCCCAAGCTTCTGCTCCTGGTGCGTCAGCAGCACCGAGCCCAGTGGCTACGGGCTCTGTCGCCGCACAGCCGCCTGCCACAGCGCCTGCCAAGCCACCTGCTGCGCCGGCAAGTCAGGCAGCCCGCCCGGTAGCCAGCCCGGCAATCAACGCGACTCCAGCACCCGGCGCCAAAGCATCTGCACCCAGCCAACCGACACCGGCCGCGAAGTCGCTTAAGCTGGCTGCGTTGCCCGCCACCGGGCGCTACGTGGTTCAGATCGGCGCATTTGCAGACCAGGCCAAGGTTCGCGAGGTCAGGCAAAAAGTGGAACGTGCTGGCCTGAAGACTTACACGCAAGAGGTCATCACCGATGAGGGCAAGCGCACCCGGGTGCGTGTAGGGCCCCTGGCCACCAAAGCTGAAGCCGAGCGAGTGGCCGCACGCCTCAAGGCGCTTGGCTTGACCGGCGCGGTCTTGTTTCTCTAGCAGACCATGGCAGTACTCGACTGGGTGTTGTTGGGCGTTTTGGTGGCCTCTGCTTTTTTAGGTGCTTGGCGCGGGTTGGTTTATGAGGTTCTGTCCTTGCTGGGCTGGGTCTTCGCTTTGCTCGCAGCCCAGTGGCTAGCCCCTGCAGTGGCAGCCGCACTGCCGATGGGCGATATGCCCTCGATGGCGCGCTACGCGGCCGGCTTTGTTTTGGTGTTCGTCGCAGCCTTGTTTCTTGCCGGTATGGTGGCTTGGTTGATCAAGAAGGCCGTTGAAAAGGTGGGCTTGCGGCCCATCGACCGTGTGCTCGGTTGGTTGTTCGGCTTGGTGCGTGGTGTGCTGGTCCTGTTGCTCGTCGCTGTGTTGATGCGCTGGACGCCGTGGCACGATGATCCGCTGTGGACGCAATCGGTCGGGGCCGGATGGCTCGACGACACCATCAACCAACTGCGCCCGCTGGTACCGCCTTCACTGGCGCGCCACCTGCCTGCCTGAACCTCGGGAAATTGCCACCATGTGCGGAATCGTCGGCATCGTCAATCAAGCGCCGGTCAATCAATTGATCTACGACGCCTTGCTGTTGTTGCAGCACAGAGGGCAAGACGCCGCTGGCATCGTGACCCAGCTGGATCACAAGTTTTTCATGCACAAGGCCAAAGGCATGGTGCGCGACGTTTTTCGCACCCGCAACATGCGCGCCTTGCCCGGCAACTGCGGCTTGGGGCAAGTGCGCTACCCCACGGCGGGTAACGCATGGAGCGAAGAAGAGGCCCAGCCTTTTTATGTGAATGCTCCCTTTGGACTGGTGCTGGTTCACAACGGCAACCTCACCAATGCACACGCGCTCAAGCGCGAGTTGTTCGATACCGACCATCGCCACATCAACACCGAGAGCGACTCTGAAGTTCTTCTGAATGTGTTGGCGCACGAGCTGGAAGTGGCGACGCGTGGTCTGCCGCTCAAGCCGCAAGACGTCTTTGCGGCTGTGTCGCGCGTGCACCAGCGCGTGCGTGGCTCTTACGCTGTGATCGCGCTCATTGCGGGCCATGGCCTGTTGGCCTTTCGCGACCCGTTTGGCATTCGGCCGCTGTGCATGGGGCGCGCGGAAGCGGACGGGCAAATCATGTTGGCCAGCGAATCGGTGGCACTCGAAGGCACTGGGCACCGCTTTGTGCGCGATGTGCTGCCTGGCGAAGCAGTTTTCGTCGATCTGCAGGGCCAAGCGCATGCGCAGCAGTGCGCAAAAGCTCCTGCGCTCAACCCCTGCATTTTTGAGTTTGTGTACCTCGCCAGGCCCGACTCAGAAATGGATGGCATGTCGGTCTACCAAGCTCGTCTTAACTTGGGCGAGACCTTGGCCAAACGCGTCATATCAACGGTGCCGCCCAGCGAGATCGATGTGGTCATCCCGATTCCCGAGTCCAGCAGGCCCAGTGCCATGCAGCTCGCGCAGCTACTGGGCTTGCCCTACCGCGAGGGTTTTGTGAAAAACCGCTACGTCGGGCGCACCTTCATCATGCCGGGGCAAGCCGTGCGCAAGAAGTCCGTGCGGCAAAAACTCAGTGTCATTGCCAGTGAGTTTCGTGGCCGCAATGTGCTGTTGGTCGATGACTCCATCGTGCGTGGCACCACCAGCCGCGAGATTGTGCAAATGGCACGTGATGCTGGAGCACGCAAGGTATTTCTGGCCAGCGCCGCGCCCCCCGTGCGCTACCCCAATGTCTACGGCATCGACATGCCCACCCGTGACGAGTTGGTCGCCCACGGCCGCACAGTCGATGAAATTCGTCAGGTCATTGGCTGCGATGCGCTGATCTACCAAGACGTCGAGGGCATGTTGCGGGCTGTACGAAAGGCGGCGCGCGTTCCATCGGCAGGTGCGCCGTTGCTCGGGTTTGACGCCTCGTGCTTCGATGGGGTGTACGTCACGGGCGACATCACGCAAGCGGATATCGCGCACCTGCAAGCCGGTCGCCCTGCTGCTCAGGAGGGAGATGAAGATGCTTCGCGCCTGGCCCTGCCCAACCCGTCGGCCTGAGTGGCCTGGCTTGCAGCGACCAAACGACACCGCCTGTTCCGCTGGATGACCACCATGAACCCCCAAGACCCCCCAAGACCCGGCGATAAAAGCCCCGCATGGCACCCCGACACGCTGGCCGTCCGGCAGGCCGTGGAGCGCAGCCCCTTTGGCGAGAACTCGGAAGCGCTCTACCTCACCAGCGGCTACGTGCAGCCCAGCGCGGAGCTGGCAGCCAAGCGTTTCTCGGGCGAAGAAGACGGGTTCACCTATGGCCGCTACGGCAACCCCACGGTCGCCAGCTTTGAGCAGCGGCTAGCCGCCATGGAAGGCACCCAGGCAGCCATTGGCACAGCCTCTGGCATGTCGGCCATCTTGATGATGTGCATGGGCTTGTTGCAGGCGGGCGACCACATCGTGTGTTCGCGCTCCATGTTTGGATCGACCATCAAGCTCATTGGCTCGGACTTGGCACGCTTTGGCGTTCAGTCGAGTTTCGTGGCGCAAGACAAGCTGTCCGAGTGGCAAGCAGCCATCGCGCCCAACACCCGTTTGCTGTTTGCAGAAACGCCCACCAACCCCTTGACCGAGGTGTGCGACATCGCTGCGCTGGCCGATCTGGCGCGTCAACACGGCGCACTCTTGGCGGTGGACAACTGTTTTGCCACCCCAGCGCTGCAGAGGCCTGTAGCCTTCGGCGCAGACATCGTCATGCACTCGGGCACCAAGTACCTCGACGGTCAGGGGCGCGTCATGGCGGGTGCTTTGTGTGCCAGCGAAGCACTCGTGCGCGAGAAGTTTTTGCCGGTGCTCAAGAGTGCTGGCATGACGCTGGCACCGTTCAACGCCTGGGTGGTGCTCAAGGGACTGGAGACCTTGCAGATCCGCATGCAGGCGCAGTCTGCCCAGGCCTTGGCGCTGGCTCATTGGCTGCAGGCGCAGCCAGCCGTCTGCGCTGTTCACCACCCTGGGCTTGCAAGCCATCCTCAGCACCAACTCGCCATGGCCCAGCAAAGCGGGCAGGGTGGTGCTGTGTTGTCGTTCGACGTCGGTGGTGATGCACCAGAGCAGGCGCGCGCTCGGGCCTTTGCTGTGCTCGACCGTTTGCAACTGTTGTCGCTGTGTACTAACTTGGGTGATACCAAAACTCTGGCGGCCCACCCAGCCAGCACCTCGCATGGCAGGCTCACCGAGGCACAGCGGCAAGCGGCCGGCATCACGCAAGGTTTGGTGCGTGTGGCCGTTGGCCTCGAACACTTGGACGATCTGCGCGGTGACCTTCAACAGGCTTTGTGCGCCTTGTGAACCCCCGGCTTTGAATGCACCCATGAACACCCGAGTCCGCACCCGATTTGCACCATCGCCCACCGGCTTCATTCACCTGGGGAATATTCGCTCTGCGTTGTACCCGTGGGCTTTCGCCCGCTCTCAAGGCGGCGACTTCATCTTGCGCATCGAAGACACCGATGTGGAGCGTTCTTCGCAAGCAGCGGTGGACGTCATCATCGAAGGCATGGCTTGGCTGGGCTTGCACCCCGACGAAGGCCCGTTCTTCCAGATGCAGCGCATGGATCGTTACAGGGCTGTGTTGGAAGAGTTGAAGGCTGCGGGTCAGGTCTACCCCTGCTACATGAGCGTGGCCGAGCTTGACGCGCTGCGCGAGCAGCAGATGCAGGCCAAACAAAAGCCGCGCTATGACGGCACGTGGCGCCCAGAACCCGGCAAAACCTTGCCGCCGGTGCCCCAAGGCGTGGCGCCTGTGCTGCGATTTCGCACGCCGCTGGAAGGCAGCGTGGTGTGGGAAGACCGGGTCAAAGGCCGGGTCGAGGTGAGCAACGCAGAGCTGGACGATCTGGTCATTGCCCGACCCGACGGCACGCCCACCTACAACTTTTGCGTCGTGGTGGACGACATCGACATGCGCATCACGCACGTTATTCGCGGCGATGACCACGTCAACAACACGCCCCGGCAAATCCACATTTTTCGTGCTTTGGGCCAAGAGCCCCCGGTTTACGCCCACCTGCCCACCGTGCTCAACGAGCAGGGCGAAAAGCTCAGCAAACGCAACGGCGCCAAGCCAGTCACGCAGTACCGCGATGAGGGCTATCTGCCCGAAGCCATGGTGAACTACCTGGCGCGCCTCGGCTGGAGCCATGGCGATGACGAGATTTTTTCGCGCGAACAGTTTCTGCAGTGGTTTGACCTAGACCACCTCGGTCGCAGCGCGGCCCAGTTTGACGAAGCCAAGCTGCGTTGGGTGAACGCGCAACACCTCAAGGCGTGTCCAGACGAACGTTTGGCCGAGATGCTGACCCCTTTGTTGGCGCAGCGCGGCTTGGTTGGCGACGATCGCCTGAGCCGTTTGTGCGGCCTGTTGAAGGACCGTTGCGACACCACCCTGGCGTTAGCCGATTGGGTTGCACGCTTTTATGCCGACGTACATGCTTCCCCTGAAGACAGGGCTGCACACCTCACAGATGCTGTTCGCCCAGCTATCAGCACGTTGGCCGAACATCTCAGCACCGCGCCATGGGACAAGGCCGGAATTGGAGCCGCCATTAAAGCGGCGCTTGCAACGCACGGCCTGAAGATGCCCCAATTGGCGATGCCCGTTCGCGTGCTCGTCCTGGGTACTGCACAGACCCCTTCGCTGGATGCCGTGCTGGAGTTGGCTGGTCGTGATTTGGTGCTTCGGCGCCTTCGGGCAGCTTAGTTTTCTGGCTATACTTCGAGGCTCGACGCGGCGCGGGGGTATAGCTCAGCTGGGAGAGCGCTTGCATGGCATGCAAGAGGTCATCGGTTCGATCCCGTTTACCTCCACCACTATTTGTGTCGAGTTCAGTTCCAGGTTTTGACCCTATCGTCTAGAGGCCTAGGACATCACCCTTTCACGGTGAGTACCGGGGTTCGAATCCCCGTAGGGTCGCCAAGTTGTGTTGCACTTGGGTCTGCAAAGACCGTAGCAACGCCCACGCGGAGTGGTAGTTCAGTTGGTTAGAATACCGGCCTGTCACGCCGGGGGTCGCGGGTTCGAGTCCCGTCCACTCCGCCAAAAATTCTGTTGAAATTCAACGAGTTAAGAAAAGGCCTGAACGGTGACGTTCGGGCCTTTTTCCTTTTCTGCCATCGTTGAGTGTCTCCACAGTGTCCCTGTTCCATGCCGGCATTCGTCGGTGCGGTATTGAGCGCGAACGTTCCGCTCTTTTTACGCCCAATTCACATCCCTTAAGCCAGCCTTAAGAATCGGACCGCTAGCATCGACCGCTTGTTTTGTTCACCAACAAGGGCCGCTATGAACCATTCCAACCGTCGCGTTTTCGTGCTTCAAACCTTGGCTTGCACCACGGCTCTGATGGCCGTTGGTGCTGCCCGAGCGCAGGCTGCCCTGGTTAACGAAAAAGACGCACAGGCCCTGTCTTTGGGCTACGTTGCAGACTCCAGCAAGGCTGACGCCAAGAAGTATCCGAAACATGTCGCCTCCCAGATGTGTGGCAACTGCCAGATCTACGCTGGTAAGCCCGCCGATACAGCTGGGCCTTGCGCGATCTTTCCGGGCAAGTCGGTGTCGAGCAAAGGGTGGTGCAGCGCGTATGTGAAGAAAGCGGCCTGAACCGGAGCGCTTGCCGAGCCGATTGACGATCGTCAATCGTCGTCTTGGCCGCTGTCATCGCCCGCGATGGCGCCGCTGAATGATCGAACGGACATCAGCCCGTTGGGGGACTGCTGCCACTCCCAAGCGCCATAGGACAGCACCGCGATCAACAGCAGCGCAGCCAGCCATGTGCGCTCGTGCTTCACCAAGCTGGGCCCCGGCCCGTCGACTCGGCCGCTCCACATGACGGCCGCTTGGTTCTTGCGGCGCAGCAGGCTGAATGCTGCGACCAGCCCCACGTGCAAGAGCACCACCACCAAAAGGGCTTCACCCAAGAACCCGTGCAGCTCGGCCAGCGCGTCGCCACCAAAACCGCCACCGAAAGCGCCACCGATGGCAGCGCCCCACTCTTGGTAAGTCCCGAAGCCGCTCAAGGTGAGCGGCACCACCATGAAGAGCAGGGCGACGATGGCCAGCGCCATGAGCAGGTTCTGCGCCCCCCGCCAGTTGATGGCGGACAGCGATGGCGCAGCACGCACCGAGCGCAGCCATGCCGGTGCACCTGCGAGCTTGCGCCACAGCAAGCTCAGCCGCGCATGTCGCGGACCGAACAGGCCGTAGAGCACGCGAAACACCAACAAGCCTGCCATGGTGTATCCCAGCGTCACGTGCAGCAGCCGGAAGTGCTCGCCATCGGCAGTCAGGTAGGCGCCTAGAAAGCTCAGAGCAAACAACCCGTGGAACATGCGCGTGGGCGCATCGGTCAGCAATCGGCGGGGTGTGGGCGTGGATGCGGATGTGGCGGCCGCTGGGGCAGCGTCGTTGGTGCCGCCGAGTGTTGTTGAAGCTTGCATGGTGTGTTCCTTGGGGCTGCTCTTAGTCTTTCCAGGGGCGGCTGTGGCGCGGCTCCAGGCCTGCTGGCAACTTCAGGCTGCGCTCGGCGAAGTCGCCTTGGTTGGCGCCGCTGTGGCAGGCTGCGCAGTTGGCAGCGCTTTTGACGCTGGCAAGCTTCCAGACGGGGGCTGCAATCTCGTCATGCTTGCGCACGAACCAAGCCGATCGGGTGATGCGGTCTTCTGGCGGCGCTTCTGCCACGCGCTGGTAGGTACCGGCGTTTGCTTGGAGCCAGCCGCTGAGCTGTTGCACGGTGGCGGCGTCCAAAGAGGCGTCGGTTCCGTAGTGCTTGCCGAGCGTGGACATGATGCGCTGCCAAGAGCGTGCGGGCAGCATGCCCGGCGCGTACGCGGTGTGGCAGGCCGCGCACTCTTGGGCGTAAGCCGCGGGCACATCGCGTGGCATCAGGCGGCCGCTGTCGGCCTGGGCGTGAGACATAGCGCCGAGGCTGGCACTTAAGGCCAAGAGGAGGCGAAGGGCGGTGGGTGCGGGGTTCATGGCGGTGCTCCAGAGGGTTTCAGTGAACAGGGCTGTGGTCACTTCAGGCCAACCAGGTAGGCCAGCACATCGGCCTTTTCGCTGGCACTGCATTCGCGTTTGAGCACGTCGTTGCAGTTGCGCCGAAACCACTTGTCGACCTTGGCGGTGTCTGTGAAGGCTTTTGGGTTGAAGGCTGGTGCCAGCGGCGCGATCGGCTTGCCGGTGCTGGCGTGCTTGCCTTCTTTGGTCGGCGGCGTGCCGTGGCACGAGGCACAGGACCATTCGCCGCCCTGCCGGGTGTTGAAAAAGCTCTGACCGCGCTCAGGTCTGCCGGGGCTGCCAGCCTGGGCACTCCAGTGCGCCAGTTGGGCGGTCGGTGAGGTGTCGTTGGCCTGGGCGCTGCCAGCGAGGCTGAGGCCCAGAGTGGCTATCAACAACAGCGCAGTTCTGATGTGTTTCATAAGGGGGCGTGCTCCGATCAATATGGGGTGGTGGCATGTCGTCTGCGATGGCGATGGGTGAAGTCTGAGCAAGCGCGCTTGAACGTCGCCTGAAGCGGCTGTTCATCTGGCGTTCAGAACCGCGACGTGACAATCTGAGTCGTGTCCAGCCCAAGCTCACCTGTCCCCGTCCGTGCCGCAGTGCTCGCCTTGTGCCTGTTGACTGGCTTGGTCGCCACGGATGTCTGGGCAGACAGCGACCAGGACCGCGCCCGCGATGCGGTGCAAGCCGGCGAGGTGCTTCCTTTGAAAGCGGTGCTGGCTCGGCTGGAGCGCGAACACCCAGGCCAAGTGCTCGAGCTGGAGCTTGAGCGCGAGCATGGGCAATGGGTCTACGAGGTCAAGCTGCTGCAAAGCGGTGGCCGTTTGGTCAAGCTCGAACTCGACGCCCGCAGCGGCGAGGTGCTCAAGCGACGTGACCGAAATCAAGACCGTGAGCCACGCAGCAAGCCCTGAAAAACCCGAGCGATGCGTGTCCTGATCGTCGAAGACGAACCCCAGTTGCGTGAGCAGTTGAGAGCCGGCTTGGTGGAGGCCGGTTACGCCGTGGACGAAGCTGACAACGGGCGCGACGCACATCACCTGGGGACGAGCGGCGCGTTCGACGCTGTTGTCCTCGACTTAGGGCTACCGGTCATCGACGGCCTGACTGTGCTCAAGCGTTGGCGCGATGCTGGCCACCTCATGCCGGTGATGATCTTGACGGCACGCGACAACTGGAGCGAGAAAGTGGCAGGCATTGACGCGGGTGCCGATGACGACCTGACCAAACCCTTCCACATGGAAGAGCTGTTGGCCCGGCTGCGCGGGCTCATTCGCCGCGCCAGCGGCTTGGCCTCGCCGGTGCTGGTGTGCGGTGCTCTGACGCTGGACACGCGCAGTGGCCGTGTCAGCCTGGGAGGCCAGACCATCGCGCTCACCAGCCACGAATACAAGGTTCTCGACTACCTCATGCACCGCCCCGGTGCGGTGGTCTCGCGCACCGAACTCACGGAGCACATTTACTCCCAGGACTTCGACCGGGACTCCAACACCATCGAGGTGTTTGTCGGCCGCCTGCGTAAAAAGCTGCCGCCCGAGCTGATCGAGACCGTGCGTGGTTTGGGCTACCGGCTGGTAGCACCGTGATGGCCAACTCGAAGCCAGCCAGCGCCACCACGGGTTCGCTGCGCTTGCGGCTTCTGGGCGCCACCCTGGTCACGCTGGTCATGGCGCTGGTCGGCGCGCATGCCTGGCTGGGCGGCTTGTTCCGCGACCATGTCATGCGCCAGTTCGACGCCGCGCTGGTGTTGCAGCTCGACCAGTTGACCGCGAGGCTAAGCGTTGACGCGCAGGGCCAAGCCCTGCTTGACCCGCGCAGCCTCTCCGACCCGCGGCTGGACAAGCCGTACTCCGGCTTGTACTGGCAGCTCGACCAGATGAGCGTCGACGGTCTGACCCGCAAGGGCGTGCTTCGCTCGCGCTCGTTGTGGGATGCAGAACTGCGCCTGCAAGCCGATGCACTTCAAGATGGCGCGCTGCACAGCCACGACAGCACGGGACCGCAGGGCGAGGCGCTGCGCGTGGTTGAGCGTTCGATCAGCATGGCCGAGCAGCCCGGGGTGCGCTGGCGGCTGATGATGGCAGCCGACACGCGCGAGGCGCTCCAGGCAGCCGAAAACTTCAACGGCTTGCTCGCCGCGTCGCTGGTGGGACTGGGCCTGTTGCTGGCACTGGCCGCACTCGCACAGGTGGCCGTGGGGCTGGCGCCTTTGAGGGCCATGCAACGCGAGCTGCAGCAGGTACGCGAGGGGCGCAAGGCGCGTCTGGGCGGCCAGTTTCCGTCTGAAGTGCAACCGCTGATTGACGACTTCAACGGCGTGCTGGAGCGCAATGCCGAGGTCGTCGCTCGTGCCCGCACCCAGGCGGGCAATCTGGCACACGCCCTCAAGACGCCGCTGGCCGTGCTCGGCAATGCAGCTGCACAGGGGGCGCGTGATGCACCGGCTGATGCATTGCAAGCCCCTGCTGCTGGCGTGCCGGCGCAACTGGTGGCCGAGCAGGTGCAGGTGGCGCAGCGCCACATTCAGTGGCATCTGGCGCGCGCCCGCGCGGCCGCATCGCAAGGCCTGCCTGGTCAACGCACGCCGCTGGAGCCTTTGCTGGCGGGCCTGCTGCGGTTGATGGGCAAGCTCTATGCCGAGCGTGCCCTGAGTTTGGTGGCAACTGAAGTTCCGCCAGGCTGCGCCTTTGCTGGCGAAGAGCAAGACTTGCAGGAAATGCTGGGCAACCTGCTGGACAACGCCTGCCGCAGCGCGCGCAGCGGGGTGCGCGTGAGCGCAATCCGTGAGGGCAGCCAACTGCACATCGTGGTGGACGACGACGGTCCAGGCATTGCGCCAGCGCACCGCGCCCGGGTGTTGCAGCGCGGGGTAAGGCTCGACGAATCGACTGCGGGTAGCGGGCTGGGCCTGGCCATCGTCGTGGAACTGGCCGCGCTCTACGGCGGCGCACTCATCCTCGACACCAGCGACACAGGCGGGCTCAGTGCGCGTCTGCGATTACCTGCAGCCGCCTGAGGCGCATCTGGCGCGCAAGACCCCTAAATGCTGTGGGTTGCGCCGTGCCCGTAAGCTGCAACCCATGCAAAAACTGTTAGCTGCTTTGTTGCTTGCCGCAACGGCATCCACCACCATGGCCATCGAAGAACCCAGCTACGAAGTCATGAAGCGCTTGGACGACCAGACTGAGCTGCGTCGCTACGCGCCTTACGTGGTCGCCGAGGTGGTGTTGAACGCACCCGCGTCCGAGGCGGGCTCGCTGGCCTTCCCGATTTTGGCCGGATACATCTTTGGCAAAAACAAGGGCGAGCGAAAGTTGGAGATGACCGCACCGGTCACGCAAAGTGCCGATCCCGTGAAGCTGGCGATGACCGCACCGGTCACGCAAGACGCCGTGACCGGCGGGACCAGGGTGCAGTTTGTGTTGCCCAAGAGCGTCACGCTCGCCACCGCACCCGAGCCGCTCGATGCGCGCGTGCGGCTGCGCGAGGAACCCGCTGTGTCGCGAGCCGTCATCCGTTACAGCGGTACTTGGTCGCAGGCCAACTTTGACGAGCACCTGGCCCAGTTGCAGTCGGCTTTGGCTGCGGCCGGAATCGCTACCCAAGGCCAGCCGGTGCTGGCGCGCTACAACGGGCCAATGACGCCTTGGTTTCTGCGCCGCAACGAGATTTGGTTGACCCTGAAACCGTGAGCGAGCCAAGCGCTGTGGTGTGTCCGCTGTGCGAGCGGCCCATACCGCCCGCGCAGCAGGACCGGCATCACTTGGTCCCGAAAAGCAAAGGAGGCCGAGAAACGCAATTCATGCACCGCATTTGCCATCGGCAAATTCACGCGCTGCTGACCGAGACCGAATTGGCACGGAAGTACGCCAGCGTGGATGCGCTGCTGCAACACCCGCAACTCCAAGAGTTCGTCGCTTGGGTGAAAACCAAACCCGATGATTTCTTCGTTCGCACCAGCAAGAGCGCTCGCATGAAAAGACGCCAGCGTTGACAAATGCGCCCCAGCAGCCTGCCGCCCTGTGAACATGTCCCTCAACCAACGCCAAGCATTGTTGGTAAAGACAATCCAGCGGCACCCATTTCTGTCCCCTTGGCAGCCCGCACCCCGCGGGTTCGCACCACCATCGAAGCAGTACCCATGACCCAGACACCCATTCAAACAACGAGAAACACGCTGGCCAAGTGGTATGGCATTGGCATTTTTGTCTTCACGGCAGTGGTAGGCGGCATCACGCTTTTGGCGTGGTTTCTGGCGCGCCTCGATCTGGGCTAACGCGCCTACAGCCTGCGCTGGCCACGGCGCCACCCGCAGTGCTCACGACACGCCCACTTCAATACCGGCTGGGCTGCCCTGCAAACGGCGGTCTGCGGCCAACAGCGGCTTCTAGCAGCGTCAACTCCAAGTCGGTGTGGTTGATCACGGCGGCTGTTTGCATGAGCGGTGCGCCCATCTGCCTGCTGATGGTGAAGGGCTTGTCGTGGTAGCGCGTGGTCAGTGAAACGGCTTGGGCTGGGTCGGCCAGCGGAACGATGTCGGCGCTGCCGTAGCACAGACAGAAGTAGATCTGCTCAGACTCGCTTTCGATGTAGCAGCCCGTGCCCCTGATGCCGATGGTGGCGGTGGGCGTCTCGATGCGTTGCGCGCCCGGCCCGAACACCGCCAACACCCGCCCTGAAAGCACGCGCAGCACGCCGGTGGCAATGTCTGCCAACCACGCGAGGCGCGTGTTGTCGCGCACCAAAAATGCGTTGGCCCCCATGACCACAATCACCTCGCTTTGCGGCCCTGTGCTCAAGGTGTCACCGGGCAGCACCACTTGACCTTCGCGCGCTGCCAAGCCGTTGATCTGCACCTCGCCGCGCAAGCGGCGCAAGCCCGGCGGCATGGGTGCTTGGCCAGCTGCAATGGCTTGCTGGGCCCAGGCCACCCAAGTGCTGAGTGCGAGGGTTTGAAGAACTGAACGACGCTGCGTCATAGGGTTTCCTCTGGGTGCTAACCCGTGTGGTGTGAAGCCTGCTCGGTGCCGCTGGCTGGCCTTTGGCGCTAGAGAGCTCCCACTAGAATCCATGGGGCTTGGGCCGGCGCCGCTGCGGTGTGTGGCTCGTTTGTACCCGGTCTCCATTCGGCCTTTATCGGTCTTTTCTTCTCTAGCTCCCAGACAGGACGCCCGCATGTACCAGCACATCAAAATCCCGGCCGCCGGTGCCAAGATCACGGTCAACGCCGACTTCTCGCTCAACGTCCCCGACGAGCCCATCATTCCCTACATCGAAGGTGACGGTACCGGTTTGGACATCACGCCGGTGATGCTCAAGGTGGTCGACGCTGCTGTGGCCAAGGCTTATGGCGGCAAGAAAAAAATCCACTGGATGGAGGTGTACGCCGGTGAGAAAGCCACCCGCGTCTACGGCCCTGATGTGTGGCTACCCGAAGAAACCCTGCACGCCGTGCGCGAGTACCCGGTGTCCATCAAAGGCCCGCTCACCACGCCAGTCGGCGGCGGCATCCGCTCCCTCAACGTCGCCTTGCGCCAAGAGCTCGACCTCTACGTTTGCCTGCGCCCGGTGCAGTATTTCAAGGGCGTGCCATCGCCGCTGAAAGAGCCAGAAAAAACCCACATGGTGATCTTCCGCGAGAACTCGGAAGACATCTACGCCGGCATCGAGTACGAAGCGCAAAGCGACAAAGCCAAGAAGCTCATCAAGTTCCTCATCGATGAAATGGGCGTCAAGAAAATCCGCTTCCCCAACACCTCCGGCATTGGCATCAAGCCCGTGTCGATTGAAGGCACCGAGCGCTTGGTGCGCAAGGCCATTCAGTACGCGGTGGACAACGACAAGCCCAGCGTGACCATCGTGCACAAGGGCAACATCATGAAATACACCGAAGGTGGCTTTCGTGACTGGTCTTACGCGTTGGCACAGCGCGAGTTCGGTGCAGAGCCGATTGACGGCGGCCCATGGTGCCAATTCAAGAACCCCAAGACCGGTCGCAACATCATCATCAAAGACTCCATTGCCGATGCTTTCCTGCAGCAAATTCTGTTGCGCCCGGCCGAGTACTCCGTCATCGCCACGCTCAACCTCAATGGCGACTACGTGTCCGACGCACTGGCCGCGCAAGTGGGCGGCATCGGCATCGCCCCCGGCGCGAACCTGAGCGACTCCATCGCCATGTTCGAAGCCACCCACGGCACCGCCCCGAAGTACGCCGGCAAGGACTATGTCAACCCAGGCTCTGAAATCCTCTCGGCAGAAATGATGCTGCGCCACATCGGCTGGACAGCAGCCGCAGACCTCATCATCAGCTCCATGGAAAAGTCCATCCTCAGCAAGAAAGTCACCTACGACTTCGCCCGCTTGATGGAAGGCGCCACGCAGGTGAGTTGCTCCGGCTTTGGGCAGGTGATGATTGATCACATGTGAGCTCCTGACGTGAGCTCCTGACCTGACGGCGGGTCGTGTCCAGCGGCCCGGGGCGATCACCCCTTTGTCTGCCGCTCGTCTGGCAATCGCCTGTCACTCAACAGAACCCCAGTTCGGTCACCCGACTGGGGTTTTGTTCTGAAGCTCGGTTCACAGGCTGGCTTGGCTTCTCCAGCGGCTGCTTCAATGATCGCCACCGCACCGACGCGGCTCGTCAGAGCGTCGACTGTGAGGCTCTAGTTGCTGTCCAGTGACTCGTCTTTGAAGGGGCAAAAAACCATGAACCGTCTTTTTCATTTGGCTGTCAGCGCAGCTGTGCTGTCTTTGAGCATCTTCGTCATCGGCTGCACCAAGCCGCCAGAACCTGCCATGTCAAGCACACCCACAGCCGCTGCCGGAAACAACGTTTCAGACGCCGACGTGACAGAGCATGTCAAGACGGCTTTGCTGAAAGCCGAGTCGCTCAAGAGCGCTGACATCACGGTCGTCACGACCAAGGGAGACGTGCGCCTGACGGGCACATTGGCCAACCAGGCACAGGTGGATGAAGCCATCAAGGTCGCCCGCGCTGCTGAAGGCGTGCATGCCATCCACGACGAGCTGACCATCGTTAAGTAAGGCTGCGGAAGTTGGCGGCGATTGGACGACTCGTTCGATGGTTCAAGGACGTCCATTGGTTGACGGTGTCTGACACGCGAGGTTGGGTGACCTAGCGAATGACGGTGTCGATCATCCTTGCATACCCCTATCTGGCCCGACGGATTTTTTGGGCTCAGCCCAGGGTCCAGTCCAGCTATCGGTCAGCGGCGGCGGGGTAGTGAGTTTCTTTGCAGATTCAAAGCGGTCGCGCTGAGGCAAACTTCCAGCCTGTCGTCCAACCCCCTGCTGTCTGCCATGACCTATGTCTTCCCCCCAGCCCCTGTCGTTAGTTTGCCCATCGCCGGCTCTGAGCAACTGTTTCCCGTGCGCCGCATTTACTGCGTGGGCCGTAACTACGCGGACCACGCCATCGAGATGGGGCACGACCCGAGCAAGGAAGCGCCTTTTTTCTTTCAGAAGAACCCGGACAACCTGCGCAGCGACGGGCAGTTTCCTTATCCCTCGCAGTCCTCCGATGTGCACCACGAGGTGGAGCTGGTGGTGGCGCTGCACCGGGGTGGGCGTGACATCACGCCAGAGCAGGCGCTGTCGCATGTGTTTGGCTACGCCATCGGCTTGGACATGACCCGGCGCGACTTGCAAGGCGAGGCCAAGAAAGCCGGCCGGCCGTGGGAAGTGGGCAAGGCCTTCGAGGCCTCAGCGCCCTGCGGCCCCATCAGCCTGGCGGAACAAGTCGGGCACCTGGCCGAGGGTCCCATCAGCCTGCAAGTCAACGGGCAGCTGCGCCAGCAAGGCAACCTGAACCAACTCATTTGGAAGACCGCCGACATGCTGGCTTATCTGTCCGGCTACTTCGAGCTGGCACCCGGCGACTTGATCTTCACCGGCACGCCAGCAGGCGTGGGCCCGGTGCAGCGGGGCGATGTGCTCTTGGCCCAGATTGAAGGTTTGGGGCACTTGGGCTGCCAAGTGGTTTGAGGTCGATGGGCGGTCAGGGCAAATGGTGGGCGGAGACATCGAAGGCTGCTTCGATATCCACCATCAGGTGGTTGTCGGGGTCACGAACGCTGGTCACTTCGCTCTCCGAGGTTCGACCCGTTGGACGCGGCCTCATCACCGGCAAAAAGCCCGAGGCCAAGGCTTGATGCAAAGCCAGGTTCGGGCTGGGGTGCAGGACAGTGAGGTCCAGCGGGTGCCGTTCTTCATGCGGCAGGGCCTGCAGCAGCACCACAGGCTGAATGCCGCGTGTCAGGTGTCTGCAAAGAAACCCCGGTCTTGCCGAGCCAGCTTCCGAGGTAAAGGAAAAAGCATGAAATCTCAGGTTGAACGCCTGAGAAAAGCGCTGCACCGTGGCTTCTAAATCCTGCACCAACAAAGGCTGGGCGTGTGAGCGAGTGCTGCGTTCTGGCATGGGCCAAGCATGGCCCGCGTTGGTGAATGGCCCGTGACAGCAGCACAGACCCTGCGGCCTTTGACGTGCCGCTTCAGGCGCGCTCGTCGAGCAAGCTACCCAGCATCCGCGCGCTGGTGCTGATGACCCGCAAGTTAGCGCTGTAGGCCAGGGCGGCTGTTTTCTGTGCCACGAAGTCGGCTGCCAAGTCAGCGCCAACTGCGTCTACTCGACGCACTTCGGCTTGTACGCCATTGCCTAAGCCACCGCCCGAGCCGCCGCCAGTCGTTGGCTGTTCAGTGGCCACCACCTCGCGGCGGCGATAGTCCGCCGTTTGTAGGTTGGCCACATTGCTGGCTGCGGCGTCCAGCCGCAGTTGCGCAGCCTTTAAGCCGCTTTGCGCAATGGACATGGCACCGTACATAGTTGGGCAATCTAACCGGGCTGGCCTAAGACCGCAACCCCGCCCAGCGGGGCAAGCGCACCAAACCCGTGGACAAAGCCGTTCCGCAGGCGATCACGCTGCCGCACAACAGCATCCAGGCCGTGACTGCTTCGTCGAGCAACAAGGCGCCGTAGACCATGGCAAACACCGGCACCACAAACGTGACCGCCAGCGTGCGCGTCGGGCCGGCGCGCTGTAACAACCGGAAGTACAGCACGTAGGCCAGCGCCGTACACAAAACACCCACCGCCAGCAAAGCGCCCACCGCGCGCCAGCTGGGCCAGGCGCCAGGCCAGCTCAGCCAGACAGCGGGCGCCAGCAAGACAGCAGCGCTCAGTTGGCTGCCGCCAGCGGTGACCAAAGGCGGCACATCAGCCATGACCACCTTGGTCAGGCTGGCCGACAAGCCGTAACACACACAGGCCAGCAGGCAGGCCAGTACCGCCAGCCCAGAAGACAGACCGGAGGCGTCTGGCACAAAGCTGGCTTTGCCCGAGGCCAGCAAAGCCACACCCGCGAAGCCCACCACCAAGCCCACCACGCGAGAGGCATCCAGCGGTGAGCGCAACCAAAACCACGCGATGACCGCGCCGAACAGCGGCACCGTGGCATTCAAGATGGCCGACAGGCCGGTGCTGATGGACTGCAGCGCCCAGCAAAAGCAAGCAAAGGGAATGGCCGAGTTCAATGCGCCCATCAACAGCGAAGGACGCCAGTGTTGAAGCAGGCGTGGCCCCAAGCCCCGCGCCAGCACCAACGGGCCTAGCACCGCAGCGGCAATCGCCACTCGCAGCCCGGCGGTGGCCCACACGCCCACTTCCACAATGGCCAAGCGCATGAACAGAAAGGATGAGCCCCAAAGGGCAGCCAGCAGCACAAAGTCGAACAACCAGGCGCGGGACGCCGGTGCTGCAACAGGCGAAGCTGACGCTGGTGGAGTGCTCATGCCAACACCCCGCCGAGCATGGCTGCTGGTTTCGGGGCCAGGGCAGTCGAAGCTGCGGTCGCATGAACTGCGTCTGTCTGGGGTGAGGGCGCTTGCACGCTGCGCTCGTGTCGCAGCAGCCAGCGCTTGCGTTCCACGCCGCCCGCATAACCCGTGAGTGCGCCGCCTTGTCCCAGCACGCGGTGGCAGGGCACCAACAGGCTCCAGGGGTTGCGGCCCACGGCTGCGCCCACGGCCCGTGCCGCTTGGGGTTGGCCCAGCCGGCTGGCCAGTTCACCGTAGCTGCAGGTTTGGCCCTGCTCGATGCCCAGCAGCGCCTGCCAGACTTGGCGCTGAAAGGCCGTGCCCTGGCGCCAGTCGATTGGCAAGCGTGGCGCGTCAAAGGGTCGGGCTTCGGTCCAGTAGTGCTGCAACTGTTGTTGGGCTTCGCGCAGAACGGCCTGCGCTGCCGGCAGCATGGGCTTGGGCTTGAACCCGGGCTCTTCGGGCTGCACGGGTGCTGGCCAGCTCGCTGTGTCGGCAGGCGTGGGGCCGTGGCGCTGTCCAACGAACCACAGGCCAGTCAAGCCGCGCTCAGTGGCTGCCAACCACATCTCACCCAAAGGCGACTCGACCGAACACCACGCTTCGGGCCGGGCGCGGGCAAGGGCCGCAGTGGGCGCTTCGCGGGGTGTTGCTGTGCTTGTTTCTGCAGGAGTTGGCTTCATGTTGACCTCTGGGGTTTCGACGGCGCTTGGCGCGGGCTTTCAGCGTGTTGCCAGACGCGCATCGCCGCGTAACTGCGCCAAGGTGCGCAGGACTTCATCAACAGGTCTGGTGCTTGAATGCAAGCGTCGCCGCCTGCGGGATCAACAGGCTGGCGCGGTTGCTCCGGCACACCACGCAGGTACTGGCGCAAAGCAGCGTCGCCTTGGGGCCAGAGGTCGGTGTGGCCAAGGGCGCGCAAGCCAATGTAGTCAGCCGTCCAGGGACCGATGCCGGGCAGGTCCAGCAGGGCAGCCAAGGTTTGCGCTTGGTCGTGCCCCTGATTCAAGTCGAGCGAGCCATCAGCCACGGCCCGTGCCAGCGCCAAGATGGCGTTTTGTCGGCTGCGCAGCACGCCCATCTCGCCCAAGCTTGGCGCCAGCGCATCACCTGCTGCCAGCAGGTCATGCGCACTGGGGAACAAGCGGTTCAAGTCGGGCCAAGGCGTGGCCAAGGGTTGGCCAAAGGCATCGGTTAGGCGCTGCGCCAAACGCGTGGCCTGGGTCAGGCTCACTTGCTGGCCCAGCACCGCACGCACCGCCAATTCGAAGCCATCGAAGCAGCCTGCGATGCGCACGCCGGGCGGGCCAGGCAGCCCCTGCGCTTGCAAGGGTGGGTCGATGCTTGCCGGGTCAGCCTCTAAATCGAAAGCGGCGCGGCAACGGCGAATCACCTCGGGCAGCAACGCCTCCAAGCCGCTGTCGACCTGCAGCCAGGCTTCGTGGCGCTCGGGCATCAGTCGCACAGCCAAAGCGCCCGCATGCAGACCAGTCGGCGTGGCGATGGCCAAGGTGCGCCGCCAGCACATGGCCTCGGTACCCAGACCGCCCGCCTCGACACCCGCCAGGGCGCGGCGCGCGAGGTAGCTCATCAAGCCGGCCGCATCGAGGGGTGGGCGCAAGCCCAGCCGCACGGTCAAACCCAGCGCCGGGCCTTGGGTTGGAGCCGTCACCTCGGCACGGGCTTGGCGGCGCAGACTCAGCGGGTTGAGGCGGTAGCGCGCCGCAAAAGCTGCATGAAAGCGGCGCACGCTGTTGAAGCCGCAAGCCAGGGCCACATCGCCGACCGGCAGGCGCGTGTCGGTGAGTAACTGCTTGGCGCACAGCAGGCGGCGTGTTTGCAGGTACTGCAAGGGGCTCAGGCCCAGGTGCTGTTCGAACAAGCGCCGCAAATGGCGCTCGCTCACGCCTAAGCGCAAAGCGACCGAGGCGACGCCATCGAAGGCTGGGCTGTCGGGCTGGTCCATCCAGGCCATGGCTTGCGACAGCAAGGTGCTGCCCGCGTCCTGGCGCGACCAACGCAGCGCACCGGGGGCCAGCTCGGGCCTGCAACGCAGGCAAGGCCGAAAGCCGGCTTGTTCTGCCTGCGCCGGCAGCGAAAAAAAGCGGCAATGGGCGCGCAGCGGTGTGCGAACGCGGCACACGGGCCTGCAGTAAATGCCGGTGGATGACACGCCCGTGAAGAAACGGCCGTCAAAGCGCGCGTCTTTGGCGCACAGCGCGCGAAAGCAGGCTTCGGCGTCAAGGACGCTGGTTCTGCTGGCTGCGCTGTCGTTGGGCATGCGGCCATCATACGAAGCGAGTACCGTCGAAACTGGCCGTTTTCGGACCTGTTCATCGCGTGCTGCTGGCGTCACACCCCACACCTAGAATCCGCCACCCATGCGCTTCGTCCCATCCATCTTCAAGGCCTACGACATCCGCGGTGTGGTGGGCGCTGGCATCGATGCCGACATGGCCCGCAGCCTGGGTTTGGCTTTCGCTGAACTGACGCTCAGCCGAGGCGAGGGCCGCGTCGCAGTCGGCCGGGACGGTCGCCTCAGCGGCCCGATGTTGCAGGCCGCGTTGGTCGACGGTTTGCTGGCCGGTGGCGTGGATGTGGTGGACATCGGCGCGGTCACCACGCCCATGCTGTACTTCGCGGCAGCCACCGTTTGCACCAGCGGCGTGCAGGTCACGGGCAGCCACAACCCGCGCGATCACAACGGCTTCAAGATGGTGGTGGCGGGTTGCGCCATCTACGGCGAAGACATTCAAGCTTTGCACCGCCGCATGGCCGAAGGTGTGGCGCCAGCGCCCCAGCGCGGGCAACTGGTGCACTTGAACATTGCAGCGCCTTACAGCGCACGCATCTTGTCTGACGTGCGCTTGGCGCGCCGCATGAAGGTGGTGGTGGACTGTGGCAACGGCATTGCCGGGGCCAGCGCGCCCGCGCTGCTGCGGGCTTTGGGTTGCGAGGTGGTGGCCTTGTACGACGAGGTTGACGGCCACTTTCCCAACCACCATCCCGACCCCAGCAAACCAGAAAACCTGCGCGACTTGATCGCCGCAGTCGCCGCAAACGGGGCCGAGCTGGGCCTGGCTTTCGATGGCGACGGCGACCGGCTGGGCATCGTCACGCGAGACGGCCACAACATCTTCCCCGACCGCCAGATGATGCTGTTTGCGCGTGACGTGCTCACGCGCGTGCCGGGCGGCACCATCGTGTTTGACGTGAAGTGCAGCCAGCAACTCGCGCCTGCCGTGCTTGCTGCCGGTGGCGTGCCGCTGATGTCGCGCACCGGACACTCGCTGATCAAGGCGCACATGCGCGAACTGCAAGCCCAGGGCGTGCAAGCGCCTTTGGGCGGTGAGATGAGCGGACACATTTTTTTCAGCGAGCGATGGTTCGGTTTCGACGACGGCACCTATGCCGCGGCCCGCCTGCTGGAAATCTTGAGCCGCAGTGCCGACCCCAGCGCGGTGCTCGACGCTTTGCCACAGAGCCACGCCACACCAGAAATCAACGTGGCTTGCGCAGAAGGCGAGGCGCACATGCTGGCGAAGCGGCTGGTTGAACACGCGCTGGCCGAAAGCGCTGCTTGGGGCCCCGAAGCCACGCTGTGCACGGTGGACGGTCTGCGCATCGACTGGCCCGATGGCTTCGGGCTGATCCGCGCTTCCAACACCACGCCGGTGCTGGTGTTGCGCTTTGAGGGCACGAGCGACAGCGCCTTGCAGCGCGTGAAAGCCGCCATGTTGGCGCTGTTGCACCGGGTCAAGCCCGACGCCCATCTGGGCGAAGCGGGCCATTGACCTGCCGGCTGGAACCCATGACCAGCCGCGCCACGGCATCACCTCGGGTGCTCATCGTCAAGCTCTCATCGCTGGGTGATGTGGTGCACGCCATGCCCGCTGTGCAAGACATCCGCCAAGCACTGCCGCAAGCGCGCATCGACTGGGTGGTGGAACGCGCCTTCGCGCCGCTGGTGCGCTGCTGTGCGGGCGTGGAGCGCGTGATCGAGTGCGACCTACGCCGCTGGCGGCGCGCGCCGCTGGCTGCTGAGACGAGGCAGGCCTGGCGCACGTTCAAGCAATCGCTGCAAGAGCAAAGCTACGACTTCGTGATCGACCTGCAAGGCTTGAGCAAATCGGCTTGGGTGGCATGGCTGGCTCAGCTGGCGCCCGGTGGCGAGCGCGTGGCCCTGGCCCACGCCACGGAGGGCTCTTCTTGGGAGCGTCCCACGCGCTGGGTGGCAGACCGCGTGGTGTCTATGCAGCCGCATGTCCACGCGGTGCAGCGCTCGCGTGTGCTGTGCGCCGAGGCTTTGGGCTATCCGCTCCAGGCGCCAGCGCGTTACGGCTTGCAGTCGCATCCACAGGTGCCCGCGATTCCCGAGGCTTCTGTGGCGGCCCAGCATGGCGGGGCAGCACCTGGTGTTTCAGGGGCCGCGGCACTGGCTGGGCCGCTGGTCGCCTTGGTACACGGCACCTCGCGCGACGACAAGCTGTGGCCGATGGCGCACTGGGTGGCCCTGGGTCAGCGCTTGCAGGCTCTTGGCTTTCAACTGGCCCTGCCACACGGTGACGCCAAGGAGCTGGCCCGCGCCCAAGCCTTGGCTCAAGCCTTGCCCGGTGCGCAGGTTTGGCCCCGCCTGCCGCTGGACCAACTGCTGAGCCAGATGGCCGCTTGCGTGGGCGTGGTGGGCGTGGACTCTGGCCTGAGCCACATCGCGGTGGCCTTGGACTTGCCGCACGTGCAGATCTACAACTTCGCCACGGCTTGGCGCACCGGCCCGCCAGAGCAACGTGCCGACTCTTCGAGCAGCCCGCTGGCCTCTGCTGCGCCACGCCAGATCAGCGTTGTGGACCAGCCCACGCCCTCGGTCGATGCGGTCTGGCAGGCTTGGGTGTCGCTTGAGCAGACAGTTCGGCAGACGGGTGTGCGAACGGTTGAGCAAACGATTGAGCGAACGGGTGGGCCCAGCGCATGAAGCCTGCATCCAAGCCTGTCGAACCGCCGCGCGTGCCGTCTTGGCTGGCTGCACTGGCCCTGGGCGGCTACAGCTGGTTCATGCGTGCCCTGCAACCTTGGGCCAAGCGCCGCTTGCTGCGCCGTGGCCGCAGCGAGCCCGGCTACCTCGAGGACATGCCCGCGCGCTTCGGCCAATACCGAACCAGCGCGTACAAGGGGCCGCGCAGCCTCGATCTGCCGCCAAGCACGTCGACCATGCCGTTGGGTTTGGTGGTGCAAAGCATGGCACTCAGCGGCAGCCCGGTGGTTTGGGTGCACGCGGTCTCGTTGGGGGAAACGCGTGCAGCCGAGGTGCTGCTCCAAAGCCTGCGCAGGCAGTGGCCTGGCATGAGGCTGGTGCTCACGCACGGCACGGCCACAGGCCGCAGTGCCGGTGGTCCGCTGCTGCGCCCCGGCGACGAGCAAACCTGGCTGCCCTGGGACACGCCCGAGGCGGTGGCGCGTTTTCTGGACCACGCCCGGCCCGATCTGGGCGTGCTCATGGAGACCGAGGTCTGGCCCAATCTGGTAGCGCAGTGCCGGCGCAGGGGCGTGCCTTTGGTTTTGGCCAACGCACGCTTGAACGAACACTCTGCGCAGCGCGCCCAGCGCTTGTCGTGGTTGGCTCGTCCGGCCTATGCCGGGCTGGCGCTGGCTTTGGCGCAGACCAGTGCCGATGCGCAGCGCTTACAGAACTTGGGTGCCCGGGTCGCTTCCGTGACAGGCAACTTGAAATACGACCTGATGCCCGACGGCGGGCAGTTGGTGGCGGGAAGGCAGTGGGGGCGGCTGTGGCGACAGCACAGCGGCCGTCCGGTGGCGATGTTGGCCAGCGCCCGAGAAGGTGAAGAGCACATGCTGCTCGAGGCTTTGAGTCGACACGAGGCCGCGCTGCGCGGTCCTCAAGCTGTGCAGTGGTTGATCGTGCCGAGGCACCCGCAGCGCTTCGACGAGGTGGCTTTGCTGATCGAGCGCAGCGGTCGACGCGTGTGCCGTTTGAGCCACATGCGCGAGCAAGGCGTGCTGCCCCCGACCGAAGCGCCAACCCAGGGCCAGGGGCCAGCGGACTGGGTGTGGCTGGGCGACTCCATGGGCGAGATGCCTTTTTATTACGGCCTCGCCGACATCGCCTTGTTGGGCGGCAGCTTTGCCCCGCTGGGCGGACAGAACCTGATCGAGGCAGCGGCCTGCGGGTGCCCGGTGGTCATGGGCCCGCACACCTTCAACTTTGCAGAAGCCGCCGAGTTGGCCGAAGCCGCTGGTGCTGCGTTGCGTTCTGCCGACCTGGCGGCAGCGGTCCTGGCCGCTTCCAACCTGGCCCGCCAGCCCAGCTTGCTGCGTCGCGCACACCGGGCTGCTGAGGCTTATGTTGGTTCTCAGCGCGGTGCCGCTGAGCGCACCGTACAGGCCTGTGCGCGCTTGCTGGCTGAGCGCCCACTCAAGGCGCCACCGGCGCGTTGATCTCATGCAGGGGCCGCCGGCGCATTGATCTTGTGCAGATTCAACGGGCCAGCAGCAAGTTGATGCCTTGCAGGTCTTCGGGCTTCAGGGTGCCGTTGGCCTGGCGCAGCCGCAAGCCGCCCAACAGCACGTCGTATCGGGCACGCGCGAGGTCGCGCTTGGTCTGGAACAACTGGCTTTGCGAATTCAGCACGTCGATGTTGATGCGCACGCCCACCTGGTAGCCCAGGCGGTTGGCATCCAAAGCGCTCTGGCTGGACAACTCGGCCGCCTCCAGCGCCTGCACCTGCCCCATGCCTGAGAGCACATTGAAGTAGGCCGTGCGTGTTGCTTGCGCCACGTTGCGCTGCGCGCCTTGCAGGTCGGACTCGGCCTTTTGCACCAAGGACAGCGTTTCGCGCACCCGGTTTTGTGTGGCGAAGCCGGCAAACAAAGGCCAATTCAGATTGACGCCTACCGAGGTGGTGTTGGTGCGCGAAGAAACGCCGGAGGTGGTGCTGCCGCCGGGGTTGCGGTTGAGGCCATAGCTCGCGTTGAGATCCACGGTCGGTTTGTGCCCAGCCTGCGCGCGCTCTACTTCCAGGCGGGCCACTTCAAGGGCCGAGCGGGACTGCACGATGCTGGGGTGCGTGTCTTGCGCTTGCTGAACCCAGGTTTCGACGTTGCTGGGCTGCAGTGCCGGCAAACGCACGGGCGTGATGAGGGGGTTGGGCTCTGTGCCGGTTTTCCCCACCAGTTGGTCGAGCACCAAGCGTTTGATGCGCAAGTTGTTCTCGGCTGCAATTTCTTGCGCCACCACCAAGTCGAAGCTGGCCTGCGCTTCGCGGCTGTCGGTGATGGTGGTGGTGCCCACCTCGAAGTTGCGTTTGGCCGAGGCCAACTGCTCCGACACGGCTGCCTTTTGCGCTCTGACAAAGGCCAGACTGTCCTGGCTGGCCAGCACGTCGAAATAAGCTTGGCTCAGGCGAACCAGCAGGTCTTGCTCGGCAGCTTGCAGGGTGGCCACGGCCGCCTCCACGCGGCGCTCACCCTGTGCTCTCGCCGCCACGTTGGCTGGGCGGTACAGAGGCTGACTGGCGTTGATGCTGGCGTTCTGGTTGCTGAAGCTGCGATCGTTGCTGTTGATGCTGCTGTCTTGCCGCGTGCGAGTGGCACCCGCAGCCAAGCCGACCGAGGGCAAGAGCCCAGCGCGGGTTTGTTCTGCACTGAAGACGCTGGCGTCGTACTGGGCGCGGGCAGATTGGTAGGTGGCATCGAAGCCGCGAGCCGATTCGTACAGCGCCTGCAAGCTTTGTGCAGAGCCGCTCAGGGGAACCAGCAGCCCGCCTGTGGCCAGCAAGGTGGCCCAAACGGGCTTCAAGGTGGGGCTTGGCAGTCGCATGGGTTTCTTTCTGTGGGCAAGACTTCAGGGGTGGAGCTGGTCAGACTGGCGCGATGGCTGTAGGCGCTTCAGTAGCGGGGCACTGACGAATCGCGCACTTGGCTCCAAGCGTCGATACCGCCCGCGATGTTGGCCAGCTTCGAGTAACCCTGCTGCAGCAGAAAGTTGGCGACGCGTTGGCTCCGAGCGCCGTGGTGGCACAGGCAGGCGATGGGACGCTTGGTGTCGATGTCGGCCAAGCGCTGCGGCACCTCGCCCATGGGAATGCTCAGCAACTCGAAGCCATCGGGCTTCACGCTGGCGGTCTGCAGCTCCCAGGGTTCGCGCACATCCAGCACCAGCGGCACCTCGGTGCCTTGTTGTTGTGCCCAGTCGGCGATTTGGTCGGGGCGGATCTGAGGAATCATGAGCGGGTTCGTGGTGGTTGAGCAGTGCCGTGTTGATCGATGCGCTCAGAAGCTGAAGCGCGAAGGCTCGGAAAAGTTCCGCAAGCGGGGTGCCACCGTGTCCCAGGGTTGGGCAGTGGAGAAAGAAGCGTCGCTGGTCCGCGTGATGAACGTGGCGCGCATCACGGGCTCTTGCCCGACGATGGCGGCCAGCCGACCGCCAACCTTGAGTTGGTTGAGCAAAGTCGCCGGCACATCGGCCACGGAGCCACTCAGGACGATGGCGTCAAAAGGCGCATCTGCGGTGGTACCGCCAGCGCCGTCTGCCAAGCGCACCTGCACGTGGTGCAGCCCGGCGCGCTTCAGGTTGGCTTGGGCCATGGCCACCAGCTCGGGCTCGATTTCCAGGCTCAGCACCGACTGTGCGAAGCCGCCAAGAAGTGCTGCCATGTGGCCCGAGCCTGCGCCCACTTCCAGCACGCGCTCGCCGCCCATCAAGCCCAGTTCCTGCAGCAAGCGTGCCTCGACCTTGGGTGCCAGCATGAACTGCCCGCAGGGCAGCGGCACCTCGAGGTCGGCAAAGGCAATCGAGCGGTGCGCTTCGGGCACAAAGTCTTCGCGGCGCACGCGCGTGAGCTGTTGCAGCACCTGCGCATCCAGCACTTCCCAGGGGCGGATTTGCTGCTCGATCATGTTGAAGCGCGCTTGCTCTACGTTCATGCTTTTTTCTCCGTGGGGGCCTGTGCCGGGGGCCGTTCAAGTCAGGCCGGAAATTCTAGGTGGGGCAGATGACGCCAGGCGCCGCTTGAACCACTGTGCCAAGTCGTCCATGTAGCAGTAAACCACCGGCACCACCACCAGCGTCAGCAGCGACGAGGTGATGACGCCGCCAATCACCGCTTGGCCCATGGGTGCGCGCTGCTCCGCACCTTCGGTGAGTGCGAAGGCCAGCGGCACCATGCCGAAAACCATGGCCAGCGTGGTCATGAGGATGGGCCGCAGCCGCACGCGCGCAGCCAGCAGCAGCGCCTCTGCGCGCTCCAGGCCCGGCACCACGTGGCCTTGTGCATCGGTGCTGGGTTGGCGCGCTCGAATGGCGAAGTCCACCAACAAAATGGCGTTCTTGGTGACCAGCCCCATCAGCATCACCACGCCGATGAGCGAGAACATGGAAACAGCAGAGCCAAACAACAACAGCGCCAGCACCACGCCAATGAGCGTCAGCGGCAGTGCGGTCATGAGCGCCAGTGGCTGCAGGAAGCTCTTGAACTGGCTGGCCAAGATCATGTAGATGAACACCACCGCCAACACCAGCGCCGACAAGGCAAAGCCAAAAGACTCCTGCATGTTCTTGGTGGAGCCCCCGAACTGGTAGCGATAGCCCGGTGGAAAAGGCGTGCTGTCCAGCACGCGGCGAATGTCCGCTGAGACCTCGCCTGCCGAGCGGCCCGCCACGTTGGCATTGATCGACACCTCGCGGTTGAGGTTGCGGCGGTTGATCTGGTTGGGGCCCACGGCGGCCTCGATGTCGGCAACCTGCCCTAGGCGCACCACGCGCACGTTGCCGCTGGCGTCGGTGGCCAGCGCGAAGGGCAAACGCTCGAGCTGCTGCGGGTCGGCACGTTCGCCCATGGGCAGGCGCACCCGCACGTCGTAGGTTTGGTCGTCAGGGGCTCGCCAGTTGCCCACGGTTTGCCCGGCCACCAAGATGCGCAGGCTGTTGCCCACTTGCGCCACGTTCAGGCCCAGGTCGGCGGCTTCGTCGCGGCGCAGGCGCACATCGAGCACGGGCTTGTTGGGCTTGAGGCTGGCGTCCAGGTCCACCAGACCAGGGATGTCGCGCAGCCGGTTCAGCACCAACTGGTTCAGGCGCTCGAGCTCGCGCAGGTCCGGGCCTTGCAGCGAGAAGTCGATGGTTTTGTTGCCGCCCACGGCGTCGAGCAAGCCCACGTGCGTGACCGTGATGCCTGCGACCGAGCGCAGTTGCTCGCGCAGCGCAGCCGCCACCTGGTCTGCGCTGCGTTGCCGGTCTTTTCTGTCGACCAAGCGCACGAAGACGTTGGCGTAGATTTTTCCTTGCGCGTTGCCTGTGTTGACGGTGGCCAGCGTGTAGCGCACTTCAGGCAAGCTGCGCACCAGCGCCTCGACCTGTTTGGCGCGCTGTTCGGTGACCTCGAGCGAAGAGCCGACAGGTGTGTGAAAGGTCAGCGAGGTCTCGGAAAAATCGGCGCGCGGCACGAACTCGGTGCCCAGCAGCGGCAGCATGGCCAGACTCAATACAAAAACGCCCAGCGCGACCAGCAGCGTTTTGATCTTGTGCACCAGAGACCAGCGCAGCAGCGCCTGATAGCCCCGCCCCAACGCCTCGGTGCGGCTGTCGAACCAGCCGGTCACGCGGCCAATGCTGCGGTCATACCAGGAGCGCGGGCCATCGCCTCTGCCAGCCACCGCCGGGTCGTGCCAGACGCTGGAGAGCATGGGGTCGAGTGTGAAGCTGACAAACATCGAGATCAACACCGCCGCCACGATGGTCAGCCCGAACTCGTGGAAGAACTTGCCGATGATCCCGCCCATGAAACCGATGGGCAAAAACACCGCGACGATGGACAAGGTGGTGGCCAGCACCGCCAGCCCGATTTCCTCGGTGCCCTCGAGCGCTGCCTGATAGGCGGACTTGCCCATCTGCAAGTGGCGCACGATGTTCTCGCGCACCACGATGGCGTCGTCGATCAGCAAGCCCACGCAAAGCGACAGCGCCATGAGCGTGATCATGTTGATGGAAAAGCCAAAGGCGTACATGAACCAGAACGTGCCGATCAGGGCAATCGGCAAGGTGAGCCCGGTGATGACGGTCGAGCGCCAGGAGTTAAGGAACAAGAACACGATGAGCACGGTGAGCACTGCGCCCTCGATGAGCGTGCGCCGCACGTTGTCTACCGCCACACGAATAGGGCGGGAGTTGTCTGCCACGGGTTCGATCCGAACGCCCGGCGGCAGTTGCGGCGCCAGTTCCGCCAAGGCCTGGCGCAGGCCGTCAATCACCTCGATGGTGTTTTCGTCCTGCGCCTTTTGCACCGTCAAGAGCAGCGTCGCCTGACCGTTGTAGAGCGCCACGCTTTCGCGCTCTTGCGCGCCGTCCACCACCTGCGCCAGTTCACCCAAGCGCACCGGCACCCCGTTGCGTTGCGCGACGATGATTTGTGAAAAGTCTTCAGGCCGCTTCAGGCGCGCATCCAACTGCAAGGTGCGCTCTTGTGACGCCGAGCGCACGGCACCCAGCGGCAGCTCTTGGTTCTCGTCACGCACGGCACGCACCACCTGGTCGGGTGTGATGCCCCTGGCCTCCAGCGCCGCCGGGCGCAGCTCGATGCCAATCTCGCGCTGCGTGCCACCCACCAAGTTCACGGCACCCACGCCGCGCACGTTCTCCAGCCGCTTTTTCAGCACCTGATCTGCCCAGTTGGTCAAGGCCACGGGCGAGGGCGTTGCTGGGCTGCCAGCACCGCCCTTGCTGGTATCGGCCAGCACCGCCAGCGAGAAGATGGGGCGGCTGGCAGGGTCGAAGCGCAGCACGCGCGGCTCTTTCACCTCGTCTCGCAGCAGCGGGCGCAGGCCAGCGATTTTCTCGCGCACATCTTCTGCTGCGCGGCGACCATCGGACTCCAGGTCGAACTCGATGATGACCAGCGACACGCCTTCGTAGCTGCGCGAGGTGAGGTTGCTGATGCCGGCAATGGCGTTGACACCCTCTTCGATTTTCTGCGTGACCTCGCTCTCCACGATGGCAGGTGAAGCACCGGGGTACTCGGTGCTGACCACCACCACGGGCAAGTCGATGTCAGGAAATTGATCGACCTGCAGGCGCTGGTAAGAAAACACGCCCAGCACCACGAAGACCAACATCATCATGGTGGCCAGCACCGGGTTGGCCAAGCTGATCCGGGTGAACCACATGCTCAGGGCACCTGCAGAACGGCGGTGCCATCACGCACCGAGCCCACGCTGGCGCCTGTTACCCGCGCACCCGCTGGCAAACCAGTCACCAGCACCATGTTGCGGCCTTCGGACAAGCCTTGCGCGCCCAGCGTCACGCTGCGGTGGCGCAGCAGGTCGCCCTCGATGACCTGGACGTAAGGCTGCGGCTGGTCGGTGCGTACCGCTTCGAGGGGCAGGGCCAGCCCGCGCACTTGTTCCTTTTCGATGCGGCCTTGTGCAAACACCCCGTGACGCAAGCCCGTGGCATCGTCGAGCTGCAGGTACACCGGCACCGTGCGTGTGCCTTCGCTGGCAGCCGGGCTGATGCGCACCACGCGCGCACTGCGCGGCTCCATCCCTTGCACACGCACTTCGGCGACTTGCCCCAACCGCAGGCCAGCCGCCTGCGCCGGGCTGAGCTGGGCTTCCAGCTCCAGCGTGCGCAGGTCCAGCACTTCGACGATGCGCGCGTCCAGCCCCACGCGTTCACCTGCCTGCGCCATGCGCTGCGAGACCAGCCCGCTGATCGGGCTGCGCACCAGCGTGTCATCCAGCGCCTTGCGTGCGACGTCCACCGCAGCCAGCGCGGCTTGGTGGTTGGCCGTGGCCGCGTTCAAGTTCGCTTGCGAAGTGTCGAGTGCGGTGCGCGAGATGAAGCCCTGGTTCACCAGCGCTTGGTTGTTGTCGAACTGACGCTGCGCAATGCTCACCTGGGCCAGGGCCGACTGGGCTTGGTCTTGCGCTTGGCGCAGCCGTGCGTTGAGTTCAGACGCATCGATGCGAGCCACCACTTGCCCGGCCTTCACGGCGTCGCCCTCGCGCACGCGCAGCTCGCGCAACTCGCCGGCCGCGCGGGCCTTCAGCCAGGCCGCGTCGCGCGCGCGCAAGCTGCCAGAAAAAGGAAGGTCTTGCGTGAGTGCAATTTCACGCACGGTTTCCCAGTCGGTTCCGGCCAGACGCAGGCTTGTCGGGGCGGTGGCTGTTGCAGGTGGCTTCAGGCGCGCCATCAGCGGGCGCCAAGACAACGCCAGCGCCAGCAGCGCCAGCAACACACCCAGCGCCACCACCCAAGGCCAGCGCCGACCGCGTGCAGCAGTGCTGGCTTGCTTGAAGCCCAGCGCCGGCAGGCTGGCTTCGTGGGCTTGATCGTTTCTCATGCCGAAGCCCCTTCTGTGCGTTGCAGGCCGCGGATGATCACATCGGCCACGTGGTGCAGGTAGGCGTCGGGGTCGAGCTTTTCGGCCGCTGGCATGCAAGGCCCGAAAGAGTGCTTCCACATGGCCAAGAACATCATGGCCGACAGCACGCTGTAGACGGCGTAGTGCACATCAACGCAGCGGAATTCGCCGCGGTCGATGCCGCGCTGGATGATGCGACCAATGAGTGCGTTGCCCGGCCTGATCACTTCTTGGTCGTAGAAAGTGGCGATTTCCGGGAAGTTGCTGGCCTCGCTCATGATGAGTTTGGAGATGCCCGAAGCGCGCGTGTTGCCGACTTGGTCCCACCAGCTGCGCATGGCATAGCGCACCATGTCGGCAGTGCTGCCCGGAAAGCTGTCGAACTCTGCATTCCACTCGGCGAATCGACCCACGATGGCGTGGCGCACCACGGCTTTGAACAGCTCTTCTTTGGTGGCGAAGTACAAGAAAAGCGTGCCTTTGGAGACGCCGGCTTTTTGAGCCACAGCCTCAACCCGGGTGGCTGCAAAGCCTTTGCTCACGAACAACTCCAAGGCGGCGTCGATCAGTTCGCCAGGCCGCGCCTGCTTGCGGCGTTCGCGTCTGGGGGCTGGCGTGGTGGCTGGGCTGGGGTGAGAAAGCATACTTAATGACTAATCGGTTATTAATGTAGCCCTAGCCCTTTGACGGGGTCAAGCCAGCCCAGAAATGGGCTTGTGGCAGGCCCTGTAGGCCCCTTGCAAATGTGCCTGTGCTCATCGCCAGCGCAACACCTGCAGACCCAGCCACTCGCGCAGCACCTGCTGGTTGCTTTGCAGCGCGTCTGCGCTGGGCAGCCATGCCAAAGCCGACACCTTGTTCAGGCCGGGGAAGCCCGTGGGTGCCGCCAGCACGGCAAAGCCCGCCCGTTCGAACTCGGCCACAGCGCGCTGCATGTGCCACGCATGCGTGACCAACACGATGCGCTGAACCCCAGCAGGCTGGAGCAGGCGGCGTGTGAATTCGGCGTTCTGCTGGGTGTCTCGGGACTGCGCCTCCAGCCAAGTGAAGCTGGCGCCCAGCTCTTGCACGTACTGCTGGGCCACCGCCGCTTCGGTCGGCACCGTGCGCCCAAACTGGCTCCAGCCCACGCCGCTGCTGAATGCCATCGGCAAACCGCTGAGTTTGGACAAGTGCACGCCGAAGCGAACCCGGCGTGCGGTGTGGGCGTTCACCTGTGCAGTGGCCCACTCGGGGGCGTCAGCCTCGATGCCACCACCGAGGACCACGATGGCCTGCCAATTGCCCTGCTTCAGTGCACGGTCTGCCAGCGGTGGTGGCAAGTCCAGCAGTTGCCCGGCCAGCGGCGCCACCGTGACCGGTGTGCTCAGTGCCCACAAACTGACCAGACCCAAGGCCAACAAAAACCGACCTGTGCGCCAGCCGCGCCATGCCATCCAAGCACCCAGAGCGCACAGAAAAAGCAAGCTGGCCGGGGGCAGTGCCAAGGCCGTCAGCAAAGGTTTGAGTTCACCCGTCATCCTGCCGAGACTAACTCAGGGTCATATCCACGTGGTGCGGGTCGCGCCATGCACTGAAAGGCCACAATTCGGCCAAGCACCGGCGCGTTGTTTCGGTGCCATCAATGGAGCTCTGCCATGAACGATTCAACCGCTCTGATCACCTTGGGTGGTGGCTGTTTCTGGTGCACCGAGGCGGTTTTTCTGGGAGTGCGCGGCGTGCAGTCGGTGCAAAGCGGCTACTGCAATGGCCATGTCGAGCGCCCCAGCTACGAACAGGTCTGCACCGGACAAACCGGCCACAACGAAGTGGTGCGCTTGCGTTGGGACCCGCAACAAATCACCCTGGACGCCTTGCTGCAGATCTTCTTCCTTACCCACGACCCGACCACGCTCAACCGCCAGGGCAACGACGTGGGCACGCAGTACCGCAGCGGCATCTACACGCATAGCCCGAAGCAGTTGGCCGAAGCCCAAGCCTTCGTCGCAGCCTTGGCGACCAGCGGCGCCTTCAGGCAGCCTGTGGTGACCGAAGTGCTGCCCGAGGCTAACTACTGGCCAGCCGAGGACTACCACCAGAATTACTTTGCGCAGCATCCCAACCAGGGCTACTGCGCCTTTGTGGTCGCGCCCAAGGTCGAGAAATTCCGAAAAACCTTTGCGCAATACGCCCTGGCTTGAGGTACTGAGATGCGCTTTCCACTTCTTGCGCTTGGGGCCATCGCTGCTTTGCTGTCAAGCCCGGCGTTGCATGCACAGGCCGCGGCCCAGCCGCCCGTTCAGCTCTCGCCGCCCATCGTCCTCAGTTCGCCCTTGGGCGTGCCTCCGCCTCGGGCCGGCAACCCACCGTCGGCGAACGTTCCGGGTGCTTTCGGCGGCAGCGGTGCTGGCATTCACAGTCCCAACAGCCCGTTTGCACCCTTACCGCAGCGCGGCGATGTGGTGCCGTGGAGCGTGCTCACCGACATCAGCACGCGCACCGTCAACCGGCGCTTGCTGCCCAACTTCAAAGCCGCGCAGACCGCGCTCAGCGGCCAAACCCAGCGCATCCAGGGCTTCATGGTCCCGCTGGAGCCAGGTGAGCGCCAGCGCCACTTTCTGCTGACGTCGGTGCCCATGACCTGCTCCTTCTGCACCCCCGGCGGGCCCGAGAGCATGGTCGAGGTACGCACCAAAACCCCGGTGCGCTACGTCATGGAGCCGGTGGTGGTGGAAGGGCGTTTCTCGGTGCTGCCCGACGACCCTTATGGCCTGTACTACCGCTTGAGCGAGGCGGTGGGGGTGCGGTGATGTTGAGCTTGGTGCCTGGGCCTCAAGGCGCCAAGCGCTCTCTGAGCCAAGCACCGTCGGCCTGCAGCCGGTAGCTCAGGCGGTCGTGCAGGCGGCTGGGGCGGCCTTGCCAGAATTCCCAGCGGTCGGCTTGCAGGCGGTAGCCACCCCAATGCGGCGGGCGTGGCGGTTGCAGCAAAAACTGCGCACCGTAGCGTGCGGCTTGGGCGACCAACTCGCCGCGGTGCGCGATGACGCGGCTTTGCGGGCTGGCCCAGGCACCGATGCGAGAGTCCAGCGGGCGGCTGTTGAAGTACGCGTCGCTTTCTTCTGCGCTGACCTTCTCCACCCGGCCTTCGATGCGCACCACGCGTTCCAGCTCGACCCAATGGAACTGCAACGCTGCCCAAGGGTTGCCGCTCAACTGCTGACCTTTGCGGCTTTCGTAGTTCGTGTACCAGACGATTCCGCGCGCATCAAAACCCTTAACGAGCACCACCCGCGTGCTGGGCCGCAAGTCGTGGCCGACGGTGGCCAGCGTCATGGCGTTGGGCTCGGGCACTTGTGCGCTGATGGCCTCTTGCAGCCAGTGCCCAAACTGCGCCAAGGGGTCGGCCAAAGAGTCTGATTCGCCTAAAGCGGCGCGTTCGTAGCTTTTTCTCAGATTCGCCACGTCTGCGCCCAGCTCGGCGCTCGGTGGCTGCTGACTGGTGGGCTTGTTTTGCGGGTCTGTCATGGTCGCTTCAGTATAGAAATCGACCATGGCCCAGCAGAGGTTCTCGGGGCCATGTCCTTGGTCGCTCAGCGCTTGCTGGTCTGAGCGCTACACGCCATCGGCTGCACCCGCGTCGTGCAGCAGTTGGAGCAGCCGCGCATCGTGGATGTCGCGCTGCGCCAGGCAGTGCCATGTTTGCAGCGCGTAGTCGCGCGTGCTGCCGTAGCGGCCGGTGGCCCGCGCAAAGATGGCGCGCAGTTGCTGTGCAGACAGCTCACCGGTGAAGTTGGGGCTGCGCCGAGACAGCGTGAAGGCCAGCGCCTGCACCGGGCCTTGCGGCGTTTGGCAACGCAGCCAGCGCGGGTCGTAGACGCCGGTGGGCATCTCGCGGTCCCAGAGTTGTGTGAGCGTGGCAGCACCCAGCGCTTGCGGCACCCGAAACACCGCGCCTTTGCAACTGCCGCCCGACAGCAGCGCAAACACCAGGCCGGGCACCTCGGGCGTGCCGCGGTTGACGCGGCTCCACATCTGCAGCGCGCGGTGCCAACCGTGCGTGAGTGCGGTGCGTTGTTCGGTGTGATCGAAATCGGGCCGCCAGATCAGCGAGGCATAGCCGAACAACCACAGGTCGCCTTGGCCGCCCCATTGCTGCATGGTGCGATCCAGCATGGCGGCCGGGTCGCGCAGCGGGCGAGGCCAGTGGGCTGGAGGACTTTCTGGGCGAACAGGTGCTGGCGATGAATCGGGCATGGCCGCACTCTAAGCCGCCAGCCACGACTACCATACGAGCGACTCAGGATCGACGCCATGCACCCCACCGTTCAAGCCATCACCCAGCGCATCCAAAGGCGCAGCGCAGATAGCCGCAGCGCGTACTTGAAGCAGGTGGACGCGCTAAGCCAGCGCCAGGCTGGCGCTCAGCGCATGGGCTGCGCCAACGTGGCCCATGCCTTCGCGGCGCTACCTGGCAACGACAAGCTGCGCGTGGTGGCCGAGCGTGCTTTAAATGTAGGCATCGTGACGGCCTACAACGACATGCTCTCGGCGCACGCGCCTTACCGCAGCTACCCCGACATCATCAAAGACGAAGCCAGGGCGCAAGGTGCCACGGCGCAGGTGGCAGGCGGAGTGCCCGCCATGTGCGACGGGGTGACGCAAGGGCAGCCCGGCATGGAGCTGAGTCTGTTCTCGCGCGATGTCATCGCCATGGGCACAGCCATTGCCCTGAGCCACGATGTTTTTGACGCCGCGCTCATGCTGGGCGTGTGCGACAAGATCGTGCCGGGGCTGCTGATCGGCGCTCTGCATTTCGGGCATCTGCCGACCGTGTTCGTGCCTGCCGGGCCGATGTCTTCCGGCTTGTCCAACGACGAAAAGTCCCGCGTGCGCGAGCGGGCAGCACAAGGGCTGGTGGGGCGTGAAGAACTGCTGGCAGCGGAGTCCAAGGCCTACCACGGCGAAGGTACCTGCACCTTCTACGGCACGGCCAACAGCAACCAGATGCTGCTGGAAGCGATGGGCCTGCACGTGCCTGGCACGGCCTTTGTGCACCCTCACGACGGTGCGCGTGAAGCCCTCACCCGCGAAGCGGTGCGCACGGTGCTGGCCATCGGTTCGCGTGGCCAGGCTTTCAAGCCCATCGGTCATCTCGTGGACGAGCGCGCCATCGTCAACGCCATGGCGGCACTGTTGGCTACAGGCGGCTCCACCAACCACCTGATCCACTGGGTGGCGGTGGCCCGAGCCGCCGGCATCGGCATTGATTGGGACGACTTTGCTGAACTCTCTGGCGTGGTGCCGCTGCTGGCGCGGGTCTACCCCAACGGCAGCGCCGACGTGAACCAGTTCCAGGCGGCGGGCGGGCCGGGCTACGTCATTGGTCAACTGCTTGATGCCGGACTGATGCACGCCGACGTGCTGACCGTCCACCCGGATGGCCTGCGCGCCTACTGCCGCAAGCCGTCGCTGGCCGATGGCCGCCTGCATTGGCACGACGTCGGCTCCAGCGGCGACACCTCGGTGTTGCGAACGGCGGCCGAGCCCTTCTCGCCGACGGGGGGCCTGAGCCTGCTGCAGGGCAACCTGGGGCGCAGCGTCATCAAGGTGTCTTCGGTGCCCGAAGACCGGCACATGGTCGAGGCTCCGGCGCGGGTGTTCGATTCCCAAGAGGCGCTGCTGGCCGCCTTTCAATCGGGCGCCCTGGAGGGCGCGTGTGCTGCCGCGGGCGGCGTGGTGTGTGTGGTGCGCTACCAGGGGCCGCAGGCCAACGGCATGCCGGAACTGCACAAGCTCACCCCGCCTTTGGCGGTGTTGCAGGGAAAGGGCTACCGGGTTGCGCTGGTCACCGATGGCCGCATGAGCGGTGCCTCTGGCAAGGTGCCGGCGGCCATCCACGTGTCGCCTGAGGCGGCGCAGGGTGGGCCGTTGTCTCGGGTGCGCGACGGCGACCTCCTGCGGCTGGACGCACCTGCGGGCCGCCTGGATGCGCTGGTGGCAGCCGATGTTTGGGCTGCCCGCTTGGCCGAGCCACAGCCCGACGCACACCGCTCGGCCCACGCCCAAGGGTTGGGGCGCGGCTTGTTCGCGGGCATGCGCCGCGCCGCGCTGAGCGCCGAAGAGGGGGCCTGCACATGGTTGTGAACCCGCCGCTCACGGCCCGGGCCGTGATGGCCGACGCGCCGGTGATTCCGGTGATCGTTCTGCACGAACTGGCCCACGCCGTGCCCATGGCCCGGGCCCTGGTGGCCGGCGGCATCCGCATGCTGGAGGTGACCTTGCGCACGCCGGTGGCGCTGGCCTGCGTGGAAGCCATCGCCCGCGAGGTGCCCGAAGCGGTGGTGGGTGCTGGCACGGTGCGCAGCGCGGCCGATGCGCGCACCGCGCAGGCTGCCGGTGCGCGCTTTGCCGTCAGCCCTGGCTTCACAGTGGCTCTGGGCCAAGCCTGCCGCGACCTGCAACTGCCTTTGCTGCCGGGCGTGGCGACGGCCGGCGAGATCATGCAGGCCCAAGCGGAGGGTTTCAATGCGCTGAAGTTCTTCCCGGCTATGCCCGCAGGCGGCGAGGCCATGCTCAAAGCCTGGGCCGGCCCCTTTCCTGATGTGCTGTTTTGTCCAACTGGGGGCATTTCCCCTGAGAATGCTTCGACTTTTCTGGCAATGCCCAATGTTGCCTGCGTCGGCGGATCTTGGTTGGTGCCGATGGAGGCCTTGGCGCAGGGCGACTGGCAACGAGTGACCGCACTGGCGCGGGCGGTGCTGTCATGGCCGCGTCATCCGGCACCCTGAGTGTGCATGCCTAGAGCATGGGAAGAGGTACCGCAAGAGTCGCCCGTCCCGGGCTCGGCTTCGCTTCACCGGCTTGATTCAGGAGTGATCACATGAACCGATGTTTGGTTTTGTGGATGTCGATGGTCCTGGCTGCTTGCAGCCCGCAGGCTGACATCTCGAATGTGGTGTCGACAGTCCAGCCCAAGCCAGCTGCGGCGGTGGCTTCGGCACCAGCGGCTGCGGAGGAGAAAGTCCTCAATTTCAGCAACTGGTCGGACTACATCCCCGAGGACATGCTCAAGCAGTTCGAGCGGGAAACCGGCATCACTGTCAACTACCGCACCTACGGCGGCAACGAAGACCTGCAAAAGCAGGTGGAGCTGCGCTCCAGCAACGACGATCTGGTGGTGCCCAGCATGAGCTACGGCAAAACCCAGGCCGAAGACGGGCTGTACCGGCCTCTGGACAAGTCGCTCTTGTCCAACTACAAAAACCTCGACCCGGACATGCTCAAGACCCTGGCCGTGTCCGACCCAGGGAACAAGTTTTTCGTGCCTTGGGCCTGGGGCTACACCACGGTGTTTCTGAACAAGACCAAGGTGGCGCGTGCCCTGGCAGGCATGCCCTACCCCGACAACGAATGGGACCTGGTGTTCAAGCCCGAATACACCAGCCGGCTCAAGTCCTGCGGCTTCGCTGTGCTCGATTCGCCCAGTGAAATCCTGCCGCTGGCCATGCGCTACATGGGGCTGGACCCCTACTCTCAGAACGAGGCTGACTACAGCAAAGCCGCCGACATGCTCAAGCCGATCAGGCGCGACATCACCAAGTTCAGCCTCAAGATGATCGATGTGATGTCCTCTGGCGAGGTGTGCGCTGCCATTGCCTGGAGCGGTGACATCGATACCGCCATCGCCGCACTGCGAGACGCGGGCGTCAAAGACAACCTGGTGGGTTTGCTGCCCAAGTCCGGCACCCTGATGTTCGTGGACGTGCTGGCCATTCCTGTCAATGCCCGCCATCCCCGCAACGCACACGCCTTCATCGACTTCTATCTGAAGGCCACCAATTCGGCCAAGCTGCCCAACGAGGTGGGTTTTCCCAACGGCAACCGGGCAGCGCTCGAGTTCGTGGACGCCGATGTCAAGCAAAACCCCCTGATCTATCCACCCCCCGAGTTCGTCACCCAGCTCACGCCATCGGGCGGCTACTCTTCCAAGGCACGTTGGGCCATGATGTATTCGTACATGTCCTTTGCCTACAACCTCGAGCGCAAGTAGGCCCCCGAACGCGCTGCGTCCGAGGAAAGCGGCGCTGGAAGTGGCTTCTAAAACTGGCGACTGAATGTGACGATCAGGTCAGCATCCACACGGGTCTTTACCCAGGAAGAAAAGGTTTGAAGTCGAACATTCAGCAGCGCCTGTTGGGAGCCTTGGGTAGGCGTCCCGTGCTGTGGTCGTCAGCAACTGCCTTGCTGTGCGCCCTGGCCGTGTTGGCGCTGGCTTTGTTGATCGACTCGCAAATAGTCAGGCAGGACCATGTGCAGCGGCACGTCAGTCTGAGCGATCTTTATCGGCGTGTGGCCGTCGACACCAACCAGTTGCTTGAAAGGCTGAACGCCCGCGGCGATACCAGCTGCAGCGACAAATCCCTGTCTGCCATGCGGGTGGACCTGTTCACCTCCGAGTTCCAGCGCGATGTGGGCGTCATCAACGACCAGCAGCAGCTCGTTTGCACCACGACACACGGCCGCCTCCCCGCGCCCATTCCCATGCCCGAGGCTGATTTGGCGAGCATCGACCCCCTGGGCCGTCGGCTGGCCATCTGGGTCGCCCAGCGGGTCATGGCCGACAACGGGGTGCAGCCGGCGACCATCATCCAGCGCGGCCCGTTCAACACGGTGGTGGACCCCAGGGTCACCCAGACCATGACCAAGATTACTGGGCTGCAAGCAACGCTCTGGTGGCGCGACTTGGCCGGACAGCAGCGCCCAGTGTTCAACAGCGGTTTTGAGGAGTTCCTGCCATTGGAGATCAGGGCCTTGTCTGATCTGGCCGCTGGTGAGCATCTTCGGTGGTTGCCCGGCATGGGATGGATGTGGGTGGTCTCTTCACCAGTACCCCAGTCGCGTCTGACCTTGCAGACGTTCACTCCTTTGGTTCACCGCGGCTTTGCTTGGAGCGTGCCGGTGAGCCTGATGGCCTTGGCTTTTGGCCTCGCGGTCGCCGGCGCCTTGCGCCCCCGCTTGCAGCGCTTGGGCAAGGTGGAGCATCGACTGGCAGGGCTGCTGCGCAGTGGTGCCGTGCATTGCCGCTACCAGCCCATCATGGACCTGGGCACCGGTCTGCCGGTGGGCTGCGAGGTGCTGATGCGGTTGCGCGACGGTCAGGAGTGGGTCAGCCCGGAACAGGTGATTCCAGCGGTGGTCAAGCGGGGGCTCACCTGGACGATGGACGAAGCGGTGATGCGGCGTGCGGTGGCCGAGCTGCAGTCGGCCTTTGGTGCAGAGAGCACCCTTCGGGTGTCCTTCAACCTGTTCCCCAGCGACATCCACCGCGAGCGGGTCTCCAAGCTGTTTCGAGAACTCATGGCCAGCGCCTCGAGGCCGCTTTGGCAAATCGATCTCGAAGTCATCGAGCGCGAGTTCGGCGAGAGCATCATCCGCGAGCTCGATGGCTTGCGAGAAGACGGTTTTGCGGTGTCGGTGGACGACTTCGGGACCGGCTATTCCAATCTGGCGTCGATCCGGGCGTTTTCTCCGACCTACCTGAAGATCGACCGGTCTTTCGTCACCGACATGGAGCTGTCCTCGGTTCGCTCCAGCCTCATTCCAGAAATGGTGGCCATTGCGCGCGCGGTGGGTGCCCGCGTGATTGCCGAGGGGGTTGAAAACGTACAGCAGAGCGAGCGCTTGCGCGACTTCGGCGTGGACTATGCCCAAGGCTATTTGTTTGCCAAGCCGCTCACGATCGAAGAGTTCCAGCGCTTCTGGGCGCAAGCCCACGCAGCCCCTTCTTCAGGCGGCCATCCAGCGGGTGGGCCGCCGCTTCAAATGGCCACGGTGTAGTTCAGCGCCATGCGCCCGCCGTCTGCCACCACGATCTCGCCAGTGACGTAGCTGGCAGCGTCGCTGGCCAGCCAGGCCACCACCTCGGCCACCTCTTCAGGCTGACCCAGGCGCTTCATGGGCGTGCGGCCTAGGATGCGCTGGCGGGCCGCATCGCTGCCCAGCACCGCTTTGGTGGCCAGTTCCGTTGCGATGGTGCCGGGAGCGACGGCGTTCACGCGAATGCCATGGTCTGCCAGGGCCAAGGCCATCGCCCGCGTGAGTTGGTGGATGCCGCCCTTGCTGACGTTGTAGCTGGCCAAGTCGGGTATGGCCACCATCCCATTGACCGAGCCCATGTTGACGATGCTGCCGCTGCCCTGGCGCGCCATGACCCGAGCAGCCGCTTGGCCCACCAGGAAAGCGCCTTTGAGGTTGACGCGCAGCACGGCGTCGAAGTCTTCCTCCGTGGTGTCGAGGAAATTGCTGGAGCGAAAAATGCCGGCGTTGTTGACCAGCACATCGAGTCGACCGAACGTCTTCAGGGCGTCAGCGACAAGGGCTTGCACCTGCTGTGCATCGCCCACGTCACAGGGCACGAACCGCGAACCCAATTCATCTGCCAGCGCTGAACCCAGCGTCGTGTTGACATCGGCCAAGACGAGCTGCATGCCCTCGCGCGCCATGCGCCGCGCGCAGGCCGCTCCAATGCCTTGAGCCGCGCCCGTGATGAGCCCGATGCGGCCGCTCAGCCCATAACTGATAGGGGCTGTGGGGTTGGGCTGCGGGATGGAGGGCAGGTTCATCCGACGCGGTGTTTAGCCCCGCCCGTAGCTGCGGCTGCGGCCGCCGCCACCACCACTTGAGTTTCCGCTTCCACCACTTCCACCGCCGCCACCGGGCTTGCCACGGCGGAAGCTGCCACCACCACCACCGCCACCGCCACCGCCGTTGCGGCGGGCGCGGTCGGCCATGCTGTCCACGCTCGTGCGCAGGGGGTTGGGCTGACCGCCGAGTTCGCCCGGTTGCACGGGTGCCTCGCGCAGCACGAAGGGGCTGCGGTTTTGGTGCGCGCCGGCGCGTGGTTGAAACTCGTCGTCGCGGTTGTCGTGGTCACGCGGTGCTTGCATCGGGTCGTTCGGCGGGCGCGGGCCGCGTGCATGCTGTGGGCGCGGGCCGTTGGGTTTACCCATGCGTGGCTGCGCAGGACGCTGGCCCCCAGCGGACCCGCCGTTCCCACGGCCACCACCGTTGTAGCCATCAGGGCGTGTCTCCTCACGGCCATCTCCGCGCCCGCCTTCGCTGCGTCCCCTGTTGCCACCACGCCCAGCACCTGGTGCAGCGCCACGCCCTGCGCCCTGAGCCGCACCCGGGCCTTTGCTGTCGCGCATGCGCTGCATCATTTCACCGCGAGCAGCTTTGGCGGCTGCGGCCATGACGTCACGGCTAGGCGGCTTGCCAGCGCCGCCCCACAAGGTTTGGCGTCCCATGGCGATCGGCTCTGCCACCTCGCCGGGCTCGGGGGCAAAGCCTTCGACGACCACGGCTGGAATTTGTTGGCGCGTGAAGCGCTCGATTTCCTGCATGAAGCCTTCTTCATCCAGGCACACCAAGCTCACAGCCTCGCCGCTGTTGCCAGCGCGGCCTGTTCGGCCGATGCGGTGCACGTAATCTTCCGGGACGTTGGGCACTTCGTAGTTCACCACGTGCGGTAGCTCTTCGATGTCGATGCCGCGCGCGGCGATGTCGGTCGCTACCAGCGCACGGATGTCGCCGCTTTTGAAGCCGGCCAGCGCTTGGGTGCGTGCGCTTTGGCTTTTGTTGCCGTGCAGCGCCATTGCGCTGATGCCGTTCTTTTCCAAGAACTCGGCGACGTTGTTGGCACCGAATTTGGTGCGCGTGAACACCAAAACCTGGCTCCAGTTGTGCGCTTGAATGATGTGAGCCAGCAAAGCCTTTTTCTTGCCGCGGCCCACCGGGTGAATCACTTGGTTGATGCGCTGCACCGTGGTGTTGCGCGGCGTTACTTGAATGCTTTGCGGGTTGCGCAGCAGGTTGGCGGCCAACTCGCGGATTTCATCGCTGAAGGTGGCAGAGAACAGCAAGCTTTGCTTGGCTTGCGGCACCAGTGCCAGCACCTTCTTCACATCGTGGATGAAGCCCATGTCCAGCATGCGGTCGGCCTCATCGAGCACCAGCACCTGCACAGTGGAGAGATCCAGAAAGCCTTGTTGCTGCAGATCGAGCAGGCGCCCAGGGGTGGCCACCAAGATGTCCACGCCGCGCTTCAAGCGATCGATCTGCGGGTTCATTCCGACGCCGCCAAAAATGACAGCAGAGGTGAGCTGCAGGTATTTGCCGTAAGTGCGAACAGACTCTTCGACCTGGGCCGCCAACTCCCGCGTGGGGGTCAGCACCAGCGCCCGGATGCCCAGACCACCGAACTTGTTGTTCGGGCTGCGGCTCATGGTGAGCTTGTGCAGCAGGGGCAAGGTGAAGGCGGCGGTTTTGCCGGTACCGGTTTGCGCGCCTGCCAGCAAATCTTGGCCAGCCAAAACGGCCGGAATGGCCTGCGCTTGAATGGGGGTGGGGGTGTCGTAACCCTGCTCGCGCACGGCCTTGAGGATGGCGGGTGCCAGTTGCAATTCTTCAAATGTCATCGGGGAAGCGCCGCGATCCGGCGCTGGGTCATCGGCCTTTCGCACCACCGTGAGCGGTGCGTCAGTCAGGGCTGATGGGGTTTCGAAAGGGACCAAAGGCCCCGCAGCGCGATGGCTGCTGACTTCGGTAACTGGGCCGAGGTCGGGCTGCATTGTGGCATGGGTCGATAATCGGGGGTTATTTGCAGGCCCCTGGCGGGCATGCCCCGTCCAACGCACGGCTGCAACCCCACCTTGTTCTTGACAGAAAGATTCCCACCATGGCGCAGTACGTGTTCACCATGAACCGGGTCGGCAAAATCGTGCCTCCCAAGCGATCTATCTTGAAGGACATTTCTTTGTCCTTTTTCCCCGGTGCCAAGATCGGTGTGCTGGGCGTCAACGGCTCGGGCAAGTCAACCCTGCTGAAAATCATGGCTGGCGTTGACAGCGAAATCGAGGGCGAGGCCACGCCCATGCCGGGGATCAAGATCGGCTACTTGCCGCAAGAGCCACAGCTTGATGCTGAATCTTCGGTGCGCGAGGCGGTGGAAGGTGGCATGGGTGAAGTCAAGGCCGCCCAAGCGCGGCTGGAAGAGGTGTATGCAGCCTATGCTGAAGAAAACGCCGACTTCGACGCCTTGGCCGCAGAGCAGGCACAGCTGGAAGCGGTGATTGCTGCAGCTGGTGCCAGCGACGGCTCGGAGCACTTGCTGGATATCGCCGCCGACGCCTTGCGTCTGCCTGCCTGGGACGCCGTCATCAAGAACCTGTCGGGTGGCGAAAAGCGCCGCGTCGCGCTGTGCCGTTTGCTGTTGTCCAAGCCCGACATGCTGCTGCTCGATGAACCAACCAACCACTTGGATGCCGAATCGGTGGACTGGCTGGAGCAGTTCTTGGCGCGCTTTTCTGGCACCGTGGTGGCCATCACCCACGACCGCTACTTCCTGGACAACGCGGCCGAATGGATTTTGGAACTCGACCGTGGCCATGGCATTCCCTGGAAGGGCAACTACAGCACTTGGCTTGAACAAAAGCAAGACCGCCTGGAGAAGGAACAAAAAGGCGAGGATGCCCGCGCCAAGGCCTTGAAGAAAGAGCTGGAATGGGCGCGCCAAAACCCCAAGGGCCGCCAAGCCAAAAGCAAGGCGCGTCTGGCGCGTTTCGAAGAGCTGTCCGACTACGAATACCAAAAGCGCAACGAGACGCAGGAAATATTCATACCCGTGGCGGAGCGCCTGGGCAACGAGGTGATCGAGTTCAAAGATGTGAGCAAGTCCTTTGGTGACCGCTTGCTCATCGACAAGCTCAGCTTCAAGGTACCCGCTGGCGCCATCGTCGGCATCATCGGCCCCAACGGCGCGGGCAAGTCCACGCTGTTCAAACTGATCTCCGGCAAGGAGACCCCAGACTCCGGCGAGGTGCTCATTGGCAAGACCGTGAAGATGGCTTTTGTAGACCAGTCGCGCGACGATTTGGCCAACGACAAGACCGTTTGGGAAGACATCTCGGGCGGGCTCGACATCCTCACGGTGGGCAAATTTCAAATGGCCAGCCGCGCTTACTGCGGTCGCTTCAACTTCAACGGCGGAGACCAGCAAAAGAAGGTGGGCTTGCTCTCAGGCGGCGAGCGCGGTCGCCTGCACCTGGCCAAAACCCTCATTGCCGGCGGCAATGTCTTGATGCTCGACGAGCCATCCAACGACCTGGATGTTGAAACCCTGCGTGCGCTGGAAGACGCACTGCTGGAGTTCGCAGGCAGCGTGATGGTGATCAGCCATGACCGCTGGTTCTTGGACCGCATCGCCACGCACATCTTGGCCGCTGAGGGCGACAGCCAATGGGTGTTTTTCGATGGCAACTACCAAGAGTACGAAGCCGACAAGCGCCGCCGTCTGGGCGAAGAAGGTGCCAAGCCCCGGCGCATGCGTTTCAAGGCCTTGAAGTAAATTTCTTTCATGGCCATGTCGTCTGCTGCTCGCTCTAAGCTGCTCACGCAGTGCATCAGCGAAGCCGCGTCCGATGGTGCCGAGTTGATGGACAACTTGGTGATCAAGGCGCGCCAGGGTCTGATGTTTCGCATCGAACAGGCCTTTGACGCCAACGAAAGGCGCGGCCATGACGATGGCTTGCGCTTGCTCGATCAGCACCACATGGCGCTGCGCGAGGTCTTTGCCAAGCAGCTTCGCACCCAGTTCGATGTGGAGCTGGTGGAAAAAAAGGCCAAGCCGCTGGCCGCGCTGAGTTTTGGCCAACTCGAGCTGATGGATGAATCCCAGGTGCTGGAGAAGGTGGAGATTGCGCGAGCCCAGCAACTGGCCTTGTCCGCTGCCGAAGCCGAGCTGAACGAACTCAATGGTTTGGTGAGCACAGTGCTGGGCTTCAGCAGCATCCAGGCCGATCGCAACCCGCTGCGCCCCGAGGTTTACTTGCGTGCCTTGCGCGAAACCTTGGCAAATACGCCGCTCTCGGCCAGCCAACGCCTGACCTGGATGCAATCCATGGCCAGTGCGCTCGGCAAGGAATTGGCAGGTATTTACCGGGTCATCAGCACACGCCTGAAGGACCAAGGCGTCACGCCGGCTGGTTACGCAGTCATTCAAACGCCGATGGGTGGTGCGGGTGGTGCGGGTGGTGGCAGTGGCCCTGCTGGTTATCGAGGGCCAGGCGGCTCGAGTGGTCCGGTCGGTCCGGGAGGTGGCAGTGGCCCGAGCATCCGAGGTGGCGGCCCATCTGCCTACGGCGGCGAAGGTCCGTTGGCGGTGAGCCGCAGCTTCAACCCACGCACACCGGGCGTTTCCGCCCCTGGCGCGGTCGAGGGCGCTGCAGAGGCTGCGGCTTTCGCCATGGGCGGCTCAGGTGCCGCACAGCTGGGGCCTGCCGACCGAGCCAGCACCTTGTTGACGGTGGATCAATTGCGCCGCCTGCTGACTGGCGAGTTCGACCGCCGCGCGCCAACAGCGACCATGGCAGCTGCGGCGCGGGAGGCCGATGGCAGCTTTCACTTCCCCACCGCCTCCAACGAGCGGCCTGACTTTGCCAACACCGTGCCCGCAGCTTTTGAAGCGCTGGAGGAAATGCGCCAGGTCGAGCAGGTGATGCACCGCTTCGCGCAGCGCCAGTTGGTAGCCCAGCGCGCAGGTGCCAGGGTGGTGCCGGGCACCGACGGCGTGGCCACTTTGAAGGCCATGGCAGTTGGCAACGAGCAGCATTTGATCTCGGCCGGGGACCAGCTGCAGTTGGGCCAGGCACTGGGGCTGGAAGTCGTCACCTTGATGATGGAGAGCATCGGTCGCGATCCGCGCCTGCTGCCAGCCTTGCGCGATACCTTGCGTGCGCTGGAACAACCGCTGATGCGCCTGGCCATGGTGGACCCGCGCTTTTTCAGTGACCGCAGGCATCCAGCACGTCGTTTGCTCGAAGAGATCACGCAGCGCGGCCTAGGGTTTACGCAAGCCGATGATCCGGCTTTTCAGGCTTTCATCCAGCCGGTTTGGGTTTTGTTCGAGCAGCTCAATGAGCAGCCTATTCACGGCGCAGAGCCTTTTCAGTGGGTCATGGACACGCTGACCCGGTTGTGGGCAGACAACGAGCGTGGCCAACTGGCCGCCCGCAGCGAGGTGGCGCGTGCTCTGGCCGAGGTGGAGCGCAAGCAGTCGGTGGCCAGCGCTGTGGCACGGGCCTTTCGCAAACGCCCTGACGTTGCAGCAGCACCTGCTGCCTTGGTGGACTTCATCTGTGGCCCCTGGTCGCAGGTGGTGGCGCGGGCGCGCTTGGAGGACCCCGGTGGCGAGGCCGGCCCCCACGGTTATGAAGCACTGGTGAGCGAACTGGTGTGGAGCGTGAACGCTGAAGCCGTGCGCGGGCAGGGCGATCGCTTGGTGCAACTCATTCCGTCGCTGTTAGGGCAGATGCGCGCTGGCTTGAAGACCATTGGCTTCCCGCCCGAGAAAACCACGGTGCTGTTGGACCTGTTGATGGCCTACCACCATCAAACGCTCAAGGCCTCTTCAGCCGAGGTCGCCAGCAGCGCTGCTGCACCATTGCCCGTCACCACGGACTCGAAACGTGCAGCCTTGGAAGCCGAGTTGAGCCGGGTAGCGCGCAAGGGCAGCTGGGTGGCACCCGAAGAAGCGGCCCGCTCTAACCTGTTGGATCTGTCGGACAGCGGAGGCTTGCCCAAGGGTTTGGCAGCAGACGCCTCCAGCACAGCACCTGACGCGCTCAGTGCAGTGGAGGAGCTGGTGGAGTTGTCCAGCGAGGGCGAGGCCACAGGACCAGCGCCACTCACGCCTGGCACCTGGGTCGAGTTCTATCAAGAAGGCCAGTGGACGAGAGCCCAGCTCGCTTGGGCCAGCCCGCAGGGCACGATGTTCCTGTTCCAAGGGCAGGGTGGACATACCCACTCCATGACCCGCCGCCTGGTGGAAAAGCTGCTGCGCGAAGGCGTGATCATTGAGGTGGCCGACCAAGGCGTGGTCGAGGGCGCGCTGGACGCGGTCGCCGACGCCGCCATGCGCAACAGCGTCGACTTGTTGATCTGACCCTGGCTGGTCGAGCGCTTGGCGCGTTCCGGTCTTCAGTGGCCCAGTATCTTGGACAAGAAGTCGCGGCTGCGCTCGTTTTGCGGGTTGTTGAAGAACTCGTGCGGCGTGTTCTGCTCGACGATTTGCCCCTGGTCCATGAAGATCACGCGGTCTGCGACGGCCTTGGCAAAACCCATTTCATGCGTGACACACAGCATGGTGATGCCCTGGTTGGCCAGCTCGATCATCACGTCCAGCACTTCCTTGATCATCTCCGGGTCGAGCGCTGAAGTGGGCTCATCGAACAACATGATTTTGGGCGTGAGGCACAAAGCGCGCGCGATTGCCACACGTTGCTGTTGCCCCCCTGAGAGTTGAAGCGGGTACTTGCCCGCTTGCTCTGCGATGCGTACACGCTCCAGCTGCAACATGGCCCGTTCTTCAGCCTCTTTCTTGGGCAGCTTGCCCACCCACATGGGCGACAGCGTCAGGTTCTCCAGCACCGTGAGGTGCGGGAACAAATTGAACTGCTGAAAAACCATGCCGACTTGCTTGCGGATTTCATCGATGGCTTTGACGTCGTCGGACAGCTCGGTGCCGTCAACGACCAATCGGCCTTGCTGGTGCTCTTCCAGGCGGTTGATGCAGCGGATGAGGGTCGACTTGCCTGAGCCCGAAGGCCCGCAAATGACGATCCGCTCGCCTTTGGCCACATCCAAGTCAATGTCGCGCAGAACATGGAAGTTGTTGCCGTACCACTTGTTGACTTTGTCGAAAGAAATGATGGATTCAGCCATGATGTGTGATTGCCTCAGGTTTCAGCGTTGTTTGCCTTTGTTGACCTGCTTTTCGACCCACAAGCTGTAGCGCGACATGGCGAAACAGAAGGCGAAGTAGATCAACGCGATGAACAGGTAGCCCTCGATCTTGTAGGGCCGCCAATCAGCATCGGAGTTCAAGGCCAGGCCCAGCGCGCCAGTCAGCTCGTACAAGCTGACGATGGTCACCAGCGAGGTGTCCTTGAAGATGGAAATGAAGTTGTTCATGATGCCCGGCACCACCATGGCCAAGGCTTGCGGCAAGACGATCTTGCGCTGCGTCTGCCAGTAGCTCAGGCCCAGTGTGGCGGCGGCTTCGATCTGCCCTTTGGGTATGGCTTGCAAGCCACCGCGAATAACTTCGGCCATGTAAGCTGCGGCGAACAGCGTGATGCCGACCAGCACGCGGATCAGCACGTCGATGCTCGTGCCTTGCGGCATGAACAGCGGAAACATGAACGAGGCCATGAACAGCACCGAAATCAGCGGCACGCCGCGCACCAGCTCCACGTAAATGGTGCAGGCGCTGCGGATGGCGGGCAACTTGGAGCGCCGACCCAGCGCCACCATCAGTGCGATGGGGAAGGCCAGCGCAATCGACAGCGACGCCAGCAACAGCGTCAGCGGTAAACCGCCCCAACGGTCGGTCTCCACCTTGGTCAGGCCCATGGTGTCGCCGTACATGAGCGTGAAGAACACACCCAACACCACCACCCATAGCACGGCCAACCAAGCGCGCCAAAAGTAGCGGATGCAACTGGCCACCAGCAGGCTGACCAATAACAAGGTGGCAACCAAAGGACGCCATTGCTCTTCAAACGGGTAGCGCCCAAAGATGATCAGGCGGTACTTCTCGGTCACCACGCCCCAGCAAGCGCCCACGCTCTCTGCGCGGCAGGCTTCTGCGTCGGGGCGCCACATGGCGGTAAACAGAGCCCAATTGAGCAGCTGCGGGACGTACCACAGCAGCAAGCCGCCCACCAGCACAGTGGCCACTGTGGTGGGCAGGTCGTTGAACAGATTGGTTTTGATCCAGGCTACGAGGCCGTCGGTGCGAACCGGAGCGGGGCGGGGAGCGATGGGCTGAAAGGTTTTGGCAGTCATGGTGTATTCGCTGAGGACTCAGCGCTCCTTGATCGCCGCGCGGGCGTTGTACCAGTTCATCAGCAACGAGGTGATGAGCGAGGTACACAGATAAATGATCATCACGATGGCGATGCACTCCACCGCACGACCGGTTTGGTTCAGTGCGGTGTTGGCAATCGACACCACATCGGGGTAGCCAATGGCCACGGCCAGCGATGAGTTTTTGGTGAGGTTGAGGTATTGGTTGGTCAGCGGCGGGATGATCACGCGCAAGGCCTGCGGCAGCATCACCAAACGCATTTCCTGGCCACGGCCCAAGCCCAGGGCGGAAGCCGCTTCGCTCTGGCCGCGCGCCACCGATTGGATGCCCGCGCGAACCACCTCGGCCACAAAGGCGGCGGTGTAGACCGTCAGCCCCAGCAGAACGGCCATGAACTCTGGCGTGAGCGAACCACCGCCTTCCACCGCGAACTCGCCTTGCTTGGGCGCGTTCATGGCCATGGGTGCGCCACCCACCAGCCAACCCAAAACGCCGCCAGCGAGCACGATCACCACGGGCACCCAGAACATGCTGCGTATGCGCCCGGTGGCTTCAAACTGCCGAAAGGCCCAGCGCCGGTACAACCAGGCAGCTACCACACCAGCGAACAGGCCAACCACGGCCAGCGCATGGCCCAGGGTCCAGATGGGAATGGGGTAACTCAAGCCCCCCTTGCTCAGGAAGGTGGGGCCAATGACCCAAGGCTCCAGGGTGTCGGGAAGCAACTCGGTGAAGAGGAGGTACCACATCAACAACTGAAGCAGGATGGGCACGTTGCGGAAGAACTCGACATAGGCCGAACAAAGACCGCGGATGAGCGCGTTGCGCGAAAAGCGCCCAACGCCAATGAGCGTCCCGATCAGGGTGGTCAGCAAGATGCCGAGCACCGCCACGCGCAGTGTGTTGACCAAGCCGACCAGAAAAGCTTTCCAGTAATGCTCGCTGGAATCAAAAGGAAACAGACTTTCGCCGATGTCAAAGCCTGCGGTTTGCGTGAGGAAGTCGAAGCCGCTCTGGATGCCCCGTTCACGCATGTTGATCAGCGTGTTGTGGGCCAAATACCAAATGGCAAAGCCGATGACGGCGAGCGCCACCGCTTGATAAACCAAACCCCGAAACGCCTGGCTGCGCCAGGACCAACGACGGACCTTGGGAGGGGATACAGGAGTAGTCATGGAGCGCACTCAGTTCGCCAAAAGAAGGGGTGACCGAGCGTTCGCGCTGGGCGCGAACAAAACACAAGAAAACACAGTTTCATTTGGAACAAACCGCCTGCAAGGCGCAGGCCCTGCAGACGGTTTGTTACCTATACCTAAAGCAAGGCTTCAGATCAGCGGATGGGGTAGGCGTATTGCAGGCCGCCCTTGTTCCACAGATTGTTGATACCGCGTGGCAAGCCCAGGGGCGACTTCGGACCGACGTTGCGCTCGAAGATTTCGCCGTAGTTGCCGGTGGTCTTGATGGCGCGTGCCATCCAGTCACGGTCCAGACCCAGCAGCTTGCCGGTGTCTTCGGTGCTGCCCAGCAAACGCTGCACGACCGGGTCGGTCGAGCTGGTCTTGAGCTGATCCACATTGGCTTGCGTCACGCCGTACTCTTCAGCTTCGAGCAGACCGTAGATCACCCACTTGGTGATGGCAAACCACTCGTCGTCACCGCGGCGAACCATGGGGCCCAGCGGCTCTTTGGAGATCAGCTCCGGCAAGATCAGGTGTTCTGCCGGGTTCTTGGCTTCCTTGTTGCGCACCGAGGCCAAGCCAGAGGCGTCCGTCGTGTAGGCGACGCAACGGCCAGCGAAGTAAGCGCCGGTGGCGGCTTCGACCTTTTCAAACACCACGGGCTTGATGCCCAGGTTATTGGCCTTGGAGAAGTCGGTCAGGTTCTTTTCGGTGGTGGTGCCGGACTGCACGCACACGGTTTGGTTCTTGAGCTGCTTGGCGCTCTTGATCTTGCTCTTGACTGGCACCATGAAGCCTTGGCCGTCGTAATACGTGACCACGGTCTGGCTCAGGCCGAGGGAGCCATCACGGGTGAGCGTGAAGGTGGTGTTGCGCGACAAGATGTCGATTTCGCCAGACTGCAACGCGGTGAAACGCTGCTGGGCGTTCAGAGGCACGTACTTGATCTTGGTGGCATCACCCAGCGTGGCGGCTGCGATGGCCTTGCAAATGTCCACGTCCAGGCCAGACCAGTTGCCGCTGGAGTCTGCTGCCGAGAAGCCGGCCAGACCGGTGTTCACGCCGCAGACCACTTGGCCCCGAGCCTTGATGGCGTCGAGGGTCTTGCCGGCGTGTGCCGGTGCTGCCAACAGGGTGCCGGCAGCGGCGACCAAGGTGGCCGCTAGCTTCAAAGTCTTCATCTGCATTCGATTGCTCCGTTTGGTAAGGATTCAATAGCGCGATAGGTCGGGGAAGATCCGTCGACCACTGCGCCCGGGACGATAGCTGCCGTCGTTCTGACCGGTCAACGGGGTTTACGCGGTCGCCTCATACCGTATTCTCATAACCTTGTGTGCTGAGATTGCACACTGGCCAAGACCTGACTTGCACATTCCGTGCCATCCCTGGCACCCGCTCGCTGCTGAACACCCCAACCCCTCTGGAGACGCCGCATGTTCCCCACTGCTCTTGCAGGCAGCCTGCCCAAGCCCGTGTGGCTGGCTGACACTGAAACCCTTTGGCCCAAGTGGCATTTAGCGGATGCGCCACTGCTGCAAGCCAAAGCCGACGCCACGTTGCTGTGGCTGAAGCTGCAAGAAGACGCGGGGCTGGACGTGGTGGGTGACGGCGAGCAAGCCCGTCAACACTTCGTCCATGGCTTTCTGGAGCAAGTCGAGGGCATCGACTTTGCCAACAAAGTCAAGATGGGTATTCGCAACAACCGCTACGACGCGATGGTGCCGCAGGTGGTGGCACCGCTGCGGCTCAAGGGCCGGGTGCACGCTTTCGAGGCGCAGCTCGCGCGCGCCCACACGCGCAAACGGCTCAAGTTCACGCTGCCCGGGCCCATGACCATCGTCGACACCGTGGCCGACCGCTACTACGGCGACCGCGTCAAGATGGCCATGGCTTTTGCCGAGCTGCTCAACACCGAGGCACTGGCCCTGCAGGCCGACGGCGTGGACGTGATCCAGTTCGACGAGCCAGCCTTCAATGTCTACATGGCCGAAGCCGCAGATTGGGGCGTCGCCGCCTTGGAACGCGCCGCCCGGGGCTTGTCTTGCACCACGGCAGTGCACATTTGTTACGGCTACGGCATCGAGGCCAACGTGGCCTGGAAGCAAACGCTGGGCGAGCAATGGCGCCAATATGAACAGGTGTTTCCGGCCTTGGCCAAAAGCAGCATCGACCAAGTCAGCCTGGAGTGCTACCACTCGCGTGTGCCGCTCGAATTGATGGAGCTGCTCAGCGGCAAAGACCTCATGGTCGGTCTGATCGACGTCGCCAGCGCCGAGGTGGAAACGCCACACCAAGTGGCCGACACCATCGGCCGCGCCCTGCAACACGTGGCCAAAGAGCGCCTGATCGGGTGCACCAATTGCGGCATGGCCCCCATGTCGCGTGATGTCGCTTTGGCCAAGTTGCGCGCCTTGTCTGAAGGCGCTGCCCTCGCCCGTGAACGCTACGCCTGAAGGAGGCCCCATGAGCACCAACCACCCTCACGACCACGACCACCACCACTCTCACGACCCGGGCGCAGCGCCATGGAAGCACGACGGCGTGCGCGTCATCCCCGGTCACCAGCTCGACGGCAACACCGCGCAAACGCCGGGCATGGACCGCCAAGCTGCCATCAACTTCGCCCGCGTGGGCGCGCAAAAGCTGTGGGCTGGCACGGTCACCATCCACGCCAACGCCAAGACCGGCGCGCACCACCATGGGCACTTGGAGAGCGTGATTTATGTGGTGAGCGGGCGAGCCCGCATGCGCTGGGGGGAACACCTGGAGTTCACCGCAGAGGCCGGCCCTGGCGATTTCATTTACGTACCGCCCTACGTGCCACACCAGGAAATCAACGCCAGCGCTGAAGAAGCGCTGCACTGTGTGCTGTGCCGCAGCGACGGGGAGGCTGTGGCGGTGAACCTGGACATCGAGCCGGCAGAAAAACCGGAGTCGGTGCTGTGGATCGACCCGACGCATCCAAAAGGTGGCGTCTGAGCGAAGCCTTGCGATACTGCCTTTTTCCCCAAGGAGAGCCCCATGAAAGCAAGCTGGAACGGCGTGGTCGTGGCCGAGAGCGACGACATCGTCACCCTGGAAGGCAACCACTATTTCCCGCTGGCCGCACTCAAGCGCGAGTACGTGACCTTCAGCAACCACAAGACCATGTGCCCTTGGAAGGGCCAAGCGAGCTACTTTTCTATTCTGGTCAAGGGCGAGATCAACCCCGAAGCCGCTTGGACCTATGCCGACCCCAAGCCCGAGGCGGAGTCCATCCGTGACCGCGTGGCCTTCTGGAAGGGTGTGAAGGTCGAGGTTTGATGTCTGCTGCCACTGCCACTGCCACTGCCACTGCCACTGCCACCGCCCAGCACGCACCCAGCTCGCAAGCGGTGCTGCTGCCGCCAGCCTGTCCACCGGCGGCCTTGCTGGAGCGCTTGCAAACCCCAGGCTTTGCGGTGCTGGACGCGACTGGTCTGCGGCAGATGGCTGGTTGCAGCACCGAGGAATTAGCCGCCCTGCAAGCCAGCTGGGACGACTTGCCACCCGACGCGCACTTGAAAGACGGTGGGCGTTATCGCCGACGCCGCCACGCCTGTTTTGTGGCGCACACCGGCGGCGGTTCGCAGCCACGCCTGCAAGTCGTGCCACACCGCGCCCACTGGCAACCCTTGGAATACAACGCGCTGCACGGTGGCATGCAGCGCTGGTTCGAGCCGATGCACGCCCAGGTGTTGGCCTTGCCCGGCTGGCAAAAGCTGTTGCTTGGCTTGGCCGACGTGGCCACCCAACTGCGCGGCGTGAGCACTTGGTACGTGGAGGCGCACCAGTTCCGCATCGACACCACCGATGGCATTGGTCGGCCCACGCCGGAAGGCGCGCACCGCGACGGTGTGGACTTGGTCGCCGTGCTGTTGGTGTCGCGCCATGGCATCAAAGGCGGCGAAACCCGCGTGTTCGAGGCGCAAGGGCCGCAAGGTCAACGCTTCACCTTGGTCGAGCCCTGGTCGGCTTTGCTCTTGGACGATGAGCGCGTCATTCACGAATCCACGCCCATCCAGCCGCTGGGCCACAAGGGCTGGCGCGATACGCTGGTCGTCACGCTGCGCCAAGGTGGGTTTCAGGGTGATTGAGCAGGCGCTCGCTTGAAGCGGTACGTCGCTCCGATGGCAAGTCGCACATGACGCTGTTGCTCGCGCCCATGGAGGGCTTGCTGGACCACTCGCTGCGCGAGGTGCTCACGCAAGTGGGCGGCGTGCAGCGTTGCGTGAGCGAGTTCATTCGGGTCAGCGGCACGCTCTTGCCCGACAAAGCCTTTTTGCGCGTGGTGCCTGAGCTGCGCCGGGGCAGCGCCACACGTGCCGGTGTGTTGGTGCGTCCGCAACTGTTGGGCTCAGACCCGGCCTGCTTGGCGGACAACGCGGCGGCGTTGGCGGCCCTGGGCGCTGAGGGCATTGACCTGAACTTCGGCTGCCCGGCCAAGGCTGTGAATCGGCACCGAGGCGGCGCAGTGCTGCTCGACGAGCCGGAATTGCTGCTGCGCATCGTGGCTCAGGTGCGCCGCGCTGTGCCGGCGCACCTGCCCGTGTCGGCCAAGATGCGGCTGGGTCATCTGGACGACAGCCGCGCCGAGGAATGCGCGCTGGCTTTGCAGGCCGGCGGTGCAGGCGAATTGGTGGTGCACGCCCGCACCAAGTTGCAGGGCTACAAGCCCCCGGCCTTTTGGGACCGCATTGCCGACGTGCGTGCCGTGCTGCACATCCCGGTGGTGGCCAATGGCGAGGTTTGGAGCGTGCAAGACGCGCGCCGGTGCCGCGAACACTCGGGCTGCGACGCCCTGATGTTGGGGCGCGGCATGGTGGCCAACCCCGGCCTGGCCTTGGCCATAGCAGCCGACCAGCGCGGCTTGGCAGCGCCTGCCCCCATCTCTTGGACGCAAACGTTGTCGATGCTGCAACACCTGTGGAATTTGACCGAGGCACATGTGGCGCCATCGCACCGACACGGTCGCCTGAAACAATGGCTGAACCTGCTGCGCCGCAGCCAGCCCGCTGCTCAAGGCGCATTTGACGCACTCCGCCCGCTCACTCAGCCGCAGGCGGTAGACCAGTGGCTGGCAGCGCAGATCAGCGAACAATGCCTTGCGCCAGCGATGGCCTGAGCGTCGTTAACTAAAAGGCACCCACCATGGCATCCAGCCTGCTTGCACTGATCGACGACATCGCCACCGTGCTCGACGACGTGGCCGTGCTCAGCAAAGTGGCTGCCAAAAAGACGGCCGGGGTGCTGGGCGACGACTTGGCGCTCAACGCCCAGCAAGTCAGCGGGGTTCGCGCAGAGCGCGAGTTGCCGGTGGTGTGGGCAGTTGCCAAGGGTTCCTTCATCAACAAGCTGATCTTGGTGCCTGCGGCCCTGGCCATCGCCACCTTCGTGCCAGTGCTGGTGACGCCGCTGTTGATGGTGGGCGGCGCTTTTCTTTGCTACGAGGGCGCTGAGAAGTTGGCGCACAAGTTTCTGAAAGGCCCACACGACGCGGCGCACGAGCAAGCCTTGCACGAAGCCTTGCTGAAGCCGGAGGTGGATTTGGTCGCCATCGAGCGCGACAAGATCAAAGGCGCTGTTCGCACCGACTTCATCTTGTCGGCAGAAATCATCGCCATCACGCTCGGCACCGTCACCACCAGCCCGCTGGGCACGCAGTTCGCTGTGCTCAGCTCCATTGCGCTGGTCATGACGGTGGGCGTCTACGGTTTGGTCGCTGGCATCGTGAAGCTGGACGACGCTGGCCTCTACCTCACGCAGCGCAGCGGTGCTGCAACCCAGGCTGTGGGCCGCGGAATCTTGCGCGCAGCGCCTTGGTTGATGCGCGGCTTGTCCATTGCAGGTACAGCCGCCATGTTTTTGGTGGGTGGCGGCATCTTGTCGCACGGCATTCCTGCGCTGCACCACGCCATCGAGGGCTGGGCCGCAGGGGCGGGTGCTGTTGGCGGGGCTTTGGTGCCGCTGCTGGCCGATGCCCTTGTTGGTTTAGCCGCAGGCGCGCTGGTGTTGGCCGCTGTGATGCTGGTCCAGCGTATTCGCCGCGGCGTGCGGCCAGAGGACGCAGCCTGAGCATCGCCTCCACCCCATCGATCTTTGTTTCTTCATCACCCTTCAAAGGACAACACATGACTACCAACCCATCGACGCCTTCTTCTTCATCGATCACGCAGCAGCCCATGCACGCCGCTAGCGTGCCCGTGCTCGTGCACATGCTGAGCGCGCTCAAGGGCGTGCTGGCCAAAGGCGAGGCGCATGCCACCGAGCACAAGATTGACCCCGCCGTGATGCTGCAAGCGCGCCTGCACATCACCATGTTCCCTTTGATCCGCCAAGTGCAAATCGCCACCGACTTTGCCAAGGGCATCGTGGCGAGGTTGGCGGGCGCAGAAGTGCCGGTGTGGGCCGACCATGAGGCCGACTTCGCTGGTCTTTACGCCCGCTTAGACCAGACCATCGCCTACCTGCAAGCTTTCGATGCCCCCGCATTGCAGGGCAGCGAAAGCCGCGCCATCGTCCTCATGCCGGCCACGCCCCGCGAGCGCCACTTCGACGGGCAGACCTATCTGCTGCACTACGGCTTGCCGCAGTTTTTCTTTCACGTCACCACGGCTTATGACATCTTGCGTCACCACGGCGTGCCCGTGGGCAAGCGCGACTACATGGGCGTGTCCTGAGTCGTCGCCCCGCTCGTCGAGCCCATACCCGACTGAGACACCGGGCTGCCCAGCTTGGTCTACTGTCAACAACTTTAGAAACTCCGCATGAAGCCCATGAACCCCACCGACTTGAGCGCAACCGCGCGCCGCCTGACCTCCGCCGATTTCGACCAGGAGCTGCTCATCCTGTTTGATGCTTATGTGCACGGGTCGATCGATCGACGGGGTTTTCTGGAGCGCGCGCAAAAGTTTGCTGTGGGCGGGCTCACCGCCGCTGGCCTGCTGGCGGCGCTCAGCCCCAACTTTGCAGCGGCCCAGGTCGTCAAACCCGACGACGCGCGCATTCGCACCAGCCGCACGGAGTTCGCCTCGCCTTCTGGTCACGGCACGGTCAAGGGCTACATGGCCAGGCCTGCAGCACCAGGCAAGCTGCCCACGGTGTTGGTGATTCACGAGAACCGAGGGCTGAACCCGCACATTGAAGACATCACCCGCCGCTTGGCCTTGGCCAACGTGGTGGCCTTTGCCCCCGACGCGCTGACCAGCTTGGGCGGCTACCCCGGTGATGAAGAGATCGCACGCAGCTTGTTCGCCGAGCTCAACCAAGCCAAGTGCAGAGAAGACTTTCTGGCGGCAGCGACATTCCTGAAAGGCCATCCCGAAGGCAACGGCAAGGTTGCGGCCATTGGGTTTTGTTATGGCGGTGGCATCGCCCACATGCTCAGCACGCGCGTGCCCGACCTGGCAGCCGCCGTGCCCTTTTATGGCAACCACCCGCCGGTGGAAGACGCAGCCCGCGTTCGCTCGCCGTTGCTCATCCACTTCGCCGATGTGGACGAGCGCATCAACGCAGCGTGGCCCGCCTACGAAGCGGCCCTCAAAGCCGCCAATGTGCGCTACACCGCACACCGCTACCCCGGCACCCAGCACGGGTTCAACAACGACACCACGCCACGCTTTGATGCCGCTGCCGCGCAACTGGCTTGGGAGCGGTCGCTGGCGTTCTTGGGCCAGCACCTTCGGGCCTGAACTGCCGCGACAGCGGTTCACCCGAATCTTGTCGTGCGCCTGTCAGCTCGGTGCGCCAGCGCACCAAGCGGCAGGCCAGCGCAGCCTGTGTTACTTTCTCGCTCCTTTTGAAGCGCGAGACCTCCGTATGACACGCACACCCGCCACCCCGCCCAGCCCAGAGCTGCTGCTGGGCATTCGCCGCGGCATCGAAAAAGAAAGCCTGCGCTCGCTTCCTGGCGGCGGCTTGGCGCTTACCCCCCACCCTGCAGCGCTGGGCTCCGCGCTCACCCATCCGCACATCACCACCGACTACAGCGAATCGCAGTTGGAGCTTATTACCGGCGTTCATGCCGACGTGAGCGCATGCCTCGAAGAACTGACCCGCATTCACCAGTTCACCGTGCGCAGCATGGCGGCCAGCAGCGAGGAAATGCTGTGGGTCTCCAGCATGCCCTGCGGCTTGCCCACCGACGAGACGATTCCTTTGGGGCGCTATGGCGGCTCCAACGTGGGGCGTGCCAAAAGCGTCTACCGCATGGGCTTGGGGCATCGCTACGGCAGGCGCATGCAGACCATCTCGGGCATTCACTACAACTGGTCTATGCCCGGCTTGGACAGCCCGGCTTACTTCTCGCTCATCCGCAACTTTCGTCGCCACGCTTTCGTGCTTTTGTACTTGTTGGGCGCCTCGCCTGCGGTGTGCGGCAGCTTCGTGGCCGGACGCTCGCACGAGCTGCAGAACCTCACCGAGGGCACCTTGTACATGCCGCACGGCACCTCGCTGCGCATGGGCCGATTGGGTTACCAGAGCGATGCCCAAGCCAGTCTGGCGGTCAGCTACAACAGCTTGGAAGGCTATGCGCAATCCCTGTACGGTGCGCTGACCCAGCCTTACCCAGCGTACGAAAAAGTGGGTGTTCGTAACCCGGGTGGTGAGTACAACCAGCTCTCCACCAGCCTGCTGCAGATCGAAAATGAGTTCTACGGAACCATCCGACCCAAGCGCACCATTTTTTCTGGTGAGCGGCCCTTGCACGCGTTGCGCGAACGCGGCGTGGAATACGTCGAAGTTCGCCTGCTCGACCTCGACCCCTTTGTGCCAGTGGGCATCACGGCCGCCACCATGCGCTTGCTGGATGCTTTCTTGCTGCACTGCCTGATGAGCGACAGCCCGCCGGACTCGCCCGAAGAAATTGCAGCCATTGCCCGCAACCAGCACCGCACGGCAGCGCGTGGTCGTGAGCCAGGCCTGATGCTGGAGCACGCTGGGCAAGAGGTGTTGTTGACCGACTGGGCTGGCGAGGTCTTGGAATCTTGTCGGCCATTCGCCGATGCGCTGGATGCGGCCCATGGAAGCACCGAGCACCGCGTGGCCGTAGATCAGGCGCTGGCGCTGCTGTCGAACCCGCAAAGCACGCCGTCTGCCCGGGTGCTGCAGGCCATGCAGCCCCACGGCAACCGCTTCACTGCTTTTGTTGCTGCGCAGTCAGAGCAGACCCACCAACACTTGCTGGCCCTGCCCTGGGCTGGGCAGGACCAAGCTCGGTTTGAAGCCATGACCACGCAGTCTGTGGCGGCGCAAAAAGCCATAGAAGGGGCGGACACCATGCCTTTCGAGGTGTACCGCCAGCAATACCTGTCTTCAGACAGACTCAGGGCGCGGGCTCAGCGCGACCTCGTCGCGCCAGAGCCAGCTGGCGTGGTTGGGCCCTGACGATGCGGAGCTGCTGCCAACAGCCTCAGTCGTTGTCCCCGCCGAAAACCCGACCCAGGAGTGATCCTTCTTCGCTGGAGCCGCCGCGCTGAGGCGCTGCTGCAAACACCCGGGAAGCCAGGCGCGAGAAGGGCAGGCTTTGCAACCACACCGTGCCAGGCCCCGTGAGCTTGGCAAAGAACAGACCCTCTCCGCCGAACAACGCGGTCTTGATCTTGCCGACGTATTGAATCTCGAAGCCCACTTGTCCGGTGTAAGCCACCACGCAACCGGTGTCGACCAACAGCGACTGCCCTGCTGCCAGCTCGCGCCTGAGCACCGTGCCACCCGCGTGCACAAATGCCATGCCATCGCCCTCGAGTTTTTGCATGATGAAGCCTTCGCCGCCGAAGAAGCCAGCCGAGAGCCGCTGCTGCAAGGCGATGCCCAATGACACACCGCGCGCTGCACACAGAAATGAGTCTTTTTGGCAAATCAGCAAGCCGCCCAGTTGCCGCAGGTCCATGGGCAAGATTTTCCCGGGGTAGGGCGCTGCAAAGGCCACGCGCTGCTTGGTGGGCGCTTGGTTGCTGTAGACCGTGGTGAACAGCGATTCGCCAGTCACCACTCGCTTGCCAGCGCCCATGAGCTTGCCAAAGAAGCCGCCGGTCTGCGCGCTGCCGTCGCCCAACACGGTGTCCATGCCGATGCCCGTGTCCATGAACATCATGCTGCCGGCCTCACCAATGGCGGCCTCTCCTGGGTCGAGCTCGACCTCAACAAACTGCATCTCCGCTCCGCGGATTTCATAGTCAATCACGTCCATGGCCATTGCTGATGCTCCTTTAGTGGGTGGGGGCCAGTGCGACTCCGGAGGTGGGTCACAACTGGCAAAGACTCGGGCGCGCGCATGCTAGCGCCCGCGCATGACGCTGGTGCGCTTGTTCCCCATCGCGGATGGGTTCGGCGCTACCGGCATCAGGCTTGTGACCACAGGGGGCTTTCTGGAAATGCCCGAGGCGTACAATTTGCGCTGGTTTGTTGATCAAGCCAGCCCGGTGCCAGCCGCCGGGTAGAGCCCGAGGCAACCCGCGCAGTACCCACTGCCGAGGTCCGCGGCAGGTCCACCGGACGTGCTGACGGCGGGAATTCAGATGCGCAGCCCTCGCGTCTTTTCGATGGGCCGAGTGGTTGGAACCGCGAGGCCAATCCCCTTTAGTTGTTTGTTTTGAATCACCAAGAAGAATTGTCGAGCTCCCTCCCGGTACGGGTTGGTAAATACCTGATTTCGCCGCTGCCACGTCGCCTGTCCAATGGCGAATGGGCGGCTTCTGTCTCCATCCGCTCAGGGCGGGGAAGCAGCACCACCGACAGAGTGCTGCGTTTCACACCGCGTTTCGCAAGTGCGTTGGCTGCTGTGGACTACGCCACGGGCCAGGCGCTGAGTTGGATGGGCCTGCCAAGTGCCGCTGTCATGGCGCCTGGCGTTGCAAACGTTTGAGGAGTAAGGAATGGCAAAGGAAGAGTTGATCGAGATGCGCGGCAAGGTGATGGAAGTCTTGCCCGACTCGCGTTATCGCGTCACGCTGGAAAACGGCCACGAGTTGGTTGCCTACTCCGGCGGCAAGATGCGTAAAAACCACATCCGCATCATCGCGGGTGACCAGGTGTCCCTGGAGATGTCGCCCTACGACTTGAGCAAGGGCCGCATCATGTTCCGCCACCTCGCCGGTCGCTGAGCGGCTTGCGCTCTACGCCCACCGTGGCGTGGAGCCTGCCAAGACGAGGTGCCTGCCCAACCCGAGCAAGAGCACCCCTCCCGGCACCTTCAAGGTGCTTTGTTTTTGAGCTTGCCCTTGGGCAGCACCGCCGTCATGGGCGGTGTGGGGCGGTCCGACACCGACTCCTTCGGAGGCGAGTTGTCCTTCTTGGGCTTCTTCACCATTTTTTCTTTGCGCTGTTCACCTTTGGCCATGAGCTGCTCCTGTTCTTGTGCGCTGAGGTTAGTGCCCACCACGGGCGCTGTGTTCACGGCTCGGATGCTAATGGCAAGTCAGAGCACACCGTCAGCGCACAGCACTGCCGCTGCAAACTAAAGCAGGTGCCAAATCACAGCGCGGGCCTCAAACCAGGCCAGCCGCCTCTTTGGCCCTCATCTTCGCAGCGATGTACTCACCATGCGTGACGTGCAGCAGCCCGGCGATCTTGCTGATCAGGTGGTTTTCGTGGGCGTCCAGATGCAGGTCTGCGTAGGCCACTTGCCACATGGACTCCACCATCGACACCTTCTGCGCGTGGCTGAAATGGCTGTTGATGACCTGCGTGAAGCGGTGGTAGTCATAACTGGATTGCCCTTGGTGGCGGGCCTGCTCTACCAACACGTGCAGTTCCGACTCGCTCAGCGCAAAGCGTTGCCGTAGCCCGGCCCACACCGCATCTCGCTCGGCGCCGTGCAAGTGCGGGTCTGCACGCATGACTTCAGCCAGCAGCACGGCGGTGGCCAATTGCAACTCGTGGTGTTGCTCTGCTGCCGATGCGGGCACCGGCGCTGAAAACTGGGCAAAGATGTCCTGGATGGCTTTGATCATGCGGCTCAACGTGCGAACGAATCTTTCAAGCCCGTGCTGCGGTTGAAAACAGGTGCTGCTGGGCTGTGGTCCTTGCGGTCGGCCACGAAGTAGCCGTGCCGCTCGAACTGGAATTTATCGTCTGCTTGAGTTTGGGCCAGCGAGGGCTCGATAAAACCATGCGCCACTTGCAGGCTGTTGGGGTTGAGGCAAGCTAAAAAGTCGCGCCCGGCGGCATCGGGCTGGGCTTCGGTGAACAGACGCTCGTACAGGCGGAACTCGGCGGGCAAGCCATCGGCCACGCCCACCCAGGTGATAACGCCCTTGACCTTGACCGCGTCAGCCCCAGGGGTGCCGCTTTTGGTGTCGGGCACCAGCTTTGCTTGCACTTCCACCACGCGCCCGTCTGCGCCCTGTGTCGCACCTGTGCACTCGATCACATGCCCGTACTTCAGGCGCACCCGGTTGCCCGGAAACAAGCGAAAGAAGCCCTTGGGCGGCGTTTCTTCGTAGTCGCTGCGCTCGATCCACAGGTCGCGCCCAAACTTCAGGCGGCGAAGACCGAGTTCGGGCTGGTGTGGGTGCACGGGCGCTGTGCAGTCGTCCAACACGCCTGCTCCCATCAGCTCGTCCCAGTTGCTGATGACCAGCTTCACGGGTTCTAGCACCGCCATGGCACGCGGCGCGCGCGGATCGAGGTCTTCCCGCAGGCAGCCCTCCAGCGTGCTGTAGTCGATCCAGCTGTAGTCTTTGGTAACACCAATGCGCTCGCAGAAAAGCTGAATGGACTGCGGCGTGTAGCCGCGCCTTCTCAAGCCGACGATGGTCGGCATGCGCGGGTCGTCCCAGCCTCTGACATGACCTTCGTTGACCAGCTGCGCCAGCTTGCGCTTGCTGGTGATGACGTAGGTCAGGTTGAGCCTTGCAAATTCGTATTGGCGCGGCGGCGGTGCGCCGAGCAGGCCAGCCTCTGTCAGGCGCTCCAGCAGCCAGTCGTAGAACGGGCGCTGGTCTTCGAACTCCAGCGTGCAAATGCTGTGGGTGATTTGCTCCAGCGCGTCTTCGATCGGGTGCGCGAAGGTGTACATCGGGTAGATGCACCAAGCGTTGCCGGTGTGGTGGTGCTCTGCGTGTTTGATGCGGTAGAGCGCCGGGTCGCGCAGGTTGATGTTGGGCGAGGCCATGTCGATGCGCGCGCGCAGCACAGCCGCGCCATCGGGCAGTGCGCCTTCGCGCATGTGTTGAAACCGGGCCAGGTTTTCCGCAGGGCTGCGGCTGCGGTAAGGGCTGTCTTTGCCGGGGGTTTGGAAGTCGCCCCGATTGGCGCGCATGTCTTCTGCGCTTTGTTCGTCCACATAAGCATGGCCATGCTCGATGAGGGCCACGGCTGCGCGGTACATGAAGTCGAAATAGTCGCTGGCTTGGTAGAGGTGCGTGCTGGGCTGACCGTTGAAGTGGGCGGTCCAGTCAAAGCCCAGCCAGCGCACGGCGTCCAAGATGCCGTCGACGTACTCCTGATCTTCCTTTTCTGGGTTGGTGTCGTCAAAGCGCATGTGGCACACACCGCCGTAGTCGCGCGCCAGTCCGAAGTTCAGACAAATGCTTTTAGCGTGCCCGACATGCAGGTAGCCGTTCGGCTCGGGTGGAAAGCGGGTGCGAATGGCGGCTGGGTCGAGCGGGCCAGCGGCGTGGTGCGCTGCGTCGCCAGGGCTGCCGCCCCAGTGCCGACCTGAGTAGGTGCCCTGGGCCAAGTCGCGCTCGATGAGCTGCCGCAGGAAGTGCGGTGGTCGGCCCTCGGTGGATGTGGCGCCGGGCGTGGCGCCGGGTGTGAGGTGGACGCTCGGTTTCGATGGGGGCACAGACATGCGATCGATTCTAGGCAGGCCGTTCACCGCAGCTTCACCGGGACATGACGCCGCAGACATCGGCGCAACAGGTGCCGTTCCTACAATTCTGCGAATGAACAAAGCATGGCGACTGCGGCTGTTGGTGGGGGTGGTGCTCTTGGCCGTGGTGGGCGGCGGTTTGTGGTGGCAACGCAGTGCAGAGGCTCGTTTGAGCTTTCGCACAGCCCCCGTCGAGCGCGGTTCCGTCGTGGCCACGGTCTCGGCCACTGGCACAGTCAACCCGGTGTCTCAGGTGTCGGTGGGCAGCCAAGTGTCTGGCCAGTTGCGCAGCGTGCTGGTCGACTTCAACAGCGAGGTCAAGGCCGGGCAGTTGATTGCCGAGATCGACCCTGAAACGTTCGAGTACCGGGTGCGCTCGGCGCAGGCAGACCTCGACGTGGCCCGCGCTGCGGTGCTGACTGCCCAGGCCAACGCTGCTGCCAGCAGGGCGGGTGTGTCACGCGCGCAGACCGATCTGGCCGAGGCGCAGCGCACACACGAGCGCAACCTGAATTTGGTGGGCCAGGGTTTCATTGCGCAAAGCGAAGCCGACCGCACCCGAGCTGCTGTCAACACGGCCAGCGAGGGCTTGAAGTCGGCGCAGGCGCAATTGGGCGTGAGCGAAGCGCAAATTCAAAGTGCGCGCGCGGGCGTGGTGCAACGCGAGTCGGCATTGGCGCAAGCCCGGGTCGACTTGCAGCGAACCCGCATCACCTCGCCTGTGAACGGCATCGTCATCAAGCGCTCGGTGGAACGCGGGCAGACCGTGGCGGCCAGCCTGCAGGCGCCCGAGCTTTTCATCATTGCGCAAAACCTGAGCGACATGCAGGTCGACGCCAGCATCGATGAGAGCGATGTCGGGCGCATCCGCACCGGACAAAAAGCCACCTTCACCGTGGACGCGTTTCCCGGCCAAGCTTTTGAAGCGCAGGTGGCGCAGGTGCGCAAGGCGGCGCAAAGTGTGTCGAACGTCGTGACCTATGTGGCGGTGCTGGCTTTCTCCAATGCCGACAACCGCCTGCTGCCCGGCATGACCGCGAACGTGCGCGTGGTGGTGGATCGGCGCGAGGGTGTTTTGAAAGTGCCCAACGCTGCGCTGCGGGTTCGGGTGCCGGGCCTGGAAGCGCCAGCAGCAGGCGCTGCAAATGCCACCTCATCCACTGCTTCGGCGTCACCATCCGCAACTACATCGGCACCTTCATCCGCACCTTCCACGGTGGGCACGGGTCGGCCCAGCAGCGTTTCTGCCGGGCCACGCCCCGGCGCAGGCGGCGGTCTGGCCAGTGGCCGCGGGCGGGTCGTGCTGTTGGATGCTGATGGCCAGCCGCGTGCCGTGCCGGTGCGTTTGGGTATCAGCGACGGCAGCTTCACGGAGGTGCTGGCGGGACCGCAGGCCGATGAAGCGGGGTTGGTCGAAGGTGCACAGGTCGTGGTCGGTGTGCAGGGTGGCGCGTCAGGGACCGCGGGCAATCGCCCGCCGGGTGGCCCGCGCATGCCTTTCTGAAGCAGCGCATCAGCATGTCGGACCCGAAGGCTTCCAGCAAGGTGCTCATCGACGCGCGCGATCTGGTCAAAACCTATTCCATGGTCAGTGCCAGCGGCAGCGCCGTCGCTGCTGATGACGCCGAAGAAGCACAAACCGTGCAGGCCCTGCGCGGCGTGTCGCTGCGCATCCATGCCGGAGACTTCGTGGCCATCATGGGTGCATCGGGCTCTGGCAAGTCCACCTTGATGAACATCTTGGGTTGCTTGGACCAGCCGACGTCGGGCAGTTACTGGCTGGCGGGTGAGGCGGTGCAAGGCCTGTCGGCTGACGCGCTGGCCGCTACCCGCAACCGGCGCATCGGCTTCGTGTTTCAGCAGTTCAATTTGCTGGCGAGAACCTCGGCGCTGGAGAACGTCGAGCTGCCCATGGTTTACGCCGGTGTGCCGGGCCCCGAGCGGCGCGCACGCGCTCAGGCTGCTTTGCAGCGCGTCGGTTTGGGCCAGCGCACGCTGCACTTGCCCTCGCAACTGTCGGGCGGTCAACAACAGCGGGTGGCCATCGCACGCGCGTTGGTCAACCAACCTTCGCTCATCTTGGCTGATGAGCCCACGGGCGCGCTCGACTCGCGCACGGCCGACGAGGTGATGCAGTTGCTGACCGAGTTGAATGCGCAGGGCATCACCATCGTGCTGGTGACGCACGAGGCCGATGTGGCGGCTTGGGCGAGGCGGCGCATCGTGTTTCGTGATGGTCACATCCTGGAGGACGTGGCCCAGCCAGGTCTGGGCTTGCAGACCCGAGCCGCAGGGCACCAGCCATGAGCCTCTGGGCTGCGGTACGAGCGGCTTGGCGTGCCTTGCGGGCCAATGCGATGCGCAGCCTGCTGACCATGTTGGGCGTGATCATCGGCGTGGCTGCGGTCATCACCATGGTGGCCGTGGGCGCGGGTGCCACGCAGCGCGTACAAGACCAGATGAAGGGCCTAGGCTCCAACATCATGCTGGTGCTGCCCGGCAGCGTCACGCAGGCGGGGGTACGGCTGGGGGCGCAAACCTCGCAAGGCCTGACCGAGGACGACGCGCTGGCCATTGCCCTTGAAATCCCCGAAGTGCAAGTCGCCTCACCCGTGTCTCGCACCAGCGCGCAATTGGTTGCGGGCAACGCCAACTGGTCCGGGCAAGTGTTGGGCAGCACCAACGACTATCTGGAGGTGCGCGACTGGCCCTTGGAATCTGGGCGAGCCTTCGAGACCACAGAAATGCTGGGCGGTGCCAAAGTCGCGCTCATTGGCCAGACCGTGGCGCAGCAACTCTTTGGCGACGCCGACCCCATCGACCAAGTGATTCGCGTGCGCCGGGTGCCCGTGACGGTGGTGGGCTTGCTGGCGCGCAAAGGCCAGAACGCCTCAGGGCAAGACCAAGACGATTTGGTGGTCGTGCCCATCTCCACCTTCCGCAACCGCATCCAAGGTGGCGCTGCTGGCCGCCTCAAGCGCGTGGGATCCATCACCGTCAAGGTGCTGGAGGGCCAGGACATGAAGGCCGCTGAGCAATCGGTTCGCGAACTGTTGCGCCAGCGCTTTCGGGTGGCACCTGGCGCGACGGAGGAGCCCTTTGTCATTCGCAACTTGACGGAAATTCTGCAGGCGCAGGAAGCCTCCAGCCGGGTCATGACACTGCTCTTGGCGGCTGTGGCGGGCATCAGCCTGTTGATTGGTGGCATCGGCATCATGAACATCATGCTGGTCAGCGTGACCGAGCGCACTCGAGAGATCGGCTTGCGCATGGCACTCGGCGCACGCGGGCGCGATGTGTTGACCCAGTTCCTGATTGAGGCCGTCACGCTCAGCCTGCTGGGCGGTGCGATTGGCGTGGTGCTGGGCGCAGCGGCCACTTGGGCGGTGGGCAACTTTGCCGGCTGGCAGGTGAGCTTGTCGGCATCTGCCGTCGTGCTGGCCGTGGCCTTTTCTGCAGCCGTGGGCGTGTTTTTTGGTTACTACCCGGCGCGCCGCGCCGCCCGGCTGCAGCCCATCGAAGCGCTGCGCCACGAGTGAGCGCTGCGTTTCGCTGCTGATGCCAAGCCCTGCGCCACGAGTGAGCGCACCGGGATAATCCGCACTCATTTCTGGAGTACCTGTGGACTATTTGCTGCTGGTCAAAGCCGCCATCATGGGTGTGGTGGAGGGGCTGACCGAGTTCTTGCCCATCTCATCGACCGGCCATCTGATTTTGGCGGGCGCTTTGTTGGGCATGGACGATGCCAAGGCCAAGGTGTTCGATGTGGCCATTCAAACCGGTGCCATCTTCGCCGTCATCTTGGTTTACTGGCAAAAGATCCGCAGCACCTTGGTGGCCTTGCCCACCGAGCGCCAAGCGCAGCAGTTCGCCACCAATGTGCTGGTGGCTTTCTTCCCGGCGGTGGTCTTGGGCTTGTTGTTCGGCGCTGCCATTCAGGCCCACTTGTTCACGCCGCAAGTGGTGGCCATCAGCTTCATCGTGGGCGGCTTCATCATCTTGTGGGCAGAAAAGCGGCCAGCCAGCGCGGTGCGCGTATTCAGCGTGGACGACATGCGCACTTCAGATGCCGTCAAGGTGGGCTTGGTGCAGTGCCTGGCCATGATTCCAGGCACCAGCCGCAGCGGCGCCACCATCATCGGCGGCATGTTGCTGGGCCTGAGCCGGCAAACCGCCACCGAGTTTTCCTTCTTTCTGGCCATGCCCACCTTGATCGGCGCTGGGGCCTACAGCTTGTTCAAGCACCGAGCGCTGCTGGGTGTGCAAGACATTCCCATGTTCTTGGTGGGCTTGGTCTTTGCGTTCCTGAGCGCCTGGGTCTGTGTGCGCTGGTTGCTGCGCTACATCGCCCAGCACAGCTTCGTGCCCTTTGCCTACTACCGCATCGTTTTTGGTCTGGTGGTGCTGGCCACCTGGTGGACCGGCACGGTGGACTGGACGCCCGCCTGAAGCGCTGGCCGGGAAGGCCTCGGCGCTGAACTCTCAGATCAGCTTTTCTTCTGGCGTCGTTATTTTCTTCAGCGGCTTGCTGCGCCCGGCGTTGACCATCAGCGGCACATCGGTCTGGCTGCCGTCCCAGGTCGGGTCCACGATGCTGTCGAACACTTCCCGCAGACGCTGTCCCCAACTGCCATGCAGCATGGCGAAGTAGGGGTTGTGCTCGTCGATGCACACCACTTTGTTGGTGGCGAAGCGGTCAACTTCGTACACCACCAGGTCCAGCGGCAAACCCACCGACAGATTGGATTTGAGCGTGCTGTCCATCGACACGAGCGCGCACTTGGCAGCTTCGTCCAGCGGCGTGGTGGGTGTGATCACACGGTCCAGCACGGGCTTGCCGTACTTCGATTCGCCCACCTGAAAGTAAGGCGTCTCTGGCGTGGCTTCGATGAAGTTACCCGCTGAATACACCTGAAACAAGCGCATGCCTTCGCCGCGAATCTGCCCGCCGAAGATGAGCGAGACGTTGAAGTCCACCCCCGATTGCTTCAGAGAGGCTGCATCACGCTCATAGACGCGCCGCACCGCAGAGCCCAAAACGCGCACCGCGTCGAACATGCTGCGCGCATTCCAGATCGTGATGGGCTCGGCATCTGTGTTGTCCTTGACCTGCTCGACCTGCAGCAGTTCACGCACCGATTGCGAGATGCTCAGGTTGCCAGCAGACAGCAGCACCATGAAGCGGTCTTGCTCTCGCTCGTAGACGATCATCTTGCGGAAGGTGCTGATCTGGTCGAGCCCGGCGTTGGTGCGCGAGTCCGACAGAAACACCAGACCCGCGTTCAGTTTGATGGCGACGCAATAGGTCATGACGCTCAGTTTGGGGATTGCAATTGCTTGAGAGCGTAGAGCGCGTCCAGCGCCTCGCGGGGGCTCAGCGCGTCGGGGTCGATCGCTGAAAGCGCAGATTCTAGGCGGCTGGGTGGTGCGGCCTCGGGTGCAGGCGGTGCTTGAAAGAGGTCCACCTGCGCTTGGGCTGCTTGCTGTTGCTGCTCCAGCGCGGCCAGTGCGTGGCGCGCGTGGTGCAGCACCGCAGCGGGCATGCCCGCCAGTCGAGCCACGTGAATGCCGTAACTCTGGCTGGCCGGCCCGGGCTGAATCTCGTGCAGAAAGACAATGTCGCCCCCGCTTAGTGCGCGCGAGGCCGCACCGCCTGCCTGTGCTGCAGCCACGTGCACATTCACCGCCGCATGGTGGCTGGTCGGGAAAGCGGTGAGCTCGAAGTAGTGCGTGGCAAACAGCGTGAAAGCCTGCGAGCGGTCGTGCAGATGCGCGGCAATCCCGCTGGCCAAGGCCAAGCCGTCGAAGGTGGAGGTGCCGCGCCCAATCTCGTCCATCAACACCAAAGACTGCGGCGTGGCCGCATGCAGAATTTGCGCAGCCTCGCTCATCTCGACCATGAAGGTCGACTGGGCATTGGCCAAGTCGTCGGCGGCACCAATGCGGGTGTAGATGGCGTCCACCGGCCCGAGCTTGCAGGCCTGTGCTGGCACATGGCTGCCGATGGACGCCAGCAGCACGATCAGCGCAACTTGGCGCATGTAGGTCGATTTGCCGCCCATGTTCGGGCCCGTGATGACCTGCATGCGCTGCTTCGGGCCCAAGAGCGTGTCGTTGGGCATGAAGGGGCCGCCCCCGCTTTCCGCCAAACGTGCCTCCACCACCGGGTGACGACCGCCGCGGATTTCGATGCCCGGCTCGCGCATGAAGCTGGGCTCGCACCAACCCAAGGTGGCCGAGCGCTCGGCCAGCGCGCACAGCGCGTCCAGCGCAGCCAACGCACGGGCCACGTCGTTGAGCATGGGAACGTGTGCCTGCAGCGCTTCCAGCAACTGTTCGTAGAGCCACTTCTCACGCGCCAAGCCGCGCTCTTGTGCGCTGAGCGCTTTGTCCTCAAAGGCTTTCAGCTCGGGCGTGATGAAACGCTCTGCGTTTTTCAGCGTTTGCCTGCGCCGGTAGTCCTCGGGCACTCGGCTGAGTTGGCCTTGCGTGACTTCGATGAAGAAGCCGTGCACTTTGTTGAACTGCACGCGCAGGTTGGCAATGCCGGTGCGCTCGCGCTCACGCACTTCCATGGCCAGCAGAAAGTCGTCGGCGCTGCTCTGAATGGCGCGCAGCTCGTCCAAGTCGGCGTCCAGGCCGGGCGCGATCACGCCACCGTCGCGCACTTGCGCTGCAGGCTCGGGCAAGACCGCACGGGCAATCAGGGCCGCACAGCCGGGGTCCGCTTGCAGCTGTTGCGCCATGCGCTGCAAGGTGTGGTCTGCGCCACCGGGCATGGCAGTCAGCTGGGTCAGCTGGGTCACCACTTGGCCCAAGGCTTCAGCGCGTTGCAGCGTTTGGCACAGGCCCACCAGTTCGCGCGGGCGCACTTGGCGCAGCGCCAGACGGGCGGTGATGCGCTCCACATCGCTGGTGCCGCGCAGCGCCTCGCGCAAAGCGCGCCAGGCGGGCATGCCTTGTTCGGAGGCCGGGCGGCCCAGCGCGGCTATGGCTTGCAGACGCTCCTGCGCTTGCGCTCGATCACGCCTGGGGTGCAGCAGCCAATGGCGCAGCGCCCGGCTGCCCATGCTGGTCTGACAGGTGTCCAGCAGCGACAAAAGCGTGGGCGCTTCCTCGCCGCGCAACGTGCGTTCCAGCTCCAGGTTGCGCCGCGTGGCCAAGGGCAGGTCGATCAACTCGTCGCTGCGTTGCACCAGCAGCCGGTCCAGGTGGTCCAGCGCGTGGCCTTGCGTGTGCTCTGCGTAACAGATGGCCGCTGCTGCTGCTGCGTGTGCCAGCAGCAAGTCTTGTGCTTGCCAAGCGTTCAGGTTGGCGCAGTGCAAGCGCTCTTGCAGCAAGCGTTGCCCCAAGTCAGCGTCAAACTGAAAGTCTGGGCGCAGCGTGAGGATGAAGCCCTGCGTCTGGGCCACGGCACGCAAGCGCTGCTCGAAAGCCGGTGTGCAGCCAGCACCGAGCAGCACTTCGCTGGGCGCCACGCGCGAGAGCCAGCTCTCCAACTGCGGCGCCGGGCACTCGGCCAGTTGCAGTTGCGCTTGCGTGAGCGCCAGCCAAGCCAGGCCGCATTGGTTGCGCGGGCCTTGGTGCAGAGCCAGCAGCAGCGCGTCGCGCTTGTCGGGCTGCAGTTGGGCGTCGGTCAAGGTGCCGGGGGTGACCACCCGCACCACGCGCCGCTCCACCGGGCCTTTGTTGCTGACCTCGCCCACCTGTTCACACACCGCGACCGATTCACCCGCGCGAATCAAGCGCGCCAGGTAGGTATCCGCCGCATGAAAAGGCACCCCGGCCATGACCACCGGCTGGCCAGCAGACTGCCCGCGCTGGGTCAGCGTGATGCCCAGCAGCCGCGCGGCCTTGTGTGCGTCTTCATAGAACAGCTCATAAAAATCGCCCATGCGGTAGAACACCAAGGTGTCCGGGTAGTCCGCTTTGATGGCCAGGTACTGGGCCATCATGGGCGTGTGCAAGGCGAGGTCTTGAGCAGCGATAGCAGGGCGGCTTGCTGATGAATCCTGTGGCATGAATGGCTTTGCTGTGGGGCCCCGGCTCGCTTGGCTGTGGCACTGTTGACGACCGCTGGGCCGTCGTCAAGGGGCATTGTGCTGGTGCCGTCCGCAGCATCGGCGCACCGCACGCCTTTGTGCCTCTTCACGCAAGGAAGTCACTATGAATACCGATCACGTCGTGTCGATGCCGCTGGGTAAGGCTGCAGTTGTCGCCGATCAACCCGCTGTGAAGCACGCCGAGGTGGTGGGCGAGGTGACTTTTCGCCAAGGCGATGGGCCGCACATCGTCATTCCGCTGGGGCCTTGTGAGGTGCAGTTGATGGCCAACGACGCCACCATCGCCTGGGACGACGGCGATGCCAAAGGTGTGGCTGCCATGCCGCTGATGGATTTCAAGCGCTTCGTGCGCGATGGCGCCATTGAAATGGGAAAAGCCGCTTAGAGCGGCAGTGTTTGGCCTTAAAGGGCCTTGGCCCGCGCTCGACCAGAGTCAGAGCGGTTGGGCCAAGGCGCTGGCGGCCGAGTCGCCAGCGGTCGAGCGCTTTTTCAGAGCGGCTTGGCCACAGCGTCCGCCATTTTTTCGGTGGCCTTCGACTGGGTTTTCTCCCAAGCCGACAGTTGCTCATTCGCTTTGTCCTTGGCAATGCCATAGCGCTCTTGGATCTTGCCGACCAGATGGTCGCGCCGCCCGGCTACGACGTCGAGGTCGTCGTCGGTCAGCTTGCCCCATTGCGTTTTCACTTTGCCGGTGAATTGCTTCCAATTGCCTTCGATGCGGTCCCAGTTCATGGTGATTTCCTTTAGTTGAGGTTGTGAGTCGACGGGTGAAATTAAAGTCGTCCGGTGGCCAAAAGCACGACCACGATCAGCAGCAAGACGCCCACGCCGCCAACCGGGGCAAAGCCCCAGTTGCGGCTGTGCGGCCAGCTTGGGAATGCGCCCAAGAGCAGCAGCACCAATACGATCAAAAGCAGGGTTCCAAGGCTCATGGCGTGTCTCCAGTCAAAAAGGGTTTAGCTCGGGTGGTGCAGCTCAAAGCGCGTCGTAGCGCTCGGCCGAGATGGTTTTGGAAAGCACAGGAGACCGCTCGCTCCAATAGGCCAGTTGTCTGGCGTTTTGGTGCAGGCGCTCCTCAAACGGACGCACGATGGAGCCGAGGTCTTCGAACTCCGGGCTCTCTTTGACTTGTTCGCGGGTCATGTCCACATGCAGAGCGCGGGTGGCCCAGTCGATGCGGTCAATCCAGCGCGTGCCGATCAACACCTTGCGTCCACCGGGCCACCATTTGCGGGTGTCCACCACCAAGTAGCGAATGGCCCAGTTTTCGTCGTCGAAAACAAAGTCCTGCACTTCACCGATGTTGTCGTCGGTGGCTTGAATGTCATAGCCCATCACGTGGCTGCTGCTGCGCAGGTGCACATCGTCGCCACCGGGCTGGCGGCCATCGTGGGTTTGCGTGGATGGCTCAGGTGGCCCTTCTGCACCAGCGTTAGTGATGGGCGCATGAGGCAAAGCGCCCATGCCCCAAAGGCCACCGCCATCCCAATATTCGGGGTAAGCGTGGTAGCGCAGCAGGGCGCGTTCTTGTTGGCGTGACACGGGCAGTTGCGTGTCCACCGGCGGGCTGTGGCGAACTTGGTCGCGCGTCAGATTCAGGTGGATGTGGGCCTCGCCGCCCACGGGTTGGCGCACCGAGTACGGCGACAACAACACCTTGCGGTCGTTGAGCCAACTGCCCGCATCGACCACCAGGTAGCGAACTGCCCAGTTGTCATCGTCAAAGTAGGTGTCCTCGACCTTGCCGATGTCGCCATCGCTGGCCGTGACCTTGGAGCCTTTGAGCTGGGTGATGCTGTGGAACATGACGGTCCTCGGGTGGGGTTGGCGCTAAGCAGATCTGCATGGTCTGCGCGTTGCCGCGGCCCGTCAGTTCGCTGACGCACCCAGGGCGGGCGCGCCGCATGTCGCTGGTGCGTCGCGGGATACTCTTGCCTCGCCGGGGCTTGACCCGGTTAGGAAATCACCGCATGCGACCCTCTCCAGCGGTGCTGCGCGACATCGTGCTGGTTGGCGGCGGCCACAGCCATGTCGGCGTGCTGCGCCATTTCGGTATGAAGCCAGAGCCCGGTGTGCGCCTCACGCTCATTTCGGCCACGCTGGACACGCCGTACTCGGGTATGTTGCCGGGCTATGTGGCCGGTCATTACAGCTTCGAGCAAGTACACATCGATTTGCCGCGCTTGGCGGCCTGGGCCGGTGCTCGCTTCGTGCATGACGAAGCGGTCGGCCTGGACTTGGCGGCTGGCCGCGTGCTGCTGGCAGATCGGCCGGCCATGGCCTTTGACCTGTGCGCCATCAACGTCGGCTCTACCCCGCAAGTGGCGGGCGTTCCTGGGGCTGCACAGCATGCGGTGCCGGTCAAGCCCATCCCTCAATTCAATGCGCGCTGGTTGGCCTTGCTGCAAAGGGTGCGCGCGCAACCCGGGGCTTTGACCATTGCCGTCGTGGGCGGCGGCGCAGGGGGGGTCGAGTTGTGTTTGGCCATGCAGCACCGGCTGCGGCGCGAGCGGCAAGCCACCGGTGGCGACCCCGAGACCCTTCGCTTTCACCTGTTCACACAAAGCAAACAAGTGCTGCCGACACACAACGCCTGGGTGCAGCGGCGCTTTGCGCAGGTATTGGCAGAGCGCGGTGTGGTGCTGCACCTCGAAGCCCCGGTCAGCCAAGTGACGGCCCAAGGGCTGTGGGCGCAGTCACCCAACAGCCCTGCTCAGCTCTGGCCTGCAGACGAGGTGGTGTGGGTCACGCAGGCCGGTGGTCCTGCTTGGTTGCAAGCCAGCGGCTTGCTGCTGGACGCGCAAGGCTTTGTGTCGGTGAACGCCAGCCTGCAAGCCAGTGACGCGCGCGTGTTCGCCAGTGGCGATGTGGCCTCGTTCACCGACCGCCCGTTGGAGAAAGCGGGTGTTTTTGCGGTGCGCATGGGCCAGCCTTTAGCCGACAACCTGCGTCGGCATGCCCGGGGCGAGCCGCTGCGCACTTGGCGCCCCCAGCGTCGCTGGCTGGCGCTCATCAGCACCGGCGACCGCCACGCCGTGGCGTCCAGGGGTGCCATTGGTTTTGCCGGGGATTGGGTCTGGCGCTGGAAAGACGCCATTGACCAGCGCTTCATGCGCCGCTTCAACACCTGGGAAGCGCAGCGCATGGCACAAGAGGCGCTGCCCATGCAGCAGGCAGGCACGCCCCAGGTGGCGCTGAGCGTTGCAGAGCGTGCCCAGATGAAAGCAGCCCAGTCCATGCGCTGCGGTGGCTGCGGTGCCAAGGTCGGTGCTTCCCTGCTGCACCAGGCTTTGGCCGATGTGCTGGGCACCAGCGATGCGGCTCGAGCCAAGCACCCCGACGTGCTCATTGGCCTGAACGCGCCCGATGACGCAGCCGTGGTTCGCGTGCCCCCAGGTCAGGCCTTGGTTCACAGCATCGATTTCTTTCGCGCCTTCATCGACGACCCCTACCTGTTTGGCCAGATTGCCGCCAACCATGCGCTAGGCGACCTCTACGCCATGGGTGCACGACCCCACACCGCCACCGCCGTGTTGACCGTGCCACCGGGCTTGGACGCAGAAGTCCAGGAGCAAATCCGCCAACTGATGGCCGGCGCCCTGCGCGTGCTGGACGCAGCAGACTGCGCCTTGGTGGGCGGCCACAGCGCAGAAGGCCAAGAACTGGCCTTGGGTTTCGCGGTCACTGGGCTGGTCGACGCCGACCTGTCGGGCTTGATGCGTAAAACCGGGCTGCAAGCCGGCGATGCCTTGGTACTCACCAAGCCCCTGGGCACCGGGGTACTCATGGCGGCCTATGCCACGGCAGCACAGGTACCGGGCTTTCGCGGAGCTTGGGCGATGGAGGCTTTGCAAGCCATGTGCCGCAGCAACCGGGCTGCCGCGCAGGTGCTGGCGCAACAGGGTGTTGTGGCCTGCACCGACGTCACGGGCTTTGGTTTGGCGGGGCACTTGGCGGAAATGCTGCAGGCGGCCACGCCCGCCCTGGGTGCAGAGCTGGACATGCAAGCCCTTCCTTTGCTGGCCGGGGCCGAGCACTGCGCTGCTGCTGGCGTGACCAGCAGCTTGTATGGCGCCAACCGCCAGTGGGCCCAAGCCCTGCTCGACGACGCTGACTGGGCTCACCGGGCTGACCGGGCTGACGTGGCGCGGCACGCCTTGTTGTTCGACCCCCAGACCGCAGGTGGTTTGTTGGCAGGCGTGCCCGCCCACCGTGTGCAAAGCTGCATGGCGGCCTTGGCGCAGGCCGGCGACGTTCAGGCCAGTGTCATTGGCTGGGTGAAAACCAATGACGAGGGTGGCCCAGTGTTGCGCCTGCGGCCCGCACCGGCAGCAGGCGCAGTGGCGTCCTAAACTGAGTAAGAGGCTCAAAAAACCGTGGACAGCACCCAGCCCCAGCCCCAGCCCCAGTCGACCAAGCCAACGACCACCGATGCGGCAGCCCGCGCCTTGTTGCGCGTTCAAATCCGCGCCAGTGAGTGCCCCGCTGGCGATCCGCCATTGGACGTGTGGCTGGCCGAGGTGATGGCCTTTGCGGGCGAGCGCGCTGCATGGCTCGCCCTGGCAACCGACGCCGCTCAAGGCCAGGCTCGCAGCCCGGCGCTGGGCTTGGCGCGTGGCTCGGCCGCTGCGCTCCCTTCGAATTGGCAGCCCATGTGGGTGGGTTCGCCTGGCCTGGGCGTTCACCCCGTCGTTGGCGCAGCGCCCTGGGCGAGCCCGCCGCAGGCCACGGTTTGTTGGGCCGAGGGCAAACCTTGGTTAACACCGGCAGCCGCTGTGACAGGGCCGCCACAACCACCGGAATCTGCTGTGTTGCACTGGCAGGTGTGGCCGCTGTTTCAGGGCGGCGAGTGTCTGGGTTTGCTCGGCTTGGCCGATGCGCCGGCCCACACCCGGGCTGAAACCCATGCTGACACCGCCGAAGCCTTGGCTGGCTGGCTCGCGTCGGGTGCGCAACTGCTGCGCATGCGCTTGCTGCACGTGCAGCGCACGCTGGCCAGCAGCGACCGCCAAAGCCTGGCGCAGCGCATGGATGTGCTGGTGCAAACCACGCAAGTGGCAGTCTGGGACTTGTGGCTCGACACCGGTCGCATGACCTGCGACCCGCATTACGGGGCCATGCTCGGCATCGAGTTCCCTCTGCTGCCACCGCAGACGCTGGACGCCTGGCTGCAGACCGTTCACCCAGACGACCTGGCCACCATCGGTGCCGTCGTGCAGTCGGCCATCGACGGATCGGACGACCATTACGAGTGCGAACTGCGCGTGCGCCGCGCAGACGGCACTTGGATGTGGCTTTTGGAGCGAGCGCGGGTGATGACGCGCGACAGCCACGGGCGTGCGCTGTGGCTCTCAGGCACCCACATGGACATCCACAACGCCAAGACCACCGAAGAAAGCCTGCTCGAGACCTCAGCCCATTTGATGGAGCAAACCCGCTTGCTGCAGGTCACCCTGGGCAGCATCAGCCAAGGCATCATCATGTGGGGCGCAGATGGCCGCGTGTGTACCTACAACCCGCGGGTGTGTGAGTTGCTGGATGTACCCGACGCGGTCTACCGCAAGCGCCCCACGCTGGCCGAGATCACCCGCTTTCAGATAGAGCGCGGCGACTTCGGTGCCGACTTTCACTTGGTCGATTCGCATGCCCGGCATCACGTCGCCGCCAGCGGTAGGAGCGACATGCCCGAGAGTTACCTGCGCCGCACCAAAGATGGCCGTGTGCTGGAGGTTCGCACGCGTGACCTCGGGCCAGAGGGCGTGGTGCGTACCTTCACCGATGTCACGAGCTACATCGAAGCGCGCGACGCGCTGCGCGTGGCGCAAGCGCGCTCGCGCGAGATCACCGAGTCGGCACTCGATGCCATCTTGGTGGCCGATGGCGACGGTGCCGTCACCTACGTCAACCCGGCGGCTGCACGGAGTTTGGGCTTCGAAGTGCACGAGTTGTTCGGCGTGAGCTTGAGCCACTTGCTGTCGGGCGAGCAGTGGCGAAGTCCACCCGGCGACGGTTCGCCCATCGTCATGCAGGCGCGCCGGGCCGATGGCAGCAGCTTCTCGGCTGAGGCCTCTGTGGCGCATGCGGCGGTGGGTGACGAGCGGGTGGTCACGGTGATCCTGCGCGACATCTCTGAACGGCTCGTCGCCGAGGCGCGCATCCGGGCGCTCAATGAATCGCTGGAGCATCGCGTGCAACAGCGCACAGCCGACTTGGAGCAATCGATGCGCGACATGGAGGCCATTTCTTACTCGATGGCGCACGACCTGCGTGCGCCGTTGCGCGCCATGAATGGCTATGCCGTGATGGTTCTGCACGAAGAGAGCAGTCGGCTCAGCACCGAAGGGCGCCACAAGCTCGAGCGCGTGGTCCAGTCGGCACGCAACATGGGCACCATGATCGATGACCTGCTGGGCTTGTTTCAGGTTCTGCGCGCCGAGTTGGTGCCGCAACCGGTGGACATGCAACTGCTGGCCAAAGAGGCTGTTCGCATGCTCGGGCCAGCAGCGCGGCGCACCATCATCGAACTGGGCGACTTGCCGGTTGCCATGGGCGACGCCACCTTGTTGCGTCAGATCGTCTTCAACTTGCTCGACAACGCCTTGAAGTATTCGCAAGGCGTACCGGGCGCGCGTGTCACTTTGGGTTTCGACCAACAAGCCGGTGCATATCGGGTCAGCGACAACGGCATGGGCTTTGATATGGCCTATGCCGACAAGCTGTTCGGCGTGTTTCAGCGGCTGCACCACGACACCCAAGTGCAAGGCACCGGCATCGGCCTGTCGATCGTCGCGCGTGTGGTCGAGCGGCACGGTGGCCGCATTTGGGCGCAGTCAGTACCAGGCGAGGGCGCTACGTTCTGGTTCACCTTGCCGCTGGCACCTGTTCACACCGAGGCCCTGCCACATCAGGCCCCGTCCCAAGCGCCGGGTGTTGCCGACGTGACCCTGCGGCTCAGGCCGCCGCAGCCTTGAGCGTTTGCACGGCGAGCGCGACATCGGCTTTATCTGCTGCGCCAGCAAACTTGCTGTGGCGCGAGAGCAGACTCACCAGCTGACCGTATATGCGCGGGTTGGCCGCCACGCATTCCTTTTGCTCGAGAAAGTTGGAATCGCCGGTGAAGTTGCCAATCAGGCCGCCGGCCTCTGTGACCAAGAGCGAGCCAGCGGCCACATCCCAAGGCTGCAAACCTGTTTCAAAAAAGCCGTCTGAGAAGCCAGCAGCCACATAAGCCAAATCGAGTGCTGCAGCTCCTGGGCGGCGCAAGCCCGCTGTGCGCTTCATGACCTCACCCATCATCAGCAGGTAATGGTTGAAGTTGTCCTCGGCGCGGAAAGGAAAGCCGGTGGATACCAAGCACTCTTGCAGACGAATGCGCTTGGCCACGCGCAAGCGCCGCTCGTTCATGTAAGCGCCGCGCCCACGTGTGGCGGTGAAGAGGTCGTTGCGCGTGGGGTCGTAGATGACGGCTTGCTCCACCTTGCCTTTGACGGCCAGCGCAATGCTGACGCAATACACCGGAAAGCCGTGGATGAAATTGGTGGTGCCGTCCAGCGGATCGATGATCCACACATGCTCTGAGTCTTGCGAGCCGTGTGTGCGGCCAGACTCCTCTGCCCAGATGGCATGGCCAGGATAGGCGCCCAGCAAGATGTCGATGATCGCCGTCTCGCTGGCTTGGTCGACCTCGGTGACGAAGTCGTTGGCCTGTTTTTCTGAAACCCGAACCGACTCCACATCCAACGCACCGCGGTTGATGATGGCGCCAGCGGCGCGGGCGGCCTTGATGGCCACGTTGAGCATGGGATGCAGGGAAGACGACATGGGTTGTAACGACCGCTGAAGGCCGCAAAGAGCAGTTGGGGAAGGCTGCCAGCTCAGCTGCAAGCAAGCAGCCGCTGACGGTGCTGCCGGCGGCGATGCGTCCGGCGAGAATGACCGAGTTTAACGGCCATGACCACGCGCTTCGTCCTCCTTCAGACCAGCCACGCCGGCAATGTCGGTGCCGCCGCTCGTGCGATTCGTGTCATGGGCTTCACTGACCTGGTGTTGGTGGCGCCGCGTTGGCCCAACGTCTTGCGGCGCGAAGAAACCATCCAGCGCGCCAGTGGTGCCACCGACGTGTTAGCTCGCACCCGCATCGTCGACACACTCGACGAAGCGCTCGACGGCATCGACTGGTTGTGTGCCACGGTCATGACGCCGCGCGACTTCGGCCCGCCCACGCAAGCACCTCGCCAAGCCCTTGCTGAACTGGTGCAGCGCTCGCCCACACCTGCGGTCGCTTTTCTGTTCGGCTCAGAGCGCTTTGGCATGAACAACGACGATGTCTACCGCTGCCACAGTTGCCTGAGCATTCCCACCGACCCGCAATTCGGCTCGCTCAATTTGGCCGCTGCGGTGCAACTCATTGCTTACGAGTGGCGCATGGCTCTGGGCAGTTTTGCCGTGGCCGATGCCACACCGCAAGCGCGGCTTGCCAATGTGCCGCAAGCAGCACTGGCCGACGTGCCGCAGGTGAGTGGCTTGCTGAACCATTGGGCACAGGCGCTCACCGCGGTGGGCTACCTCGACCCGGCTGTGCCGCGCCGATTGATGGCGCGCTTGAACCAGTTCGTGAACCGTGCGCGCCCGACACAAGAGGAAGTCCACGTCCTCAGAGGTGTTGCCAAGGCGATGATCGAAGCGGCCGAGAAAGCCCAGCGATAGACTGAATCCATGCTGACCCGACTGCGTTCTGACATCCGCTGCATCCTCGAGCGCGACCCGGCCGCGCGCAGCACCTGGGAGGTGATGACCTGCTACCCGGGGTTGCATGCCTTGTGGTTGCACCGCTTGGCGCATGGTTTATGGCGCAGGGGTTGGAAGTGGGCGGGTCGTTTCGTCTCGCACGTGTCCCGCTTTCTCACCGGCATCGAAATTCATCCTGGCGCACGCATTGGCGAGCGCGTTTTTTTTGACCACGCCATGGGTGTGGTGGTGGGCGAGACAGCAGAAATCGGCGACGGCTGCACCATCTACCAAGGCGTCACGCTGGGCGGCACGTCGCTCTACAAAGGCGCCAAGCGCCACCCGACCTTGGGGCGCGATGTGGTGGTGGGCGCGGGCGCCAAAGTGCTGGGTGGTTTTGACGTGGGCGACGGGGCGCGCATTGGCTCCAATGCGGTGGTGACCAAGCCCGTGCCCGCTGGTGCGACCACAGTGGGAAACCCGGCCCGCATCATCGAAGCTCAGGCTGATTTGCGCCGCGAAGAGGCTGCATCGAAGATGGGTTTTTCTGCTTACGGCGTCACGCACAGCGACGACCCGCTGAGCCAGGCCATGCGCGGCTTGATCGACAACGCCTCATCCCAAGAGCATCAGATCGCGCTGCTGTGGCAAGCCATCGAGGAGCTCTCCAAACAAGGCCCGATGCGCGACTGCGTGCCGCAAGACGCGGCGCGTACCGAGCAGTTCGAGGCCGAGCGATTGAATCAGCTCGTTGGTAAATGAGCGATCAATTGGCGCTTCAAGGGGCCCGCGTTCGCACGGCGCTCTTGGGCCTGAAGGCTTTGCAGACCTCGTCGTGCGTCTCTAAGTACGGGCCACCCAGCAGGTCGATGCAATAGGGCACGGCGCTGAAGATGCCCGGCACCACCACTTGGCCTTCCGAGCCGCGCAGGCCCTCCAGTGTTTCTGCGATGGATTTGGGTTGTCCGGGCAGGTTGATGATGAGGCAACGCCCACGGATGACAGCCACTTGGCGCGAGAGGATGGCGGTGGGCACGAAGCGCAGGCCGATCTGCCGCATTTGCTCACCGAACCCTGGCATCTCGCGCTCGGCGACATCCAACGTCGCATCGGGCGTCACATCGCGCGGCGCGGGGCCGGTGCCGCCCGTGGTGAACACCAAATGGCAGCCTGTCTGCACCAGCCCCACCAAGGTTTCACCGATCAAGGGCCGCTCATCGGGGATCAAGCGCGTCTGCCAGTCAATCGGGTTGTTCAGCGCACGCTCCAGCCAGCTGCGAAGGGCTGGCAAGCCTTGGTCCTCATAAACACCGCTAGAGGCTCGGTCGCTCACCGATACCAGACCGATGCTGACGCGCTGGGGCGCTTCAGGCAGCGGGGGGAGCAGCGGGATCAGTGGAGCGGAGTTGGGCTGACTCATGGGCATGGGCCTCGTCGAGCGCTGTGCGTAGCAACTGAAAGATCTCGCGCCAAGCTTTGCCGTGCCGAGGTGTCTGCCCCGCTTTGGCTGGAACCGCATCCTTGCGCGCTTGGCGAATCAGAGCGCGCAGCTGTTGTGCGTCGGTGCTGGCATGTTGTGTCAGCCAGCGCGACAGGGCTTCGTCGTCGGCAACCAAAGCCACGCGCCAGCGCTCTGCTTCGTGCAGACGCGCGGTTTGCGCTGCAGACCCGGCGTGCTGCTCGTCGACCGCTCGGCGAACCGCGTCTCGCTCGGACTCATCGAGTTGGCGCATGAGCTTGCCGATGAATTGCATCTGGCGGCGCAAGCCCTCGAAGTCGGTAATGCGCTTGGCATCAGCAACAGCATCCAGCAGCTTTTCTGAAAGGGTGAGTGCTTTGAGGGTGTTGGCCGAAAGGGACAACAAGGCTTCGCCCAATGCCTGAGCCGCGTCGCTCTCGCGTTTGAGTTCCGTGCGAGATGGCGCGTCTCCCCCCCGCAATTCGCGTTTCAATTCCAGGTCGAGCTCGCTGCCTTCGGCCACGAATTGCCCGCGCACGTAGTAGCCTCTGCGGGGTTTTCTAGACATGCTTCAAAGGTGAAATGAGGGGCTCAAAGACCGCAGGGGTGCGGGCGTTGGGCTTTTGATCGGATGGTGGCGGTTTGGGGTTGGCGCCAAGGGCATACCGAACAAAAAAGTGGCGTCGCTATCATAACTTCGCTATGCATAAACCCACCCCCACTCCCTTGACGCCAGGTGACGCGCACCACGGCTTTGCCTTCAGTCGGCCCCGATTTGAAGAACTGGTCGATGCAGCGATTGCCCATGCCCGCGCACTGGGCGCCAGCGATGCAGCAGCAGAAGCATCCGAGGCCTGTGGCCTGAGCGTGTCGGTGCGCAAAGGCGAGTTGGAGAACGTCGAGCGCAACCGCGACAAATCATTGGGCGTCACGGTCTACATCGGCCACCGCAGAGGCAACGCCAGCACCTCCGATTTTTCTCAAACCGCCATCCGGCAAACAGTCCAAGCAGCCTACGACATCGCCCGCTTCACAGCCGAAGACCCCATGGCTGGGCTGCCCGATGAGGCTGACATGGTCACGGATGCGCGCGACTTGGACTTGTTTCACCCGTGGGGCATTGACAGCGAGCAAGCTGCGAAGTTGGCCCTGACCTGCGAGGCGGCTGCCATGGCCACCAGCAAGTCGATCACCAACAGCGAAGGTGCTGCGGTGTCTGCGCAGCAAAGCCATTTTTTCAGCGCACACACGCACGGCTTTCGCGGCGGCTATGCCAGTTCGAGGCATTCGCTGTCGGTCGCACCCATCGCCTCGCGCGGGCGAAAAGGTCAGGACATGCAGCGCGATGCTTGGTACAGCTCCATGCGCGACGCGAGGGAGCTGGCCTCTGCGCAGGCCATCGGCCGATATGCAGCAGAGCGCGCTTTGAGCCGCTTGGGCTCGCGCAAGATTGCCACTGTGGAATGCCCGGTGCTTTTTGAAGCACCATTGGCTGCAGGGCTCCTCGGCTCTTTTGTCCAGGCCGTGAGCGGTGGCGCCCTGTACCGCAAGAGCAGTTTTCTGCTGGACTCGCTGGGCAAGGCCGTGTGGGCCAAGCACATCGACATCAAGGAAGACCCTTTTGTGCTGCGCGGGAAGGGCAGCTCGCCTTTTGATGACGAAGGTGTTCGCACCAAAGCCCGCGATGTGGTGACCGCGGGAGAGCTGCAGGGCTATTTCCTGAGCACCTATTCCGCGCGCAAGCTGGGCATGAAGACCACTGGTAACGCGGGCGGCTCGCACAACCTCGTGCTGTCATCGCGGTTAACCCGCCCAAGCGATGACCTCGATGCCATGTTGCGCAAGCTCGGGCGCGGCCTGTTCGTCATTGAGCTGATGGGGCAGGGCGTCAACCAAGTGACGGGCGACTACTCGCGTGGTGCCAGCGGCTTCTGGGTGGAGGGCGGCCGCATCGCTTACCCCGTTCACGAGATCACCATCGCTGGCAACCTCAAAGACATGCTGCAGGGCGTGGTCGCTGTGGGCAGCGACACCTATGCGATGGGTGCCAAAGCCGTGGGTTCGGTGCTGATCGATCGCATGAAGGTTGCCGGCGCCTGAGACTCGGGTCCTGCGCGGGGGCGGTGTGCCTCTGACCCCCCCAGGTTTGCCGGCCTGGCCTCAAGCCAGCGCTGCTTTTACAGCGGCGCTCACCTGCGACATTTCGGCCTTGCCCGCCAGCTTTGCCTTCGCTGCGGCCATCACCTTTCCCATGTCGCCCGGGCCGGCAGCGCCCAATTCCGCGACGAGGGCACGCACTTCCGAGGCCACCTCGTCGTCTGACAGGCGCTTGGGCAAATAGCCCTGCAGCACCGCCATTTCTGCAGCTTCCTTGTCAGCGAGGTCCTGACGGGCGGCCTGAGTAAAGGCCTGGATGCTGTCGCGACGTTGCTTGATGAGTTTGTCGATGATCGCGACGATGGCGGCGTCATCCAAAGTGACGCGTTCGTCCACTTCCTTTTGCTTCATGGCGGCGGTCAGCAAACGGATGGTGCCCAGGCGCTCGGCCTCTTTGGCACGCATGGCGGCTTTCATGTCCTCGGTGATTCGGTCTTTGAGTGTCATAGGACGCTTCCTAGGGGTTAGAGGGGCTTAAACGAAAAAACCCGCGCGGGCGTCCCCGGGCGGGCTGTGGGCAAAGACGATGCGCTTGCATCGCCTCACCTCTTTCGACTCAGTAGAGCTTCTTGGGCAACTGCATGCTGCGTACGCGCTTGTAGTGGCGCTTGACGGCTGCAGCTTTCTTGCGCTTGCGCTCTGCGGTGGGCTTCTCGTAGAACTCCCGGGCGCGCAGGTCGGTCAGCAGACCCAGCTTTTCGATGGTGCGTTTGAAGCGGCGCAGGGCCACGTCGAACGGCTCGTTTTCTTTCACGCGAATGGTGGTCATGAACAGTCGTATTCCGAATGGGCTACCAGAGGGTTCAGGGCAAGATCAGACCCGTTCCATGGCAGCAAAAGTCCCCAACTACAGGTTGATCAGGCCGTTGGGGTTTGCCAGCAAAGCCCGCGATTGTAGCGGCATGAATCATCCGGGCAAGCGCCCCAGAGCCATGGCGCAGGCGTGGGCACTGGCCCAGGCCCACTGGAAGTTGTATCCGCCCAGCCATCCGGTGACATCCACCACCTCGCCAATGAAGTACAGGCCCGGTTGTTGCCTGGCCTGAAGGCTTTGCGATGACAAATCCTGGGTGTTCACGCCCCCAGCCGTGACTTCGGCCTTGCGGTAACCCTCGGTGCCGCTGGGCATCAAAGTCCAACGGTGCAAGCGATCGGCCAGTTGCTGCAGCGCACGGTCGGGCACATCAGCCATGGCGCGCTGTGCTATCGGGTCTGCGCCCAGCCAGGCGTCGGCCAAGCGCGCTGGGACCAAGGCGGAAAGTTCGTTGGCCAGTAGCTTGCGAGAGCTTTGCTTGGCGCGCTTGAGTGCGCCGACCAGCTCCTCGGTCGGCGCAAGGTTGATGTGAATCGGCGTGCCGCTGTGCCAATAGCTTGAAATCTGCAACACCGCTGGGCCGCTCAGCCCTCGGTGCGTGAACAACAGGTCTTCGTCAAAGCGGGTCACCGCCTTGGCTGCACCGGTCTCGATGCGTACAGGCAGCGCCAAACCGGCCAAGTGGGAGTGGCTTTGCCAAGTGTCCTCGTCGAACACGAGGGGCACGAGCGCGGGTCGAAGTTCGACGATGCGCAAGCCAAACTGTTGAGCCAACCGATGCCCCCAGTCGGTGGCTCCAATCTTCGGAATGGAAAGCCCGCCGGTTGCAACCACCAGCTCGGGCGCAGTCACCGGCCCCAAGTCGGTGTCCAGCTCGTAGCCACCTGAGCCATATCGAACTTCCTGGACCCGGCACGGTTGCCAGCGTTGCACGCCGCCAGATGCGCATTCCGCCAACAGCACGTCAATCAGGTCTTCGGCAGACCGGTCGCAAAACAACTGTCCTTTGTGTTTTTCGTGGAAGCCCACGCCGTGCTGGCGCAGCAGCGTGATGAAGTCTTGCGGCGTGTAACGCGCCAGAGCCGATCGGCAAAAGGCGGGGTTGTCGCTCAAGAAGTGCTGCTGCGGCGCGCTGGCGTCGAGATCGCGGTTGGTGAAATTGGCACGCCCACCGCCAGAGATTCGAATTTTTTCTGCGACTTTTACGCTGTGATCGATCAGCAGTACCCGCAGCCCCCGTTGTCCCGCCACCCCTGCGCAAAACAGGCCGGCGGCGCCAGCCCCCACGATGACCACATCAAAACGCATCGAGGCAGTGTAGGCGGCGCTATGGCCAAAAAATCGGCCGCGCTGCTGCTCAGAATGCCCGCTTTCGCCAGCTCGCAGCAGCCGTGCTCTAGGCGCGGCGCTCCAGCAGAGGCAAAGCCGAATTGCGCTCGGGCGACTGCCGCCATGCCAAGGCCCCTTGCACCACGTCGCCCACCACGATGACTGCCGGGCTGCCCAGGCCCAGGCGCTTCATCTCCTGCGCAAGCTCCCCCAAGATCGTGACGACTTGCCTTTGATGCGGCAGCGTGGCGTGCTCCACCACCGCAGCGGGTGTGGAAGCTGGCAAGCCTTGCAACAGACCTTCTTGAATGTCGTGCACTTGGCGCACGCCCATGTAGACAACCAGGGTCAGGCGTGCACGCTGAGACAGCGCGGCGATGGTGGGCCAATCGGTGACGGGCTGTCCAAGACCGGCATGACCTGCCAGCAGCAGCACACCGTGCGCCCGTTCGCGGTGGGTTAGCGGCGCACCCAGAAGCGTCAAAGCCGCCAGGCCTGCGGTGATGCCATTGACTACCCGCACTTCTATGCCTGCCGCGCGCAGATGCTCCATCTCTTCGCCGCCCCGCCCAAAAATCAGCGGGTCGCCGCCTTTCAAGCGGACCACCTGATGTCCAGCGCGGGCCGCCGCCACCATGGATTTGTGGATGAAGGCCTGCGGCGTGCTGCGGCAACCGCCTCTTTTGCCGACCCGTACCACCCGAGCATCTGCGCTGGCATGCACCAACACGGCGTCGTCAACCAGATCGTCCACGAACAGCAACGTGGCTTGGGCAATGGCTTTGACGGCCTTCAAGGTCAATAGCTCAGGGTCGCCGGGGCCCGCGCCGACCAATGTCACACAGCCTGGGGCGCTGGCTATTTCTTCGGGTGGGCATAGGGGGGGCTGTTGCTTCATGGTGCGGGACGGCGTGAGAACTTAAGGCGCCTCGCTGCTGCAGCCAAGGCGGGAGGACGAACGCTGGTTCGAACGATGGGCGCAGTTTGGGCGTTCTGTCATAGCCCAAAGTAATTTGCTTAATGGCCACACCTACACTGATTGAATGCTGGTGCTTGGAGTGGAGTCGTCGTGCGATGAAACAGGGGTGGCCTTGGTCCAGACCCAAGGCAGCGATGCGCCCAAGCTGTTGGCGGCTGCTCTGCATTCGCAGGTGGCCATGCACCAAGACTACGGCGGCGTCGTGCCCGAGCTGGCCAGTCGCGACCACATTCGTCGGGTTTTGCCACTGACACAAGAGGTCATGATGCAAGCTGGCCTGACCTTGGGCGCGATCGACGTGGTGGCGTTCACACGTGGGCCGGGTTTGGCCGGGGCGCTGCTGGTGGGCGCTGGTGTGGCTTGCGGGCTGGCCGCTGCGCTGGATCGGCCGGTGCTCGGCGTGCACCATCTGGAAGGCCACCTGCTGTCGCCTTTTCTCAGCGACGATCCCCCTGCTTTTCCGTTCATGGCGCTGCTGGTGTCCGGCGGTCACACCCAGTTGATGTCCGTGGAGGGCGTGGGGCGCTACCACTTGCTGGGCGAAACGATCGACGACGCGGCCGGCGAAGCCTTTGACAAATCCGCCAAGCTGTTGGGCTTGGGCTACCCCGGCGGGCCCGCGCTGTCGCAGCTGGCGAAGTCGGGCAACCCGGCGGCTTTCACCCTGCCGCGTCCTTTGTTGCACAGCGGAGATCTCGATTTTTCTTTTGCTGGCCTCAAGACCGCTGTTCTCACGCAAACCCAAAAGCTAGGCAGTGAGCTGGAACAACGCCGCGCAGACTTGGCGGCGAGCACCGAGGCTGCCATCGTCGATGTGTTGACACGCAAATCAGTCGCCGCACTGAAAGCCACAGGGCTCAAGCGCCTAGTTGTGGCTGGCGGCGTTGGAGCCAATCTGAGCTTGCGCGAAGCGCTGCGCCGCGCCTGCGATGCGCTGGGTGTGCGTGTTCATCACCCGTCCATAGAGCTGTGTACCGACAACGGCGCCATGATCGCGTTGGCCGCAGCCATGCGCATTCAATCGGGCCGGCAGGCCGCAGCCTACGATTTCAACTTTGCCGTGCGCCCTCGTTGGCCGCTC
>JAIXUC010000025.1 GCA_027483665.1 Comamonadaceae bacterium | reverse complement strand
TGGCTCCTCAACCTGGGCTCGAACCAGGGACCTACGGATTAACAGTCCGGCGCTCTACCGACTGAGCTATTGAGGAACAGCCCACGAGTATAGCTTGGGAAAAAGCGCTTTCTCGCGGGTGAAACGGTGGAGTGTGGGGCTCAGTCGAAGACCGGCGACTCGACGCCCAGCACCTTGTGCAGCTTGGGGCTGGTGGTGGTGTATTGCAGGTGGATCTTGCCCTTCTCAGGAAAGATGATGGGCGCGGCACCGAAGGCGGCCAGCGCGCATTCGTGGAAGCCCGAGAGGATGAGCTTTTTCTTGCCTGGGTAGACGTTGATGTCGCCCACGGCAAAGATGCCGGGCACGCTGGTGGAGAACTTTTCCGTGTCCACCACCAGCTGCTTGCGCTCGATGTCCAAGCCCCATTCGGCAATCGGCCCGAGCTTGGGGCTAAGGCCGAAGAAGACCAGCAGCACGTCCAGTGGCACCACGCGCGTGACGCCATCGGAGCCGGTCACTTTCACGCCGGTCAAGCGGCCGTCGCGCTCGTCAAAGCCGGTGATCTGGCCGACGATGAACTGCATCTCATACGCGTCGCACAGTTCGCGCATCTTGGCCACCGAAGCGGGTGCTGCTTTGAAGCCATCGCGCCGGTGGATGAGGATGACGCTCTCGGCCTTGTTGGGGCCTTCGGCCACGAAGTTCAGCGTCCAGTCGAGTGCGGAGTCGCCGCCGCCCACGATGACCAAGTTTTTACCCGCGAAGTCGGCTGGGTTTTTCACGCGGTAGAACAGTTGCCTGCCGTCGAATTTCTCCAAGCCTTCCACCTTGAGCGTGCGCGGCTGGAAGGCGCCCACACCGGCTGCGATGAAGATGGTTTTGGTGAGAAAGCGCGTGCCCTTGGAGGTTTCGACGAAGAAGCGGCCGTCTTCTTGCTTTTGAACCGTGGTCACTTCTTGGCCGAAATGGAAGGTGGGGCCGAAGGGCTCAATTTGCTTCAGCAGGTTGTCGGTGAGCTCTTGGCCGGTACACACCGGCACCGCCGGGATGTCGTAGATGGGCTTGTCGGGGTAGAGCTCCACGCACTGCCCGCCGGGGTAGGCCAGGGAGTCAATGACGTGGGCTTTGATTTCCAGCAAGCCCAGCTCGAAGACCTGGAACAAGCCCACGGGGCCTGCGCCCACGATGACGGCGTCTGTTTCGATAGGCCCATCGTGGGCTGCTGCTGTGCTGAGCACTTCTTGGTTGAGTTGCGGTTCCATAATCGGAGTGTCAGCGCTTGAGTTCGCCCAACTTGCCCACGCGGTCTTTCCAGTCGTCGGCATCGGGCAGCGGTGCGTGGCGCTTGGTGATGCTTTTCCAGCCGGGGGAGCGGGACAGCTCGACGTTGAGCTTGATCATGTGCTGCTGGTCGGCTGGCACGTCTTCTTCGGCGTAGATGGCGTTCACCGGGCACTCGGGGATGCACACCGCGCAGTCGATGCATTCGTCCGGGTCGATGGTGAGGAAGTTGGGGCCTTCGCGGAAGCAATCGACGGGGCAAACGTCAACGCAATCGGTGTATTTGCAGCGGATACAGGGTTCGGTGACGACGTGGGTCATGTTGGGTCGGTGCGGAGGTGGGTGCCGGGGCCAAGGCCGGTCAGGTGCGAAGGCGGTTCCAGACGAGCGGCGTTGATTTTATGGGCATCGCATCGCCCGCCCGACATGAGGGTTGGGCCTGTCTGGCCAGCCTCAGGCGGGCGGTGCATCGAGCAGCACGGCCCCAGCCGTTCGGTGACTGGCCGTGTCCACCAGAATCATCGCGCCCAGGTTGCGCGATTGTGCAAAGCCGCGCCAAGGCACCGGGGCCTGCAAGCGCAGCTGGATGCGACCGATGTCGTTGGCCTGCAATTGATCAGCTGCCTCATTGGCCAATGTAAGCAGGTTGCGCCGGGCGAGCACGCGCTCTACCCGCGCTTTCACCCAACGGTGTCCGTGCAGCACCCAATAGGTGCGCCCGGCCGTCAGGGGCTCCTCGTCCATCCAGGCTACCGTGGCGCTGCCTCGGTCTTGGCCCAGGTGGCTGGACCCTGCCAGTAGCCAGTCGCCACGGGAGATGTCGAGTTCTCGGTCCAGCACCAGGCCGACGCTCCAGCCAGCCTGGGCCTTGAGTGCATCGGGTGCGCCACCGACCTGCTTCACCTCCACCACGGTGGCCTGCTGGCCACTGGGGAACACCTGCACGGCGTCGCCAGCTTGCACGCTGCCTTGCGCCACGCGTCCCCACAGCACGCGCCGTCCTTGTTCGGTGTGGGCTGCGTCTGCGAACTTGTCGATCCACTGCACCGGGAAGGCCAGCGGTTCGTCAACGGCCGCCAGCGTCGAAGGCAGGCTTTGCAGCCATTGCAACAGCGAAGGCCCTTCATAACCACACCAGCCGGGCTTGGCATGCACCACGTTGTGCCCGATGAGCGCAGAGGTGGGCACGATGGCAGCGAAGGGCAGGCCTGCCTCGGACGCGAAGGCCAAAAGCGCAGCGCGGATGGCCTCAAAAGCCTGTTGCGGCTGTGCCAGTGCATCGAGCTTGTTGACCGCGACCACCACCGCCGGCACGCGCAAGAGCTGAAGCAAAAGAAGGTGGCGTCGGGTTTGTTCCAGCAGGGCAGGTGCTGGCGCGACGCCAGTGCCTTGCGTGCCAATGTTCGGCGGATGCGCGGAGCCGCTTGCCCCGCCAACATGCGCCCAAGGCAGTTTGGTCGCGTCCACCAGCACCACGGCTGCATCGGCCACCGAGGCAGCGGTGACCATGTTGCGGGTGTACTGCGCATGGCCGGGCGTGTCGCCGATGATGAACTTGCGCGCTGGCGAGGCGAAGTAGCGCCAGGCCACGTCGATGGTGATGCCTTGCTCGCGTTCTGCGCTCAGGCCGTCGGTCAGCAGCGCCAGATCGGTGCTGCCTTGGCGCTGCACGCTGCTGAGCTGGTCTTGCAGCACGGCCTGGCTGTCCACCAGCAGGCGGCCAATCAGCGTGCTTTTGCCGTCGTCCACGCTGCCGCAGGTGATGAAGCGCAGCGGTTCGGCGGGGGCCAGCGCGGTGACGGGTGGCGTTGGGGTGGCGTGGGCGGCTGACATCAGAAATATCCGTCCTTCTTGCGCTTTTCCATCGAGGCGTCGCTGGTCTGGTCGTCCATGCGGGTGGCACCGCGCTCGCTCACGCTGGCCAGCAGGGTTTCGGCGATCACCGAAGCTGCGTCGTGTGCCGTGCTGGCCACGGGACAAGTGCAGGTGATGTCGCCCACGGTGCGAAAGCGCACCTCGCGCTCTTGGACCTGTTCGCCGGGCTTGGCTGGGGTGATGTCGGTCACAGGCACCAGCAGGCCGCGCCGCTCTACCACGGCGCGGGTGTGGCTGTAGTAGAGCGAGGGCAGCGCAATGCGCTCTTGCTCGATGTATTGCCACACGTCCAGCTCGGTCCAGTTGGAGATGGGAAACACCCTGAAATGCTCGCCCGGGTGCAGCCGCGTGTTGAACAGGTTCCAGAGTTCTGGCCGCTGCGACTTTGGCGCCCATTGCCCGAAGCTGTCGCGGTGCGAGAACACACGTTCTTTGGCGCGGGCTTTTTCTTCGTCGCGGCGTGCGCCGCCAATGAGGGCGTCGAAGCGGAACTCTTCCACGGCCTCCAGCAACGTCACCGACTGGTGCGCATTGCGGCTTTCACCCGGATGCGCCAGCCGCACCGTGCCGCGGCGCATGGAGTCTTCGACGCTGCGCACGATGAGCTGCGCCTGCAACTCGGCGGCTCGAAAGTCGCGAAAGGCTGTGACTTCCGGGAAGTTGTGGCCGGTGTCGATCATGAGCAGCGGGTAGGGCAGACGGCCTCGGCCAAAGGCCTTCTCTGCGCAGCGCAGCAGCACCAGAGAGTCTTTGCCGCCGGAGAACAGCAGGGCAGGGCGCTCGAAGGCTGCCGCTACCTCGCGCAGGATGAAGATGGCTTCTTCTTCCAGTGCGGCCAAGTGGCCAGAGTCCGGTAGACGAGGGGGCGGGCTGTCGCTGCTGTCGCCGCTGCCGCCGGAAAGCATGCCCAGCGGTGCAGCAGAGCCGGGCCGCAGGCCAAGCTCGGCCGAGGGTTCAAGGACGCGGGCGTTCATGAGGGGCTGGCTTCCGTGGTGGCCTGGACATGCAGGCCGCATTCCTTCAACCCAGCCTCGTTCTCCCACCACCAGCGGCCGGCGCGCAGGTCTTCGCCCAGGCTGATGGCTCGGGTGCAGGGCGCGCAGCCGATGCTTGGAAAGAAGTCGTCGTGCAGCGCGTTGTAGTGCACTTGGTGCAGCCGGATGTAGTGCCAAACGTCGCCCCAGCGCCAGTCGGCCAGCGGGTTGTATTTGGTGCGCGCGGCGACGCTGTCTGCAGCGGCGGAAGGGTCAGCTGGTTCCACCGTCGCAATGGCCGCGCGGCTGTCCGCCTGCTCGCGGCGCAGGCCGGTGATCCAGGCGCCAAAGCCCTGCAGGGCACGCTGCAAGGGTTCGACCTTGCGGATCTGGCAGCAGGCTTTGCGCAAGGCGACGCTCTGGCGCATCGGCTCTGGCCCCGAGGTGGCCACAAAGTCGCGCACCGCTTGGGCGTTCGGGTGGACCACCGCCACGGGTGAAAAGCCTTGGGTTTTCGCGCGGGCTTGGGTGAGATCGAGCAGGTCGAGCGTCTCCTGGTGGAGCATGCCGGTGTCGAGCACGAAGCTGGGAATGGGCAGTTGCAGCGATTCGATGAGGTGGCGAATCACCACGTCTTCCGCGCCCAGGCTGGAGGCCTGCGTCACGGCCACCCCCGACCGCGCTGCAGCCAGCAAGGTGGCTTGCGCCGAGGCCACCAGGGCATCGAAATCGCGCGACGGCTTGGCATGCAGGGACACGGCGCGCCCCAACTGGCCGACGCGCTGACCGATGCGCTGACTGACGTGCTGACCGACGCTCTGACCGACGCGCCTGAAATGCGTCAGCGGCTGCTGCGCGTCGCCCTGGTAGAAGCCCGGGAAACCGCCCAAAAGCCGCTGGCCTAGCCCCAAGTCTTGCCCGGCAGCGAGTTGCGCTTCAGAAAATCCGCAGCGCTGCATCTGCAACAACTGGTCCACCAAGACCTGGCCCGTGGCGCGCAGCGTTCCGTTAAAGCCGGCGCGCCTGCGCAGCGCCACGGCCTGGCTGTAGGCGCGGCCATCGGTGAACTTGGGGAACGCCAACTCGATGCGCGCTAAGTCGCCAGCTTGCAGGCCGTGCTGTTGAAGGTGGGCCGACAGCGCAGCGGGCGCGTCGGCGTCGTTGGGCAGGCGCAGCACGCTGGGATCTGGCGCGGCTTCTGCCAAGGCATTGGACTCGGTGCTCGGGGGGAGGAGGTGCATGAGGTGTTTCAGATGGCCAGCGGCTTGAAGGGAATTCATGGCGCAGCCTCAAGCCGCGGCTTCGTCGGTGGTCGTGGTGGTTCGCGCGGTGAGCACGCGAACGCCGTCGGCGGCTTCGCGGAAGGGCGGCAGGCCGACGCGGCGCACGGTGTCGACGAAGGTCTCAAAGGAGGTGGGCCCCACCTTGGGTCCAACGTTGGGATCGTTGGTGGTGGCCGGCACGCGCAGCCGCCGGTAGGTCTGCAACAGGGCTTCGACCACATCCACCACTTCTGCAGCAGCAAACGATGGGCCGATCACTTTGCCCGGCGTGGCCGCACCCGACAGGTGCGTGCCATCAGAGCCGCCCAAGGTGATTTGGTACCACTCCTGCCCGTCTTTATCCACGCCCAGAACGCCGATGTGGCCGCTGTGGTGGTGCCCGCAGGAGTTGATGCAACCGCTGATGTGCAGGTCGATCAATCCCAGGTCGTCGAGTTCGTCCAAGTCTTGGTAGCGCTGCAAGATGGCATCAGCTACAGGGATGGAGCGGGCGTTGGCCAGCGAGCAGAAATCGCCGCCAGGGCAGGCGATGACGTCGGTCAGCAGGCCGATGGTGGGCTGGGCCAGGCCGAGAGCGCGGGCCGCTTGCCAAAGAGAAATAAGGTCTGACTGGTGGACCCAGGGCAGCACCAGGTTTTGCTCGTGCGTCACACGCGCTTCGCCAGCGCTGAAGCGCTCAGCCAGGTCGGCTGCTGCGTCGAGCTGGTCTGCCGTGGCGTCACCCGGCGCGTGGCCCAGGCGCTTGAACGACAAGGTGACCGCGCGCAGTTCCGGGTTGCGGTGCGCCAAGACGTTGCGCTGCTGCCAGCGGGCAAAGGCAGCGGCCTCGCCCTCGGGTGCGCCTTGCTGCTCATCGGGCCGATCGGCCTGAGGCTGCGACAAGGCCGGGTCAGCAAACGAAGCACCCACGCGGTCCAACTCAGCTTGGCTGATGGTGTGCGGCCCGCCGTCTTCTTGCACCACGCGCTGGTACTCGACGGCCACCTCTTCGCGAAAGCGCTCGCCCTCGGCCTTCACCAAGATCTTGATGCGCGCCTTGTACATGTTGTCGCGCCTGCCCCAGCGGTTGTAGACGCGCACGATGGCTTCGAGGTGGTTGAGCACCTGATTCCAAGGCAGAAAGGCGCGCAGCTCACTCGCGATCACTGGCGTGCGGCCCATGCCGCCGCCCACCAGCACGCGAAAGCCCAAGTCGCCTTCTGTCACCTGCTCGAACGCTGGCGCATCGGCCGCCTGCTGGGCTGTGGCGCGCACCAATTGCAGACCGACGTCGTGCCAGCCGATGGCGGCGCGGTCTTCGCGCGCACCCGTGACCGCCACCTTGAACTTGCGCGGCAGGTAGGCGAACTCGGGGTGCACCGTGCTCCATTGGCGCAGGATTTCGCAGAAAGGCCTCGGGTCTGCCACCTCGTCTGGCGCAATGCCAGCCAGTGCGTCGCTGGTGATGTTGCGGATGCAGTTGCCGCTGGTCTGGATGCCGTGCATGTCCACGCTGGCCAGCAGTTCCATCACGTCGGCGCTGCGGTGCAGGGGAATCCAGTTGAACTGCAGGTTCTGGCGCGTGGTGAAGTGCGCGCATTGGCGCGGCAGCGGGCCGCTGCCCAGGCGCGCTTGGGTTTGAACGGCGTGTTGATAAACCGATTCCTCAGGCACATCGAACTCGCGCGCCACACGGGCCAGCGTGCGCAACTGGCGGCTGGACAACTCGCCGTAAGGCACGGCCACGCGCAGCATGGGCGCATAGCGCTGCACGTACCAGCCGTTCTGCAAGCGCAGCGGGCGAAACAGGTCGTCTGGAAGATCGCCGGACAGATGACGCTGCAACTGCTCGCGGTACTGCGCGGCGCGCGCCCTGATGAAGGCGCGATCGAACTCGGTGTAGGCATACATGCCGACACTGTAGGCAGCGCCCCTTCAAACCCCAACGACTTTTTGGCGATGCCTGTATGGGGTTTGGTTATATGAATTCAGCCGTTGCGCCGCAGCTCCCGCATGCGCTCTTCGAAGTAGCTGCCCACGGTGTGGCGCTCGGACAGCACCACTTCGCGGCGGGGGTGCAGGAACAGCGGCAATGAGACGCGCGGCTTGTGGCGGGCATCGCCTGTGGGGTTGAGTACGCGGTGCACGGTGGACGGGTAGTAGCCGCCAGAAGCTTCTTCCAGCATGTCGCCGATGTTGACGATGAGCAGGCCGAAGTCGCAGGGGACGTCGTGCCACTGCCCGTCTTGCCCGAAGATCTGCAGGCCCGGCTCGGTGGCTGCGGGTAGCAACGTGAGCAGGTTGATGTCGCCGTGCGCAGCCGCACGGATGGAGCCCGGCTGCTCAGCGCCGGTGAGCGGCGGGTAGTGCAGCACGCGCAGCAAGGTTTGGTCGCCGCCTTCGATCATGTGCGGCAGCGGCATGCTGTAGCGCTGGCGCACCTCGGGCGGTGAGGCTTCTTCGACCCAGCGCAGCAGCTCCGAGGCCAAGGCGTGGCCTTGGGCAAAGTAGCGCTGGGCCGCGTCGCTCACCTCGGTGGGGTAACGCCCCCAGCTGTAGATGTGGAAGAACTCCTTGAAGTCACGCACCTCGTGGCCTTTGGCCGTCTCCGACACGTCGGTGGAGAAGTGGCCGTCGAGCCGCTCTTTGTCAAAGGGGTACTGCTGCTTGGCGGATGAGTTGAAAAAAGCCAGCCATTCCGCGTAGATGCCGTGCACCAACTGCGCATCCAGCGGGTGGTGGGCCAGTACACCAAAGCCGGTGTCGTGCAGCGATTGGCAGAACTGACGCGGGGCGTCCGGGCTGCGGTAGTCGACGATGGGCAGTTGCATGGCTAGAGCGGGCTCAGTGTTTCGGTGCTGCGGGCAACCACGGCGACATCAGCGTGTTCAGAAACAAGGCTTTGGCGGCTTCAGCGTCCACAGTCAGGCAGGCCGTGGAGACCGGGCAGTCATCGCCCCAACCGGGTTGCACGAAGAACATGTCGCCACGGCGGTGCATCATGGTTTGGCCTTGGCCGATGCCGTCGGTGGTGACGCGGATGCGACCGTTCAGCGTGGTGAACAGCTCGGGCGCGACCAGCCGAATGAAAGCCAGCACGTCGTGGCCGTAGCAGCCGCGCACGGCACCCACGTGGGCGTATAGGTTGCTGTAGAAGTCGGCATAGAAAGCCACGGCGTGGCGCAGCGCATCGGTGGCGGGGTGGCGGTGGTGCGCTGCGATGTCGTCAAACAAAGCACCGGGCAAGATGAGCTGGTGCGTCACGTCCAGCCCCACCATGGTCAGCGGCCAGCCAGCGGTGAACACCAAATCAGCGGCGTGGGGGTCGTTCCAGATGTTGGCTTCTGCCACCGGCGAGACATTGCCCGGCTCGATCACCGTGCCGCCCATGAGCACCACTTCACGGATGAGCTTGGGCAGTTCCGGCTCCAGCTTCAGGGCCAGTGCCAAGTTACCCAGCGGCCCCACAGGCACCAGCGTGATCTCGCCGGGGTGGGCACGGGCCATGTCCACGATGAACTGGGCCGAGCTGCGCGGGTCACGTTGCCGCTTGGCCGGCTGGCGCTGGCCTAGGTTGCCCAAGCCGTCATCGCCGTGAATGAAGGTCGGCGGCGGCTTGCCGGGCATGGCCCAAGGCTTGGCCACGCCGCACGTGACCGGGATGTCGTGCCCAGAGAGCTGCGTGAGGTAGAGCGCATTGACCGTGGCTTGCTCGACCGTCACGTTGCCAAAGGTGGTGGTGATGCCCACCAGCTCGATGCCGGGGTGCGCCAGGGCGAAGTACAGGGCCATGGCGTCGTCTACGCCGGGATCGGTGTCATAAATGACTTTGCGCGGCTGGGTGGACTGGCGGTTCTGGGTGCTGGCGGAGGTCATGGGCTCTGTGCTCGGGTCAGGGGTTGAGTGTGAGGAATTGGTTGATTTCTGCGGCACTGGGAATGCTGGTCTGCGCACCAGCGCGGGTGCAGGCCAAGGCGGCGGCAGCACAGGCTCTGCGCAGGGCTTGTGACAGGGGCTCTGGATGCAGCGGGCCGTGGGATGGCAGGCTGGCCGCCAACACACCGCAAAAGGTGTCGCCAGCCGCCGTGGTGTCCAAAACGTCCACGGCAAACCCGGCTTGTTGCAGCAGTTGTGGTGGGTCGGTTGGCTCGCCCTGCGTCTGGCGAAGCTGCGCCAGGCAGCCCTGTGAACCGAGGGTGACCACCACACAAGGCACCGCCAAGCGCGCCAGTTGCTCGGCCACGCTGCCAGGGCCGGCGATCGCGCTCAACTCGCCTTCGTTGACCACCAGCACGTCGATCGCTGCCAGCAGCGCCTCTGGCAGGCCGTCTTGGGGTGCGGGTGCTGCGTTGAGCAAGACCCGAACGCCGGTTGCTCGTGCCGCCTGCGCAAAAGCGAGCACCGTGGGCAAGGGCGTCTCCAACTGCATGAGCAGCGCGTGTGCACCTTGCAGCGGTGGCAGGTGTTCTGGCCGCAAAGCGGTGTTGGCACCCGGGGCCACGGTGATGGCGTTCTCGCCACTGGCAGAGACACAGATGAACGCCGTGCCGGTGGGCTGATCGGAGCACTGCACGGTGTGACGCACCACGCCCGCTTGGTCCAACGAGTCCAGCAGCGGGCCTGCAAAAGGGTCAGCGCCAACGGCCAGCAGCATGTGGGTGGGCGCAGCGCCAGCGCGGGCGCTGGCCACCGCTTGATTGGCACCTTTGCCGCCAGGGAAGGTCCGAAAGTCTTGGCCCAGCACGGTCTCGCCCGGTGCTGGAATGTGATCGGCGCGGACGACGAAATCGAGGTTGGCAGAGCCAGCAACAAGGATCATGGTTGTAGATTGTGCCGTGGGCTTTGCCCTGCTCGGGGGCTCGGGTCGAAGCCATCGGGTTGGGCGTGTGCCCCTCAAAATACGCGGCTCGTTTCCCCATGCCCGCCCTTCCCGTTGACCTGTCGCTCATGAACCTTCCCACGCCAAAGCACAGCCCCGCTGGCCCCAAGCCCTTTGATCAAGCGGCCATGCGGGCGCTCGGCTCAAGCGCTGTGGTGGTTGTGGGGGGCATGAACATGGACATCACGGCGGTGGCCTCGCAGGCGGCCCAGCCAGGCGACTCGACGCCAGGCACCGTGACCACTGCACCAGGGGGCGTGGGGCGCAACATCGCAGGAAACTTGGCGCGTTTGGGCATGGCTGTCGAGCTGGTGAGCGCCGTGGGCGACGACCTTCATGGTCAGCAGTTGCTGGATGCCTGCAGCCGCGTCGGTGTAGGTGTTAAAGGCGTGCAGGTGCTGGCAGGTCACGCCACTGCCACTTACCTGTCGATTCACAGCGCCGATGGACAACTGCTGCACGCGGTCAACGACATGGCCGTGCTGGAACAACTCGGGCCCCAGGGCTTGCTGGGCTCTTCGGCCATGTTCGAAGCTGCGCAGCTGTGCCTGGTGGACGCCAACCTCAACCCGGCTGCCTTGGCTGCGGTGTTCCAGCAGTGCCCAGGAAAAATGGTCTTGGCCGATGCGGTGTCGGCTGCCAAATGCACGCGCTTGTTGCCCCATCTGCGCAGCCTTCACCTGTTGAAGGTGAATCGGCTCGAGGCCTGCGCCTTGTTGTCCTGGCCCACGCACAAGCTGCAAACCCAGGCCGACGCGCACGCCGCAGCACAAGCGCTGGTCGCCGCTGGCGTGCAGCACGTGGTGTTGAGCCTGGGGCGCGCTGGCGCTGTGTGGTGCAGTCCGGGCCAAAGTGCGGGTTTTTGCCCGGCGCTGGCCGTGCCCATCAAAAGCACAACCGGCGCTGGCGACGCGCTCATGGCAGGCTTGGTTTGGGGCTTGGCCCAGGGCTGGCCGCTGGAGCGGGCGCTGGCCTGGGGCATGGCCTGCGCAGCACTCACCTTGCAAGACACGGCTGCCAACAACCCCGACCTGTCCGTGCAAGCTGTGGAGGAATTGCTTCGTCAAGCGCCCCATACCGTCGTGGAATAACCGCTCGCGACCCAACCCTTCGCGCCTCAAACCAAATACACCCTCCAAAGCAAGCCCACCCACACCATGAAGCAAGCAGTCAAGCAACCCCCACCGAGCCGCCAACCATGAGCCTGGAAAACCTGATCGATGTGCAAGAAGACGTGGCGCAGGCGCTGGCCGCCGGTCGCCCGGTGGTGGCCTTGGAGTCCACCATCATTTCTCACGGCATGCCGTATCCGCAGAACGTGCAAACCGCGCAAGCTGTGCAGGCCGATGTGCGCGCGGCGGGTGCGGTGCCAGCCACCATGGCCTTGATGGATGGACGTTTGAAGGTCGGCCTGAGCGACGAGCAGGTGGAACGCTTGGGCCTTGAAGGGCAAGCGGTGGTGAAGGTGAGTCGCCGCGATCTGGCGCGGGTGCTGGCCAGCGGTGCGACGGGGGCGACGACCGTGGCCGCCACCATGATGCTGGCCGCGTTAGCGGGCATTCGGGTGTTTGCCACGGGCGGCATTGGCGGTGTCCACCGGGGTGCGCCGCAAAGCTTCGACATTTCCGCCGACCTGCAAGAGCTGGCCCGCACGCCGGTGCTGGTGGTGTGCGCCGGTGCCAAGTCCATCTTGGATTTGCCGCTGACTCTGGAGTACCTCGAAACCCAAGGCGTGCCCGTGCTGGGCTACCAGACCGATCGGTTCCCTGCCTTTTTCACGCGAGACAGCGGCCTCGTCGTCGATGCGCGCATGGACACGCCAGAGCAGGTAGCCCGAGTGATGACCATGCAGTGGGCACCGGGCTTGTCGGCCCTGCGGATGGGCGGCATCGTTTTGGCCAACCCCATTCCCGCGGCACAGGCCATGCCCCAGGCAGCCATCGATGCTGCGGTGGCGCAAGCGCTGGCCGAGGCACAGGCGCAGGGCATCGTTGGTAAAGCCGCCACCCCGTTTTTGCTGGCCCGTGTCAACGCCCTGACGGGCGGGCATAGCCTCAGCAGCAACGTGGCCTTGGTGCGCCACAACGCCCATGTGGCGGCCCAGGTGGCGGTTTGCTTTTCCCGGTTCTGCGCGGTGGGGCCAGCCGCGGCCGGTGGAGCGCAGCCATGAAGCCAGTGCACCGGACCCATCTGCGCCGCAGCAACAACGCCCTGCGTTGGGGCTTGGACACCGAGGCCCAGGCCGCTTATCAGCAAGACGGCGTTTTGATCGTCGAAGACTTCCTCGATGCGCAGGCTTGTGCCGAGCTGCGCGCCCAAGCCGAGCGTCTGGTGGAGGTGCTGGCCCCGCAGTCACCTGCAACGGTTTTTTCAACGCGTGACCAGCGCCACGCGCGCGACGCTTACTTCGAATCCACCGCCGCGGGCATGGGCGTGTTTTTTGAGGAGGAGGCGCTGGACGCGCAAGGTCAGTTAAAGGTGCCGTTGTCGCGTGCCGTGAACAAGCTGGGCCACGCCATGCACGACCTGGACCCGGTGTTTCAGCGCCACTCGCACGGCCCGCGCTGGCAAGCGGTGGCCGAGGGTGTGGGCTTGGCCGACCCCTTGCTGGTGCAGTCGATGTACATCTTCAAACAGCCCGGCATCGGTGGCGAGGTGAACTGCCACCAAGACGCCACCTTTTTGTCGACTCAGCCACAGTCGGTGGTCGGGTTCTGGTTGGCCATCGAAGACGCGCACCAAGGCAACGGTTGCCTCGGCGGCCTGCCGGGAGAACACGCCAAGGGCCTCAAAGAGCTGTTTCGGCGCGACCCGGACGGGGTTCTGCGGCTGCACCCCATTCACCCACGGCCCGAATGGGATATGCAGCGCTTGCAGTGGCTGGCGGTGCCGCGCGGCAGCCTCATCGTGTTCCACGGCCTCTTTCCACACCTGTCACTGGCCAACCGCTTGGCGCAATCGCGCCACGCCTACACCTTGCACGCGGTCAGCGCGGGCACGACTTATGCAAAGGACAACTGGATACAGCGCGATGGCCCGCAAAACGCACCTTTTTCGGGTTTTATCGACCTAGAATCCGCCACCCGCGGTTGATCCCCAACAAATTTCTGCGGCCCCCTTTCACCCACCACCCGAGAGCACGTTTCCATGAACATGAAGCTGATGGCGGCCATGACCGTCGCATTCACCCTTGTTGCCTGCGGCAAAAAAGAAGAGCCAGCTGCTGCCGCGCCGGCACCAGCACCGGCCCCGGTCGTGGCTGCAGGCCCATCGCCCGCGGTCATCTTTGACATGGGCGGTAAGTTCGACAAGTCCTTCAACGAGGCTGCCTACACCGGCATCGAAAAGTGGAAGAAGGAAACCGGCAAGACCTACCTCGAATTCGAAGTCACTAACGAGTCCCAGCGCGAGCAGGCCATCCGCCGCATGGCAGAACAAGGCGCCAGCCCCATCATCGGCATCGGTTTTGGTCAAGCTTCCAGCATCGAAAAAGTCGCCAAAGAATTCCCCAACCTGAAGTTCGCCATCATCGACATGGTGGTTGAGTTGCCCAACGTCCAGTCGGTGGTCTTCAAGGAACAAGAAGGCAGCTTCTTGGTGGGCGCCATGGCCGCCATGGCCAGCAAGACCGGGAAGGTCGGCTTTGTGGGCGGCATGGACATTCCGCTGATTCGCCGCTTCCAGTGCGGCTACGAGCAAGGTGCCAAGTTCGTCAACCCCAAGGCCCAGTTGCTGGCCAACATGACCGGCACCACCGGTGCAGCCTGGAACGACCCAGCCCGCGGCGGTGAGTTGGCCAAGGCCCAGTTCTCCAAGGGTGCAGACGTGGTCTTTGCAGCCGCTGGCGGCACAGGCATGGGTGTCTACCAAGCAGCCAAGGACGGCGGCAAGCTGGCCATTGGTGTGGACAGCAACCAGAACCACCTGCACCCCGGCACCATGCTGACCTCGATGCTCAAGCGCGTGGACGTGGCCGTGTACAACGTGGCCAAAGAACACAAGCCGGGCGTGACGGTGCTGGGCTTGGCTGAAGGCGGTGTGGACTACGCCGTGGACGACAACAACGCCAAGCTGGTCACCGAAGAAATGAAGACCAAGGTCGAAGCTGCCAAGGCCGACATCATTTCCGGCAAGATCAAGGTGGTGGACTACATGGCCGGCAACGCCTGCAAGTTCTGAGCACCCGACGCTCAAGCGTCACAAGCACAAAGCGCCCCGAGAGGGGCGTTTTTGTTCAAGGCCCTGGTCTGTTGCTTTAACTGCTGTGTCTACGCCAACATTGACGACAACCCCAGCCGCTCTGCCCGCACAGGGCGTGGCGGTGTCGGTGCGGCATATCAGCAAGCGCTTTGGTGCGGTACTGGCCAACGACGACGTCAGCTTGGACATTCGCGCTGGAACTGTGCATGGCATCGTGGGTGAGAACGGCGCTGGCAAGAGCACGCTGATGTCGGTGCTCTATGGTTTCTACAGCGCCGACAGCGGAGAAGTGGCGGTGTTTGGACAGCCCGCCCGCATCCACAACGCCCACGACGCTATTACCTATGGCATTGGCATGGTCCACCAGCATTTCATGCTCGTCGACAGCCTGAGCGCGCTAGACAACGTGATGCTGGGCGCAGAACCCGGTTTGTGGCTGGGCCGCGCAGAGCAGCAAGTGCGAGTGGAGCTCGAGCACCTGATGGACAGCACTGGCCTGCGCGTGGCGCTGGACACCGTGGTGTCCGATTTGCCGGTGGGCGACCGCCAGCGGCTGGAAATTTTGAAGGCGCTGTATCGGGGTGCGCGCATTCTTATTCTGGATGAGCCTACGGCGGTGCTGACACCCCAGGAAACCGAGCAACTGTTCGGCGTGCTGCGGCTGCTGCGCAGCCAGGGCACCACCATCGTGCTCATCACGCACAAGCTCAAGGAAGTGATGGGTTTATGCGACGCCGTAACGGTCATGCGCGGCGGCCGCGTGGTGCACGAAACCCTGATTGCCGACACCTCGGTCGAGGCTCTGGCCGAAGCCATGGTCGGGCGCAAGGTGCAGATGGGTCGGGTCGACGGCGGTCGCTCGGCGGGCGAGGTGTTGCTGCAGGCAGAAGGCCTAGCTTGGCGCGACGAGTGGGGTGTGGCGCGTTTGCAAGACGTGGCGTTGCAGCTGCGCGCCGGCGAAATCGTGGGCGTGGCGGGCGTATCGGGCAATGGCCAAAGCGAGCTGTTAGAGGTGCTGTGCGGGTTGCGCGCGCCCCAGTCGGGCAGCCTGACTTTGCTTGGTCAAACCTTCCAGCCCGCGCACTGGCTCGACCCCGAGCAGGCGCGCCATTTGGGGCTGGCCCATGTGCCTGAAGACCGCCAAGCCAGGGCGATGGTGATGGAGTTCATGGCCTGGGAGTCTTCGGTGTTGGGTTACGAAGCGCTGCCGGCTTACAGCCGAGGCGGTTGGATGCGCCACCAGCGCATGCGTGGTGACACTGCCCGGCTGATGGAGCAATTCGACGTGCGACCTCGCAACTGCGACCTCAAGAGCGCGAGCTTTTCTGGCGGCAACCAACAAAAGCTGGTGCTGGCGCGCGAGCTGGGCCAATCTCCCAAGGTGCTGCTGGTCGGCCAGCCCACGCGCGGCGTGGACATCGGCGCCATCGAGTTCATCTACGCCCAGTTGCGCCAGCTGCGCGACGCGGGCTGCGCGTTGCTCGTCGTGTCCAGCGAGCTCGACGAAATCCTGGCGCTGGCCGACCGTGTGGTCGTGATGTGCCAGGGCCGAATCACCGGGGAACTGCCGATCGAGCAGTGTTCTGAAGCCAAGCTGGGCCTCTTGATGACCGGCCAGGCGGTGGAACAAACGGCGGAACAAATGGTGGAACAAACGGTGAGCGAAGCGGTGGAGGCGCAGCCCGCGCCATGAAGACCGCCAAACTTCCGCGTTGGGCCGACCTCACGCTGCTGCCAGCGGTGTGCCTGCTCATTTCGCTGCTCGCTGCCGGTGTGGTGGTGGCGCTGGTGGGGCAAGACCCGGTGCGCGTCATCTCTGTGCTGGTCGATGGGGCCTTCGGCTCTGCGCGTGGCATCAGCTACACGCTCTACTACGCCACCACCTTCACCTTCACCGGCCTGGCCGTTGCCGTGGCCTTCCACGGTGGTTTGTTCAACATCGGTGGCGAAGGCCAGGCGGTGTTGGGTGGCTTGGGCACGGGCTTGGTGGGGTTGTGGCTGGGGGCGACCTTGCCGGTCTGGGTGGTGTTGCCGCTCATGCTGCTGGCCGGTGCCGCGTTCGGCATGGCCTGGGCCATGGTTCCGGGTTATCTACAAGCGTGGCGCGGCAGCCATGTGGTGATCACCACCATCATGTTCAATTTCATCGCCAGCAGTCTGTTGGTCTACCTCATGGTCAACCACCTGCGGCCTGACGGCGTGATGTCGGTGGAGAGCGTGCCCATCGCCGCAGCAGGCCACTTGCCCAACATGCGCGAGGCCATGGCCTGGTTCGATGTGCAGTGGCCGCGTTCGCCGCTGAACTTGAGCGTGTTGCTGGCGGTCTTGGCGGCTGTGGGCGTTTATTTGTTCCTGTGGCACACCCGCGCGGGCTATCGGCTGCGAGCCGTGGGCTCCAGTCCCAGTGCCGCAGCCTATGCAGGCATCGACCCCAGGCGGCAGATCTTGCTGGCCATGGCCATTTCTGGTGCCCTGGCCGGCATGGTCGGTATGAATGAAATTGCTGGGGTGAACCGCAAGCTGCTGCTCGAGTTTGTCAGCGGTGCGGGCTTCACAGGCATTGCCGTGGCGCTGATGGGGCGCAACCACCCAGTGGGCGTGGTGTTGGCCAGCTTGTTGTTCGGTGCCTTGTTTCAGGGTGGTGCTGAAGTGGCGTTTCAGGTGCAAGGCTTCAGCCGCGACATGGTGGTGATGCTGCAAGGCTTCATTGTGTTGTTCTCGGGCGCCATGACCTACGTCATTGCGCCTTGGCTGGCACGCGCTCTGATTCTTTTCAATCGAAGGCCGAGCCATGGATGACACGCTGCTGGCCGCCATGCTGGCCTCGACTTTGCGCGTTTCCACGCCGCTGATCCTGTGTGCTTTGGCTGGCTTGCTGGCCGAACGATCGGGCGTGGTCGACATCGGCCTGGAAGGCAAGATGTTGTTCGGTGCTTTTGCCGCTGGTGCTGCCGGGGCTGCCATGGGCTCCACTGCTTTGGCGCTCATGGCCGCCATGGCCGTGGCCGTGGCTTTGTCTTGGCTTCATGGCCTGGCCTGTGTCAGTCACCCGGGCGACCAGGTGGTGTCGGGTGTGGCCATCAACATCGTGGCCGTGGGCATGACCATGGTCTTGGGCATTGCGTGGTTTGCCCAAGGCGGCCAAACACCGCCATTGGGCTCAGACGTTCGCTTGCAGGCGCTGTGGCCAGGCGCCGCAGCCGCCTTGGCCGGCATTCCTTGGGTTGGCCCTTTGTTGGGCGAAGGTTTGCTCTCGCACAACGCCATGGTTTATGTGGCGCTGCTGATGGTTCCAGCGGTTTGGTTTTTGGTCTACCGCACCCGCTTTGGCCTGCGCCTGCGCGCCGTCGGTGAGAACCCGCACATGGTCGACGCAGCGGGTGTTTCTGTGACCAGGCTGCGCTATCTGGCGCTCACGCTGAATGGCGCGCTGTGCGGGCTGGCCGGGGCGTATCTGGTTCTGGCGCAAAGCGCAGGCTTTTCCAACAACATGACGGCAGGTCGGGGCTTCATGGCCTTGGCTGCGTTGATTTTCGGGCGCTGGAAACCGGTGCCCGCCTTGTGGGCTTGCCTGCTATTCGGCTTTCTGGACGCGGTGGCCATTCGGTTGCAGGGCGTCGTTTTGCCAGTGATTGGCGAGGTTCCGGTACAGGTTATTCAGGCGCTGCCTTACGTGCTGACCGTGGTGCTACTGGCTGGTTTCATCGGCAAGGCTGTCGCTCCCAAGGCCTTGGGTAAGCCTTACATCAAAGAGCGCTGAAGCCGCGTTCTCTGGCAAGCAGCGGCGGACCGCCGCTCATCTTCAGACGCATGGGCACTTGGTGCGTGGGCGTACCGACCCCGTCAAATTCAGACGCTATGCTGAATGTTCGCGACGGGCTTTTCGGGTTCGCTTGTTGAGGCCCTTCGTTTTTTGCTTTTCAACTTTCCACCGATTTGGGAGAAACCAACATGACCGAAGCCGCCTCCGCCGCCGCCAGCGCCAGCAAAGACAAGTTGGTCACAGACCTCAAAGTGGTCCTGACAGACGTTGAAGACCTGTTGTCCCAAGCCGCCGCCGCAACCGGCGAGCGCGCCACCGAGCTGCGTGAGCGCGCAGCCGACCAGCTGCGCGTGGCGTCGGGCAAATTTGCAGACCTGCAAGAAGCTGCGGTTCAGCGCGGCAAGCAAGCCGTGCGCGTGACGGACGACTACGTTCACGACCATCCATGGCAGGCCGTTGGTATTGCAGCGGCTGCGGGCATCGTCTTGGGCTTGCTGCTCAACCGCAAGTGAACTTTTCTTTTCGCACCAGCCCGGTTGTGCAGGCAGCAAGACGCGGAGCGCTGCGGTGAGTAGCCCTGAAAAGCCTGGCTTCGTGCAGGGACTGCGCGATATGGGCGCCAGTGCCGTGGGCGTGCTGCAAACCCGGCTGGCGCTGGCCGGCGCCGAGTTGGAAGAAGAGTTTCAGCGCCTGGGTGCCGTGCTGGTACTGGCTTTGGGCCTGCTGATCTTTGGCATGGTGGGTTTGCTGTGCGTGAGCCTGCTGCTGGTGCTGGTGTTTTCGCCGGAGCAGCGTTTGACCGTGCTGGCCGTGATGTCGGTTTTGTACATCGCTGCGGCTCTGTGGTTTGCCTGGCGCATTCGCGCAGCGCTGAGTGAGCGGCCCCCCTTGCTGGAGGCCACCCTCGCGGAACTGGCGAAAGACCGCGAAGCGCTGGCCCGTGGGATGCAGGCGCCTCAGGCGTCTCAGGCTTCTTCTCAGGGCACGCCTTGAAGCCCGAGCACTACGCCCCTTTGGAAGGCAGGCGCACGCCTTTGGCTTTGCGCAAGCAAATGCTGATCTTGCGCGCCGGCTTGCAAAGAGAAGAACTGGCTGGACACGTGCGCGCCCTGCGCGGCACTGGGCCCAGCCAAACGGGGTGGCTTGACGCAGCCCTGCGCCCCTTGACGCTTCAGCGCTTCGGTCGCTTGTTGTCGCTGGCCCGGCAGTACCCCTCCTGGGGACCGGTCCTGGGCTCGGCTGCCTCCTGGGGCCTGTCGCGCTGGCGTTGGCCCGCCATGCGGCACGTTGGCTTGGCTTTCAGCTTGGGCTGGTTGGTCTGGCAAGGCTGGCGTTTGGTGAGCGCGCACCGAAGTGCAGGTGACGATGACAACAAGGCTCGGAGAACCAGGCCAGACAAGCAACCCGAAAAGCAGCCTGTCACCCAAGCACCTGCGTCTGCCACCCTTGCGTTTTTTCGCCCAAAGCGCAGCGCCGCACGACGGGCTGGTCTTGACGCCGCCAGCGCCACAGCGCGTGCCGCTTTGACGGAGCAAGACTTGGCAATCGCCCGCCGCTTGGCGGCGCTGGCCCGCAAGCTGGACGCGCAGCGCTGATCGGCTGAGCGCTCGCGCAAGGCCCTAGCGCAGCCGCCGCAAGCTGTCGACCAAAGCGGCCTGTTCCGGCGACGCTGGCAAGGCTGCGCCCAGCCAGCGCGCTGCCAACAGCTCGCCGCACCAGACCGACCAGCTCAAGCCCCGCGAGCCCAGCCCGGTACATAGCCACACCTTGCAGTCACCAACTTCGCTCGGGCCGACCACCGGCAGCCGGTCTGCGGTGGTGCAGCGCACACCTGACCATCCGCGCACCTCACCGGCATCGAACTGCTGTTGAACAGCGGCTGCGGCAGCGGGCAGCAGGCGTTGCAACTTCAACAGATTGGCAGTGTGGTCCTCCGATTTCACTAAAGGTTGACTGACGCCGCGCTCGTAGGTGGCGCCGCAGACCCAACTCGTCGGGCCGCCGGGCTCGGCGCCGAGATCAATGCCACCCACCCAGCTGCCGTGGCCATTGATGGGATGTGCCGCCAGTGACTTGTCGCCTTGCAACTTGGCAGGCATTCGGCCCATGCTGACCTGCCCGCGCACCGGGTACAGACCCCTGGTAGCGCCCAACAACTCGGTGCTCGATGCGCCCAAGGCCAACACAATGAGGTCTACCGTCTGAGTGGTGGGCTCGGCTTGGGGCGCTGCCAGGTTTTGCACCAAGGCGACAGCCCCTGCGCCGGTGCTGTGGGCCGACACCAGCCGCGTTTGCCCCTGCCACTGCACGCCGGGCGTGGCCAACAAAGCGCGCACCAGGGCCGCCGGTCGCACCCAGCCACCCAGCGTGTGCCAAACCACGGGGTCGCCTTCGGAGCTGTCGCGTTTGCTAAGGTCAAAAGGGTGAACCGTTGGGTGTGTCGGCGAGTGCGCCAGCAATACCGCCATTTCTTGCTCGTTCGCCGCTCGGCTAAAGCGGGTGGTCAACAGCTTTTTCCCCACGCGCCGCTCCAACACCCCGTTGGCTGAAAAGTCGATACCTGGGCGAAGGTGGGACTGAGCGTAGGCCACCGTAGAGGCCAAGGCCAAACGCTGCAACTGGGAAGCTGGTGAGTCGTCGGCCGACAACACCGGGGCCGCCACGCCCACTGGCAAGCCTGAAGCGCCACTGGCCGGCGCATCTCCCAAGCCCAACACAGACACCTGCCAACCGCGCTGGGCCAGAGCAGCTGCGCAGGAAGCACCTGCCAGGCCGTCGCCGGCGATGAGGGCTTGGCGCTGGCTCAGCGGTGCAACCCCAGATGCAAGCCGTTAGGCGCTGGGCGGGGGCACATAGCCCTGAGCCACATCGGCACCGCTGCCAAAAAAGTGGTTTTCCATTTGGCGCGCCAGGTACTGGCGGGCGCGGGCATCGGCCAGGTTGAGCCGGTTTTCATTGACCAGCATGGTTTGGTGCTTGAGCCATGCGGCCCAGGCTTCCTTGCTGACGTTTTCCCACAGGCGCTTGCCTAACTCACCGGGGTAGGGCGGGAAATCCAGGCCTTCGGCATCGGTGCCGAGCTTGATGCAATGGACGGTGCGTGGCATGACAACTTTGCAGAGAGTTAATGGGTGACCGCTGTGGGTCGAACGCGCTGCACTCTACCAAGAACAACCCCAAAAGCTGGGCTTGACATAAGCAAACAACGAAGAAGTCGTTGGTGATTGCTGAGGGCGTTTCCACAATCCCCGTCGTTCGCCTCGCTTCGAGGCCCTTTGAAATTGCAAGGAACCTGTCATGAACGCCATCAAAACCATCCTCGCCGTGACCGCCCTGTCTTTGTCGGGCTTTGTGGGTGCACAAACGCTGCTCAACGTGTCCTACGACGTGTCGCGCGAGTTCTACAAAGACATCAACACTGCCTTTGTGGCCGATCAGGCTCGGAAAAACCCAGGCCGCGTCGTGAAGGTTGATCAGTCGCACGCCGGGTCGAGCGCCCAAGCACGCGCTGTGGCCGACGGCTTAGAGGCCGATGTGGTGACCATGAACACCACCACCGACATCGAGTTCTTGGCAGAAAAAGGTTTGGTGGCCAAAGACTGGGCCAAACGCTTTCCTAACGAAGCCTCGCCCACCACATCGACCATGTTGTTTCTGGTGCGCCAGGGCAACCCCAAAGGCATCAAAGACTGGGACGACCTGATCAAGCCCGGCGTGCAGGTGGTGGTGGTCAACCCCAAGACCGGGGGCAATGGCCGCATGGCTTACTTGGCTGCTTGGAGCTACGTGCGCAAGAAGGGCGGCACCGACGCGCAAGCCACTGAGTTCTTGAAGAAGCTCTACGCCAATGTTCCTGTGCTGGCGCGCGGCGGGCGTGACGCCACCGGCACTTTTCTGCAACGCAACATCGGCGATGTGCTGATCACCTTCGAATCCGAGGTGGTGTCGGTGGATCGCGAGTTCGGTGCCGGCAAGGTGGACGTGGTCGTGCCTTCGGTGAGCATCGTGGCCGAAAACCCAGTGGCCGTCGTGGAGCGCACCACCACGAAAAAGGACACGACCGAGCTGGCCACGGCTTACTTGAATTTCTTGTACTCGGAAGAAGGCCAGGAAATTGCTGCCAAGCACGCGCTGCGCCCCCGCTCTGCCGCTGTGCTGCGCAAGTACGCCGCGCAGTTCAAGCCACTCACGCTGGTGCCGGTGTCGGAGTTTTTTGGCTCGCTCGCCCAAGCGCAAAAGGTGCACTTCAACGACGGCGGTGAGTTCGACAAGATCTACACGGTGAAGTGATGGGGTTGGTTCAACGCCGGGTGCTGCCCGGCTTCCATCTGACCTTGGGCTACTCGCTTTTCTACCTGAGCCTGATCGTTCTCATCCCACTGTCTGCGCTGCTGTTCAAGACGCTCTCGATGACTTGGGAGCAGTTTTGGGCAGCGGTGTCTTCACCGCGGGTCGTGGCCTCTTACCGCCTGACCTTCGGCGCTTCTTTGCTCGCAGCGGTGGTCAACCTGTTCGCTGGGCTCTTGGTGGCCTGGGTCTTGGTGCGCTACAGCTTTCCGGGCAAGCGCATCGTCGATGCGCTGGTGGACTTGCCCTTTGCGCTACCCACCGCGGTGGCGGGCATTGCGCTCACCGCGCTGCTGGCAGGCAACGGCTGGGTGGGGCAGTTCTTTGAGCCGCACGGCATCAAGCTGGCCTACAACCCCACGGGCGTGGTGATTGCGCTCATCTTTATCGGTCTGCCCTTTGTGGTGCGCACGGTGCAGCCGGTGTTGGAAGACGCAGAAAAAGAGCTCGAAGAAGCCGCTGTGTCGCTGGGCGCGACGCGCTTGCAAACCTTTCTGCGTGTGATCTTGCCGACCATCCTGCCGGCATTGCTGACCGGCTTTGCCTTGGCCTTTGCGCGCGCCATTGGTGAATACGGCTCGGTCATCTTCATCGCGGGCAACATGCCCATGGTGTCCGAGATCACGCCGCTGATCATTGTGGCCAAGCTGGAGCAGTACGACTACGCCGGAGCTACAGCTGTGGCCTTGGTGATGCTGCTGATCTCCTTTGTGTTGCTGTTCATCATCAACGCGCTCCAGGCGTGGCAGCGCCGCCGGGCAGGAGGTGTGTGATGAACACGGCTCCTGTACCAACGCCGGGTTTGCCAGGGCCAGCGCAGCCTAGCGTCGCATACGCGACCACGGCGCGGCCCCAACGCACAAGCCGAGGCACGACCGAAGCGCCTTGGGTGCGTTGGCTGTTCATCGGCTTGGCCCTGTCCTTGATGGCGCTGTTCTTGGTGCTGCCCTTGGCCGCCGTGTTCGCCGAGGCTTTCCGCAAGGGCTTCGATGCTTACTGGGAGGCGCTGAAAGAGCCTGATGCATGGTCAGCCATTCGCCTGACGCTGTTGATTGCTGCCTTGGCTGTGCCACTCAACCTGGTTTTTGGTGTGGCTGCGGCTTGGGCCATTGCCAAGTACGAGTTCCGGGGCAAGGCCTTCCTCATCACTTTGGTGGACTTGCCGTTTTCTGTGTCGCCTGTGGTGGCCGGCTTGATCTATGTGTTGGTGTTCGGTGCGCAGGGCTGGTTCGGACCGTGGCTGATGGCCAACGACATCAAGATCATCTTTGCTGTGCCCGGCATCTTGCTGGCGACCATTTTTGTGACCTTCCCCTTCGTCGCGCGCGAGTTGATTCCGCTGATGCAAGCGCAAGGCAACGACGAAGAGCAGGCCGCCATCGTGCTGGGTGCCACAGGGTGGCAGACCTTCTGGCGGGTGACCTTGCCCAACATCAAGTGGGGCTTGATGTACGGCGTCATCTTGTGCAACGCACGCGCCATGGGTGAGTTCGGTGCGGTGTCGGTGGTGTCAGGCCACATTCGCGGCCAGACCAACACCATGCCGCTGCATGTGGAGGTGCTCTACAACGAGTACCAATCGGTCGCTGCGTTTGCCGTGGCTTCGCTGCTCGCGCTGCTGGCTTTGGTGACGCTGGTCATCAAGTCGGTGGTCGAGTGGCGTCACGAGCGGGAACTCAAAGCATCTGCCGAGCTGCCGCCTGAGCAGCCAACGTCTTTGGCCGCATCCGCAGGCACCCAAGCTGAAAGGCTGTTCAGCGGGCCGCTGCGCGCAGCCACCATCGTCAAGGAAACGCCATGAGCATCGAGATCCGTCAAGTCAGCAAGCAGTTCGGTGATTTCCACGCCCTGCGCGACGTGTCACTGAACATCGCTTCCGGCGAATTGGTGGCTTTGCTCGGGCCTTCGGGCTGTGGCAAGACCACGCTGCTGCGCATCATCGCGGGCTTGGAGTTTGCCGATCAGGGCAGCATTTTGTTTTCTGGCGAAGACACGACAGACGTGCACGTGCGCGAACGCCAGGTGGGTTTTGTCTTCCAGCACTACGCGCTGTTTCGCCACATGACGGTGTTCGAGAACGTCGCCTTCGGCTTGCGCGTCAAGCCGCGCCATCAGCGACCCAGCGAAGCGCAGATCAAGCAAAAGGTGCACGAACTGCTGAGCCTGGTGCAACTGGATTGGCTGGCCGATCGATTCCCATCGCAACTCTCCGGCGGCCAGCGCCAACGCATCGCCTTGGCGCGCGCTTTGGCTGTCGAGCCCAAGGTGCTGCTGCTCGACGAGCCTTTCGGCGCGCTGGATGCCAAGGTGCGCAAGGAGCTGCGCCGCTGGCTGCGTCGCCTGCACGATGAACTGCACGTCACCAGCATCTTCGTCACGCACGACCAGGAAGAAGCGCTGGAAGTGGCCGACCGTGTGGTGGTGATCAACAAGGGACGCATCGAGCAGGTGGGCTCGCCGCAAGAGGTGTGGGACCAACCCGCCAGCCCCTTCGTTTACGGGTTTTTGGGCGATGTGAACCTGTTCCAGGGGCGTGCCCACGAAGGCGAGGTGCACCTGGGCGGCATTTCCTTGGCTTCGCCAGAACACGCCCAGTCTCACAACGCGCCCGCAGCTGCCTTCGTGCGCCCGCACGATTTCGAGGTCGAACGCTACGTGCCGGGCGCCGAGCGCGATGGGGACGGCAAACCACGGGGCATCGTCGTGGTGCTGGACCGGGCCATTGTGGTCGGGCCGACTGCGCGGCTCGAGCTGAAGCCTTTGGCCGAAGCTGGGGAACCCGGCGCAGCCTCGAGGACTCCACTGAAAGACAATCCAGCGGAGGGCGCGGCCAAAGGCGTCGCTGAAACCCAGCACGACAGCAAGCCGCGCGACCGTTTGATCGAAGCGCAGATTCCTGCGCTGCGGTTCCGTGAGTTGGGTCTGACCGAAGGCGACACTTTGTTGGTGACGCCGCGTAAAGCCCGTGTGTTCGTCGAAGAGCCGGCTTGAGCCGTCCCAGGTGGGGCCGCTGGGTCGGCACCAACAGGGATTTCATGGTGGAAATTGCTCGAATTCTGGCGGTCCGGCCTCGTTCTGTTCTGACCGCTCTGGCGGCAGCTTGTGTGGCCATGTTGGCCTTTGGTTTGTACTTGCAGCACGTGGTGGGGCTGGAGCCTTGCCCCATGTGCATCGTCCAGCGATACGCCTTGATCTTGGTGGCTCTGGGCTGCGGATTGGGCGCTGTGCTGAAGCCGCCGCTGGGGGTTTGGTTGGGCGGCGGCACGGCTTTGGGCTTTGCCGGTTTTGGCGCTTTCGTGGCGGCGCGCCAAAGCTGGTTGCAGTGGTACCCACCCGAGATCGCCTCTTGCGGTCGTGACTTCTACGGAATGATCGAGACCTTCCCGCTCAAGCGCGCCATCCCGATGATTTTTCGGGGCAGCGGTGATTGCACCGTGATCGACTGGACCTTCCTGGGCCTGTCGATTGCGAACTGGTCTTTCCTGTGCTTCGTGGCTTTCGGCGTTGTACTGGCTGCATTGATGCTGACCCGGTTGCGCTCTTCAAGGTAGCGCCCTGGCTCCACGCGGCCCGGCAGCAACACCGCGCTCAGACCAGCTTCTTGACCAAAACCTGGCTCTTGCGGTCCCAGTTGTATTTGCCCTTGCGCCCCTCGGGCAACCAGTCGGGGCCAGCGGGCTCGAACCCGCGCTTGATGAACCAATGCATCGTTCTAGTGGTTAGCACGAAGATGCTCTCCAACCCGGCAGCGCGCGCGCGTTGCTCGATGCGCTTGAGCACCCGCTCGCCGTCACCTTGACCCTGCGCCTGCGGTGACACCGTGAGGGCGGCCATCTCGGCGGTGCGCTTCTCAGGGTAGGGGTAGAGCGCGGCACAGGCAAAGATGACGCCGTCGTGTTCGATGATGGTGTAGTGGTCCACGTCGCGCTCAATTTCCGTGCGGCTGCGCTTGACCAAGGTGCCGTCGCGCTCAAAAGGCTCGATCAACTGCAAGATGCCACCCACGTCGTCGGCCGTGGCCTCGCGCAGGCTCTCCAGCTTTTCATCGACCACCATGGTGCCGATGCCGTCGTGCACGTAAATCTCCAGCAGCAGTGCGCCGTCCACGTGGAACGGAATGATGTGGCTGCGCTCCACGCCGCCTTTGCAAGCGCGCACACAGTGCTGCAGATAAAACGCGGTGTCGGTGGGCTGGGTGGGCGAGGGCAGCTCGGCCAGCATCTTTTCTGCGGCGGCCAGTGGCAGTTCGGTGTCGATGGGGTTGTCTTCAGACACGGGTTGAGCAGGGTCCAGCGCAATGCCTGCCACTTCAGTGACAAACAACAGCTTGTCAGCCTGCAAGGCCACGGCAACTGAGGTGGCCACGTCTTCCATGGTCAGGTTGAAAGCTTCGCCCGTGGGCGAGAAGCCAAAAGGCGACATCAACACCAAAGCGCCCATGTCCAAGCTGCGCTGAATGCCGCCTGCATCGACCTTGCGCACCAGCCCGGAGTGCTGAAAGTCCACGCCATCGACGATGCCCACCGGGCGCGCAGTGATGAAGTTGCCTGAAATCACTCGAACCGTGGAGTCGGCCATGGGCGTGTTGGGCAGGCCTTGGCTGAAGGCCGCCTCAATCTCGTAGCGCAGCTGGCCGGCCGCTTCCTGCGCGCAATCCAGCGCCACCTCGTCGGTGATGCGGATGCCGTGCGAGTAGCGCGGTTGGTGCCCTTTGGCGCGCAACTGCTCATTGACCTGCGGCCGAAAGCCGTGCACCAGCACCAGCTTCACGCCCATGCTCTGGATCATGGCCAAGTCTTGAACCAAGTGATGCAGCTTGCCAGCAGCAACTGCCTCGCCCGCCACGCCGATCACAAAGGTCTGGTTGCGAAATTTGTGGATGTAAGGCGCCACCGAGCGGAACCAGGGCACGAAGGTGAAGTTGAAGACGGCGGACATGTGGATGGGTGATGGGGGTGGGGAGTCGATGACAGGCGAATTCATTATCAGGAACGCCACTCCTTCAGTGCCAAGCCAACTCAATGAGCGCGGTCAGGCCCTAGACCGTCCAGTCGGCCAGTTGCAGCCCCTGACCTGCGCGAACTCACGCGTGTTGTGGGTCACATTGGCGGCTGTTCGCGCTTGAGCACAAGGTCAGGCTCAAAGGCGGCCAAGCCCGCTTCTAGCGTTTCCCAAGGGTCGTCCATAGGCAGAAGCAGCACACCCTTACCCAAGTGCTTGATAAGCACTTCGGTGCCCGAAAACCGATATTGCTTCGGCAGCCGGACGGCTTGGCTGCGGCCAGACTGAAACAGGCGTGCGGTGTCCATGTGAATCTCTCCGTGATTGATGACGACGACGGTTTTGGTTGTCCCACCTCGACATCACGGCGTTGTTGCTGGCCGCTGTGATCTGGCGATTGTGGTGGCGAAGGCCAGCGCTTGACTGGATTTGTGATCAGTTCGCCCATCCCCACGGGTCCATCACCTTCAGCCCTGCTGCATTGAACGCGCTTGCGTCGCGCGATGCCACCGTGAAACCGTGAGCAGCTGCGATAGCCGCGATGTAACCGTCAGGCGTGGGGAAACCCTTTCGATTGGTGCGCGCTTTGACAGCCAAATCGGCATACCGGCGCGCCGCTGATGTGTCGAAGTTCAGGACGCGGCCAACGAACTGATTCAGCAAGCCATCGATCCGCTCTGCCAGCATGTCCCGTCGCTTGCCCTCGGGCAGTGCGCCGATGCCGAAAAGAAGTTCAGCGACGGTGATGCTGGAGAGGAACAAGGTCTCCGCCGATTGCGCATCCAGCCAGGCAATGACGGATGGGTGGGGTTCGGGTTTCATCGCCTCTGAGACGACGTTGGTGTCGAGCAGGATCATTCGAAGCGCATCGGTTCTGCTGGGCGTACTTCGCGGACTTTTTCGAGGGCCTCGACGTCGGCATTGGTAAGCCCCATCTGGCGACTCATCTCCGACAGCGCGGTGCCAAGCCGGACCCGCCCCTCGGGGCGGACGGCGGCCTCGAGGATGGCGCGCATCTCCGCTTCGGTGCTTCGGTTGTGCTGCGCCGCTCTGACCTTGAGGGCTCGATGCGCTTCTTCAGAGAGGTGGCGAATGGTGACAGCGGCCATGATGGCGAACTCCATGTTTTGACTGCAATGCCATCAATGTAATGCGTTTGATGGCATTCCGATCAAACCTCACAGCACCGAGGCCGGGATAATCCTTGGCTTTGCAACCACCGCCGCCGCCCGCCCATCCCTCCAGTGCGCATCGACTTCCCCGAATCTCTGCCGGTCAGCGCCCAGCGCGAGGCGATCATGCAGGCCATCGCCCGGCATCCGGTGGTGATCGTCTGCGGTGAGACGGGCTCCGGCAAAACCACGCAGTTGCCCAAGATGGCGCTGGCCCTGGGTCGGGGCCGCCTGAATGCCAAGCCGGGCGAGCGCGGTCGGCTGATTGGCCACACCCAGCCCCGGCGCATAGCAGCCACCACCGTAGCGCGGCGCATCGCACAGGAGTTGGACTCGCCCTTGGGCGAGGTGGTGGGCTACAAGGTGCGCTTTGCAGACCGGCTCTCCGCAGGCGCATCGGTCAAGCTCATGACCGACGGCATCTTGCTCGCGGAAACGCAGAGCGACCCGCTGCTGCAGGCTTACGACACGCTGATCATCGATGAGGCCCACGAGCGCAGCCTGAACATCGACTTTCTGCTGGGCTACCTGCGGGAGATCTTGCCGCGCAGGCCCGACTTGAAGGTGATCGTCACCTCGGCCACGATCGACGCCGATCGCTTCGCCGAGCACTTCGCCGGACGCGACGGGCCAGCGCCGGTGCTCACGGTGTCCGGGCGTATGTTCCCGGTGGAGCAACGTTGGCGGCCTTTCGAGGAAAGCCGGGACTTCGACTTGAACGACGCCATCGCCTCGGCGGTGGACGAGCTGTGGGCCGGGCCGGGTGCAGCGAGAGGAGCAGGCGACATCTTGGTGTTTTTGCCCGGCGAGCGCGAAATTCGCGAAGCCGCTGACCACCTGCGCCGCCACCTGGCCCACGAAGCTTCGCAACACCCGCTGCTTCGGCGAGCCGAGGTGTTGCCCTTGTTCGCACGCCTGAGCCAAGCCGAACAAGAGCGTGTGTTCGATCCACACCAAGGCTTGCGCATCGTGCTGGCCACCAACGTGGCAGAAACTTCGCTCACGGTGCCCGGCATTCGCTATGTGATCGACAGCGGCAGCGCACGGGTCAAGCGCTACAGCTTTCGCAGCAAGGTCGAGCAGCTCTTGGTGGAGCCCATCAGCCAAGCAGCGGCCAACCAGCGCGCCGGGCGCTGTGGCCGTGTGGCCGATGGCATTTGCATCCGGCTCTACGACGAAGCCTCGTTCGCCCAGCGCCCGCGCTTCACAGACCCGGAAATCCTGCGTTCCTCACTGGCCGGGGTGATCTTGCGCATGAAGGCGCTGCGCTTGCGCGCCATCGACGAGTTTCCTTTCATCGACGCGCCGCAACGCCGCGCCATCGTGGACGGCTATCAACTGCTGCAAGAGTTGGGCGCGGTGGACGAGGCGCTGGCGCTGACGCCCTTGGGCGAGACGCTGGCGCGCCTGCCGCTCGACCCGCGCGTGGGCCGCATGATTTTGGAAGCGCGCCAGCGTGGCGCGCTGCACGAGGTGCTGGTGATTGCCTCGGCGCTGTCAGTGCAAGACGTGCGCGACCGACCCATGGATGTGCAAGCACAAGCCGACGCGGCCCACGCCCGCTTTGACGACGAGAAAAGCGAGTTCTCCGGGCTGCTGCGCCTGTGGGATTGGCTGGAGACCAGCCGCGGCGGCAGTGGCGCAGCAGGGCCTTCGTCACCAGCGGCCTCTGCGGCGGGCGCCGGGGCTGCTGAGCACAAGCTCTCCAACCGCCAATGGGAGCAGTTGCTGCGCCAGCAGTTCATCAACCTGCGGCGTGTGCGCGAGTGGCGGGACATCCATTCGCAGTTGCTGGCCGTGGTGGGCGAACAAAAGTGGACGCCCAACAAGCAGCCCGCTGGTTACGAGGCGCTGCACCTGTCTTTGCTGGCCGGCTTGCTGGGCAACGTGGGTTGCAAGCTCGAAGAAGACAGCGCGCAGGGCGAATACCTCGGCGCGCGCGGCATCAAGTTCTTTCGGCACCCGGGCGCGCACCTGAAGAAAAAGCCGGGGCGCTGGATCATGGCGGCGGAGCTGGTCGAGACCACGCGCTTGTTCGGGCGCGGCTTGGCCAACATCGACCCGGGTTGGCTCGAGCAGGTGGGCGCCCATTTGCTGAAAAAACAAATGCTCGAGCCGCATTGGGAAAAGAAGGCCGGCGAGGTGGTGGCCTTGGAGCGCGCCACGCTTTACGGCTTGGTGGTCTACAACGGCCGCCGCGTGAACTTTGGCCGCCTCGACCCGCGTGCTGCACGCGAGATCTTCATCCGCGAAGCGCTGGTGGCTGGCGAATGGGACAGCAAGCTGCCTTTCCTCACCGCCAACCGGAAGTTGGTGGCGCAGGTGGCGGAGCTAGAGCACAAAGCGCGTCGCCAAGATGTGCTGGTGGACGAAGAACTCATCTTTGCCTTCTACGACGCCCACATTCCGACCGATGTGCACAGCGGCGCGGGCTGTGAAGCTTGGTGGAGGGTGGCATCGCGCCAGCAACCGCGTTTGCTGCACCTGACCCGCGAAGAGCTGATGCGCCACGAGGCGGCTGGCATTTCGGCGCAGGCTTTTCCCAAGACCATTCGCCTGGGCGGTGTGGACTGCGCCACCAGCTACCTGCATGAGCCGGGCGACCCGCGCGACGGCCTGAGCGTGGCCGTCCCGCTGTTCGTGTTGAACCAGGTGTCCGACGAGCGCTGCGAATGGCTGGTGCCCGGCATGCTGCGCGAGAAACTACACGCCTTGCTGAAAAGCCTGCCGCAGCGCTCGCGCGGGCGGCTGGTGCCCTTGCCCGAGAGCGCGGCACGCTTCGCTGAGCGCTTGGCCGCGCCCGAGCGATTCGGCGTGGGCGGTCTGGTGGACGCCTTGCTGCGCGAGGTGCGCGCCGACACCGACCTCGACGTGAAGCGGGCCGACCTCAAGCTGGACGCTTTAAGCCCGCACCACCTCATGCACCTGCGCGTGGTCGATGAGCACGGCAGGCAACTGGGCCAAGGCCGAAGCCTGGCCGCTCTGAAAGCCGAGCTGGGCACCCAGGCGCGCGGGGCGTTTCAGGCACTGGCGCAGTTGAAGCTGGCGGGCTTGGGTGGGGCCGCTGCGGTTGCTGAAGCGGCTGATGACGCTGAGGCCTCTGAGGCCGCTGAACCCGCTGAACCCGCAAAGGTGCCCGCAACAACCCCTGCAAACACGCCGGCAGTGGCCCGCAGCCCTGAGCAGCGCTACATCGACTGGAGCTTCGGCGAGTTGCCAGAGCTGATGGAAATCCGCCGGGGCGGGCAGACCTTGGTGGGTTTCCCGGCGCTGGTCGACCAGGGCGATGCGGTCAGTTTGTCGGTCTTTGACGAGCCGGAGATGGCTGCCGCGAAACACCGCGCAGGCTTGCGGCGTTTGTTCGCGCTGGCGCTGCGCGACACCTTGAAGCACATGGACCGCAGCATCCCGGACTTGCAAAAAATGGCCATCGCCTGGACGCAGGTGGGCAAAGGCGCCGATGCCTCGCCGGACGCCTTGCGCCAGCAGATCGTGGATGTGGCGCTGGACCGCGCCTTTCTGGCAGAGCCCTGGCCGACCGACGCGGCGGCTTTCACCCAGCGCCTGGCCGATGGCAGGCCGCGGCTGGTGTTGATTGCGCAGGAAGTGGGCCGCTTGGGGGCTGCAGTGATCGGCGAACACGCGGCGGCCACGCGCAAGCTGCGCGACTCCAAACCGCCCGCCGACGTGGCTGCCGACGTGCAGCAGCAACTCGCCCGGCTGGTTCACCCGCGCTTTTTGGCGCAGACGCCTTGGACGCAGTTGCAGCATTTGCCGCGCTACCTCAAAGCGGTGGTGCTGCGCCTGGACAAGCTGCGCGCAGACCCGGGCCGCGATGTGGCTCGTCTGGCCGAGTTGCGCCCGCAAGAACAACGATTGCAACGTGCGCTGGCCGAACGCAAAGGTGTGGCCGATGCACGGCTGGACGAGGTGCGCTGGCTCATTGAAGAGTTGCGCGTCAGCTTCTTTGCGCAAGAACTGCGCACACCGCAACCGGTCAGTTTGAAGCGGCTGGAGAAGGCCTGGGCGCAGGTCAACGCCTGAAGCCAAGGCTTTTGGCAGCGGCAGGACGCTGAGGCGCCAGGGTGCCGCTGTGCCGGTGTGCCGGTCTGCGGCTGTGGGTCTCAGAGCCTTGCCAAGCGCGCCAAAGCGTCGGCCAACGTGCTGTCTTTTTTGGCAAAGCAAAAGCGGATCAGGCGCTGGTCGAAGCCGTTGCCGTAGAAAGCAGACAGCGGAATGGCGGCCACGCCGATTTCGCGCGTGAGCCATAGGCAGAAATCCGCCTCAGACAAATGGCGCTCGGGCACACCCAGACCTGAGATGTCTGCCACCTGAAAGTAGCTGCCCGTGGTGGGCAGCAGGCGGAACTTCGTGTTGGTCAAGCCTTCGCGAAACAAGTCGCGCTTGGCTTGGTAGAAGGCCGGCAAGTTCAGATACGGCGCGGGGTCTGACATGTAGGCAGCCAGGGCGTGCTGCACGGGCGTGTTGACTGTGAACACATTGAACTGGTGCACCTTTCGAAACTCGGTGCTGAGTGCTGCTGGCGCTGCGACATAGCCCACTTTCCAGCCGGTCACGTGGTAGGTCTTGCCGAAGCTCGACACCACCAGCGCGCGCGCTGCCAGCTGCGGGAAACGGGCAGCGCTTTGGTGCGGCTGGCCATCGAAGACCATGTGCTCGTAGACCTCGTCGCTGATCAACAGCACCTCGGTGGGGGCCAGCAGGTCTTGCAGCGCCAGCATGTCGCCCTCGCTCCACGTCGTGGCACTCGGGTTGTGCGGCGAGTTGATGAGGATGGCTCGGGTGCGTGGGCTCAAAGCCTGCTCGATGCGTGCCAAGTCAGGCCGGAAGGTGCCCGGTGTCAGCGGCACACGCACCACGGTGCCGCCTGCCAACTCGATGTTGGGCACATAGCTGTCGTAGCAGGGCTCCAGCACGATCACTTCATCGCCCGGTCGTACCACCGCCAAGACGGCCGTGATGATGGCCTGTGTTGCGCCAGCGGTGATGGTGATCTCGGTGCCCGCGTCGTAGCGGTGGCCGTAGAGCGCCGCCATCTTGTCGGCCACGGCTTGGCGCAAGGCCGGCACGCCAGTCATGGGCGGGTATTGGTTGAGGCCGCGTTGCATGGCGGCCGTGACTTCATCGACCAAGCGCGGGTCGCAGGCGAAATCTGGAAAGCCCTGGCCCAGGTTGACCGCGCCCACTTCTGCGGCCAGCGCCGACATGGTGGTGAAGATGGTTGTGCCCACAGCGGGCAGCTTGGTTTGCACGACCGGCGTGCGGGGCAGGGTAGCGGTGGCAAGGCTGTTCATGGCGAAGTTCTCAAAGCTCGTAGTCGGCGACATGGCCGGTCAGGGCGCGGGCGACGAGTTGGCGGTTCAGGCGGTCGTTGAGCAACTCTGCGAACTCCAAGACGAAAGTGCGCAGGTAAGCACCACGCTTGAAGGCCACGCGGGTGACGTTCATGCCAAACAGCCCTCCTGCTGGGCGCACCGCAAAACCTTCTGCAGGGTCTACTTTCGGGTCGGTGCCGTCAGCACCCGGACGCATGGCCATCTCCGCGACGATGCCCAAACCCAGGCCCAGTCGGACATAGGTTTTGATGACGTCGGAATCGATGGCCTCCAGTGCAATGCGTGGCACCAGCTTTTGCGCCGCAAAAGCGCGGTCGATGCGGGTGCGGCCCGTGAATGAAGGGTGGTAGGTGATGATCGGCTCGGCAGCCACATCGGCCAGCTCAATGCGTTCACGCTGCGCCAGCGGATGGTCTGCGGGCATGACGAGCACGTGCTGCCATTCGTAGCAGGGCAGGGTGACGAGTTCTTCATAGTCCGCCAGGGATTCGGTCGCAATGCCGATTTCCGCCACATCTTCGATCAGCATGCGCGCCACTTGGTCTGGCGAGCCTTGGTGCAGGCTGATGTTGACTTTCGGATAAGCCTGGCGCAGGCGAGCCACCGGTTTCGGCAAAACGTAGCGGGCCTGGGTGTGCGTGGTGGCAATCGACAAAGTGCCGCTGTCTTGTGCACTGAACTGCTCGCCAATGCGCTTCAGGTTGCTCACCTCGCGCATGATCACCTCAATGCTGCGCAGCACGTGTTGACCGGGTTCGGTGATGCGCTTGAGCCGTTTGCCGTGGCGCGCAAAGATGTCGATGCCCAGCTCTTCTTCCAGTTCGATGATGGCCTTGGACACGCCGGGCTGCGAGGTGTGCAGCGCCTTGGCGGCTTCTGTCAGGTTCAGGTTGCGGCGAGCGGCTTCCTGGACGAACTTGAATTGGTGCAGATTCATAACGCTTTCGCCTGAAATGTGGCGCGCATTATGCCGATTTGCTACTAAAGAGACCCTGCTGAATCTGCACCTGCGGCTTCACTGGAGTGTGCGTTTCCTCAGGGTTCTGCACCAACCGGCCATGCCAAAGCAGCCAACAAATCCAACAGCCGTCCTTCCTCGCCCACAGCGCGGGCCAACTCCAACGCGAGTGCTGCGTGTCGGCTGCGCAGCGCCGCTACCAGCGCTGGCAAGTCTTCTCGCGCGTGGCGGCCAACGCCTAGAAAAAGAGGCACGACCCGTACCCGAAGCACGCCCTGATCGACCAAGGCATCAACGACGGTGGGCAGGTCGGGCTGTGTGAGTTCCAAGTAAGCGGTGCGCACCACCAAGCCAGGGTGCTGGGCTTGCAAGCGCTCAGATACGGCTTGGATGGGCTTGTGCCAAAGCGGGTCTCGCGAGCCGTGCGCAAACAAAACCACCGCTTGGCGCTCATCCATCGGGCCTGTTGTCAGGGCGTCTTGCATGCTGACCACTCAGCGCCGCAACACCAGCCAGCCAAAAGCCGCAAGCGACACCGCTGTGTACAGCAAGCTAGGCGCTGCAGCGGTCAGCCAGGGCTGCCAGTTCTGCAGGTTGCCCAAGTAGCCAAACAGATTGGTGAGCAGGAAGAAGCTGATGCCCACCATGATTCCACCGAAAACATAGGTGGCCAGGCCGCCGCTGCGGAAATGCAGGTAGGCAAAAGGCAGGGCCAGCATCACCATCACCAGGCAGCTCAAGGGATAGAACACTTTTTTCCAGAACTCGATGTCGTAGAGCTGGGTCGACTGGCCGTTGGCTTTGAGGTGGGCGATGTAGCTGAACAGGTCAATCGTGCCCATGCGCTCGGGGCGCAGCAGCGCCACCGACACCATTTCTGCGGTGATGTCTGTGGGCCACACAAAAGGTGAAATTTGCTGCCGGTTGATGATGCTGTTGCCCTGAACATCTTGGGCGAAGCTGGTTCGGTCGGCACTGGGCATGGTCCAGACACTTTCTGGCCCGACGCTGGCGGTGTCGGCCTGCGTGATGCTGCGCAACCTGCCGTCTGGTGCGAAATCAAAAATCCGCACGGCGCGCATCTGCCCGTCGGCTGCTAAAGCGCCCACGTTCACCGAAAACGAGCCTTCTGGCTGCTTTTCGCGCAACCAAGCGCCCGTTTGTCCGATGGTGATGTCGCCACGGAACTGCGCTTTGAGCAGCTGCGCACTGCGGTCAGCCGAGGGCGCCAAATAGTCGCCCACCAGAAAAGTGAACATGACGAACACGGCACCCAAACCCAGCAACATGCGCAGCGCCCGCCAAGGCCCCAGGCCGCTGGTGCGCAGGATCGTGAACTCGGAGCTTTGTGCCAGCCGGGCCATGACGAAAATGGTGCCGATCAGCACTGTGATGGGCAGCAGCTCGTAGAGGTGACCCGGCACCAGCAGCAGCGCGTAGAACACCGCGTGCCGCAGGGTGTAGCCATCTCTGCCGATGGCGGTCAGTTGGTCGACCAAATCAAAGAAGAAGAACAAAGCCAAGAACCCGACCGTGGCAAAAGCGACGGCTGAGACGATCTCGCGGTAGAGGAAGCGCCTGAGGATCTTCATGCGGCAGCTCGTGGGAGCTCAACCCTGGGGCGCTGCGGCCAAAAATCCCGCCAACTCCATTGCAGATGACGCGCCAGCAACCACAAGCCCACCCCCACAAACACGCCCAAGTGAAGCAAGAGCGTGTAGGCCCAGAAGCTGGCCTCGCCACCAGCGATCCAGTTGTTACCCAAGTTGACAAGGTTGTAGTAGAGGTTGAAAGCAAACACGGCAAACAGCAAGTTGCCAGCGCGGCCGATGCGCGGGTTGATGTTGACAACAGCCAGCCCGATGAGCACGAAGTTGCAAGCCGCCAACACCAAGCCAACGCGCCAAGACAGTTCGCCCAGCGCCGCTGGCGTGGGAGCCAAAAGAAGCTCCCAGGTTGCCTGGGTTCGCAAAGCCCGCTGACCACTGCCACGGACCAATGCCTGACCCACCCGCGTGCCGTAGGTCTCGAATTCGCTGACCTGCTTGCTGGCCGTTGTGCTGTCTGTTTCCAAGCGCTGGCCGTTGCTAAGCAACAGGTAGCGGGTGTCACCAATGGTGGTGATTTCGCCACTGCGCGCAGAAGTCACCGTTTCGCGCCCCGGCTCTCGCGTGGCAATGAACACGTTGCGTGCGCCCAGGTCAGACGTGCTGTCGCGGTCTATGAAGAAAACTTTGCTGCCGTCAGCGGACTCTTGAAACTGCCCCGGACTGATGCGCTCCAGGTCGTCGCGCTGCTCGTAGCGGTCACGCAGTGATTGCCGCTGGCCTTCGGTCCAAGGTGCCGCGAACAAAGCGAGCCCCGCAATCAACAACAGCACCGGCCATGAAAAGCGCAAGAGCGGCCGCACCATGCCCAGCAGACCGTTGCCACTGGCAAACCAAATCACCATTTCGCTGTCGCGGTACATGCGGCTGAGCGTGGCCACGATGGCGATGAACAGGCACAGCGCCATCACGGTGGGCAGGTTGCCCAGCACGTTGTAGCCCAGCACCAGCATGATTTCTTGCGGGTTGACCGAGCCGCGCGACGCTTGCTTGAGCGTGCGCACCAGCATCATGGTCATGATGATGGTCACCAGAACCACAAGGGAGGCCCCGAAGGTTCTTGACAGCTCTCTGCGCAGGGATGAATGGAATAACATCAATCGAGAAGGAACAAACAATGCCCGATTTTGAACTCAAAGGTTTGACTGCCGCGTCTTTGGATAGTCAAAAGTGCGATGCACTGGTGGTGTTGGTAACTGAACAAGATGCCAAGGCGTCTTTTCTCAAAGGCTCGCAGATGGGTCCTGTGATCGCCCAAGCGCTGGCACACAAAGACCTCAGCACCAAGCCCGGCTCCGTGTTGTCCGTCTACAGCCTGCCCGGCGTTTCCGCGCGCCGGCTGGTGTTGTGTGGCGCAGGAGACGGTGGCCCGCGGGCCGTTCGGCAGGCTGTATCGGCTGCGTTTGCTGCTTTGAAAGGCGCACCTGTTAGCGAATTGAGCCTCTTTGTTGGCGGCATATCAACGATCTCCCTGGAGCCCGCTGTGATGGCTGCCAGTGAAGCCAGCTACCACTATGCCCTGACGCGGTCCAAGCCCGAAGCGACCGCGCCTATTGGACTTCCCCAGTCCCTCAAGAAAATTCGCTTGATCGTGCCCGAACTCCGAGCCTTCAAGCAGGCATTCGAGCGCGCCTGTTCGTTGGCCCGCGGTGTCGCGCTGGCCCGCGAGTGGGGTAACCGCCCGGGCAACCACGCCACACCCAGCCAACTTGCACAGGCAGCGAAAGATCTGGTCAAGGGCACGGCCTTGCAATGCGAGGTGCTAGGCCCCAAAGAGGTTCGCAAACTTGGCATGGGCGCATTCGAAGCAGTGGCTCAGGGCTCGGCAGAGCCACTTCGGTTCATCGTGCTCAGGTACCAAGGCGCTCCCAAGGCAGATGCCCCGGTCGTTCTGGTGGGCAAAGGCATCACCTTCGACACCGGCGGCATTTCCATCAAGCCGGCCGCCGAGATGGATGAAATGAAGTTCGACATGTGTGGCGCCGCCAGCGTGCTGGGCACTTTCCGCGCGCTGGCCGACATCAGGCCTGCCATCAATGTGGTGGGTCTGATACCGACCTGCGAGAACATGCCCGACGGCCGCGCCATCAAGCCGGGTGACGTCGTCACCAGCATGAGCGGCCAGACCATTGAAATCCTCAACACCGACGCCGAAGGCCGCTTGATCTTGTGCGACGCCTTGACCTACGCCAAACGCTTCGAGCCGCGTGCCGTCATTGACATCGCCACGCTCACTGGCGCCTGCGTGGTGGCGCTGGGGGGCGTTCGCAGTGGACTCTTCGCAAGCTCCGACGCCTTGGCGCAGGCGCTGCAGGCAGCCGGAGACTCGGCGCTGGACCCCTGCTGGCGCTTGCCACTGGACGACGAGTACGCAGAGGGCTTGAAGACAAACTTTGCAGACGTCGCCAACGTCGCTGGTCGCGCCGCGGGGGCCGTGACTGCCGCCAAGTTCTTGCAGCGTTTTGTGACCGGTATGGAGTGGGCGCACCTGGACATCGCGGGTAGCGCCTGGAAGAGTGGCGGTGCTAAAGGGGCTACGGGCAGGCCTGTTGGTTTGTTGGTTCACTACCTGCTGGCGGCTGCAGAGCAACGCACACCGACTGTGCCTGTAAAGCGTCCTGCCTTGAAGCGCTTGCCCAAGCCCACCGTGAAGCCCGCGACCAAGTCAGCGTGACCGACATTTCTTTCCACTTCAACGCGCCCGATGCCTGTGGATACGCCTGCAGGCTGGTGAGAAAGGCGCTGGGGGCTGGCTCACGGTTGGTGGTGACGGGCCCGCAAGACTTGCTGGATGCCCTAGACGTTGCCTTGTGGCGCTTTTCCCCGCTTGACTTTCTGGCACATGCCAACAGCGCTGCGCCCGATGCGGTTCAGCGTCGCTCGCCTGTCTTGCTGGCTGCGTCTCCCCCGCAGCAGCCTCGTCATTCGGTATTGGTGAACCTTGGCCTGGAGGTGCCTGCAGGTTATGAGCGTTACGAGCGCTTGATCGAGGTTGTCACAGCGGACGAACACACCCGTCAGCAGGCAAGGCTGCGCTGGACACACTACCGGGATCGCGGCTATGCCATTGAACGCCACGATCTGGCTGGAGCGGCTGCATGAGCGCCCAGCCGGGAGGTGGTGGCAAGACGCCCAAAAGCGGGGCGCGGACCATTCCAACGCTCACCGAAGTGGTGCGGCCCAATGACTTGATGCGCTCGACCACTGACGGGGAACAAGCTGGACAACCCGCCGTATCCGTTCTGGCTGGACGTTCAACGCCAGACTCGGCAAACTCAGATGCCATGGCCCACCGGTTGATGCAACGGGTTGACTTGGTGCTGGAGAGGCGCCTGCGCGAGCTGGTTTCTTTGGTGGTAGCCGAACATGTGTCTACCTTAGCGCCAAGGCTGCGCGACGTGGTGGAGCAAGCGGTGCGCGAATCGGTCAGTGAGGCTCTTTCCAAAGAGCTTACCCAGACCCCCAGCGCGCAGGTCCGGCCACCCAGCTCTTAAGCGATGGCGCAGCCCTCGTACCCCGGTTTTCTACCGTGGTGGCGGCCCGAAATTTGCTGTACCCTCAGGCAGTTGAGTTTGACAATTTGTCTCAACTAATGTTTCACATCGAATGGAGTTATCTATGCAACTGAAGTTGAAGCTGACCATCGCGTCGGCAGCAGCTGCCGTCGCCGGCCTCGCAGCCGCGCAAGACGTGCAGGTCGTGAAGATTGGTCACGTTGCCCCGATTTCCGGTGCCCAAGCCCACTACGGCAAGGACAACGAAAACGGCGTGCGCATGGCCATCGAAGATCTGAACGCGCAAAACGTCGTCATTGGCGGCAAGCGTATTCGTTTCGAAATCCAAGCTGAAGACGACGCCGCTGATCCGAAGCAGGGCACTGCTGCTGCGCAAAAGCTGTGTGACGCCAAGGTCGCCGGTGTGGTGGGTCACCTCAACTCGGGCACCACCATCCCAGCTTCCAAGGTCTACAACGACTGCGGCATTCCTCATATCACGGGCGCGGCCACCAACCCCAACCTGACCAAGCCTGGCTACAAGACCACCTACCGCATCATTGCCAATGACAACGCCTTGGGCGCTGGTTTGGCTTTCTACGCTGCAGATGCCTTGAAGCTCAAGCGCGTGGCCGTCATTGATGACCGCACCGCATACGGCCAAGGCGTGGCAGAAGTGTTCAAGCGCACCGCCTTGAGCAAGGGCATGACGGTGGTTGACGAGCAGTTCACCACCGACAAAGCGACGGACTTCATGGCCATTCTGACGGCTGTTAAAGCCAAGAACCCTGACGCCATCTTCTTCGGCGGCATGGACCCTCAAGCCGGCCCGATGCTGCGCCAGATGGAGCAACTCGGTTTGGGCAATGTGAAGTTCTTCGGCGGCGATGGCATCTGCACCTCCGAGATTGCCAAGTTGGCTGCTGGCGCCAAGACGCTGGGTAACGTGGTTTGCGCCGAAGGCGGCGCCTCGCTGGCCAAGATGCCTGGCGGCGAAGCCTGGAAGAAGCGCTACGACGCCAAGTACCCCAACCAGTTCCAGGTCTACAGCCCGTACACCTACGACGCGACCTTTGTTTTGGTTGATGCCATGAAACGCGCCAACTCGGTGGACCCCAAGGTCTACACGCCAAGGTTGATCCAGACCAACTTCAAGGGTGTGACGACCACCATCGCTTTCGAGCCCAATGGTGAGTTGAAGAACCCGTCCATCACTCTGTATGTTTACAAGGATGGCAAGAAGTCCGCTCTGAACTGATCGGCTTTTTTGTTGTGTAAAAAGGCCACCTTCGGGTGGCCTTTTTCTTGCTTTCCTGCTGGCGCCAGCCGCACTGTTTCTTCTTGCAGGGTTTGGCAAGTCCCCGCAGTCCGGGCGACGAAAGCCCTGTGTTATGGTGAATCTCGTTTAACTACTGAACACGGAACATATCGTGAGCAACAAAGGCCAATTGCTGCAAGATCCTTTCCTGAATGCCTTGCGTCGGGAGCATGTGCCGGTGTCGATCTATCTGGTCAACGGCATCAAGTTGCAAGGACAAATCGAATCTTTTGACCAGTACGTCGTGTTGCTACGCAACACCGTCACCCAGATGGTCTACAAGCACGCCATCTCCACCATAGTCCCTGGGCGGGCAGTGAATTTCAACGTGAGCGAGACCTCCAGCGAGCCCGATGCTGTCTGAGGCGACCCAACTGGTTGCAGCCAACGTGCTGCTGGTGGGCGTTGATTTCGGGCTTCCGCACTTCGACGGCGATCTGGAAGAGCTGGGGCAGCTCGCACAGACGGCTGGCATGCAGCCGGTAGCCCGGCTGACCTGTAAGCGCAAAGCCCCCGACGCTGCGACCTTTGTGGGGTCGGGCAAAGTACAAGAAATCAAAGAGTTGGCCTTGGCAGAGGGTGCCTCTGAGGTCTTGTTTGACCAATCTCTGAGCCCGGCCCAGCAGCGCAACTTGGAGCGTGTTCTGGAGTTGCCTGTCAACGACAGAACCTTGCTGATTTTGGAGATCTTTGCGCAGCGCGCGCGCAGTCACGAGGGTAAGTTGCAGGTTGAATTGGCCCGCCTCCAGTACCTCAGCACTCGCCTGGTTCGCCGCTGGTCTCACTTGGAGCGGCAACGTGGTGGCATCGGCGCCCGTGGTGGTCCCGGCGAGACGCAGATTGAACTCGACCGGCGCATGATTGGGGACTCCATCAAGCGCACCCGCGAGCGGTTGGCCAAAGTCAAGCGCCAGCGCCAAACGCAGCGCCGTCAGCGCGAACGCCGCGACACGTTCAATGTTTCTTTGGTTGGTTACACCAACGCCGGCAAGTCCACACTGTTCAATGCTTTGGTGAAGGCCCGTGCCTACACAGCCGATCAACTCTTTGCAACGCTAGACACCACAACGCGCCAGCTCTATTTGGGTGAAGCAGGGCGTTCGGTTTCTTTGTCGGACACGGTGGGTTTCATTCGTGATTTGCCGCACGGGCTGATTGATGCGTTTGAGGCTACCTTGCAAGAGGCGGTCGACGCCGATTTGCTGCTGCACGTGGTTGACGCTTCCAGTGCCAGCTGTACCGAGCAGATGGCCGAGGTACAAAGGGTTTTGGAAGAGATTGGCGCTCAGCATGTTCCGCAGTTGCTGGTTTTCAACAAAGTCGATGTCATCGCCGATGACGTCAAACCGTTGGTCGAGCAAGACACCTACGACCTCTCTGGACAAGCTGTGCCTCGCGTCTACGTCAGCGCAGTGACTGGGCAAGGACTGGCAACCTTGCGCCTGGCTGTGGCACAAGCTGCTCTGGCGTCGCGATCCGAATCGACAACAGTGCGCTCCGACCCATCTGTGGCAGACGCAGACCAAGCTGACGCTTACCCCAGCCCTGCCGCAGTGCATGTCCCCGACACGGATGAGGGCGGCTTCCGATTGGGCACAATGACGCAGGTCGATTACAAGAGAACGCACGGATGAACCACAACAGCATCGCGCAGCGCCTGATGGCATTGCCGACCCGGGTGAGGGGCATGTTTAACCTCAACGACCCCCGATGGGGCCGGGGCGACAACAACGCTCCGGATGACAAGCCCAACCAGGGCGGCCCCAACGCCAGCGGCTCAAATGGCGCTGAGCCAGATCGCGACCGGTCGGCAGAGCGGCCAGAGCGCCCAAATCCAGGCGGGCGCGGGCCAAACCAAGGGCCTCCAGATCTCGATGAGCTGTGGCGTGACTTCAACCGGAAGCTTGGTGGCTTGTTTGGAGGTGGTGGCAAGTCCCGCCGACCAGGCCAAGGCGGTGGATTTGGCGGTGGTGGCGGCGGCAACTTTCAGCCGAGTATGAAAAGCGCTGGCATTGGTGCAGGCCTCATCGGTGCTGTGGCACTCTTGATTTGGCTGGGCACGGGGTTCTTCATCGTTCAAGAAGGCCAGCAGGCAGTCATTACCCAATTTGGCCGCTATCAATCGACCGTAGGTGCGGGTTTCAACTGGCGTCTTCCCTACCCGGTGCAGCGGCACGAAACCGTGTTCGTGACCCAAATCCGATCGCTTGACATTGGGCGCGACGCCATCGTCAAGGCCACTGGTTTGCGCGAATCGGCGATGTTGACGCAGGATGAAAACATCGTTGAGATCAAGTTCGCTGTGCAGTACCGCCTCAACGATGCGCGCGCTTTTCTGTTCGAGAGCCGTGACCCTACCGGCGCTGTAGTGCAGGCTGCAGAGACTGCTGTGCGCGAGGTTGTCGGCAACATGAAGATGGACTCTGCACTGTCTGAAGAGCGCGACCAGATCGCCCCCCGTGTTCGCGCGCTGATGCAGACCATCCTCGACCGATACAAAGTGGGTATTGAGGTGGTGGGTATCAATCTGCAACAGGGCGGTGTTCGCCCGCCAGAACAGGTGCAGGCATCCTTCGATGACGTGTTGAAGGCTGGGCAGGAGCGAGAGCGCGCCAAGAATGAGGCCGAGGCGTATGCCAATGACGTTATCCCGCGCGCTGCCGGTACGGCGGCTCGTCTGCGCGAAGAGGCAGAAGGCTACAAGGCAAGGATCGTTGCTCAGGCACAGGGTGACGCACAGCGCTTTCGCTCGGTGCTGACCGAGTACCAGAGGGCTCCGCAGGTGACCCGGGAGCGGATGTACGTCGATGCCATGCAGCAGGTCTACTCCAACGTGACCAAGGTCATGGTGGATTCCCGGCAGGGCTCCAACCTGCTGTATTTGCCGCTGGACAAGATCATGCAGCTGTCAGCCAGTGGCGAGGCAGGCGCGGCCGTCATGAACGCCCCAGCCGCGCCTGCCAGCGCGGGCAGTCCGGTAAGCACCGCACCGGCTGCAGGCGTTGCAGATGCCCGTTCGCGCGATACCGCGCGTTCGCGTGAGCGTGAAGTTCGCTAGGACCTGACATGAACAGAATTGGTATTTACTTGTCGAGCGCCGTCGTCTTGCTGGCGCTATTGAGTTCCTCTTTATTCGTGGTGGACCAGCGCCAATTTGGTGTGGTTTACGCGCTGGGGCAAATCAAGGAAGTCATCACAGAGCCGGGGTTGAACTTCAAACTTCCCCCACCTTTCCAGAATGTGTCCTACATCGACAAACGTTTGCTGACCCTCGACAGCACGGACGCCGAGCCCATGCTGACAGCTGAGAAGCAGCGCGTCGTCATCGATTGGTATGTACGTTGGCGCATCACTGACCCTGGTCAGTACATCCGCAACGTGGGCTTGAATGAGGCTGCAGGTACCAACCAACTCAACCGAGTCATCCGCAATGCTTTTCAAGAAGAAGTCAACCGTCGCACGGTGCTAGAGCTTCTTTCTAGCCGCCGCGAGGAGTTGATGGCAGCGGTAAAGCGTGAAGCCCTCGAGGCGGTGGTGGGCGAAAAGCCATGGGGCGTGGATGTTGTTGACGTCCGTATCACGCGGGTAGATTACGTGGACGCTATCACCGAGTCGGTGTATCGCCGCATGGAGGCCGAGCGACGCAGGGTCGCCAATGAGTTGCGGTCAACCGGTGCTGCAGAAGGTGAAAAAATTCGCGCTGATGCAGACCGGCAACGCGAAGTGACGGTGGCTAACGCCTACCGGGAAGCACAGAAGATCAAAGGTGAGGGCGACGCCGAAGCCTCGCGCGCTTACGCAGAGGCGTTTGGACGGGACCCGCAGTTCGCGCAGTTCTACCGAAGCCTGGAGGCGTACAAATCCAGCTTTGCCAACAAGAGCGACGTGATGGTGATCGATCAATCCACCGAGTTTTTCAAGGCATTCCGCGGCACTCAACCGGCTACCCCTGCGCCACGCCGTTGAAGGTTGACGATAGACGCTGTGTTGTACTGGGGTCGATGAGGTCCTGCGTTGACGAAGGCCAAACGAGGCCTGTGCTGCCTCTGAAAAAGCGCTAATGCCAGATTCGTCAGCAAGGGTGCGCCAATAGAATGCCGGTTTTAACAGCACGCCCTTTCCATGTCTGCCTGGGTCCTACCGGATCACGTTGCCGATGTACTGCCAGCCGAGGCTCGCCACATCGAAGAACTCCGCAGGGAGCTGTTAGACACCGCTCGTAGCTACGGTTACGAGCTGGTGATGCCCCCGCTGTTTGAACACCTGGAATCGCTGCTTTCGGGTACGGGGGAGGCGCTCGATCTTCAGACCTTCAAGCTCGTGGACCAACTCTCGGGGCGCATGCTCGGACTGAGGGCGGACACCACCCCGCAGGTAGCTCGCATAGACGCGCATTTGTTGAATAGACAAGGCGTCACTCGCCTGTGCTACTGCGGGCCAGTCGCACACACCCGTCCCGATCGCCCGCATGCGACCCGCGAGCCTCTTCAATTGGGAGCCGAGTTGTACGGTCACGCGGGTTTGGAGGCCGACCTGGAAGTGATGTCGCTTGCCCTGCACACTTTGCAGGCAGCGGGTGTGCCAGAGATCACTATTGATCTTGGAGATGCTCGGGTGGTCCGCTCTTTGTTGGCAGGTGTGATGGTCGATGCGCAGGTACTCGGTCAGGTACACCAGGCGCTTGCCAGTAAAGACGCTAGCGCTTTAGATGACATCACAAGTGGGTTTCCGTCCGCTGCTCGCACTGGCTTGCTGGCGTTGGTAAGTTTGTATGGCGGAGTTGATGTGCTGCAGGAAGCCCGAGCAGCCTTACCGAACTCAAGCGCCTTGACTCGCGCATTGGACGAGTTGCAGTGGTTGGTGGCTCATCTGAGCGGCGCTGACACATCAACCCACGGCGCCGGCGTGCGCATCAACATCGATCTGGCGGATGCGCGCGGCTATGCGTACTACAGCGGCGTTCGCTTTGCGATGTACTCACCGGCTGCAACGGACGCGTTGGCGCGCGGTGGTCGCTACGACGAGGTGGGTGCAGTATTTGGTCGCAACCGTCCCGCAGTCGGATTCAGCCTGGACCTCAAAATGTTGGCTGGTGTAGTAGCCGCAAGGCCCCGGCACGCAGCCATTTCGGCACCCTGGGTCGACGAAACCGGATGGCGATCGGCGGTCGCCGCGCTTCGCCAACGTGGAGAAACTGTGGTTTGTCTTTTGCCCGGGCATGACCACTCTGCTGATGAATTCCATTGCGACCGGGAGCTGGTCTGGCAGGCTGGTTGCTGGGTTGTGCGCCCTTTCTGAAATTTTTCACATCACCTCAGTTTCGGGGCAATCTCTCATGAGTCTCATTGCAACTTCTCAAAGTCCGGTCGCTGGCCGCAATGTGGTCGTCGTCGGCACCCAATGGGGGGACGAGGGCAAAGGCAAGCTGGTCGACTGGCTGACCGAAAGTGCCCAAGGTGTGGTGCGCTTTCAGGGCGGCCATAACGCAGGCCACACCTTGGTGATCAACGGCGTGAAAACTGCATTGCATTTGATCCCCAGCGGCATCATGCGGCCCGGCGTGAAGTGCTACATCGGAAACGGGGTGGTGTTGTCAGCAGCCAAGCTGCTCGAAGAAATTGAAGGATTGGAAGCTGCCGGAGTAGAGGTCCGCGGTCGCCTGCGCATCAGCGAAGCGTGCCCTTTGATCTTGCCCTTTCACGCTGCCCTGGATGTCGCGCGTGAAGCAGCCAGAGAGAAAGGCGGTGTTGAAAAGATCGGCACCACGGGGCGTGGCATCGGTCCGGCCTACGAAGACAAGGTTGCCAGACGCGCTCTACGGGTGCAGGACCTGCGTCACCCGGAACGTTTCGCCACCAAGCTGCGCGAGCTTTTGAGCCTGCACAACCATATGCTGAGCACCTATCTGGAAAGCGCCCGATTCGACTTCGGGCCGAGCCTTGCACCTTTCATGCAGAACGGCGATCTGCAGTTTCAAGCTGTCTTCGATGAGGCCATGCGCCATGCTGAACTGCTCAAGCCCATGATGGCCGATGTCTCTCGCGAGCTGAACGACGCCCATCGGCACGGAGCCAACCTGTTGTTCGAAGGTGCACAAGGGACTCTGTTGGACGTGGATCACGGCACCTACCCCTATGTCACCTCCAGCAACTGCGTGGCCGGCAACGCTGCGGCAGGGGCTGGCGTTGGCCCTGGCTTGCTGCACTATGTTTTGGGCATCACCAAAGCCTATTGCACCCGAGTGGGTGGTGGCCCGTTTCCGACAGAGCTGGATTGGCAAACACCCGGTACCGTGGGCTACCACCTCAGCACGGTGGGCGCTGAAAAAGGCGTTACCACGGGGCGCAGTCGCCGCTGCGGTTGGTTTGATGCAGCGCTTCTCAAGCGCTCCGCACAGGTCAACGGCCTGTCTGGTTTGTGCATCACCAAGCTCGACGTGCTGGATGGCATCAAAGAGTTGAAGCTTTGCACTGGGTACGTTTTGGATGGCGAGCTCACCGACATCTTGCCCATGGGCGCAGACGACATTGAGCGCTGCACGCCGGTCTACGAGACGTTGGAGGGCTGGAGCGACAGCACAGTGGGGGTCACGCAGTACGATCGACTGCCAGTCAACGCCCGCCTTTACTTGCAGCGCATCGAGCAGATCACTGGGGTGCCCATCGCCATGATCTCCACCAGTCCAGATCGTGACCACACCATCCTCATGCGGCACCCGTTTCTGGCGGACCGCGCGGCCAAAACTGTAGTCAGTTAAAACAACAACCCCGGAGACCGGCATGCTGACCGAAGACGGAAAACATCTCTACGTAAGCTACGACGAGTACCACAACCTTATTGAAAAGCTCGCCATCAAGATCCATCAGTCGGGCTGGCAGTTCGACACCATCCTTTGCTTGGCCCGTGGCGGCATGCGGCCGGGGGACATCTTGTCGCGCATTTTCGACAAGCCGCTGGCCATCATGTCTACCAGCTCTTACCGCGCAGATGCGGGCAAGCTGCAAGGGCATTTGGACATCGCCCGATACATCACCACACCGCGCGGCGAAATCGCTGGTCGGGTGCTGTTGGTCGACGATCTCGCTGATTCTGGTCACACGCTAAGCGCCGTGATCGAGATGCTGCGCAACAACTATCCGCCCATCAGCGAGTTGCGCAGCGCAGTCGTCTGGACCAAGGCAATGTCGAGCTTCATGCCCGACTATTCGGTGGAGTTTTTGCCTTCCAACCCCTGGATTCACCAGCCCTTCGAAGGCTACGACGCCATGCGGCCAGAACAGCTGCTGGCCAAGTGGTCCGTTTGAGCCATCCGCCCTCAGCAGTACCGCAGGGAGTTCAAGTGATCGATCTAACCACCACCTTGGTACACCACCCATACAGCGCCCCAAACGGTTTTCGGGCCCCGCTACCTGGTGTCTACAAGGCCTCAACCGTCATCTTCGACAACGTCGCCGCGCTGCGCTCTCGAGACTGGAAACGGCGCGATGCTTACACCTACGGCTTACACGGCACGCCGACCTCGTTCACGCTTGAAGAGCGGTTGTGCACCTTGGAGGGCGGCTTGCAGTGCGTACTGGTTCCCAGTGGGCTCGCCGCAATTGCCAACGTATCTCTGGCTTTGCTGCGTGCTGGTGACGAGGTGCTCATTCCAGACAACGCCTACGGTCCAAACAAGGCGCTGGCTGAAGGCGAACTGGCCAACTTCGGCATTCGCCACCGGCTCTACAACCCCCTGGATGCACAAGACCTGGCGGACAAGATAGGACCTTCCACCCGCCTTGTATGGCTAGAGGCGCCGGGCTCCGTGTCGATGGAATTCCCGGATCTGATCACGCTGGTGCGCGTTTGCCGCGACCGGGGCGTGTGTTGCGCCCTGGACAACACCTGGGGAGCAGGGCTCGCATTCCGCCCATTCGACCTGCTGCCCGAAGAGGCGCATGCGCCTCTGGGCGTCGATGTATCCATTCAAGCGCTGACCAAGTACCCGAGCGGCGGCGGCGATGTCTTGATGGGCAGCATCATCACGCGCGACGAGGCCTTGCATCTCAAGATCAAGCTCACCCACATGCGCCTGGGGCTGGGCGTTGCAGCCAATGACTTGGAGCTGGTGTTGCGGTCTCTACCCAGCATCGCTTTGCGCTACGACGCGCACGATGCGGCGGCCCGCCAGTTAGCAAACTGGTGCCAAGACAGGCCAGAGGTGGCTCAGGTATTGCACCCGGCTTTGCCCGAATCTCCCGGGCATGCCGCTTGGTCTGCGCTGTGCGGTGGCCCCCAGGGGCGAGCGGCCGGCTTGTTCAGCATCATCTTGAACGAACGCTACAGCGTCGAGCAGGTCGATGCGTTTTGTGACGCCTTGCGTTTGTTTCGCTTAGGGTTTAGCTGGGGCAGCTTCATGAGTTTGGTCGTTCCCTACGACCTTGCGGGCATGCGCTCGGTATGGCCAGCTCACATGGAGCGGGGAACCTTGGTTCGCTTTTCGATTGGTCTGGAGGACTGGCAAGACCTGCGCGATGACCTGGATCAAGCCATGGCTCAGGCACTGGTTTGACTTAGGAAACGCAGCGTCAAGCAGAGGCACCAAAGGTACTGAATGCCGGTGGTACAGTCGAAAAAATCATTTGAAAGCGCAACTTGGCCACTCCCAATTACGGTTACGAAAAGCGTCAGAAGGAACTGGCGAAGAAGCGCAAGAAAGAAGACAAGCTCAAGGCCCGAGCAGACCGTAAAACAGGCTCCGCTGAAGATGGAGATTCCTCGTCGGACATGGAGCAGGACTCGGCTGCTACAGCGCCTGTGCCTCCTTCGCCGAATGGCAGCTGAATATCGCCACCGCTCGCCTGGCTCGGAGAATCACCTCAGCTTGCTTTGGAGTCAGCAAACTCCAGTTGGTTGAAAGCAAAGACCACCTCCTGAGCAGCACGCTCAAAGTCTGAGTTGGACAGACCGCAGATGTCGACCACCGGGGCCCCCGCGCTGCGAGGAAAGGCATGATTGGTGGATCTTTCGTACCCGGGGTCGTAGTGAGCCTGAAGCAGGCTTGCTGCGAGAGCTTCCCAGTGGCCTTGATCAACCTGGGTCTGCCACTGCAACACCTGTGCCCGACCGCGCAGCGCCAGCAGCGCTTGCAGACGTTCTTTCAAATGGCCATCCTGCAGCAACAGGTGCGGGTAGTCCTCAAGCAGCAGGGCCACACGCAAGGGGTCGGCCAACCGCAGTTTCGTGCAGGCCGCTGAGCGCATACGCAAGATGAGTGGCTCTGGAACAGCGACATCACCCACCTTTCGGCTTTCGCCTTCTATGTATACGGGTCGGGTCGGATCCATCGCAGAAAGGGCCTGCCAAATGCGGGTCTCAAAGCGCTTTTGTGATGGCTGATCAACCCCCGGAACACGGCCCAAGACAGAGCTCCTGTGGTTCGCCAACGCCTCCAGATCGAGCACCTGCTCGCCTTGGCTTTGAAGTGCCTGCAGCAGACGGGTTTTGCCACTGCCGGTGGGTCCGCAAAGCACTCGTAGTTGCAGGGTTTCGCACAGCACTGGAAGCCGCATCAGCAAAGCTGAGCGCCAAGCCTTGTAGCCACCCTCCAAGACCGATGTTCGAAAGCCAATTTGGCTCAGCACCAACGCGAGCGCGCCGCTGCGCTTGCCGCCGCGCCAGCAGTACACCAACGGCTGCCAATCGCGTGGCTTGTTCAAGACATGCGTGTGGATGTGTTGGGCGATGTTGGCCGCCACCAGCGCCGCGCCGAGTTTGTTGGCCTCGAACGGACTGACTTGCTTGTAGAGAGTCCCGATCTCATGGCGCTGCTGGTCGTTCAGCGAGGGCCAGTTGACAGCACCGGGAATGGCGTCGTGGTCGAATTCTCTGGGGCTTCGGGCGTCGATCAGGGTGCCCCAGGTGGCGTGGTCATCAAGCACAGCCGCCGCACAAACGCTGTGCAAACTCACCGCAGCAGACGCCGCAGCTCGGGCCAAACGTTGTCCAGCATGATGGCTTGGGCTGCTTCGTTGGGGTGGATGCGATCGCGCTGGAACAGTGCCAGAGGGTCGGGGCCGTCGGCCACGCCTTTGAGAAAGAAGGGCACCAAAGCGGCTTGGTTCTGACTGGCAACTTGTTGGAACAAGCCAGAAAAGCGCTTCGTGTAGTCAGCGCCATAGTTGGGCGGCACTTGCATGCCCACCAGCAACACCTTGGCGCCCGCGCGCTGTGCGGACTGGGTCATCTGTTGAAGGTTGTCCTGGGTCATGTTGAGCGGCAAACCGCGTAACGCGTCGTTGCCGCCCAACTCGATCACCACCACAGTCGGTTTGTGCTGTGTCAGCAGCGCACCCAAGCGAGATCGGCCCCCCGACGTGGTGTCGCCGCTGACGCTCGCGTTGATGACGGCAGCGTTCAGCTTTTGTGCCGACAGCCTTTGCTCAAGCAATCCGACCCAGCCAGTGCCCCGGCGCAGGCCGTACTCCGCGCTTAAAGAATCACCCAGCACCAAAATCTTCTGGCTTGAAGCAGTGGCGGGCGCAGGACGGCTTGTAGTGGGAGCCTGCGCCCATGTTGGCCCCAGAGCCGAAGCCGCCAGTGCACCCGCGATACAGTCTCTGCGATTCAACACCCAAGGCCTTTCATGTCTGTTGCCAAGCCGTCCAACGATGGTCCGATCATCGCCGTCCAGCATGTCTTCAAATCAGTTACTGATTCGGTGGGAACACTCGATATTTTGCGGGATATCGATTTCACCCTCTCTCGCCGGGAGACTGTGGCCATTGTGGGCGCCTCAGGGTCTGGCAAGAGCACTTTGTTGTCTATCTTGGCTGGCCTGGACACGCCTACACGCGGGACCGTGGTGCTCGATGGCGATGATTTGTTCGCCCGAGACGAAGACGCCAGAGCCGCACTTCGCGCCCGCAAAGTGGGGTTTGTGTTCCAAAGCTTTCAACTGCTCGGTAATTTGACAGCCCTGGAAAACGTGATGTTGCCGCTGGAACTGGCCGGCCGCAAAGACGCGCGCAGCGCTGCGACAGACATGCTCAGCCGGGTGGGACTGTCAGCGCGGCTCGCACAGTATCCAAAAGTCTTGTCTGGGGGCGAGCAACAGCGCGTGGCCCTTGCGCGTGCCTTCGTTGTCGAACCCGCGGTGCTGTTGGCTGATGAACCCACGGGCAGTTTGGACTTTGCGACTGGAGAAACAGTGATGCAACTCATGTTTGATCTCAACCGCGAGCGCGGCACCACTTTGGTTTTGGTGACGCATGACCGGGGGATCGCTGCGCGTTGCGAACGTGTGATCACCATCGAAGCTGGACGCATCGCTGCGACTTGAGCGACCGGCGTGCTAGTCGGCATGCGTGGGTGGCCAAGAATTCGGTGAAGCTGCCAAGTCGATAATCCGACGATGTCTGCAGCCAAAGTTTTGTTCGGATTCCATGCTGTGGGCGTGCGCCTGAAAACAGCGCCCACTTCGGTACTGGAGGTCTACTTGGACCCTTCCAGACGTGACGCCCGCATGCGCCAGTTCACTGAGCGGGCCAAGGAAGCCGGTGTCCGATTGGTCGAAGCTGACGGGCCCCGGCTGTCCAAGTTATGTGGCAGCCACGGCCACCAAGGTGTTGCCGCCCGCGTCGAGGCGCTGGACACCGCCCACTCACTTGACGACTTGCTGGATGCCCTCCAGTCGCCAGCGCTGCTGCTGGTGCTCGACGGCGTGACCGACCCGCACAACCTAGGCGCTTGTTTGCGCGTGGCTGACGGTGCCGGCGCACACGCGGTGATCGCGCCCAAGGACCACGCCGCCGGAATCAACGCGACGGTGGCCAAAGTGGCCAGCGGTGCGGCAGAGACCGTGCCTTATTTCATGGTGACCAACCTGTCCAGGACGCTGGCCGAGCTGAAGGAGCGCCTGATTTGGTGCGTAGGTACCAGCGAAGACGCACCAATCTCCTTGTATCAAGCCGATTTGTCCGTGCCAACGGCCTTGGTACTGGGCGCAGAGGGCACCGGTATGCGCCAGCTCACGCGAAAGAGTTGCGACCAGTTGGTCAAGATTCCCATGCAGGGTGCAGTTGAAAGTTTGAATGTGTCCGTGGCCAGCGGGGTGTGTTTGTACGAGGCGTTGCGGCAGCGCCAAGCTTGAGCGTCGCGCGGGTGCCTAGACCCAGCCTAAAGCGCCGACCACCGCACCGGCCGCCAGCAGCCACAACATGTGAACTTTGGTTTTCCATACAACCCAGGCTGTCGCTACGGCCAGTACCCACACCATCGGGCGATTCAGATCCGGGTCTGTGGCTTGTGTGAGTAGCCAGGAAGTAGCCGCCAGAAGGGCGACCACCAAGGGTGCCATGCCTGCTTTGAAAGCACGCACGGCTCGCAGTTCCCGGTGATGGTGCGCCCACCGGGTGGCAAAGTAGGTGAGGGTGGAAGATGGGATGAGAGTGCCCAACATGGCCAGCAGCAGTCCCAGGGCGGCCGTGGCCCAGCCAGTCCACCCAGCCTGCAAGCCGCCCCCGGCGTTGAGGCCCACGTTCCATCCCATCAAGGCAACGAACAAGACATTAGGCCCGGGGGCAGCCTGGGCCAAAGCGATGGATGAACTGAACTGCGCGTCGGTCAGCCAGCTTTGGTTGTTCACCAGATAGCGATGCATATCGGGCGCTGTAGTGATGGCCCCACCCACCGCCAGCAAAGACAACAAGAAGAAGTGAAAGAACAGGGCCCACCAGTCCAAACCACCCATGGTCACTGCGATCATCAATGCGTCCCCCCGTTGGGGTCACGCGACACGTTTTTTGGCGCCAAGCAGTGCCAAGCCCAAGCCCAGGCGACCGAGCCCACGGCGGCCAACACAGCAGCCAATGGCCATCGCAGCCAGGCCACGGCCAGCAGCGTCGTGCCGCCAATCAACCAACAGGCTGAACGGCTCATGGGGCTGCTGACAAGAGAGGGGAGCAGTCGCAGAGCCGTGGCGAGGATCAACCCGCCGGCCACGGCGCCCATACCGCGCAGTGCGCCAACGGCAGCTGGATGGCTTTGCACATTGGCATATCCCACCGCCAAAGCAACAACGACCAGTGTGGGCACGCACAGCATGCCGGCCAAGGCAGCAAGGCCACCCTTCAAGCCGAAGTGCCGACTCCCGATCATGAGGGCCAAGTTGACAACGTTGGGACCTGGCAAGATTTGGGCGACGGCCCAATCCTCGATGAATTCCTCCCGCGTGAGCCACTGCTTTTTCTCAACCAGCTCCCTTTGCACGACGGCCAGTACCCCCCCGAAGCCCTGCAAGGCTAACCAAGTGAACGATACGAAAAGGTCGCCGGGCGAGCGTGGGGCTGCTCGCTGGGTGTGTTGGTCGGATTGGGCTGCTGTCATTGAACGGGCGGTGGCTCTCGGGTGGGGGTTACTGGAGGTCAGTTGGGCTCGGCCCAGCAGCCAATGGGTAGGGGGCAATCATTCAAAATCTCGGCATGAGGGCTTGCGACACCTAAACTAAGCAAAGCGTGTACACAGTTTTACCGCGACCGGCACCCTCATGGGTGTAGCGACCTCCGACCGCAGCCCAGGATTTTTCATGAATGCCCCCGCAGACGTCTCCTTCTTCGCACGGGCAGCCAAGCCCATAACCAGCTACCGCAAGCATTGGGCGCATCGGTTCGGGCAGCCGAAGTTTTTGCCCATGAACCAGCAGGAGATGGCGGCCTTGGGCTGGGACAGCTGCGACATCGTGATCGTCACCGGCGACGCTTACGTGGATCATCCGAGCTTTGGCATGGCCGTCATCGGCCGCACGCTGGCTGACCAAGGCTTTAGGGTCGGCATCATCGCGCAGCCCGACTGGCACAGCGCCGAGCCGTTCATGGCGCTGGGGCGGCCCAATCTGTTTTGGGGCGTGACTTCGGGGAACATGGATTCGATGATCAACCGGTATACCGCAGACCGGAAAATCCGAACGGACGATGCCTATACCGCGGGCGACATAGGTGGCCGGCGGCCAGACCGGGCTGCCATCGTCTACAGCCAGCGCTGCCGGGAAGCCTACAAAGACGTGCCCATCGTGCTGGGTGGCATTGAAGGCAGCCTGCGACGCATTGCCCACTATGACTATTGGAGCGACAAGGTGCGCCGCAGCATCGTGGTGGACGCCAAGTGCGACCTGCTGCTTTATGGCAACGCTGAGCGCGCCATTGTGGAGATTGCCCACCGTCTGGCCGCTCGGGAGCCGGTGCAGCAAATAACGGACGTGCGTGGCACTGCATTCGTGCGGCGGCCAGATGACCCCAATCGCTTGGGCTGGTTTGAAGTCGATTCGACTTCCATCGATGAACCAGGGCGCGTGGAAGCACACGTCAACCCTTACCTCACCACCAGCGAACAGGCGCAAGCTCAGGGCACGACTTGCTCCAAGGATGACTCGTCTGCCGCCGCAGGCGAGTTGTCAGCCCCGGCGCCATTGCAATCGGTGGTTCAGTTCATGCCCAACCCGGCCCTGCATGGCAAGGGACGCTTGAAGGTTCCGCCGCGTGAACGCACGGTCATCAGGCTGCCGAGCTACGAGCAAGTCCGCGCGGACCCGGTGCTGTACGCACATGCCAACCGCGTGTTGCACCTGGAGACCAACCCCGGCAACGCACGCGCCTTGGTCCAAGCGCACGGTGAGGACCAGACGGCCCGCGATGTGTGGATCAACCCGCCCCCGATTCCACTGACGACAGCCGAGATGGACCATGTGTTTGATCTGCCCTACGCGCGCAGCCCGCACCCCGTCTACGCCGATGAGCAAGGCCGCCACGATGGTCCCACCAAGATCCCGGCTTGGGAAATGATTCGGTTCTCGGTCAACATCATGCGCGGCTGCTTTGGCGGCTGCACCTTTTGCTCCATCACAGAGCACGAGGGTCGAATCATTCAGAGCCGTTCCGAAGATTCTGTTATTCGCGAAATCGAAGACATTCGCGATAAGGTCGAGGGCTTCACCGGCGTCATCTCTGATTTGGGCGGGCCAACCGCCAACATGTACCGCATTGGCTGCAAAAGCCCAGAGGTGGAATCAGCCTGCCGCAAGCCGAGTTGCGTATACCCCGGCATCTGCCCCAACCTCAACACCGACCACACACCGCTCATCCACATGTACCGGCGGGCGCGGGCGCTCAAGGGCATCAAAAAGATACTCATTGGTTCTGGCCTGCGCTACGACCTGGCCGTGCAAAGCCCTGAATACGTCAAGGAACTGGTGCAGCACCATGTGGGTGGCTACCTCAAGATTGCGCCCGAACACACCGAAGGCGGGCCGCTGTCCAAAATGATGAAGCCTGGCATTGGCAGCTACGACCGTTTCAAGCAGATGTTCGAAAAGTTCTCTGCCGAGGCTGGCAAGAAGCAGTACCTGATTCCTTACTTCATCGCAGCACACCCCGGCACCACCGACGCGGACATGATGAATTTGGCGCTGTGGCTCAAGCGAAACGGGTTTCGCGCGGATCAGGTGCAAACCTTTTACCCTTCGCCCATGGCCACTGCCACGGCGATGTACCACAGCAACCGCAACCCACTGCGCCGCGTTCGAAGGGAAGTAGCGCCCGAGGATGTGGTGGACATCGTTCGTGGCGAAAAGCGACGGCGTCTGCACAAGGCGTTTCTGCGCTACCACGATCCCAATAACTGGCCCTTGCTGCGCGAGGCGCTCAAAGGCATGGGGCGCAGCGACCTGATCGGCAACGGCAAGCAGCACTTGATCCCTACCTTCCAGCCCCTGACGGATGGTGGCTACAGCACCGCCAGACGCAAGAACTCGACCCCGCCACCTTCGTCTGGCAAGGCACCTGCCAGAGCCCGTCTGCTGACTCAGCACACAGGCTTGCCGCCGCGCGTGACAGGGTCTGCGGACCCGAAAGCGCCGCGCGCGCCACGCCGGCCTCGCTGAAGCAAGGCTCAACTCAGGCAGTCGCCAACCCCCATGCCCCGCAACGCGCCGCCGCTGTCTTCGCTGTTCGAGTTGTTGCCGATGGGGGCCTATCGCTCGCTACCGGATGGCCGACAGCTTCGGGCCAACGCGGCTTTGGTTCGGCTGAACGGCTACCAGACCGAGGCCAGCATGTTGGCCGCCGTCAACGACATCTCCCTGGAGTGGTACGTGGACCCGGGTCGTCGTGAGACCTTCAAGAACCTCATCGAGCGTCATGGACAGATCACCGATTTTGTGTCCGAGATCTACCGTCACAAAACACGAGAACGCATTTGGGTTCGCGAGACAGCGCATGTGGTCCGCGACGCCAACGGTAGCGTTCTGTTCTACGAGGGAGTGGTCGAAGACATCACAGCGGCTCGTGAGCAACAAGCGAATGCGCTGTCTGCAGAGGCGGTTTGGAAGCTGGCACTCGAGGCTACAGGGGACGGTGTGTGGGACTGGCACATCCAAACGGGGGAGGAACTGCTGTCGCCAAGCTGCAAGGCCATCTATGGCTACTCTGACGCGGACCTTCCAGACTTGGCCAGTGCGCTCGATGAGTTAACGCACCCCGATGACCTTCAGGCCATGCACCAAGACCGGCAAGCGCATTTCGAGGGCCGCACGCCGATTTATGTGAACGAACACCGCGTGCGCTGCAAAGATGGCACCTGGAAGTGGATCATGTCCCGAGGTGCCGTGATAGCTCGAGATGCGCAGGGCTTGCCGCTGCGAATGATCGGCACCCACACCGACATCACAGAGCGCAAGCGCTCGCAAGCGCTGATCTGGCAGCAAGCGAACTTCGACCCACTCACGGGGCTGCCCAACCGCCGCATGTTGCGTGACCGTCTGGAGCAACACATGCGCCATGCCCGGCGCACGGGTGAGCGGCTAGCCATCCTGTTCATGGACCTTGACCACTTCAAGGAGGTCAACGACACCCGTGGACACGACCAAGGCGATGACTTGCTCAAGCAAGCTGCTCAGCGCATTCGCAGCAGCTTGCGCGACAGCGACACGGTGGCACGCATGGGTGGCGACGAATTCACCGTGGTGCTGAGCGACGTGCCGCCCGGTGGTCCACCAGACCGCATGCTGCAAGACATGCTGCAGGCCGTGTCCCGTCCCTATCAGCTCTTGGGTGATCAAGCTTTCGTATCCGCCAGCATTGGCATCACGCTGTTCCCAGACGACGGCACCGATGTGGAAGCTTTGTTCAAGAACGCGGACCAAGCGCTATACGCTGCGAAGGGGGCAGGGCGCAACCGCTACAGCTATTTCACACCGGCGCTGCAATCGGCGGCCCAAGCGCGAGCCCGTCTGGCTACAGACTTGCGCTCTGCCATGCAGCAGCAGCAATTCCACGTGCTCTACCAACCCATCGTTTGCCTGAAAGGCGGTGTCATTCGCAAAGCAGAAGCCCTCATTCGCTGGCAACACCCTACCCGTGGCTTGGTAAGCCCTACCGAATTCATCGCTTTGGCTGAATCCATCGGGCTCATCGACGAGCTGGGTGACTGGGTTTTCGAGCAGGCCCGCATGCAGGTGAAGTCCTGGAGAGAGCGGTTTGAGCCCGAGTTCCAAATCTCGGTCAACAAGTCACCTCTGCAGTTTCAGGTAGCAAGGGCTTCTTGCGACGACTGGGGCGCTCGATTGGCAGCCGCTGGTTTGCCGGGGAATGCCATTGCAGCCGAGATCACCGAGGGCCTGCTGCTGGATACGCACGATCAAGTCAGTGAGCGTTTGTTGGCGCTTCGTGACAGTGGCGTACAGGTGTCGCTGGACGACTTCGGCACAGGTTACTCGTCCTTGGCTTACCTACAGAAGTTCGAGATCGACTTCATCAAGATCGATCAATCCTTCGTGCGCCACCTCATTCCAGACTCAACAGATCTGGCTTTGTGCCGAGCCATCATTGCCATGGCTCACGCATTGGGCATCCGCGTGGTGGCTGAAGGCGTTGAGAGTGAAGAACAAGCACGGTTGCTGGCGGACATTGGCTGTGATTTCGGGCAGGGCTATTGGTTTTCCCGGCCAATTCCTGCGGCGGAGTTCGATCAGCTGCTTGCAGCTGGTCATCGCTTTGCCGCCTGGCCCGATCAAAGCTCGAGTGGCAGCCCGACATAGTTCTCCGCCAGAGTGGTGGCTGCGGCAGCAGACGAGGTGAGATAAGCCAGCTCGGCCTCTTGCATGCGCTGGCCAAAGTCGTCGGTATCGGGAAACCGGTGCATCAGGCTGGTCAGCCACCAGGCGAAGCGTTCGGCCTTCCATATGCGCCTCAGGCTGCGTTCGGAGTAGGTATCCATTGCGCGCGACTGTCCCAGCCGATACCAGTCGCTCAGTGCGCTGGCCAACAGCTTGACGTCTGCGGCTGCCAAGTTAAGACCCTTGGCCCCTGTCGGCGGGACGATGTGGGCCGCGTCGCCTGCCAAAAACAAGCTGCCCCAGCGCATGGGCTCCGCCACAAAGCTGCGCAAGGGTGCAATGCTTTTTTCAATCGACTTGCCAGTGATGAGCCGCGAGGCCGTGTCGACATCGAGGCGGCAGCGCAGCTCTTCCCAAAAGCGGTCGTCATTCCAGTCTTCGATGCGGTCGTCCAGCGGACACTGCACGTAGTAGCGGCTGCGCGTGAGGCTGCGCATGGAGCACAGCGCAAAGCCACGCGGGCTGTTGGCGTAGATGATCGCGTGCGGCGAGACGGGTGGCGTGTCGCTGAGCATGCCCAGCCAACCAAAGGGGTAGGTGCGCTCGTACTCCCGCAGGACATGGCGCGGAATGGACGCTCGACTCGCACCATGAAAGCCATCGCACCCCGCGACGAAGTCAGCTTGCACCTCCTGCGTTTGCCCGTCAGCCTTGAAACGCACCCAAGGCTTGTTGCTGTCGAGGTCCTGCAGGGTTAGCTCACTGACGCCGTATACGCTGGGCAAGCCGGCCGCGCTGCGGGCTTGCATGAGGTCACGGGTGACTTCGGTTTGCCCATAGGCGGTGACGGTTTTGCCACCGGTCAGACCCGCTACGTCGATCATGTGCCGCTGCCCGGAGAAGACCAACTCAATGCCACGGTGTACCGTGCCCTCAACAGCCAGGCGGTGGCCAACGCCTGCTTCGTGCAGCAAGTCCACTGTCACTTGTTCCAAGATCCCGGCGCGAATGCGGCCCAGCACGTAATCAGGTGTTTGTCGCTCAATGATCAGAGCGTCGATGCCCGCTTGAGCCAAAAGTTGCCCCAACAACAGACCCGAGGGACCAGCACCAATGATGAGCACCTGTGTTTTCAATGCGCGACCTTCAGATAGAACGTGAGCGCAGCTTAGCCCGGCCATTTGCACCGCACCACAACAGCAGGCATTTAGCGTGCGATGATCGCGCAGGTTGTGCGGTGATCGCGCAGTCGACAAACTTGCCGCGGTTCAACCAGAAGAAAACCAGCCTCATGCCGCAACCGAACGACGCCATCGCCAAGGCCGATCTGATCGAGGGCATGGCTCGGGGCATGGCGGTGCTGGAGAGTTTTGATACGGAGCGCCAGCGCCTGAACGCCACCCTGGCAGCTCAGCGAGCGGGCATTACCCGAGCTGCAGCGCGCAGGCACTTGTTGACATTGGCACATCTGGGTTACCTGGAAACCGATGGCAGTTGGTTCTGGTTATCGACCAAAGTTTTGCGGTTTTCGGGCAGCTACTTGGCGTCTTCGCGGCTACCGCGCTTGGTGCAACCGCTGCTCGAGCGGCTCGCGATGCACTGCCGTCACTCCATGTCGGTGGTTGTACGAGACGGTGATGAATGCGTCATCGTGGCACGCAGTGGCGTGCCACAAGTACTTGCCTACGGCCTTCACCTAGGCGCCAGGCTGCCCCTGCACGCCACGTCAACAGGACGCATCTTGTTGGCGGCGTTGCCCCGTGTCGAATTGGTAGCCTGGCTCAAGGGTCGGCCACTGATGCGGCATACGCCCCACACCGTTTGGCAGTCTTCGGTTCTTCGGCGCACCTTGAGCGAAGTGCGTCAGCGGGGTTGGTGCTTGGCCTGCGAACAGCACGAGCCCGGGATATCTGCCATTGCAGTTCCGGTTCAGGCTATGAACGGCGAAGTCGTCGGGGCACTGAACATGGTGGCGCCCTGTAATGCTCTAGACGCCCCCGACAGGTTGCTGCCTTCGCTGGGTGAATTGCAAGCTGCCGTGAAGCAGTGGCGCCCTTTGCTTTAGGGTCAACGTACACCGTGTTTTCGTGCAGGTTGCGGGCATCAGATGCTGCAGCGGGGACGGCGAACCGATGTCTGTGCAAATGCCGAATTTCGCGGGCTAGAATGCAGCCGTCGGAGTGTGGCGCAGTCTGGTAGCGCACCTGGTTTGGGACCAGGGGGTCCAAGGTTCGAATCCTTGTACTCCGACCATCTTCTTTTTCGCTGCGTCCTCTAACGCGCAGCATCTGCTGCTGAACTGGGCAAGCGGCAAACCCACTGTCCGTAGCTCAGTTGGATAGAGCAACAGCCTTCTAAGCTGTGGGTCGGGGGTTCGATCCCCTCCGGGCAGGCCACCTCATCAAGCTCTTCATTCAGTCGCTACTCAGGTTCGCTCATGGTCTCTATTACTGACCTGTCCCTGTGGCTACAGTCGTGGGTCCCACCTGACTGGGGGCTTGCGGGTGTTTTCGCTTCTGCGTTTTTGTCGGCCACTGTCTTGCCCGGCTCCAGCGAGCTGGTTCTGGCAGCGCTGATCACTGCATATCCTGATCAGGCATGGCCCGGTTTTGCAGCCGCATTAAGTGGCAACGTTCTCGGTTGTGTGCTGACCTACTGGATGGGCGCATGGTCTAGGCAGGGATATCAGCGCTTCCAGAAATACCAAATCAACAACCAAGGCGTCCACGTTCAGCGCTTGCGCCGCTGGGGACCGCCAGCCATGGTGCTTTCTTTTCTGCCCTTGGTGGGCGACGCCTTGGTTTTGGCGGCTGGTTGGATGCGATTGCCGTTTTGGCCCTGCATGGCGTGGGTTGCTATAGGCAAAGGCACTCGCTACCTGCTTTTGCTGTTGGGAATGTGGGGCTTGCTCAGCTTCCAGTGATCAGACGCCGATCTAGGCCCTGAGGCTGACGCGGCGCGGTAGTGTTTGCATTCGGCACCAGGTACGGCTGGCGCTTGGTCTAAGCCGCCGCAGACGCTGGCACGAAAACCGAGCGACATGGCAGTTCAGTTTGGCCAGCACTGTCTGGCAGGCCACCCGTGGGGCATTGAGCGGGCTCCGCTCCTCTTTCCCACTCAAAAGCAATCACGGCCAATTTCACCTTCAGAAATGGTGCCTGGCCAATACTGTCAGCGAAGAAATATTTGGCACCTCGACAGAAGGCGGTTGTCGCGTCCGGGATGGTTATCTGAACTGCATCGGGCGGCAGCTTGATACCACCGCCCGAACTCGATAACTGGATTTCAGGAGGCCAGGTTCAGATGGCGAAATCCTCTAGCTTCTTGCCTGTTGCCATGGCCGCAGTCAGCCACTTGGGTTTCAGCCCGCGTCCGCTCCACGTGTCACCGGTAGCGGCATGACGATACTTGGGCGGTACCTTGCCAGTGGGTTTGCTGTCGCCTTTGCCACGCGATTTAAGGTCTTCCAACGAAACGTCCAGTTCGGCCATGAGCGCGCGGACTTTAGCAATGCTCTCAGCTTTGCCTTGGCGCCTTGCGTCTTCAATGGCCTTTTCGATTTCCGCTTTCTGGGCCAGAAGTTCTTTTAGATTTGCCATGGTGCTCTTTCTAAAGTTAATACCAGCGCGAGTATAGGTGGGCGTGGGGGACGTTGGTCAAGTCCGCGCCGGCTATTAACCATCTAGGCTGACGCCGCTACTGCCGAGCGCGATACTGTGTAGCACCAAAAAGCACCTCTCTCGCTCGATCGTCGGTGATCGGCTTGCGGCGCTCCGCAAGGACGGCGACGGCGCGTTTTGCAGCCCCTCGAGAGGCGATGTCGTCAAACCAGAACTTCAGCTTGGGGTAGTCGGCCCAGTCGATGCCCTGGTTTTCCCAGCTGCGCAGCCATGGGAAGACCGCCATGTCGGCGATCGAGTATTCCTCTCCAGCCAGATAGCTTGATTTTGCTAGCCGACGATCAAGCACTCCGTAGAGCCGTTTGGCCTCGTTGGTGTAGCGGTCGATGGCATAGGGGATTTTCTCCGGCGCGTAAATCCTGAAATGATGAGCCTGCCCCAGCATCGGACCCACGCCACCTACTTGGAACATCAACCACTCTAAAGTTTGGTAGCGAACTCGGATGTCTGCAGCAAGAAACCGCCCCGTTTTGCTGGCGAGGTATAGCAGAATCGCTCCCGATTCAAAAAGAGATATGGGTTTGCCGCCTGGCCCATCGTCGTCTACGATGGCGGGTATCTTGTTGTTGGGGCTGATTGCCAAGAACTCGGGCTTGAACTGATCGCCGGCCCCGATATCGACTGCATGCACGCGATAGGGCAGGCCACATTCCTCGAGCATGATGTGAACCTTGTGCCCGTTGGGTGTGGGCCAGGTGTAGACGTCGATCATGGTTTTCCTTCATTCGTTGGCGCAACAGACCAAGAAATAGGCGGATGCTCATTTCTTTGCTTCGCCTGCGCTGCACTTTATGGCATAAGCTGCAGTCATGTTGCGACACATCAAACAGCGCTTTCAAGATAGTTTGACAGCAGGCATGTCGGCGGAGGCTCAGGCACGCCTAGCAGCATGGGCACGCTCAAAACAGCTCGAAGTTTTCGGCCACGGAGAGCCTGGTCGGTTTCACATCGAAGGGCAAGTTTCGGGGCGCGGGTGGCGCATGGAGCGTGGTCGCAGCAGCCGCCCATTTATCAAAGGGTTCGAGCTGCGCGCTCGCGTGGAATGTGGCACTCCGGCAGATTTGGCAATTGTCTTGATGGCGCGCTCACTAAGAGACCGCTTGTCTATTCCTGGAGGTGTGTCAAAGGTCAGCGACATGGCCGACTCTGTTTTTTCACAGCACGAACCCGGATTGCTAGAGGAGCAAGTTTGGCTGCAGAGATGGCCCGCCATCACGTGGTTGGGCATGCCAGCCTTGTTCTGGGAGCGCTTCGTCGTGTTGTCGAGTCACCGCCAGCAGGCCTCTGTTTGGCTGCATCCGGGCTTGGCCGATCTTTTGCTCGAACTGACTGAAATGCCCCACATGTTCGGCGCACCGATCACCATGGCTTTGCTGAGGGGTCGCATTTATTTGCGCATACAACACACGCCTTCAGATCTGGCGGTGCTCCAGCAAGGGGTTCGCGTGTTCCTGTCGGGTGCCGAATCCGCGATTGGTAGCCTGTCGCCAGACGTCACTGTCTGAAACACCCCCATCTCGATCTATTCGGTCAACGCCTGACTTGCAGGGCGCCGGGGTTGACGATGTGTGTTGGTGTGCCCTTGATGAAGTTCACCACGTTGTCGAAAGCAGCACCGTAGTAGAGCTCGTAGCTGTCTTGCTCCACGTAACCGATGTGCGGCGTACACACGCAGTTCTCAAGACGCAGCAGGGCATGGCCTTGCAAGATGGGCTCGCTCTCAAAGACGTCCACTGCTGCCATGCCAGGCCGTCCTCGGTTGAGGGCCGCCAATAAAGCGCCAGACTCGATCAACTCTGCGCGCGATGTGTTGACCAGCAGGGCAGTGGGCTTCATGCGTTGCAAGTCATCTGCAACGACGAGGCCGACTGTCTGCTCACACAGACGCAAGTGCAAGCTCAACACATCGCAATCTTGAAAAAAGGTGTCCCGCCCATCAGCTCGCACGTAGCCATCGGCTACAGCACGCGTCATCGAAGCTTCGCTACCCCAAACCAGTACCCGCATGCCAAACGCTCGGCCAAAAGCACACACCAACTGACCCACTCGGCCGTAGCCCCAGACCCCCAGGGTTCGCCCGCGCAACACCGCTCCCAACCCAAAGTTAGGGGGCATCGCAGCAGACTTCAGCCCGGACTGCTGCCACACGCCATGTTTTAGGTTGGAGATGTATTGCGGCAGCCGACGCATGGCGGCCATGATCAGTGCCCAGGTCAGCTCCGCGGGGGCCACTGGTGAGCCGATACCCTCCGCTACGACGATGCCGCGCTCGGTACACGCCGGTATGTCAATGTGAGGCCCAGCCCGACCCGTCTGGGCGATCATCTTGAGGCGTGGCAGCTTGTCTACCAACTGACGTGATATGTGCGTGCGTTCGCGGTTAAGCACCAAAACATCAGCGTCCCGCAGGCGAACTGCCAACTGGCCTAGCCCCTTGACGGTGTTCGTGTAGACCTTGGCCGAGTAGGCATCTAGTTTTCCTGCGCACGCCAGCTTTCGCACTGCATCTTGATAGTCGTCGAGGATCACAATGTTCATGATTTCATTGTGCATCTCGCAGCAGGCACAGCAGCCAGCGCTGTGCCAGTCGAGCATCGATCGACCTGGAGCCCTGAGGGACCTGAGCCACTATCAGATCGAAGAATTCGGCAGAGCAGATCTCAGTGAACGATGGCTTCGCGATCAGCTAGTCGATCGAGTTCGGCACAGACATCTGCCATGCGACCAGAGATGACCATGCGTCCAGCCTGACCTCGGTGTATGCCCTGCTCCGACAAGCGAATCACGCGCACGGGATCTTTGCGAAAAGAATGCAGCCCGCCTAGTGCGCAGCGGGTGTCGCTTGCAGCCGACTTGTCCGAGACGCGGGATAACAGCAGACCGTTTGGCCGATGGACGCCACTGGTCGAGCGCATGCAAGCCGGAATAGATGACGGGCTGAGCGCACGTGACGCTGGGGGTTGGACAGCCGTTGCGCTGGACTGAATGAAGCGGCTAACCATCGCCTGAACCGGGCTCCAGAGCCGCGACCAAGACGACGATGGGCCGACCAGCTTGTCAGTCAATGTGGATGAGAGAAGAGCGGGCACGTGGGGCTCCTGCATAGGAATGGGCGGGAAAAGTGTGGCGAAGAGCGGGGCGCTTGGAAGAGCGGCGCCTACATCAGCATGGTGTTGCGAATCAGTCCAACGGCCAGGCCCTCGATCTCGAAAGGGTCGCCAGGCTGCACGACGATGGTCTGAAACTCTGGGTTTTCTGCATGCAACTCAATAACGTCCCTGTGGCGGCGAAACCGCTTGACCGTCACTTCGTCGCCAAGCCGGGCCACCACGATCTGTCCGTTTTTGGCCTCGCGAGTGCTTTGCACAGCGAGCAAGTCGCCGTCCATGATGCCCGCGTCCCGCATGGACATCCCCCGCACTTTCAGCAAGTAGTCGGGCTTGCGTTGGAACAAGCTGGATTCGAGGTGAAAGCTCCGGTCCACATGCTCCTGCGCCAATATGGGCGAGCCCGCTGCCACGCGGCCGATGAGAGGCAACACCAGCTGATCTAAGCTGGGAAGGGGCAGTGAAAACTGCTTCATGCGCGACTCGTTGATGCTGCGCAGGGTCTCGCCGTTGAGCCGTATGCCGCGTGAGGTGCCGCTCAGCAACTCAATAGCGCCCTTACGGGCCAGCGCCTGCAGGTGCTCTTCAGCAGCATTGGCCGACTTGAACCCCAGCTCAGCCGCAATTTCAGCGCGGGTAGGCGGGGCGCCCGTGCGCGCGATGGCGCTTTGAATCAAGTCGAGAATCTGCTGCTGGCGGGCTGTGAGTTTGGGCATCTCTCTCATGGCTGACCTTTTGAGTTGGAGGGACTGCTGCGAGGGCACGGCTGGACGCTTTATCTGACTAAATATCCAGTAGCTGTATTTTTGACCAGTTTCTTTTTTTCTGCAAGGAGTAGGAAGTTGGACCAGCAAATCCTTGTCATTGGGACCGGAGGCACCATCGCAGGCCGTGCAAAGAATGCCCACGACCACGTGGATTACCGATCGGGTGAGGTGCCCGTGGAAGATTTGCTGGGGGGTATTCAGTGGCCAACTGGCGGTTGGCGCGCAGAGCAGCTCGCACAAATGGATAGCAAGGACATGGACCACGGCACGTGGCGGCGCCTTGCGCAACGCGTCGATGCTTTGATGTCCGACCCGTCAGTTGCCGGGGTGGTCATCACCCATGGCACAGACACCCTCGAGGAGACCGCTTTTTTCCTTTCGTGTGTGCTGGCACCCTCCAAACCGGTGGTTTTGACCTGTGCGATGAGGCCAGCTGCTGCGCTAAGCCCGGATGGTCCCCAAAATCTTCAGGACGCCATCCACGTAGCGAGCTCGGGCCTCAAGGGGGTATTGGTGGTGGCGGCGGGTGCTATCCACTGTCCTAGGCGGGTGAGCAAAGTTCACCCCTATAGAACAGATGCTTTCGCATCCGTTGATGGCGGTTGTTTGGGCGTTGTCGAACAGGGCAACGTGCGTTGGTGGCAGGTGCCGTGCCAGGCTGATTTGGTGCTGCCGGCAATGCACTTGCCCGCTGAAGACCAGTGGCCCCATGTATCCATCTGGCTCAGTCATGCGGGAGCTGACGGAGAGGCGTTGCTGGCTTGGCTGGCGCAAGCGAATGCTCAGGGCGCACCAGCGTTTGGCGTGGTGGCCGCTGGCACCGGCAATGCAACCCTGCACACGCGCTTAGAACCAGCATTGTTTGAAGCTCAGCGCCGGGGCTGGCGAGTTTGGCGCACGAGCCGGTGCGCTGAAGGGCGTGGCGTGCTGGGCGCTGAGTCTGCCGGGCAGCAGTCCTTCCCATTGGTTGGCTTATCGGCTGTCAAGGCGCGCATTGCATTGATGCTGTCGCTCATGCCCGGATCTGCCCAAGTGTCATGGTGACTGCCATTCAGACCAGCGCATGGGCATATCCCATGCTGGAGGTGATGCATCTGCTCGGCGTGGGCTTGCTGCTTGGCAATTTGGCGCTTCTTGAAATGCGTGTCTTTGGGTGGGGCGCTGCCCTGGCGGTGCAGCCGCTGGCTAGACTGGCCCTCGGTTTGTCGGTGTTCGGTTTTGGCTTGGCTGGAGCGTCCGGCTTGTTGATGTTTGTCGGGCAAGCAGGCGAGCTGCTTTCTAACCGGGCCTTCACGCTCAAGATGCTGCTGCTGTGCTTGGCCGGATGCAACGCTGGCTGGTTTCACGCCCGCGAGTCTTTGCTGCTGCTTGATGTGACCGCCCGGGCGCAAATGCTGCTGTCGTCGCTGATTTGGTTGGGCGTTTTGACATGCGGTCGCTGGATCGCCTACATCTGAGCCCATGGCCGCAGCGCCTTTTGGCGACCGCTTGTTTCGCAAACCATGCTGTGAGTTTTATTCGTTTTATCAACGGCCTGCTAGAACAGCGGCCAATCAAGGAGTGTTCACGTGAGCATCAACAGACGCGAATGGATCAAGGGCGGCGCTGCTTTGGCATGGCCGGCGGGCACTTTGCTCGCTTCAGCCGCTGCCCACGCCCATCACGGCTGGAGCAGTTTTGACCAAGACCGCCCCATCTACATGGAAGGGCGTGCAGCCAGTGTTCAGTGGCGCAACCCACACGTGGAGATGGTCCTGGAGCGTGCAGCCATCGGGCGTGTTCCCCCCGATCTGTCCCAGCGGGCAATCCCGGCGCAAACTGCTTCAGTAGATGGACGCAGACTGTTGCAGCGTGCTGTTCTTCCAACGCGTCAAGACATCCGATGGGAAATTGAGTTGGCACCGCTGTTTCGCATGCAAGCTTGGCAGGTCCCAGAAATCAAGCCGGGTACGCCTCTCGCTTTGCTGGGGTTCACCTTTGCTGAGGAGCGGGGGGAGCCGATCCTGCGGGTGGAGTACCTTTTTCTTGACGGAAAGACCTACGGGCTGCGCTCCAGCCCAGCGTGAATCAGGTTCCCAAAGCTTGCAGAGCGCGCCGGGTGATCTCTTCGACCGTACCCAGGCCACTGATGGCGTGGTAGCGGGGGCCTGTGTGTGGTTCACGCGCTGACCATTTCGCGTAGTAGTCCACCAAAGGGCGGGTTTGGTCAGCGTAAACCTGCAAGCGCTTTCGAACGGTCTCTTCTTGGTCGTCGTCGCGCTGGACTAACGGATCACCCGTTACATCATCCACACCTGCTACTTTCGGCGGGTTGAATTTGACGTGATAGGTACGCCCGGAGGCCGGGTGCGAGCGGCGGCCACTCATGCGTTCAATGATCGCTTCAAACGGCACGTCGATTTCCAGCACATGGTCCAGTTTGACCTGTGCTGCCTTCATGGCGTCGGCTTGCGGAATGGTGCGCGGGAAGCCATCGAACAAGAAACCACCAGCACAGTCGGATTGAGCAATGCGCTCCTTGACCAAATCGATGATCAGGTCGTCGCTGACCAAAGCACCGGCCTCCATCACGGCCTTGGCCTGCAAACCCAAAGGAGTTCCCGCTTTGACGGCTGCTCGCAACATGTCACCTGTTGAGATCTGAGGAATACCAAACTGGCGGCAAATGAACGCGGCTTGTGTGCCTTTGCCCGCGCCTGGCGCGCCCAGCAGGATCAATCTCATGCAGTTCCCCTCTTATTGGAAGTGGCCTATCGGGCACCGGTCTTGCAGTCACTTTTTGGGCTTTCAAAGTGACGCGCCAGATACTCCGTGTCTCTCTCGATTCAGGATATCACGCACACCCTGCAGCCAAGCTGACAGGTGGGTCTGGTGAGCTTCCAATATGACCTGTGAGCTTGGAGCCCTCAAACCCATAAGGCTCGCACCCGCTCCAAGTCGGCGGGCGTGTCCACGCCCGGCCCTGGGGCCTTGGCAGTGACGTGCACAGCGATTCGGTGGCCGTGCCAAAGTACACGCAGTTGCTCCAGCGCCTCCGAGCGCTCCATCGGTGCCTGCGCCAGTGTCGGAAACAAGCGCAAAAAATGGACCCGGTAGGCATAGATGCCGATGTGCCTTAGCGGAGCGGGCGAGTTGCCCGATGTGGCTGATGGCAACCACGCCATGTCTGCGTTGTCACGAACTGCAGGAATCGGCGCGCGGCTGAAGTACATGGCCATGCCAACTGCATCTGTGACAACCTTCACCACATGCGGGCTTTGCCAATCGTCCTGGTTGCTGATGTGGTGTGCTGCGGTGCCCATGCTGGCCAAAGGGTGTTCAACCATCAACTGGGCCACTCGGTCGATCAGCTGTGGGTCGATCAAGGGCTCATCTCCTTGAACATTGACCACCACGTCATCGGGCGATAAGCGCAGCAGCTGGCTGGCCTCAGCCAAGCGGTCACTGCCTGATGGGTGGTCGGGCCGGGTGAGCACCGCGTCAACACTGTGCGCTTGACACGCGGCCAAGATATCGCGGTGGTCGGTGGCCACCACCACGCGAGCGGCTGTGGATTGCATGGCTCGTTGGGCAACCCGCACCACCATGGGCTTGCCCGCGATATCGGCCAGGGGCTTGTTGGGCAGCCTGCTGGAGGCCAGCCGAGCCGGAATCAGAACAGAAAAGCCCATGCCGGTTTTGTCTTCAAACCAGTTGAGTGCGGGGCGGCAGCGCGTCCAGCTCTTCGTCGCTCATGACTCGGGCCTCTGACTCCAGCATCACGGGGATGCCGTCGCGAACGGGGTAGGCCAATCGCGCGCTTCTTGAAACCAGTTCTTGCTTGTCGCGCAGGTAGTCCAAGGGTCCCTTGGTGACCGGGCAAACGAGCAGATTCAGTAGTTTGGAGTCCATGCGTCAGATGATAGCCAGCGCTCTCAGGCGGTCGTCGAGCGCATCCCAAAAGGATGGCTCGATGTTGACCTCCAGCGAAATGCACCACGCCTGCGGGTGGTGCAGCCATAACTTGGCAGCGTCCTTGGCGGTGCACACCAGGACTTCGTCTGGCCGAACATTCAAGGCTTGCCGGTAGGGGTGGTGGTCGGGCAAAGCGATCGTGCGCTGCAGCTCGATCCCCTCTGCGTGGAGCATCTCGAAAAAGGCCTGTGGTCTGGCAATGGCGGCCACGGCAGTGACTCGTTTGCCGCGCCAAGCACTGAGGCTGGCGGTGCAGCCGTCGGCTTGACTCATGGTGTTGGAGAGCCGGCGCTGCATCACATAGCCGCGCGGGGTGCCCACTGGTCCAGTGAAAGAGCCTTGCACGCCCAACACCAGGTCGGCTCGGCGCGGCCATGGCTCGCGCAGTGGGCCGGCAGGCAGCAGCCAACCATTTCCGATGCCTCGATCGTCGAACACCAACAGTTCCAAGTCGCGCGCCAATGCGTGGTGCTGCAGACCATCGTCGCTCACCAAAACCCGCACATCCGGGTGGCGCAGCAGCAACCGAGTGCCTGCATCCGCCCTGCGCGCGCCAACGAATACGGGCACCCCGCACTCCCGCTGAAGCCACAAAGGCTCATCGCCCACCTCGTGCGGGGCGCTCGTTGACAGCACTTCCCGGGTCTCGATGTTGTCGCGTCCATAACCCCTGGAGACAATGCCCGCGCGGATACCGTGCTTTTGCAAATGAAGAACCAAGGCGCGCACTACGGGTGTTTTTCCAGCACCACCTGCCACCACGTTACCAACCACCAGCACAGGCACCGGCAGGCGAACTGGTCGGGCAAGCCCCCATCGCCAAGTGAGCACGGTCAGTTGCAGCAGAAGGCGATAAAGAAGAGAGGTGGGCCAGAGCAGGTAGGCCACCAATCCTCGCCGCTGCCAGGCGTCTAGCAGCAGAGCCCGCATATTCAGGGGGAGCTTTGCGCTGATTTCTGCGTGGCAAACGTGATTTGCACCAAACCACTTCTGCGCGCAGCTTCCATGACCGTGATGACCGACTGGTGCGCCGCCGTCGCATCGGCGCTGATGATCACCACCGTCTCAGGGCCGACGTTGGCCGTTTGCTGCATCACCAAGGCGAGGCTATCGACGCTTCGGTCTGGAACCAAGGTTTTGTTGACCACGTAGCGACCATCGCTCGACACCGCCACGATCATTTCTTTGGCGTTATTGCGTTGGGCCTGGGCATCAGCGGTAGGCAGCTTCACCTGCAACTCGGTGAACTTGCTGTAAGTCGTGGACAACATCAAAAAAATGAGAACCACCAACAGCACATCAATGAATGGGATCAGGTTGATGTCTGGCTCATCGCGGGACGCCCGTCGAAAATTCATGCGGCCAATCCCTTGGATTGACGCATGTTCAAAAGATGGCGAGCGAATCGGTCGCTGGCGACTTCCAAAGCCAGCAAGTGTTCATCCACGCGGGCGCGGAAGTAGCGCCAGAAAATGAGTGCCGGTATTGCCACGATGAGCCCAAAAGCGGTGTTGTACAACGCAATCGAAATGCCGTGTGCCAATTGCTCGGGGTTGCTGCCGGAGCCAGCAGCGGGCGCCTGTGACCCAAAGATTTCAATCATGCCGATTACTGTTCCCAACAGGCCCAGCAAAGGCGCTGCTGACGCGATGGTGGCCAAGGCAGTCAGGTAACGCTCCAGCCGATGAGCCACCACTCGGCCAGTGCTTTCCATAAAGCCGCGAAGGTCCGCCTCCGAGCAGCGGGGATTGACGGTCAGCGCGCGGAGCCCGCTGGCCAATATCTCGCCCATGGCGGAATTGCGCTCAAGCTGCATCACCACGTCGGGCGCCGGTATGGCTGAGCGAGATACCGCAATGGCTTCGTCGAGGAGCCGAGGAGGCGCAATTTTCTGGGTTTTGAGAGAAAGAAACCGCTCGACTACCAAAGCGAGTGCGAGTACGGAGCAGGCGATCAAGGGCCAGATCGGCCAACCTGCCGCTTGTATGATGGAAAGCAACACGGACTCCGTGGGGGGGTTGGAACTGCGTTTGATTATGGCCCACCCTTCTTGATGTTTTTTTCGTCATCTCACCCACAGATTCTGTGGATAAGTTTGTGCAGAAGATGGGGGAAGCGGTGCCAGAGCCGCGCCACTGTTGAGCGGTGACACTTCGATGACTTTTTCAGCAGTTCCAAAGCCAGACTTGACACCGGCACGCATTTGGTCAGTGGGGGCGTTGTGTTCTGCTATTGCCGATGCCTTGGCTGCCCGATTCAACCCTGTTTGTGTGGCCGGTGAACTGAGCGGTGTGTCGCGCGCTGCCAGTGGGCACCTGTATTTTTCGATCAAGGACGATTCCGGCCAATTGCGCTGCGCCATGTTCAAGCGCGCCGCGCAGTTGCTCGATTTCAACCCTCGAGATGGCCAGCAAGTCGAGCTGCGCGGGCGATTGGCGGTCTACGAGCCTCGCGGCGACTTGCAACTGGTGGTGGAGTCTCTGCGGCAGTCTGGTCAGGGACGCTTGTTCGAGCAGTTCCTGCAACTTAAAGCGCGTCTTCAGGCCGATGGGCTCTTCGAAGCCTCCCGCAAGCGCCTGCTGCCAGAAGCGCCCCGGGCCATTGGTCTGGTGACTTCGCTGGGTGCTGCCGCATTGCACGACGTGCTGAGCGCTTTGCGAAGGCGAGCGCCACACGTACCGATTTACCTGGCTGCGGCACCCGTACAAGGGGAGGGCGCACCACAGGCGTTGGTCTGGGCCCTGAGTGCTTTGTACGCCATGAGATCCGTGGCGACCGCGCCCGCTCCCGATGTCATTTTGTTGGTCCGAGGAGGGGGCTCTTTGGAAGACCTGTGGGCTTTCAACGACGAGGCCCTTGCTCGCTGCATCGTGCAGAGTCCTGTTCCCGTTATCAGTGGTGTTGGTCACGAGACCGACTTCACGATCGCTGATTTTTGTGCGGATGTGCGTGCGCCTACGCCAACTGCAGCCGCAGAGTTGGCGGCTCGGCCCCTGGCCGACTGGCGCATGGAGTCGACAGCGAACGGCCAGCGCTTGCGCGATGCACTGTCACAGGCGCTGGACCGGCAAGCGCAGCGCCTTGACCTGTTGCAAGCCCGTCTGGGCAGGCCTTCGCAGCGCTTGGCAGACAGCCGCCTTTCAATGCAAGCCTTGGCGCACAGACTGCGTCACGCTTCGCAGATGGCAGTACCTGCCCAACAGCGACACCTGCAACACTTGGCTGACAGACGCAAGGCCGGTCTGGACAGTGGTGTGGCCCTGGAGTTACAGCGATTGCAGCGTGCTGGTCTTCGTTTGTCCCTGCTGGACCCTCACCTCGTGCTGGCGCGTGGTTACGCCTGGCTCTCCGATGAACAGGGCAGCACCGTGCTGAAGGCTTCACAGGTGGTGCCGGGGCAAGCCCTGAAAGCCGTCCTCGCTGAAGGTGCGGTTGAAGTGACGGTTAGCGGCGTTTGAACCGCGCCTTCCTACAATCGCGCCAGCCGCTGGGGCTTGGCTGCCCAAACGCCCTCATCGATCAACCGTAACCCGAGAACCTCATGCAACACACGCTTCCCGAGCTGCCCTACGCCATCGACGCACTGGCCCCGCACTACTCCAAAGAGACCCTGGAGTTTCACCACGGCAAACACCACAACGCTTACGTGGTGAACCTCAACAACCTGCAAAAAGGAACCGAGTTCGAAGCCTTGTCTCTGGAAGACATCGTGCGCAAGTCCACCGGCGGCATCTACAACAACGCAGCCCAGATCTGGAACCACAGCTTTTTCTGGAACTGCATGAAGCCGGCAGGCGGCGGCGAGCCCACTGGCGCGCTCGCTGCGGCCATCACAAGCAAGTGGGGCAGCTACGCGGCTTTTCGGGAGGCCTTTGTCAAGTCAGCAGTGGGCAACTTCGGCTCTGGTTGGACTTGGTTGGTCAAGAAGTCCGATGGCAGCGTGGACATCGTCAACACCGGCGCAGCGGGTACGCCACTGACCACCGCAGACAAGGCTTTGTTGACGGTTGACGTGTGGGAACACGCCTACTACATCGACTATCGCAACCTGCGCCAGAAGTACGTTGAGACCTTCTTTGATCAACTCGTCAGTTGGGAATTCGCGCAGAAGAACTTCGCCTGACCGAGTGGCTTTGCGCTGCTGACAGCACCCGAGTCTCGCCGACTGCCTGGGTGCTGCCGGACCAGGCGGCTCAAGGCTTGAGTTGCGCGAAGCTGGCCTTCAATGCATCGGAGGTGGGCAGGTTCAATGACTGGCCGTGCGGCGCAATTGGCTTGATGAACCACTTGTCATAGATCCCCTGCCAAGCGCCAGATCGGTGCGCTTGTGCCAAGGTGCTGTTGACCAACTTGGCAAACGCAGGGTCACCCCGCGTGAACGCGATCGCTATTGGCTCGGTGCTCAAGCTGTCTGGCAGCAGGGCGTAGTCTGCTCGATCAGGCAGGGCAGCCAACTGGCTGGATAGGAGCACGTCATCTCGGGCGTAGCCCGCCACCCAACCGAGTTTCAACTGGCCCAAAGCTGCGTCGGCACTGACCGAACGCGCTACCGTGAACCCCAAACCTTGGCTGCTGGCGTAGCGCGGTAGGGCAGCCTCAGCAGTGGTTTTGCCAATCACCGCCACGGCCTTTCCAGACAGTTGCGCCACGGACTGGATGTTGTCTTTCCTGCGCACCGCGACTTTGAGCGACGCGATGTAGATGGGCGCCGAGAAATCCATGCTGCGGCGCCGCTCAGCCGTGTCGGAGGTGGCGCTGCACAGCATGTCCACGGTTTTGCCCTGCATGTAGCGCTCGATCTGATCGACTGGCACGCTCAGGTACTTCACGGCGTTGGGTGCTACGCCGAGTTGCGTCGCCAGGCTTTGCGCCACCAACTGGCACAACTCCACCGCATAGCCGATCGGCTGGCGAGCAGCGTTCACCAAAGAGAAAGGCGAGGCATCTTCTCGGTAACCAATCACGATCTGGCCACGCTGCTTGATGCCGTCCAGCGCGCTTTGCGCATGAGCAGCGCCGCTGCCCATCAAGGACATCGGGGCGATCACCACCAGGGCCACAGACGCCACAAGCGACCGAACCGACAAGTGGCCTGCAGGCGCAGTTGGCCAAGCATTCAGCTTGGCAAAAGACGAACCGGTCATGAACGCTCCACTCAGATGGTTTCGGACATTCGATGGTAGTGGGCTCAGGCTGCCTTTTCCATCTGGAGATCACTGGGCTTGTGCCAGACCTAAGTAGCGCGACCACAGGCCCGGGTCAGCAGCAAGGGCCGCAGAACCCCCTTGCCAGACCACGCGACCCTTTTCGATCAAGGTGTGGCTGTTTGCCAATTGCAGCAAACGCGGCACGTGCTTGTCGATGAGCAGGATGCTTTGCCCTTCTGCTCGCAACTGCGCCAAGCAGCGCCAAATGTCTTCGCGAATCAAAGGTGCCAGCCCTTCGGTGGCTTCATCCAGCACCAACAGGTGGGGGTTGGTCATGAGTGCGCGGCCCACAGCCAGCATTTGCTGCTCACCGCCCGAGAGTTGCTGGCCCATGTGGTTCAAGCGCTCCGCCAGACGCGGGAACAAGTGCAGCACGCGCTCCAGCGTCCAAGGGTTGGGGCTGGCGCTGCGGTTGGCGGCAAAGGCCCGCAGGTTGTCCAGCACTGAGAGGTTCGGGAAAATCTGACGGCCTTCTGGTACCACGGCCAAGCCCATGCGGGCGATCCGGTCCGCCGACTGGGTCTCGATCCGCTCGCCCAAGAAGCGCACTTCACCCGCACGTGCCCGCATGAGGCCAAGCACGGTGCGCACTGTGCTTGTCTTGCCCATGCCATTGCGCCCCAGCAACGTCACCGCTTGACCCGCCTGAATTCGCAGGGAAACATCAAACAGCACTTGGCTTGCGCCATAAGCGGCTTGCAAGCCAGTCACCTCCAGCAAGGTTTCGCCCTCGGTGTTGGCCGAACTCACTACAGGCTCAGCGGAACTGGTCAAGGGCTGCTCGCTGTCACAGATTCCTCGCCCAAGTAGGCGCGGCGCACATCGGCGTTGTTGGCGATCTCAACCGGTGTGCCACTGGCCAGGACACGCCCAGCCACCAGCACCGTGATGCGGTCAGCTAATCGGAAAACCGCGTCCATGTCGTGCTCAACGAGCAGCAAACCGGTGCGTCCGCGCAGGCCTCGCAGCAGCTCGACCATGCGCTCGGACTCCTGTGGCCCCACACCAGCCATGGGCTCGTCGAGCAGCAGCACCCTTGGCTGCAAGGCCAGTGCCAAGCCCACTTCCAATTGCCGCTGTTCGCCGTGGGACAGTGCACTGGCTGGACGGGTTGAAGCGTCACCCAAACCGACCTCGTGGAGCAGTTGAGCCGCTTGCTCGTAGCGTTGGTGCTCCAGGCGGGCAGGGCGCCAAAACTGCCAACTGCTGCCAGTTTTGGCTTGCAGGGCCAGCGCCACGTTGTCCAGCGCGGACAGTCTTTGAAAAACGCTGGTGACTTGGTAGGAGCGAACCAAGCCAGCAAGTGCGCGGCGATGCATGGGCCACTGGCTGATGTCTTCACCGGCCAAAGACAGGCTGCCCGCGTCTGGCTGCAGCGCGCCACACAGTTGGTTAATCAGGGTGGTCTTGCCCGCACCGTTCGGGCCAATGAGCGCATGTATCTCGCCCGCTCGAACGTCAAAACTGGCGTGATCCGTGGCCATGACGCCGCCGAAACGCTTGACCAAACCCTTGGCCGACAACAGCGGCTGCGTCATCGCACGTGATCCGCTGGCTCAGGGCTACTGGGCGCGCCGCGCTTGGGCCACCAGCGCTTGGCCAAGCTGAGCAGCCCGTTGGGCGACAGCAACACCACGGCCAGCAACACGGCCCCCAAAACCAACTGCCAATGCACCGTCCAGGCCACCAACACCTCTTCCAACAAGAGAAACACAGCAGCGCCAGCCAAGCCGCCGTACAGGTGCCCAACACCTCCCAAGATGACCATGATCATCAACATGCCGGACTGGCTCCATTGCATGATCGACGGCGTGACGTAGCTGCCCTGGTTGGCTAGCAAAGCGCCCGCCAATCCCGCCAGTGCCCCAGCCAAGGTGAAAGCGATCAGTTGGATACGAAACACGGGAAAGCCCAGGGCTGCCATGCGCGTTTCATTCTCCCGAATACCTTGCAGCGCGTGTCCGAAGCGTGCATTCAGCACACGCCAAACCAACAGAAAAGCGGCGGCCACCAGCGCCAATACGACGTAATAGAACACCGTGTCGTTGTTGAGGTCGAGGCTCTCGGACAGCAACGATCGGCTGGCCAAGGCCAGCCCGTCATCGCCGCCATACATCTTGAGCGAGACCATCAAGAAATACAGCATCTGGGAGAAGGCCAGCGTGATCATGATGAAGTACACGCCTCGTGTGCGCAGGCTGATGCTGCCGATCAACAGGGCAAAGAGCCCGCCCAGCACAAAAGCCGCTGGCCAAGCGAGCCAAGCTGAGGCAAACCCGGCGTCCATCAAGATGCCCACGGTGTAGGCGCCGATACCCAGATAGGCCGCATGTCCAAAGCTGACCATGCCGCCAAAGCCCAAGATCAGGTTCAAGCTCGTGGCTGCCAGGGCGAAGATCAATACCCGGCTGGCCACGCCAATGTAGAAAGCTTCATCCAAGGCGTGGGCTACCCACGGCAGGGCCAGCAGGGCCAGCAACAAGATAAGCGCTGCGCGCCACCGCAATGCGTGGTGCAGCTGCAAAGCGCCCTCAGCCATGGGCCGGAAACAAGCCGCGTGGCTTGAAGAACAGAACGGCTGCCATTAGCAGATAAATGAGGATGGACGCGGTGGCCGACCCCACAGAAGACGCCAACTGCGGCCCCATGAATTGCGCCAGCATCAGCGGCACCAGCGTGCGCCCCGCGGTGTCTACCAGCCCCACCAGCAAAGAACCGAACAAGGCACCGCGAATCGAGCCAATGCCGCCGATAACAATCACCACGAACGCGAGGATCAGAATGCTCTCGCCCATGCCCACCTGCACCGACAGCAATGGCCCCAGCAAGCCACCCGCCAAGGCACAAAGCCCGGCACCTACGGCAAACACACCTGTGAAAAGGCCGTTGACGTTCGCCCCCATGGCTTGTGCCATCTCCCGGTTGGATGCACCAGCCCGCACCTGCATGCCCAGGCGGGTTCGTGTGATGACCCAGTACATCATCAAGGCCACGGCCAAACCAACACCGATGATGAAAAGGCGGTAGGCCGGGTAGTCGAAAAGCCCAAACAGGTTGACCGGACCGGCGAGTGCAGCAGGTGGATTGAGCGCCAGAGGCTGAGGTCCCCAGATGATCCGAACGGCTTCATTGGCCATCAGCAACACAGCAAAAGTGCCCAAGACTTGCGACAGATGGTCACGCTGCACCAGCCGACGAATCACGGTGCGCTCCAGCAGCACCGCCAGCACCGCCGTAGCCGCTATGGCCAGTACCAAGCCAAACCAAAAGGACCCCGTGGCCGCCGTGAGCGTGGCGGCCAAATAGGCCCCGATCATGTAGAGCGAGCCGTGTGCGAGGTTGATCATGTCCATGATGCCGAACACCAGCGTGAGGCCGGCGGCCAGCAGGAACAGCATCAATCCAAACTGCAGCCCGTTGAGCGATTGCTCAAGGACCAATACCCCGTCCATCAGATCAAAAACGCTGGGTCATCAAGCGACGCTTAGGCCCAAGCTCAACTGGGCATCTTGCACTCGGGCGCATAAGCGTCTGAATGGTTCTTGAATACCGTGCCCAAGGTGCGGTTGGTCACAACGCCTTGTGCGTTCTTGGTGATGACACGCAGGTAATAGTCTTGAATCGGGTAGTGGTTGTTGTTGAACTTGAAGGCACCTCGAACGGAATCGAATTTCGCAGCTTTGAGGGCTTTGCGCACCGCGTCCTTGTCTTCGATCTTGCCCTTCACGTCGCGCACGGCGGCATCAATCAGCCGGGCGGTGTCGTAGCCTTGTGAGGCGTACAAAGTAGGCATGCGGCCGTAAGTCTTCTGGAAGTCGGCGACGAAGCGCTTGTTGGCCGCGTTGTTCAAGTCATGCGCCCAATGCGAACTGTTGAACATGCCCAGCATGGGTTCGCCCACTGCGCGAATAACGTCTTCATCGGCAGAGAATCCGGGCCCAAACAAGGTCATGTCCTTGGACAAGCCGGCACCCACAAACTGTTTGATGAAGTTGATGCCCAGGCCACCAGGCAAAAAGATGTAGACCGCATCGGCGCCCGAGGCGCGCATCTTGGATAACTCTGCGCCGTAGTCCAGCAGGTTCAGTGGGGTGTAACTCTCCATCACCACCTCGCCTTTGAAGAACCGCTTGAAGCCCGTCAGTGCGTCTTTGCCAGCGGGGTAATTGGGTGCAAGAAGGGCTACCTTCTTGAAACCCTTGTCTTGTACGGTCTTGCCAACTGCTTCGTGCAGGTTGTCGTTTTGCCAAGCGACGTTGAAGAAGAAGGGGTTGCACTGGGCGCCCGCATACTGAGATGGCCCCGCGTTGGCACTGATGTAGAAAGTCTCCGACTGAAAGATAGGCTGGCCCACTGCCAACATGATGTTGGAGAACACCACCCCGGTCATGAAGTCGACGCGCTCGCGTTTGATGAGACGGTCTGCTGTCTGCTTGGCTGCGTCCGGGCTCTGCTGGTCATCGACCACGATCACCTCGGCAGGCAGCCCACCCAACTTGCCGCCGCTGTGCTGAACGCCCAGATTGAAGCCGTCCCGGATGTCCACACCCAGCGCTGCGCCCGGCCCAGACAGCGTGCTCAGGAAGCCGATCTTCACTTTGTCGGCTGCCTGGGCAGGTAGGCAAGTCAGTACGGCGGTCGCGGCGACAGCCGCACCCATGCGGCAGGCCTTGCGGGAAAAAGTATGAGCGTTCATGAGGGTTTTCCTAGGTTAGATGGGGGCTGTCGAAGGCGTTTCTTCAGAGCGAGAGCTTCCAAATTATGGCCTGAGCGCCTTCGATTTCAGCGACTGAGATGAGCGGCTTTTTGTGATCAGGAAAAAACGGTATGACGATTTTCAAAAAAAGCGTAATATCGTTTACACGGTTCAACGAACTGATCCGTCGGTTTCAGTCATTCAACCAGCAGGAGATCACCATGGGATTGTTCTTTGCAGACGTCTTCAAAGGCATCGGTCTGGCTTGGAAGGCATGGGCGCAGCGTCGTGCTCAAGCCCAGGCTGCCACCTACAGCGCTGATCATCACCCACACATTTCAGAGCCACACATGGGGCGTTACTTCGGCTCGCTGGTGTCGCGCGACGTCGGCTGACTAGCAACAGGCGCATCCCAGAGGGAGGGGTCAGAGGCAGCAGCAGCCTAGAGCGGCCTGTCTCCCTCAGGGCTGCGTCTGTAGCGCTTGGAGCTGCTCTCCCAAGGCCAGCCAGTGTTCCTCTGTAGCTTGCAGGCTGGCTCCAATGCGCTGCAGCTCCCGCCCCAGAACGGCCATTCGCGCTACCGCCTCGGGCTCTTGCATCGACCTCTCCAACACCCGTTTTTCCTGGGTCAGACACTCCATCTTGGCCTCTAGGTCTGCCATTTCCCGGCGCAGGGGTTTGGTGGGGTCTGGGCCACGCGGCTTGGGGGCTTTGTTCTGAGCCGGTGGATGTGTTGGCACTGTCGACAGTCCAGAGCGTGCTGTAGGGGGCGTGACTGAAGCGCCGTGGGCATGAACTTCGGGGCCAGCTGCCTTGGATGGAGATGACAGGTCCGATGTGCCGGTTTGCTGTGCGTAGGGCGCGCGCGCAGCGCTGCCAGCGCCAGATGAACGTTCCTCGCGCTGTTGGCGAGCATGGTCCAGCAAAAACTGCTGGTAGTCGTCCAGATCGCCATCGAAGGGGCGCACTGCGGCATTGGCAACCAGCCAGAATTCATCGCACACCGAGCGCAGGAGCGCGCGATCGTGGCTGACCAGCAGAACAGAGCCTTCAAACTCGTTGAGCGCCACTGACAAAGCCTCACGGGTGGACAGGTCCAGGTGGTTGGTGGGCTCATCGAGGAGCAGCAAGTTGGGCCGCTGCCACACGATCATGGCCAACACCAAACGCGCCTTCTCGCCGCCGCTCATGGTTCCAACCGTCTGCTTGACCATGTCGCCGCTGAAGTTGAAGCTGCCCAAGTAGCCGCGCAAGGCCTGCTCCGTGCCCGACTCGCCCCCAGCAGCGGCCGAATCTCGCGACAGGCGAACCATGTGCTCCAGCGGTGTGTCCTGCGAGCGCAGTACGTCCAACTCCTGCTGGGCGAAGTAGCCAATGCGCAGGCCTTTGCCTTCGGTGAAATCGCCCGCCAAGGGCGCCAAGTCGCGCGCGATGGTTTTCACCAAGGTGGACTTGCCTTGCCCGTTGGCGCCCAAGATGCCAATGCGCTGGCCGGCCAAAACCGAGCGGCCGACATTGCGCACGATCGGCAGTGGCGAGCCTTCCACGTGGTAGCCCACGTCTGCACCGGTGATGGTGAGCATGGGGTTGGGCACATGGCCGGGGTCGCGGAATTCAAACGTGAACTCCGCCTCCGCGAGCAGCGGCGCCACGCGCTCCATGCGTTCCAGCGCCTTGACGCGGCTTTGTGCCTGGCGCGCTTTGCTGGCTTTGGCCTTGAAGCGGTCAATGAATTTCTGAAGGTGCGCCACCTTCTCTTGCTGGCGATCGAAAGCGGACTGCTGCAGCGCCATTTGCTGTAGGCGCAGGTTCTCGAAGGCGCTGTAGTTCCCGCCGTAGCGGTTGAGCTTGGCGTTCTCGATATGCACCGTCACCTGCGTGACCGCATCCAGAAACTCGCGGTCGTGGCTGATGACCACCATCGTGCCGGCGTAGCGCTGCAGCCAGCCTTCCAGCCAGACCAAGGCATCCAAATCCAGGTGGTTGGTTGGCTCGTCGAGCAGCAGCAAATCAGCGGGGCACATCAGAGCCCTGGCCAGCTGCAAACGCATGCGCCAGCCGCCAGAAAAGCTGTTGACTGGCTGTTGCAGTTGATCAACCGTGAAACCCAGCCCCAAGATGAGGGACTGCGCCCGTGAAGCGGAGTCGTGTGCGCCGGCGTCGCCCAAATCTGCGTGCAGTTGGGCGAGCGCCATGCCATCGGCATCTGGGTCGGCCTCGAGGGTGGCCAGTTGCTGCGTGAGGTCTGCCAACAGCGTGTCCCCGCCGAGCACAAAGTCGGTCGCGCTTTCGCCGGTTTCCGGCATGTGCTGAGCCACTTGAGACAGCCGCCACTGGCGAGGCATGGAGAAGTCTCCGCCGTCTTCATGCAGGCTGCCGTTGAGCAACGCGAACAACGTGGACTTGCCAGCCCCGTTGCGCCCGACCAGTCCCACCTTTTCGCCGGGGTTGATGGTCAAGGTCGCTTGGTCAAGCAACACGCGGGCGCTGCGCCGCAGCACCACTTGGCGCAATGTGATCAAGCTGCGCTCTCCGCGACCAAGTCGATGCGAGTGAAAAGCAGGACGTGGTCGTCACCAGCCGATGTAGAGAGCCAAACTGGGCTCAGCTCTGCAAACGCTGCCTCGAAGTGCTCGCGCTCATGGCCAATTTCCAGCACCAGCACGCCCTCGTCGGTGAGGTGAGCCGCCACGCTGGCCAGCAGCGGCCGGATGAAGTCCATCCCGTCGTAGCCCCCGTCAAGCGCCAGCGCAGGCTCCGCGCGGAACTCGGGTGGTAGCAACTCCATGCTGTGCCGATTGACGTAGGGCGGGTTACACAAGATGAGGTCGAAGCGGCCCAGTGGCGGACCGTCCAGTGCCAACAATCCGTCACTGTGGCGCAGGCTGATGCGCTGCTGCATACCATGCCGGGCCACGTTGCGCTCGGCGACGGCCAGCGCATCTGCCGATACGTCAGCAGCTGTGACCTGCACTTCGGGCCATGCCATCGCTGCCAGCACGGCCAGGCTGGCATTGCCGGTACACAGATCGAGCACCTGCCGCGTGTGCTCGCCCAGCCACGGATCGATGCCACCGACGGCCAGCAGTTCGGCAATGAAGGAGCGCGGAACGATGCTGCGTGCATCCACAAAAAAGGGCACGCCTTGCAGCCATGCTTCGCCAGTCAGATAGGCCGCAGGCTGGCGCGTGCGTATGCGCTGCTCGATCAAGGCGCGCACCTCTTCTTCTGCCGGCAGTGACAAGATTTGCTCTGCCATCGCTGACTCTGGTCCAGCCAGATCGCTGTCCAAGGGCAAACCCAAGCGCCACAGAACCAACCAAGCGGCCTCGTCAAAGGCGTTGTCTGTGCCTTGCCCGAAAGCAACGCCGGCATCTTCCAGTCGGGCAGCCGCCCATTCAATGGCTTCGATGACGTTCATGCGACAGCCAGCTGTTCGATCAACCGGCGGTAGATGTTTTTCAGCGGCTCGATGTCAGCCAGCGCCACGCACTCATTGACTTGGTGGATGGTGGCGTTGGGCGGGCCAAGTTCAATCACCTGCGGACACACCTCGGCCAAGAAGCGACCATCGCTGGTACCACCGGTTGTGGATAGCTCGGCCTCCTGGCCGGTCTCGTCGCGAATGGCGCGCCGCACTGCATCCACCAAAGTACCAGGACGGGTCAGGAAAGGTCGACCGCCCAGCGTCCAGCTGATCGTGGTGTCCAAGCCATGGCGCTTCAGAACATCCTCTATCCGCTGCTGCAAAGAATCGGGTGTGGACTCGGCGCTGAAGCGAAAGTTGAAGTCCACCACCACCTCGCCTGGAATGACGTTGCCCACGCCCGTTCCGCCGTGGATGTTGCTGACCTGCCAAGTGGTCGGCGGGAAGTGCTCGTTGCCTCCATCCCAGACGATCTGGGTGAGCTCGGCCAGGGCCGGGGCGAGCAAGTGGATGGGATTGCGCGCCAGGTGGGGGTAAGCCACATGGCCCTGCTTGCCGCGCACCGTCAATTTGCCCGTCAGCGAACCACGCCGCCCGTTTTTGATCATGTCGCCCGTGCGAAGCACCGAGGTGGGCTCGCCCACCACGCAGTAGTCCAGCCGCTCCCCGCGCGCCTGCAACTCGCGGCAAACGGCCACCGTGCCGTCCAAGGCTGGGCCCTCCTCGTCGCTGGTCAGCAAAAAGGCCAAGGACAGCGGTGTCTGCGGGTGCGCCGCCAAATGCTCTTCGCAAGCCACCACCATAGCGGCTAGCGAGGTTTTCATGTCGCTGGCTCCACGGCCATACAGATTGCCGTCGCGGTGCGTGGGAACGAACGGGTCGCTGTGCCAAGCTGGCAGTGGGCCGGTCGGCACCACGTCGGTGTGGCCCGCGAACACCAGCCGAGGCGCGTCAGCCGCAAGCCCTGCGCGATGCGCCCACAAGTTGGTCACGCGGAAATCGGGTGGTCCGTAGACCAGCGTTTCGCAAGTGAATCCCAAAGGGCGCAAACGCTCTGCAATGATGGCTTGGCACTGCGCGTCGTTCGGGGTGGTGGAACGGCAGGCCAGCAGTTGTTCAGTCAGCAGCAGTGTGGCGCTCATCTCAGGGCTTGACGTCCAGCGTGATCTCGGTAAACGAGGGAATGTCGTCTGGGTCTTCCTGCAAGATGCTGGGCTTTTTGTTCTCGAAGTCGTTGGCAAGACGCCACATGAGGTTGGTAGGCGAGTCGGCGTTGGCCAAGCCTTCCTTGCGGTCGATCTTGCCGCTGGCGATCAGGCGGGCCAAGTCTTGCTCGAAGGTTTGTGAGCCCTCAGCCATCGACTTTTCCATGGCCTCTTTGACAGCAGAAAAATCACCTTTTTCAACCAACTCCGCCACCAGTTTGGTGTTGAGCAAAACTTCGACGGCCGGTGTGCGAAGGCCGTCTGGCATGCGGATGAGGCGTTGCGAAATGACCGCCTTGAGCGCAGCAGACAAGTCGCCCAACATGGTGGGGCGAACTTCGACGGGATAGAAGCTGAGCACGCGGTTGAGGGCTTGGTAGCTGTTGTTGGCGTGCATGGTGGCCATGCAAAGGTGCCCCGACTGCGCGTAAGCGATGGCTGCTGACATGGTTTCGCGGTCGCGGATTTCGCCGATCAAGATCACATCGGGCGCTTGACGCAAGGCATTCTTCAGCGCGACTTGCAGAGACTGCGTATCGATGCCGATCTCGCGTTGGTTGACCACCGACTTTTTGTTCTTGAACAAAAACTCGATCGGGTCTTCGATCGTGAGGATGTGCCCGGCCACGTTCTCATTGCGGTAGTCCAGCATGGCCGAAAGGGTTGTGCTTTTGCCTGAACCAGTGGCCCCAACCACCAAGATGAGCCCACGCTTTTCCATGATGAGGTCGGCCAGGATCGGCGGCAGACTGAGGGTGTCCAACGGTGGAATGTTCGAGCTGATGTAGCGCACCACAGCCGCGTAGCTTCCGCGCTGGCGCATGGCGCTGATACGAAAGCTGCCCACCCCAGCCATGGGCAGCGCCATGTTGAGCTCACCCACGTCTTGCAACTCTTCAATGCGCGTGGCTGGGAGGACCTCTGCCAGCAACGCCAAAGGCGCATCGCTGGGCAGCACCTGGTTGTTCACCGGAACCGTCTGACCGTTGATCTTGATGAGGGCAGGGGAGTGCGACGAAAGGTAGAGGTCCGACGCTTTTTTCTCCGCCATCAAGCGCAAGATCCGTTCCATGGTGCTCATCGGGGACTCCTAGGCGGCAGTTGCATTGGGCTCGGACAGGCGCGGGCTGGGCGTGGGCTTTAGTCGCGAAGAAGTTCGTTCAAGCTGGTCTTGGCACGGGTCTGCGCATCCACACGCTTGACGATGACGGCGCAATACAAGCTGTACTTGCCATCCGCACTGGGCAGGTTGCCCGACACCACCACAGAACCTGCTGGCACTCGGCCGTAGCTGATTTCGCCAGTGGCGCGGTCATAAATCTTGGTGCTTTGGCCGATGTACACACCCATCGAGATCACAGAGTTTTCCTCGACGATGACGCCTTCTACGACTTCTGAGCGCGCACCAATAAAGCAGTTGTCTTCAATGATCGTGGGGTTGGCCTGCAATGGCTCCAACACCCCGCCCAAGCCCACGCCACCAGACAAGTGAACGTTCTTGCCAACTTGGGCACAAGAACCCACGGTCGCCCAAGTGTCGACCATCGTGCCTTCATCAACGTAGGCTCCGATGTTCACGTAGCTCGGCATCAGAATCGCGCCGCGAGCGATGAAACTGCCGCGCCTGGCCACCGCCGGTGGAACCACGCGCACGCCCGTGGCACGCATCTCTTCCTCATCGAGCTGGCCAAACTTGGTCTGAACCTTGTCGTAAAAGCCCAAGTCTCCGGCGCGCACCAATTCGTTGTCACGCAGTCGAAAGCTCAGCAACACCGCTTTTTTTATCCACTGGTGAGTTGTCCATTGCCCCACGCCCTGCCTGGTAGCCACTCGAAGCGCGCCCCGGTTCAGTTCGGCAATGACATGCTCCACAGCATCCGCCACCTCTTTGGGATGGGAAATTGGGGACAGGGCGCTGCGCTGCTCCCAAGCCTGGTCGATGGTTTGCTGCAGGGAATCGGTCATGAAGTTGGGGGCTCGCCGTATCGGATGAAGTGAATGCGGGAAAACACAGGGCAAAGAAAGCAGGACAAATCGGGGATGGACGCTCAGTGACTGGTCAGCGTGCTCGTACAAACTCAACGATGCGTCGGGCTGCTTCTTCGCACTCTGCCATGTCAGCAACCAAAGCGAGCCGAACCCGCCCTGCGCCAGGGTTGTGGCCAAGCGCCTCACGCGCCAAGTAGCTCCCCGGCAAAACGACCACATTGTATTGAGCGAACAGTTCGCGGGCGAACTCTGTATCGCTGCCATGCACCTGCGCCCATAGGTAGAAGCCGGCATCGGGCAAGCGCACGTCCATGACCTCGGCCAGCTTGGGTGTGATGCGCAAAAACTTCTCGCGGTAGAGTGCCCGGTTGGCATGCACATGGGCTTCGTCTGACCACGCAACCCGGCTGGCTGCCTGCACCACCGGCCCCAGCGCACAACCGTGATAGGTGCGGTAGAGCAGAAAAGCTTGAATGAGCTCAGGGTCTCCAGCGCAGAAGCCGCTGCGCATGCCCGGCACGTTGCTGCGTTTGGACAAGCTGGTAATGGACAGCAGCCTTGGGAACTCATGCCTGCCGAGCGCCGCCGCAGCTTCCAGGCTACCCAGCGGAGGTTCCTCGCGGAAGTAGATTTCGCTGTAGCACTCGTCCGATACGATCACAAAACCGTGTTGGTCGCTCAAGGCAAAGAGTGTTTTCCACTCTTCGATGCCCATCACAGCCCCAGCTGGGTTGCCCGGCGTGCAGACATAAACCATGCGCGTACGTGCCCAGACCTCGGGCGGCACCGTGTCCCAATTCAGGCCAAAGTTACGTGCGGGGTCACTCGGCACAAACCAAGGGGTGGCACCGGCCAGAAGCGCTGCGCCCTCATAGATTTGATAGAACGGGTTGGGGCACAGCACCACAGCCCCGCGCTCTTCCGGGTCAATGACGGTTTGTGCAATCGCAAACAGCGCCTCGCGAGAGCCACTCACGGGCAGCACGTGGCGCTGTGGGTCCAGGGCCAGGCCGTAGCGGCGCTGCACCCAGGCTACCAGTGCTTGCCTGAGAGAAAGTTCCCCCTGGGTCGCTGGGTAGCTGGAAAGCCCGCGCATGTTTTGTGCGATAGCCTCCGCAATGAGGGACGGGGTGGCATGTTTCGGTTCACCGATGCCCAAACTGATGGGCGCATGGCCAGGCGCTGGCGTGACGCCGGCCAGCAACTGACGCAGGCGTTCGAAGGGGTAGGCCTGCAGTGCAGACAGTCGCGGATTCATCTCGGCATTATCCCAACCCACCACTGGCCCCCTCCTACAATCCCGACCGACGTTGGTGGCTGGCTGTGTCTGTTTGGCTGGCGGCTAACCTGCGGTTCCAGTCCAGTCAACAGGATCCCCGATGAGTCTGAACACTCCCTATCACTTCCTGTCGATCGAGCGTGCGATGGATTTCATCGGTGACCACGCTGAAATGTTGGTCATGCTGCGCCTGTTTGAGCAAGCACTCGACTCGGAGGTGCCTTCGGTGCGCGAGCGTCTGTTGGCAGACGATGTTGCTGGGGCGCAAAAGCTGCTGCATCCCCTGAAGGGCTTTGTGCCGGTGTTCTGTTCTGACGAAGTGGTTGACCAAGTGGCCACGGTCGAAGCACTGAGCAAAGAATCTGCGCCGGCCACCGTGCTGGTGGCTTTCGATGCGGTACAGCCCAACTTGCAACTGGTATTGGCGGAAGTGCGGCATTACCTGAGGCCACACGCCTAAGCCGCCAAGGCAGCCGCATCAACTTGCTTCACGAACGTGCGTCTTAGCTCCATCAAACTTTCGGGCTTCAAGTCTTTCGCCGAGCCCACCAACTTTCTGTTGCCTGGTCAGCTGGTCGGCGTGGTCGGCCCCAACGGCTGCGGCAAGTCCAACATCATGGATGCGGTGCGGTGGGTGCTGGGAGAAAGTCGTGCATCCGAGCTGCGCGGCGAGTCGATGCAAGACGTCATCTTCAACGGCACTACCAGCCGTAAACCGGCCAGCCGAGCCAGCGTCGAGCTGGTGTTTGACAACGCCGACCATCGCGCAGGCGGACAGTGGAGCCAGTTCGCTGAAGTAGCGGTCAAGCGCGTGCTCACGCGTGATGGCACCAGCAGCTACTACATCAACAACCAGCCGGTGCGCCGTCGCGACGTCCAAGACGTTTTTTTGGGAACAGGGCTGGGCCCTCGCGCCTACGCGATCATTGGTCAAGGCACCATCAGCCGCATCATCGAGTCACGCCCCGAAGAGCTGCGCTTGTTTCTTGAAGAAGCCGCGGGCGTTTCTAAATACAAGGAACGCCGTCGCGAGACGGAGAACCGCTTGTCTGACACCCGCGAGAACCTCACCCGCGTCGAAGACATCCTGCGAGAGTTAGGGGCAAACCTGGAGCGGCTCGAGCGTCAGGCCGAAGTAGCGCGCACCTACACCACCTTGCAGCAAGCCGCCGAGCTGAAGCAGCACCAGCTTTGGCTGCTGCGCCAGCGCGAAGCTCAGCAAGAGCAAGCCCGTCTGCAGCAGGAGGTCGCCGAGGCGATCAATCAACTCGAAGCGCGTTTGGCCGCCCTGCGCCATACCGAGGCCGATCTAGAGTCCGTTCGGCAAACGCACTACGCCGCTGGTGACCAGCTCAACCAAGCGCAGGGTTTCTTGTACGAAGCCAGTGCAGAGGTCGGGCGGCTGGAAGCCGAGATCCGCTTCGTGGTCGAGGGTCGTCAGCGCGCAGAGCAGCGTCTGTTGCAGCTGCAGGAGCAGGCAGCCCATTGGGCGGACCGGCAACAAGAGGCCCGACAAGAGGCAGCACAGCTGCAAGCGCAACTCGATGGCGCAGCCAGTCAGGCGCAAGAGCTGACAGCGCAAGTCGAAGAGCAGTCGCTCAGGTTGCCGCAGTTGCAAGACACTTGGCGTCAAGCCCAGGCCGATGCCAACACCCAAAGGCTGGGGGTGGTCCAGGTGCAACAGCAAATTCAGGTGTTGGCCGCCGAGCAGCGCAGCATCGATGAGCAAACCCGTTCGCTCGAGCAGCGCCGTGAGCGTCTCAGTGCCGACCAGCAAGCCCTGCAATCGCCCGACGACACCGGACTGCAGGCCCAGCAAGCACGACTGGCTGAAGCTCAGGTCAACGCAGAACTGGCCGATGCACGCTGGCACGAACTTCAAGACCAACTGCCGCAGCTCGACGAGCAAAGGCGCGCTCATCAGCAGACGCTCAACGCTGACATGGCACGGCAAGCCGAACTCCATGCACGACTGGAGGCCACCCGATCTCTCCAGGAGAAGGTGCAGACAGACGGCAAGTTGCGCCCCTGGCTTGCGCGCCACGGGCTGGACGGCCTGCAGGCACTTTGGACCCGTCTGCAGGTCGAGCCCGGCTGGGAAAGTGCCATCGAAGCGGGTCTTCGCGAACGCTTGGGCGCCCTGGAGGTGAGCCGACTGGAGCAGGTGGTTTCTTTCGCAACCGACGCGCCCCCGGCCAAACTGTCTTTCTATGCGCCCTCGAGCAGCGCCAACACCACCGCAGCAGGTACGGCTGACCCCCGCCAGTGGCCCGAGGGCGTTGTCAGTTTGTGCAGTCGCTTACGCTCAGGCGACGCCGCCCAGCAAGCCCTGCTGAACCATTGGCTCCATGGATGCTGGAGCGCAGAGCACTTGGGCGCTGCGCTCGCCGCTCGTTCTTTGCTCATGCCTGGCGAAAGCATCTTCGTGCCATCTGGGCACGGGGTCGGCCTGCACAGCGTGGACTTCTACGCACAAGACTCCGAGCAGTCGGGTCTTTTGGCCCGAGCACAAGACATTGACAACCTAGAACGACAAACGCGGAGCCAAGCGTTGATCGTTGAAGAAGCGCGCAGCCAACTCGCTCGTGCGGAATCGGGCTACGCCGAGGCAGCACAGCGCTTGGTCGAGCTGCGCCGGGCCGCGACCCAGACGCAATCTGACGCCCACGCTTTGCAAGTCCAAGTGCTGCAATTGGTGCAACAGGCCGAGCAGGCCCGTCAGCGCAGCGACCAGATCAGCGGTGACCTCTCAGACGCGTATACCCAATTGGCAACCCTGGCGGAGCGCCGCGCCGCCTGCGAGGCGCGTTTTGAAGAGTTGGACATGCAGCTGGCCGACAGCCAAGAGCGGCATGCGCAGCTCGATGAGCGCGCCATGGCTGCTGACCAAGCGATTCAAGACGCGCGCGAACAACTGCGCAGGCTGGAGCGGCAAGCCCAAGAGGCCTCTTTCGGCGAGCGCAGCCTGCAAGCGCGACTCGCGGAGCTGGCGCGGGCTGCGCTCACGGCTGAGCAGCAAGGACAAGCTGTCGCCACCGAAGCGCAGCGTACGCGTGAAGAAATGGCCCGTCTGACCGAAGCGTCGGCTCAAGCTGGCTTGCAGGCGGCGTTGGCGCTCAAGCTGGAACGCGAGCAGGCGCTTGGCGCGCTGCGCAGCCAGTACGACGACCTGACGACCAAGCTGCGCGCCAGCGACGAGCGCCGCTTGCAGCTTGAGCGCGATCTGGAGCCGATGCGCGTGCGCATCGGCGACTTGCAGTTGAAGGAGCAAGCGGCTCGGCTGGGCGTGGAGCAGTTCGAAGAGCACTTGGCACAGGGCAAGGCAGATGTTCCAGCTGTAGCCAAGTCCATTGAAGAAAGCGGCGTGCGTCTGACGGGTTTGGCGTCCGAGATCGAGCGGCTGCAGCGCGACATCCAGGCTTTGGGCGCAGTCAACCTGGCAGCACTCGATGAGCTGGCCTTGGCCTCTGAACGCAAGCAGTTTTTGGATGCGCAATCCGCGGACTTGAATGAGGCCATTCACACCCTCGAAGACGCGATCCGCAAGATCGACGGTGAGACCCGCGAGCTGTTAGGCGGCACCTTCAAGACAGTCAACGAGCATTTCGGGCGCATGTTCCCAGAGCTGTTTGGCGGTGGCCAAGCGCGCTTGGTCATGACTGGCGAGGAAATTCTGGATTCTGGCGTCCAGGTGATGGCGCAACCACCGGGAAAGAAAAACCAGACCATTCACCTGTTGTCTGGCGGAGAAAAGGCACTGACCGCCATCGCCTTGGTGTTTGCCATCTTCCACTTGAACCCCGCGCCGTTTTGCTTGCTCGACGAGGTCGACGCGCCACTGGATGACGCCAATACCGAGCGTTACGCCAAGCTGGTTACCAGCATGAGCCGTGGCACGCAGTTCTTGTTCATCAGCCACAACAAAATCGCCATGGAAATGGCCGAGCAGCTCATCGGCGTGACCATGCAAGAGCAGGGTGTCTCGCGCATCGTCGCAGTGGACATGGATTCAGCAGCGTCGCTGGTCCAGCTGGCCTGAGCAAGTCGGCATGGATAGCCCCTTCAGCACGCTGCAACTCGGGCTGGCGCTGCTGGGCTTGCTGGTGCTGTTGGCATTGACCTTGCACGCCATCTGGCAAAACCGCCGCCACACCCCGCGCCAGCCCGACCCATTTCGCGTAGCTGTCGCAGCAGCCCAAGCCGCAGAAGTGGTGCGCATCGAACCGTCCATGGGCGAGGCGGGCTTCACTCAGGGCCCGTTCGAAAACGATGGCCCAGATTTTCTAGAGCGCGGGTCTTTGCAAGCGCGCGACCCGCTCTCAGCCGCCAAACCGCACCGCTCCATTGATCGCAAGCCGGCACTTGACGCGCTCATCGACACCATCGTGCCGCTCAGCTTAGAGGCTTCGATTGGGGGCGAAATGGCGGTCGCTGCCTTGCCGTCCACCAGGCGCGCTGGCAGCAAGCCCTTTGCGATCGAGGGTTTGCCAGAGGGCGGCACGCTTTGGGAGACGCCCCAGGCCCAGCGTCGGTACGTGGCTTTTCAGGCTGGCGTGCAGCTGGCCAACCGTACGGGGCCGCTCAACGAGATCGAGTTCTCCGAGTTCGTCACCAAAACCCGCCAGTTCGCAGACGCCGTCGGGGCAGAACCCGAGTTGCCTGACATGCTTCAAGAAGTGGCACGGGCCCGTGAGTTGGATCAATTTGCCAGCGCCCATGATGCGCAGCTCACCTTCATGCTGCGGGCTAAGGGCGTGGCCTGGAGTCCCGGCTACGTGCAGCAAACAGCCGCCTTGCAAGGCTTTGTTCCTGGCGCGCTGCCCGGGCGCATGGTGCTACCGGGACGCAGCGCCGGTGCGCCGCCCTTGCTCAGCCTGTCGTTTGACCCCCAAGCGGCTTTGGCCGAAGACCCGAATTTGGCTGCGCTGCGAGAGGTCACGCTCAGCTTGGATGTCGCGCAGATTGACCGCGCCGAGCAAGCTTTTGCCCGCTTGTGTGCTGCCGCGCTGACCCTGGCCCCGGCCATGGACGGGATCATCACCGACGACGCCGGCCACACGCTCGCAGAGCCAGAAATGGGGGTCATTGCTGCCGAGCTAGACCGTCTCTACGACACCTTGGCCGCGCGTGATTTGGCGGCAGGCTCAGCGCTGGCCAGAAGGCTGTTTTCCTAGCGTGCGCACCAGTCGACCGCATCTGTTCGTGCGTGACAGCCTGACCTTGGCTTGAAAGACATGCACCCCGCCCACACCAATCCGACGCCAGAGCAAGTGCGGCAGCAGGCGGCTGATCTGCGCGCACAACTGCAGCACCACGCGCACCGCTATTACGTGCTGGATGCGCCCGAGATTCCGGACGCCGAGTACGACCGGCTGTTTCAGAGCTTGCAAGCACTGGAAGAACAGCACCCTGGCTTGCGCACGGCAGACTCGCCCACGCAGCGCGTCATTGGGCAGGTGCTCGACGGCCTTCAAAGCATTCGCCATGCGCAGCCCATGCTGTCCATTCAGACCGAGACCGACACCACGCCCGTTGGCGCGGCGGGTTTTGATGCGCGGGTGCGCCGAGAGCTGGGCCTGGCCGAAGACGCGCCCGCCATCGAATACAACGCCGAGCTGAAGTTCGACGGCTTGGCCATCAACTTGCGCTATGAGGATGGTGTGCTGGTGCAGGCTGCCACGCGCGGCGACGGTGAAACCGGCGAAGACGTGACGCAGAACATTCGCACCATTGGGCAAATTCCGCTGCGGCTTTTGGGTACGGCCCCGGCTCCTGAGGTGCTCGAGGTGCGCGGCGAGGTCTACATGCGGCGCGACGATTTCGAGCGCCTGAACCAGCGCCAGCGAGAGGCTGGCCACAAGACTTACATCAACCCGCGCAACACCGCAGCCGGTGCAGTGCGCCAGTTGGACCCAGCCACCACAGCGCAGCGCCCGCTATCTTTTTACGCTTATGGCCTGGGCGAGGTCGTGGGCTGGACGCCCGGCCACATGCCCACCACCCACAGCGGTGTGCTCGACGCCTTGCAAGCCTGGGGCCTGCCCGTTTGCGCTGAGCGCGACGTGGTCCGGGCTGCCGAGGGTTTGGCCGATTTCCATCAACGCATGGGGCAGCACAGGGACACGCTGCCTTTTGACATTGATGGCGTGGTCTACAAAGTCAACAGTCTGGCGTTGCAGCGGCAACTGGGCTTCAAGACCCGCGAGCCGCGCTGGGCCGTGGCGCACAAATACCCGGCGCAAGAGCAACTGACCCAGGTGCAAGCGATCGACGTGCAAGTAGGCCGCACCGGCAAGCTCACGCCGGTGGCCAAGCTGGCCCCCGTTTTCGTGGGCGGCGTGACGGTGACCAACGCCACCTTGCACAACGAGGACGAAGCCCGCCGCAAAGACGTGCGCGTGGGCGACACCGTCATCGTGCGCCGAGCCGGTGATGTCATTCCGGAAGTCGTGGGCGTTTTGCTGGAGCAACGCTCGGGTGAGCCAGCGCCTTTCACCATGCCCAGCCAATGCCCGGTTTGCGGCAGTGCGGCGGTGCGCGAAGCAGGGGAGGTGGAGCACCGTTGCACCGGGGGATTGTTTTGCAGTGCCCAACGCAAACAAGCCATCCTGCATTACGCGCAGCGCCGGGCGGTCGATGTCGAAGGCTTGGGCGACAAGTTGGTCGATCAACTGGTGGATGCAGGCCTCATCAAAACCTTGCCCGACCTCTACCGACTGGGCCTGACCGCGCTGGCAGGGCTGGAGCGCATGGCAGAGAAGTCGGCAGCCAACGTCTTGCAAGCGCTGCAAGCCAGCCGGCAAACCACCTTGCCGCGCTTTCTGTTCGGGCTGGGCATTCGCCACGTGGGTGAGGCCACCGCCAAAGACCTGGCGCGCCACTTCGGCAGCTTGGACCGCATCATGGACGCCAGCGTGGACGCGCTGCTGCAAGTCAACGACGTGGGGCCTGTGGTAGCGCAAAGCATTCGCACCTTTTTCGAGCAGCCGCACAACCGCGAGGTGGTCGAGCAGTTGCGTGCATGCGGTGTCAACTGGCCAGAAGGCGAGGGCGCTCAAACCGAGCCTCAACCCCTGTTGGGCAAAACCTTCGTGCTGACCGGAACCTTTCCAACGCTCAAGCGCGATGAGGCCAAAGAGCTGCTGGAAGCCGCTGGCGCAAAAGTGGCGGGCTCGGTCAGCAAAAAGACAGACTACCTCGTCGCTGGCGCGGACGCTGGCAGCAAGCTGCAAAAGGCCGCTGAATTGGGCGTGCCTGTGGTTGACGAGGAGCAACTACTGGCCATGATCAACACAACCGACAGCAACCCATCATGACCATCCGCACCATTCTCAAAATGGGCGACGCGCGCCTGCTGCGTGTAGCCCAACCTGTGACCACTTTCGACACGCCAGAACTGCACGCCCTGCTGCAAGACCTGGACGACACCATGGCCGCTGCCAACGGCGCTGGGCTGGCGGCCCCGCAGATCGGGGTAGACCTGCAAGTCGTGGTCTTTGGAAACGGCACGCCCAACCTGCGTTACCCCGACGCGCCAGTGGTGCCGCGCACGGTACTCATCAACCCGGTCATCACACTCTTGGACAACAGCATGGAAGAAGGCTGGGAGGGCTGCTTGTCGGTGCCTGGCCTGCGTGGCGTGGTACCCCGCCATGCGCGCATTCGCTACCAAGGCTTCGATGTTCGCGGTGAGCGCATTGACCGCGAAGCCAGCGGTTTCCACGCGCGCGTGGTGCAACACGAATGCGACCACCTGTTCGGCGTGCTCTACCCCATGCGGGTGCGTGACTTCACGCGCTTTGGCTACACCGAGGTGCTGTTTCCAGGGCTTGATGCGACCGATGATTGAACGCGCCTAGCGCAACCTCACTGCAGCACCGCCAGCAGTTCCTTCTCGATCTCGATTTGGCGGCGGTTGTCTTGCAGGCCAGCGCCGTCGATTAGAAAAGTGTCCTCTACCCGCTCGCCCAATGTGGACACCTTGGCCAGCTGCAAGTTGAGTTGATGGCGTGCCAACACCTGCGCCACGTTGTAGAGCAGGCCCAAGCGGTCGCTGGCAGAAATGGTGAGCAGCCAGCGCTGGGCTTTTTCGTCGGGCCGCAGATCGATGCGTGGCGCAATCGGAAAGCTCTTCACGCGGCGTGACACGCGGCCTTTGCTGGCCGGCGGCAGCGGCCCGCGTTCGTCGATGGCCCGCGACAAACCACCTTCGATCATCACTGCCAGCTCGCGGTAGTGCTCGGTCATGGCGGCTGTCACCACCTGGAAGGTATCGAGCGCGAAGCCTTTGCTGCTGGTGTGGACCTTGGCGTCCAGGATGCTCATGCCGTTTTGCTCGAAGTAGCCACAGATGCGCACGAACAAATCGGCTTGGTCGGAGGCATAGACCATCACCTGCAGGCCGTCGCCGTCTGCAGACTGCCTGGCCCGCACGATGGTGGGCACTTCGACAGGAGCGGTCTGCGGCGACAAATAGCGCGACAGGTGCCGCGCGTGCCAAGCGATGTCGGCTGCGTCGTGGCGCATGAAGTAGCCCACGTCCAAGGTGTCCCACAAGGCTTTCTGGCCGTCGTGTGGCTCGGCGTGCAGAGCCAACATCACCAGCGCTTCTCGCTTGCGCGCTTCCACTTCTGCGCCGGGGTCTGGCGCGCTGCCGCCCAGCACACGCACGGTTTGTCGGTACAGGTCGTGCAGCAGCTTGCCCTTCCAGCCGTTCCACACCTTGGGGCTGGTGCCCCGGATGTCGGCCACCGTCAGCAAATACAGCGCGGTCAACCAGCGCTCGTTGCCCACACGCCGCGCAAAGTCGAGGATGACTTGTGGGTCGCCCAGATCTTCCTTTTGCGCCACGCGGCTCATGGTCAGGTGCTCGCGCACCAAAAACTCGATGAGGCGCGTGTCTTCGCGGTCCACCCCGTGTTGTTGGCAGAAACGCCCGGCGTCCTTGGTGCCCAGCTCCGAGTGGTCACCGCCCCGGCCTTTGGCGATGTCGTGAAAAAGCGCCGCGATGTAGAGCACCCAAGGCTTATCCCAGCCAGCGCCCAACTGCGAGCAAAACGGGTACTCGTGCGCATGCTCCGGCATGAAGAAGCGCCGCACGTTGCGCAGCACCGTGACGATGTGCTGATCGACCGTGTAGACGTGAAACAGGTCGTGCTGCATCTGACCGACGATGCGCCGAAACACCCACAAGTAGCGGCCCAGCACCGAGGTCTGGTTCATGAGGCGGATGGCGTGCGTGATGCCTTCGGGCTCATGCAGGATGCGCAAAAACATGGCGCGGTTGGCCGGGTCGTTGCGGAATTTCGCATCCATCACATGGCGCGCGTTGTAGAGCGCGCGCAGCGTGCGCGCCGACAAGCCTTTCACGCCGACCACGGTTTCGTAAATGTGGAAGGTCTCCAATATGGCGTGGGGCTGGCGCAAGTAAAGGTCGTCGCTGGCGACCTCGATCATCCCGGCCTTCTCGAAGAAGCGCTCGTTGATGGGGCGCAGCTCGTGGGTGGAGGGGTTGAGGCGCTCTTCGATGTTGAGCAGCAGCACCTGATTGAGCTGGGTCACGGCCTTGGCCGCCCAGTAGTAACGACGCATCAGCATCTCGCTGGCGCGCCTATCCACGCGGTAGCCGTCGGTGATGGTGGCTTGATAGCCAAAAGTCTGCGCCACAGCGGTTTGCAAGTCGAACACCAAGCGGTCTTCGCGCCGGTTGGACAGCGCGTGCAAACGCGCCCGGATCAACGACAACAGCGCCTCATTGCGCTTGATTTGCTTGACCTCAAAGGCGGTGGCCAAGCCATGGCGAGCCAGATCGTCCCAGTTCTGGCCCAACCCGGCAGCGCGGGCGATCCACAAAATGGTTTGCAAGTCGCGCAGGCCGCCCGGCGACTCTTTGCAGTTGGGCTCCAGCGCGTAAGGGGTGTCTTCGTACTTGGTGTGGCGCTGGCGCATCTCCAGCGTTTTGGCCACCAGGAATGCAGCGGGGTCCAAAGCCGATTGGAAGCGGCTTCGAAACTGGCTCATCAGCCGCGCGCCGCCTACGACCAGGCGCGACTCCAGCAAAGAGGTCTGCACCGTCACGTCGCGCGCGGCTTCGCTCACGCATTCGTCCAGCGTTCGAACACTGGAGCCGATGGCCAAACCGGTGTCCCAACACAGGCCAATGAAACGCTCGATGCGGGCCTTCAGCGCGCCGTCGGATTCGGCGTCTATGCCTTCGGGCAACAGCAGCAGCACATCGACGTCGGAGTGCGGAAACAACTCTCCGCGTCCGTAACCGCCGACAGCCAAGAGGCCCATGCGGGCATCGAAGCCCTGCGCCTGCCACAGCTCGCGCAGCACCTCGTCGGTCAGCGCGCTGGTTTGCTGCAGAACACGCTTGATGCCGCGCGCCGACGGGCCTGTGGCCAGCACCTGCTGCTGAACCCACTGCCGGCCCTGCTGGTAGCGCTCGCGGACGCTGAGGGTGGGGGCTGGCGCTGACAACTGCCGCTTACCTAACGTTTCAGGCCGAGGCAGTGGCGGCTGTGGATGCCTGGGTCTGCGCCACCCCCGCCGCCGATGCCACCAAGGCCTGCTGCGCAAACTCTGGAGGCGGTGGGCTGCCAGCCGACAGCGTGAGCACCTCGAAGCCGCTGGGCGTGACCAGTACCGTGTGCTCCCACTGCGCCGACAAAGAATGGTCTTTCGTCACGATCGTCCAGCCATCTTTTTCAGGGCCGTCTTTCACCTCGCGCCGCCCCGCGTTGATCATGGGCTCGATCGTGAAAGTCATGCCGGGCTTCAACTCGTCGAGCGTGCCCGGGCGACCGTAGTGCAACACCTGCGGCTCTTCGTGAAAGCGCTGGCCAATGCCGTGGCCGCAGAACTCGCGCACCACGCTGTAGCCCTGGTTCTCTGCAAACTTCTGAATGGCAAAACCGACATCGCCCAGCCTTGCGCCCGGGCGCACCTGCAAGATGCCATGCCACATGGCCTCGAAGGTGACGGCGCACAGGCGCTTGGCAGCAATCGAAACATCACCCACCATGAACATGCGGCTGGTGTCGCCGTACCAGCCGTCTTTGATGACCGTGACGTCGACGTTCACGATGTCACCTTTTTTCAAGGGCTTGTCGTTCGGAATGCCGTGGCACACCACGTGGTTCACGGACGTACAAAGCGATTTCGGGTAAGCCCGGTAGCCTGGGGGCTGATAGCCCAGCGTGGCCGAAATGGAATCTTGGGACTTCATCACCTCAGCAGCCAGCCTGTCGATCTCGTTGGTGGTGATGCCCGGCTGAATATGCGGTGTCAGTGCGTCCAACACTTCTGAAGCCAGACGACAGGCGGTGCGCATGGCCTCGACGCCATGCTCGTCTTTGTAGGTGATGCTCATAGCGCCAAATTATCCCACCGCACCCTGCAGCCGGTGCCAGCTTGCGGGTCTTTCCGCATGCTCAGCGCCCGATTCAGCAGCCCCCGCCGCTTAAACTGCAACCAGTCGCGATCTCTTGTGACAGCGCCGCAGAACCCGGTCGCCCGCGCTTTCGTCGTCAGGGCTCCGACAGGCCACCGTCAGCCTTCCCAATCAAGCCCATGACCCTGCACCTCACCGTCTTTGAAGGCACCGCGCCCGGCATTCGCGCCCTGAGCGCCTTTCGTGAGGAGCAACTGCTGGCGCAACTGCAAGCAGTTCACCCCAGCATCCAATCGGTGACTGCGCGATTTGTCCACTGGGCCGCTACAGACCATGCGTTTGAGCTGGCCGACAAAGAACGGCTGGCGGCTTTGCTGCATTACGGCGAGCCCGCGCAAACAACCGAAGGCGATGTACTTTTCATCGTGATGCCTCGCGTAGGAACGGTTTCACCTTGGGCTTCCAAGGCCACAGACATTGCCCGCAACTGCGGCTTGTCGGTGCGGCGCATCGAGCGCACCGTGGAATATCGCTTGAGTCTGTCGCGGGGCTTGCTGTCACGCACTGCACTCTCTGCGGCCCAGCGCGAAGCCGTCGCCGCCTTGTTGCATGACCGCATGACCGAAAGCGTGGTGGGGCATCGTGATGAGGCCGCGCGGCTTTTCGATGAATTGACCGCAGCACCCCTGGACCACATCCATGTGCTGGATGCTCAAGGGTCTGAAGGCACAGCGGACGCGGGCCGCCAGGCACTGATGCTGGCCAACACGCACTTTGGCTTGGCTTTGGCAGACGACGAGATCGACTACCTGCTGCAAGCTTTCCGTCGCTTGGGGCGCAACCCCACCGATGTCGAGCTGATGATGTTCGCGCAGGCCAACAGCGAGCACTGCCGCCACAAGATCTTCAACGCGCAGTTCACGATCGACGGCGAGGCGCAGCCGCACACCCTGTTCGGAATGATCCGCCACACGCACAAGGTGCAACCCGCACACACCGTGGTCGCCTATTCCGACAACTCTGCGGTGATGGAAGGCCACCAACTGCAGCGCTTTGATGCATTGGCTTCACAGCCCGATCCGCGGTTAGGCCAAGTGGGCCCGGTCGGCCCGGCCGTCTACCAAGCCAAAGCGGCCCAGCACCACGTGCTGATGAAAGTGGAAACCCACAACCACCCCACCGCCATATCGCCATTCCCGGGTGCGGCCACGGGCGCAGGTGGGGAAATCCGTGACGAAGGTGCGACTGGCCGAGGCGCGCGACCCAAAGCGGGCTTGACTGGGTTTTCCGTGTCAGCGCTCAGCTTCGATGCAGAAACAGCCGGGCAGCGGCCCGCTCACATGGCCAGCCCGCTGCAGATCATGATGGAAGGCCCGCTCGGCGGTTCCGCCTTCAACAACGAATTTGGTCGCCCCAATTTGGCAGGCTACTTTCGGGTATACGAGCAAACGCTGCAAAGCGACGTGGACACGGTGCGCCGGGGCTATCACAAGCCCATCATGATTGCTGGCGGTCTGGGCCAGATAGACGCTGAACTGACGCACAAAGTCGCCTTTCCGGCCGGCACCTTGCTGGTGCAACTGGGCGGCCCCGGCATGCGCATCGGCATGGGTGGCGGCGCAGCCAGCTCGCTGGCTACCGGCACCAACGCGGCCGAGCTGGACTTCGACTCTGTACAGCGCGGCAATCCCGAGATCGAGCGGCGCGCTCAGGAAGTCATTACCCAGTGCGCTGCATTGGGCGCGCGTGGCGACCCCATCCTGGCCATTCACGACGTGGGCGCGGGCGGCTTGAGCAACGCGTTTCCCGAACTGGTCAACGACGCAGGTCGAGGCGCGCGCTTTGACTTGAGCGCCATTCCCCTGGAAGAAAGCGGTTTGGCGCCCAAGGAAATCTGGTGCAACGAAAGCCAAGAGCGTTACGTGTTGGCCGTGGCCCCCGAGCGCATCGGCCTGCTGGCTGCGTTGTGCGAGCGCGAGCGCTGCCCCTTTGCTGTGGTGGGCGTCACCACGCAAGAGCGCCACCTGCGGGTGGCTGCCGAGCCCTTGGCTGGAGCAGCGAACACCGCCAACAGCCAACACGACGACGCAGCCTCGCAGGCAGCGGTGGACATGCCCATGGATGTGCTGCTTGGCAAACCACCCAAGATGCATCGCAATGTGCAGCGCGTGGCACGCCAGTTTGCGTCGCTCAACTTGTCAGGTGTGTCGCTGCAGCAAGCCGTGATCGACGTGCTGGCGCATCCGACTGTGGCGTCCAAGCGCTTTCTCATCACCATTGGCGACCGCACGGTCGGCGGCCTGACGCACCGCGACCAGATGGTGGGGCCGTGGCAAGTGCCCGTGGCCGACTGCGCAGTGACCCTGGCCGACTTTTCTGGCTTGGCCGGCGAGGCCATGGCCATGGGCGAGCGCACGCCCTTGGCCAGCATCGACGCACCGGCATCTGGCCGCATGGCTGTGGCCGAAGCCATCACCAACCTGCTGGCAGCGCCCATCGAACTGCCGCGCGTGAAGCTCTCAGCCAACTGGATGGCGGCCTGTGGCGAACCCGGCGAAGACGCGGCGCTCTACGACACGGTGCGCGCCGTGGGGCTGGAGCTGTGCCCGGCTTTGGGTATCTCGATTCCGGTCGGCAAAGACAGCCTGTCCATGCGCACCCACTGGGCCTTCGAGGGCCAAACGCAGCAAGTCACTTCGCCGGTGAGCCTGATCGTCAGCGCCTTTGTGACCTTGGCCGACGTACGGGGAACCCTCACGCCACAACTCGATGCGACCGAAGCCGACACCACGCTGCTGCTGGTGGATTTGGGCCGGGGTCGCCAGCGCATGGGCGCCAGCGTGCTGGCGCAGTTACTCGACCAAGCGGGCGGAGCGGTGCCCGACCTGGACGACCCGCAAGACTTGATACGCCTGGTCAACGCCGTCAACGCGCTGCGTGCCGAAGGCCGCCTGCTGGCCTACCACGACCGCAGCGACGGTGGCTTATTGGCCTGTGTGTGCGAGATGGCGTTTGCGGGCCAGGTTGGCGTGTCGCTCAACATCGATTTGCTGGTGACCGAGGGCGACGGCATTCGAGACAGCCGCGCCGATTACGGTGACGCGAAGAACTGGGCCGGGCAAATCAGCGCAAGGCGCGATGACCTGAGCTTGCGAGCGCTGTTCAACGAAGAACTGGGGGTGGTGCTGCAAGTGCGCACCGCTGAGCGCGACGCCGCTTTGCAGACCCTGCGCAGCTTCGGGTTGGGCGCGTGCAGCCACGTGATCGGCAAAACCCGCCCTGCCACCTCTGCGCTGGATTTGGGCAAAGGCCAAGTCCAGGTATGGCGCGACACCAAAGCCATCTTTTCAGCCAAGCTCCAAGACCTGCACCAAGTGTGGGACAGCGTGAGCTGGAAGATCTGCCAGCGCCGTGACAACCCGGCTTGTGCAAACGCAGAACACGCCGCCGTTGGCGACCCAGCGCAGCCGGGCTTGCACGTGGCGCTCAGCTTCGACCCCACCGACGACGTGGCGGCACCGTTTGTCAATTTGGCCAAGCCCCGCGTGGCCATCCTGCGCGAGCAAGGCGTCAACTCGCATGTGGAGATGGCCTGGGCCTTCCACCAAGCGGGCTTTGAAGCTGTTGACGTGCACATGACCGATCTGCAGAGCGGGCGCGCCCGACTGGAAGATTTCACAGGCTTGGTGGCTTGCGGCGGCTTCAGCTACGGCGACACGCTGGGCGCTGGCATCGGCTGGGCGCGCAGCATCACCTTCAACCCAGCCTTGTCAGAGCAGTTCCAAGCCTTCTTTGTCCGCAACACCACCTTTGCGTTGGGCGTTTGCAATGGCTGCCAGATGTTTGCCGAGCTCGCCGACATCATTCCTGGCGCACAAGCTTGGCCGCGCTTCACCACCAACCGCAGCGAACGCTTTGAAGCGCGCCTGTCCATGGTGGAAGTGCTGGACTCGCCCAGCCTGTTCTTTGCGGACATGGCGGGCAGCCGCTTGCCCATTGCAGTGGCGCACGGCGAGGGTTATGCGCAATTCGGTCCACGGGGTGATGCGAAGCAGGTGCTGGGCGCCATGCGCTTCGTGGATGGCTACGGAAAACCCACAGAGGCTTACCCGTTCAACCCCAACGGCAGCCCCGGCGGGCTGACCGCTGTGACCACCGCTTGTGGCCGCTTCACCGCACTCATGCCGCACCCAGAGCGGGTGAGTCGTCAGGTTCAGATGAGTTGGACTGAGGGTGATCTTTCGCAGCCCAGCCCCTGGATGCGCATGTGGCGCAACGCCCGGCGTTGGGTTGGTTAGGCGCCCTGGCAATGCCTTTGGATGACCGGGTCGAGCAAGGCTGGGTGCGCCAGCGCACAGCATGTGCAGGGCCGTTGGGTCTATGCTGAGCTGGTGACGCCGCCCGCCGGGTCGGCGCGTTGATTGCAATACGAACCCCCATGTTGATTCGATTTGGTTTCGGGATGGAGTACGCGTTTCAAGCGCCAACTCCCATGATCCTCACCCTGAAGGTCCACAGCTCGCGCGCTAGCGACCTGGTGCAGATGGATCACCTTCAGACTGCCCCCTACGCGGAGCAACGTGCCTACACCGATCTTTTTGGCAACCCTTGCATTCGGGTGCTGGCTCCAGCGGGAAGTTTTACCCTGAGCACCGACGCCATCATTCGCGACTCCGGCCAGACCGACGTCGTGGCGCGGCACGCGGTTCAATGGCCAGTCGATCAATTGCCAGACGAGGCACTGGTGTTCTTGCTGGCCAGCCGATATTGCGATACCGAACACTTGGCCAACTTCGCTTGGCAGCGCTTTGGCAACGGCCCGACGGGCTGGGATCGGGTGCAGGCTGTGTGCGACTTCGTTCACCACCACATCGAATTTGGCTATCCCCACGCTCGCGCCACCCGCACTGCCTGGGAGGCCCACAACGAACGCCGCGGCGTCTGCCGTGACTACGCGCACTTGGCCATTGCCCTGTGCCGTTGCCTGAACATTCCAGCGCGCTACTGCACCGGCTACTTGGGCGACATGGGCACACCGCCGCCTTACGGCCCGATGGACTTTGCAGCCTGGTTCGAGGTGTACTTGGGTGACCGTTGGTACACGTTTGATGCGCGCAACAACACGCCACGCATTGGCCGCATCTTGATTGCCCGGGGCCGCGACGCCTGCGATGTACCCATCTCCAGCACCTTCGGGCCCAACGTGCTTCAACGCTTTGTGGTGCGCACCGACGAACTGGCTGACGGGCCACCCTGGCCCTGAAGCCCGCGCCGCCAGACGCTGCATGGCTCGCTGGCCGGCGGGGGAAATCCTGACTTTTTGCGCGGCGCGTCCAAGATGGCTCCATGATGCGGCCTGTTCCGGGGCAGCCTTCCTGGCTCCCTCTCATCGTCTAACAGGAGCTGTCTATGTCAGGACGCCTTCGGCATTTGTTGGGTGCCGCACTGGTTCTTTTAGCAACCACCACGGGCATAACCCGCGCCCAGACGCCCGCCGATCTCAAAGCTGAGGTGGTGGCCCGCGGCCTGGAAAACCCTTGGGCCTTGGCTTTTCTTCCCGAGGGGCGGTTTCTGGTGACTGAGCGACCCGGTCGCTTGCGGGTGGTGGAACCCGGCGGTCAGCTCAGTGCGCCGGTGGCTGGCCTGCCAGCCATCGAAGCCACAGGGCAGGGCGGTCTGCTGGATGTGGCTTTGGACAGCGACTTCGCGCGCAACCGCACGCTCTATATCTGTTACTCCGAGCCTGGCCCCGGCGGCAACAGCACCGCCATGGCGCGCGCGCAACTCTCCATTGACCGCGCTCGGCTGGAAAACCTGCAGGTGATCTTCAGCCAGAAGCCCAAGGTGTCGAGCCGCCTGCACTTTGGCTGCCGCATCACCGAGCGCCGCGACGCTACCTTGTTGCTGGCTTTGGGCGAGCGCTTTGGCCGCGCCGAAGACGCGCAAACCTTGGACAACCACCACGGCAAGGTGGTGCGTGTGAACAAGGACGGCAGCGTTCCTCAGGACAACCCCTTCGTCGGCCGCAGCGGCGCTCTGCCGGAGATTTACAGCTACGGCCACCGCAACCCGCAGGGTGCCACGCAGGCCCCAGACGGCACGTATTGGATGCACGAACATGGCCCGCAGGGCGGCGACGAGATCAACCGCCCAATGCCAGGGCGCAATTACGGATGGCCGGTCATCACCTATGGCGAGCGCTACGGCGGCGGCCCAGTGGGCGAGGGCATCACCGCCAAGGCCGGGATGGAGCAACCGCTACACCATTGGACGCCCTCCATTGCCCCGGCAGGCATGGCTTTCCTGACCAGTGAGCGCTACGGTGCGCAGGCCAAAGGTAGTCTGTGGGTGGGTTCGCTGAAGTTCCGCCATCTGGTTCAGTTGCGCCTGGAAAATGGTCGAGTGGCCGACACCCGCCGCCACCTGGAAGACTTGGGCGAGCGCATCCGCGACGTGCGCCAAGGCCCAGACGGTTTGCTCTACGTGGTCACGGACAATCGCTCAGGGCAATTGCTGCGGCTGCTGCCCAACTGATCAACAACCCAACCAAGCCCTTTCATGCTTTTAGACGCCGACGACTGCCAGCTGGTGCTGGTCGACTACCAGCCCCGGCTGATGCCCTCCATCCAAGACGGCGTTGCGGTGCAAGCCCGCGCCCTGTGCTTGGCGCAACTGGCGCAGTTGGTCGGGGTGCCCACATGGGGCACGGAGCAAAGTCCAGACAAGTTGGGGCCTCTCGCGCCGGAACTGCAGGCCTTGTGTCGGCGCACTCTGGCAAAAACAGACTTCAGCGCCGCCGCCATCTTGGGCGATGTGCTGCGGCCGGCTGTTCGCGCAGTGGGCGGCAATGCGCGCAGCCTGCCCAAGCACCTGCAAAAGCCGGTTGCTACTGCCGAGGGCAGGGGAGCGGTGGTTCTGGCCGGCGTGGAAGCGCATGTTTGTTTGCTGCAAAGCGCCCTCGAGCTGCTGGAACAAGACTTCGAGGTTTGGGTCGTTACAGATGCCAGCGGTTCGCGCCGCGAGCGGGACCGCGACGCGGCTTTTGACCGCCTCGCTGGCAACGGCGCAGAGTTGGTGACGGTCGAGATGGTCGCTTTTGAATGGCTGCGCTCTGCTGAGCACCCTCAGTTCAAGGCGATGCAGGCACTGGTGAAGTGAAGATCCTGACGACTTGACTCGTCAGCCCGACGTCATCTTGCGGCTCTCATAATTAAGAATTCAAAACCAAGCCAGCTTCTGCGTGCCGCGCAAACCGGCGCACGCAGCGGGGCAGCCACATTCAGGAGACACCAGCATGAGCGCAACCGATCAGCCCACCACCGGCAGCGGTGCATCTGGTAGCTATGCCGAGTTCTACCGCCGCTCCATCGAGCAACCCGATGCGTTCTGGCGGGAACAAGCCGACTTGATCGATTGGCAAGCCCAGCCTCAGCAGATCTGCGACCAGAGCCGGCCGCCCTTTGCCCGCTGGTTCGTGGGCGGCACCACCAACCTCTGCCACAACGCGGTCGACCGCCATTTGGCGGCGCGCTCAACCCAAGCCGCGCTGATTGCGGTGTCCACGGAAACCGACACAGAGCGCGTCTACAGCTTCGCAGAACTGCACGCCGAAGTGCAGCGCATGGCCGCGGTGCTGCTGCACCTGGGCGTGAAGAAGGGCGACCGCGTGTTGATCTACATGCCCATGGTGGCCGAGGCAGCCTTTGCCATGCTGGCTTGCGCGCGCATCGGTGCCATTCATTCGGTGGTGTTTGGCGGCTTTGCCTCGGTCAGTTTGGCCAGCCGCATCGACGACGCCACGCCCAGCGTCATCGTGAGCTCAGATGCAGGTTCACGCGCCGGCAAAGTGGTGGCCTATAAGCCGCTGCTGGACGAAGCCTTGGCTTTGTCGCGCCACCAGCCAGCCGCCGTGCTGCTGACCGACCGCGGCTTGGCGCCTGTGAAGCTGCAAGCAGGTCGAGACCACTTGTACGCGCCGCTGCGAGAGCAACACCTGCAAGCCCAAGTGCCCTGCGTCTGGCTGCCCTCAGAGCACCCCAGCTACACGCTCTACACCTCGGGCACCACCGGCAAGCCCAAAGGCGTGCAGCGCGACACCGGCGGCTACGCCGTGGCGCTGGCCGCCAGCATGAAGTACATTTTTGAGGCGAAGGTCGGCGAGACCTACTTCTCCACCTCCGACATCGGATGGGTGGTGGGCCACAGCTACATCGTCTATGGGCCGCTCATCGCTGGCATGGCCACTATCTTGTATGAGGGTCTACCTATACGGCCAGACGCTGGCATTTGGTGGCAACTCGTGGAGCGCTACAAGGTCACGCGCATGTTCAGCGCGCCCACCGCTGTTCGGGTGTTGCGCAAGCAAGACCCGGCTTGGCTACAACGCTACGACATCTCCAGCCTGAAGGCGCTGTATCTGGCCGGTGAGCCCTTGGACGAAACCACCGCGCGCTGGGTGGCCGACAGCCTGCGCGTTCCCATCATCGACAACTACTGGCAAACCGAGACCGGCTGGCCCATCCTGACCATCGCCAACGGCGTGGAAAAAGCCCCCTCCAAGTTCGGCAGCCCTGGCGTGCCCATGTACGGCTATCGGGTGAAGCTGATCGACGAGAACACCGGGGCCGAGCTGACCGGCGCCCACCAAAAGGGCGTGGTGGCCATTGAAGGGCCGCTGCCGCCGGGCTGCATGCAAACCGTTTGGCGCGACGACGAGCGCTTTGTGAAAACCTACTGGCGCAGCATTCCGGGCCAAGAGCTCTACAGCACCTTCGACTGGGGCATTCGCGACGAAGACGGCTACTACTTCATCCTCGGGCGCACCGACGACGTGATCAACGTCGCCGGGCACCGGCTGGGTACGCGCGAGATCGAAGAAAGCATTTCCAGCCATCCCCAAGTAGCCGAAGTGGCAGTGGTGGGTGTGGCCGATGCGCTCAAGGGCCAGGTGGCCGTGGCCTTTGTGGTGGTGAAAGACGCCCGGGCCGTGGAAGACGCTGATGCCCGGCTGAAGCTCGAAGTCGACATCATGAAAACCGTGGACCAGCAACTGGGTGCCGTGGCCCGCCCAGCCCGCGTTTACGTGGTCAACCTACTGCCCAAAACCCGCAGCGGCAAACTGCTGCGCCGCGCTTTGCAAGCCGTGTGCGAAGGCCGCGACCCCGGTGACCTCACGACCATGGAAGACCCGGCTGCCTTGCAGCAGGTCAAGACCTTGTTGGATGCGTGAGAGGAAGCATGGGAGAGGGGTGGAGCGCAGGCAGCCCCGGGCGCTCCAGCGCATACAGGCTCAGCACCGGGGCCAGTGGCGGGTCTGAACCCGATGGTTCGGCCGAGGACCTATCCGCAGGCACAAACCCCAGCCCGCGCAGCAGCCGAATGGACCGGTGATTGGTCGGCTCCACGATGGCCAGTACCCGATGCAAGCCATGCACCTGCCAAGCCACCTCCAGCATCGCCTGGGCCGCTTCGCTCGCTAAGCCGAGGCCAACGTGAGCCGCCAGCAGCGCGTAGCCCAGGTCTGGCCCTTCCAGGTGCGCGCGTCGCAGCAGACCGCACACGCCCACCGCTGATCCGCTGTCGCGCATAACCATCTTGCGCAACCCGAAACCGTCGGCGGACATGCCGAAGAAGAGACCGTTCTGTGTATAGGCAAGCGCCTCGGCTTCGGTGCGAACCCCGCGGTCTCCGATGTGCTGAATGAAGCCGGGGTCGTTGAGCAGTGCCAAGACCCAAGCGGCATCCGCGGTGGAGAAGGGCACCAGCGATAGGCGCAGGGTGGTGAGCGAGGCGGTCATGGTGGAGGTCGACCGACTGTACTTCTCACCCGCGCAGGGCTAGCCGGTGTTGATGTGTTCAAGCGAACAGACCCAAGGGCGCCAACGGGGAACCATGCGGTCTCCCGCTTCGGATTCAACCGCCGAAGATCCGCCAACCTCAACCCTAGAAGGACGCTGTCATGACATCCAGCTACGTCAAACCAGCCCGCCCAGACACCAAGGGCTCCCAAACGAACGCAGCGCCAGACGGAGTCGGCCCCATCGTTGCAGGCGAGGCGGCCCGCGAGGTGGCCGAAGAAGCGGTGCACGATGGATCTCCACCAAAGATCGACATCGACGCCGAGGCCGACTATTGGCGCGGCGCTTATGTGCATCGTCCTTACATGCTCGCTGGTGCCAGCTTTGCAGACTTTGGTCCGGCCTATGCCTTTGGGGCTGGCGCACACCACCGCTTTTCAGGTCGCCCGTTTGACGAGGTAGAAACTGACATGGCCAAGGAATGGGATCAACACCGGGGCACCTCCTCCCTGAGTTGGGAGCGCGCGAAAGAAGCTGCTCGCGACGCATGGAGCCGCATCAAGGCGACGACTGGGATGACGCCCTGAGCCTGCAAACGGGCGACGACGCTGGCAGGTAGAGCCCAGCGGTTCACTGCGCCAGTTCTTGTCTGGCCTGGCGCAAGACCAGCCAGCCGCCATGCAGCGCCAGCGCCGCCATCAAGCTGGCCACGACCAAGTCTGGCCAAGCCGAGCCGGTGCCGAACACGCCCAAGGCGGCGATGAACACGGCCACGTTGCCGATGGCGTCGTTGCGTGAGCACAGCCAGACGCTGCGCATGTTGGCATCACCTTCGCGAAAGGCATAGAGCATCCAAGCCACGGCGATGTTGGCCACCAGTGCAATCAGCGCCACCACGCCCATCGTGGCGGCCTGCGGCACGCCACCGTGCCAGACCGACCACAGGGCAGCCCCCAGCACATAAAGCCCGAAACCCATCATGCACAGGGCCTTCAGGACGGCTGCGCGCGCCCGCCAAGCCAGCGCCGACGCCAGAACGGCCAGGGACACGCCGTAGTTCAAGGCATCTCCCGCGAAATCGATCGCATCCGCTAACAGCGAGAGGGAACCGGCCTGCAAGCCGGCGCTAATCTCCACCAAAAACATGGCCGCGTTGACGACCAGTGCGACCCACAGCACCCGCCGGTAGCGGGGCAGGTCGAGGATGCTTGCTTTGGCGGGCGCTTCGTGGTCACAGCAATGGGCCGACATGGTTTCTCCTACAGATGGCTGCATTGGAAACCTTGAAGTGACTACAGTGTCAAGCACCCAAAGCTGAAGGGCACCCGGCTATGCAAATCAAAGACTTGGCAAACGCCACCGGCGTAGACCCAGAAACCATTCGCTACTACGAAAAGCTGGGTTTGCTGCCAGAACCCGCGCGGCGCAGCAACGGCTACCGTGACTACCAGGCCAGCCACCTGCAACGCTTGTCGTTCATTCGGCACTGCCGGGCGCTCGACATGCCCCTGGCCGACGTGCAACGCCTGCTTGGCTTCGTGGACTCGCCCGATGCGCACTGCGCAGATGCCAACCAACTGGTGGACGAACAACTCGCCCGCGTCCGCGCCCGCCTGAAAAGCATGCAGGCGCTGGAGAAGCAACTGCTCCAACTCAGAGCCCGCTGCGCTGAAACCCATGAAGGCCAGCCCTGCGGCATCTTGGAAGAACTGGTGTCAGCGGCGCATGGGGAGGCGTGTGCTTGTCACCAGGGGCCAAGCCACTGAAGCCCGAAAGCGCTGAGCCTAGAAAACACAAAACCCCCGAGGGTGGATCACCTGCGGGGGTTTTGGCCTGATGCTTTCTGGCGGAGAGGGCGGGATTCGAACCCGCGGAAGGTTTTACCCTTCACACGCTTTCCAGGCGTGCGACTTAAACCGCTCATCCACCTCTCCGAAGCCCAAAATTCTATCAGTGGCTCTCAGTGCGTCCGTGCCAGGCGTGTTGCTTCAATACCGAGAGGTCGATGGTGTCCAACACTTTGGCGTGGGTGGCTTCGAGAACGACGGGGGGTGCAAGCCCTGCTTGCCAAGCCTCTTTCCAGCGGTTGACGCACAGGCACCAGCGGTCTCCTGGTTTGAGCCCTGGAAAACGCCATTGGGGCCGCGGCGTGACGAGGTCGTTGCCGCGCGACAGAGAAAAGCGCAGGAACGCTTCGGTGACTCGCGCGCAAAGCAAATGGCTGCCAGCGTCTTGCTCGTCGGTCTGGCAGCAGCCATCGCGCAGATAGCCCGTCAAGGGGTCGAAAGAGCAGGCTTGCAGTTCTCCACCGAGCACGTTGAGCAGGTTGTCAGCGGACGACATGGCGGCCAATCCGTCAAGCGTTGCCGCGGCCAGCGGCCTGGACCATCTTCATGGCCGAGGTGATGAGACTGGACACATGGGCCATGTCGGCAGGCACCACCAGTGTGGTGGTGGAGTCGGCAGCCACCTTGGAAAAAGCGTCTACAGCGCGTTCGGCCACTTTCAACTGCACGGCCAGGTCGCCGCCGGGCTGGCGGATGGCGGCTGCGATGCGTTCAATGGCCAATGCTGTGGCTTCGGCCACCGCAGAAATAGAAGCCGCTTCACCCTGCGCGTTGTTGATGGCTGCCTGCTTTTCACCTTCAGAGCGGGCAATGAAGGCTTCACGCTCGCCTGTCGCGATGTTGATCTGCTCTTGCCTGCGGCCCTCAGAAGCGGCGATCAAGGCGCGCTTTTCACGCTCTGCCGTGATCTGTGCCTGCATGCTGCGCAAGATTTCTGCGGGTGGGGTGAGGTCTTTGATTTCATAGCGCAGCACCTTCACGCCCCAGTTGAGCGCCGCCTCATCGATGGCCTGCACCACCTGCGCGTTGATGATGTCGCGCTCTTCGAAAGTTTTGTCCAACTCCAGCTTGCCGATCACGCTGCGCAGCGAGGTCTGAGCCAGCTGCGTCACGGCCACGATGTAGTTGGAAGAGCCGTAGCTGGCACGCATCGGGTCTGTCACCTGAAAGTACAGGATGCCGTCGACCTGCAGCTGCGTGTTGTCGCGCGTGATGCAGACCTGGCTGGGCACGTCCAGAGGAATTTCCTTCAGGCTGTGCTTGTAGGCCACGCGGTCGATGAAGGGTATGAGGAAGTTGAGGCCAGGGGTGAGCGCAGCGTTGTACTTGCCCAAACGCTCGACGACCCAGGCGTTCTGCTGCGGCACAACCTTGATGGACCTGACAACAAAGATGCCGGCGATGACGACCAGCAAGATGGCGATTTCCATGGAGAGCCTTTCGAAGGTTGATGCAAAGTCAGGGCTGGGCTGCTGGCGCTGTGCCGGTGCCCAAAGGTTCAAGCACGAGGCGATTGCCCTGCACTGAGGTGATTCGGTAGCTGCCCGCGTGTCGCTGGTCGGCGGCCAGGTCGGACAGTTGACCTGTCCATCGCGCACCGCGGTGTTGCACATCGGTCAGGCCGTCGGCGCGCCAATAGGCCACCTGAACCGTTTCACCAACATCCAACAACACGTCCCGGTTAGACGCGGCGGGCGCTGCGGCAGGCCGAGTACCCCGACGCCAATGCCAGGCAGCCACCGCGCCACCGCCTATCACCGCTGCCGCCACCATTTGCAGCGCGAGGGACGCACCCAAGTGCGCTGCCACCGCACCAGCGGCCAAGCCAACGGCCAGCATGAGCAGGTAAAAAGTGCCGGTGACCATTTCTGCTGCCACCGCCACACCAGCCAGTAACCACCAGATCGTGCTGTCGCTCCACATGCTGTGCGCCTTGAGTCGTTGGGGAATGCCGACATTCTGGTTCAATTCAGTGACGCTTCATGGCCTTGGCAACTTGAATCCTTACACTGGCGCGCGCCGAACGGGCCACTCGGGCCCGGTGCGATCCGCCCAAGCCCCCCGGAGTGACCATGAAGTTTCGTTTTCCCATCGTCATCATCGACGAGGACTTTCGCTCCGAGAACACCTCGGGCCTGAGCATCCGCGCCTTGGCGCAGGCCATCGAGGCCGAGGGCTTCGAGATTTTGGGCGTCACCAGCTATGGCGACCTGTCGCAGTTTGCGCAGCAGCAGTCCAGGGCCAGCGCATTCATCCTGTCCATCGACGACGAAGAGTTCACGCCAGGGCCAGACCTCGACCCCGTGGTGCTCAAGCTGCGCGGCTTCATCGAAGAAGTGCGGCGAAAGAACGCCGATGTGCCTATCTACGTGTACGGCGAAACCAAGACCTCGCGCCATCTGCCCAACGATGTGCTGCGCGAGCTGCACGGCTTCATCCACATGTTCGAAGACACGCCGGAGTTTGTGGCGCGCCACATCATCCGCGAGTCCAAGGCTTACCTGGAGGGCATTCAGCCACCGTTCTTTCGCGCCTTGGTGGACTACGCCGAAGACGGCTCTTACAGCTGGCACTGCCCCGGGCACTCGGGCGGCGTGGCGTTTCTGAAGTCGCCCATTGGCCAGATGTTTCACCAGTTTTTTGGCGAGAACATGCTGCGGGCCGACGTCTGCAACTCGGTCGAGGAATTGGGACAACTCTTGGACCACGATGGCGCCATCGGCCAAAGCGAGCGCAACGCGGCGCGCATCTTCAACGCCGATCACTGCTTCTTTGTCACCAACGGCACCAGCACCTCCAACAAGATGGTGTGGCACCACACGGTGGCACCGGGCGATGTGGTGGTGGTCGACCGCAACTGCCACAAGTCCATCTTGCACGCCATCATCATGACCGGCGCGGTGCCGGTTTTCTTGAAACCCACGCGCAACCACTTCGGCATCATCGGCCCCATCCCCAAGAGCGAGTTCGAGCCCGAGGCTATCCGCGCCAAGATCCGCGCCAACCCCCTGCTCAAAGGCGTTGACGCCGAGACCGTGCGCCCACGCGTGCTCACGCTCACGCAGTCCACCTACGACGGCGTCATCTACAACACCGAAGTCATCAAGGGTTTGCTCGACGGCTACGTGGACAACCTGCACTTCGACGAAGCCTGGCTGCCGCACGCTGCCTTTCACCCGTTCTACGGGCCGTACCACGCCATGGGCAAGCGCCGCGTTCGCCCCAAAGACGCGCTGGTGTTTTCCACCCAATCCACGCACAAGCTGCTGGCGGGCATCAGCCAAGCCAGCCACGTGCTGGTGCAGGACTCACAGAACCGGCAGCTCGACAGGCACCTCTTCAACGAGGCCTATCTGATGCACACCAGCACCAGCCCACAGTACGCCATCATCGCCAGCTGCGACGTGGCAGCCGCCATGATGGAGCCACCCGGCGGCACGGCTTTGGTGGAGGAAAGCATTGCTGAGGCGCTGGACTTCCGCCGCGCCATGCGCAAGGTGGACGAGGAATACGGCAAAGACTGGTGGTTTAAGGTGTGGGGCCCAGACAAGCTGGTCGATGAGGGCGTGGGCCGCGCCGACGACTGGATCATCAAAGGCGAATCGCGCGCTGCCAAATGGCATGGCTTTGGTCAGTTGGCCGATGGCTTCAACATGTTGGACCCCATCAAGGCGACCATCGTCACGCCGGGGCTGGACCTGCAAGGCAAGTTCGCCAAGACCGGCATTCCAGCCAGCATCGTGACCAAGTTTTTGGCTGAGCACGGCGTGATCGTGGAGAAAACCGGGCTCTACAGCTTCTTCATCATGTTCACCATCGGCATCACCAAAGGCCGCTGGAACACGCTGCTCACGGCGCTGCAGCAGTTCAAAGACGAGTACGACCGCAACCACCCGCTGTGGAAAATCATGCCGGAATTCTGCCGAGCGCATCCCCGCTACGAGCGCATGGGTCTGCGCGACTTGTGCCAGCAGGTGCACGAGCTCTATGCCCGCTACGACATCGCCCGGCTAACCACCGAGATGTACCTGAGCGACTTGCAGCCCGCCATGAAGCCCAGCGACGCCTTTGCGCACATCGCGCACCGCACCACGGAGCGCGTGCCCATCGATGAGCTGGAAGGCCGCATCACCGTGGGCTTGGTCACGCCTTACCCGCCGGGCATTCCGTTGTTGATTCCAGGTGAAGTCTTTAACCGGAAGATCGTCGACTATCTGAAGTTCGCGCGCGAATTCAACGCCCAGTGTCCAGGGTTCGAGACAGACATCCACGGCTTGGTCGAAGAAGTCGACGCAGACGGCAAGAAGCGTTTCTTTGCCGACTGTGTGAGACTTTGAGCTTTATGCGCTGTCGCCGCTGGCGGGCTCGGCGATGCCGCCCACCACTTGGCTGAAGCCGCCGTCTACGTAGGTGATTTCGGCCGTCACACCGGCAGCCAAGTCACTCAGCAGGAAAGCAGCAACGTTGCCCACGTCGTCGATGGTGACGTTGCGCCGGATGGGTGAGGTTTCAGCGACCACGCTCAAGATCTTGCCGAAGCCCTTGATGCCGCTGGCAGCCAATGTCTTGATCGGTCCAGCGCTGATGCCGTTGGCGCGCAAGCCGCGGCCTTGCGAACCCAGCGACTCGGCCAAGTAACGCACGCTGGCCTCCAAACTCGCTTTGGCCAGCCCCATGGTGTTGTAGTTCGGCACGTGGCGAACGGCACCGAGGTAGGTCAGCGTCAGCAACGCAGCGTGGTCATTGAGGTGGGGCAGGGCAGCCTTGGCCATGGCCGGGAAGCTGTAGGCGCTGATGTCGTGCGCAATTCGGAAACCCTCGCGGCTGAAGCCGTCCAGAAAGTCGCCGGCAATGGCCTCGCGCGGGGCGTAGCCGATGGCGTGCACGAAGCCGTCAAAACGGGGCCAGTGCTCGGTGAGCTGGGCAAACAGGCGCTCGATCTGTGCGTCGTCGCCGACGTCGCAATCAAACACCAGGCTGGAGCCAAATTCGGCAGCGAAGGCTGTGATGCGGTCTTTGAAGCGCTCTCCGACATAGCTGAACGCCAACTCGGCACCCTGGGCATGACAGGCTCTCGCAATGCCATAGGCGATGGATCGGTTGGAGAGCACACCCGTGATGAGCAGCTTCTTGCCAGAGAGAAATCCCATGGGGTGATCGTCCTGAAAGGGGGTTGAGTGAGTGATCGCAGCCACCTGCGCGGCAAAGGCCAACCACTGATGTCCCGCAGCTGCTGCAGGCCATCAGCGTGGGGCAGAATTGTGTCATGCGCTGTTGGTGGTTTCTTTGCCTCGCTGTTGCCTTGGCGCCCGCCTGGGCGGCACACGGCTATGCCCTTTGGGGCGATCTGAAATACCCACCCGGCTTCACGCATTTCGGCTATGTGAACCCGCAAGCTCCCAAGGGCGGTGAACTGCGTCTGGTGAGCAATCTGCGCGACTCTACCTTTGACAAATACAACCCGTTCACCATTCGCGGCTCGGCACCGGCTTACTTGTCCGCGCTGATGTTCGACACACTGCTGACAGGCTCTCTGGATGAAACAGGCTCGGCCTATGGTTTGCTGGCCGAAGACGTGGCGGTGGCGCCCGATGGCCTGAGTGTCACCTTTCGCCTGCGGCCAGAGGCACGCTTTCACAACGGCGCTGCGGTGCTGGCAGAAGACGTGCGCCACTCGTACGAAACGCTCATCGGGCCGCACACGTCGCCTGCTTACAAAACCATCCTTGAAGACGTGGCGGGGCTGGACGTCTTGGGTGAGCGTACCGTTCGCTACCGCTTCAAGCGGCCCAACCGCGAACTGCCGCTGACCGTGGGCGGTCTGCCTGTTTTCAGCAGAGCCTGGGGCCTGGTCGACGGCAAAGCCAAGCCGTTCAATGAGGTGGTGATGGACATACCCATCGGTAGCGGCCCCTACAAAATCGGGCCCGTGCGTTTTGGGCGCGACATCACTTATGTCCGCGATCCCAACTACTGGGCGCGTGACCTGAACGTGCGGCGTGGCACGGCCAACTTCGACCGCATCACCGTCAAGATTTACAAAGACAACACAGCCCGCCTCGAAGCCTTGAAGGCCGGTGAGTTTGATCTGATGCGCTTCTTCTCGGCGGGTGATTGGGCTCGCCGTGTGAACGGACGGCGCTTTGACAGCGGCGAGTTGGTCAAAGGCGAGTTCAAACACCGTCTTCCAGCTGGTTTTCAGAGCTACGTGCTCAACACCCGCAGGCCGCTGTTGCAAGACATTCGCGTGCGCCAAGCGCTGGGATTGGCGCTGGACTACGAGTGGATGAACCGGCAGATGTTCTACAACGCCTACGCAAGAGTCAACGGCTTGTTCGGCAACACCGACTGCCAAGCCACCGGCTCGCCCAACGCGGAAGAATTGGCGCTGCTTTCACCGTGGCGCGGTGTTCTGCCACCAGCCCTGTTTGGCCCGATGACGGTGCCACCGCGCACCGATGGCGACTCCTCGCTGCGCGCCAACTTGCGGCAGGCGCAAGCCTTGTTGCGCGAAGCCGGCTGGCAAGTAAAAGACGGCCAGCTGCGCAACGCCCAGGGGCAGCCATTTGAGCTGGAGTACTTGGACAGCAACGAAGCCGGGGCGCGCGTGATGGCGCCTTGGGCGCGCAACCTCGCCAAGTTGGGCGTTACGCTTCGCTTTAGGCCAGTGGACTTCGCGCTCTACCAGCAGCGGCTTCAAAAGTTTGACTTCGACGTGGTGTCTTTGGCTTACGCCGGAACCCACAGCCCAGGGCAAGAGTACGCCGACCTGTTCGGTAGCAAGGCCGCAGTAACAGAGGATTCCGGCAACCACAGCGGGATCCAGAACCCGGCGGTTGACGCCATCATTTCCCGCGTTTCCGGTGCGCGCAGTTTGTCCGAGCTCTTGCCAGCTTGTCGTGCCTTGGAGCGCGTGATCGCCCACAGCCATGTGCTGGTTCCGCAGTGGACTGCTGGCACGCACCGCATGGCTTACAACGACTGGCGCTTGGCCCGACCAGATGGCCCCATGCCGCCCTACGTTCAGGGCGAAGCATGGGCCATCGACACCTGGTGGGCCAAGTCTGCTCAAGCGCAAGCGGCATCCGCTTCTTCCGCCAAGCCCTAGGTCAACTGAGCAGAACCATCATGTGGTCCTACGTTGTCAAGCGGCTGTTGTTGATGGTGCCTACGCTCTTGGGTGTGCTGCTGGTCACCTTTGCAGTCGTGCAGTTCGTGCCAGGTGGGCCGGTGGAGCAGTACATCGCCGAAGCGCGCGCTGCAGGTGGCGGCACTGGCGCCGAGGGCGCGGGCATCAGCTATCGCGGTGGGCAGGGCGTGGACCCCAAGCGCCTGGAACAAATCAAAGCCCTGTATGGCTTTGACAAGCCAGCCCACGAACGCTTCTGGCAAATGCTGGTGCAGTTCGCCCGTTTCGACTTAGGCCAGAGCTTTTTCCAGAACAAGCCGGTGTCTCAACTGGTGTGGGAGAAGCTGCCGGTATCCATCAGCCTGGGGCTGTGGACATTTTTCCTGAGCTACCTCATCTCCATCCCCTTGGGCATTGCCAAAGCGGTTCGCGCAGGCACTCGGTTCGACGCAGCCACCAGCCTCATCGTGTTGATTGGTTATGCCATTCCTGGCTTCGTGCTGGGCGTGGCCTTGCTGGTGGTGTTTGGGGGACAGTTGCAGTGGTTTCCCCTGCGTGGCTTGACGTCGTCCAACTGGGCCGAGCTGAGCTGGGGAGCCAAGGTGGTCGACTACCTGTGGCACATCACTTTGCCGGTAACTGCCAGTGTGGTGGGCGCTTTTGCAGTGACGACCATGCTGACCAAAAACGCATTCCTGGAAGAGATTCGCAAGCAATACGTCCTGACGGCCCGCGCCAAAGGCTTGACGGAACGACGTGTGTTGTGGCGTCACGTCATGCGCAATGCGCTGATTCCCATCGTCACCGGGTTTCCAGCGGCTTTCGTGGGCGCTTTTTTTGCGGGCTCCTTGCTCATTGAAACCCTGTTCTCGCTGGATGGTCTGGGCCTGCTGGCTTACGAGTCCGTCATTCGGCGCGATTACCCGGTGGTGCTCGGCACGCTCTACCTTTTCACGTTGATCGGCTTGTTTACCAAGCTCATCAGTGACCTTTGCTACGTTTGGGTGGACCCGCGTGTCAAGTTCGACTGAAGCCACCGATCTGCTATCTGGGGCGTCCGCCCGCCGGCCCAGCGCCGGGCCTTGGCGACGTGCCTGGCTGCGTTACCGACGCAATCGCCTGGGCTACTGGAGCTTGTGTCTGTTTGTGGTCGCGGTCTTGCTCAGCTGCATGGCTGAGCTGCTCTCCAACGACCGCCCGTTGGTGGCGCATTACCAGGGCAAAACCTATTTCCCCTTGGTTCAAGACCTGCCAGAAACCGTCTTCGGCGGTGACTTCGACGCGCCAACCGACTATCTGGATCCCTTCATTCGCGAGCAGTTCGCCAAGCCTGGCAATTGGGCTGTGTTCCCGCCCAACCCTTACCACCACCGCACCATCAACTACTTTGCGGCCTCGCCCAACCCGGCCGGGCCCACTTCCGACAACTGGCTCGGAACCGACGACCGCGGACGCGACGTCTTGGCACAACTGCTCTACGGCTTTCGGGTTTCGGTGTTGTTTGCATTGGCGCTGACCGCCGTGGGCGTGGTGCTTGGCGTGGCGGCTGGTGCCGTGCAGGGCTTTTTTGGCGGCAAGACCGACCTCGCCTTTCAGCGCTTCACCGAAGTCTGGGGCTCCATGCCAGAGCTGTACCTGCTGATCATCTTTGCAGCGATCTTCCAGCCCAGCGTGGCTTTGCTGCTGATTTTGCTGAGCTTGTTTGGCTGGATGGGGCTGTCCGACTACGTCCGGGCCGAGTTTTTGCGCAACCGCCAGCTCGACTACGTGCGCGCGGCCCGGGCCATGGGCTTGAGCAGTTGGCAGATCATGTGGCGGCATGTGCTGCCCAACAGCCTGACGCCGGTGGTGACCTTCCTGCCGTTTCGCATGAGCGGGGCGATTTTGGCGCTGACATCGCTCGACTTTTTGGGGCTGGGCGTCCCACCGGGCACACCGTCACTGGGCGAAATGCTCGCGCAGGGCAAAAACAACATCGACGCTTGGTGGATTTCTTTGTCTACTTTTTGCGTCTTGGTCGGCACGCTGCTGCTGTTGACGTTCATGGGCGATGCACTGCGCGACGCGCTGGACCCCCGCAAGGTGGACACGGAACCTGCTCCGCCGCTGCCGCCTGCTGAAGCGGAATCTTTGCAAGTGCCACCGGCCCAGACACGGGGATTCACATGAGCCATGCGCCAGACGCAGCGCGCCCGCTATTGGATGTGCGCAACCTTGGGGTGGCCTTCGCCGGTCACGCAGTCGTGCGCGACCTGAGCTTTACGGTTCAGGCCGGCGAGCGCGTGGCCCTGGTCGGCGAGTCTGGCTCTGGCAAAACCGTGAGCGCACTGGCGTTGCTGCGACTGCTGCCAGATGCGAACCTCAGCGGGCAAGCCCTGTTTGAGGGCCAAGACCTGTTGCGGCTCGATGAGCGCAGCCTGCTCCAGGTTCGCGGCGACCGCATCGCCATGATTTTTCAAGAGCCCATGACCGCGCTGAACCCCGTGCTGAGCGTGGGTGACCAGATTGCAGAAGTGCTGGAGCTCAAACGCGCCTTCACGCGAAGACAAGCCACAGACGCGGCCATCGAGCTGCTGGCGCAGACAGGCATACCGGAGCCAAAACGCCGTTCGGCACAGTTCCCCCATCAACTCTCGGGCGGGCAACGCCAGCGCGCCATGATCGCCATGGCACTGGCCTGTCAGCCACGTCTGCTGCTGGCCGACGAGCCCACCACCGCTCTGGACGTGAGTCTGCGCGGGCAGATTCTTGATCTGTTGGCCGACTTGCAACGCCAGCACAACATGGCGGTGCTCATCATCACGCACGACCTGCCGTTGGTGCGCCGCTTTGCCAATCGCGTCGTGGTGATGTCCCAGGGGCGCGTGGTGGAACAAGGCGAGGTGCGGCTCGTTTTTTCACATCCGCAGCACGCCTACACACGGATGCTGCTCGACAGCCAGCCCCGGCGCGAGTTGGCCCCCCATGCGTCGGTTGACGCTTCGCTCATGCCGGCGACACCAGCACCTGCTGTATTGGCCGCCCATGCGCTGGCAGTGGAGTACCCCGTGCGCCAGCCTGGAATCAAGGGCTGGTTCAAAAGCGGGCGTTTTCAAGCCTTGCAGGGCGTGGCTTTTTCCTTGGCTCCAGGCCGAACCCTGGGTGTGGTGGGCGAGTCGGGTTCCGGTAAATCTACCTTGGCCTTGGCAGCCTTGAATCTGGTTGCCTTTGGGGGCGAGGTCAGCGTGCATGGTCAGCCGTGGGCCTCAGGTCCGGGGCAGCGGCGCGCAGTCCAGGTTGTTTTTCAAGACCCATTTGGAGCGCTGTCGCCGCGCATGAGCATCGAAGAGATTGTGGGCGAGGGCCTTCGCATACACCACCCAGAGCTCAGTCGAGCTGAGCGACAGGCCAGGGTTTTGGCGGCTTTGGAGAACGTGGGGTTGCCGGAATCGCTCCATCCAGGCTTGTTGCTGCGCTACCCGCATGAGTTCTCTGGTGGGCAACGCCAGCGCATCGCCATCGCCCGGGCTTTGGTGGTGGAGCCACAGGTCTTGGTGCTCGACGAACCCACCAGCGCTTTGGACGTGACCGTGCAGCGCCAAATTTTGCGGCTCCTGGCGCGGCTTCAGTCGGAGCGGGACTTAAGCTACTTGCTCATCACGCACGATATGGCTGTGGTGGCAGCCATGGCGCACGAGGTCATGGTGCTCAAAGATGGCGAAGCCGTTGAAGTGGGAGAGGTAGACCAGGTTCTGCAAAGGCCCCAGCATCCTTACACGCAGCGGTTGCTGGCAGCCAGCCTCGATCTGGTGCAATCGTCAGATCAGGCTGACTGAGGCATCCCACGCGCCCTATAATCGCGGTTTTTCGACCAATCGGGCGGATACCAACCGCCCGTTTTTTTTGGCCGATCGCTTTTGAAGCAACCGCTTCGGGCCTGGCTCGCAACACCGCATCGGACACCTTGGCACTGCAGGATATCGCTCAACAAACCGTGACCGGCCTTGGTTACGACTTGGTGGACCTTGAAAGGTCTGCTGGGGGCTTGTTGCGCATCACCATTGACTGGCCTTGGAGCGCTGGTCAGCTGGAGCATCCGATGGTGACGGTAGAAGACTGCGAGCGGGTGACCCGGCAGTTGCAGTTTGCGCTGGAGGCAGGTTTGGTTGAGTACAGGCGCCTAGAGGTGTCATCGCCTGGCATTGATCGACCGCTGCGTACTCCCGCCGACTTCGAACGCTTTGTTGGTGAGGTCATCGACATCACGCTAAGGGCTCCCCTTGGATCGGCTGCAAGTGGCGTGGTCCACGCATCAAGGCGCAAGTTCCGAGGGACGCTGGAGCGGACAGAAGCCGTCGATTTGCAGGGGGGGACCGAGGGCCCTTCGCCCTGGCAAATCACTTGGCAAGAAGAGCCGCCATCGGTACCTGGCAAGCGCCCGGCTCGCAAAAAAGTGGTGGCAGCGACGCAGGTTTTGAGTTTTCGGTTGGATGAGTTGAAAGATGCGCGCTTGGCGCCCATCGTGGACTTCAAGGGGCGCGGACGCAAGCCGGCGCCAGACGAAATGGCAGACAAAGTCTGATCAGGAGGTTGAGGACATGAATCGAGAAATGCTGATGTTGGTCGATGCGATCTCGCGTGAAAAAAACGTCGAGCGCGAAGTGGTGTTCAACGCCGTTGAATTGGCGCTGGCCCAGGCTACCAAAAAGCTCTACTCAGGCGAAGTTGACATTCGCGTAGCGGTCGACCGCGATACGGGCGATTACGAAACCTTTCGCCGCTGGCTGGTCGTGCCCGACAGCGCTGGCCTGCAAAACCCTGATGCCGAAGAGCTCCTCATGGACGCCCTTGAACGGGTGGCTGATGTCGAAGAGGGCGAGTTCATCGAAGAAGGCGTGGAGTCGATGCCCATCGGCCGCATCGGCGCGATGGCTGCCAAGCAGGTGATCTTGCAGAAAATTCGCGATGCCGAGCGCGAGATGCTGCTCAACGACTTCATGTCCCGCGGCGAGAAGATTTTTGTCGGCACGGTCAAGCGCATGGACAAAGGCGATCTGATCGTCGAGTCGGGCCGCGTCGAAGGTCGGCTGCGCCGAAGCGAAATGATGGCCAAGGAAAACCTGCGTACAGGTGACCGGGTACGCGCCATGATCATGGAGGTCGACCTGACGCTGCGTGGCGCGCCCATCATCCTGTCGCGCTCCGCGCCCGAATTCATGATCGAGTTGTTCCGCCAGGAAGTGCCCGAAATTGAGCAAGGACTGCTGGAGATCAAATCGTGTGCCCGCGATTCAGGCTCCCGCGCCAAGATTGCAGTCATTTCCCACGACAAACGCGTCGATCCCATCGGCACTTGCGTGGGCGTGCGTGGCAGTCGGGTCAACGCCGTTACCAACGAGTTGGGCGGTGAGCGCGTAGATATCGTGCTGTGGAGTGAAGACCCAGCACAGTTTGTTATCGGCGCGCTCGCACCCGCCAACGTGTCGTCGATCGTCGTGGACGAAGAGCGTCACGCCATGGACGTGGTGGTGGACGAAGAGAACTTGGCCATTGCCATTGGCCGCGGCGGGCAGAACGTGCGCCTGGCTTCCGACCTCACGGGTTGGAAGATCAACATCATGGACGCGGCTGAGTCGGCACAAAAGCAGGCCAGTGAGTCAGGCGCCATTCGCACGCTGTTCATGGAAAAGCTCGACGTTGACCAAGAAGTCGCCGACATCCTGATTGAAGAAGGCTTCACCAGCCTGGAAGAAATCGCCTATGTGCCGATTCAGGAAATGTTGGAAATCGACACCTTCGACGAAGACACCGTGAACGAGCTGCGTTCGCGCGCTAAAAACTCCCTGCTCACGATGGAAATCGCCCGTGAAGAGGGGGCGGAAGCCGTCTCTCAAAATCTGCGTGATCTGGAAGGCATCACGCCGGAACTGATGGTGAAGCTGGCCGAGGGCGGCATCAACACCCGAGACGATCTGGCTGATTTGGCCGTCGACGAACTGACCGAAATGACGGGTCAAGGGGCGGACGAAGCTCGCGCCATGATCTTGAAGGCCCGCGAGCACTGGTTTACCAGTGACGAAGCCTCTGCCACCCCTCAAGCGTAACGGCCATGAAAGGTCAAAACACACATGTCCAGTACGACAGTCGCCGAGTTTGCAACCGAACTCAAGAAGTCCGCTGAAACGCTGATCGAGCAGCTGCGCGCTGCCGGCGTCAACAAGTTGGCCGCCAGCGATCCGCTGAGCGATACAGACAAGCAAAAGCTGCTGAGTCACCTGCAGGCCAGCCATGGAACAGCGCCTGGCGAGCGCAAAAAGATCACCCTGGTGAAGAAATCCACCAGCGAAATCAAACAGGCTGATGCCACCGGCAGGGCGCGCACCATCCAGGTGGAGGTGCGCAAAAAGCGCACTTTCATTCGGCGAGACGACGCTGCTGAGGGTGTTGAAGCCCCAGAGCCACCGGCGGTTGTGCAGGCGGCGTCGATGCCTTCTGCGCCCCTCATTGACGAGGCTGAGTTGGCCAGGCGGGAAGAGGAAGCCCGCCGACAAGCCGAGTTGATTCGCAGGCAGGAAGAAGAATTGGCTGAAAAGCGTCGGGTTCGTGAAGAACACGAGGCCAAGGAACTGGCTGCCGCGGCTGCAGATGCTGCCAGCAAAGCCAAGTTAGCGGCGGCCAGCGCCAAATCAGCCCAGTCTGCTGACGCAGCAGCTGCAGAGGACAAAGCCCAAGCCGAGGCAGCAGCCTTGGCCGCAGCAGAAGTTGCTGCCGAAAAGACTCGCAAAGCGAAGGCTCAGTCTGACGACGAGGCAGAGCGTGCCCGTGATTTGGACAGCCGCAGGCGCAATGCGCTGGCAGAGGCTGAAGCCATTCGCGCCATGATGAACGCGTCCAAGCGCGCTCAGGTGGTCAAGAAACCAGAAGAACCCAAGCCCGTTGTTGCAGAAGTCAAGCCTGCCATCAAGGGCACTTTGCACAAGCCCGCGGGAACCGCCACCACAGCGCGCCCGGGCGCACCGGCAGCAGACGGCAACAAAGAGGTCAAGTCGGCCAAGTTGTCGTCGAGCTGGGCTGGTGACCCGGCCAAGAAGAAAGAAATCAAGACCCGCGGCGACTCCAGCGGTGGTGTCGGCCGCAACAGTTGGCGCGCTGGCCCGCGTGGACGCCGTGGCTCAGAGCGCGACCGTGACGACCATTCACAACAAGTCAGCGCGGAATTCCGAGCTTTGGAAGTTCATGTGCCCGAGACCATCACCGTGGCTGAGTTGGCACACAAGATGGCAGTGAAGTCTTCAGAGGTCATCAAACATCTCATGAAGCTCGGTCAGATGGTCACCATCAACCAGCCTTTGGATCAAGACACAGCCATGATCGTGGTCGAAGAGATGGGCCACAAGGCCATCGTCGCTGCGCTGGACGACCCGGAAGCTTTCACCGACGAAGAGGTGTCCCAGCAGGTGTCGGTAGCCTTGCCGCGCGCCCCCGTGGTGACGGTCATGGGCCACGTCGACCACGGCAAGACCTCACTGTTGGACTACATCCGCCGCGCCAAAGTGGCCTCCGGCGAAGCGGGCGGCATTACCCAACACATTGGCGCTTATCACGTGGAGACTCCGCGTGGCATGGTGTCTTTCCTGGACACACCTGGACACGAGGCATTCACGGCCATGCGCGCTCGGGGGGCCAAGGCCACTGACATCGTTATTTTGGTGGTGGCGGCAGACGACGGCGTCATGCCGCAAACGCGCGAGGCCATCAAGCACGCCAAGGCCGCAGGCGTTCCCATCGTGGTGGCGATGAACAAGATCGACAAGGCCGAAGCCAACACCGAGCGCCTGAAAAGCGAGTTGGTGGCCGAGGAAGTGGTGCCTGAAGAGTTCGGCGGTGAGTCGCCATTCGTCGGTGTGTCGGCAAAAACCGGGCAGGGCGTGGACCAGCTGTTGGAGCAAGTGTTGCTGCAAGCCGAGGTCTTGGAGTTGCGCGCCCCAGTCGACGCCATGGCCAAGGGCTTGGTGATCGAAGCCAAACTCGACAAAGGCCGCGGCCCCGTGGCGACCATTCTGGTGCAGTCGGGCACGCTCAAGACTGGCGACGTGGTACTGGCCGGTCAGACCTACGGCCGCGTGCGCGCCATGCTCGACGAGAACGGCAAGTCCATCAAGTCCGCTGGTCCTTCCATTCCAGTGGAAATTCAGGGCCTGACCGAAGTGCCGCAGGCGGGCGATGAGTTCATGGTGATGTCCGACGAGCGCCGAGCACGTGAGATCGCCACTTACCGCGCTGGCAGGTTCCGCAACACCAAGCTGGCCAAGCAGCAAGCCGCCAAGCTCGAGACGATGTTCGACAGCATGACTGCCGGTGAAGTGAAGTTGCTGCCCATCATCGTGAAGGCCGATGTGCAGGGCTCGCAAGAGGCGCTGGCGCAGTCGCTGCTCAAGCTCTCGACCGACGAGGTCAAGGTGCAATTGGTGTACTCCGCTGTGGGCGGGATCAGCGAGTCCGACGTCAACTTGGCCATCGCATCCAAGGCGGTCATCATCGGCTTCAACACGCGCGCCGACGCAGGTGCGCGCAAGCTGGCCGAAGGCAATGGCATCGACCTGCGCTACTACAACATCATCTATGACGCGGTCGATGAGCTGAAAGCGGCCATGTCGGGCATGTTGACGCCAGACAAAAAGGAAGAAGTCATCGGCACCGCGGAAATTCGTCAGGTTTTCCGCGTCAGCAAGATCGGCGCGATTGCAGGTTGCATGGTCACCTCGGGTGTGGTGCGGCGCTCGGCGCGGCTGCGCTTGTTGCGCAACAACGTGGTGGTGTTCACCGGCGAGCTGGAAAGCCTCAAGCGCTTCAAGGACGACGCCCGCGAAGTCAAGGAAAGCTTCGAGTGCGGCTTGAACATCAAGGGCTACAACGACATCGTCGAAGGCGACCAGTTGGAGTTCTTTGAAATCAAGGAAGTGGCGCGCACGCTCTAAGCCCGCAAGCTCCAGCCCGCAAGCTCTAGCCCTGCACATGCCAGCCCGCAAGTCCACCACACCCAACCGCGGCATCCGCGTGGCAGATCAGATCCAACGTGATCTGACCGAGCTGATTGCGCGCGAGTTGAAAGACCCGCGTGTGGGGATGGTGACCTTGCAGGCAGTCGAAGTAACGCCCGACTACGCGCATGCCAAGGTGTATTTCAGCGTTTTGAATGGCGATACCCAGGCCACGCAAGACGCGCTGAACCAGGCGGCCGGCTTTTTGCGCAATGGCTTGTTCAAGCGCCTGCACATTCACACCGTCCCCACTTTGCATTTCTTGTTTGACCGGACTACCGAGCGCGCAGCCGACATGAACGCCCTGATTGCCAAGGCTGTGTCTTCCCGCGCCAAAGAAGACTGATCCGCCACGCCAGGGTTTGCTTCCGACGTGTTTGGGAAGGGCCTTGGCAGCCCACCCCACCCACCCGCAGCGATCACACCGCTTTCATGCTGGCAACCGACTCATCAGCGCAACATCGCCAAGCAACGGCGGCATCAGGCAAACCCGCGCAGAAACAGCGCGTGGTTCGCAGGGCTGTGAACGGCGTCTTGTTGCTGGACAAACCCCTTGGTCTGTCGAGTAACGACGCTCTGCAAAAAGTGAAATGGCTGCTGCGCGCTGAAAAAGCTGGTCACACCGGCACACTTGATCCATTGGCCACTGGCGTCTTGCCCCTTTGCTTTGGCGCTGCTACCAAGTTCAGTCAGTTGCAGCTGGACGCCGACAAGACTTACGAAGCCGTCGCGCAGCTGGGTCAGACCACCACCACGGCTGACGCTGAAGGCGAGCCTTTGCAGCAGCGTCCGGTGCACTTGAGCGCGGACGCGATCGAGCAAGTGCGCCAGCGTTTTCTTGGCCATATTGAGCAGACGCCCCCGATGCACAGCGCGCTCAAAAAAGACGGACGGCCGCTGTACGACTACGCGCGCGAGGGGTTAACCGTCGAGCGGCAAGCGCGCTCGGTCGTGGTGCACGACTTGACCATCGAAGTCTTGGGTGAACTTCCTGCACCCAGTGCGTTGCGGCTGCGAACCACGGTCAGCAAAGGAACCTACATCCGAACCTTGGCTGAAGACATCGGCGAGGCCCTGGGTTGTGGCGCGCACCTGAGCCTGCTGCGCCGCGTGGAGACCGGCGGCTTTTGCCTGGCTGATTGCATCACGCTGGCGGAATTACAGGACATGAGCGAAGACGAACGCATCGCTAGTCTGCGCCCAGTCGATGCTTTGCTGCACCGACACACCGTGGTCACGTTGGCACCCGAGGATGCTGCACGCTTTCTCAGCGGCCTCCGCCGACGCGGCCCTTGGCCGGACGCCGATCAAGTGGCGGTGTACGGCCAAAACCCACACGCTCTTTTGGGCAGTGCCCACATCCGAGCAGGCGAACTGATACCGGGGCGGCTGCTGAGCCCCATCGAAATCCAGCACATCTTGAAAGCGAACCCATGAGAAAGCAAATCCGCAACATCGCCATCATTGCCCACGTCGACCATGGCAAGACCACCATGGTGGACCAACTGCTGCGCCAGTCCGGCACATTTGCAGACCACGAAAAGGTGGTGGACACGGTGATGGACAACAACGCCATCGAGCGTGAACGCGGCATCACCATCTTGGCCAAGAACTGCGCTGTCAGCTGGAAGGGCACGCACATCAACATCGTCGACACGCCCGGCCACGCGGACTTTGGCGGCGAAGTCGAGCGTGCGCTCTCGATGGTGGACGGGGTTCTGCTGCTGATCGACGCGCAAGAAGGCCCGATGCCGCAAACCCGCTTCGTCACGAAGAAGGCATTGGCTTTGGGCTTGCGCCCGATCTTGGTGGTGAACAAGGTGGACAAGCCTGGTGCCCGGCCCGACCACGTGGTCAACGCCGCCTTCGACTTGTTCGACAAGCTGGGTGCCACCGACGAACAGCTTGACTTCCCCGTTGTCTTCGCTTCGGGCATCAACGGCTGGTCGTCCATGGAGCAGGGCGGTCAAGGGGAGCAGTGGGGCCCAGATATGTCGGCGCTGTTCGACACCGTGTTGCAGCACGTGCCCGCCAACAGCGGGGACCCAGAAGCACCGCTGCAGTTGCAAATCTCGGCGCTCGACTTCTCCACCTTCGTGGGTCGTATCGGCGTAGGCCGGATCAGTGCCGGCACCATCAAACCCATGATGGACGTCATGGTCATGGAAGGGACAGACGGCAAGGCTGTCAAAGGCCGCATCAACCAAGTTTTGACCTTCCACGGCCTGGACCGCGTGCAAGTGACCGAGGCTGGCCCTGGCGACATCGTGCTCGTGAATGGCATTGCCGATATTGGCATTGGCGTGACCGTGACCGACCCCATCACGCCAGCTCCGCTGCCGATGCTGAAGGTCGATGAACCCACGCTGACCATGAACTTCTGCGTCAACACCAGCCCGCTGGCTGGTCGGGAAGGCAAGTTCGTCACCAGCCGTCAAATTTGGGATCGGCTGCAAAAAGAGCTGCAGCACAACGTCGCACTGCGTGTGAAGGAAACCGACGAAGAGGGTGTGTTCGAGGTCTCGGGCCGGGGCGAACTGCACCTGACCATATTGTTGGAAAACATGCGCCGCGAGGGCTACGAGCTGGCTGTGTCCAAGCCGCGCGTGGTATTTCGCGATGTGGGTGGTGAGCGCCATGAGCCCATAGAAATGGTCACAGCCGACATTGAAGAGCAGCACCAGGGTGGCGTGATGCAGGCGCTCGGCGAGCGCAAGGGCGATCTGCTCAACATGGAGCCAGACGGCAGAGGCCGCGTGCGCCTGGAGTACCGCATTCCTGCACGCGGGCTGATTGGCTTTACCAACGAGTTCCTGAACCTCACGCGCGGCTCAGGTTTGATATCCAACATCTTCGACAGCTACGAGGCCCACAAAGGAGAGATCGAGGGCCGCAAGAACGGCGTGCTGATCTCCATGGACGATGGCGAAATCTTCAACTACGCCCTGGGCAAGCTCGACGATCGAGGCCGCATGTTCGTGCGCGCCAATGACCCGGTGTACGAAGGCATGGTCGTGGGCATCCACAACCGTGACAACGACCTCGTGGTGAACGCCACGCGCACCAAGCAACTCACCAACTTCCGCGTCAGCGGCAAGGAAGACGCTATCAAGATCACGCCACCCATTCAGCTCACGCTGGAGTACGCGGTGGAGTTCATCGAAGACGACGAGTTGGTCGAGATAACGCCCAAGTCGATTCGGCTGCGCAAGCGCCACCTGAAAGAGCACGAGCGCAAGCGGGCATCGCGCGACACCGCCTGAGCAATGGGGCTGAGATGCGCGGACTGACGCACACGCGTGCCGTGTGGCTGATGGTGTTGGTGGCTCTGCTGTGGTCAACCGCTGGCGTGGTCACGCGCCACCTTGAAGCGGCACGCAGCTTCGAGATCACCTTCTGGCGCAGCCTGTTCACGGCGCTCAGCTTGCTGGTGTTGCTGCCGCTGTGGCAGGGTAGGGCCGTGTTTGATCGCATTCGCCGTGGGGGCGGGGCACTGTGGGTATCAGGCTTGTGCTGGGCCGTGATGTTCACTGCTTTCATGGTGGCGCTGAGCATGACCACCGTGGCCAACGTGCTGGTCACTTTGGCACTGGGGCCTTTGTTCACTGCTCTGCTGGCACGCGTGACCATCGGCCATCGCCTACCGCTGCGCACATGGCTCACCATCGTGGTGGCCGGCCTCGGCATCGCTTACATGTACGGCAATGAGCTGTCTGGTGATCAGTGGCTGGGCACCCTCATTGCTTTGGCCGTGCCTATCGCTGGTGCTGTCAACTGGACAGTGACGCAGCGCGCTCACGCTCGTGGTCTGGATGTGGACTTGGTTCCCGCTGTCTTGCTCGGCGCACTCCTGTCCACGGCGCTGACCTTGCCCTTGGCGTGGCCACTGTCGGCAACGCCGCATGACGTGGGTCTTTTGGCGCTGCTCGGTTTGGGGCAGCTGGCAGTGCCTTGTGTGCTGGCCGTTCTTTGCGCCCAGGTGTTGAAAGCGCCCGAGGTCTCGCTGCTGGCCTTGCTGGAGGTGATTTTTGGCATCACCCTGGCGTGGCTGGGCGCCAACGAGCGCCCAAGCAGCAGCGTGTTGCTGGGTGGTGGCTTGGTGGTGGGCGCTCTGGTCGCCAATGAATTCATCGCTTGGAGGCAGCGGGTATGACGGACAACAGCATGAACAGCCCCGATGTGCTGCTACAGCAGGTGGGGCGCATGGGTTTCATCACCTTGGCGCGACCTAAAGCACTCAACGCTTTGTCTCTCGGAATGATCCGCTGCATCACCGAGGCATTGCTCGACTGGCGTGACAACCCGCAAGTGCTGGGCGTGGCGGTGCGGGGGCAGTCGAAAGACGGCGACTTCGGCGCTTTTTGCGCTGGCGGCGACATTCGCTTCTTTCATCAAGCTGCGCGCACATCGGCTTGGGATGAACTCGACGCCTTCTTCACCGAGGAGTACGCGCTCAACCACCTGATCCACACCTACCCCAAACCCTACATCGCCTTCATGGACGGGGTGGTCATGGGCGGCGGCATGGGCATCAGCCAGGGTGGCACCGTGCGCTTGGTGACCGAGCGCACCCGCATGGCCATGCCAGAGACCGCCATCGGCTTGTTTCCAGACGTTGGCGGAGGCTACTTTCTCAGCCGTTGCCCCGGGCGTGTCGGAGAGTATCTGGGCATGACCGGGCAGGTCATTGGCAGCCGCGCTGCCATCGCCTGGGGTTTGGCAGACGGCCACGTCGACGCGCTGCAGCTGCCAGGCATCTGGCAAACCTTGCAAAGCACGCCCTTCGAATCGGGCACAGCCATTGAGCACTGGTTGGGCACGCGCTTCATGCCCGAGCGAGAAGTCGATGTGGCCTTGCGTCGTCAGCGCATGATCATCGACCAGTGCTTTTCGAATGAGCAGCCCGTTGCGATCTTGGCGGCCTTGGAAGGCGTTGGCGATTCATGGGCCAGCGACTGCGCGGCCACACTGAAGCAGCGATCGCCTTTGATGCTGGCCGTGACCTTGCAACACATCCGGCGCGCCAGGCACATGTCGCTGGCCGAAGACCTGCGCTTGGAGCGCAACATGATCTGGCACAGCTTGCGGCCAACTGGCACGCGCGCCGCTGAACCGATTTGCGAAGGCGTGGAAGGCATTCGGGCGCTCGTGATTGATAAAGATCATCAGCCTCGCTGGCAACACCACAGCGTGGCCGATGTGCAGGCGCACGAAGTCGAGCGTTTCTTCCAAAGCCCTTGGGCTGAACAAGACCACCCACTGGCGAAGCTCTAAGGCCTTGGGGCCTTAGCAAAGCGCGAAGCTAACGGTTGCGGGCCTTCATGGCGCGTTCGACTTCGCGCTTGCCTTCTCGGTCTTGGATGGTGTCTCGTTTGTCGTGCTCTGCCTTGCCTTTGGCCAGAGCCACATCGCATTTCACTTTGCCCGCCTTCCAGTGCAGGTTGATGGGCACCAGCGTGTAGCCCTTTTGCTCGACCTTGCCTGTCAAGCGCCGAATCTCATCTTTGTGAAGCAGCAGCTTTTTCGTGCGAACGGAGTCGGGATTGACGTGGGTTGACGCGCTGTGCAGTGGCGTGATCTGGCAACCCAGCAAAAACATCTCACCGTTGCGGATGAGCACGTAGCCATCGGTGAGTTGCGCCTTGCCAGCACGCAGCGCCTTGACCTCCCATCCCTCCAGCACCATGCCAGCTTCGAAACGCTCTTCGAAGAAATAGTTGTAAGCAGCCTTTTTGTTGTCAGCGATGCGAGCAGGTCCTGCAGGGGCTTTGGCTGAAGCCGAGGTGCTCGACTTGGTGGCCGACTTGGCAGCCGACTTGGCAGCAGCGCGTGCCGCAGTGTGGGTGGCCATGGTGCTTGTTACAGGGTTGTGGAGACAAAAAAGACCGAGGCCAAGGTGGGCCGCTGCAGCTGACTAGGAACCCGTCAAAGAACACCAAACCTACAATCGAGTCAAAGGCCGCACCTCGATGAAAGCCCATGGCGCTTGGCAAAGGCTTCAGGCTTCACGCTTGCATGCAAGCCTAGGTGTTGCGAGGCCCAGCATTCTATGAAATCCCTTCAGAAGTCCGTCCTCATCTGGTACAGCGCGCCCCAAATGTTCGCCTTGGTGACAGACGTTGCCAAGTACCCCGACTTTCTTCCATGGTGTGACCACTCCCGCGTGTTGCAGCTTGATGCCGATGGCATGACCGCCGAGTTGGGCTTGTCCATGGGTGGCTTGCGCCAAGTCTTCACCACCCGCAACGAGCACGATGTCAACCGCCGCGTTGGCATGTCTCTGGTCAACGGACCTTTCTCCAGCTTGGAAGGGGTCTGGTCTTTTTCGCCAGTGGGGGCGAGCGACACCGGCGTAGCCACCGACGAGGTTGAGGGATCTGCCCCGATAACCGCCATGGCGTCTGCCTGTCGCGTGTCGTTGAGTCTGCAGTACGGGTTCGACAACGCTGCACTTCAGGCGGTGGTCGGCCCTGTTTTTGACCGCATTGCCAACAGCTTGGTAGACGCCTTTGTGAAGCGGGCGATCACGGTCTATGGCTGAAATCGAGGTGCTTGTCTGCTACAGCCCGGGACCACGGCAATGGCGAGAGGTGAGTGTGCGGGTTCCTGCGCAAGCAACAGTCGAGCTTGCTCTGCAGGCCGCCGGGCTAGAGGCTCCAAAGCAGCGGTCTGCTCAGGTCCGCGACTCGTTCATTGGGGTGTGGAACAAAAGGGTGCTGCTCGGGCACCGACTTCAGGCGGGGGATCGCGTCGAAATCTATCGAGCGCTTCAGATCGACCCCAAAGTTGCCCGCCAACAGCGCTTTGTTCAACAGGGCGCACGGGCCACTGGCTTGTTCAAGAAACGCCGTGTTGGCGCTAAACCGGGCTACTGAAGGCCCTGAAGCGGCGACCTGACCGTTCGCCACTTTTCCCGGGGCTCCATTCAGCCGCCGCACTCGCTTTGCTCAATGACGCGCAGCTTGCCCAACTCGCGATCGCGCCCCGCGTCATCCAGCACTTCACGCTCGCCCTTGTCGTTCACGATGGCTACTCGCTGGCCTGAGGTGAAAGTAGCAATACCCCGGCGCGCTGTCTGGCAGTTTTCAGCGCGCTGGCGAACAGCGCTTTCTTGCTCGACTTTGCGCTTGTCCTCTTCTGCCTTGGCGTTTGCCCGAACGCGCTGCTGCAAAGCGTTGTCTTGGCCCGAAACCCGAGGAGCTGAAGCAGCGGCCTGGGGAGCTGCTGCAGAAGTCGGCGAGGCAGGCGCTGCGGCGGGAAGCGCAACCCCTCGCGAGCCGGATGGCTGCCGCAGGATGTTCTTGGCGGGAATCTCTGGCGGCGGTGCGCTGTCGCTGAATACACGGCGACCGCTTTGGTCGATCCACTGCCACTGTGCGGTGGCGACCAATGGGCTCATGCCCAAGACAACCAGACACCCAAGCGCAAGTAATCGGTTCATTCGGGCAGTGTAGCGCTGCACAAGCGCGCAGTAAGCCCCTTTTCAGAGGCCGTCGGCAGGCGACGCCCGCCGCTGTTCATCCTGTGCAACGCTGGCTTTGACCAAGGTTGCGCTGGGGTCGCTGGCTACAATTTGGCTTTTGGAGCTCTTCCATGCGCCTACTCGGAAAAGCGCTCACCTTCGACGATGTGTTGCTGGTGCCAGCGTACTCCCAGGTCCTACCCAAGGACACCTCGCTCTCCACCCGCCTGTCTCGCAACATCGCCTTGAATCTGCCCTTGGTGTCTGCCGCCATGGACACCGTGACCGAAGCGCGTTTGGCCATCGCCATTGCGCAAGAAGGCGGCATCGGCGTCATTCACAAAAACCTCACGCCCGCCGAGCAAGCGGTGCAGGTCGCCAAGGTCAAGCGCTACGAATCCGGGCTGCTGCGCGACCCCGTGGTCATCACGCCCCAGCACACCGTGCGCCAGGTGATGGCCTTGTCCGAGCAGTTGGGCGTGTCGGGTTTCCCTGTGTGCGATGCGGGTCGGGTGGTGGGCATCGTGACGGGGCGCGACTTGCGTTTTGAGACGCGCTACGAAATTCCGGTGAGCCAGATCATGACGCCGCAGGAGCGCTTGATCACCGTGCCCGATGGCACCACGCCCGAGGCTGCCAAGGCGCTCCTGAACAAGCACAAGCTGGAGCGGCTGCTGGTGGTCAACGAAGCCTTTGAGCTCAAGGGCTTGATCACCGTCAAAGACATCTACAAGCAAACCAACTTTCCCAATGCGGCGCGCGACGCCACAGGTCGCCTCCGAGTAGCCGCAGCCGTAGGCGTTGGCGAGGGCACCGAAGACCGTGTCGAGGCTTTGGTGCGCGCCGGTGTGGACGCCATCGTGGTGGACACGGCCCATGGCCACAGCAAGGGCGTGATCGAACGCGTGCGCTGGGTCAAGCAGCACTACCCGCAGGTGGACGTGATCGGGGGCAACATCGCCACGGGTGCGGCTGCTTTGGCCTTGGCGGAGGCGGGAGCAGATGCGGTGAAGGTGGGCATTGGCCCGGGCAGCATCTGCACGACGCGCATCGTGGCCGGTGTCGGCGTTCCGCAAATCATGGCGATTGACAACGTCGCCACGGCCTTGCGCGGCAGTGGTGTGCCCTTGATTGCCGACGGCGGCATTCGCTACAGCGGCGACATTGCCAAAGCGCTGGCTGCAGGTGCCTCCACCGTCATGATGGGCGGCATGTTCGCAGGCACCGAAGAGGCACCCGGAGAGATCGTGCTGTACCAAGGCCGCAGCTACAAAAGCTATCGCGGCATGGGCAGCATCGGTGCCATGCAACAAGGCAGCGCCGATCGTTACTTTCAGGAATCGAGCACTGGCAACCCCAACGCCGACAAGCTGGTGCCAGAAGGCATCGAAGGCCGCGTGCCCTACAAGGGCTCGATGGTTTCCATCGTGTTCCAAATGGCTGGTGGTGTGCGCGCCAGCATGGGCTATTGCGGCTGCGCCACCATCGACGAGTTGCACCAACGCGCCGAATTCGTGGAGATCACGGCCGCCGGAATTCGTGAGAGTCACGTACACGATGTGCAGATCACCAAGGAAGCGCCGAACTACCGAGCCGACTGAGGCTCTGCGGCACCCATCCATGAACCACCAAAAAATTCTCATCCTCGACTTCGGCTCGCAAGTCACCCAGCTCATCGCGCGGCGCGTGCGGGAGGCCCACGTGTTTTGCGAGGTCCAGCCGTGTGATGTGAGTGATGAGTGGATCAAAGCTTTTGCGGCTGACGGTCAGTTGAAAGGCGTCATCCTTTCGGGCAGCCACGCCAGCGTGTACGAAGAAAGCACGGACAAAGCGCCCGCTGCGGTGTTTGAGCTCGGCGTTCCGGTGCTGGGGATTTGCTACGGCATGCAAACCATGGCGCACCAGTTGGGCGGCCGCGTAGAAGGCGGGCAACAGCGCGAGTTTGGCTTTGCGCAGGTGCGCGCCCGGGGCCACACCGCTTTGTTGCGCGACATCGCCGATCAAACCAACGCGCAAGGCCACGGGCTGCTGGATGTCTGGATGAGCCACGGCGACAAGGTCACCGAGTTGCCGCCTGGCTTCAAGCTCATGGCCAGCACCGACAGTTGCCCCATCGCTGGCATGGCCGACGAACAGCGCCACTTCTACGCGGTGCAATTCCACCCGGAGGTGACGCACACCCGGCAAGGCCGCGCCATCTTGGAGCGCTTCGTGCTGGGCATCTGCCAAGCCAAGCCCGACTGGGTGATGCACGACCACGTCGAAGAAGCCGTGGCCGCCATTCGCGGCCTAGTGGGCGACGAAGAAGTGATCTTGGGTCTGTCCGGCGGCGTGGACTCCAGCGTGGCTGCAGCGCTGATCCACCGCGCCATTGGCGACAAGCTCACCTGCGTTTTCGTCGACCACGGCCTGCTGCGCCTGAACGAAGGCGATGCGGTCATGGAGATGTTTGCCGGACGGCTCAAGGCGCGGGTGATCCGCGTGGACGCCAGCAGCTTGTTCTTGGAGCGCCTGGCAGGTGTGGCCGATCCAGAGGCCAAGCGCAAGATCATCGGCGGCCTGTTTGTGGATGTGTTCAAGGCCGAAGCCGCCAAGCTCAAGGCCGGCGGGCAAGGCCACCAAGGCGCTACGTTCTTGGCGCAGGGCACCATCTACCCCGATGTCATCGAGAGTGGCGGCGCGCGCAGCAAAAAGGCCGTCACCATCAAAAGCCACCACAACGTGGGCGGCCTGCCCGAGCAACTGGGCCTGAAGCTCTTGGAGCCGCTGCGTGACCTGTTCAAAGACGAAGTGCGCGAACTGGGCTTGGCCTTGGGGCTGCCGCACGACATGGTCTACCGCCACCCCTTCCCGGGGCCTGGCCTGGGCGTGCGGATCTTGGGCGAGGTGAAAAAGGAATACGCCGACTTGCTGCGCCGAGCCGACGCCATCTTTATTGAAGAACTCAAGCGCCACATTGACCCAGCCAGCGGCAAGACTTGGTACCAACTCACCAGCCAGGCCTTCGCCGTGTTTCTGCCCGTCAAAAGCGTGGGCGTCATGGGCGACGGCAGAACCTACGACTACGTGGTGGCCCTGCGCGCCGTACAAACCAGCGACTTCATGACCGCCGACTGGGCCGAGTTGCCCTACGCCCTGCTCAAAACAGTGTCCAGCCGCATCATCAACGAAGTGCGTGGTATCAACCGCGTCACCTACGACGTCAGCAGCAAACCACCTGCGACGATCGAGTGGGAATAAACCCAGAGGAGCCTCGCATGTCAGAAGACCCACGCTGCTGCGGCAGCGGCACTTGCATCATTGACGCCCAAGGCCGCTGCTGGTGTGGCCAGCGTTGGGATGGTGAAAAGATGTGTCATGAAGCCAAACCCAGCTTGGAGGTGGGCGCAGGCGCGGGCGGGAACGCCGAGCCCCAGCGACCACCGGTCAACGTGACTGGCGAAGGCATGGGTAGCCGCGCATCTGGTGCATGAGCCGATGAAACTTTTCAACCGCCTGCCAGGTTTTCAGCGTTCCCCTTCTGGCCGCGAGTGGACGATTTTCAAAAGGCTTCCCGCCATCTTGGTGGCGGGCACTGTCATTCCGGGATTGGTTGCACTAGCGTTGTGGGCGGCCTCGCCGCAAGAGTTGTCAGCAGCACAGGACCGAGCCCTTTGGCTGCAGGTTTACCAACTGGTGGGCCTGGTGGTGCTGCACTGGACGCTGGTGCTGACCGTGGCGATTGGCTGCGTCATCGTCTGGTTGATGAAGGGGCCAGCCTACGTGGCAGACGCTTATCCGCCTGAAGACCGAAAGGTTTGACTGGAGCCAGTTCGACTTCGGCCTGTCGGCAGGGGTCTGGCCACAAAAAGGACAGCCCGAGTCGCGCTCAATGCGACATCAGCACCGGCACGGTCATGGTTTGCAGCATCGAGCGGGTCACGCCGCCCAGCACCCATTCACGCAGGCGGGAGTGGCCATAGCCGCCCATGACGATCAAGTCTGCATCCCTATCGGCCGCGTGCGACAGCAACGCCTGCGCAATGGATACGTCGGGGACCCAGCCCGGCGACATGCGCTCGCTCATCGAGGTTTCAGAACGGTGGAGGATGGTCTTGGTGGCAGCCACACCGTGCTGAGCCAAGTGGCTCACCAGCCGGTCGAGCGAAGCCTGCCTGCGCTCCATTTCGAGCGGCTCGGCCCCGCTGAAGCTGCACAACTCCACCACTTGGGCCGCCTGCAACAAGGGCAGCGCATCGCGCACAGCGCGCGCGCTTTCGCTGGCGTCAGACCATGCCACCAACACCTTGCCCATGACACCGCCTGGTGTTGCAGATGTGCTGCCCTGGCGCCAGCCAATGCTGGGCACGGTCAAGACCGGGCAAGAGCTGCCCACGAGCAAACGTGCCGCCTGCGCGTTGGACAAGCCGGTCCATTCGGCGCCTGCGCTGGGCTGACTGGTGATCAGCACATCCGCCGCACGGCCTTCGGTGAGCAGCACCTCGACCGTGTCGCCTCGGGCTTGACGGATGTCGATCACAAGCCCATGGCGCTGCTGCACGTGCTGCACCAGACGCTCGCCCAATGCGAGCATGGAACGTCGCTGTGTTTCTTCCACTTGCAAGGCCAAGGCCGCTGTTTCTGGGCTCAGACCAAGCCCAGCGTGCACAGGCTCGGCAACCAGCACGGCAGTCAGCCTGGCGCGGTGTTGCCTAGACAGCAGGCAGGCCATTTCGAGCGCATGGCCAGAAACCGATTCATCGCAGACATGAACCAATACGTCGGCTAGAGCCACCATGTTTCAACTCCCGGCTTGAAGGCACTGGATCATGCCAGCCTCAAGCAGCCAACACAGAACCCTCTTTGGCGCGGTCGCGAGCGAACGCTTCCAGCTCGCTTTTGCGGCGAAAGAACACCGTCACCAAGCTGGCGGTCATGACAATGAAGAGCGAGTAGAGCACCGGGATCAGCAGCACCTGTTGCTGCAAAGTGCCGCTGAAGGTGAGCGTCACGATCAGCACGGCCAACGGCCCGTTTTGAATGCCAATCTCCAAGCTGATGGTGCGCGACCGGTTAGGGTCTTGCCGCAGGGCACGGCTCAGCCAGAAGCCCAGGAACATCCCGATCACGCCCAACCCAATCACCGCGAAGAAAACCGACCAATGGGTGGATAGAAGCAGGAGATAGTTGCGTGGGACCCAGGATGCCATCAGGAAAATGATCACGGCCACCCCCAGCAATGAACCAATCAGCTCCACCGTGGCACCCACGTTGGGGTTGGCTTTGCGAAGCACCATGCCAATGAAGGTTGGCACGATCATCACCACCAGCACCTGCGCCACGTTGGCGGCGGGCACGGAGAAGTCACCTTGGGCACCGGCCATGCTGCTGAACAGCCCCAGCAACAAAGGCGTCATGACCACAGCGCAAACGGTGGAGACGCTGGTCATGATGATGGACAGCGCCAAGTCCCCCTTGGCGAAGTAAGTGAAGATGTTGGAGGTGGTACCGCCTGGCATGCAGCTCATGAGGATCAGCCCTATGGCCAGCGCTGGCGGTAAACCCAGCGCGGAGGCCAGCACGTAACCCAACAAGGGCATGATGCCGAATTGGCACAACAGGCCCACCAAAACGCCCTTGGGCTTGCGAAAAGCAATGAGGAAATCACGAAAGGTGAGACTGGCACCCATGCCCAGCATGATGACCATCATCATCACGCCCAGTAACTTGGTTTCTAGATCGGTCAGCATGTGCGGTTCTCTTTCTGTTCGGGCCGATGTCTGATGTGGTGAGTGGCGGTGGCAGTAGTCAAGGCAGTTTCAACGCCTCATGACGCATGGCTTGGTTCTTCCGCGGCCAGCCGGCGCAAGTCTTTGCGCAGCACTTTGCCGATGGGGCTCTTGGGCAGATCGTCGCGCACCACCACGCGCTTAGGCACTTTGTAGGCCGCCAAATGCTGGCGGCAGTGCTCCAGCACATCGGCCGCTGTCACCACTTTCTCGTGGTCGGGGTTCTGCACCACGTAGGCGCGAACGGCCTCTCCGGTTTTGTCGTCAGGCACGCCGATGACGGCCACCTCGAGCACTTGGCCCATGCCGGCGATGACGTTTTCCACTTCGTTGGGGTAGACGTTGAAGCCAGACACCAAGACCATGTCTTTCTTGCGGTCGACGATGCGCAGAAAACCGGCCTCGTCCATCACGGCCACATCGCCAGTGGCCAACCAGCCTTGCTGGATGACCCTGGCCGTTTCCTCTTGCGCGTTCCAGTAGCCCTGCATCACCTGTGGGCCGCTGACCCAGATCTCGCCTGGCTTGCCCAGCTCAACGTCTTGCCCTTGGTCGTCGAGCAAGCGCACATCAGTCGCTGGCGCCGGAATGCCGATGCTGCCGTCGCGCGGCGTGCCGGTGAGTGGGTTGAAGCTGACCACGGGTGAGGTTTCGGTTAAGCCGTAGCCTTCTGCGATGGGCGTTGCCGTCACTTCGCGCCAGCGCTGCGCCACGGTGGTGTGCAGTGCGGTTCCTCCAGAAATGGACGCCTTGAGCTTCTTGGGCGGGTAAGCCACAAACCATTCTTCGTTCAACAAGCCATTGAACAAGGTGTTGACGCCGGTCATCCACGTGATGGGGTAGTTTTCCATGGCGCGCTGCAGGTTCTGCACAGGCCTCGGGCTGGGTATGAGGACGTTGTGCCCACCGATGGCCAAGAACCCCAGCAGGTTCGCAGTGAAGGCAAAGATGTGATACATCGGCAAGGCCGTCAACACACACTCCACGCCGGGTGCCATGAAGCTTTGACCCATGGCGCGGGTTTGCTGAATGTTGTCCAGCAAGTTGCCATGCGTGAGCATCGCGCCCTTGCTGACGCCAGTGGTGCCACCGGTGTACTGCAACAAGGCCAAGTCGTTACGACCCAGGCCTTCCCAATAAGTCTTGGCGGGCGTTTGGGCCAATGTGGCGCGCCCTTTCGCCAAAGCTTCTTTCAGACGCACATGCGGCACCGTGACTGGCGGCAGCACGCGGTTCCAGAAACGCTGCACGGCCCGCACGATGGTGTTGGGCACCGCCGGGAAAAATTCCGACACCGAAGCCAGCACCACTTGGCGGATGCCCGTCTTTTGCAGCACCGCGGGCAAGCGGTCTGCAAACATGTCCACGATCACGAGCACCTGCGCGCCCGAGTTGTTGAACTGGTGAACCATTTCGGTTTCGGTGTAGAGCGGGTTGGTGTTGACCAGCACGCAGCCCGCCTTGAACACCCCAAGTGCTGCCACCGGGTAGCCCAGGCTGTTGGGCAATTGAACGGCCACGCGCTCGCCCGCCTTCAAGCCCACCACGCCACGCAAGTAGCCAGCAAAGGCATCGGACAGCTCGTCCACCTGAGAAAAACTCAGGCGGCCGTTCATGCCATTGGGCACCACGCAACTGAAAGCGGCCTTGACTCGGGCTTCGGTCTGCCATTTCTTGCAGGACTCGTGGACCAACTCAGCGAGGTTTCGGTGAGGCAGTGGCACCAGCTCGGGTGCAATGCCCACTTGCCGATAAGACTGGTGCCAGGGACGTTCGGTTGTTGCGGTCATGAATCTTTCCACGGTGGGGAAAAAGAACGAGCGTTCGATTTCAGCAGCCGTCGATCATAGGAAGGACAGCCGCGCCCCGAATGAGGGTTCACCTGCATGTCGGGCCGGGGAAAACCCGTAGCCGTTCAGCGTGGGGCTGTTTGCGGCCGACGGCCCCAAAGGTCTGTGCCTGGGAGCACTTGCAGTCGGGCGCGCTGGCGCAACCAAGTTGCGCGCTCGGCGAGAACGGGGGGAACGCCATCTTGCAGCAGCGTGTGCTTGGCCAATCCGTCGAAATCGCCACGCATCAGCTTCCACCACACCACTTGGTTATTGGACAAACCGTCCAATACCAAAGTCCCGTGCCCAGCGTAGGTCAACCGGTCCCGCTCGTAGGCCTGCGGCATCTCAGTCCAATGCATCGCTGGGTGACGGTGGTGCACCGCGTGGTAGCCATCGTTGAAGCAGCGCTCGTTGTGGCGGGCGTTCAGCAGCACCGTGGCATTGCCCAAATGGTCATGGGACGCTTTCAGGTTGACAAATGCATGCTGCGCCCAGTTGCCGGCCATGAGGAAAAACCGGGTCAGGACGTAGGGCACCACGACCACCACCAAGCTTGGCACGGGTGCCAACACCAGCAACACGCCTGCCAGCGCCCAGAACGCCAATTCGGCTGCCACCACGCGCCGTAACAAGCGCCAGCGGCGGCGCGCTGCGAGGTAGCGCCCCAATTGCAGCAAGCCAAAAACCAAAAAACCCAGGTAGTAGCGCAAGAAAGCCCAGGGGTCATCGCGCTTGTACTGGAGCGTGGTGGAGACGTCTTCGGAGCCGTTGCCTTCGGCGTGGTGCATGGCCAGGTGGTGGGCCGGGTAAGCGGGTGGCGAGATACCGTAGAGCAGTGGAATGCCCCACAAGATCCAACGCTCCACCCAACGGCCTTCGCGCGTGAAGCTGCGCCGGTGCGCCACAGCGTGAACCAGCAGCAGCAAGGGTCCACCAAACCGCAGGTAGAGCAGGGCCCAATAGGGCAGCGCCAAGGCCGCGCAAAGCCAAACCGGCACCGCATATAAAAGCAGCGCCATCCCGGCCAACAAAGGCCCAGCCGTCAGAGCCAACTGGACAAAGACGCTGTCGCGCTCATCGCGCACCAGCCTTGACGCAATGGCCCAGGGTTGCTGCGCATCAGGCTTGGCAACAGCCGTTTGGGAGGCTTGGGCGGCTTGGGCGGTTCGGGGCGACAGGTCCTTGAGAGGGCGGTCAGCGCCCCTGGTTTCCATCAACCAATCCCAAAGCGGCGTGGTGACGCCGAAGTTCACATCGGGCCTGGCATGGTGGGCTTGGTGAAAGGCCAGGGTGCCAGCCATCCAGCGCGGTGGGCGGGGCGAGTGGATCAGCCGGTGGATGATTCGAAAGTAGGAATAGCTCAAGCAGCCGCCAGCGACCATGGCGTTGGCGGCTGGCCAACCTGCGCCAAGCAGCCACGCCACCGGCCAGGCCGAAAAGATGATGGCGATCGGTCCAAACCAGGACAACCAGTCGAGCTGTTCGCGGCCTGGGTGGCGATGGTGCAGGGCGTGGGCCCGTGCCGCCACGCTCGGGCCATGCATGAGGAATCGGTGCACCAGATACGCCACGGCCGACTGGGTGATCCAGCCCAAGACAGCCCAAGCCAGGGCCAGCCATTGGAGTGTGGGTGCAGCAAAGGTCAGCAGCAGTGCCGCACAACCCAGCATGGTGATGTGGTGCAGACCACTCAGTGCCTGCTCAAAGGCAGCACGCTGCGGCCGGGTGCGCGTCATCGGTGCCATGTGGCAAGAGCCTCCTGCGCATGATCGTATCCGGCCCGAACCAAAGCATCCAGTGCGTGCCAGTCGTTGGGGTCGAACCCGTCCAGGGGCGGTGTCAGCGTGAGCCCCGCTTGATGGAGGGTGGAGGCCGTGTGTCGTGCGCTGCCGGTGAGCATGGCACGCATCAAGATTCGACCCAAACCCGGCATGGACGGCTCGCGCCAGGCGCGCCAACCCGAGGGCTCGGCACCGTTTTCCAGATTGACGGCAAAGTTGGCAGCGCCGCTCACGTTGACTGCAATCACCAGGCCGACATTCAGCTGGGTCGCCACATCAACAGGGACGTTGTCCAGCAGGCCGCCATCCACATACAACTCGCCGTTGATCGCCACCGGCGGCACGATGCCTGGCACTGCGTTGCTGGCCCGAAGCCACAAGGCCAAAGGCCCACGCTGTGGTGCCTCGACATGGCCACGGTTCAGGTTGCAAGCCACGCAGGCATAGCGCAGCCAAAGGTCTTCCATGCGGGTGTCGCCAAACAGCTGCTGCAGAGCGCCGCTCAGGCGCGCACCACTGAGCAGCGAAGTCACCGGCAAGGTGAGGCCTGAAAAAGGACGCATGGCCACCAGCTCGCGAACCGCCTCCAGCACCTGACGGTGGTCGAGGCCACGCGCAATCAATGCACCGATCACGCCGCCCATGCTCGTGCCAGCCACGGTGTCCACGGGCAAATTGGCCTCGCTGAGCGCACGCAGCACGCCCACCTGTGCGAAGGCGCGTGCGCCGCCGCCGCCCAGCGCGAGCCCTAGGCTGCGACCCATCAGGTGACGGGCCAAGCGCGCAAGGTCCGGCTCGTCGCCCTGACGCAGGTGGTGGTGGCGAGTGACGCTGGCTGAATCCAGCCAGCGCGCCGTGCCCTGCGGATTGCGCGTGTTCGGGGGGTGCAGCAGCACGAGCTCCCTGGCGCGCAAATAGTGGCTACTCTGCAGGCTGAGGGATGGGTTTCCATGAGCGCCGCTGTCTTGCAGGGCCTCGGGAATTGGGGGAGTGGCGTTGGAATGTGCCACCAAGAGCACGCGGTCCGCCTGACGCAAGGCGAGGCGCGTCCAACGCGAATCGGGCGAGTCACAGACGGTGATCACCAGGGCGTGAACCTGCTCAAGGTCATTGAGCCAACGCGCCAGCGCTTCGTCAGTGGCCTGCTGTGCATCACCCGGAAATGTGGCGCAGACCGCAGACCAGTCCAGGCAGCGCGTATCGGTGTGAGTGGCCAGCACAGCGGCGAGTGCGGGTGCGAGTTGAGACGCTGCATCGCCATCGCTCGCATTCAGCAACGCCAGCGTGCTGAGCCGCTCGCGCTTCGCACCCGACTGGCCCGTGCTGCGCGCGACCAGCACCTTCACGAAGGCCTTCGTCACGCTGGGGTGGCGTTGCATGAAGGCGAAGAATGCATCGTGGGAGATGCGCAGCAACCGTGAATCGCGCAGTGCGCAAACAGTCGCAGTGCGTCGTGCGCCCGTGAACAGGCTCATCTCGCCGATCAGCTCGCCCCTGCCAATTTCCCCTAAGCGCTGCAGATCGCCATGGTCATCGCTGCGCGTTGCGGCAAGCCGACCACTCACCAGCAGGAACAGCGCATCGGAGGGCTCGCCCTCATGCACCAGCACCTGCCCGCCTGGAACAGCCATGGCCTCAAAACCCTCAGCTGATTGCGCCAGAACGGCCGCGTCCAAGTCCGGGTAGAGGTCGGCGAGGTCTTGCAGGAAAGGGGAGGTCATGGCATCGCCGAAGTCGAAGAGGGCTGGGGCCCATGCCATGGCCTCGCGAACCGTCAGTACACCTATGCGATGGCGAACGGGCCCCCATCAGGAGCGCAGGGGCGGGCAGGAACGGCGATGAAGCCCGGCCTCCTGGCGCAATGCATCACAACCAACGCTTGCGGCGCCGATATGACTTGATATCGCGGAAGCTCTTGCGCCCCTCTGTAGAGAGGCCCAGATAGAACTCTTTCACATCGGCGTTATCGGCCAGGTCCCGCGCTGCCCCTTCCATCATGATGCGGCCACTCTCCAGGATGTAGCCGTAGTCTGCGTTCTTGAGCGCCACGTTGGTGTTCTGCTCAGCCAGCAAGATGCTGACACCTTCCTTGGTGTTGAGGTCTCGCACGATCTCGAAAATTTCGGCCACGATCTGTGGCGCCAAACCCATCGAAGGCTCGTCAAGCAGCAGCATGCTGGGCTTGGCCATCATGGCGCGGCCGATGGCTGTCATTTGCTGCTCGCCGCCCGATGTATAGCCGGCCAGACTCGCTCGGCGCACCTTGAGGCGCGGGAAATAGGCATAGACGCGCTCCAGTGCATCGCGCGTCTCGGCACTGCTGATCTTGCGCGTGTAGGCGCCTGTGAGCAGGTTCTCTTCAACGGTCAGGTGGGCAAAGCAATGTCTGCCTTCCATCACCTGCACCATGCCCCTGCCGACCATGTCGCCAGGCGTGAGTTGGTCCGTGCGTTGGCCTCGGTACTCGATCGAGCCCTTGGTGACTTCACCGCGTTCTGAAGCCAGCAATGTGGAGATGGACTTCAGCGTGGTGCTCTTGCCCGCGCCGTTGCCGCCGAGCAAAGCCACGATCTTGCCCTGCGGTACTTCGAGCGACACACCGCGCAGCACCAGAATGACGTGGTCGTATATGACCTCGATGTTCTTGACGGCAAGAATGGGTGGCGCAGGGGTCGCTGCGGGCGCTTGGGTTGCGGCTGGAGATTCGATGACGGCACTCATGGGGCAGCCTATGTCGGTTAGGGTGAACTTGGAAGCGAGAAGGGCGGGCAAGAGCCCGCCCTGGTGTTTCTAGCGGGGAACCTCCATGAGGCAGACCCGAAGGCCTGCATCAGGGAGGTGTGCCCAGTTCAAGTGCTTAAGAACACTTGCGAGGGGTGATCTTCTGCTCAGCAGCGTACTTCGCTGCCGACTCGACCACCATTTCGCGGATCATCTTGCGGTCAGAGGAAACCCAGTCTGGCGTCACGGTGTTCCACTTCGTGCCGTCCCACTGGATGATCTTCACCACGCCAGCGCCTTCATGGTCGCTGCAGGACAGGCGGAACGACGGCAGCATGCCTTCGATGCCCAACTCCTTCAAGCGAGCTGGTGTCAGGTTGAGCGCCTCGAAGCCAGCGCGCAGTTCTTCGCCGTTCAAAGGCTGACCGCGCTTGTTGGCCAAACGCTGCCCGTTTCTCACGGCCTCCACCCAGAACACAGCTGCGGTGACACCACGGTTCCAGTAGATCTGGCCGATGCGCTTGGGATCTGCCAAGTTGCCTTTGCCCCCGCCGTAAACCACCTTCTCGATGTCCTGTACGAGCGGGAAGGTCTTGCCGGACGGAACGTTAGCAGCGGCGAAATAGCCCTTGGCAGCTTCGCCTGCTGGCATCACGTCCTCTTCAGACCCAGCCCACCACACGCCAACGATTTTTTCACGCGGGAAATTGATGCGGGCAGCGTTGGTCAGCGAGGTGCTGTTCATGCCGGCGCCAAAGCCCCACAGGGTGATCCAGTTCGGATTTTCTTGACGCACGCGCAGCCACTGTGCCGATTGCTCGATGCCGGGGGAGGCGACGGGTATCTCGACCAGCTCAAAACCCCAGTCCTTGGCCAAGCGGCGCAGCACGGGCAAGGGCTCGCGTCCGAAAGCGCTGTCCAGGTAGATGTGGGCAACCTTCTTGCCCTTCATGTTGGCTACTCCACCTTCCCTGGTGGCGATCCAGTTCATCTTGGCCGACATTTGCGACCAGTAGCTGGTCATGGTGGAGAACACCCAGGGGAAGACCGTGCCGTCTGCTGCGTCAGAGCGACCATAGCCGTACTGCGTCAAGATAACCTTGTCATCGTCCACGCGGTTGAGCACGCCGTAGGCGATGGGGGTAGCCAGCGGCTCGAAGATGTGCATTTGCTGGTCGCCCTTTTTCAGCAGGCGCTGATAGCACTCGACGCCGCGGGCCGCGTTGTACTCGGTCTCGCACTCTGCCCAAGTCATCTGCACACCGTTGACACCCCCCTCCTTCATGTTGACGTACTGGAGGTAGTCGATGATGCCGCCGAAAAAGCCAGAACCGCCGGCGGCGAATGGACCCACGCGATAGCTTGGGATGCCGAAGTACTGCTCTTTGGCCTGAGCCAGAGCCAACGACGGCACGCAGGCGATCGCCGCGACCGTGCTGGCTGCCACGAGGCCGCGCAAGGCGCGACCAATACTTGCTTCAAACATGTTGCGAGTCTCCAATATTTAAGGTTGCATGATGTGAGCCGTCAGGGATGAGGGGCTCCGTCCTCAGTGCGGGAACGGCCACAGCCGCAGTCGCTCTTTGGTCAAGGCCCACAGGCGCGCAAGGCCGTGGGGTTCGACGATCAGGAAAAAGATGATCAACGCGCCGAAGATGATCAATTCGACCGCCGAGGTGATGCCGGCGTCGATGGCTGAGCCAAATAACGCATGGAACAACACGCTCAGGAAGATGGGCAGCAACAAGATGAAGCCGGCACCCAGGAACGAGCCGAGGATGGTGCCCACGCCACCAATGATGATCATGAAAAGGATACGGAACGACAGGTCAATGGTGAAGGCCGATGGCTCTACGGTGCCCAAGTAGGCGAAGGCGAACAATGCGCCACCTACCCCGCAATAGAAAGAACTGATGGCAAAAGCCTGGAGCTTGGTGCGCATCAGCGGCAAGCCCATCACTTCGGCAGCCACGTCCATGTCACGCACCGCCATCCAGCCTCGCCCAGTAGCACCACGGGCCATGTTCTTGGCCAACAGGGCCAAGCCCGCCACGATGGCCAACACCAACACGTACTTGGCTTGCGGCGTGTTGAAGGCATAGCCGAAGACGACGATGGGCTGAGCAGTGATGACGCCCGATGGATCGAAGTTCTTGAACCAGCCGAACTTGTCCAGCGCCCAGATGATGAAGAACTGCGCTGCGAGCGTGGATACGGCCAGGTACAGGCCGCGGATGCGCAAGCTGGGAAGCCCGAACGCCATGCCCACTGCAGCAGCGCACAGGCCCGACAGCACGAGGGCCACCAAAAACGGCATGCCATCAACGCGGAGCATGAAGTTGTAGCAGGCGAAAGCGCCGACGGCCATGAAGCCCGCAGAGCCCAAAGAAAGCTGGCCTGCATAGCCCGTCAGGATGTTCTGTCCCAAGGCCACCAGGGAGAAGATGAGCCAAGGAATCAACAGGGCACGCAGCCAATAGTCGGAGGCGACAAAGGGCACCACCACAAAGCCAACCGCGAGCAGCGCGATCATCGCGATGCGGTCCTGCCTCAGCGGAAAGATCTGCGTATCCTGCGCGTAGGTGGTGCGGAACTGGCCTGCTTCTCTGTAGAACATGATGCTGGATTCTTCTGAACTAAAGCTGCGCTAGAGCCTAGACGCGGCGGATGATCTTTTCACCAAACAGGCCTTCTGGTCGCACCAGAAGGAACAGGATGGCAAGGACGTAGGGGAACCAGCTCTCGATGCCACCGCCAACGCTCGGCCCCAGGTAGACCTCTGCAATCTTCTCGGAAGCACCCACGATCAGGCCGGCGACGATGACCCCTGGTACCGACGTGAAGCCGCCGATGATGAGCACCGGCAGCGCCTTCAGTGCCACAAACACCAGCGCGAACTGCACACCGCTGCGCGCGCCCCACAGCATGCCGGCTACCAAGGCAACGATGCCGGCAATGGCCCAGACCAGCGCCCAGATGCGATTGAGCGGGATGCCAATGGAAAGTGCTGCTGCGTGGTCGTCTGCCACAGCCCTCAAAGCTCGACCGACGTTGGTCTTGGCGAACAGCAGTGCCAAGGTGGCCACCAAGATACCGGCTACCACGGCGGCGAATACGTCCAATTGGCTGATGAAGATTCCGGCGTTGTCTGCCAAAAAGGGCAAAGGCACGTCCTTGATTCCCAAGTCCAGTCGGCGTACTTCGACGCCCCAAACCAGCTGGGCCAGCCCTTCAATCACGAAAGTCAGGCCAATGGTGGCCATGAGCAGGGTGATCTCGTGCTGATTGACCAAAGGACGAAGCACAAAGCGTTCGGTAGCCATCCCCAGCAGGACCATCGCCACGATGGTCACTGGCAGAGCACCCCAAAACGGCAGCCCCAGCTCCATGAACCCGACGAATGTGAGTGCTGCGAAGAACACCATCGCACCCTGGGCGAAATTGAATACGCCAGAGGCTTTGTAGATGAGCACGAAGCCCAGAGCCACCAGCGAATACATGATGCCCGACAGCAAACCGCCGAGGAGCACTTCCAAGAAGAATTGAAATCCCATGATGCTGCCCTTAGTGCGCCACGCCCAAATAGGCGTCGATGACTTCTTGGTTGGCGCGCACTTCGTCAGGGCTGCCGTCGCCAATCTTCTTGCCGTAGTCCAGCACCACCACCCGGTCGCTGATGTCCATGACCACGCCCATGTCGTGCTCAATGAGAACGACAGTGGTGCCGTAGTGGTCGTTGACATCGAGGATGTAGCGGCACATGTCCTGCTTCTCTTCGATGTTCATGCCAGCCATGGGTTCGTCGAGCAGCAAGATGCTGGGCTGGGCCGCCAGTGCCCTGCCAAGCTCCACGCGCTTCTGAAGCCCATAGGGCAGCCGGCCCACCGGCGTCTTTCGAATATGTTCGATCTCGAGGAACTCGATGATTTCTTCAACCACATCGCGGTTCTCGGTTTCCTCGCGAATAGCACGCGGAAGACGAAAGGCCACTTCGAGAAACGTAGCGTGCATGCGGAGGTTGCAGCCGGCCATGATGTTGTCGAGCACCGTCATGCCCTTGAACAGTGCGATGTTCTGAAAAGTGCGCGATATGCCCATGTGAGCAGCGCGCCGGGGCGTCATGGCATCGAGCTTTTGGCCGCGGAAGGTGAGGGCGCCCTCCTGCGGCCGATAGACGCCGTTGATGACGTTGAGCATGCTGCTCTTGCCGGCGCCGTTAGGCCCAATGATGGCGCGAACTTCGTGCTCGCGAACGTCGAAGGAAATCTTGGTGAGCGCCCGTACACCGCCAAAGCGCAACGAGACGTCATCGACCTGCAGGATGGTGCCTCCGATGGGGAAGGCGCGGGCGTGGGCGTGAAGCTGAATAGTCATAGTCTTGACGGAATGCTCAGGCGGCTTTTTTCATTGGGGCTGTGGGAAATGTTTTGGCGTCGCGTAGCGTCAAGTCGGCCGAAACCACCCCGACCCGGCCATCCTCATATCTCACCTCGGCATTCACACTCACGCTCGGCTGGCCGCTGTAGAGGGCGTCCACCAAGGTTTGATATCGCTCGCCGATGAAGCCGCGCCTGACTTTGCGCGTCCTGGTGAGCTCGCCGTCATCAGCGTCGAGCTCTTTGTGCAGCACAAGAAAGCGGTGGATCTGCGAGCGAGAGAGGGTGCTGTCGCCGGCGAGGTCTGCGTTGACCTTGGCCACGCAATCCCCCACAAGCTCCTGGACCTCGGCGCGAAGGGCCAGATCGCTGTGACCGCTGTAGGAGATGTTCTGCCGATCGGCCCAGTTGCCCACGGCAGCCATGTCGATGTTGACGAAAACGCACACCTGGTTGCGACCATCGCCAAAGGCCACGGCCTCCTTGATGTATGGGAAGAACTTGAGTTTGTTCTCCAAAAGCTTGGGTGCAAACAGCGTGCCATCGGCCAAGGCCCCCACATCCTTGACGCGGTCAATGATGCGCAGATGCCCGTCATCGCCCAGGTAGCCCGCATCCCCGGTGTGGAACCAGCCCTCGTCGTCCTTAGCCGCCCGCGTGGCCTCTGGATTGAGGTAGTACTCCTTGAACAGGCCAGGAGATCTGATGAGCAGTTCACGTTGCGGCGTGAACTTGAGCTCGACACCCTTGACCGCCGGGCCCACGGTGTCGGGCTTGACCTCGCCGTCGGGTTGCACACACACAAAGACACTGGTCTCCGTGGAACCGTAGAGCTGCTTGACGTTGATCCCGATGGAGCGGAAAAACATCAGCAGCTCAGGCCCCACGGCCTCGCCAGCTGTGTAGGCCACGCGCACTTGGCTCATGCCGAGTACGTCGCGCAATGGGCCGTAAATGGCCAAGTCGCCCAAGGTATAGGCCAAGCGGTCGGCGAGAGGTACCGACTCGCCGGAGGTAATGCGGGCACCGACGCGCCCCGCAAGGCTCATGCAGTTTTTGTAGAGCCATTGCTTGACCACACCAGCGTCCTCCATGCGGATGGAAACCTGCGTCAGCAAGGCCTCCAAGACACGCGGTGGGGCAAAAAAGTAAGTGGGTCCAACTTCACGCATGTCAGACAGGAAGGTTTCCTGCGACTCGGGGCAGCAGATGCTGTAGCCCACCACCATCGGCTGGGCATAGCTGAAGATGTTTTGGCCGATCCAGGCGGGGGGAAGGTAGGCAACCGCAACGTCCTTGTCGGTCAGGCCTTCCATTTCAGCGGCAACGCGGGCCCGGTCAATGAGGGAATCGTGTGTGAGCACGACCCCCTTGGCTTGGCCTGTGGTGCCAGACGTGAAAAACATGGCCGCCGCATCGGATCCACAGCCCTTGGCCAACTCATCTTGCAACAAACCCTGTTGGGCAGCCAGCAGGTCGTTGCCTTTGTCGCGTAGCGCGGCGAAGCTGATCAACTGGGGCTGCGCGTAATGGCGCATGCCCCGGTCTTCGTCGTAGACGATGGTCGTGATGGATGGACACTGCGGCAGGATTTCCAGGATCTTGTCGACCTGCTCCTGGTTTTCCGCAAAGATGTGCGTCACCCCTGCATTGCGCAGGGGGTGAACGATCTCAGAGGCCGCTGCGTCTTCATAAAGCGGCACCGCCACGGCACCCAGCCATTGCGCCGCACACATCGCGGCATAAAGGCGCGGTCTGTTGTCGCCAAGCAGCGCCACGTGGCCGCCGCGTTGCAGACCGCTAGCGGCCAAGGCAGAGGCGATCGACTGCACCTTCTCGGAGAGCTGGGTCCAAGTGAGGGTCTTCCAGATGCCGTGCTTTTTCTCCCGGATGGCGGGATGCCCACCCCGCTGACGCGCATGGTGCATCAGAAGCTTGGGAAATGTGTCGAGTGGCTGTTGTGTATCGCGCATTACTGGTTGTCTCCGCAGGCCCCGTTTATCCCATCAACTCTGCAAAGCGGCGAAGTGTAGAAACCCCAATACATGGTCTTTGTCTCAAAGATGACAATCAACCTAGATAACTTTCAACATGAAGCCTAAAGCCGCCTTGGAATTCGTTGAAAGCTCGGCTTGGGCGCGTGTTCTGAACGCCGAGCAACTCGACCGAGTGCTTGGCGAAGTGGGCCAAAGATCAGTGCGGCGCGGGACTTCTGTGTGCCATGCCGGAAGCCCGGTGCTTTACTGGAAGGGCGTGATCGACGGCTTGATCAAAATGAGCGTCACCTCGCCCGACGGCCGCACCTGCACGCTGACCGGTCTGGCACCGGGCGCATGGTTCGGCGAAGGTCCGGTGCTGCGTGCTGCGACTTGGGACTTTGACGGCATGGCCATCCACGACACGCGCCTGGCCTTGGTGCCGCGCGCTACTTTTCATTGGCTCCTGGAGGTCAGCCCCAGGTTCAATCGATTCGTCATCGACCAACTCAACGAGCGGCTCGCGCAGTTCCTCGCTGTCATCGAAGCAGAACGATTGGAGCCAGCCGAGACCCGCGTCGCCCGCTGCCTCGCGTGGTTGTTCAACTCGGTTCTCTACCCTGGCGTAGGGGCCCGCTTGGCACTCACGCAAGAGGAAATTGGTTACCTGTCTGGCGTATCGCGCCAGCGTGTGAACCGCGCGCTGCACATGCTGGAACAGGCCGGCGTTTTGGCTGTCGAATACGGCGCCATTCAGGTGCTCGACTTGCCGGCCTTGAAGCGCTTTCGCGCGGTGCGATAACCACTGACCATGGCCGTTGAAGGCAGCGCCTCTGAGCTGATCCGGGTCGTCACCCTGTTGGGGGCGGCGGTGGTGGCGGTGCCGCTGTTCAAGCGGCTCGGGTTGGGCTCGGTGCTGGGCTATTTGGCTGCGGGCTTGGCCATTGGGCCGTTTGGCATGCAGCTGATCGACGACCCGCAGACCATTCTTCATACCGCCGAGTTGGGCGTGGTGATGTTCCTATTCATCATCGGCCTGGAAATGCGGCCCTCACATTTGTGGAGCCTGCGCCGCGAGATTTTTGGGCTGGGCAGCTTGCAGGTGGTGGTGTGCGGTGCGCTGCTCACGCTGGTGGGTGTGGGCTTTGGTTTCTCTTGGCTGGTGTCGTTCATCGCCGGGATGGGCTTTGTGCTGACCTCCACCGCCATCGTCATGCAGCTGCTCAGCGAGCGCGGCGATGTGGCCTCGCCGCGTGGCCAAAAAATCGTGTCGGTGCTGCTGTTGGAAGACCTGCTCATCGTGCCGCTGCTGGCGCTGGTGGCGCTGATGGCACCAGCGGATGTCACGGCAGCCGGCGCCGCCAACTCCACCAGCATGGCCATCGGCTGGGCTGTGGCCAGTTTGGCAGCACTGGTGGCTGGCGGCGTTTGGTTGTTGAACCCGATGTTTCGTTTGCTGGCAGCCGCCAAGGCGCGAGAGGTGATGACGGCTGCTGCCTTGCTGGTGGTGCTGGGCGCTGCGCTGCTCATGCAGCTGGGCGGCTTGTCCATGGCCATGGGCGCATTTCTGGCGGGCGTGTTGCTGTCGGAGTCCACCTTTCGCCACCAGCTGGAGGCGGACATCGAGCCTTTTCGGGGCTTGTTGCTAGGCTTGTTTTTCTTGAGCGTGGGGATGTCGCTAGACCTTCAGGTGGTGGCGCAAAGCTGGCAACTGATTGCAGCTGGCGTGCTGGCGCTGATGGTGGTGAAGGCTTTGTGTATTTACGGCGTGGCACGTCTGGCCAAAAGCAGTCATGCAGACGCGCTGGACCGCGCGGTGTTGATGGCGCAGGGCGGCGAGTTCGCTTTTGTGCTCTATGCCGCTGCGCTCAGTGCCGGGTTGATCGATGGCAAGGTCAACGCCAACCTCACAGCCATCGTGGTGCTGTCCATGGCCCTCACACCGCTCGTGGTGTTGGCGCACAAACGCTGGGCGCCGCAACCGCAGCCGTCGATGGATGGTGTGGACGTGGCGCAAGGGCTCACGCCGCAAGTACTCATCATCGGCTTTGGGCGGGTGGGGCAGATTGCCAGCCAAGGTGTGCTGGCCAAAGGCGCGGGCATTTCCATCATCGACACGGACACCCAGGTGATTCGTGATGCCCAGGCCTACGGCTTCAAGGTGTACTTTGGCGACGGCTGCAGGGCCGATGTGCTGCGCGCAGCGGGTGCGCACCAAGCTTGCGCCATCATGGTGTGCATCAACGACAAGGCTGCGGCTACCCGCATTGCAGAGCTGGCCAAAACAGAGTTCCCGAACGCTCGGGTTTTGGTGCGTGCCTTCGACCGCGAACACGCACTGGAACTTTTGAAGGCCGACGTCCACTTTCAAATCCGCGAAACCTTCGAGTCGGCCATGGTCATGAGCCACGCGGCCGTACGGGTACTGGGCGCAAGCCCCGAAGAAGCCGACGACATCTTGCGCGACGTACGCAGACGCGACGCCGAGCGCTTGGACCTCGAACTGGCGGGCGGCCGCTTCGCAGGACGCGCCCTGATCTTGAGCAACGCCCCGCAGCACCCGACAACAGCCCCTGAGGCTGAAGGGGTGGCTCAAGCGGTGGCCAAAGAAAGTGCCCACAGCCCGGCCGACCACACGCCAGAAGACCGGCCAGCCAATCAAGCACCCACTTGAGGAACCCGCCATGTACTTGCCCCCGCAGTTTGATCACAAAGACCCCCAGGTCGCCCGCGACTTGGTGCACCAACACCCACTCGCCAGCCTGATCAGCGTGGACGACGAGGGTCTGCCATTCATCACGCACCTGCCGCTGCATCTCGCGTCGCCCGCACCCAACACCGACGCCTCTGCACCATGGAAGCTGCTGGGCCACGTGGCCAAGCCGAACCCGCACTGGCGCTACCTGCAGGCGCGACCGCGGGCCAAGGTCACTTTTCTCGGTCCCCACGCTTACATGAGCCCAGCGGTCTACCCCGACTTGGCGCGCGTGCCCACCTGGAATTACTTGGCCCTGCATGCCGTGGTCCGCGCGGAGTTCGTCGAGCTCGGTGACGACAAAGATCGGCTGCTGAAGCACCTGATTGGCGACCACGAGCCCGCCTACGCAGCCCAATGGCGAGCGCTGGGCGAGGAGTTTGCGCACAAGATGATGGGCGGCATCGTCGCCTTTGAGCTGCACGTCGAGTCTTGGCAATGCAAGGTCAAGCTCAACCAGCATCGCCGAGAAGCGCACCATGCGATGCACCAGCGTTACAGCGCGGGCAACCCAGATGAGCAAACGCTTGCGCACTGGATGCAACGCCTGGGCTTGGTTGCAGAAAGTAGCCCGGTCGAGCCGAATCCATGAACGCCGATGCAAGACCAGGCATGCATTCGGCTGCAGCCCACCCGGGCGAAAGCACAGCACCAGACGACCAGCGCTTCATGGCCGAAGCGCTCGAGCTTGCAGCGCAAGCGGCCGCCGCGGGCGAAGTGCCTGTGGGCGCTGTGGTGGTTCGGCAAGGCCAGGTGGTGGGGCGGGGCCACAACGCGCCCATCAGCCGCAACGACCCTTCGGCCCACGCTGAGGTCATGGCCCTGCGCGATGCAGCCACTCGCCTGGGCAACTACCGCTTGGGCGATTGCACCCTCTACACGACGCTCGAGCCTTGCGCCATGTGTGCAGGAGCCATTCAGCATGCGCGAATTAGGCGCTTGGTGTTTGGCGCACAGGACGCCAAGGCCGGTGCTGTGGGCTCTGTGGTCGATTTGTTCGCCAACCCAAGGCTGAACCAACATGCGCAAGTGTTGGGTGGCGTGCGCGCGGAGGAGGGCGCACGCCTGCTAAGCGACTTCTTTACCGAGCGTCGCTTGCGCGCGCCCCCCGCCTGGCCACTGCGCGAGGACGCGTTGCGCACGCCAGACGAGCGGTTCGCTGACCTGCCCGACTTTTCATGGTCGGTGCACCACTTCAATGACCTGCCTGGTCTGGACGGCTTGCGCATGGCCTACGTCGACGAAGGCCCGAAAGACGCGCCGCGCTCTTGGCTTTGCCTGCACGGGCACCTGACCTGGAGCTATGGCTTGCGTCACCTCATGGCCGCCTGGCTGGCGCAGGGCGACCGCGTGGTGGCGCCCGACTGGGTGGGCTTTGGCCGCAGCGACAAACCCAAGCGCGAGCAGTGGCACCAGCCCGAACAGCACCGCCAAATCTTGCTGGGCTTCGTGGATCGATTGGCGTTGAGCCGCGTGATTTGGGTGGTGCAAGACAGCGCGGCGCTGGTGGTTCAAGACCTGCCCGCGGCGGCATCGGGCAGCCATCTCGGATGGGCGCTGTTGAGCACGCCCACAGCCGCATCTGCCAGCCGGCCGCCAGGCAACCAGCTCGAAGACTCGGCGATGCAGGCGCCTTTCCCGGATGCCGGGCATCAGGCGGGGCAGCGCGCCTGGGCCCAATGGAGTTCCAGCCATCTGCCGCCGTCCGGCCCGCAGAACCACCGCCATCCACAACCACGCGTGTTCAACCCAACAGCCCCAACGCCAGACTCGGTACTGGCGCTGCAAATGTGGCAAGCACTGGCTGCGCCGCTTAGCATGAAGGCAGCAACAGTCCGTCCATGAACCGCCACATCTACGTCTACTCGCCCTCCAGCGCGGTACGCGACCGCCCAGCCTTTCAGCGGGGCGTGCGCCGCCTGCAAGCCCTGGGCTACGAGGTCGAGGTGGACGCAGACGCCCTGGCGCAGCACCAACGCTTTGCGGGCGATGACGACACCCGCCTGGCTGCCATCAACCGAGCGGCAGCCAGCGGAGCAGGGGTGGCCCTGATCAGTCGCGGCGGCTACGGCATCACGCGCATCTTGCACAAACTGCCCCTGAAAACGCTGCATCGCGCCGCCGAGCGTGGCACGCGCTTTGTGGGCATGAGTGATTTCACGGCCTTGCAATGCGCCCTGTTGGCGCAACACGCCAGCGTCACTTGGGCAGGCCCGGCACTGGGCGAAGGCTTCGGCAGAACAACGGCCGACGGTGGCGTCGACGAGATCACCCAAGCCTGCTTCGAAGACCTGACACTGGGGCGCGGCGAAGGCACTGGCTGGCGCTCTGGCTCAACGGTAGCCAAGTCCTCCGACCCGGCGCTGGCGGAGCTTCAAGGCGAGTGGCGCCTGCCAGCAGGCACCTTGTGGGGCGGCAATTTGAGCGTGCTGGTGTCGCTGCTGGGCACACCTTGGATGCCCGCCGTTGGCAAAGGCGTACTTTTCCTGGAAGACGTCAACGAACACCCGTACCGCATCGAGCGCATGCTGGCGCAACTGCTGCACGCCGGGGTGCTGCAGAAGCAGCGCGCCGTGGTGCTGGGACAGTTCAACCGCTACCGTCTGATTCCCCGCTACGACCGCGGGTTTGACATGCCGGCCGTGGTGCAGTGGCTACGTGCCCAGTTGAAGGTGCCCGTGATCACGAACCTGCCCTTTGGCCATGTGGCCACACAAGTCTGCCTGCCCGTGGGTTTGCCAGTGCAATTGCAAGGGCAGGGGCGAGACGTGTTGATGGTCTGGGGCCACGACTAAGTCCCTGGATGGGCCGGTCGCGCTTGGCTACACTGAAACATCAATGCCGTTGATAAAGACCGTAGCTTTCGCAGACCTCACCGGCAGTGTCGGACTGTTCGAGTCCTTGGGCAACGCTCAAGCCACTGACACCATCACCCGGCTGACCAATTGGATCGGCACCCAATGCCAATGGCATGGGGGCGAAGTCATCAAGCTTTTGGGTGATGGCGTGTTGGCCACCTTCGACCACCCCGGAGACGCGGTCGACGCCATGGTGTCCATCCAGCGCCAGCATAAACACCGGGTGGCCAGTTGGCCAGCCAACATGCACATGGGCATCAAAGTGGGCCTGGCACTGGGCGAGTTGGTGCAGGCTGAGGGCGATTGGTATGGCGACGCCATCAACACCGCGTCTAGGCTCAGCGACATGGCCGGGTCGATGGAAATTTGGGCCACGGAACTCGTCATCGCCGACATGGAACCTGCCGTCGGCACCCATTTCCGCAGCCTTGGCCCCATGACCGTTCGCGGTAGACAAGAGCCTGTGGATGCTGTACGGATCGAGTGGGACGAAAACCTCACATCCGAGTACCTGACCATGCCAGCCACCTTGGATCAACGCGGCCGCGCTGGCCCGGCGCGCCCAGGCGGTCGCATCACGCTGTACTGGCACGAACAACTGCGCACCTATGCGGCGAACCAAATGCCCGTGCATTTGGGCCGTGCCAGCGACGCCGACTTCGAAGTGCAGCACCCCAGGGTGTCGCGACTTCATGCGCGCTTGAACTGGCGCGACGGTGCTTTTGTGCTGGTTGATGTCAGCAGCTATGGCAGCTGGGTCAAGTTCGACGGCTCAGACCGAGTTTTGGCCTTACGGCGGCTGGAGTGCGTTTTGCACGGGCAAGGCCAGATCGCACTTGGCGCGCCGTTCACTGACGGTGACGTGCCAGTCGTTCACTTCACGCTGGACGAAGACGCCACGCGACCGAGTGTGCTCGAGCCCGAGTCCGAGCCGCCGCAGACCCGCGATCAAACGGGTTAAGGTACGCGGGAGCAGCTGATCTGCAACGAAGCGATGACAACTTAATAATTAACATAATGCACATCGTGTGCATTGAAGAAAGCTTTTAAGGCGCAGCTCTATTGGGCAACGGAATGGGGGCTGCGACTCCCCAACCACCGCCACGGGGCGTCGCAGATGCCGTGTTTGGAGTGGCCACGGACGGCGCTGCCGGTGCGCGCACTGCGGCCGAAGCTGAAGTCGTTCGAGGTGCCGATGCCGCTGCTGGAACCACTGTCGGGGAAGTCACTGGCGCAGGAGCGGAACGGTTGATTACAGGGGCTGCAGCTGCTGTGGCTGCGCCTGCGGGTGCTGGCGCCCGAAGCATCGCCAAAGCGTCCGGGCTGTTGGCGTTACGGGCAAAGTCCAGTGCCGTCAAGCCTTGCTCGTTGCGCAGGCTGGCATCGGCGCCGCCCTTTAACAGCACCGCCACCGCCTGAGGCGAGCCGTAACCGGCAGCCATCATCAGCGGCGTGGTGCGGTTGGGCGACTCCGCATCGATATACGCATAGCGGTCCAGCAGCGTTTGCACGATGTCTGCATGGCCACCGGCAGCTGCGTAATGCAAGGCGGTCCAGCCCGTCTGATTGATTTCGACTCTGCGCGCAATTAGGCGCGCCACCAAGGCGCGGTGCCCACGCAGAGCCGCCAGCATCAGGGGCGTCTCGCCCGCAGGGTTGCGCTGCTCGAGCTTGATTTGCCGAGACTCTATAAGGACTGCCGCCACTTTCAGCGCAGACTCCGACAGCGCCAAGTGCAGGCCCGGAACGTTTTGCTGGTCGACCGTGTTCGGGTCGAAACCTCGGCTCAGCAGCGCGGCCACAGCCTTATCGTTATCTTGCTTGACTGCCCGGAAGAAGTCGTCATAAGACCCAGCAAACGCTGGAGCAATACTAATGAAAACAATAACTAAGAGTACTTTTTTAAAGTGAATTCTCACGATTGGACCCCGCAGAACAGGCGCTCGAAATTCCTGCTGGTGTGCTGTGCCACGTGCTCCAGCGCTTGCCCGCGCACTTCGGCCAAGGTATGCGCTACGTGTGGAACCCAAGCCGGAGAGTTGGTTTTTCCGCGGTGCGGAACCGGCGCCAGATACGGGCTGTCGGTTTCGATGAGCAGCCGATCGTCAGGAATGAAACGAGCCACATCGCGCAGATCTTTGGCGCTCTTGAAAGTGACGATGCCTGAAAACGAAATGAAGAAACCCAGGTCCAGGGCGGCTTTGGCGACCTCTGCCGACTCGGTGAAGCAGTGGAAAACCCCGCCCGCGCTGCCAGTGCTGCCGTCCTCGCCCTCTTCCCTCAATATCGCCAAGGTGTCGTCGGAGGCTTGCCTGGTGTGAATGACCAAAGGCAATCGGGCTTGGCGCGCGGCCCGGATGTGTGTTCGAAAGCGCTCGCGCTGCCACGCCATATCTGCCCAGCTCCGGCCATTGAGGCGGTAGTAATCCAAACCCGTCTCGCCAATGCCGACCACCCGGGGGCGCGCTGCACCGCTCAAGAGGTCATCGAGGCTGGGCTCGCGCACACCCTCGTTGTCTGGGTGAACCCCCACAGTGGCCCAAAAGTTCTCGTAACCCATCGCCAGGGCGTGAACAGAATCGAATTCTTCGAGCGTGGTGCAGATGCACAGCGCACGTTCGACGCCGGCATTCGCCATGTCTTGGCGAATCTGAGGGATGAGGCCCTCGTATTCCGGAAAGTTGAGGTGGCAGTGGGAGTCGGTGAACATGGCCTGACGATAACCCGCGCCACTGCCGCCGAGCGGCAATGCCAAAAAACACCCCGGATCAGATGGTCTGGGTCGGGCGGTCCGAGGCCAGGTGCGCGCCTAGCAACTCTTCGATCTTCAGCTTCAAAGCCTTGGATTTGTCGTCCGTGGGGAAGCGAATGCCGACGCCCTGCGTGCGGCTGCCAGCCGCATGTTGCGGCGTAACCCATGCGACTTTGCCGGCAACCGGGTAACGCTGCGTGTCCTCAGGCAGCGTCAGCAGCACGTACACGTCGTCGCCCAAACGATAGTCCCGTGTTGTGGGAATGAAGATGCCGCCGTCCGTGAACATGGGAATGTAGGCCGCGTACAGCGCAGCCTTTTCCTTGATGGCCAGCTGGATGACGCTGGGCCTCGGTGTGGCGTTGGGCGGGGTGGTGCTCATGGCTTTCTACGAATCGGCGGAGTTTAGAGCCCGTGCCGCTTGCGCGACAAGGTGTTCTGTCATGAGGCCTGCGTTCCAGGGGTGGTCTGCATGCCGGGCTGCGTCTTGCAGGCTTTTGCCCCACTGCGCCAGACGTTCCAAGCTGCGCTCGACAGGCTGCCTGCCTTTGCTTGCATGCACACCACGCGCTGTGGGTTGAGGCTGAGCCAAGTCTTGGGCCTGAAAGAAACGCGGACTTCCACCCACGACCTGTGCCATGTGGTCATGGCACAGCTTGTGCAAGCTGTCGATCAGGCGCTCGGCTGGCCACGTCTGCACGGCCGATGCCTCGCCTCGCCTCATGCAGGCGGGGAAACGCCGCCAAACAGCGCCATCTACGCCGTCGGCGTGCAACGCCAGCGCCTCTTGCAGCCGCCCACCGCTGGCTTGCCACAGCACTTGAGCGTCTTGCGCCGGCAGACCTTGCGCTTCTAGCCAGGCCAGCGATTGAGCAGATCCGGGCCAGGCCATCGCGTGCCCCATGCAGCGACTGCGGATGGTAGGCAACAGCGCATGCGCTGCCTCTGTGGCCAGAACAAAGCGGGTGTCACCCGGGGGTTCTTCCAGGGTCTTTAAAAGGGCATTGGCGGTGATGCCGTTCATGCGGTCTGCTGGGTAGACCAGCACCACCAGCCCGCGCCCACGTGCGCTGGTTCGTTGAGCAAAGCCGATCACTTCACGCATGGCGTCAACGCGTATTTCCCGGCTGGGTTTGCGTTTTTTATCGTCGATCTCGCTTTGGGCTCGCTCGCTCAGTGGCCAGCCCCGCGCGAGCATCTGCGTTTCCGGCATCAACACCTGCAGATCGGCATGCGCATGCACATCCACCGCATGGCACGAAGCGCATCGTTCGCAGGCCAGCGGCGAATCTTGAGAGGTTTGCTCGCAAAGCCAGCTCTTGGCCAGCCAAAGCGCCAGCTCGAATTGACCCAAGCCCGATGGACCATGCAACAGCCAGGCGTGACCGCGTTGGGCCAAGAGCGCTTCAGCCTGCGCCTGCAGGCCCGGCACCAGCACCGGACGCACGGCAGGCGAAGGCTCTTGCATCAAAGCCATCCTCTGGACCGCACGGTCTGAAGCACCGCCTGCCACACCAAGGCGGGTTCGGGCATGGCGTCGATGCGCGCAAAGCGCTGCTGCGCCAAAGCCGCGCGCTGGGCATAACCGCCGCGGACCTTCTCAAAAAAAGTCAGAGGTTGCGCTTCGAAGCGGTCAGGCGCTCGGGCTTGCGCCAGTCTGGCCGCAGCCACATCGGGTGGCAAGTCGAACCACAAAGTGAGGTCGGGCTGCAGCAGCGGCTGCTGCGGGCCTGCCGGGCTGGCTTGCACCCAGGCTTCCAGCGTGCTCAGCACCTCCCAGGAGAAGTCCCGTCCGCTGCCTTGGTAGGCAAAGCTGGCGTCGGCAAACCGGTCGCACAGCACCACCTCGCCCCGCGCCAGTGCCGGCAGCAGCACTTGCACCACATGCTCGCGCCTTGCTGCAAACACCAGCAGCGCCTCAGTCAGTGGGTCCATCGGCTGCGTGAGCACCAGTTCTCGCAGGGTTTCTGCCAAGGGCGTGCCGCCTGGCTCTCGGGTTTTGGTGACGTGCCGACCAGCCCGCTCGAATGCCTGCGCCAAGGCTTCGATGTGCGTGGATTTGCCAGCACCGTCGATTCCCTCAAAGCTGATGAACAGGCCCTGCTTCATTGGCCACGCTGGTAGCGGTTGACGGCTGCGTTGTGCTCGGCGAGGGTCGCGCTGAACTGACTGCTGCCATCACCTCGGGCCACAAAGTAAAAAGCAGGCGTGTCTGCTGGCTGAACCGCGGCCAGCAAAGATGCACGCCCTGGCATGGCAATGGGGGTGGGCGGCAGGCCGGCTCGGGTGTAGGTGTTCCAAGGCGTGTCGGCCAGCAGGTCTGCACGGCGCAAATTGCCGTCGAATCGGGCACCCAGGCCATAGATGACGGTCGGGTCGGTTTGCAGCCGCATTCCTATGCGCAACCGGTTGCTGAAGACACCACCAACGAGGGGGCGGTCGCTGTCAATGCCGGTTTCCTTCTCGATGATGCTGGCCAAGATCAGCGCCTGCTCTGGGCTGCTCACCACGGCGCTGGCCGATCGCAGTGTCCAGGCCGCTGCCAGCTGTTCTTCCATGGCGCGCAGGGCTTGCCGCAGCACCTCCACGTCGCGCGTGCCGCGAACAAAAGCATAGGTCTCGGGGAAAAAGCGGCCTTCCGGGTGCAACCCGTTGCGGCCCAATGAGGCCATCACCTGCGCGTCGGTAGAGCCTGTCAAGGTTTGGGTCAGGTGCGGGTGCGCAGCCAAAGCCTGACGTACTTGAGAGAAGGTCCAACCCTCCAAGAGCGTCAAGCTGACCAAAGCCTGTTCGCCCCGAACCATCTTGCTGACCAACTCCCGCGGCGTCAGGCCCGCCTCAAAAAGATAGGTTCCTGCTTGAATGCTTCGGTCGGTGCCAGACAAGCGCATCCACACGAACAAAGCCTGTGCCGACACCTGTACGCCACTGCGCTCAACCGCACGCGCCACGCTGCGGGCGCTGCTGCCACTGGGAACCACCACCTCGGCGCCGCCATCGGGCGCTTGCAAGGGCTGTTCTAACCAGGCCCAAGCCATCCAAGAAAATAGGGCAGCCGCCAACAACAGGCCCGCCAGCACCACCCATACCAACCGCTTGAGCGAGCGCATCGCGTCCCCACTGTCTTCTGATCGGATCATGATAATTCAGCGATGAACTACCCCACCCAAGCCGTCGCTCGACTCAGCCACCTGGGGGTGTTGCGCGCGCGCGGCGCCGACGCCGCGAAGTTCTTGCACGGCCAGCTGACCCAAGACTTCGCGTTGCTGGGGCCCCAAGAAGCCCGCTTGGCCGCCTTGTGCAATGCCAAAGGCCGCATGCTGGCCAGTTTCATTGGCATCAAGCCAGCGCCTGATGAAGTGCTGCTGGTCCTACCCAGCGAGCTGTTGCCAGCCATGCTCAAGCGCTTGTCGATGTTCGTGTTGCGCGCACAAGTTCGGCTCGAAGACGCTGGCGCCGATTGGGCTGTCTACGGGCTTGTCGGCCGAGCCGTCGCACAAGGTGCTTTGTCCTTTTCAAATCCGAGCCAGCCTTGGCAATGCGCCAGTTCAGCGCAGGCACACCTCGTCAGCATCTACCCGGCCGAAGGCGTGAACCGGGCGTTGTATCTGCAAGCGCCTTCAGCCCAAGCCCCAGCCGGTGAGCCAGCAGCGCCCGGCTTGTGGGCATGGTCCGAGGTGGCCAGCGGTGTGGCCACCATCACCAGCGCCATCGCCGAAGCCTTTGTTCCACAAATGCTCAACTACGAGTCGGTCGGCGGCGTGAGCTTCAAGAAGGGTTGCTACCCAGGCCAAGAGGTGGTGGCCAGAAGCCAGTTCCGCGGCACGCTCAAGCGACGCGCTTTCCGCGTGCAGACCGATGCCCCCGTTGGCGCAGGCGACGAGGTCTTTCACCCGTCGGACGCAGAACAGCCAGTGGGCTTGGTGGCGGCAGCAGCAGACGGGCTGGGCGCTGCTTTCCTCACGTCGGTTGATTCCGCCGGACCCGCCCAATCGGCAGGTCCGCAAGCTCTGGTGTCCATGCAGGTGTCTGCTGCCGACGGGCAAGCCCTTTTGATTGGCCCGCATCGGGTAGTGGCGCATCTGCTGCCGCTGCCGTATGCGCTGCTGGAAGACATCTGATGTGCCTGGTGGCGATGGCCTTGGGCCAGCACCCTCGCTGGCCCTTGCTTTTGGCCGCCAACCGCGACGAGTTTTTCGCCAGGCCAGCCGCGCCACTGGCGCCATGGACTGCGCCTGAAATGGCGGGCATCGTGGCTGGGCGCGATTTGCGCGAAGGCGGCACATGGCTCGGGTTCAATGCCTGCGGCAGATTGGCCGTGTTGACCAATGTGCGCGAGCCGCAGCACGAGCGGCCCCGGGCACGCAGCCGCGGTGAGTGGGTGAGCCAGTGGTTAAGCGGCCATGGCAGCGTGCAAGACCTGTTGCAGGGCGTGTCGCCGCAGGATCACGGCGGCTTCAACCTGCTGGTTCTGCAGTGGCTTTCCCAGGGGTTGGTCAGGCCCGATGCAGGTTCTGGGAGCCTTGACAGCGCCGGCGGCTGGCAAGCTCACGCAATCAGCAATCGCGAGGCACCGGGCGTGCCGGGCTGGACGGTGCAGGCGCTGGAGCCCGGCGTCTATGGCCTGTCCAACGCATCGCTGGATTCGCCTTGGCCCAAAACACTGAAGCTGCGCGAGCGGATGAAGGCCAGCCTGAGCGCGTTGTCGCAGCACCCGCAGGTCGGGCAAGGCCCAAGCCAAGATGAGCAAACGCAGGCTCAGATTCACCGCGATTTGTTTCATGCCCTGAAACAGCGCGAGCCTGCGCCGGACGCACTCTTGCCCGACACCGGGCTGACCTTGCCCGCCGAGCGCGCACTCTCCAGCGCATTCATCGACTGGCCAGACCACCCGAGCGGTCCGTACGGCACGCGCTGCAGCACCGTGGTCAGCGCCCAGCGAACGCCACATGGCATTGCGTTGCTGGCCGAAGAACTCACCCACGGCCCGTCCGATGCACCTGACAGCGGGCACTTCAGCCAAGCCAGCGTGGTCTGGTCCGTCCACGGCCTCGAGACCGCCAAACCCTGAGCGCCGCAAGCGGCAAACAGACAGGGCGCATGCGTGCTGCACGCCACAGACGAACAACCCGACTGGGTGTATGGTGATGAAGAGGTCGGGCAGTCGCCGCTGGCCCAACGTTTCAAAGGAAGCACCATGAAATTCACACCCACTGCTGGCTGCGTCCAGCCCCTTGACTGCGCAGCGCTTGGCGAGTCGGCCCCAGCAGCCCCAGCAACACCCCAAGGTGCGCCAACTCACCATATGGCACGCCGCCGGTTCATTGAACTCTCGCCTTGGGCTGGCGTAGCCCTGCTGGCCGCTTGCTCAAAAGCCCCAGAGCCGGCACCTTCGGCTGGGACCACACCGGCTCCAACACCCGCACCGGCACCCGCAGCCGCCCCCGCAGCCGCACCCGCGCCCTCCCCCGCTCCAGTGGCTGCCGAGCCCGCCCCAGCTCCCGCGCAAGCGGCAGGCCCGGCGCCGATGGTCAACGAGAAAGACCCTCAAGCCATGGCCCTGGGCTACGTGGCCCAAGCCACCCGCGCCGACACCACGCGCTTCAAGACCTACCTGGCCGGCAATCAGTGCAGCAACTGCGCCCTTTATCAGGGCAAAGCAGGAGAGGCCAGTGGCTTGTGCCCCTTGTTTGCCGGACGCCAAGTGGCTGCTGCTGGCTGGTGCAACTCTTGGGTGAAAAAGGGCTAAGCCCATAGCCACCGCCGCATGGCAGCAGCAGCGTGTGCGTGGGCCAGCCGAGCCTCGGGGATGGCGCGGCCCATCTTGATGAATTCGTGCACCACGCCGCGGTAGATTTCCAGGTCTACCGCCACCCCTGCCATGCGCAACTGGTCGGCGTAAGCGACGCCTTCATCCACCAAAGGGTCGCACTCGGCCAAGCCCAACCAAGCGGGCGCTGCGCCTTCAAGCTCGGGCGCCAACAGGGGCGCGAACCATTCATGCTCGCGCTGGCTCGGGTCGATGTAGTGGTCAAAGAAATAGCGAATGCTCGGCTGATCGAGCACAAAGCCATGGGCAAAGCGGCGGTGTGAATCGGTGTCTTGGTGCGCCGTGGTGCCTGGGTAGAACAGCAGTTGCAGCGCCAGCGGCAAGCCCGCATCACGCGCCAACAGCGCGCACACAGCCGCCAATGTCCCGCCCGCGCTATCGCCACCCACCGCCAGCGGCATCTCCTCGCCCAGGCTCAGAGCATCGCGCTGCCGGTGGACCCACTGCAGCGCGTCGAATGCGTCATGGACGGCGGTAGGAAAGCGGTGCTCCGGGGCCAGCCGGTAGTCCACCGACACCAAAGCACAACCCGACAGGCGAGCCAACTCTCTGCACAAGACTTCGTGCGTGGCGCTGCTGCCCACGGTGAAGCCGCCCCCATGAAAGTAGACCAGCGTGGGCACAGCGACACCGCTGTCAGCGGCCCTGGGAGAAAACAAGCGTGCGCCGACGGCTTGTCCGTCGCGCGTCGGAATGCTCAATCGCTCCACGCGGGCCAACTTGGGCATGGGCAACTCCAACACGCCCGCCCCCAGCGCATAGGCGCGCCGAGCTTCTTCAGGGCTCAGCGTGTGCAGGGGTGGACGCCGGGCGCGATGCATGCGCTCGAGCACGCTGCGCATGGTGGGCGTCAACAGCTGATGGGTCGGGTGGCTCAAGCGATGCGGGGTGTTTGATGGAAGGCCGGGCGCTGGCCGGGCGCGGGTCGGATGAGGGTTGTCCAGAGCCTGCGTTGCGCGGCGCGCAGCATACGATGGCCCTCATGTCCACCATCTACTACATCACGCAGGTTCAGTTTGATTTTGGCGCGCTGTCGCTGCTGCCCTCTGAGTGCGAGCGCGTGGGCATCGCGCACCCGCTGGTGGTGACCGACGCTGGCGTGCGCGCTGCGGGTTTGCTCGACCGCCTGCTGGCCACCCTGCCCCACCTGCGCCCGGTGGTGTTTGACCAAACGCCCTCCAACCCCAACGAAGCGGCCGTGCGTGCTGCAGCCGACTTATTTCGAGCGCAGGGCTGCGACGGCTTGATTGCGCTGGGTGGCGGCTCGGCCATCGACTGCGCCAAAGGCGTGGCGATATTGGCCACGCACGAGGGCACCTTGAAGACCTACGCCACCATCGAAGGCGGCTCTGCGCGCATCACCGATCGTGTGGCGCCCATCATCGCGGTGCCCACCACGAGCGGCACTGGCAGCGAGGTGGCGCGCGGTGCCATCCTCATCTTGAACGACGGCCGCAAGCTGGGCTTTCACTCCTGGCACTTGGTGCCCAAAGCCGCCATCTGCGACCCCGAACTCACCCTGGGTCTGCCGCCTCGCCTGACCGCAGCCACGGGCATGGACGCCATCGCGCATTGCATGGAAACCTTCATGGCCGCGGCCTTCAACCCGCCGGCCGATGGCATCGCGCTGGATGGCTTGACGCGGGGCTGGGCGCACATCGAGCGTGCCACACAAAACGGGGCAGACCGCGAGGCGCGCAGGCAATTGATGAGCGCCTCCATGCAGGGGGCCATGGCGTTTCAGAAAGGTTTGGGCTGCGTACATTCCCTCTCGCACAGCTTGGGCGGTGTCGACCCTCGGCTGCACCACGGCACGCTCAACGCCATGTTCTTGCCAGCGGTGGTGGCATTCAACGCCGAGTCCGAATCCGTTCGCAGCGAGCGGCGCTTGGAGCGCATGGCACAAGCCATGGGTTTGTCCTCCGCCACCGATTTGCCCGACGCGCTGCGCGACATGAACGCCCGACTGGGTTTGCCGGGGGGCCTGCGCGAGATGGGTGTGCGGCACGACCAGTTCGACCGCATCATCGAAGGCGCACTGGCCGACCACTGCCACAAGACCAACCCCCGGTTGGCCGACGCCGAGCAATACCGCCATTTGTTGGCACAGTCGATGTAGCGTGTCTGGGCGCACAGACCGAGCCCTCGCGTGAGGCGCACCGTGCGGGGGTGAACTCACCCTCAGCAACAACCCCTCGCAACACCAGTACGAATGAGTGTGTTGGCGTAAAGCGACAGGTTGGTGACACTCCGAAGGTGCTTTCTGATACGACCAACAGCAAAGCCATCGTCGGCGAAACCATAAGGGAATTACGCCGCCAACGCGCACTCAGCCAAGATGAATTGGCGGCGCGTTGTGGCATCTACCGTACCTACCTGAGCCGCATCGAGACCGGCGAGGCCAACCCTTCCTTGATCGTTTTGGTGGCTTTGGCCGGTGCCTTGTCGGTGGCTCCGGCAGAGCTGCTGTCGCGCCTTTGAGCAACCGTTCATTGGCCTGGCTGCAAAGCGCCAATGTGGGTTCGCGATCTCTTCCTGGCCAGCTCGACTTGGCGGTGTCTCTCGGCATAGGCTGCCTTCTGCTCAGGTGTCGTGCGGTCATGGCAGTGCGGGCAGCTGACGCCCTCTTGGTACTGCGCTGAGGCGCACTCGGCTTGGGTGAGTGGGTGGCGACAGGCGCGGCACAAACGTGCTGCACCGGGCAACACGCCGTGCCCCACGCTCACCCGCTCGTCGAACACGAAACACTCACCCTGCCAGCGGCTGGCATCGGGCTCAACGGTCTCCAGGTACTTCAAGATGCCGCCCTCGAGGTGAAAGACCTGCTCGAATCCTTGCAGGCGCATGAAGGCGGTGGACTTTTCGCAGCGGATGCCGCCGGTGCAAAACATGGCGACTTTCGGTTGCCCATGCAACACGCCGCCGGGCTGGCGCTGAGCTGCCACCCAGTCGGGCAATTCCGCAAAGCTGCGTGTGTGCGGATTGACCGCGCCTTCAAAGCTGCCCAGGGCCACCTCGTAGTCGTTGCGCACGTCCACAACGACCACACCCGGCTCTGAGATCAGCGCGTTCCAGTCGGCCGGTTTGACGTAAGTCCCGGCGTGGCGGGTGGGGTCTGCAGCAGGCACGCGCAGGGTGACTATTTCCCGTTTGATGCGCACCTTCAATCGGTGGAAAGGCATGGCCCGCGCGGGGGCCTGCTTGTCTTGCAGGTCTTCCAAGCCGGGGTATTGGCGCAGGGTGTCCAACATCGCCGCTACCGCCAGGCGGCTGCCGGCCATGGTGCCGTTGATGCCCTCGGGCGCCAACAGCAAGGTGCCTTTGATGCCCAGCGCTTCACAACGCTGGCGCAGGCTTTGCTGCATCTGCGGCAAATCTTGCAAGGCAACAAACTTGTAGAGCGCACTGGTGATGACCGGCTCAGCCTGCGGCCCGCTTGGGGGTTCTTGCTTCAGGTCCATGTTGTCCATCTTCACAGAGGCTCCAAACGCGACAGGTCTGGCTTTTGTGCCCAGCGCGCGAACTCTTCAGCCAGTTGCGCACTCGCCGCTACAGCCGCCTGCCACTGTTGCACGCGGGCAGCGAGGTTGCCGCCATGAAAAACAAAGTCGGTGCGGTCGGGCAGCTTGGCCCTGTGCAGACGAGCAACCCATTGCGGGTCGGGCGCCAATAACAGCACGTGGTCCAGATACGCACTGCTGCCGTGACGCCAACGCAGGTGCTTGTCGAGCCAGCCCGGCACGACCTGGCGTTGGAAGTGTGGGTACAGCACCAAACCGGGCTGGGGCTTGACCACTCTGGCGCGCCAGTCCAGGTGCAAGTGGTAGTCGGTCACGCCGCCGTCCCAGTAGGCGCCTGGCGGCGCACCTTCGATGTGTTGAACCGGCTCCAACGCGAAAGGAATGGCGCAACTGGCCTGCAACGCGCTGTGAAAGTTGGCCTCGGTCAGCGCCAACTGGCGCGTTTGCATGTCGTCACAACCAAACGGGAAAGGAGCCGGCGAGCCTGAAGCGGCGGCAGCCGGAGCCGCAGAAAAAACCACGCGCTCCAGCCACGCGCCCAGAGCCCGGCGTCGCAACACGTTACTGGCGGCAGCACCGAGGTAGCCAAGCGGGGTGCGCCAGCGCCCCGGTTGACTCAGCAGGTGCCGCCCGCGCGAGGCCAGTACATGCAAACGCCAGCGCGGGTGCGCCAGCAGGCTTGGCACATGTTCACCGAAGAAATTGCGAAGGCTCTGGCCAAACTGCTCGCTGACCGTGCTTGCCAACGGGCGGCTGCGGCCCGGAGGTGCGGGGTAGTGTTGGTGGATGTAATCGTGCTCCAGTCGCTCGAAGGCCGGCACCGGATGGGGCAGACAGGCGGTTGCCATGCGCCAAGCGCCGATCGACGCCCCCACCAGATCGACTGGCTGCTCGCTGCCTTGCAGCCATTGACCAAAAATGAAGCGGTCCAGCGGCCCCAGCACCAAACCCTTGGGGCCACCGGCTGCTGCGGGCACGACGCGAACCTGATGGGGGTGCAGGCCATCGCGCTCGATCAAACGGCGCGCGGCAGGTCCGGCGTACAGGCGCAGCGCGGGTGAGACAGCCAAGGTCAGGCCACGAATGCGCCGACTTCGCCAGAAGCTGTCCAGTCGGCGGGGTCGTGGACCAGCACCATGTCGATGTCCAGGCCCAACGCCAGGCCGGTGGTGTCCGGGAAAGTCACTGCCAGTTGGCCGTTGTCGTATTGCAGCTCGTGCGCCCTGGAGCGCCAAGCCGCCAGCTGAACGATGCCTGCGAGCGGCTCATAAACGCCGCTGTCAAAGGGCGCCAGTTGGTGCTGCATGGCGTCGACGATGGGCTGCGGAAACTGCCAACGCCCGGCGAAACCCGCACCCACGTCAGCGTAATTGAAGCCAAAAAAGCGGTTTTCCGCACGGGCTCGTTTGGGTTGCAGCGGCGCCATCACGGCCGACAACTTCACGGCCTCGACGGGCATACCCAGGTGGATGACCAGCTCGCCCACCATATGAATGAGGCCCGCGGTCATGGCAGCACCCACGTCGTTTTTCAGCTCTGTGGCCAGGGCGCGGGCGATCTTTCCGGTGTTCAGGCTGTAGCGCCAGAACTGGTCGAGCTTCATGCCAGGGACTGAGCGAAAGGCACTGCCCAAAGCCGCCGCCATGACCAGCGAGCGAATGTGCGCGTAGCCCAAAAGCGACAGCGCGGCAGGCACATCGCTGACCTTGCGCGGCAAGGCGAACAACGCAGAGTTCACCAACTTGAGTACCCGCGTGGTCAGCGCTGGGTCGGAGCCGATGAGGTCTGCCACTTTCCTGGAATCGGGCTCCGGACGGTCCAGCTCAGCCAATAACAAGGCGACAACCTTGGGCATGCTGGGCAGAGCGCCAGCCGAGTTGAGCAATGCGGATAGTTCCATGGCGCTAATGTCCTGTTCCGCTCATTTCCGCCATGTTAATGCGGCCAAACCTGTTTAACGCTGGCGAAGTTTGGCAAATGCGGAAGCCATCGCGGTCTCGCTCGCTGCCTGAGTCGATGGCTTTCCCCGTGCACCGCCGGGGCCCGTGGCTGAAGCTGCACGCGCCGGAGGGTCAGAGGGCTCTTTAGGACGTGGCCCCTTGGGCGCATCCAATCGCATGGACAAGGCGATGCGTCGCCGATCGCGGTCTACCTCGACCACCCGCACGCGCACGATGTCACCGGTTTTGACCACTTGGCGCGCATCGGCCACGTATTGGTGGCTGAGCTGGCTGACGTGCACCAACCCGTCTTGGTGAACGCCCAAATCCACAAAAGCACCAAAAACCGCTACGTTGCTGACCGTGCCCTCCAGCACCATGCCCTCGCGCAGGTCTGCAATGTCTTGCACCGCGTCACTCAGTTGGGCCACGCGGAATTCAGGGCGCGGGTCACGGCCCGGCTTTTCCAGCTCGACCAAGATGTCGCGTACCGTGATGACGCCAAAGCGCTCGTTGGAAAACAGCTCCGGGCGCAGGCTTTGCAGCATATCGGCACGGCCCATCAGCTCTTGCACGGGCCGCGCGGTGTGCGCCAAGATGCGCTCGACCACCGGGTAGGTCTCGGGGTGAACGCCGGTCATGTCCAGCGGGTTGTCGCCACCTCGAATCCGCAAAAAGCCGGCGCATTGCTCAAAAGTTTTGGGGCCCAGGCCGCTCACATCCAACAACTGCTGGCGGCTGCGGAATGCGCCGTGGCTGTCGCGCCAACGCACCACCGAACGCGCCACCGACGCACTCAATCCGGACACGCGCGTGAGCAGCGGCACGCTGGCGGTGTTGAGGTCCACGCCCACCTTGTTCACGCAGTCTTCCACCACCGCATCGAGCGTGCGCGCCAGAGCGGCCTGATTGACGTCGTGCTGGTATTGGCCCACGCCAATGGCCTTGGGCTCGATCTTCACCAGCTCGGCCAGCGGGTCTTGCAGCCTTCGGGCGATGCTGGCTGCTCCGCGCAGGCTCACGTCGACATCGGGCATTTCCAGCGAAGCAAATTCGCTGGCGCTATAGACCGAAGCACCGGCCTCACTCACCACCACTTTTTGTATGGCAGCGCCTTGCCCCGCCAGGCCCCGGATAAGCTCGCCTGCCAGCCGGTCGGTTTCTCGGCTGGCGGTGCCGTTGCCAATGGCAATCAACTGAACGCCATGGCGCTGGCAAAGCGCGCCCAGCGTGTGCAGTGCACCGGCCCAGTCGCGCCTGGGCTCGTGCGGGTAGACCGTGGCGGTATCCACCAGCCGCCCGGTGGCGTCCACCACCGCCACCTTCACGCCGGTGCGGATGCCGGGGTCCAGGCCCATCACCACGCGCGGGCCAGCCGGAGCCGCCAAGAGCAAGTCGCGCAGGTTGTTGGCAAACACCTCGATGGCCACCTGCTCGGCAGCCTCGCGCAGCCGGGTGAACAAGTCGCGCTCCGTGGACAGGCTCAGCTTGACGCGCCATGTCCAGGCCACGCAGCGGCGCAGCAGGTCATCGGCTGCCCTGCCCTGGTGCCGCCAACCCACATGCAGCGCGATGCGGCCTTCTGCCGGCGGCTCGGGCGGGGCCACCAGCTGCACGTCCAGCACCTGCTGCGCCCGACCCCGCAACACGGCCAAGGCGCGGTGCGAGGGCACGCGGTGCAGCGGCTCCTCATACTGAAAGTAATCGCGGTACTTGGCCACTTCGGGCGCTGCCTCGTTTTGGCCCGCCGCCAACCGTGTTTGCAGCACCCCTTCAGCCCACAGCCATTGGCGCAGGTTTTGCACTAGGGCGGCGTCTTCAGCCCAATGCTCCGACAAGATGTCGCGCACCCCGTCGAGCACCAAGGCTGTCGTGCTGAAGTCGCCGGGCTCGCTCCCCGGCACGGCACCCGGCACCGGCTCTGGCGTGGGCCTGACGTAGGGCTCCGCAGCGGCAGTGGGGTCTTGCGAAGGGTCGGCCCAGAGCGAATCGGCCAAGGGTTGCAGACCAGCTTCACGGGCGATCTGCCCTTTGGTGCGACGCCGCGGCTTGTAAGGCAGGTACAGGTCTTCCAGCGTTTGCTTGGTGTCGGCTGCTGCCAAAGCCGCGGCCAGCTCGGGCGTCAACTTGCCTTGCTCTGCAATGCTTTGGCAGATGGCGGCGCGGCGCTCGGTGAGTTCGCGCAGGTACGACAGCCGGGCTTCGAGCTCACGCAGCTGCGCGTCGTCCAAACCCTGCGTGGCCTCTTTGCGGTAACGCGCGATGAAGGGCACCGAAGCCCCGCCGTCCAGCAAAGCCACCGCCGCTTGAACCTGGGCGGGCTGCACACGCAACTCGGCCGCTAGCTGGCGGTTGATCGCGGCCTCGGCCGCTGGGTGCTTGGATGAAGGCTCGGGGGAAGGCAGGGATGAAGACACGAATGAATCCACAGGCTCGGCTAAAGCGACGGTGAGGGGTGAAAAAGGCGCGGCAGTGTGCCACAGGGCCTGCGGCGGCATCATGTGGCCATGGCTGTGCAAATTTCCTTCGTCGTCCCGGCTTACAACGAAGAACGCCTGCTGGGCGACACCTTGTTGGCGCTGCACGCTGCGGCCCGTGCAGTCGGCGAGCCTTATGAGTTGATCGTGGCAGATGACGCCTCCACCGACGCCACCGCTGCCGTGGCCCGGCAGCATGGCGCACAGGTGGTGAGCGTGGCGCACCGGCAAATTGCTGCCACGCGCAATTCGGGCGCGCGCGCAGCCAGCGGCACTTGGCTGGTGTTTGTGGATGCCGACACCTTGGTCAACGAGGCCGTGCTGCGGGCTGCCGTGCAAGCTCTGCGTGCCGGCGCGGCGGGCGGTGGCGCCCATCTGCACTTTGACGGGCCGCTTCGCTTGAGCGCGCGTCTGTTCATCGGGGCCGGTGTGTGGGTGCTGCGCCAGGCTCGCATGGCCGCAGGCTGCTTCATCTTTTGCCAAAAGCAAGCCTTCGACGCCGTGGGCGGCTTCGATGAGGCGTACTTCGGCGCAGAAGAGCTGGTGTTGAGCCAAGCACTCAAGCACCAGGGCCGCTTCGTCATCCTGCGCGAATCCGTCACGACCTCGGGGCGCAAAGCGCGCACGCACAACGGGCTGGATTTGCTGCGCCTGACTGGGCGCGTGCTGCGCCACGGACGCCGCGCCCTGCAAGGCCGCCAAGGCATGGAGCTGTGGTACGGCGAGCGGCGCGCCGACCCTGCTGCCCGATCACCCACCCACGAGGAATCCCGATGAGCCACAGACCGTTCACCCTGATGCCCACACCCCGCCCGCTCGCGCGCAGTCCACAGGCGCAGCGCCGCCTGTTGGTTTTGGGCGCAGCCGCCGCACTGGCCGCGCCCGGATGGAGCCGCGCACAAACGCAGCCCAGCAGACCCATCGTGCCCATGACCGACGGCCCGTTCTACCCGCCGCGTGCCTGGCGCGAACGCTGGACCGATTGGGACGCCGACCTCACCCGTGCCGAGCGCGGTGACACGCCCCGCACTGCCCTGGGCGAACACCTGGGTTTGTCGTTGGTGGTGCAGGACACGCGCGGCAAAACCATCGACAGCGCAGAGGTGGAAATTTGGCAGTGCGACGCGCTGGCCGCCTACCACCACCCGGCGGTGCGGGCCGAGGCTGGGCGCATCGACACCGGCTTTCAGGGCTTTGGCAGCACCCGCAGCGACGCGCGCGGCGAGTTGCGTTTTCGCACCATCAGGCCCGTGCCCTACCCCGGCCGCACGCCGCACATCCACGTCAAGCTGCGCCATGCCAGCTTTGGCGAACTCAGCAGCCAGTTGTTTTTGGCGGGCGACCCTGGCAACGCGCCAGACTTTTTGTGGCGTCGGGTTCCAGAGGCAGACCGCGCTGCCTTGGCTTTGAACCTGAGCCCCGCGCCAGCGGGCAGCGGCTTGCGCTGGGCGGCGCGCCACGCGCTGGTCGTGCCCGCCTGAATTCGGCAATAACGGGCAAACGTTCACTCCCTGCCGATTGCGGCGAGCGCCGCAGCAGCAGTGGCTAAGGTGCGCCAGCGCAAGGCCCGGCTGGCGGGCCCTGCCAACCGCCGCCCCCCGGCCCTGGAGTGCCCATGCCCTGCCGTACCGCTTGTTCTATTCACCCAACGCCCCTTCGCCCAACCTCCCTCCACTTCATCCGCGTCTCTATCTGCGTATTCATGGGCGCTGTGCTCAGCGCCGCGCTCTTCTGGTCCCAGCCCGCACACGCCCAACTGCGCATCGGCCAGCCCTCGGGCTTCAGCGGCTCAGTGGCGGTGGGTGTGAAAGAAAACACCGTAGGGGCCAAGCTCTACTTCGACGAAGTCAACCGGCGCGGCGGCATCCACGGCCAGCCCATTGAGTTGCGCTCGGTCGATGACCGCTTCGACCCTGCGCTGACCGCTGCCACAGCGCGCGACCTGATCACCCGAGACCGCGTGCTGGCGCTGTTTTTGAACCGTGGCACGCCGCACACCCAAGCGCTGCTGCCGGTGCTGCTGGAGCACCAAGTGCCACTGGTCGGCCCCAGCACCGGCGCCTTTTTGCTGCACGAGCCGCCGCACCCTTGGGTGTTCAACGTGCGCGCCACTTATCAACGCGAGGTGGTGCACGCCATCGCGCACTTGGCGCAAATTGGCCTCAAGCGCATTGCGGTGCTCTACACCCAAGACAGCTTTGGCGAAGACGCCCTGGCCGGCGCTGCGCGTGGCTTCGCGCAGGTGGGCATACAGCCTGTGCGCACCGAAGGCTTTGCCCGCGACAAGCCCGACTTCACGCGCCCCGCCCAAGCGCTGGCGCAGCAACTAGCCCAAGCGGTGCTGATTGCAGGCTCCGCAGGCAACGTGGCGCAAGCCGTGAAGGTGCTGCGCGCAGCCGGCAGCAACGCGCAAGTGGTGACGCTGTCCAACAACGCCTCAGAAGGCTTCATTGCGCTGCTGGGCGAACACGCACGCGGCGTCATCGTCACGCAGGTTTTCCCCAACGAACGAGGCGCCGCCGTGCCCATGGTGCGCGAAGCCCAGCAACTGGCCCGCGCCGCTGGCCTGCCCGGTGTCTCACCCGCCATGCTGGAAGGCTACGCCGCCGCCAAAGTGCTGGTGGAAGGCCTGCAACGCGCAGGCCCCCGCCCCACACCCCAGCGCCTGCGCGACGCGCTGGCAAGCATGCGCCAATTCAACCTGGGCGGCCTGGAGTTGGGCTACAGCGCCAACGACCACACCGGGCTGGACTACGTGGACCTGTCCATCATCAATGCGAGTGGGCGGTTTCAGCGCTAGCGCCGCTAGACGCAGGCCTCCAGCGGTTCACCAAGGCCACCAGCGAGAGCATCACCGGCACCTCCACCAACACCCCCACCACGGTGGCCAAAGCAGCACCGGAATTCAGACCGAACAAGGAGATGGCCACCGCCACTGCCAACTCAAAGAAGTTGGACGTGCCAATCAAACAAGCAGGCCCGGCCACATCGTGCGGCAGCCGCATGCGCCGCGCGGCCCACCAGGTGATGAAGAAGATGCCGTAAGACTGCAAGATCAGCGGCACCGCGATGAGCGCAATCAGCAAGGGCTGGGCCACGATGGTGTTGGCCTGAAAGCCGAACAGCAGCACCACGGTGGCAATCAGGCCCATCACCGACAGCGGCTTGAGTTGGGCCGTGAAGTCGGTCACCGACCGACCGCGCTTTATCAGCCACCAACGCGTGGCCATGCCGGCGAGCAAGGGCAACACCACGTAGAGCACGGTGGCCAACACCAGCGTGGCCCAAGGCACTTCCACGTTGGTGACGCCCAGCAAAAACGCGGCAATGGGCGCGTAGGCCACCACCATGATGAGGTCGTTGACCGACACCTGAACCAGCGTGTAGTTGGCGTCGCCGCGCACCAGTTGGCTCCACACGAACACCATGGCTGTGCAGGGTGCCACGCCCAGCAGGATCATGCCGGCGATGATTTCGCTGGCGGTCTGCGCCTCGACCCAGGGTTCAAACAAGACCCGAAAAAACAGCACGCCCAGTGCCGCCATGGTGAAGGGCTTGATGAGCCAGTTGACGACCAGCGTGAGCACCAGACCGCGCGGCTTGCGGCCCACGTCTTTCACGGCCGCCCAGTCGATCTGGATCATCATGGGGTAAATCATCACCCAGATGAACACCGCCACCACCAAGTTCACTTGCGCCCATTCGACTGCGGCGATGGCTTCAAAAACACCGGGCGCGGCCAGGCCCAGCAGCACGCCGGCTGCCATGCCCAGACCGACCCACACACTCAAATAGCGTTCGAATAGTCCCATGTGGTCAGACGGGTGTTCAGGCCTTGGCGGGTGCGCCAGCCTCTGAAGCAGTGGTCGCGGGTGCTGCACCCGTGCGGCCAATCTTGTTGAGCTCTTCTTGCAGCGACAGCTTTTCCAGCTTTTCAAACGGCAGGTTCAAGAACAGCGAGATGCGGCGCTGCAGCACCAAGAAAGCGTCGGTGAAAGCGCGCTCCCTGTCGGCCTCGCTGCCTTCAACGCCAGCCGGGTCTGCCACGCCCCAGTGCGCCGACATGGGCTGGCCGGGCCAAACGGGGCACATCTCGCCTGCGGCCTTGTCGCAGACGGTCAGCACAAAGTCCATCTGGGGCGCATCGGGCGCAGCAAACTCATCCCAGTTTTTGCTGCGCAGCTCGCCGGTGCGAAAGCGGTTGCGCTCCAGCAACTCCAGCGCTTTGGGATGAACTTGGCCCGCCGGGTGGCTGCCCGCGCTGTAGGCGCGAAAGCGCCCGCCGCCGAGTTGGTTCATCAGCGCTTCGGCCATGATGCTGCGCGCCGAGTTGGCAGTGCAAATGAAGAGCACGTTCATGTAGTTTCTGGACATGGTGAGGTTCCTCCTGGGTTGGATCGATTGCAAATCACAGGCTTGGCCTTCGCAGCAATGCGCCGTGAGGTAGGCCAACAGCGCATTCATGGAATCAAACGAGGCGCGGTAGATCAGGTGTCGGCCGTCACGCTCTTGGCTTACCAAGCCCGCCGTGTGCAGCTCTTTGAGGTGAAAAGACAAAGCCGTGGGCGTGACGCCCAAAGCCGCCGCCAGCTCGCCGGGCGTCAGGCCCGCAGGCCCTTTGCCCACCAAACGGCGAAAGATCTGCAGGCGTGAGCCTTGCGCCAGCGCCGCCAAGGCGCGAACAGCGTCGCTGTCGTTCATGTGGGCGTTCCTTCTGGGCCAGACTTGGCCCCCGACACCGGCAGGCTGAGTGTGATGAGCCAGCAAGTCGCCAGCATGGCGGCCGAACCCAGCAGCGCGTAAAGCAGCCCGCCCCACTGGTAGAGCAGGCCCGAGAGCAAGGTGCCGATGAAACGCCCGAGCGCGTTGGCCGCGTAATAAAAGCCCACGTCCTCAGCCGCCTTTTCTGAGCCAGCGTAGGCCAGCACCAAATAAGAGTGCACCGAGGAGTTGACGGCAAAGGCCACACCGAACAGCGCCAGCCCGGCCACCACCACGGTGTCGAGGTGGTCAACAGGCCACATCACCGCCAAAGCCAGCGCCACTGGCACCAAAGCCAAGCCAGCCGACCAGGCGCGCGCAGCGGGCACTTCGCGGCTCAGCCCGTCGGCGCTGCGTGCCACCACGTTGGGGGCTGCGGCCTGCACCAAGCCATAGCCGATGGTCCACAAAGCCAAAAACGCGCCGACCATGGTGAAGGTCCAACCGGCTGAATACAAAAACACCGGTACGCCCACCACAAACCACACGTCACGCGCGCCGAACAAGGCCACGCGGGCCGCAGCCAAGGCGTTGATGCCGGGGTTCTTGGCAAACAGCTCGCGTGCCGAAGACGATGCACGGGCTTTGCCCATCAGCGGCGGCACCGCCCACACCACACCCAGCAGCACGAAAGCAAGTCCACCGGCCATCCACCAAAGCGCAGCCTGAAAGCCCACGGTTTGCAGCAACCAGCCACCCAAAAAGAAGCCCACGCCCTTCATGGCGTTCTTGCTGCCGGTGAACCAGGCCACCCACTTGAACAACTGGCCCGAGGCCTCACCCGCGGTGGCCTTGATGGCCGATTTGCTGGCGGTCTTGGTGAGGTCTTTAGCCACGCCGCACACGCCCTGTGCCAACACCACCCAAGCCACCGACCAGGCTGCAGCCCAGTCGGGCGACAAGGCAGAGAGCATGAGGAAGCCGAGGATCTGCGTGCTCAAGCCCACGGTGAGCATGCGCGCAATGCCATAGCGCGTGGCCAGCCAGCCGCCGATCAGGTTGGCTGCAATGCCAGCGGCTTCGTAGAGCAAGAACAGAAAGGCCAAGGCGAAGGGCGAATAGCCCAGGCGGTAGAAGTGCAGCAGCACCAACATGCGCAGTGCGCCGTCGGTGAGGGTGAAACCCCAATACGCCGCTGTGACGATGGCGTAGTTTCTGGTGGCTGCGTTCATGAGGTTGGCTCTTCAAGCATTTTGGGTTTGGGGCTGCTGGCACTGTTCTCTAGGGTGGTTGGTTTGCGTGTTGTCTGCTAGCGCTGCTCATAGGTGGCCGGTCAGCGCGGCACGACGGGGGGCTGGCTCCGCTCATGTCCCCCGGCTTGGGACAAGCCCAAGCCTCCTCCTCTACTTCGCTGCGCCAGCCCCCCGCCGCACCGCGCTTGGCGGGCATCTGGGCGTGCCGCTGTTGGGCTTGCCACCACCGCACCGCGCTTGGCGCATGGGTGGGCGTGCCGCCGTTGCGCGCTCGACCCGTATCGCGGGCGCCAGCGGGTGGGGTGTGCTGCAAAGCGAAGTCAAGGAGGAGGCTTTGGCCGCAGGCCAAGGCCGGGGGACATGAGCGGCGCAGTACACCCCGCCCGCTGGCGCCTGAAGGGAAGCTGCCCCCGCTGCGGGCCAAAAGCCAGGCCGCAAAAGAGTTCACAGAGCTCCACTCGCTTCCATGTGGCAAGCCAAATCCACCATCCGGCAGGCGTAGGCCATCTCGTTGTCGTACCAGGCATAGACCTTCAGCAGCGTGCCGTCTGTCACCAGGGTCGACAAAGCGTCGACGATGCTGCTGCGGGTGTCGCGGGCGTAATCGGCGCTTACCAAGGGGCGTGTCTCGTAACCCAAGATGCCTGCCAGCGGCCCGTCGGCTGCGGCTTCGAACAGCGCGTTGACTTCCTCTGCAGAGGTGGCGCGCTGCATCTCAAAGACACAGTCGGTGAGCGAAGCATTCAACACTGGCGCACGCACTGCGTGCCCGTCGAGCTTGCCTTTGAGTTCGGGGTAGATCAGGGCGATGGCCGTGGCGCTGCCAGTGGTCGTGGGGGCCAGGCTGAGCATGGCGCTGCGGGCGCGGCGCAAGTCTTTGTGCGGCGCGTCCACCACCAAGTTGGTGTTGGTCGGGTCGTGGATGGTGGTGATCTGCCCGTGACGAATGCCGATGGCCTCGTGCACCACTTTCACCACCGGGGCCAGGCAATTGGTGGTGCAACTGGCTGCGGTGACGATGCGGTGGCGCGCGGGTTCGTACAGGTGCTCGTTGACGCCCACCACCACGTTGAGCACGTCCCCGGTTTTTACGGGTGCTGCCACGATCACCCGCTTCGCACCCCGGTCCAAGTGGCCCTGCAGCACCTCGGGCGTGAGGAACTTGCCCGTGCACTCCAGCACAAGCTCCACGCCCAGGTCGCCCCAAGGGATGTCCGCTGGTTTGGCATGCTCAGAAAAGCCAATGGTGCGGCCCTGCACGCTCAAGGCGTTGTCGCCCTGCGCCTTGATGTCGGTGCGCCAGCGGCCCTGCACGCTGTCAAAGGCCAAGAGGTGCGCGGTGGCTGCAGCGCCGCCTTTGATTTCATTGACGTGCACCACCTCCAGGCGGTTGGTTTGGCGCGGGTCCTCTGACGGGCGCTCTGCTGCGCCCATCGCGGCCCTGAGGGCCAATCGGCCGATGCGGCCCATTCCATTGATTCCGACGCGCATGGGTTCTCCTGCATTCAACATTTCAACGACTATTGAAATGTAGAAGGCCAATGCCCGGTTTTTTGTGACAACTCTGTGAACCTTGAGGCTTGTCAGAAGCACGCCGCACAGACTCAGCGCACCCTTCCAAGCTTGTCCAGTGCTGGTGTAGGCTGTGATCAACCCAACCAGTGGACCCGCCATGCCAGCTACTTTTGGAACACGTCAAAGACCTCGACATCACCTGGCGTTTTTGCAGTTACGCCCGGCTGTACTGTGGGCGCTGTGTCTGTTGCTGGCTGCTCTTGCGCCCCTCTCAGCGCAAGCCCAGGCGCAGGCCCAGGCCAACGCCGGCAAGCGATGCGCCATGGTGGTGATGCACGGCAAATGGGGCAATCCACAGTACATCTCCTTCTTTGGACGCAAGATGGAACCCACCTGCGCATTCAAATCGATCGAAATGCCCTGGTCGGCGCGCCGCAACTACGACGAGACCTACAGCAAAGCGATTGAAGAAATCGCCGCCCAAGTGGCTGCCTTTCGGGCCGAAGGCTACAAACAGGTGCTGTTGGCCGGCCACAGCTTTGGCGCCAATGCAGCGATGGCCTACATGAGCGTGCGAGACGACGTGGACGGCATCATCGCCCTGGCGCCCGGCCATTCGCCCGGACGCACTTACGAGCGCGGCATTGGCAAAGCCGCCGTGGATGAAGCGCAGGCCTTGGTGGCCGCGGGCAAAGGCGACCAGCGGCTGACCATGGTGGATGTGAACCAAGGCAAGCGCCAGGACCAGCGCATGCGCGCCGATGTGTTGTGGAGCTACTTCAACCCGGTGGGCCTGGGCCACATGCCAGCCACCGCAGCGGCGTTTCGCAAGCCCGTGCCTTTTCTATGGGTCATCGGCACCGGCGATCAGCTCTACCAAGCTGGAGAGGCCTTTGCCTACAACCTTGCGCCACCTCACCCGGCCAGCAAGTACTTGGTGGTGGAAGCCACCCACGACGTCACACCCGACGTGGCTGCTGCCCAAGTGAAGGCCTGGATCGAAGCCTTGCCGTGAAGTTGGACCCGGCGACGCCTTATGCGCCTGGCCTGCGGGCGATGACCGAAGGCTGAGTTGCCATGCGCACGCCAGACATCCACATCCAAGAGTCCGAAGTGGAGATGAGCGCCATCCGCGCTCAGGGCGCGGGCGGGCAAAACGTGAACAAGGTGTCCAGCGCCATCCACCTGCGCTTCGACATCGGCGCTTCATCTTTGCCCGATGGCGTGAAGGCCAGGTTGTTGGCGCTGCGCGACGGGCGAATCACCCGCGAGGGCGTGCTGGTCATCAAAGCGCAACTGCACCGCTCGCAAGACCTCAACCGGCTCGACGCCTTGGCGCGCCTGCACGAACTGGTGCAATCGGTGGCTGTCGAGCCCCGCGTGCGCCTGGCCACGAAGCCCACGCGCGCATCGAAGCAACGCCGCCTGCAAGAAAAAACCCTTCGCGGAGAAATCAAGGCCGCGCGCGGGCCGATTCGTGGTGACTGAACACGTGACGAACCAACACGGTGGCGACTGGCCCTAGAGCGTGGGCTGGGGACAGCCCCCTTGAGCCGGGCAGCGCAAGCGGCTAGGCTGTTCAGCATTGCCCTAGCCAACCGAGGAGCCCCACATGAAGACCGTCGCCGAACTGCTGCGTCAGCGCCAGCATCCTCTTCGCACCATCGAGCCGCAGCGCAGCGTCTTCGAGGCCTTGCAGGTTTTGGCAGATCACGAAGTGGGCGCCCTGCTGGTGATGACCGGCCAACGCCTGGTGGGCATCGTCTCTGAGCGCGACTACACCCGCAAGGTGGCTTTGCAGGGGCGCAGTTCGCGCGACACCACGGTGGCCGACATCATGACCCGGCAGGTCACGGTGGTCTCGCCGAGCACCCGCACCAGGGCCTGCATGGCCCTGATGCGAGACCAGAAAATTCGCCACTTGCCGGTCGTGGAAGGCGAGCAGGTGGTGGGCATGCTGTCCATTCGAGACATCCTCGACGACATCATTGCCGACCACGAAACCACCATCGCGCAGTTGGAAAACTACATCCAGAGCTGAGCGTCAGCGCCTTACTGGGCCGCAGGTCGGGCTGGCCGGTCCTGGCGGTCGTTTTTGGCGTGAGCAATGCGGCGGCTGCTGCGGTCTTGCGCTTTTTCAACCCGGTACGCCTCTTTGCGCGTCACTTGGCCATCGGCCTCCACCCGGTTCTCCAAGCGGCCCACACGGTTTTGTTGCTGATTCAATCGGGCCTGTTCGCGGCGGGTGAGTTCCCCAGATGCGACACCTTGTTCGATGCGGCCTTCCTGGCGCTCTTGGCGCTGGTCCACGCGGGCTTCTTGGCGCTCACCCAGCGTAGGGGCAGGGTTTTGGGCCATGGCCGAGCCAGCCATCAGCAAAGCGCCGAACAGAGCGGCTGCCATGGTGGTGCTGCTGGCTGCAGCACCTGCGGCGCATGGCGTGGTAACTGGGAGCATGTGGCGAATGGTGCGGTTCATGAGAACTCCTGATGAAGGTGAATGGTGCTTGAGCGAAACACGCAGACTGGCTGCTGCAGGCCATGCCGAGTTCGGGGTTAGAGGCAGCGGCTGTCAGTCCCGTGTACTGCTTGAACCAACGACCGCGGCAGCGCTTACGCGAGCGCATGCCATGACCCACCGAAGTTGAGGGATGTTGCAGACCCTGCGTAAGAGCTGGAGGGACGCTGGGTTCAACGGGGGTCGAAGCCCAACCCAACACCACCACCCACGAGCAAGCCATGTCCATCGAAGCCGCCGTTGCCTCTCACCGGTTTGGGTTGAGCGAAACCAGCCTCAGCAAGCAGCGAACTGACCCCCGCGCCTGGGTCGTGCGCCAGATGCAGCAACCCGCACCCATGGGGCTTGAAGGCGCGCCCAACGCCGCCTCCATGGCGCAGCTCACCCGAACCGTGTTGCGACAAGGCTTGGCCGAGAGCAAGGACCGGCAAATGCTGCGCCGCCTCAACCTCGAAGGGCTCCAAAGGCGCTGGACACACCAGATCGAAACGCCCACACCCGTGCACGAGCGTTGGGTGATGTTTTGGGCCAACCACTTCACGGTGGCAGCTACCAAAGGCACCACGCTGGGGCTTGTGTGGCCTTTCGAGAACGAAGCCATTCGCCCGCACGCCACAGGCCGGTTCCAAGACCTTCTGCGAGCAGCCACCACCCACCCCGGCATGCTGCTGTACTTGGACAACGCCCAGTCGATTGGCCCTGGCTCTCGCGTCGGGCGGCGCCGAGAACGCGGCCTGAACGAAAACCTCGCGCGCGAGTTGCTGGAGCTGCACACCCTGGGCGTGCGTGGCGGCTACACGCAGGCGGATGTGGGCGGCTTGGCGCGCATCCTCACCGGCTGGACCGTGGGCCGCCCCGAGCAACCCGAACCAGGCTTTGTGTCAGCCATCCACGAGCCCGGCAGCAAGCAAGTGCTCGGCAAAACCTACCCAGAAGGCCCCGAGGCGCTGGACATGGTTTTGGGCGACCTGGCGCGCCATCCGGCCACAGCGCAGCACTTGGCTACCAAATTGGCACGCCACTTCGTTTGCGACGATCCGCCAGACGACTTGATCCGAGCGGTCGCCAAGGGGTTTGCCAATAGCGGTGGCGATTTGCTGCAGACCGCACGGGCGCTGTTCGAGCACGACTTGGCTTGGGCGCCCTACCCGCCCGGCAAAGTGCGCCGACCCGAAGAGCTGCTGATCAGCGCACACCGCTTGCTCAAGCTGCCCATGGTTCAGACTGAGCGATCAGTAGCAGCCATCACCGCCATGGGGCAACCCATCACCCGTGCGCCATCGCCACAGGGGTGGCCCGATCGCGAAGACGACTGGCTGGGCCCTGATGCGCTGCTCAAGCGCGTGGAATGGGCCGCTGCCGTGGGCCAAGCCGCTGGCAACCTGGCCGACGCCCGCGCGCTGGCGGAGTTGGCTTGGGGCCCGGCGCTATCGGCCACCACGCGCCAACAAGTGCAACGCGCAGAAAGCGGCGCACAAGCCCTGGCCCTGCTGTTGGCCAGCCCAGAATTTCAACGCCGCTGAACACACGGCCAACCTGCAGGTCCATCACCATGCGCCATCAACTGCCGTCACATCCAGAAGCTTTCTTGCCGGCACCGAGTGCCTTCGCCCCAAGCCACTCCAGCAACATGCGACGCCGCGACTGGCTCCGGCTGGGGGCTGGACTTGCCGGCGGTGCTTGGGCGTTGGGGCCTGGCTTGGGCCTGGCGCTTGCCGCCACAGACAAAGCGCGAGGCAAGCTGGTCGTCGTGATGCTGCGGGGTGCGCTGGATGGCTTGGCCGCCGTGCCAGCGCTGGGCGACCCATCCTGGGCGCAGATACGCGGCTCGGGTAGCAGCCTGGAGGGCACGGCAGCGGCTGGTCCGCTGGGCACAGCTGCCTCGGCTGCGCCATTGGCGCTGAACCCTTTGTTTGCCCTGCACCCGTCATTGAGCGGCCTGCACCAGTGGTATCAACAAGGGCAATTGCTGGTGGTCCACGCTGTCGCCAGCCCTTACCGGGAACGCTCGCACTTTGATGCTCAACAAATGCTGGAAAGCGGTGGCCAGCGGCCCTTCGAGTTGTCCACCGGCTGGCTGGGGCGTGCGCTGGCCCAAAGCGGACAGCGCAGCGTGGCGCTTTCCCCATCGATGCCCGTTGCGCTGCGCGGTAGCAGCCAAGCCAGCACCTGGACGCCCTCGCGTGGGCCCGCACCCGACGCAGACCTGATGGAGCGCGTCGCCAAGATGTTCCAGCCTGACCCCACCCTGAGCATTCGCTTCGAGCAGGCGCTCGGCCAACGTGCAGGTACCGGCATGGCTGGCATGGCGGGCATGGGTGGTGGCGCCGGCAGCTTGCAGGCTTTCAGTGTGTTGGCGCGCCAAGCTGGGCGCTTCCTGGTCGAGGACGGCGGTCCCGACTTGGCATGGTTGGACATCGACGGCTGGGATACCCACACGGCTCAGGCCGCCCGCTTGCAGCGCCAGTTGGCCGCCTTGGATGCAGGGCTGTCGGCGCTGCGCGAGGCACTGGGCGAGCGCTGGTCTGATACCACCGTGCTGGTCATGACAGAGTTCGGCCGCTCGGTAGCACCGAACGGAACGGGTGGAACCGACCACGGCACAGGTGGTGTTGCCTTTTTGGCAGGTGGCGCGGTGGCAGGCGGGCGGGTGCTGGCTGACTGGCCTGGCCTGGGTTCGCAACAGCTGCTGGAAGGTCGGGACCTGCGACCCACGTTGGACATTCGCAACATCTTCGGGTCGCTGCTGCAGCGCCATTTGGGGCTTGGCCAAGCCCGCCTGAGTGCCGACGTGCTGCCTGGTGCCGGGCGTTACGTGCCAGACTTATGGCGCACCTGACCCCCGACCCCCACCCCCCCACAACAGCAACCAGGTCGACAAGCATGACCCCTACCCAAAACCGACCCAAGGCGTGCAGTGCATCGGGCGCGCAGGCTGGACGAAGCGCACCCGCTCAAGCGGTGATGGCAAGCTTTTTTTTGCCGCTGATCTTCATGGGACTGTGCGTCTTGGCAGGGCCCAGTGCAGCGGCGGCACCCGAAGTGCCCGACCCCGTGGAATGGGCCAAGCTGACGCCACAACAGCAGGCCGAGCGCCGCGGCGATATTCGGCGACAGTTGGAGACTGCCACTCCAGCCGAACGAGAAGCCTTCAGGCGCGCGCTGCGCGAGCGTCTGGAGGGCCTGTCCCCTCAGGAGCGCCAAGCGTTGGCGGGACAAACCCGCGAGCGCTGGCAAGAACTCAGCCCCGAGCAGCGCCAGCAATTGGCCCAGCAAAGGCGCGAACAGCTCAAAGCCATGACACCCGAAGAGCGCCGCCAATTGCTGGCACAGCGCCGCGCCATGCTGGAAAAGCTCAGCCCCGAAGAACGCGCAGCACTGCGCGAAAAGTTGCCCACCCAATGAACACCCTGATTGCCATGTCCATGCTGGACCGCTGGCTGGACCCCGCTCGTCAAGTGGTTGGCCGCCGGCCGACGCCCGCTGCAGCGGATGACTGGCTCCTGTGGCAAGAAGCCTGTGGCGGAGACCCAGACAGCGCGCGCGCCTTGGTGCGCCATCTCACGTCTCAGGCGCTGGGCTTGGCACGACAGCTGCTCGGCCGCCAGGAAGACGCAGAAGACGCAGTTCAGGAGTCCTTCCTCAGGCTGTGGAGCGCCAGGCCGCAAGACGCCCACGGCGCGCGCCTGTCCACCTACTTCAACACCATCGTGATCAACCGCTGCAAAACACAGCTCGTTCGCAGGCGCGAGCTGAGTGTGGACCCCTCGGAGCTGATTGACATGCACGACGCTTGGCAAACCGCACAGGCGAACACCACGGCCGATGACCCTGTGGCCGGCCCAGAGCAAATTCAGGCGGCGCTTCGCGGCCTTCCGGCCCGTCAACGCGTGGCCGTGGCCATGTGGGCTTATGCCGACGCCAACGTCAGCGACATCGCGCAGGCACTCGACCTCGATACCAACGCCGCTCACCAGTTGCTGCACCGCGCCAAACGCAACCTGCGCGCCAGCCTTCAAGAAAGCCAGCCATGAAGCCCACGCATTCATCCGCACCATCACCAGACGACGAAAGCTTGCGGACCAGCTTGCAAAACAGCTTGGCAGCCAACGGCGAGCAGGCCGGTAGCCAAGCGCTGCAAGACCGCGTGTTGGCGCAGTGGCAGCAGCGCCATGCCGCTCCAGCGCTGGCGCTCGCCGGTGGCTTCACTGCTTCACAGGGGTTTCGAGCCCCACGTTGGGCTTTGCCGATTGTGTTGCTGGCCATCAGCTTGACGTTGCTGGGTTGGTGGGCTCGTCCAGACCCTGCGCTCGAGGAGCTGATGCAGTTGGACGTGCTGTCGCAAATGGCTCTGGGCGAGATGTAAGCCCGGCGGTGGCGCCTCCAAGCGGCCAGTGACGACAGGACCGCGCCAGCGCTCGACCCCGCGCCAGCGCTCAACCAATGACCCGCCGCTTAAACTGCCGCGCATGTTGTCGCGCAGCCCCATCCAGTTTTGTCGCCAGTGCGGCCAAGTCGTCAAGTACAGGCTGCCCGACGACGGCGATTTGCGCGAGCGCGCGGTGTGCACCTCCTGCCACACGGTTCACTACGAGAACCCACTGAACGTGGTGGGCACATTGCCCGTCTTGGGCGACAGGGTGCTGCTGTGCCGCAGGAACATCGAGCCACGTTTGGGCAAGTGGACGCTACCCGCCGGTTTCCTGGAGCTCGGTGAGACCACGGCACAGGGTGCGGCCCGCGAGACCGATGAAGAGGCAGGGGCCGAGTTTCAGATGGGCGATTTGTTCAGCGTCATGAACGTGGTCGGCGCGGGGCAGGTCCATCTGTTCTACAGGGCAACTTTGCTGCATGACCGGTTCGCGCCAGGGCCAGAAAGCCAGGAAGCCAAGCTTTTTCTGGAGTCCGAAGTGCCCTGGGAAGAGATGGCCTTTCGCACAGTCAAAGAAACCTTGCGGCTGTTCTTTGAAGACCGCAGACAAGGCGTGTTCAAGTTCCACCATGTCGACATCCACTGAACGACGCTCGGGTGGAGCATTGACTGCCGCGAACGCCTGGCGATGAAGCAGGTGCTGCAGCCCGGCCGCCACTGGCCGCTTGTGCTGCAGCTCGGCACAGCCCAGACACTGTCCTGGGCTTCCAGCTACTACTTGTGCGCCATCGTGGCCGCGCCCATGGCCCAGAGTTTGGGGCTGCACGTGACCGAGGTGTTCGCCGCTTTCTCCGCAGCGCTGGTAGTGTCTGCGGCGGTGGGGCCCTGGGCTGGGCAGTGGATCGACCGGCGCGGCGGTCGTGGCTTGCTGCTGGGCTCGCACCTGGTGTTCGCCCTGGCTCTGCTGGTGCTGGCACAAGCGCCCGGCCGAGCGGTGCTGTGGTTGGGCTGGCTGCTGCTGGGACTGGGCATGGGCACGGGTCTGTATGAATCGGCCTTTGCCTCTTTGGTGCGCTTGCTGGGCCCGGCGGCGCGTAACCCGATCACGGGCATCACCCTGCTGGCCGGCTTTGCCAGCACCGTGGGCTGGCCGCTGTCGGCTTGGATGGTCAATCAATGGGGCTGGCGGGAGGCCTGCATGGGCTGGGCCGCCCTGCACTTGCTGGTCGGCTTGCCTTTGAGCGCCATGGTGCCGCGCGCACCGCGAGCTGCTGCAAAGCGGCCATCGCATGCCGGCACACCATCCGATGCGCAGACCTCCAACCTGTTGCATCCACAACACCAGGATGACGCCACCGGGGCAAGTGACCGGGATGACCATCCCAGCGCCTCTGCTGCAACCCCCAGCGCGGCCTCGCGAAAAAGCGCTTGGTTGCTGGCCTGGGTGTTCGCCGCGACCTGGTACACCAGCACGGCGATGGCCACGCACTTTCCTCAGTTGTTGATGGGTGCAGGTGTCGGACTGGCTGCAGCAGTAGGCGCAGGCGCGCTGATCGGCCCGGCGCAAGTCGCAGGGCGTTTGCTCGAGTTCGGGCTGCTGCGCCGCATTCACCCGCTGTGGTCAGCGCGTGCAGCCGCCTTGGCGCACCCCTTGGGGGCTTTGGCTTTTGCTGCAATAGGTGCCCCGGCTGCCAGTGCGCTGGCTTTGCTGCACGGTGCGGGCAATGGGATCCTCACCATAGCCAAAGGCACCCTGCCTTTGGTGCTGTTTGGCCCAGCTGGCTACGGGCATCGCCAGGGTTGGATCATGGCTCCATCGCGCTTGGCACAAGCCGCTGCGCCGCTGAGCTTCGGCTGGTGCATGACCCAATGGGGAACCGGCGCGTTATGGCTGACGTCGGCACTGGCCCTGTCAGCCGTCCTCGCCCTGATGTGCATTCGAGCCCAACCAAAAGCGCTTTAGAAAAGACAAAGGGCCTGTGATTTCACAGGCCCTCTATACATTGGTCGGCGTGAAAGGATTCGAACCTTCGACCCCTTGCACCCCATGCAAGTGCGCTACCAGGCTGCGCCACACGCCGAAGCACCAAATTATAGACAGGGCAGTTGCGACCGATTTTCATTGAAGACTTGAGCCTGCACAGCGGCCCCGCGGTGGCCCCTCAGACCTTCAACCCACTGCGCCGAGCAACGCCCGAATTTCAAAGAGCTCTTGTCTAATGGCAGCCAAGCCAGGGCTGCTTCCATCAGGGAGCAGGGCAGGCTCGAGCGCTTCATCCTCTGGGTCTTCGAGGTCAATCACCTCGACGCCATCCAACAACACTTCACCCGCTTTTCGGCGGTCACGCTCGCCCTGCACCAATTCCTGGAGTTTGTTGCGCGCGCCACTGATGGTGAAGCCCTGGTCGTAGAGCAGGTCGCGAATACGCCTGATCATGAGCACCTCGTGGTGCTGGTAATACCGCCGGTTGCCACGCCGCTTCATGGGCCGTAACTGGGTGAACTCTTGCTCCCAATAGCGCAACACGTGCGGCTTGACTCCGCAAAGCTCGCTGACCTCACCAATGGTGAAGTAGCGCTTGGCGGGAATGGACGGGAGAGCTTTCTCCATTGAAATCAAGGGCGTGCAGAAGAAAGCTGTGAGGTTACTCTAAGCCTTGCAGCACTGCCAAGCGGTTTCGGCAGTCGTTCTACAAACACCCACACGGCCGCAGCAGCTAGCTACCGGCCAGAGCCCAGAAACTCAACGCTTGAGAGCGTTCACTAACAAATTGGCGGTTCCCGATGAGGCATCCACCTCGCCTTGAATCTGCTCTTTGAGCTTATGGCTGGCGTGAAAGGTCACCACCCTGCGAGCTTCGATGGGGATGGGCTCGCCAGTGCGGGGGTTGCGGCCCGGTCGGGGAGCCTTGGTGCGAATCTGGAAATTGCCGAAGCCCGAAATCTTCACATCGGTGCCGTCGACCAACCGGTCGGCGACCAGGTCGAAAAAAGCGTCGATCATGTCTTTGGACTCGCGCTTGTTCAGACCTATTTGATCGAACAACAACTCTGCCAAGTGGGCCTTGGTGAGCGCCGGTGTCTCTAGGCTTTCTACTGAGATTTCCATCGCGATGCCTCTCGGGGTGAACGTGCGGTTGAGCTCAGGCGCGAAGGCGCCCTCCGATGGCGGACGCAACTTGCCCCACGACCGCGGACACCGCCTCCTCAATCTCCCGCTCGGTCAGTGTGGCTTGGCCGCTGTTGAGTGTCAAACGCACGGCCAGGCTTTTCTCGCCCGACTCCAAGCGGTAGACGTCAAACAACACAGCGCAACGCAGCAAGCCTTGCGTAGGCGCTGCGTGTATGGCTGACAGCAGCTGATCGTGGGTTACAGCGTCTGCGACGATCAGCGCCAGGTCCCTTTCCACGGCTTGGAAGCGATCAAGCGCCTGGGCCTTGGGCAGCGGACGGTGCAGCAACGCGTCTAGCGACAGCTCGAACATCAAAGGCGCTCGGGGCAGTTCGTAGGTTTGGCGCCAACGGGGGTGCAACTCTCCAACATGGCCAATCACTTGACCGTCGACGACCACTTGGGCGCAGCGCCCAGGGTGCATGGCGGGGTGCGCGGCGGCCTGAAACACCGCTGTGCGCGGCACCAACAGCGACTCGACATCGCCCTTGATATCAAAGAAATCGGCGGGGCCATCGCCCTGCCCCCACTGAAGGGGGTGGGCAGGGCCATAAACCATGCCCGCCACGCGCATGGGTTGGTCGAGTCCGGCGACCGTGGTGTCGCTGTCGGGCACCGAGGCATCGCGCAGAAACACCCGGCCCAGCTCAAACACCCGCACGCGGCTGGCCTTGCGCGCCAAATTACCCCGCACCACCGCCAGCAAGGAACCCAGCAGACTGGAGCGCATCACGCTCAAGGGGCTGGCAATGGGGTTGAGCAGGCGCACCGCTTGTTGGTTACCAGCCAGGTCACGCTCCCACCGCTCTTCCACAAAACTGAAGTTGATGGTTTCCTGGTACCCAAGCTGGGCAAGTTGACGGCGAACCGCGAAGGGCCCCCGATTCGACTCTGGGTCCACCCGAGGCCTGATCGGTCCGAGCGGCGGGGTTTGGGGCAGCTGTTCAAAGCCCACCATGCGTGCGACCTCTTCGATGAGGTCTTCTTCAATTTGAAGATCGAAGCGGTGGCTGGGCGCCTGCACTTCCAACACGCCGCCGTCACCGGCGCGGCCACTCGCGTCGTCCGCATCGTCCGCGTCGTCCACTTCGCGCGTTTGCAGGCCGAGGCGCTGCATGGCGTTCATGCATTGCGCCATGGTGAGCGGCATGCCCAGCACCTTCGATGCCCGCGCCACCCGAAGCCTGACTACCGGGCTCACGGGCATGTTGACTTGGTGGTCGTCGACTGGCCCCGCCTCCCCACCACAAATGTCCAGAATGAGGCGCGTGATGTGTTCGATGTGCTCCAGCGTGCTCGCGGGGTCGACCCCGCGCTCAAACCGGTGGCCTGCGTCTGTCGAAAAGTTAAAGCGCCTGGATCGACCAGCGACTGCCTGGGGCCACCAGAAGGCTGCTTCCAGGTAGATGTTGCGGGTCTCGTCACCTACCGCGGTCGAGTCGCCACCCATGATGCCCGCCAGGGACTCGACCTGCTGCGCGTCGGCAATGACGCCCACCGATGGGTCAAGCGATACCGTCTGCCCATTGAGCAAGCGCAGGGTTTCGCCGTCGCGAGCCCAGCGTACCTCCAAGCCACCTTGGATCTTGTCGAGGTCGAACACGTGCGAGGGCCTGCCCAACTCGAACATGACGTAGTTCGATACATCCACCAAGGCGCTGACACTGCGCTGGCCACAGCGCGCCAGCCGGTCGACCATCCAGGAAGGCGTGGCAGCTCGAGGGTTGACGCCACGGATCACACGCCCGCTGAAACGACCGCACAAGTCGGGTGCACTCATCCGAACCGGCAAGCGGTCTGTAATGGTCACAGGCACTGGTGGGAACGTCGGCTTGCGCAAAGCGGCACCAGTCAGTGCAGACAGCTCTCGGGCCACGCCATACACGCTCAAGGCATGGGCCAGGTTGGGTGTGAGCTTGAGGGTGATGAGGGTGTCATCGAGGTCAAGCGCCGCGCGCAGGTCAAGGCCCACAGGCGCCGATGCGTCGAGCTCCAACAAGCCACCATGGTCATCAGACAAATGCAGCTCACGCGCCGAGCACAACATGCCCTCGCTGGCCACGCCGCGCAGCCGGCTGAGCTTGATCAGGAATGGTTGTCCGTCCGCGCCAGCGGGCAGTTCGGCTCCCACCAACGCCACCGGCACTTTGATGCCAGCGCGGGCGTTGGGCGCGCCGCACACGATGCTCAGAGGTTGGGCATCGGCTGATGCACTGCCCACATCGACTTGGCAAACGCGCAGTCGGTCTGCGTCGGGATGGGGAGCGGCCTCCAGAATCTGGCCGACCACCACCTTGGAAAAGGCAGGGGCAGCCGGCTTACTGTCCTCGACCTCCAGGCCGCCCATGGTCAGCACGTCGGCCAACTGTTGGGCGTCCAGCGAGGGATTGCAAAAGCTCTTGAGCCAAGAAATCGGAAGTTGCATGGTGTGGGTGGATGTCTTCTGGCTTCAGCGGAACTGGGCAAGGAAGCGGATGTCGCCATCAAAGAACAGACGCAGATCGTTGACCCCGTAACGCAGCATGGTCAAGCGGTCTGGGCCCATGCCAAAAGCAAAACCGATGTATCGCTCGGGGTCCAGACCCATGTTGCGCACCACATTCGGGTGCACCTGGCCAGAGCCCGCAACCTCCAGCCAGCGTCCGGCCAGCGGGCCACTCGCGAACTGAATGTCGATCTCTGCGCTGGGTTCGGTGAAGGGGAAAAAGCTGGGCCGAAAGCGCAGCACCAAGTCGCCTGACTCGAAGAAGCTGCGGCAGAAGTCTGTGAACACGACCTTCAGGTCTTTGAAGCTGACGTTCTCGCCAATCCAGAGCCCTTCGCATTGGTGGAACATGGGCGAATGCGTGGCGTCGCTGTCGACCCGGTAGGTCCGCCCCGGCGCAATGACACGGATCTCTGGCATGCCTCGCCCCGCATCGATGTTGGCGCGATGTCGCTTGACGTGCTGCACCGCGTGGCGAATTTGCATCGGGCTGGTGTGGGTGCGCAGCAAATGACCCCCCTCGACATAAAAGGTGTCGTGCATGGAGCGCGCCGGATGGTCCGCTGGGGTGTTGAGGGCGGTGAAGTTGAACCAGTCGGTTTCAATCTCCGGGCCATCGGCCACTTCGAACCCCATGGACCCAAAAATAGCCTCAATGCGCTCAAGCGTCATGGACACCGGGTGCAATCCACCCGGAGAGTGTTGTCGGCCTGGCAAGCTCACGTCGATCGCTTCGGAGCGCAACTGCCGCTCCAGTTCGGCGTCTGCCAAAGCCTGGCGTCTGAGTTGCAGCGCCTCCTCGACAGCTTGCTTGGCCAAGTTGATCGCGGCCCCATGGGTTTTTTTCTCGTCCGCGCTCAGCGAGCCCAACCCCTTCATCAAGGCGGTCAGACGCCCCGACTTGCCCAAAAAAACCGCCTTGGCGTCTTCCAGGTCTGCGGGCGTTGCCGACTGCGCAAAGTTTGCCCGGGCTTGGGCCACCAACTGGTCCAGATCTTCCATGGAGTCCCTTTGATCAATGACAAGGGGCTAGTGCCTTTCCAAGCCCTAGCCCCCGATACCCGTTGCTGGGGTGCTCTGAGCACCCGCGGGTTTTTGTCAAGCCGACAACGTGGCTTTCACTTGGGCCACGATTCCGGCAAAAGCTGCCTTGTCGTGAACGGCAATATCGGCCAAGACCTTGCGATCTATCCCGATTGCAGCCTTCTTCAGCCCGTTGGCGAATTGGCTGTAGGTGAGGCCACATTCACGAGCAGCGGCGTTGATACGGGCAATCCAGAGCTGGCGGAAAACGCGCTTTTTAGCGCGACGGTCACGGTAGGCGTACTGGCCCGCCTTCATCACCGCTTCTTTAGCGATGCGGAAGACGTTGCCGCGGCGACCGCGGAAACCTTTGGCGAGGGCAATGATTTTTTTGTGGCGGGCGCGAGCCGTTACACCACGTTTGACGCGAGGCATGTTGTTTTCTCCTGATTCGTCGAAAGGTGGGCTGGCTTACAGGCCGGCAAACGGCAACATCTGGGCCATGTGCCCCATGTTCGTCTCATGGACGGACACGGAGCCACGCAGATGGCGTTTGTTCTTGGTCGTCTTTTTGGTCAGGATGTGGCGCTTGAAGGCCTGACCGCGCTTGACGGTTCCACCTGGGCGAACGCGGAAACGCTTTTTAGCGCCGCTTTTGGTCTTCATTTTGGGCATGTCACTGCTCTCTTAATTTGTGCTCGTGAGGCGCTGCAGCACCGCTGCAGACTTGATGGCCCCGAGCCACTTGTAGAGTGCTCCGATGAAGCACTCTTATCGAGGCGGCTGCCTTTTAAGTGCAGCCGCCAAGTTCTGACTTTTCCTATGCCGTGGCACTTGCCGCAGCACCTTCAACAGCAACCTTCGTACCGCCACCAGGTTTCTTCCTGCCCGGGGCAATCATCATGATCATCTGTCGGCCTTCCAGCTTGGGAAACTGCTCGACAACGATTTGGTCTGCCAGTTCATCGCGAATCCGCTGCAGCAAGGCCATTCCGATTTCTTGGTGCGTGATTTCCCGCCCGCGAAACCTCAGTGTGATCTTGCACTTGTCGCCCTCATCCAAGAAACGGCGAATGTTGCGCATCTTGATGTGGTAGTCGCCATCGTCAGTGCCTGGGCGGAACTTGATTTCCTTGACCTCGATGATCTTTTGCTTGGACTTCGCGTCAGCCGCCTTCTTTTGCTCTTGGTACTTGAATTTGCCGTACTCCATGAGTCGGCAAACAGGAGGCACGGCGTTGGGCACCACCTCGACCAGATCAACGTCCAGATCGCCAGCCATTCGCAAGGCCTCCATGAGGCTCACGACACCGATGGGCTCACCCTCCGGGCCAGTCAATCGAACTTCCGGGGCCATGATTTCCCGGTTCAGGCGGTGTTTGCGCTCCTCGCGTTGGCGACGGTCGCGAAATTCAGTAGCGATGGCTAGAGCCCTCTCAAAAATGGAACCGCTGCGCAGCGGCAAAGCCATGGAGGCGCAGCAACAACCAACAACGTCGAGGGAACACCTCAGGTTTTGGAGGCGATGTCTTCAAGCACACGGTGAACGAATGCGTCGAGAGCCATCACACCGAGGTCAATGTTGCCTCGGGCGCGCACCGCCACAGCACCAGCCGCCTTTTCTTTGTCACCAACGACCACTATGAAAGGCGGCTTTTGCATGGAATGCTCGCGAATTTTATACGTGATTTTCTCGTTTCTCAGGTCTAAATGCACCCTAAGCCCATGATCTTGCAGTGATTTCGCCACACTTTTCGCGTAATCGGCATGCACATCCGTGATGTTCAACACCACGACTTGGGTTGGGGCCAGCCATGCCGGCAAAGCACCTGCGTGCTGCTCAATCAGAATGCCAATGAACCGCTCCAAACTACCCACGATCGCTCTGTGCAACATCACCGGGTGCGCGCGACCGCTGGTTTCGGTCACATAGTCCGCGCCAAGGCGCTCGGCAGTATTGAAGTCCACCTGCATGGTCCCGCACTGCCACTGGCGACCGATGGCATCTTTCAACGTGTATTCGATTTTTGGACCGTAGAAAGCCCCATCACCCGGGGCCACGATGAAGTCGCACCCTGATCGGCTCAAAGCTTCCATCACGGCAAATTCCGCCTTGTCCCACAGCTCATCCGAGCCAACCCGCTTTTCTGGGCGCGTGGCGACCTTGTAGATGATCTCGTTGAAGCCAAAGTCTTTGTAGACCTTTTGCAGCAGCGTGGTGTAGGAGATGCATTCGTCCAGGATCATGTCCTCGGTGCAGAAGATGTGCCCGTCATCCTGTGTGAAACCGCGAACGCGCATGATCCCGTGCAACGCGCCACTGGGCTCGTTGCGATGGCACTGGCCGAATTCACCGTAACGCAGGGGCAAGTCACGGTAACTGCGCAGGTGCGACTTGAAAATCAGCACATGGCCTGGACAGTTCATTGGCTTGAGGGCGTACTCGCGCTTCTCAGACTCCGTCGTGAACATGTTGTCGCGGTAGTTATCCCAGTGACCGGTTTTCTCCCACAAGGTTTTGTCGAGAATTTGCGGGCCTTTGACTTCTTGATAGCCGTTGTCGCGATAGACCGCGCGCATGTACTGCTCCACCTGCTGCCAAACCGCCCAGCCCTTGGGGTGCCAGAAGACCAAACCAGGCGCGGCCTCCTCCATGTGAAACAAGTCCAACTCTCGGCCTAGCTTGCGATGGTCCCGTTTTTCGGCCTCCTCCAGCATGGTGAGGTACTGCTGCAAGTCTTCTTTCGAACCCCAGGCTGTTCCGTAAATGCGCTGCAACATCTCGTTGCGATGGTCACCGCGCCAGTAGGCCCCAGCCAGCTTCATCAATTTGAAGTGCTTGAGCCGCCCGGTGCTGGGTACGTGCGGGCCGCGGCAAAGGTCTTCGAAAGCGCCTTCGCGATACAGGCTCACGTCTTCGTTGGCCGGAATGCTGGCAATGATTTCAGCCTTGTAGTGCTCGCCTAGCGCTTTGAAGTGCGCCACTGCTTGGTCGCGGGGAAGGACACGACGCTCGACTTTTTCGTCCTTGGCGGCCAACTCGACCATGCGGCGCTCGATCGCAGCCAGATCGTCGGGTGTAAATGGGCGCTTGTACGAAAAATCGTAGAAAAAGCCGTTCTCTATCACGGGGCCGATGGTCACTTGTGCTTCTGGGAACAGGTCTTTGACTGCATAGGCCAGCAAGTGGGCGGTGGAGTGTCGAATCATCTCCAGCCCATCTTGGTCTTTCGTTGTCACGATGGCCAGTGGGCTGTCGTCCGAAATGACATAACTGGTGTCAACCAAGCGGTCGCCCAAGCGCCCTCCCAAGGCAGCTTTGGCCAAGCCGGCGCCTATAGAGGCAGCCACGGCGGCAACGGTGACTGGTTCTGGAAAGCTCCTCTGTGAGCCGTCTGGAAGCGTGATGATGGGCATGGGTGTCTTTGAAAAAGAAAAAGCGCGGCATCAGCCGCGCTTTGATGGTTGAGTCAGGCAAGAGCAGGCGCGATCTGCAGACGTGACATCAGGCCTCAAAGAGCCTGTGTGATAAGCAGAAAAGTTCGCGGTGTCATAACCAAACTGCCTTTCTCGCTCTTGCTAAAGCGAACCGGCCTGAGTTTCCCACAAAAAGCCCGGGCTCCAACCGGGCTTGAAGCGACTCTGCGCGCCCTGCAGCCCGCAGAGTACTCAGTGGAATTGCTCTTCTTCGGTCGATCCGGTCAGGGCCTTGACACTGGAGGAGCCTCCTTGAATCACGGTGGTCACGTCATCGAAGTAACCAGCGCCCACCTCTTGTTGGTGCGAGACAAAGCTGTAGCCCTGTTCACGCGCCTTGAACTCGGGCTCTTGCACCATCTCGGTGTAGTGGCGCATGCCTTCACCTCGTGCATACGCGTGAGCAAACTGGAAGGTGTTGAACCAGTTGATGTGAATGCCAGCCAGCGTGATGAACTGATATTTGTAGCCCAAGGCCGACAGCTCTTCTTGAAACACAGCGATGGTTTTGTCGTCCAGATTTTTCTTCCAGTTAAAGGAAGGCGAGCAGTTGTAGGACAGCAATTTGCCGGGGCACTTGGCATGCACAGCCTGAGCAAATTCACGCGCGAACCCCAGGTCTGGCGTGCCGGTTTCACACCACACCAAGTCGGCATACGGCGCATAAGCAACTCCGCGGCTGATGGCTTGCTCCAGCCCGTTCTTGACACGGTAGAAACCTTCTTGCGTGCGCTCTCCGGTCAGGAAGGGGCGATCGTTGGCGTCGTGGTCGCTGGTGATCAGATTCGCGGCTTCTGCGTCGGTGCGGGCCAACACGATGGTGGGGACGCCCATCACGTCGGCGGCAAATCGGGCAGCCAACAGCTTTTCTACCGCCTCTTGGGTCGGAACCAGTACTTTGCCGCCCATGTGCCCGCACTTTTTCACTGCAGCCAACTGATCTTCAAAGTGAACGCCTGCAGCGCCAGCGGCGATCATGTTTTTCATCAGTTCAAACGCGTTGAGCACACCACCAAAACCGGCTTCTGCGTCTGCGACGATGGGCAAAAAGTAGTCCACGAAGTCTTTGTCGCCAGGGCCAACGCCACGCGACCACTGGATTTCGTCAGCGCGCTTGAAGGTGTTGTTGATGCGTCGAACCATCGTCGGCACCGAGTCATAGGCATACAGCGATTGGTCCGGGTACATGGTTTCAGACGTGTTGCCATCTGCAGCGACCTGCCAACCTGAAAGGTAAACCGCCTCGAGCCCGGCCTTGGCCTGCTGCATCGCCTGACCTGCGGTAATGGCCCCAAAGGCGTTGACGTAGCCTTTTTTGGCGCCACCGGTCACCAGCGACCAAAGCTTCTCAGCGCCTCGTTGCGCCAGCGTGTATTGCGGCTGCAAACTGCCCCTGAGTCGAACTACATCGGCTGCAACGTAGCCGCGTTTGACGCCTGCCCAGCGGGGGTTGGTCGCCCAATCCTTTTCGAGTGCTTCGATTTGCTGGGCGCGCGAGAGAGTGGGATTTGTCATGGCATGGCTCCGAGGTTGATGAAAAGAAGGTTGGACACGACGCCCAAGTTGCACAAATTCTATGTCTTATATAAGACGTTTAATCAATCTTATGTCTTATACAAGACACAAAAGATCTGAATTAAATCAATGGCTTAGCTTCACATCGAAGTTCATTGAGCCCAAAAATGCAAGGAACGATGCAGTGATCTACTCATGCAAGCCAGACCGATTTCATATCGCAAAAATCTCTGCGGTTAGCGAAATGCCGCCATGCGGTCACGCCACCCAGATGAACGTCAGACCTGCAGCTACGTGGCCGTAGCAAGCAATCACCGTGCCGCTGTGAACTCAGGCGCCCTTGCCTATTGACGGGAAAAACCTGCTCCCTGTCAGTAAAGAGAGAAGTACTGCTCGTGTTCCCAAGTGCTGACGTGCTGCGCGTAGGCCCGCCACTCAGGCCACTTCATGGCCAAAAACTGTTCGCAGACCGAGCGCCCGGTCGCTTGACGCAGCAGCTCGTCATCTTGAAGAGCCACCAATGCGTCGTGAAGATCGCGGGGGAGCATGTCTGGCGTAGGTAAGCCAGCTGCAAACGCGCTGTACAAGTCTTCTTCATGCGCAACCACAGGCGGCAGCCCGCGATCGATACCGTCAAGGCCAGCGGCCAGCGTGGCGGCGATCGCCAGATAAATATTGCAGGACGGATCAGGAAGCCGCCACTCAATGCGTCCATCGACTGTACGGACCAGACACGTCCGGTTATTTGTCCCCATAGCCTTCCAAACCGGCGACCAAGTCGTGCCCGACCGGCTGTCGCTGACGGCAAGCCGCTTGTAGCTGTTCACAGTGGGGGCACACAACGCGGCCAGAGCATCGGCATGGCCAAGCAAGCCAGCGACAAACTGATTGCCAACGCTGCTGAGCCCGCCGACTCCAGAGGGCTGGGCCATGACAGCCCTGCCGGCTGCGTCAGTGATGCTCAGGTGAAAGTGCAAGCCACTGCCTGGAGAATCGGCTCGCGGCTTGGGCATGGCGCTGAAAACCTGTCCATGGCGCTGGGCGATCGCATGCGCGCTCAGTTTGAAGAGCTGATAACGGTCAGCGGCCGTCAATGCGTCCGTGAAACGGTAATTCAGTTCGTACTGATCGTTGGCATCCTCGTGGTCAATCTGAAGAATGTCGAAACCCAGCTGCGTGAGGCAACTGCGCAAGTCCTCCAGCAACGCCTGCTGGCGGTGGATCGACTTCAGGTCGTAGGACGGCTTGCTCAGCTGGTCGAGGGGGTCGCCCGCTGGCTGCCCCGCTTGACCGCCTGATGCAGAAAAAAGAAAAAACTCGGGCTCAACGCCCACCCAAAGGGTCCAACCTCTGGCGGCGAGTTGACTTAACTGGGCCTTGAGGACTTGCCGAGAGCAGGTGTCCAGAGCCTGACCGCCGGCGAAGCCATCACAGACGGCATGTGCTACGCCGGGCATGAAGGGAAGCGGCTGCAGGCTCTCGGGGACAACCCTTCCCATGTACTCGCTGCGGGCACCCATTCGAGGCAAGCCGGTGCCCCAAATACTGGGCCCCGCAAAACCAGCACCAGACTCAACCCACTCTGCCAAGCGCACCACTGGCACCAACTTGCCCTTTGGAACGCCGTGCAGATCGGTGAACTGAGCCAGCACACTGTGGATGCCTTGGGCTTTCAACTGGGCGATGCGATCGACCAGCGACAGCCCAGCCTCGGCTGCTTGCATGGGCTTAGGGACCCAAAGCTGCGTCGAGGATGGCCAAGCCTTCTTCGAAGACGGCGTCTTCGATCGTCAGCGGGAAAAGGAAGCGGACGACGTTGCCGTAGACGCCGCAAGTCAATAACAAAAGCCCTTTTGAGAGCGCCGCTTGCTGCACCTTCTTGGCACGATCCATGTCTGGCGCGCCCGTGGCGGGGTGCACAAACTCGCAGGCAACCATGGCGCCAAGCCCGCGAACATCGCCAATTCGAGGGTCGGATTCTTGGTGCTGTGACAGCCTGGACATCAATCGCTTTCCGAGAACCACAGCGCGCTCGCACAAGCGCTCTTCAGCCATCACATCCAGCACCGCATGCGCTGCAGCAATAGCCAGTGGGTTGCCAGCATAGGTGCCCCCCAAGCCTCCGGGCGCTGGCGCATCCATCACTTCAGCGCGACCGCTGACCGCCGACAAAGTGGTGCCGCCAGCCATGCTTTTGGCCATGGTGATGAGGTCGGGCTTCACGTCGAAGTGCTCCATGGCAAACATGCGCCCGGTGCGAGCGAAGCCGGTTTGCACCTCATCAGCGATCAACAAGATACCGTGTGTGTCACACAGAGCACGCAGCCAAGTGGCGGCCGCCGCCTGGATGACGTTGAAACCGCCCTCGCCTTGCACCGGCTCAAACACGATGGCAGCCACCCGTGATGGCTCGATATCGCACTTGAAAAGCTGCTCCATGGCGTGCTTGACGTCATCCAGCGACGCGCAATGGCAAGGAAACGGCACGTGGTAGATCTCGGGCGGAAAAGGCCCAAAGCCCGCCTTGTAGGGCTGAACCTTGCCGGTCATGGACACGGCGAACATGCTGCGCCCGTGGAAAGCGCCGCCGAAGGCGATCACGCCAGATCGGCGCGTTGCAGCTCTGGCGATCTTGATGGCGTTCTCGATGGCCTCAGCCCCAGTCGAGAAAAACGCCGTTTTAGCTGCCCCTTCAATGGGAACGATGGCGTTGATGCGCTCTGCCAGATCCACGTACTCGGTGTATGGCACGACTTGGTAGCAACTGTGCGTGAAGCGCTGCAACTGCGCCGCCACGGCAGCCTGCACCTTGGGATGCACATGCCCGGTGTTGAGCACTGCTATGCCGCCAGCAAAGTCGATGAAGCGGCGGCCTTCGATGTCCCAAAACTCGGCGTTCTTGGCGCGATCGATGAAAAAGTCCCCCATGACTGCTACGCCACGCGGTGTTGCAGCCAGTCTTCGGGCGTGCCATTCGGCATTACTGCTTGAAGAGGCGCTCTCTGCCGAGGCCAAGTGCTGGGGGTTATGGGGTGCGTTCATCGGTGTTCTCCAACGGGCGCCGCCAAACAAGCGGCTTATGGATTGTGGGCCAGCCGGTCGGCCCGCTTGGTGCCGCTTGGCATCAAAAGGGGCTGTCCAGTCGAATCCACGTGGTCTTGGTTTCGGTGTATTTGTGCAGGGCGTGCAGCGATTTGTCCCGGCCCACCCCGCTTTGCTTGAAGCCGCCGAATGGCACGGTGATGTCGTCCTCGTCGTATTGGTTCACGTGGACGGTGCCGGCACGCAAGGCCCTTGCCACGCCGTGCGCCTTGTTGATGTCGCGCGTCCACACGGCCGCTTGCAGGCCGTAAATGCTTTGGTTGGCTTGGCGCACCACCTCGGCCGCGTCGGTAAAGCCAAGCACCGCCAGCACGGGGCCGAAGATCTCCTCGCGGGCAATCGTCATGTCGTTGCGCACGCCGTCGAACACCGTGGGCTGCACGTAGTAGCCGCCGGTTTCAGCCATCGCTTGTTCTCCGCCGGCCAGCAGCGCGGCTCCATCGGCCTTGCCCTGGGCGATGTAGCGCAACACGGTGGACAGTTGCGTGTTGTCAACCAAAGCGCCCATCACGGTCTGAGGCAACAAAGGGTTGCCGGGTTGGTAGCTGGGCAGCCGCGCCAATGCCTTCTCCAAAAACAATGGCTTGATCGACTCCTCGACGAACAGCCGCGACGGTGCGTTGCAACTTTCACCTTGGTTGAAGAAGATGCTGCCCACTGCTGCATCGACCGCACGGTCGAGGTCAGGGCAATCTGCAAACACGATGTTGGGCGATTTGCCGCCCAGCTCAGTCCAGGCGCGTTTGAGGTTGCTTTGGCCAGCCATCACGTGAATTTGCTTGCCGACTTTGGTGGAGCCCGTGAACGCAATGCAGTCCACGTCCATGTGCAGCGCCAGCGGTGAGCCCGCCTCGGGCCCGAACCCGGGCACGACGTTGAACACGCCAGCAGGTAGCCCGGCATCGAGTGCCAACTCGGCCATGCGCAGGGCCGTCAAGGGTGACTTTTCACTGGGCTTGAGCACGACCGAATTGCCCGTGGCCAGCGCCGGCGCAATCTTCCAGGCGGTCATGATCATGGGGTAGTTCCAAGGCACGATCACGCCCACCACGCCCACCGGCTCTTGCTCGATCAAGGCCAAGGCCGACTCAGGCGTCGGCGCAATTTCTCCGTAGACCTTGTCAATGGCCTCTGCGTACCACTGGATGCAGCGCGCAGCAGAAGGCACATCCACCGATTGGCTGTATCGAATGGGCTTGCCCATATCCAGCGTTTCCAAGAGCGCCAGTTCTTCTTTGTGGGCCAGCAATTTGGCAGCGAAGGCCTGCAAGATCATCTTGCGCGCTGCTGGCGACTTGCGCCTCCAGCGGCCGTCTTCGAAGGCTTGCCGCGCTGCCGCGACGGCACGATCGATGTCAACTGCTTGGCCGCGCGACACGTCGCACAAGAACCGTCCATCGACTGGAGAGGACTTGCTGAACGATTGCACAGTGTCGGTGCGCGTGCCGTCGATGAAGGCGCGCCCATCCAGGCGCAATGCTGCCGCTTTTGCGGTCCAGTCGATGGCTGTCAAATCAAGCTCCGATATGTGGGGTTGGCGTCTCTGTACGCAGGGCTGCTTGGGTTTCACGTTCTCTGCGTCGCGTCTGCCTCGCCACCCACACGCTGTAGGCAATAACCACGATGGTGACCGTGACGATCAACAAAGTAGCCGCCGCATAAATGGTGGGGTTGATACCACGCCGCGCATAACCAAAGATGACTTGCGGCAAGGTGCTGACGCCCGGGCCAGACAAGAACTCCGAGATCACCACATCATCAAACGACAAGGTGAACGACAACAAAAATGCGGCCAGGATGCCCTGTGCGATGTTGGGCAGCGTGATGAGGAAAAAGACCTGATGAGGCCGAGCCCCCAGGTCCATGGCCGCTTCTTCGATGGAACGGTTCATCTCCATCAGCCGCGACTGGATGACCACCATGCCGTAAGCCATGCCCAGCAAGGTATGCCCCAAGATGATGGTCAACATGCCACGCTCTGGCCAGCCGAAGAAATTCTGCGCACCGACCATTAGAAGCAACAGCGATAGGCCAATCACGACCTCGGGCATGACCAAGGGCGCGTTGACCATGCCGGAGAAAACAGTGCGCCCTAGGAACCGGCGGTAACGAACCAGCACGAAAGCGGCAAAGGTACCGAGCACTGCAGACAAGACGCCCGTGACTGTTGCCACCTTGAGCGAGAGAAAAAAGCCTTCGACGATTTTGGTGTCGCGGGTCAGCGCTTCGTACCACCTCAAAGAAAAGCCAGTGAAACGGGCGTCTTGGCGCGTGCTGTTGAAGGAGAACACCACCATGAAAAGCAGCGGCGCATAGAGGAACAAGTAGACCGCCGCCAGCCAAGTGCGGCCAAAGTAACGGTTGAGCCAGTTTTTCATGTGCGCCCCTTACTTTTTGCCATCGGCGGGGTCGCCGGTGTAGTGGTAGTAGATGGCCAGCGGAACGATGAACAAGGCGATCATCACGACGGCCAAAGCCGAAGCACGAGGCCAGTTGTTGCTGGTGAACATCTCGTCCCAGACCACACGACCGATCATGATGTTCTCTGGCCCGCCCAGCAGCGACGGGATGACGAACTCACCGACCGAGGGAATGAACACCAGCATGAAGCCAGCAATGATTCCGGCCTTGGACAAGGGCACAGTCACCAGCCAGAAGGCCTTGAAAGGGGTGGTGCCCAAGTCGTAAGCAGCCTCCAGCAGACGGAAGTCCATCTTCACCAAGTTCGCATAGAGCGGAAGGATCATGAACGGAAGATAGACGTAGGTCATGCCCACCAACATCGACACATTGGTGTAGAGCATCTGGATGGGCTCTTGGGTGATGCCCAAAAACATCAGGGTCTGATTGACCACACCCTGATCGCCCAAGATGCCCTTCCACGCATAGACGCGCAGCAAGAAAGAGGTCCAGAAGGGCAGCATGACCATCATGAGCAAAGCCGGACGCACACTGGCGGGCGAGCGTGCTATGAAGTATGCGAACGGGTAGCCAATGACCAAACACAACACGGCAGTACACAGCGCATACCAGAGCGAGCGCGCATAGGCCTCCACGTACAAGGTGTTGAACAAAACCCCGTCTTCCCCCGAGCGAAAGATGGAGGTGTAGTTCTCGTACTTCAGTTGAAGCACCCCCGTTGCCTCGTCCCAGATGGGTTTGAACGGGTGGATGTCGTTGCCCATGTCCACAAAGCTGATGTAGAGCAGGATCAAAAACGGCAGAAAGAAGAAAACGATCAGCCACGTGTAGGGCACGCCAATGACGAATCGGCGACCGAGCGCTGGGTTGTGGTTTGTGGCCATGTGCAGACCCCTTCAGTCGCGAAGCACCACACCAGCACGGTCAGACCACCAGAAAAACACGGTGTCATCCCAAGTGATGTCGCTCAGATCGTGGCGCGATGTATTGGCCTCGGTGATCTTGACGCGAGAGCCGTCGTTGGCCGCGACGATATAGGTGTTGTAAGAGCCGAAGTACGCGATCTCTTTGACCTTGCCAGTGAATACATTCATGGTGACATCCGGCCGAGATTTGCTGATCTCGAGCTTCTCTGGCCGAACCGCGATGGCAACGGGCATGTGCAAAGCGCCGCTAACGCCGTGACCAACCTGAATCTCGCCGATGGGCGTGGTGACTGCGCAGCGGTCAGGCTCGTCGGTCGTGAGCTTGCCTTCGAACAGGTTCACGTTGCCAATGAAGTCGGCGACAAAACGGTTGGCTGGGTGTTCATAGACCTCTTCTGGCGAGCCCACCTGCAAGACGCGCCCTTTGCTCATGATGGCAATGCGGTTGGCCATGGTCATGGCTTCTTCCTGGTCGTGCGTGACCATGACGCAAGTCACACCCACTTTCTCGATGATGTTGACCAGCTCGAACTGGGTTTGCTCGCGCAGCTTCTTGTCTAAGGCGCCGAGCGGCTCGTCTAGCAGCAACAGCTTGGGACGTTTGGCCAGGCTACGAGCCAAGGCCACGCGCTGCTGCTGCCCTCCTGACAGTTGGTGCGGCTTGCGCTTGGCAAAAGTACCCAGCTGCACCAAATCCAGCATTTCCCCCACACGTTGCCTGATTTCTTCACGAGGCAGGCCCTCGCGCTTAAGTCCGAAGGCGATGTTTTCCCAAATGTCCAGATGCGGAAACAGGGCATACGACTGGAACATCATGTTGATGGGCCGCTCGTAGGGGGGGAAATCGGCGACATCCTGACCACCCAGCAAGATGCGCCCTGCCGAGGGCTTCTCGAAACCCGCAAGCATCCGCAGCAGTGTGGACTTGCCGCACCCGGAGCTGCCCAACAATGCAAAGATCTCGCCCTTGCCAATGGACAAAGAAACCTCATCCACAGCAACGGCTTCATCGAAACGCTTGACGAGCCTCTCCGTTACCAAATAGCCGTCACCGGCTGGGATTTCTGCCATAGCGCTACCTCAAAGTGGGTTCAACCCGAGGACAAAGAAAAAGGGCTGTTCATACGTCCCCGTACAAACAGCCCTGCGTCAGTGAAAGCTTGGTTTACTTGCCTTGCTTGAATTTGTTGTAAGCGTTGGCCATGGCCTCGCGTGCTTCGTTGGTGAAACTGCTGGGCGGAATCATCTTGGCGAAATAGGCGGACTCGACAAAGATGGTCTTATTGCTAGCGATTTCAGGCTTGATCTTGTCGGTGGCTGCCTTGTTGCCCGTGGGGTAGCTCATTTCGTTGGACATGAGCGCAGCGTTCTCAGGACGCAGGTAGAAGTCGATGAACGCATGGGCGTTGTTAGGGTGCTTGGCGCCTTTGGCGATCGCCATGGTGTCAAAGAAAATCAGTGCACCAGTGCTGGGCAGCAGCGCGACGATTTCGTCCTTCGACTTGTTCTCTTTGGCGCGACCAGCGGCGATGTTGACGTCGCCGGACCAAGCGATGGCCACACAAGCCTTGCCACCCGCGATGTCGTCGATCATGGTCGAGCTGAACAGGCGAACGTCCTTGCGAACCTTGGCCAGCATCTCGTTAGCTGCCGCATAGTCAGCTGGGTTGTTGGAGTACGCGTCTTTGCCGATGTAGTGAAGCGCTACAGGCATGATCTCCGTCGGAGAGTCGAGATAAGCAATGCCGCAGGAGCGCAGTTTGCTGGTGTACTCGGGCTTGAACACCAAGTCCCAGGCGTTTTCAGGCATCGGGGTCTTGCCCAGCGCTTTTTCGACCTTTGTCTTGTTGATACCAACCGTCGTGAAACCCCAAGCCCATGGAACGAGGTGCTTGTTTTCTGGGTCAGCCTTGGTCAGGGTGCCCATGATGGCGGGGTCGAGGTTAGCCAAATTGGGAATCTTGGACTTGTCGAGTGGCTGCAGCAAACCGCCTTCAATCTGGGGTTTGGCAAACACGGTGCCTGGCACCACGATGTCGTAGCCGGTGTTACCCGCAACCAGCTTCGCATTCAGAGCTTCGTTGGTTTCGAAGGTGTCGTAGTTCACCTTGATACCAGTTTCTTTTTCGAAGGCAGCGATCATGCCTTCGGGGATGTAGTCGGGCCAGTTGTAGATATTGAGCACCTTCTCCTCGGTGTTCACCGGTGCCGCGGGTGCCGCTGCAACGGGCGCAGCGGCCGGGGCTGGAGCTGGTTCTTCTTTCTTGCCGCAACCGGCAAGAACCACAGCTGATAGCGCAAAACTCCACAAGTACTTATTCATGGTGTCCGTGACTCCGTCCTGATGTGATGAATAAAAAGGTTGCCGTTGGCTGGGTAGCTCCAAAGAGCTAAGCAAAAACCAGACCACGAAACATTGTAGGGAGCTAAGAAACTTGGCCCATGTTTTTCAAATCTGCCCAGGTGAGATCGAGCGCTAGCTTGATGAGGCGAATCATGTCGTCGATGTCGCTGCGCTCCATGATCAGGGGTGGAGAGATGATCATCCGGTCACCCACGGCGCGCATGATGAGGCCGTTGCCGAAGCAATGACCGCGGCAAATCATCCCTACAGCAACTGAGGAATCAAAGCGCTCCAGGGTCTTTTTGTTGCGCACCAAAACCAGTCCGCCAACAAAACCACAGGTCTCGGCCTGCCCCACCAAGGGGTGGTCAGCCAACTCGGCGTACCGCTCAGCCAAGTAGGGCGCCAGGTTGTGCAGCACCTTTTGGGGTAACTGTTCCCGTTCCATCAATTCCACATTGGCGAGAGCCACAGCGCAAGCCACGGGGTGGCCGCTGTAGGTGTAGCCATGGTTGAACTCACCGCCTTGCTCGATCAACACCTTGGCGACCCTGTCGCCCACCATCACCCCGCCCAGCGGGATATAGCCACTGGTGACCGCTTTGGCGAAGGTCACCAAATCGGGCTTGTAGCCAAACTTCTCGTACGCGAACCAATGCCCGAGTCGGCCGAACGCGCAGATGACTTCGTCGCTCACGAGCAAGATGCCGTATTTGTCGGCGATGCGCTGAATCTCAGGCCAATAGGTATCTGGCGGAATGATGACGCCACCCGCGCCTTGCACCGGCTCGCCAATGAAGGCGGCCACGCGGTCAGGCCCAATTTCCAGGATCTTCTGCTCTAGCCAGCCGGCAGCGCGTATGCCGAACTCGTCTTTGCTTTCACCGGGCAAGGCGTGGTCCAAGAAGTACGGTTGCTCGATGTGCGTGATGTTGGGGATGGGCAAGTCACCTTGAGCGTGCATGCCGCTCATGCCACCCAAAGAAGCGCCAGCCATGGTGCTGCCGTGGTAGGCGTTGTTGCGGCTGATGATCACCTTGCGCTGCGGCTGCCCCAACAAATCCCAGTAGCGGCGCACCATGCGAACGTTGGAGTCGTTGCTTTCGCTGCCGCTGGACGAATAGAAAACGTGTTTGAAGCTGCGATCACCCACCTGCGGCGCAAGGCTGGCGAGTTTGGCGGCCAGTTGTACCGCTGGCACGTTGGTGGTCTGGAAGAAGCTGTTGTAGAAAGGCAGCGTCATCATCTGCTGGTAGGCAGCGTCGGCTAGCTCTTTGCGGCCATAACCGACATTCACACACCACAGGCCGCTCATTGCGTCGAGGATCTTGTGGCCTTCAGAGTCCCACACGTAGATGCCTTCAGCACGGGTAATCACGCGGGCACCGCGCTTGGCCAAGTCTTTGAAGTCGGTGAAAGGGTGCAGAAAGTGCGCCGAATCCAGGGCTTGGATGTGGCGGGTATCGGTCATCGCGTTCATGGGGCACTCTCCAAGGGCTGATGGATGCAAAAACGTGGCTTGGGCAAGACTGCAATCAAACGTGTAGCAAGAGGTGCTCACGCTCCCAAGGCGAGATGACTTTCATGAACTCTTCGAACTCCACCTCTTTGATTTCGGTGTAGACGCTGATGAAGTCTTTGCCCAGCACCTCATGCAGGTCCGGCTCGCGGCGCAACCAATCCAAAGCCTCGCCCAAGCTGCGCGGTAGGTTGTACGGCGACAGATAGGCATCGCCCTTCATCTCGGGCTTGGGCTTGAGTTTGTTTTTCAGCCCGAGGTAACCACAAGCCAGCGTCATGGCCAAGGCGACGTAAGGGTTGGCGTCCGCGCCAATCACGCGGTTTTCAATGCGCCTGGCCTCCGGCGTGGAGATGGGCGAGCGAATGCCAACCGTGCGGTTGTCATAACCCCACTCGATGTTGATGGGCGCGGCGGTGTGGCGCGTCAAGCGCCGGTAGCTGTTGACGTAGGGCGCCACCAAAGCCATGGCCGCAGGGATGTAGCGCTGCAGGCCCCCGATGTAGTGATAGAAGGCATCCGAGGGCGTACCGTCCGGGTTGCTGAAGACGTTTTTGCCGTCGGATTTGCGGACCAAACTTTGGTGCACGTGCATGGCGCTGCCCGGCTCGCCGGCGATGGGTTTGGCCATGAAGGTGGCGTACATGTCGTGACGCATGGCCGCCTCGCGCACCGTGCGCTTGAAGAAAAACACCTCGTCTGCCAAGCCCAGCGGGTGGTCGTGGAAGAAATTGATCTCCATTTGCCCGGCCCCCACCTCGTGGATCAGCGTGTCCACGTTGAGCTCCATCTTGTGGCAGTAGTCGTAGATTTCTTCGAACAGCGGATCGAATTCGTTGACAGCGTCGATGCTGTAGGCCTGCCGCGAGGTTTCAGCCCGACCGCTGCGACCGATGGGTGGGCGCAACAGCGTGTTCGGGTCGGTGTTGCGGGCAACCAGATAAAACTCTAGTTCCGGGGCGACCACAGGCACGAGCCCCTCGGCCTCGTACAAGTCACAGACCCGCCGCAACACGCTTCGCGGCGCGAAAGACACCATCTTGCCGTCGCGGTCGAAGCAATCGTGGATGACTTGTGCTGTGGGGTCAGCGGCCCAGGGCACGATGCGAACGGTGGACGGATCAGGGCGCAGGTGCATGTCCCGATCGGTCGGGTTGATCACATCGTAGTAAGGCCCATGCTCGGGGAACTCGCCCGTGACACCCATGGCCACGATGGCTTCAGGCAAACGCATTCCCCGGTCCTCGGTGAACTTCTCACGAGGCAAGATCTTGCCTCTTGCCACACCGGTCAAGTCGGGGGCCAGGCACTCCACCTCGGTCACATTGCGCTCGTTGAGCCACTGCTCCAGGTCATTGAAATTCACCAGTTTTCGATCAGCCATTTTTGTCTCCAGTCGGTCTGCTCAATGACCGCTATCGCTTCAGGCGGCCCCAAGGGAGCCGGGTAGTTCAATCGGTTGACTGCGCCGCACGCGTCGAGCCTCGCAGGCTTTCCTGAACGCCTCGAAGATAGCCGCGTAGAACGGCGTCTCCCAGCAGCGCCACTCGGGGTGCCACTGCACCGCGTAAGCAAAACTCTGTGCGCCCCTCACCTCGAAGGCCTCGACCAAACCGTCCGGCGCATGGCCCAGCGCCCGCAAGGACGGAGCCAGCCGGGCGATGCCTTGGCCGTGTAGAGAGTTGACCATGGCGCGCGTGCTGCCGGCCCAGTTTGCAAACACAGAACCAGCCTCGAAGATCACCTCGTGCTGGGGTGCGTATTGCTCTTCGACGCTGCGGCCCATCGGCTCTCGATGGTCCATCAGGCCGGGTTGCTGGTGCACCCGCTGGTGCAAAGAACCGCCCAAGGCGACATTGATCTCTTGAAAACCGCGGCAGATGCCCAGCAGGGGCACGCCCTGCTCCACGCAGGCCCGCACTAGGGCCAGCGTCAGGGTGTCGCGCTCTCCGTCTAGCGGCAAGCTGGGGTCGGCCACCTGTTCGTTGAAATGGGACGGATGAACGTTGGAAGGCGAACCGGTCAGCAAGACGCCGTCCACCAAGCCCAACAGTTGCGGGACGTGTTGGGCACTCGCCAGCGCAAATACGACCGGCTGGGCTTTCATACCGACCTGCACCGCGCGGGCGTATTTGTCGCCCAGCACCAAGAAAGGCATCTGGTGCCCCTCCTCGCCCAAAAGCCGGTGGTCTGCTGGCAACCAGACCAAGCATGAAGGGTTGTTCATCGGTTCGACTCCGTTGCAATGTGTAGTTGCCTCGTCCGATTGTGGCCTTGGATTGGCTGACAATGGGTGCCGATTTCATGAACCCGATGGGGCCACTTCCATGATGCTCTCGGAGTACCTTTCAGCAGAAATGGGTCGCGTCGACCAGCACAGTGCATTGCCGCTGCACCGAAAGCTGTACGAAGCCCTGCGTCGCGCCATGCTGGACGGCAAGCTGGTAGCTGGCGAAAGGCTGCCCTCCAGCCGCGACATGGCAAACGACTTGTCGGTTTCACGCAATACGGTCGTGTCGGCTATCGGTCAGCTGAGCGTCGAGGGCTACCTGGTCAGCCACGTGGGCAGCGGAACCTTTGTCAGCGACAACCTGCCCAGAGCGATGGTTCGCCCGCGGTCCCGCAACACCGCCCAGCGGCCTCAACTCTCGCACCGCGGCGATGCACTGGTCTCACAGTTTTCAGCCAGCACCTTGGAAGTGCAGCCATTCACACCAGGCATTACCGATTTCAGTGCATTCCCCGTCGCGCTTTGGCAGCGTTTGCAAAACAAGCATTGGCGCATGACCTACCCGGACATGCTCGACTACAGCGCCAGCGGCGGCTATGCGCCGCTGCGACGTGCAGTGGCTGATTACCTGCGCGTCTTTCGCAGCGTCCAGTTGGAGCCGCAGCAGGTCATCATCACCAGTGGCACGCAGCAGTCCCTGACACTTTGCGCACAGTTGCTCGCCGACCATGGCGACACCGTTTGGGTAGAAGACCCTGCTTACTGGGGCGCAGTCAAGGCGTTCATGGCTACCGGCCTTCACCTGCACCCGGTTGCTGTCGATGACGAAGGCATTGCACCAAGTGCCCATGACGAGGCGCATACGCCCCGGTTGATCTACGTCACGCCATCGCACCAGTACCCCACAGGCGCAGTCATGTCGGCCCAGCGCCGGCAGCACCTGCTCGACGTCGCCAGGCACCACAAAGCCTGGGTGCTGGAAGACGATTACGACAGCGAGTTCCGCTTCTCAGGGCCGCCCATTTCCTCGCTAGAGGGGCTGGACAAGGACGAGCGCGTGCTCTACATGGGTACCTTCTCCAAGGTGCTGTACCCGGGTTTGAAACTTGGCTATCTGGTGGTGCCCAAAGAGCTGGTCTCCCCGTTCAATCAAGTGCACTACGACCTGAACCGCCCGGGTCAGTTGCCGCTGCAAGCCGCTTTAGCCGAGTTCATCGACATGGGCCACTTTGCCAGCGCGCTGCGCCGCGCCCGTGTGAGCTATGCGCAGCGGCGCGAATGCTTGTTAGAGGCACTGCGCGTCTGTTTGGGCGGCGCAGTGCATGTCAGCGGCGCAGAGCAGGGTCTGCACTTATGCCTGCGCTTGCCCGCGACCGTAGACGACCAAGCATTGGCCCAGCGAATCGCACGCGCTGGTCTTACAGCGCGTCCTTTGTCAGGCTATTGCCTCCAGCGCACCGACCTCAGCGGTTTGGTCATTGGCTATGGCTATGCGAGCCTTGCGGATATCCGCACGCACGGCCCTCTGCTGGCGCGCTTGATCGAGCAAGCTCTTGCCGGCAATTCTTCGGTCACCGCCCCGCGCGTTCGCTGAACCCAGCGCATCAGAGCAAATCGCGCAGCCGGTGGTAGAGCATGCCGAGCGCCAACGTGGGCGTGCGCAGCCATGGCCCACCTGGGAAGGGGCGGTGCTGCAGCCGGGCAAAGACGTCGAAACGCTCGGCTTGCCCCGCAATCGCTTCGGCCACCAAGCGACCAGCCAAGCCTGTCAGTGCAACACCGTGACCGCTGAAACCTTGAAGGTAATAGATGTGAGGTGCCAAGCGACCAAAGTCCGGGGCGCGGTTCATGCTGATGTCGACAAACCCACCCCAAACGTAGTCGACCTTCACCCCGGCCAGCTGCGGGTACACCTTCACCATGCGCCGCTGCATCACGCCTTGAAGGTCGGGCGGCGTCATGGTGGTGTAGCTGACACGCCCGCCAAACAGCAGCCGGTGGTCGGCGCTGAAGCGAAAGTAATCGAGCACGAAGTTGTTGTCGCAAGTCGCCGCGTTGCTGGGCACCAGCTGTCGGCACAGGGCCGGGTCCAGCGGCTCTGTGCCAATGATGTAGGTACCCACCGGCATGACCCGTGGCAAAGCGTCGGGCGCCACCGCCGGGCCGTACTCCGCCAGCGTGCAGTTACCCGCCAAAACGACGAACTTTGCACTGACTTGCCCATGCGCCGTGCGCGCGACAGCAGGCTGCCCGCGCTCCAGGCGGAGCACTGCCGAGTGCTCGTACATGCGAACGCCAATGGCCTGCGCAGCACGCGCCAAGCCCAGGCCGTACTTCAATGGATGCAGGTGGCCAGACGTGCTGTCGTAAGCCGCCGCCTGGTACAGCGGGCTGTCGATGCGCTGACGCACGGCAGCGCCTGTGACGACATCGGTTTCGAAGCCGTAGCGCTGGCGTGCACTTTCCATCTCGGTCAACAAGGCTTTGGCCTTGCGCGCCGAGTCTGCAACGTACAAATAGCCATGCACCCGGTCGCAGTCGATGGCGTGGTCTGCGATGCGCTGGTCTACCAGCTGAATCGCTTCAATGGACCAGTCCCACGCTCTTTTGGCGTCCTGGACTCCCAGCTGACGCTCGAACTCGCCTTGCCCGCTGGCATAGCCCACGATGGTCTGCCCACCGTTACGCCCGGAAGCACCGCTGCACAGCCGGTCGGCCTCGAGCAAAACCACTGAATAGCCGCGGGCGGCCAGATCCAGTGCTGCCGTCAAGCCGCTGTAGCCACCGCCCACCACGAGCACATCGGCTTGCGTGCTGCCCTGCAATGCCGCCAACACAGGCCCGCGCTGAACGCTGGCTTCGTAGTAGCTCTTCCGGTTGAGTTGCGTGTCCGATGTCAGCAGCATGGTCTTCAGCCTCGCAGACGGCCGCCGCTGGCGGCTACCGGGTGAATGGACTTGGATGCTTGCCCACTGAGGTAAGTCCAGATCAGGGTCGCCGCGGCATTGGAGGTGAGCTCGGCGTGATCGTAAGCGGGTGCCACTTCACAGCAATCCATGGCCACCATGTTCAGGGGTATCAGGCCTTCAAGCACGGTCAGTACCTGTGAGGTGCTCAGGCCACCGGGCTCGGGCGTGCCGGTGCCTGGCGCGAATGCAGGGTCTAGAACGTCGATGTCCAAGGTGAGATAGCACGGCCGCTGGCCGATGCGCGCCAGCACGTTATCAATCACTCCCGACAAGCCATCACCGTCGAGGCCCCGCAGTTGACGAGCGGCGTAGATCAGGCCACCTTGGTCTTGCACGTACTGACGCGCTGCGCGGTCGCCACTGGAGCGCAGGCCAATCTGCACCGTGTGTTCGGCGCTTACCAGCCCTTCCTGGATGGCCTCATAGGTCCAGGTTCCGTGCCCGGAGGGCTCGTCGAAGTGCTGTGTCCAAGTGTCGCAGTGGGCATCGAAATGCACCAGAGCCAGCGGCTCGCTGACGCCTTGGCGCGCCGCACGCAGCAAAGGCAAAGTGACCGAGTGATCCCCACCAATGAACACGCAGTGGTGGGCCGTCATGAGCGCCAGCGCTTGGCTCTGAATTTGGCTGCGCACCTCTGCCAGGCCCGACGCATTTGGCAAGCGCATGTCACCAGCGTCTCCTAAATGATCGATGGGCGAAACGTCGAACACAGGATGAATGCCATCGCAAAACATCAAGCTTGCGCGCCTGACCTCTTGCGGTCCGAAGCGCGCGCCCGGACGGTTGGTCACCGCGCCGTCAAAAGGCACACCTGCCAAGGCAAAGGTCTGTTTATTCAGGGGCGCGCAGGCCATGAAACGGTTGCTGTTCATGGCGTAGGCAAACTGTCCGATGCTCATGGTGGTGGCCTGCGAGTGTTGAAAGTAGCTTTTGACGTTAGCGCACCCGCGAGCGCCTCAGAGGTCCAATCGAGTGGGGCCATGGAGGGCCAGTAAGCCAGGAACGTCCGTCCATCAGGCTATGCGCGGTCTATACAGTCGACCCCTCCATGCAGGATCACACCAGCACCAGCAACCAGCAAGCGCCTCCAACCCCATGGCTTGCCTATGGCTGCCTGGCCCTGAGCATGGCGTTGGTAGGCAGCTATGTAGCGCTCTCCAAGCCATTGGCTGTTGCCCTGCCCATCTTTTTACTGGCGTGGCTGCGCTTTTTGATCGGCGCACTCGCCATGCTGCACTGGCTTCCAAAACCCAGCGATGAGCCCGCCATGAGCCGGGCCACCAAAGGATGGGTGTTTTTGGAGTCGTTGTTGGGCAACTTTTTGTTCTCGATCTTCATGCTCTACGGCGTCAGCATGACCAGCGCCGTTTCCGCGGGCGTCATCATGGCCAGCATCCCGGCCACTGTCGCACTCTTGAGCTGGGCTGTGCTGCGAGAGCAAGTGACCCCGCGCGTCTGGGCTGCCGTGGCGTTCAGCGCAGGCGGCATCGGGTTGCTGGCGTTCGGTAAGGACGCCTCGCAGCAGGCAACACAGCACCACGCGTGGTTCGGCAATCTCTTGGTTTTTGGTGCCGTGTTGTGCGAAGCAGCCTATGCGGTCATCGGCAAACGGTTGACTGGCTCGCTGGGGCCACGCCGCATCAGCGCGCTGATCAACCTGTGGGGCCTGGCCTTGATGACACCGATGGGCTTGTGGGTCGCTTGGGGCTTCGATTTCAGCTCGGTGGCCGCGGGTATCTGGCTGCTTTTGGTGTTTTATGCGATGGCAGCCAGCGTGTGGACTGTATGGCTCTGGATGACGGGCTTGCGCCAAGTGCCGGCAGCCCAAGCGGGTGTTTTCACGGTGATGTTGCCGGTCTCGGCCGCTTTGGTGGGTGTGGGGGTGTTGGGCGAGCACATCGGCCCGCTGCAATGGTGCGCGTTTGCCATGGCGCTGGCAGGCGTTTGGCTCGCAACCACGGGCCGCTCAAATCAAAGGCGCTGACGAGAGCACGATGCCGTCTTCGTCGGCGTACAACCAGTCGCCCGGGTGAACCCAGTGGCCCATTAGCAGAACAGGCACATCGGCCAAGCCCTGTCCGCGTCGCTCAGTGGGCATCGGAACGCTGGAGCGCGCCAGGATGCCGACAGACAATTCGCGCAGCTCGGCGACGTCCCGCACGCAGCCGTCCACCACCACGCCGGCCCAGCCGTTGCGGACTGCAGCTGCCCCAAGCAGGCCACCAAGCAAAGCTTTTTGCATGGAACCGCCACCATCGACGACGAGCACCGCAGACCAGCGCTGGCCGCCCGCTTCAACCCAAGACGACGACTCCAGCGCAGCCTTCACCAAGGAGTTGTCCTCGTAGCACTTGACAGTGCGAACGGGCCCCGCAAAGCGCCTGTTGCGCCCATAGTGCACCAGGGTTCCCGACAACACATGAAAGCCCGTGCCCAACTGGTGTTTATGAACGTCGCACAAATCACAGGTGGCAAAAGCAGGCACGGGCTGCGTCGACAAGTTGGCAGTGTTTGCGTCCATGAATTCACTCCGATGTCCCTGAGTCAGCAAAGCATAGCGATGAGCGCAGTCCAGCTGCGCGCCGTGCACCGTCGAAAAAAGCAACATCTCAGAGGGAAAAAAGCGTTCTTCCCCTTGGAAACAGGTTTTTTCTCCATTAGCATCCGCGATGCCGACTCACACCCTCCATAGAGAGCGATGGCGTCTGGTGACATCAAAACTCACAGAAGGAAATCCAACCATGGCAACTGCAAAAAAAGCTCCAGCAAAAAAGGCGCCGGCGAAGAAAGCCGCTCCAGCCAAAAAGGCGGCTCCAGCCAAGAAGGCGGCTCCAGCAAAAAAGGCAGCGCCCGCTAAGAAGGCGGCTCCGGCTAAAAAGGTCGCACCAGCGAAAAAGGCGGCTCCAGCTAAGAAAGCACCAGCCAAGAAGCGCACCCCCAATGCAGCCTTCATGAAGGCCTTGACGCCCAGCCCAGCCTTGGCAGCAGTGGTAGGTCCTACCCCACTGCCGCGTACCGAGGTGGTTAGCAAGCTGTGGGCATACATCAAGAAGAACAAGCTGCAAGACGCTGTGAACAAGCGCAACATCAATGCAGACGCCAAGCTGAAGGAAATCTTCGGCAAGGCGCAGGTATCGATGTTTGAGCTCGCGGCCCTGATCGGCAAGCATGTGAAGTAACAACAACATGGCCCGCGCACAGCGAGCCATGTCGATTCAAAGGCCGGTTTTTACCGGCCTTTTTCATGGGTGCAGGCTGGCGAGGCTTGCTCGCGAAACACCAACTGCCCGCTGCCCAAAAACGGGGCTGCACTGCGGCTGAACCACCTTCAGGCTTGTTGGCGCACCAGAGCAGCGCTTTGAATGTCTGTCAGGCTGCTTCGAGTGGAGATCACTTCAGGGTTGAGTGGAACCACGATCACGGTGCCGACGTCACGCGCCAGAGCAGCTTTCAAAGCGGGCTCAAATTGCTCAGTTCGCTCCACGCGCTGGGAGGCGTATCCGTACGCCAGCGCCAAAGCGCAGAAGTCCGGGTTACTCAGGGCGGAGCCGGACAAGCGCTTGGGAAACTCTCGCTCCTGATGCATTCGGATGGTGCCGTACATGCCGTTGTCCAAAAGAAGCACGATGGACTTGGCACCGTACTGCACCGCTGTGGCCAGCTCTTGGCCATTCATCAAAAAATCACCGTCACCCGCGATAGTGAACGAGCAGCGACCCGTGGTGATGGCGGCTGCGATGCCTGCAGGGACCCCATAACCCATGGCTCCGTTGGTCGGGGCCAACTGCGTTTTGTGACCACGGGCCAAGCCTGGGTAGCGGTAGAAGCGGTGCAGCCAACTCGCGAAATTACCAGCACCGTTGGTGAGCACGGCATCTTCTGGAAGACACCGCTGCAACACACCAATGATCGCTGGCATATCGATTTCGCCAGGAAGCCGCAAACCATGATTGGCCAGATCGATGTTGGCTCGGTAGTCGACCTGCGCCGCGGCACTCCATGACAGCCAAGGCAAGTCCGCAGGTGCGCTGAGAACCTCCAATGAGCGTGCTGCGGCGTTCATGGTGGCGCAGATGGCCAAATCCGCCTGATACACCCGATGGAGCTCTTCTGGGCTGGCATGCACATGGACCAAGGTTTGCGCGCTACGTGGCGCTTGCAGCAGGGTGTAGCCGCTGGTGGTCATCTCGCCCAGGCGCACGCCGAGCGCCAGCACCAGATCGGCATCGCGCACTCGCTGCGCCAGTTTCGGGTTGATGCCGATACCGACGTCGCCTGCGTACAGCGGATGGTCGCAGTCAAAAGTGTCTTGAAAGCGAAATGCGTTGCCCACGGGCAGGTGCCAGTTCTCTGCGAAACGCTGCAAGGCCTGGGCTGCCTGCCGGGTCCAGCCGCCGCCGCCGGCAATGACCAAGGGCCGTTCGCTTCGCATGAGCATGGCGCGCAGTTCGCGCAGGGCGCCCGGATCGCTCCAAGCTTGCACTGGCTCGATCCGCGGCAGGGGTTGCGTGTTGACTGACTGCATGAGCATGTCTTCTGGCAAAACCAGCACAACTGGGCCGGGACGCCCGTTCATCGCAGTTGCAAACGCCCGCGCCACGTACTCTGGAATCCGACGTGCATCGTCGATCCGCTCGACCCGCTTGGCCAAGGGTCCAAAAAATGAGAAGAAGTCCACCTCTTGAAAGGCTTCCCGGTCGCGCGTGTCGCTGGCGACATCACCGACAAAAAGCACCATCGGCGTCGAATCCTGGAAGGCGGTGTGAACGCCAATCGAGGCGTTTGTGGCGCCAGGACCGCGGGTGACAAAGCACACACCGGGCCGCCCTGTGAGCTTGCCGTGGGCCTCGGCCATGAAGGCAGCGCCACCCTCTTGGCGGTTAACGATGAACTGGATGCGATCTGTCCGGTCGTGCAAGCCGTCCAGTACCGCGAGGAAGCTCTCGCCTGGAACGCCGAAAGCATGGGTGACGCCTTGCGCCACCAGACAGTCCACCAGCAGATGCCCCGCCAGCTGAGCGGGAACCGGAGTTGAAAAGCTGGTCACGGGAATCGACGATCCAAGCAAAGGCGGGGCACAGGCCCGACTATTCAGGCTGCGCTGCCTTGGCGTTCTTTTGCCGACGACGCTGACGCATGTTGCCCAGCGCTTGGCCGACGACCTCGTGCGAAGGTACCAGCCGCAGTGAACGGCCCTTGACCAGACGCGCGCAACTGCGCCGTGTCATGGTGTGGGGCTGACCACCTTCGCTGACCATCATGAAAACGCGGCCACGTTCTCCAGCGAAAACAACTTGTGCCCGCACCCAGCGCTGTTTGGTACACAGATCCACCCAGGTTCCAGTAGCCAAGCCATCGAGCAAAGCGTCTACGGAACCAGCGTCCAGCTCTTCGGTCGAGTCGTCCATGGATTTGCTGTCAATGCTCGATGAGTCATAAAACGCAGGTGGCTGTGTTTCTTCAAACCCCGCGGCTTGTTGTTCGGACTCGCCCAGCCACAAATGTTCACCCCGTTGGGGCTGCACTCGCTCGCCCTGCCTGTAGGGGTCGTGCGCCATCAAGGCCATCCGCCCAGAATCGATGACCACTTGACCTGCCTCCAGCGGCATGCCGCTTGAATCGACAGCAGGCGAGCCGTCCAGTGGCACCGGCAGGGAGTCCAACCCATCTTTGCGGCGTTTTGCCAGCCGCAGCCGCAGCACCGGATCGTGCAGGGTGAGCAATGCATCGAAGAAGCTCTCTGACTCCCGGGGGTGCTGACCGAGCATCCGCAAGCCTTCGTGGAGGGTACGAACCAAAGGCGGGACCATGGCAATCATGCGCTTGGGCTCACGCAGGGTGTTTTCCGCCTTGACGCTCCAGATCAGGTCGTTGATGACTGCGCCGTAACCACCCGGGTCCATCTCGGAAGCATCCGATTTCAGCCTGGCGTGCGCCATCACCAGCGACCACTGGCCATAGATGAAGTCGAGCACCATGTTGGGCACACCAGCCAGATCGGGGCGAAGGCTGATCTCCCACGCGATCTGGTCTGCCAGCTTTTGTCGGTCCTCGGCGTACTGAAGCGCGTCGACCATGCGCGCCCGCGCTTCGGCCTCTTGTTGGTCTTGCCCAGCCCAATGGTCTTCAAGAACCTGCAGAGCCTGCTGAAAAGACTCTTGGGTTGCAAGCGCTTGCGCACTGAGGGATTTGACGGTCTCTGCCACAGGCTCCATGAAGGCCTGGAAGCCTGGGCTCAGCTCATCGTTGTACTTGAAGCTGCGCTGCGCCACAGCCTCCATCAACTGACGCCCTGGGTGCTCCTCGTCGCGGAAAAACTCTGGGGTTTGCATGGCCAAGCGCATCAGCGATGGCTCAAGAGCGACCATTGCTTCACGCACCGGCCCGATCAAGCGTTCGTCGGTGACAACTTCGCTGACCAGACCGCGAACCGCTTGGACGCCCAGCACCTGGGTGCTTTCTGTCGCCTCCTTCAAGAGCTTGGCTCGCGCAAGTTCTCGCTCCACCGCATCGGCCAAGACGCCCCAGTCCTCGCGGAGCTGACTGCTGACCTGCACCGCTGGTCGTGGGCGGTCGACCGGTGGCAGGGAGGTGTCCACGAGCGCAGCAGGAACAATCAGTGGCGCTTGCGAAACCTGGCCGCGCAGCGCCGCGATGCGAACAATTTCCGCCTCTACGCGCTCGTAGTAAGTGGCACCAAGGTTTTGCCGCAAGCCAGGTACGGAGCCACCGTGCGCCAGAAATTCATCGAGCCCTGCCTCCATGACCTCCACAGAATTGGGGTCCCAGCCGTCAGCCGGCCAGAAATTGCCGCTACCGCCAAAGCCGCCGCCCGAGCCAGGGGCACCACCACCCGCACCAATTTCACCAAGGCCACCGCCTTCCTTCGACCCGCCTGAGCGCGGGGCATTGGCCTGGGCAATGACGCGAAAACCCACCGGCTTGGCACCGCTTACCTGCAACTGCGCCACCAGGGTGTCGTACAGGCCGGATAGCTCCGAACCGAGAGGGCGCGCCAGATACCGATAAACCACGGATACCGAAGCCAGCGTTGGCAGCGGCTTGTCCGCCATGAGCTGCTCCAGCCCACGCACAAACACTTCGGGGCGCAGTGGATTGCGGTCGGGCTGCATGCGAGCGAAGCCCTGAAGCGCACCGACATAAGCATGCAGTTGCTGCAGCGACTGCTCCATCATGGAGCCTGCCACTTGCAGCAACCGCGAGGACTCTATGCCGCGGCTGAGGGTGGCTTCGTCAACCAGGCTAAGGCCATCGAGCGATCCGAAGGCCTGGCTTGCGACATCGCGCGGAGCGGTGGAACTTCCCTTGCGCTCCAAAGGCGCAGCGCCAGAATCCTCTTTGTCGTCGAGCAAGGCCTTTTCTGAATCTTCAACCTGGATTTGCTTGAAAACCTTCGCTAAGGCAGCGGGGTAGGCCAAAAGCCAAGCGTCTCGAGCCCGGGACAACTCGGCCATTGCCAAGCTGAGCTCATTGCGCGTCACTGCCTGCAGGGCCCGACGCTCTGCGTCCATCATGGCGTCTAGGCCTTGGTCGATACAGCGTCCAAGCAACGGGCCTGCCAGCTCCGCCGCTCGGTTCAGGGTGGCGCCAAGCGCTGCAGGGTTGGGTCTGGCTGCCATCGAACGATCCTAGGCACTCACCGATCGACGACCCACGCCCAGTGCTGCGACAACGGCCAATAACAGCACAGCCGCAGCTCCGGCCAAAGTGAGACCGTACAAACCACGGTCCATGAGCAACCCAAACATCAGCGGCGACAAAGCAAAACCAACATCCAGACCCGAGTAGACCAATCCATAGACCCGACCAGTCGCTCCCGGTGGCGTGGCCTTTTTGATCATCATGTCGCGCGACGGTCCACCGATGCCGAGCGCAAAACCAGTCATTGCAAGAACCACCATGGTGCCAACGCCACCAAGCCACCCGGTGGCGCAAATAGCCAGAAGAAAAGCTGCGCTGCCCATGCAGACCGCCACCACTCGGTCGCTGCTGTCCATGCGCGCTGCCACCACCCCCCCCACCAACATACCCGCAGCACCACTGAGCATGTAACCCGTCAGGGTGAGCGTGGCTGCTTCAAAACTCACCGAGTGGACTGCCTGCAGGATCGACACCGAAAAGTTCTGCACCACGGCCAGGGTGATGGTTGACAACAGGAAGAATGAAAAGCACCACCACACCACGGGCAAGCGGACGAAAGCCAGACTGCTTTGCGCCGGCGCGGCGCGGTCATTGACTGACAGGCGGGTCGGTACCGTGCTGAGCTTGTCGCGCTGAATCAACAGAACCAGCAAAACCAGTGAGAACATCAGGGCGGCCGCCCAGTAACTGGCTCTCCAGCCGTGCAAGGCCGCAATTCCCGCCATGAAAACGGGTGCTGCAGCCCAGCCCAAGTTACCAGTCAGGCCGTGTGCACTGAATGCGTATCCCAGCCTGGGAGAAGACACGCGTTGATTGAGGATCGTGAAATCAACGGGGTGAAAAGACGCATTGCCCAGCCCTGCCAGAACAGCGGCCAGCATCAACATGCCATAGCTGTCCGCCTGCGCCGCCACCACACAAGCAGCCACAAAAAAACCTAAGGCTGCGAATAGAACCGGGCGGGCACCGCAGCGGTCGACCAAAAAACCTGCGGATGCCTGCCCCACCCCCGACACCACGAAGAAAGCGCTCATCAACAACCCGAGTTCTGCATAGGTGAAACCAAAGGTCTGGACAAAGACAGGAAACATCAGCGGCAACAGCAGGTGCGCAAAGTGCGAGCTGGCGTGTGCCAGTCCAACCAAGCCGATGATGGCCGCATCATCGCGCAAGGGCACCGGGAAGGCAGCAGTGGTTGAACTCATCGGTTGATGACAGGCAATCGCTTAGGGTGAAGACTAAACAGTCAAGCATTATGGAAGGTTGCACACGCAGGGGCCGTGAACGTCTTCACGAGCGAGGCCTCGAATTTTGTCAACAGATGTTCCCGCCAGGGCCCCAGGAACAGTTTCTATCAGTGCACCAAGCGGTCGAAGTGAAATACCCCGGGCTCCAGCACGGGGTTTACATCGACAGGAATCACGCTCTTTGGGGGAAAACGTCCTTCCAAAATGAGCTTGGCAAGAGGGTTTTCGATGCGACGCTGGATCGCCCTTTTGAGCGGTCTGGCCCCATACAAGGGGTCGAAACCGACCTTCGCCAACTCGGCCACAGCCGCTGGCGACACATCGATGGAGAGGTCCATGCGTGCAAGCCGGTCGGCTAGAACCTGCAACTGGATACCGGCGATGGCTTCGATGTGGCGCGCATCGAGCCCGTGAAAGACGACGGTTTCATCGATTCGATTCAGGAATTCCGGACGAAAGTGGTTCTTCAGCTCGCTCCAAACGGCTTCCTTGATGTCTTCGACGTCCGCGCCCACCATGCTTTGGATGAGTGGCGATCCGATGTTGCTGGTCATCACGATGACTGTATTTTTGAAGTCAACGGTACGGCCTTGACCGTCGGTGAGTCGTCCTTCATCCAGGACCTGAAGCAAGACGTTGAACACGTCAGGGTGCGCCTTCTCCACCTCGTCCAACAAGATCACGCTGTACGGTTTGCGGCGCACTGCCTCGGTCAGGTGGCCACCTTCGTCATAGCCCACATAGCCTGGAGGCGCACCGATGAGCCGGCTCACCGAGTGCTTCTCCATGAACTCGCTCATGTCGATGCGAATCAGGTGGTCTTCACTATCGAAGAGGAAAGAGGCAAGGGCCTTGCACAGTTCGGTCTTGCCCACGCCTGTCGGACCCAAAAAAAGGAAAGAGCCTGTGGGTCGATCGGGGTTGGACAAGCCAGATCGAGACCGGCGAATGGCGTTCGCCACAGCCAAGATGGCCTCGTCTTGACCCACCACGCGCTCGTGCAGTCTGTCTTCCATGCTCAGCAGCTTGTCGCGTTCGCCCTGCATCATCTTGGTGACCGGGATGCCGGTGGCGCGGCTCACCACTTCTGCAATCTCCTCGGCGCCCACCTGGGTGCGCAAAAGCCGGTTGGCAACGCCCTGTGCCGCCTTGCCGGCTTCTTTGTCCTGGGCTTCCTTGAGGCGCTTTTGCAGTTCGGGCAGCCTGCCATATTGCAGCTCTGCCACCTTGGCCAAGTCGCCCTTGCGAGTCAAGCTCTCGATCTGGGTGCGCAACTTGTCGATCTCTTCACGCACCTGGGCGCTGCCCTGTGCAGTCGCCTTTTCTGCCTTCCAGATTTCGTCAAGGTCAGCAATCTCCTTTTGCAGATTGTTGATCTCTTCGTTGATCAGCACGAAGCGCTTGAGCGAGGCTTCGTCTTTCTCTTTCTTGACGGCTTCGCGCTCGATCTGGAGCTGGATCAGACGACGGTCCAACCTGTCCATGACTTCGGGCTTGGAATCCAGCTCGATCTTGATCTTGGAGGCGGCCTCGTCGATCAAGTCGATCGCCTTGTCTGGCAAGAAACGATCGCTGATGTAGCGGTGGCTTAGCTCAGCAGCAGCCACGATGGCCGGGTCTGTGATGTCCACGCCGTGGTGCACCTGGTAGCGCTCTTTCAGGCCGCGCAAGATGGCGATGGTGGCCTCTACGGTCGGCTCTCCCACGATGATTTTCTGAAAGCGCCGCTCAAGAGCCGCGTCCTTTTCGATGTATTTGCGGTACTCGTCCAGCGTGGTGGCACCCACGCAATGCAGCTCTCCGCGCGCGAGTGCTGGCTTGAGCATGTTGCCGGCATCCATCGCACCTTCAGCCTTGCCCGCACCCACCATGGTGTGCAACTCATCGATGAACACGATGGTCTGGCCTTCGTCTTTGGCGAGTTCGCTGAGCACGGTCTTCAGGCGCTCTTCAAACTCGCCACGGTATTTGGCACCCGCCAGCAGCGCGGCCATGTCCAGGCTGAGCACGCGTTTGCCCTTGAGCGAATCGGGCACTTCACCTGCGACGATGCGCTGCGCCAGTCCCTCGACGATGGCGGTTTTGCCGACGCCCGGCTCGCCAATCAAGACCGGATTGTTTTTCGTGCGTCGCTGTAGCACCTGAATGGCGCGCCGAATCTCGTCGTCACGCCCGATGACCGGGTCTAGCTTGCCTAGTCGGGCGCGCTCGGTCAGATCCACGCAGTACTTCTTGAGTGCCTCGCGCTGCCCTTCGGCATCAGCCGAGTTGACGGACTGACCGCCGCGCACCGCCTCGATCGCCGACTCGAGGGACTTGCGGGTCAGTCCATTGTCTTGAACCAACTTGCCAAGGCCGCCCATCGCATCGGGCTTGACGTCACACAGCGCGAGCAGGAAAAGCTCGCTGGCAATGAACTGGTCGCCCCGCTTGATGGCCTCTTTTTCGGTTGCTTGAAGCAACTGCGCCAATTCCCTGCCCACCTGAACCTGCTCTTGCCCCTGCACCTGAGGCAAGCGCTTGACCGCTGCGTCGGCTGCCGACTGCAAACCCGCCACATTCACCCCAGCGCGCGCCAACAGAGCCTTGGGGCCATCGGCCTGGCGAGTCAGGCTCGCCACCAGGTGAACGGGTTCAATGTAGGCGTGATCTTGACCTAAAGCCAAGCTTTGCGCGTCGGCCAAAGCTTCCTGGAATTTGGTGGTCAACTTGTCGCTGCGCATGAGCTTCCCCTTGATGTCGTATGCCTCAGACAATGGGGCTGGACCAGCCATTTTTCAAGCGGGTCGTGGTGAGTTTGCATGGACGTTGGTGGCGAACCGAGCGGCCTTGCCGCCAAAAGGGCCGGCCTTCCACTCCTCAGGCGTTGCGGGAAGCAACTCCCCAGCGTGCCAGCGCGGCGTCGTCACTGGCTCTGGCGTGAACCCAATGCGCTCCCTGCGGCGTGTGTTCCTTTTTCCAAAAAGGCGCTTGGGTTTTGAGGTAGTCCATGAGGAACTCACAGGCTTGAAAACTTTGCTGACGATGGGCTGCTGCCACCAGCACCAGCACGATCTGCTCTTGCGCTTGCAGCAGACCAATCCGGTGAATGATCCGCACGCCACGAATTTCGAAGCGCCTGATGGCTTCTTCGACCATGGCTTCGATGGCCGACTCGGTCATCCCCGGGTAATGCTGCAGTTCCAAAGCGCTAACTGAACTCTGGCCATCGCCAACGTTGTCACGCACGGTGCCCACGAAGGCGCACAAAGCGCCGGTACCGGCATCCGCCGAGCGCAGGCGCGCCAGCTCAGTGCTGAGGTCAAAGTCTGCAGACTGGATGGATACACGCTGCATGCAGGGATTCGCGGCTCAACCGCCAGTCACAGGAGGAAAAAAAGCGACCTCGTCGCCATCTGCAAGTGCCATGGATTCATCACACAACACTTGATTGCGAGCGCAGCGTACCGCTCGCTCTGGTCCCAGCGCAGCAGCCCAGACACCACCACGCGCTACCAACTGCGCACGCAACTCACCCACCACGTTGGCTTGGCCCGACCACGATTCCTGGGCAACGCCCACCGACTCGCGGATGGAGGCAAAGTACAGCAACCGGATGGTGGGCATGTTCAAGCCAACAGTTCGTTGAGGCTGAGATAGCGAACCATGTCGCCAGCAGCGATGGCCTGTCCGGGCGGGTTGTCCACGAGGCCGTCGGACCAAACCACCGAGGTCAGCACACCTGAGCCCTGCTTCGGATAGAGAGCGAGACGCCCATCCGCCTGGCGGCGCACGCGCAAAAACTCTCGCCTGCGGTCGGGTCGAGGCCAATCGAAAGCAGCGGTGGTCCACTGTGGCGTTGGCAAGGGCTCAGACACACCCTGCATCCGCAGCAGCCAAGGGCGCACCAAAGCCAAAGCCGTGACCCAGCTCGACACGGGGTTACCGGGCAGGCCCATGAAGCGGGTTGGCCCCACCCGCCCAAAAGCGAAAGGCTTGCCGGGCTTGATGGCGACCTGCCAAAGGTTCAGCTCGCCCAGGGACTGAACGGCGGCCTTCACATGGTCTTCCTCTCCGACAGAAACGCCGCCGCTGCTCAGGATGAGATGGTGCGACTGCGCCGCATCGCGAAGTGCGGAGACGGTGGCATCGAACCGGTCGGGGACAGCACCGAGGTCGGTCACCGCGCAGCCCAAGCGCTGCAACAAGGCCCGCAAGAAGAAACGGTTGGAGTTGTAAATACTGCCTGCGGGCATGTCTTGTGGCGCAACCTCGCCCGGCATCACCAACTCGTCGCCGGTTGACAGTAAGGCCACACGCGGTCGGCACCCGACCGTGAGCCGGGCTTGCCCGACACTGGCAGCCAAGCCCAAGTCTGCTGCGCCGAGCCTGCGGCCTTTGCGCAACACGGCACTGCCCAGGGCGACGTCTTCACCAACGCGGCGAATAGACTGGCCCAGCGCTGGCAAACGCAGACAACGCATTCGCTGGCCTTCGACCACCTCGGCATCTTCCTGCATGAGTACCGCGTCTGCACCCGCAGGGATGGCCGCACCCGTAAAAATCCGGGCCACTGTGCCAGGCTGCAGTGGCAGCGGAACCTGACCCGCCGCAATTCTTTGACTGATGGGCACTGACGCACCATCGGTGCCAAGCTCGGCACAACGCACCGCATAGCCATCCATTGCGCTGTTGTCGAGCGCAGGAACGGCCAAGGACGAAACCACGTCTTCGCGCAGCACGCGACCGTCGGCATCCAGCGTCGGTACCGACTCGACTGGCAACAAAGGCTCACGCCCATCCAGGATCAACGCCAGCGCCTCATCCAGGCTCATCAGCGCTGGCGAGCTGTGCCGCGGGGGAAGCTGCGCTGCGGCGTTCATGCTGCCTTGGCGTGTTGCCTGATCAAGGCCTTCACCAAGGCCGCATCAGGGGCCATGACCTGCACCCGGCGCGGCAGTGCCTCGATGCCTTCAAACCCTGCTGGACGCTGCGGCTCAACGCCCAGGGCTTCCACGATGGTGCCGGCGAACTTGATGGGCAGCGCAGTCTCCAGCACCACGACGGGCACATCTGTACGCCTGCATGCCTTGGCCACTTTGAAGGCGTCAGCCGTGTGTGGATCGATGACTTGGTGATGGTCCGAATAAACGCTTCGGATGGTGGCAACTCTGTCGGCGTGCGTGCTGCGGCCACTTACAAATCCGAAGCGGCTGTGGGCATCCGGAAAGCGACTGTCGTGGGAAAGATCGAACTGGCCATCGAGCGCCAAACCGCTAGTGAACAAATCACGAACGCGGGCCCCTTCTCGGTCTAGTAAGTCAAAAACAAAGCGCTCGAAATTACTCGCTTTGGAGATATCCATGGAAGGGCTGGAGGTCTCGTGGGTGTCGGCGCTGGTCCGAACGCGATAGATACCGGTTCGGAAAAATTCGTCCAGCACATCGTTTTCATTGGTGGCCACCATCAGTTGGTCGATGGGCAGGCCCATCATGCGGGCCACGTGGCCTGCGCAAACGTTGCCAAAGTTGCCAGAGGGCACAGCAAAGCTCACAGGCCCATCGATGCCAGGCCTGACCTGCAGGTAGCCCGCAAAGTAATACACCACCTGCGCAAGCAACCGCGCCCAGTTGATGGAGTTCACGGTGCCGATGCGGTAAGCCTTTTTGAAAGCCAGGTCAGAGGAGACTGCCTTCACGATGTCTTGGCAGTCATCGAAAACGCCTTCGATGGCAATGTTGTGGATGTTGGCGTCTTGAAGACTGAACATCTGTGCCTGCTGAAAGGGACTCATGCGGCCGTGCGGGCTGGTCATGAAGACCTGAATGCCTTGCTTGCCACGCATCGCATATTCAGCTGCGCTGCCCGTGTCACCAGAGGTGGCGCCCAAGATATTGAGCTCTTGCCCACGTCGAGCCAGCTCGTACTCGAACAGGTTGCCCAGCAGCTGCATGGCCATGTCTTTGAAAGCCAAAGTCGGGCCGTTCGACAGCGCTTGGATGTACAGACCCTCCCCCGCGGCTCGCACAGGAGCGATCTGGGGCGTGCCAAATGCTGCTTGTGTGTAGGTCCTTCTGCACAAAAGACGCAAGTCCTCAGCAGGAATGTCGTCGATGTAGAGCGACAAAACCTCGTACGCCAGGTCCGCATAAGACAAGCCCCGCCATGCGTGCAGCATGGCGACGCTGACTTGCGGGTAGTGCGTGGGCAAGTACAGACCGCCGTCGAGGGCCAAACCTTCCAGCAAGATTTCGCAGAAGCGCCGCTCCTGCCGATCACCCCTGGTACTTACATACAACACAGCAAGGCCTTCCAAGTTTCAAACGGCGAAACGCGCATCACGCCAGCTCCTCTTTACGAATTCGCACGATGGGCGCCAGCACTGTCACCAAGCCCTGCAACTGTGCAATTGTTTCGTTCATCAAAAGCTCTTGGCAGTCATGCGTCAAGATGATGAGATCAGTCTGATTGGCGCCTTCGTCGGCTTCTCGCTGAAGCACAGCGTCGATGCTGATGCCGTTACCAGCCAAGATGCCCGTGACCTTGGCCAACACACCCGCTTCGTCCGACACCCGCAAGCGCAGGTAATAGCTGGTCAGCACCTCGCTCATGGGCAGGACAGGCAAGTCGGTCATGGCTTGGTCCATGGTGTGCGGCTGAAAACCCAGGTGCGGCACGCGCTGCGCGGGGCTTGCCCCGTGCAGCCTGGTGATATCCACCAGATCAGCAATGACCGCGCTGGCCGTGGGCTCGCTCCCGGCACCCTTGCCGTAGTAAAGGGTGGTACCCACTGCGTCGGCTTGTACGAGCACCGCGTTCATTGCGCCCTCCACATTGGCGATCAAGCGCTTAGCCGGCACCAGACTTGGGTGAACCCGCAACTCGATGCCTTTGGCGGTGCGTTTGGTGATACCCAGAAGCTTGATTCGGTACCCCAGCTGCTCGGCATAACGAATATCGGTGGCGCTTAAACAAGTGATCCCTTCAATGTAGGCCTTATCAAACTGCACAGGCACCCCAAAGGCCATGGCCGACATGATGGTCACTTTGTGCGCGGCATCCGTGCCCTCGATGTCGAAGCTCGGATCAGCCTCCGCATAACCGAGGCGCTGCGCGTCTTTCAGGGCAACATCGAAGTCCAAGCCCTTGTCGCGCATCTCCGACAAGATGAAGTTGGTGGTGCCATTGATGATTCCGGCAATCCACTGAATGCGGTTCGCGGTCAGGCCTTCGCGCAGCGCCTTGATGATGGGAATGCCACCAGCAACTGCAGCCTCAAAAGCCACCACGACACCGCGGGCAGATGCGGCAGCAAAGATCTCGGTGCCATGCACCGCCAACAAGGCCTTGTTAGCCGTCACCACGTGTTTTCCCTGCGCAATGGCCTGCAAAACCAAGCTCTTGGCTAGCGTCGTGCCACCGATCAGCTCGACCACGATGTCAATGTCGGGGCTGTCCACGATGGCACGGGCGTCTGCCAGCACTTGGGCCTCACCCGCAACCACTTCAGAAGCTTTGGCCACATCGCGGCGGCTAACCATGGTCACCACGATGTCTCGGCCAGCGCGTCGGCTGATCTCCGCCTGGTTGCGTCGCAAGACATGGAACACGCCAGTGCCCACGGTGCCCAACCCCAAGATGCCGACACGGATGGGAGAAAGCTGAGCTGAGGGCATGAAAAAAACCAATCCAATAAACGGGGGATGAAGGCTTCAAAAACGAGGGGCGGCTAAGGGCCAACGAAGGCTTATCTGCTCCATCAACCAGGGTACTTTGCAGACCCACCAACGCAGTCGTTCAGTTGAGGTGGCGCGCCCTGTACTTCGCCAGAAACTGAGCGATGCGCTGGATCGCCTCTCGGAGATCGTCTTCGTGGGGCAAAAACACGATGCGAAAGTGGTCCGGGGTAGGCCAGTTAAAACCAGTGCCTTGCACCAACAAGACCTTGGTTTCTTGCAGTAACTCCTGAATGAAACGCTGATCGTCTTGGATTGGATAGAGGCTGGGGTCAAGCTTCGGAAACATGTAGAGCGCGGCTGCCGGCTTGACACAGGTCACGCCAGGGATCGCTGTGATCAGGTCGTAAGCCAAGTCTCGTTGACGTTTGAGCCGGCCACCCTCGCCGACCAAGTCATTGATGCTTTGGTAGCCACCCAAAGCGGTTTGGATGGCCCACTGCCCCGGCACATTCGCACAAAGACGCATGGACGAGAGCATGTTGAGACCTTCAATGTAGTCACGCGCTGCGAGCTTCTCACCCGACACAACCAGCCAGCCAGCGCGGTAACCGCAAGAGCGATAACTCTTGGACAAAGAGTTGAAAGTAAGCGTGAGCACGTCGCTCGACAGGCTACCCAAGGCGGTGTGCCTGGCACCGTCGTACAGCACCTTGTCGTAGACCTCGTCAGCAAAAATGACCAAGCCGTTGTCTCGTGCAATCTCAACAATACCTAGCAACAAAGCGTCGCTGTAGATGGCGCCAGTTGGGTTGTTGGGATTGATGACGACGATGCCTTTGGTGCGCGGCGTTATCTTCGCTCGGATGTCATCGATGTCGGGCATCCACGACTTCGATTCGTCGCACAAGTAATGCACCGGTGTGCCGCCGCTCAAGCTGACTGCAGCGGTCCACAGCGGGTAGTCCGGAGCTGGCAGCAACAGCTCATCTCCGTCATTTAAAAGAGCGTTGGTGGCCATGACGATCAGCTCACTGGCACCGTTGCCCAAATAGATGTCGTCCAGCGTGACGCCCTTGATGCCCTGCTGTTGCGTGTAGTGCATGACCGCCTTGCGAGCAGCAAAAATGCCTTTGCTGTCAGAGTAGGCCGCCGCGTTGGGCAGGTTACGAATCATGTCCTGCTGAATTTCTTCAGGGCTGTCGAAGCCGAACACGGCAAGGTTGCCGATATTGAGCTTGATGATCTTGTGTCCCTCGTCCTCCATCTGCCGCGCACGATCAAGCACGGGGCCTCGTATGTCATAGCAGACGTTGGCCAACTTGGCAGACTTCTGGATCGTCTTCAAGGGATCTCCAATAGGCAAGCGACAACATGTCGAATCCTATAATTTGACCACAGACATTCGGGACAAATCCGGGGGACCGAGCCCGATAACTCACCTTGTGAACGGCTTTCGCAGCCCTCTCGGGTGCCTGCGGACAACGAGCAAGTACGACCTTGTAAAACACTTGAAGTTGCAACCAGACCAATCGGACGCACCAGCCATCAGCGCCTACGGGCCGGGGTGGGTGTCCGTCAATGGGGAGCGCTATCAACATAGCCTCCTTGTAGATTCAAAAGGCGGGGTCCGGGCGTGGGACGTGACTGACTTCGCGCATTTGGACGCCGCTGCATTCGAAGCGATGGCCTACGCTGCGCCGGAGATCGTGTTGTTTGGCAGTGGCCAGAAACTTCGCTTTCCCCCACCTGCTTGGTATGCCCAACTGATGGTTCAACGCATTGGTTTCGAGACGATGGACTCGCCAGCGGCCTGCCGCACATACAACGTTCTGGCAAACGAAGGGCGACATGTGCTGTTGGCTCTGCTTGTAGAGAAGGCCTAGAACCGCCAAGTAATTGCGCATAAAATGCGGCGCTGCGCTAGGGAATGAATTGAGCTCAGAACGAGTCAGTCCGCGCCCTCCACCACAACGGCTGCATCGCTTTTTTGGAGCTGTAGCCCGTCACAAGAGAACGATTCCATGGCGATTGTTGTCAACAAGCCTATCCCCGAATTTGAAGCCGTGGCTACTGGTGGTATCAAAGTCACCAACGATTCGCATCTCGGCAAAATGTTGGTGCTGTACTTCTATCCGAAAGACAACACCCCAGGGTGCACCACGGAGGCGATGCAGTTCCGAGACAAATACACCGACTTTGTAAAAGCCGGCGCGGCGGTGTTTGGCGTTTCTCGCGACAACATGAAATCTCACGATGAGTTCAAGACCAAGTTGGAACTGCCGTTTGAGTTGATTGCTGACACCGAAGAAAAGATGTGCCACATGTTCGGGGTGGTCAAAAACAAAATCATGTACGGCAAAAAAGTAAAAGGCATCGAGCGCAGTACCTTTCTCATAGGCGCTGACGGGGTGCTGAAGGCGGAATGGCGCGGCCTGAAAGTTCCAGGGCACGTTGAAGAAGTTTTGAAGGCAGTCAAGACGTTGAAGAAAGCCGGGTGAAGCACCCGAAGTAGCTGGTTGCGCTGCGTCTTGTAGCCTTCTCGAAGGGCCAGCTCAATGAACTGCAGCCTCCATTCACCAGCAGTACGCCCTCGTGTGGTACAAGCTTCAAGATGTGTTTGAGCACTGCGCCCTCCCGTCCTTACCTGCTCACACCCGCTAAAGCCGTTCCCCTGTTGGAACGGCTTTTTTGTTGGCTCCGCAGCACCACCCACCGCAAATCACGAGGACTACTTTCGTCATGCCTCTTCCCTCCCCTCCGACCAAGCGCGCAGCACTTCTCGCCCCGCAAGCCTTCGATGTGCAGCCAAAGGCCTCGGGTCGTGACACTAAAAAAGGAAGGGCCCAAAAGGGTGATGTGCTTTCTCTGGATGCTCCCTACGGCGATGCCCTAGGAGCCGATGTCCAAGCGCCCAGTTCGGATACGGCCGAACTGAGGGCGGCCAGTGGGGCGCGCCTGCCCATCCGGACAGGTTTGGGTGTCAAGCGAGAGTCGCCAGCAGTAACCACGACTGTCCCCAAGCCAACCCCAGCTGCCAACAAGCCAGCCCGGTCTGTGCGCAGCCGCAGAACTGAGCGAACTGCCAATCCCAAGCTGTTTGTGCTGGACACCAATGTCTTGCTGCACGACCCGATGTGTCTGTTCCGATTTGAGGAACACGACATTTACTTGCCGATGATCGTGCTGGAAGAGCTCGACGGGCACAAAAAGGGCATGACCGAGGTGGCCCGCAACGCTCGCCAGACCAGCCGAACACTGGACGCCTTGGCTGCTGTTCATGGTGAGGACATCACAAGCGGCCTGGCCCTGGGCAAGACGGGACACACGGAAGCCGCAGGAAAGCTGTTTTTTCAAACCCAAGCGTTGGATGTCAGCTTGCCAATGAGCTTGCCTCAGGGCAAAGCGGACAACCAAATCCTGGCTGTTGTCGAGGCCTTGCGACAACACCACGCCAAACTGAGCAGGGAAACTGCTGCGCCGCAGCGCGACGTGGTTCTGGTGTCAAAAGACATCAACATGCGGGTCAAGGCGCGGGCTTTGGGCTTGCCCACCGAGGACTACCAAAACGACAAGGCTCTGGAAGATGGCGACCTGCTCTACAGCGGCTCGCTGGCTCTGCCCACTGACTTCTGGACGCGCCAGAGCAAAACCGTGGAGAGTTGGCAAAGCGGCAGCCATACGTTCTACCGCATCACCGGACCCATCGTCAGCAGCTTGCTGATCAACCAATTTGTGTACTTCGAAGCCCCCGGTGAACCGAGTCTTTATGCACGCATCACAGAGATCCGCGGCAAGACTGCTGTGCTCAAGACCTTGCGGGATTTCACGCACCTGAAGAACGCAGTGTGGGGCGTGACGACGCGCAACCGGGAGCAGAACTTCGCCATGAACTTGCTCATGGACCCTGAGATTGATTTCGTCACACTTGCCGGTACCGCCGGCACCGGCAAGACGCTCATGGCGCTGGCGGCCGGATTGACACAGGTACTGGACGACCGCCGCTACACCGAAATCATCATGACGCGAGCCACTGTCAGCGTAGGCGAAGACATCGGCTTTCTGCCTGGCTCTGAGGAAGAAAAAATGGGCCCGTGGATGGGGGCGTTGGACGACAACCTGGAAGTGCTTGCCAAAACCGACACCAGTGCCGGCGAATGGGGGCGGGCAGCCACTAACGACTTGATTCGAAGCCGCATCAAGATCAAGAGCATGAACTTCATGCGCGGGCGCACCTTCCTCAACAAGTACGTGATCATCGATGAGGCACAAAATCTCACGCCCAAACAGATGAAGACCCTGGTCACCCGCGCGGGCCCAGGTACCAAAATCATCTGCATGGGTAACTTGGCGCAGATCGACACGCCCTACCTGACAGAAGGGTCCTCGGGCCTGACTTTTGCTGTCGACAAGTTCAAAGGCTGGCCCCACAGCGGGCACATCACCTTGGCCCGTGGCGAACGCTCCAGGCTGGCCGACTTCGCCAGCGAAGTGCTCTGAGAATTGCTTGCGTGATCCAAGTGACCGGGTGAGGAACCTTCTTTGGGTCTGTCACAGAACATACCTTTCTTCATCACGTCCGTGTCATGAACTGGCGGCAAGCTTGCATCAAACATGACAGCAGGACGATGAATGAAAGTCACGGTTTTTGGGGTCGGCTACGTCGGGTTGGTTTCGGGAACATGTCTTGCAGAGTTGGGCAACCAAGTCGTCTGCGTTGACATTGATGCCGCAAGAATCGAGCGTTTGTTAGCAGCGGAGATCCCATTCCACGAGCCCGGCTTGTCAGACATGGTGCGCGGCAATGTTGCTGCGGGTCGTCTTTCATTCACCAGCGATGCAGCTGCGGCTGTGGCACACGGTGACTTGCTTTTCATCGCCGTCGGTACGCCCCCTGCTGAGGATGGCTCAGCGGACCTGTCCCAGGTGTTGGCAGTCGCAGCGACGATTGGCGGCCAAATGGAAGACTTCAAGGTCGTCGTCAACAAGTCGACCGTGCCGGTGGGCACCGGTGATCAGGTCGAGGGGGTGGTGGCAGATGCGCTGCAGCAGCGCCAGCGAGCAGACCTCGGCTTTGCTGTGGTGTCGAACCCGGAGTTCCTGAAAGAAGGCGCGGCGATTGGAGACTTCATGCGCCCAGACCGGGTGGTGATCGGCTGCGACAGCACCGAAGTCGGCCAGCGCGCACGCACCCTGTTGTCGCGCTTGTACGCGCCGTTCAATCGGCACCATGAGCGCACCCTCTACATGGATCGGCGCAGCGCTGAGCTCACCAAATACGCGGCTAACGCGATGCTCGCTACCCGAATCTCTTTCATGAACGAAATTGCCAACTTGGCCGATGCAGTGGGAGCCGATGTCGATGCTGTGCGCCGTGGCATTGGGTCCGATGAGCGGATTGGTCAAAGCTTTCTGTACGCCGGGACCGGCTATGGCGGAAGTTGCTTTCCAAAGGACACGCAGGCCTTGGTGAGCACGGCCAAGTTACACGGTTTGGATATGCAGGTTGTCCAGGCGGTGGAGCGTGTGAACCAAGCGCAGAAGTCCATCTTGTTGCAGCGCGTGGTGGAACGGTTTGGTGATGATTTGCGAGGGCTGACTTTCGGCGTCTGGGGCTTGGCCTTCAAGCCCGACACCGATGACATGCGCGAGGCACCCAGCCGGGTGGTGGTGCGTGGTCTGCTGGAGCGAGGAGCGCGCGTGCTGGCCCACGATCCGGTCGCCATGGCCAATGCCCGCGAGCAACTCAATGCCGACCTTCAGGACCATGCTGATCTGCTGACCCGGCTGAGTTTGTGCTTCAGTCCACAAGACGCCGTTGCCGGCGTGGATGCCTTGGTGATCGTGACCGAATGGAAGGCCTACCGCAGCCCGGACTTCGAAGCGCTTGCGCAGGCCATGCGCCAACAGGTGATCTTCGACGGCCGCAACCTGTACGACCCTGCACAAATGCGCGAGGCGGGCTTTCAGTACGTGGGCATCGGCAGGCGAAGCGGTATTTGACAGATGGTTCCGCGTGCGCCCCTGCCGCGGGGCTTTCACGTGATCATCGGTGCGCAGTTCGCATCGGCACTGGCCGATAACGCGCTGCTGATCGTGGCGATTGCGCTGTTGATCGAACAAGGCCACCCTGGGTGGTGGGCACCACTTCTGAAGTTTTGTTTCACCTTGGCTTACGTGCTGCTGGCACCCGGCGTGGGTGTGCTGGCTGACGCCTTGCCCAAGGGCAGGCTCATGATGTGGATGAACCTGCTCAAGGTGGTGGGGGTGTTCGGCTTGCTGTCGGGCGCGCACCCGCTGCTGTGCTTTGCCATCGTCGGCTTAGGCGCAGCGGCCTACGCACCCGCCAAGTACGGACTGATCACAGAAATCGTCCCGCCTGAGGGGCTGGTCCGCGCCAATGCTTGGATCGAAGTGAGCGTCGTTTGTGCTGCATTGATGGGCACTGTGATTGGGGGCTTTCTGGTCACGCAGTACTGGTTGGACTGGTCGACACAGACGCCTCCCGGCACCAATGGGGCAGACCCCATGGTGACGTCAGGCTGGTTGGCGCTGCACACCGGATACAGCACCTCTCTGCTGGCGCTTCTTGCCGGTTACGGCCTTGCGGCTTTACTCAACCTGGGCATACCGGATTCCGGGCGCCGCTATGCGCTCGTTCGGCTGCGCGGGCTGGCGGCGCTGTCGACCTTGGTACGCGACTTTCGACTTGCAAACAACATCTTGTGGCGAGACCGTGACGGCGGTCTATCACTGGCGGTGACGACGGTTTTTTGGGGCTTTGGTGCCACCTTGCAGTTTGCGGTCCTGCGTTGGGCCACGGACCACCTGGGTTTGAGCTTGGATGAGGCTGCCTATCTGCAAGCGGCTGTGGCCATCGGCGTCATTGCAGGCGCGGCGTGGGCGGGTCAAGGCATTCCGCTGGGCTTGGCCAACAAGGTGCTGCCAATGGGCATTGCTTTGGGTTTGCTCGTGCCCGCCGTGGGAGCGCTGGGCGCCGTGGGTGGGCTGTGGGTGGCGGCGCTGGGGCTTGGCGCCTTGGGCGCCTTGGGCGGTGTGTTGGTGGTTCCGATGAACGCATTGCTGCAACACCGCGGCTATGTGCTGTTGACGGCCGGCCGCTCAATAGCCGTGCAGGGCTTCAATGAAAACTTGAGCGTGCTGGTGATGTTGGCGGTCTACGCGGCATTGCTGGCGCTGGACTGGCCCATTCTTTGGATCATGGCCATCTGGGGCCTGGGTATCGCCGCGTTCATGGGCGCACTGACCTGGCATTGGCATCGCTCAACACCTGCCGCAGCACACGCTCAATCTGGCTGATGATGCTGTCCCAGGCGTTGCGGGCTGCGGCCTGCACCGCCTGCGCGCCATGAGCCTTCCAATCTGCCGAGGCACTGTGCAGCTTGGCTGCGGTTTGAACGTAGGCCGCGGCATCATCGAAGGGCACCAACCAGCCATTGCGCCCATGGTCAATCACCTGGGCCGCAGCGGCGTAGTTGTAGGCCAAGACCGGCAGGCCGCTGGCCATCGCCTCGAGCGTGACGTTCCCAAACGTTTCCGTGACGCTGGGAAAGAAGAACAAGTCGGCGCTGGCGTAGTGCGCAGCAAGGTCGTCACCGGTGCGCGAGCCAGCAAAGTGGGCATAGGGAGCACGCGCTTGAAGCTGTTCTCGATGTGGTCCGTCACCGACCACAACCAGTCGAGCATGGGGCACCCCTGCTCGAAAGGCCTCAAAGGCTTCTGCCAAGAGCATCAGGTTCTTCTCTGCGGCAAGTCGCCCAACACAGACCACCACCGGATCGGCAGGCGCTGCGCCCCATGACTGTCGCAAGTCTTCCCTGCGTTGGCCCGGGTGAAACAAGTCCGTATCCACCCCGCGTTGCACCACCTCGAGGCGCTCAAATCCGTGTGGGGTCAATTCTTTTTTCAGCCCTGCGGTAGGCACCATGGTCACTTGGGTGCGGTTGTGGAACTTGCGCAGGTAAGCCAGCATGGGGCGCTGTAACCACCCCACGCCGTAGTGCTGCGCGTAGGCATGAAAGTTGGTTCGAAACTCAGAGGCTACCGGTACCCGCAGCGAACGCGCGGTTTGCAGGGCCGACCAACCCAGAGGGCCTTCGGTCGCGACATACACCACATCAGGGCGGCGCAGTTTCCACAAGTTCATCAACGCCCGCTTAGACGGCATACCCATGCGCATGTCGGGATAGCCCGGGATCGGCAGACCGCGGGTGAGCACTTGTTCCTCAGATCCCGGCAACTGACGCCCAGCATCCACCACTTGGCGCGGTCTGATCAGCTGAACGTCATGGCCGCGAGAGCGCAAACCGTCCACCACCCGTGAAATGGTGCGGGCTACGCCGTTGACTTCTGGCGGAAAGGTCTCCGTGACCACGGCCACCCGCAAGCGCCGAAGCGTTGCTGGCGTTTCGTCGACAACCAAGGTGCTATCTGGTGGCTCATTCATAAGTGAACTGTGACAGCGGCTTGCAACGAAAGTGTGACAGCCGCTCGCTGCCTTCACGCTGTCACACGATCACCGCCATGGTGTCATTCACCAAGTCACGGTTGTGTCATCACGCTTTCATCGGCTCGCACGATCCTCCAGCCTTGGTCTTGCACTCTAGGGCAGCGCAGCCAACAAACCACATGACAGGAGCTTCCATGCGAACTTTCTCTGAAGAACTGGCGATCCAGCGTTGGGACGACCACCGTTACTACCACCACAGCCGCATCAACCAATGCCTGCACCTGCTGAGTGCAACCTGCTTTGTCATCGCTTATGGGCTGTTGTTTGTAGACCCTGCGGCCGCGGCCTTGCTGGCGTGGTTGGTGTCCATGACCAGCCGCCAAGCGGGCCATTTCTTCTTTGAACCGAAGGGCTATGACCACGTCAACCAAGCCACGCACGAACACAAAGAGGAAATCAAGGTGGGCTACAACCTGCGCCGCAAGGTGGTGTTGATGGCAATCTGGGCGATCTCGCCTGCGCTGCTGTGGATTCAACCCGATTTGTTCGGCCTGATCGAGCCTGCCGTCGGCTTGGCCGGCTTCGTACACGATGTGGGTCTGATGTGGTTGGCCCTCGGTGTGGGCGGCCTGCTGTTTCGAACCATGCACTTGTTCTTCATCAAAGATGTGCAATCGGGCTTGGTCTGGGCTACCAAAATCATCACGGACCCGTTCCACGACATCAAGCTCTACGCGAAGGCACCGCTGTACTTGCTGCGCGGCGAGCTGATCGACCCCCGGCGCGATCACGACGTCAGCCACCAGCAGAGCTGACCAACGTTCAGCGGCTTTGCGCTTGGCTAGCCTTTCGGGCTAACAAGTGCAAAGCGCTTGAACAGCTGGCTCAACAGCTCGCGGCCGATGCGCCGGCGAATTCCCTTGTTGTCCAGCGTCAAGCCCTGTGCCCACCAACCGTCCGCTTGCATGGCCCGACCTGCGGCTACGAACCGATCAATCACTGCTTGCACGTCTTCATGGCGATAGTTCAGGCTGAAAATCAGCCGCCCGCTACCCACCCAGCTCAAGCCCAAACCTTCCAGACGCAAGTAGTACTGAAGCATCCAGTTGTAGCGCGATGGCTGGGTGTAGGTGATGGTCCAGACACTGGACATGTTGACTGCTCGAATGGGCAAGCCTTCCGAAGCCATGGTGGCATTGAAGCGTTCAGCGTGGGCATTCCAACGGTCGTCCAACCCTTCATAGAGCGCGCGGGTGTCGGGTTCGTCGAGTCGCCGCAGAAAAGCGTTCATGGCACCCATGACGTAGGGGTGCGAATTGAAGGTGCCTCGCGCAAAGCAGACATCGGCAGGATGGGCTTCCCGGAAGCGCTTCATCAGCGCGCGCCGACCGCACACCACACCCACAGGCAGACCACCACCCAGCGTTTTGCCGTAGGTCACCATGTCGGCCAGCACGCCAAAGTACGCCTGCGCCCCTCCTTGCGCCAAGCGAAAGCCCAGGAACACTTCGTCAAATATCAACACGATGCCGCGTTCGGTACAAACCTGACGCAAGGCCTTGAGCCAAGCGGTGTAAGCGGCGCGGTCGTAGCCGGCCTGACGGCTGCTGTCCACCAGGGTCGAGTCGCCAGGTGCCGCCTTGTTGGGGTGCAGGGCTTGCAGCGGGTTGATGAGCACGCAGGCGATGTCGCGTCGGCTGCGCAACACTGTCAGAGACCGCTCGTGCATATCGCGCAGTGTGTAGGTTTCACGCGGTGGCATGGGGTTGCCGGGACCCGGCTGAACGTCCTCCCACCAACCGTGGTAAGCCCCACAAAAGCGCACAACGTGCTTGCGACCCGTGTGGTAGCGAGCCAGCCGCACGGCCTGCATGACCGCTTCTGTCCCGGACATGTGGAAGGAAACCTGTTCCAAACCAGATATGCGTCGAAGCCGCTCGATGTTGTCCAGCACCACAGGGTGATAGGCCCCCAGCACCGGACCCAGCGGCTGGGCCAGCGCACTGCCTTCGGCCATGGTGACCTTGTAGACATCGTTGCCCAGCACGTTAACGCCATAAGACCCGGTCAAGTCGTAAAAGCGGTTCCCGTCGGCATCGGTGAAGTGAACGCCATCGCTCGCGGTGACCACGCTCGCGGTCTTCAGTTGAGAGCGCAGGTAGGGGCTGAATTGAAAAGGCACTCGGTAGGCCGAGGTGAACTGCAAGTCAGCCAAGCCGTCAGCCAACTCGGCGCTCATCGCCAAAGACTTGGCGTAGCGCTCGGCATAAGCCGTAGACAGCCGCTGCAAAGCCGCACGACGCCGCGCCACAGTGGCTTCGTCGGCGTCATCAGCGTTAAAGAATTGCGCCTCATCGTAGGCGTATCCGGGCAGCCAGCCAGCGAACCGCTTGGCCCAGCGCGAGTGGCCGCCCAGCGAGGGGTGTTTGGCCCGCGACAGGGCCAGTCGTCGCATGCCCTTGTGCAAGGCCAGCCCCAGACCTGCTGCTGCTGCCCCAACCAAGACGGTCTTCATTGCTTCGTCCATGTGCTCACTCCAATTGACATCTCCTGTGCTTTTACGCCCTGCTTTTGACACCCTCATGAACCCCAAAGAAATGCTCCAGAGTCTCGTGCGCACAGATGCGCTCAACTTCGCGTTGACCAACCAGATCCCTCGTCGATGGCTGACCCGCCTTGTGGGATGGGTCAGCCACACCACCCTGCCCCCCGTTCCTCAGGTGTCGATGGCGCTTTGGCGGTGGTTCGCAGACTTGGACCTGAGCGACGCCCGCCATCAGCGGTTCTCAAGCCTGCACGATTGCTTCACACGCGAACTTCGCCCAGGCGCTCGATTGATCGATATGCGCAGCCAGGTGCTCAGCAGTCCGTGTGACGCCATCGTTGGCGCCTGCGGCCATGTGCAGGACGGCCAACTGCTTCAGGCCAAGTCACAGAGCTACGCGCTGCATGAGTTGCTGCTGGACACGGAACTGGCGGAGAAACACCGCCATGCCTGCTACGTGACGCTGCGCCTGACCTCGAGCATGTACCACCGCTTCCATGCGCCCCACGACTGCACCGTAGAGGGCGTGCAGCATGTGCCGGGTGATGTGTGGAACGTGAATCCACCAGCGTTGGCGCGCGTCCCCAAGCTGTACTGCCGCAACGAAAGGGCTGTCATTCGAACCACCTTGCAAAGCCAGGGGCAGCCAGTGACGCTGGTTCCCGTGGCTGCGGTTCTGGTGGCGGGCATCCGTCTTCACTTCCTCAAGCAGCCACTGCGCGAAAGCCAAGGCGCTTTGATGCCTTGCTCAGCGGCTTTTCAAAAAGGTCAGGAAATGGGCTATTTCGAACATGGCTCGACCATCATCGTCTTGGGGCCCGCCGATTTCCGCTTGGCACAGGGCATCACCAGCGGCACCACCATCCGCATGGGTCAAGCACTGATGAATCTGCCTGATCAGTAGTCGCCTGAAGCACCGGAGGCCAGACTCTCGAAGCGCGTCAAGTGCTTCAAGAAGGTCAGCTTGACTGTGCCTGTAGGCCCATTGCGCTGTTTGCCGATGATGATTTCCGCAACGCCAGGCTCTTTGGAGTCTTTGTTGTAGTAGTCATCGCGGTAGATGAACATGATCACATCAGCGTCCTGCTCGATGGCCCCGGACTCTCGCAGGTCACTCATCATGGGGCGCTTGTCGGTGCGCGTCTCCACGCTGCGATTGAGCTGCGACAAGGCAATGAGCGGGCACTGCAATTCTTTGGCCAGCATCTTGAGCCCTCGCGAGATTTCTCCCAGCTCAGTGGCACGGTTCTCATCGGAGTTGCTGGAGCCGCTCATGAGCTGCAAGTAGTCGACCACGATCAAACCCAGCTTGCCGCACTGGCGCGCCAGACGTCTCGCATTGGCGCGCAGTTCGCTGGGTGTGAGGCCCGCTGTTTCGTCGATGTGCAGCGACACATGGCGCAGCTTTTCAATGGCTTCGGTTAGCCGCGGCCATTCCTCTGCCGTGAGCTTGCCGGTGCGCAGATGGCCTTGGTCGATGCGGCCAATCGAGCCCACGATACGAACGGCCAGTTGCGAGGCTCCCATTTCCATGGAAAACACCGCCACTGGCAAGCCTTCGTTGAGCGCCACATGCTCTGCAATGTTGATGGCCAAGGCGGTCTTGCCCATGGATGGACGAGCCGCCAAGACCACCATGTCGCCGGGCTGGAAGCCAGCGGTCATGCGGTCCAGGTCGTAAAAGCCAGTGGGTACGCCCGTGATGTCGTTGGGGTTGTCGGCCATCTCCTGCACGCGGTCCACCAACTGTACAACCAGGGCTTCCATCGACTGAAAGCCCTGCTTCATGCGCGAACCTTCTTCGCCAATGTTGAAGATCTTTTGCTCAGCCTCGTCCAAGATCTTGGCAACCGGCTTGCCCTGCGGATTGAAAGCAGAAGTCGCGATCTCGTCGCTGGCGCTCACCAGCTTGCGCAAAATCGAACGCTCACGCACGATTTCGGCGTAGCGGCGGATGTTGCTGGCACTGGGTACGTACTGTGCGAGTGAATTAAGGTACGCCAAGCCTCCTACTTCTTCGGCTTTGCCCAAGCTTTGCAACTGTTCAAAAACCGTCACCACATCAGCAGGCTTTGACGCATTGACCAAGACCGCAACGGCGGAGAACACCAGACGGTGCTCGTAGCGATAGAAGTCACTGTCTTTGAGCAGGTCGCCCACGCGATCCCAAGCGCCGTTGTCCAACAACAAACCACCCAGCACGCTCGACTCTGCTTCGGTTGAATGCGGTGGTATGCGCAGCTGCGCGACTTGGCGGTCCATGCCACGAGGCAAGTCCAAGTCTGGGTCTAAGGTGGAATACACAGGGTCCATGGAAAAACCAAGCGGGCTGGTGGAGGCTAAAAACTTCAGCTAACAACGCGATTCATGCTACGCCCCGACCGACTCGCAGACCAGTGAAAAGCCTGGGGATAAGCAGCCTAAGTCCTGTTGAAAAGCTGTGATTTGCAGGACACAAAAAAAACAGCCGCCTGTATTCAGGCGGCTGTTGGATGGAGAGACAGGACTCAGGGCTTATGGGATAGCAGAAGCACCCAACCCGTCAGGCGGGATTGGTAGACGGATCAGGCAGTTTCGCCGTAGACGGTGATGGTGATCTCTACCACCACATCAGTGTGCAGTGCCACGCTCACCGAGCTGTCGCCGACCATCTTGATGGGCCCGTTTGGCATACGCACTTGCGACTTCACCACCGGGAAACCCTGCTTGCCCAACTCTTCGGCAATGTCGTGGTTGGTGACAGAGCCAAACAGTCGGCCATCAACGCCTGCCTTTTGGGTCAACTTGATGATCTTGCCAGCGAGCTTTTCGCCTTGTGCTTGAGACTCAGCCAGCTTCGCTGCAGCGACCTTTTCCAGGTCGGCACGTCGCGTTTCAAATTCGGCAATAGCCGACTGCGTCGCGCGGCGAGCACGACCAGAGGGGATCAGAAAATTACGTGCATAGCCGTCCTTGACGCGAACGATCTCTCCGAGGTTGCCGAGGTTGACGACCTTGTCTAAAAGAATGATTTGCATGGTCGGCTCCTTAAATGCGGTGCTGATCGCTGTAAGGCAACATCGCCAAAAAGCGTGCTCGCTTGATGGCGGTGTTGAGCTGGCGCTGGTAAATGGCACGAGTACCCGTCAAGCGAGCTGGAATGATCTTGCCGTTTTCGGCTATGAAATCGCGAAGGGTGTCGATGTCCTTGTAGTCAATTTCTTCCACGCCGGCGACGGTGAAGCGGCAGAAGCGTTTGCGCTTGAATAGGAGGGACTGCGTGTTGCGCTTGGGGCGCTTGTCTTTGTTAAAACGTTTTGGTCCGGGCATGTTGGACTCCTAAGAAATGATGGACTCGATGTCCTGAATATGAAAAATGGGGTGCTTACCGCGTTGCGATGTCGCCAGGAAACCAGAAAACCGCCACTCGCTGCCTAAGTCAACCCGGGCAAGGATTTCGGCCAAACCGCCCAATGCCACCGATTTCAAGACCAATTTCACCTGCCTATCCTGACCGGCTTCCAACATCAGGGACGCATGCTCTAGCGTCAGATTCAATGCAGGAATGCCGGCTGGGGTGTATCGGAGTGGGCTGAGTTCGGAGATGTGGGCAATAAGTCGGGTCTGGTTCACACCAACGCCATCAGGCGTTTGCGTCCGAGTGTTGGCTCTTGCGGGCTTCTTCGCGTTCGACGGTCTTCATCATGGAGGACGGGCCTGTGTCGGCCTTCTTCTTTTGAACGGTCAAATGCCTCAGGACGGCATCGTTGAACTTGAAGGCATGCTCAAGCTCCGCCATCACCGCTTGATCAGCCTCAATGTTCACGCACAGGTAATGTGCCTTGGCCAACTTGTTGATCTGGTAAGTCAACTGACGCCGACCCCAATCCTCTACTCGGTGAATCTTGCCACCGCCGGCAGTGATCATGCCTTTGTAACGCTCGAGCATGGCAGGTACCTGCTCGCTCTGATCCGGGTGGATCATGAGGATGATTTCGTAATGACGCATGGATTCTCCTTGTGGTTAAAGCTGCCAGCCCACACAACTCGCCGCGTCAAATGGCGATTGGTCAATCGGGCGGTGCAGCAAGGCAAAGCCGCTCAGTATAGCGGGCGCCAGCGGGTACCCCGCGCACTCACATCGCCTCATCGTGCGGCACTGGTCAGGAGCCTGCCAGGCCGCGCCAAGTAGAAATCACGCTGTCCGGGTTCAGCGAAATGGAACTGATGCCTTGATCGGCTAGCCAACGTGCGAAGTCCGGGTGATCGCTGGGACCTTGTCCGCAGATCCCGACGTACTTCCCCTGGCTCAAACACGCCCGGATTGCCATATTGAGCATGGCGGTTACCGCTGGATCGCGTTCGTCAAAGTCTGCTGCAAGCAACTCGAGCCCTGAGTCCCGGTCCAGCCCTAGGGTGAGTTGGGTTAGATCGTTAGAGCCGATCGAAAAGCCGTCGAAGTGCTCAAGGAACTGATCTGCCAGCACCGCGTTGCTGGGAACCTCGCACATCATGATGACTTTCAGGTCGTGCTCGCCGCGTCGTAAACCGTGGTCTGCCAACAGCTGCACTACCCGCTTGGCTTGTCCTAGTGTTCGCACAAAGGGCACCATCACCTGCACGTTGCTCAGACCCATGTCCAGGCGCACCCGCCGAAGCGCCTCGCACTCCATCGCAAAGGCTTCGGCAAACTCTCCGCTGATGTAGCGAGCGGCGCCCCGAAAGCCCAGCATGGGGTTCTCTTCTTCGGGCTCGTAGCGGGAGCCACCGATCAGCTTTCGGTACTCGTTTGACTTGAAATCCGATAGGCGCACGATGACTGGCTTGGGCCAAAAGGCAGCGGCGATGGTTGCAATGCCTTCAGCGACTTTATCGACGTAGAAGGCCCGAGGGGACGCATGCCCTCTGGCCACGGACTCCACAGCCTTCTTCAGGTCGGCGTCTACGTTGGGGTAGTCCAAGATGGCCTTGGGATGAACACCGATGTTGTTGTTGATGATGAATTCCAAGCGCGCCAAACCCACCCCTTCGTTGGGTAATTGGCAGAAGTCAAAGGCAAGTTGCGGGTTACCCACGTTCATCATGATCTTGGTCGAGATGGCAGGCATTTCGCCCCGCTGAACCTCACTGACTTCGGTCTCCAGCAAACCGTCGTAGATGAAACCTGTATCGCCCTCGGCGCAGCTCACAGTCACCAACATGCCATCCGTCAGTCGCTCTGTTGCATCGCCGCAGCCCACCACGGCGGGAATGCCTAACTCGCGGGCAATGATGGCGGCATGGCAGGTGCGTCCACCGCGGTTTGTCACGATGGCCGATGCCCGCTTCATGACAGGCTCCCAATTGGGGTCAGTCATGTCAGTGACCAGCACATCGCCTGCCTGCACTTGGTCCATTTCACTGATGTGCTGCACCAAACGAACGGGGCCAGTCCCAATTTTCTGCCCGATGGCTCTCCCCTCTGCAAGCACACGCCGATCCACGCTGTTGGGCGCCTTGAGCTGGTAGCGAAGTTCGGGCTTGCCCTTCTGCTGGCTCTTCACGGTTTCTGGGCGCGCTTGCAGGATGTAGAGCAGGCCGTCGGTGCCATCTTTGCCCCATTCAATGTCCATGGGCCTGCCGTAGTGGGCCTCGATCAGCAGCGCATAGCGCGCCAATTCTTGAACATCGGCGTCGCTCAAGCTGTAACGGTTGCGCTGCTCTGCAGGTACATCCACCGTGGTCACCAAACGACCAGTTTTTGCCTTTTCATGCACGTCAGCGAACACCATTTGAATCAGCTTCGAACCCAGGCTGCGCCGAATCACTGCGTGCTTGCCTTGCCGCAGCATGGGCTTGTGCACATAAAACTCATCAGGGTTGACGGCGCCCTGCACCACCGTCTCCCCTAGCCCGTAGCTGGAGGTGATGAACACCACATCTTCAAATCCGGACTCGGTGTCGATGGTGAACATGACGCCCGCGGCGCCCATGTCTGATCGGACCATTCGTTGCACGCCAGCCGACAAAGCCACGCCTTGATGCGCAAAGCCCTTGTGCACCCGATAGCTGATGGCTCGGTCGTTGTAGAGGCTCGCAAAAACCTCGCGCGTCTTGCTCAGGATGCCCTCGATCCCGACCACGTTCAGGAAAGTTTCTTGCTGGCCCGCAAACGAGGCGTCCGGCAAATCCTCCGCTGTAGCTGAAGAGCGGACAGCAAAGCTGGCGCCAGGCGTGCCCGAACTGAGACGCTCGAACTCGGCGCGAATTGCCTGCTCCAGTTCTTTCGGAAAAGGTTGTGCTTCGACCATAGCCCGGATGTCGGCCCCGGCTGCCGCCAGTGCCCGAACGTCATCCGTGTCCAGCGCGGCCAATCGGTCGTTGATGCGCTGATCAAGCGCCCCATGAGCCAAAAAGAGACGAAAGGCATGGGCGGTCGTCGCGAAGCCCGTCGGTACGCGTACGCCCTGTGGAAGCTGGGAAATCATCTCGCCGAGGCTGGCGTTTTTTCCGCCAACAAGCTCGACATCAGACATTCTTAAGGATTCAAATGGCAAGACCAGCGCAGTAGCGCGGCCCCCTTCTGTGCTCGATTGGGACATGCAAGGAAACTCCAGAGTTTGAAATCGGGGGCTGGTGGTCGCAGAGGTGGGCTCCAGCGGGGCTCGGCGGCACAACGACTTGGTCGGCGCGCGGGCGCAATGTGTATCTAAATTATTCTTACGATTGTAGGTGGCAGCCCGACGCCACAAACCAAGCCAATCTCATGCCAAACCGCACCGTGTTTTTTATTTCAGATGGGACCGGCATCACAGCTGAGACCTTTGGTAACGCCATCTTGGCGCAGTTCGAGATGAAGCCCAGACACGTTCGGCTGCCCTTCATCGACAGTGTCGACAAGGCGCACCAAGCAGTGCGACAGATCAACCACACCGCAGAGGTTGAAGGTAAGAAGCCCATTGTTTTCACCACGCTGGTCAACATGGAAGTGCTGGCGGTCATTAAAGCTGGTTGCCAAGGCATGTTGCTGGACATGTTCGGCACGTTTGTTCAACCGCTTGAGGCAGAGCTCGGCCTCAAGTCAAACCACCGCATTGGTCGCTTTTCGGACGTTTCGAAAAGTCAGGCCTACCACGACCGCATCGAGGCCATCAACTATTCCCTGTCCCACGACGATGGGCAGTCCAACCGAGATTTGGGTACCGCCGACGTTATTTTGGTGGGCGTCAGCCGGAGTGGAAAAACGCCGACATCACTTTATTTGGCGATGCAATACGGACTCAAATCGGCGAACTACCCGCTGATCCCCGAGGATTTCGACCGCCGAGAATTGCCACCAGCCTTGGTGCCACACAGGGCGAAGCTTTTTGGCTTGACGATCCAACCCGAACGCCTGAGCGAGATTCGCAATGAACGCAGACCTCAATCACGCTATGCAGCCTTGGACAACTGCCGCATGGAGGTTTCAGAGGCAGAAGCCATGATGCGACGCAGCGGCATTCGATGGCTGAGCACGACAACCAAATCCATAGAGGAAATCGCCACAACCATCCTCCAAGAGATCAGGCCTGAACGGCTGGTTTACTAGTTCTTTTCGCTGGCCATTGACCAAAGCTGAGGTGCGGTTGACTCAGTCGAAATCAAACCCCAGCTGAGCCTCGTGGGCTGACGCGGCGGTGGCACATGCTGCTTTGCGCGAACTTATTGATGAAGGGTGAGCTTTCCTGGTGTCGCCCACTGGTTGCATGCGTCTCTTCGACGATAGCTCGGGCTTGGTGGCTCGAGGCGTGTTGGATTTGTCGCGCTGCGGGTGGCGGCTTCCATGCAATTGGTAAACCTCGCGAGCACGTGCCCGAACCTCATCGCTCGACTTCCGTTGGTAAACACGGTCCCGGGCAATTTTTGTTGCGTGCGCCAGATCGACGATGGGCTCGGGATAGCGCAACCCTGTCTTGCCAGCCAGCCAGGGCGTGTGGATCAGGCCGGTGGGAACATCGACCAGTTCGGGGACCCAGCGGCGCACGAAAACCCCCTGTGGATCTTGGTCCAAGCCCTGCTTTATCGGGTTGTAAATGCGCACCGTGTTGATGCCAGCCACGCCGCTTTGCATCTGACACTGGCTCCAATGAATGCCAGGCTCGTAATCGGTGAACAGGCGCGCCAGATGAAGTCCAGAGTGACGCCAATGCAGCCACAGTTGTTGGCTGGCGACGCTCATCAACATAGCCCGCATTCGGAAGTTAATCCATCCGGTGGCCTGCAGACTTCTCATACAGGCATCCACAAACGGGAATCCCGTTTGTCCTTCAGCCCAGGCCTGCAAAAGTTGCCGCTGGTCTCGATCCAATGGTCCCTCTTCGCGCAGACCGTCAAAGCCCCGGTGCATGTGGCGATGCTCCAAACCAGGCTCGGTCTCCAGCTTTTGCATAAAGTGGCAGTGCCAATGCAAACGAGATTCGAAGCTTTTAAGAGATGCAAGAAACCCGTCCGGGCGTTGCTCATGCGGCAAAGCAAGCAGCTGTTGTCGCCGTCTCCAAACCGCATGCACGCATTCGCGAATACTGAGTGCGCCCCAAGCCAAATGTGCAGATATTCGAGAACACGCATATTCAGCGCTGATAGGGCTGGACATGTCGCCCCGATAGTGCTGACCCCGAACTTGCAGAAAGCTGCTCAGCATGTGCCATGCATGGGTAACGCCACCCAGTGTTGACTCTTCACCCATTTCAGCTCGGCTCAGCCTGAGGAGCGGTAAGCCCTCAGGGAAATTTGACTTGTGCCATGCAATGGTTTGAGGCGCAGGCCTTGGCTCTGGGTTCATCCTGCTGGCCCACTGACTGCTCCAATGATCACGACCGCCGGTCAAATGCAACCGCCGCACGACGCCATTGCTGGGGTATTGCGTCCATTGAATACCGGCTGACTGACACCACCGAGCTACGGCTTGGTCTCGGCCATAGCTCCACAAATTGCCGGTTTCCTCATGGCTGTGCAGCATGAATGGGCCTATGTGTCGGCGGAGGGTCTTAAAAAAAGCCATGGCGTCCATCTGCGCAAGCCAAAGATGACCACCTCGCTGCCTAGCCCATTCGGCTACCTCACGAACACAGGACAAAGCAAAGCCTCGGTGGCGAGGCGAGGCATCGACCTGCTCCCACATCAAAGGCTCATCTAACCAGATCAGTAAAACGGGGCCGAGTTCTGCGGCCCGAAGCAGCGGGACATGGTCTGTCCAGCGCAAATCTCTCTTGAGCCAGACCACTTGCGCCATGGGCTCTGTGCGACTCTGCTGCGTATCTCGAAGACTTTCAGGTAACTCCATCGGCTCAGTGTAGGCACGGGCGTAGCCACTTGCCTACACTCGACAAATGGGTCGAAAAAGCCGCCATGTTTTGTTGTTTGTAAGCGTGCTCGGATTGCACCTGGCAGCGCTATTTGCACTGAGCCTGCAGCCGCGTCCAGCAAAGCCACAAGCCCAAGCAACCACTTTGGTTTCAATTGTTTCGCAGCCTGTCAAAGCAAGAGACGAATTGGAAGCACAGACCATGACCGAGCGCCACTCACCACCTGCTGCGGTAAGCGCCCGGACTGACCCTGTTGGCCTCCTGTATCCGCCAATAGCAGGGGTAACAGCAAAGGAAAGTTCCCAAGTGAAAGGTGAGTACGCTGCGGGAAGACCAGAAGTCCGCGATTCGCGTACCGTGATGGAGTCCGGGTCTGACCACTCGAAGCAGCCCGACATGGATGCGCACCGCAGCCAGTTGGTCGGTCCACCCACCAGCCCAAACCCGCCCACAGCCATCTTGGTGGGCAGCGGATTGCCGAAGTTCGACGCGGTCACTTCCGACCGACAAGAGACTGCTGGCTCAGCAACCGGAACCAACTCCTGCGCTTTCAGCGTCCATGCAGCGGACAGCCGGCCAACCCCTTACCCGCTGTTGAGTCGCCA
>JAIXUC010000037.1 GCA_027483665.1 Comamonadaceae bacterium | reverse complement strand
GCTCGCGCGCACGATCGAGTATTTCCGCATTCCCCGCAACGTGCTGACGATCTGCCTCGGCAAATCGACCTACGCGCGCTGCGGCATCATCGTCAACGTGACGCCGTTCGAGCCTGAGTGGGAAGGCTATGTGACGCTGGAATTCTCGAACACGACGCCATTGCCGGCGAAAATCTACGCAGGCGAGGGCTGCGCGCAGGTGCTGTTCTTCGAGAGCGACGAGGTGTGCGAGACCTCGTACAAGGACCGCGGCGGCAAGTACCAAGGGCAGCACGGGGTGACGCTGCCGAAGACCTGAGTCGGTCGTTCGCCATCTTGAAGGGAGCCTCGGCTCCCTTTTTATTTATGCGCTCGTAGTGAACTCTGTCCGATGCGAGGAACCGCAGCTGTCGGGGCGCAACGTACGCTCATTGTCAACTCGACCAACGTCGCAACTTACTGACGTACAGGAAAGGCCATTTATGAGCGGGACAATCAGGTACACCGATGAGCCTGTCGATGCGAACGTCATCAAGGGACATGCTGCCGCCTCCTGAGGGACTCGCGTTTCGCGAGGAAGGCGTCAAGGTCACCATCTCGCTGAGCAAACGCAGCGTCGAATTCTTCAAGGCCGTGGCGGCACGCCATCACACGCAATACCAGCGCATGATCCGGCGGCTGATCGATGCGTATGTCGATGGGCACCAGCCTGCAACAAAGCGCAAAGCAGGGCAATCGACCTCGGCAGGAAAGCGTTGAGTGACGGCTGCATCAGGCAAATTGATTGACAGCCTTCGTAAGCGCACCGGGTCAGATCGCCGCACGAGTGATCAGCTGCTGCTGTCGCCAGTCCCGCGCTCGTTTTGCCGTCTCACCGCGATCAATCCCTTCTTCGCCGCGATGATCTCGCCCAGCTGCGCCTTGAAGCTGGCGCTCCCTTGCGGATCGTTGCCGGTGTCGAGCTGGTCGAAATTCTTGTGCAGCCGCTCGATCGCCTTCCATTGGACATGATCTAGGCCGAGGCTGTAGAACGACTTCATCAGCAGATAATTGAATGTTTTGCCGGCGTGGTTGACCCCGGCAGGCAGCAGGCCGAACAACTCCTGCAGATAACCACAGGCCTCCTTGTCGATACGGCCGGCATTGTCGGCTTGCAGCTTGTCCAGGCTGCGCTGCAGCTTCGCAGCGACAGAATCGCCGCTGGCCTTGCCAATCCATTCCCTGTCGTGCGCCCGCCGCCTGATGGCCAGCTTGCCGAGCTGGTCCGGGGGGAAGGGAAAGCCGTCATGCGAAGCCGGGGAGCTCGGTGTCGCGGTGGCCTGATGTTCCTTGCGCTCGGCGGCCTCCAGTTCCTTTTCGAGGCTTTCGGCGAGTTCGAGCGCGGGCTTGATGAGATCGACTGGGTCGGGAGTCCTGTCGTTTGCCGATTTTTTTCCGGACGGCGTACTGACAGAAAGCGGCAACGCCGGCAGAGGCAGGTCGAGCGGCGGGTGCTGGTTTGACGACGATTCCGGCGCCGCGTCCTGCAGGCGCTTGCGCAGCAAGGGCGTGCCGAAACTTGTCATGGGAAGCAGCTTGATCGGCGTCAGTTCGGCAGGGGCCGGGGTCGTCGGTCGCGGTGGCGGCCCGATGGGTCTGCCGAGGGCTGCGACGAGCTGATCGATTTGCATCGCGTAGCTCGTCGCGCTGCCGGGGGTGCTGGAGGTGCTGCAGGGCGTGCCGTCGAAACGAACTTTCTTCAACTCCGGTCCGTCGTCGCGCTCCGCCTTACGCTTGCGGCTGGCAGACGACTCCGGTGACGGCGCCTTCGCCGGCGCCGCGGGCGGCTCGACATCGTTCCACTCGACACCCTCGAACAGCTTTGCCATCCGGGCACGCGGCGACACGGCGCAGTCGATGCGGGATTTCGCCGCCGAAGCCTTGTCCGAGATGGATCGCAGCACCTTGCGCGGCGACGGCGACTTCACCGGCGAGTGCGTCGGCGACTTTACGGGCGAGGTGCCCGGCGAGACGACCATGGGCATCTTGTCGAGATTCTTGAGCTGCAAGGGCGGCACGGCCACCGGCCGGCTCGCGATCGCGGGGCGCCTGGTCGGGCTGGCGAGCGCACCGTCGGCCGGCTCGGGTCGGGGCGCTCCCGGCGCGGGACTGCCGGGACTGCAGACGGTCGGCGTGATCTGCAGGGACTTGTCGGTAGCGTTGTACATCGCTGATTTTTCCTTTCAGGGGAGTGTGTCATCGGACGTCGGGTGGAAGAACCCGGCTGCCCGTGCCGGGAACGCCGTCTGGGTCATCGACAACGGCGTGCAGTTCCCTCGCATGGACGGGGTGTCCGAACATCGAATCGAGGTCGACCAATGAAAAAAGGGGAGCCGCGGCTCCCCTTCGCATCGTCCCTGCCGGCAGCTACTGCCGAACGCAGTCCACGCAATAACCCTTCACGCCATTGACCTCGGTCTTCACCAGTCCGTGCACATCGGTCTCGAAGCCCGGCAGCCTCTCGTTGAACTCGCGCACGAATTTCAGGTAGTCGACGATGGTCCTGTTGAAGCGCTCGCCGGGAATCAGCAGCGGAATGCCGGGCGGGTAGGGCGTCAGCAGAATGGCAGTCACGCGGCCTTCGAGCTCGTCGATGGGCACGCGGTCGATCTCGCGGTGCGCCATTTTCGCGAAGGCGTCGGAGGGCTTCATCGCAGGCTGCATGTCGGACAGGTACATCTCGGTCGTCAGGCGCGCGACATCATGTTCCTTGTACATGTCGTGGATCTGCTGGCACAGCTCGCGCAGGCCGGTGCGCTCGTAGCGCGGGTTGGCGGCCGCGAACTCGGGCAGGATGCGCCACATCGGCTGGTTCTTGTCGTAGTCGTCCTTGAACTGCTGCAGCGCCGTCAGCAGCGTGTTCCAGCGGCCCTTGGTGATGCCGATGGTGAACATGATGAAGAACGAATACAGACCCGCCTTTTCCACGATCACGCCGTGTTCTGCCAGGTACTTGGTCACGATCGATGCCGGAATGCCGGTCTCGCCGAACTGGCCGTCGATCGACAGTCCCGGCGTGACGATGGTCGCCTTGATCGGGTCGAGCATGTTGAAGCCCGATTCGATCTTGCCGAAGCCGTGCCAGTTGTCCTTGCCGTTGATGATCCAGTCCTCGGCCGAGCCCATGCCTTCGTCGGCAAAGTTTTCCGGGCCCCAGACCTGGAACCACCAGTCCTGTCCCCACTCCTCGTCGACCTTCTTCATCGCGCGCCGGAAGTCGAGCGCCTCGAGTATGCTTTCCTCCACCAGCGCGGTGCCGCCCGGCGGCTCCATCATCGCCGCCGCGATGTCGCAGGAGGCGATGATCGCGTACTGCGGCGAAGTCGAGATGTGCATCAGGTAGGCTTCGTTGAAGCTGTCGCGGTCGAGCTGCACGGTCTCCGATTCCTGCACCAGTATCTGCGAGGCCTGCGACAGGCCGGCCAGCAGCTTGTGCGTCGACTGGGTCGAGAAGATCAGCGACTCGCGCGCACGCGGACGGTCCTTGCCGATCGCGTGCATGTCCTTGTAGAAGTCGTGGAAGCTCGCGTGCGGCAGCCACGCCTCGTCGAAGTGCAGGGTGTCGATCTGGCCGTCGAGCATGTCCTTGATGACTTCGACGTTGTACAGCACGCCGTCGTAGGTCGACTGCGTGATCGTCAGGATACGCGGCTTCTTGTTCTTCGCTTCGCGCGCGAACGGGTTGGCCTCGATCTTCTTCATGATGTTTTCCATCGTGAACTCGTCGCGCGGGATCGGGCCGATGATGCCGAGGTGGTTGCGCGTCGGCATCAGGAAAACCGGTATCGCGCCGGTCATGATGATCGAGTGCAGGATGGACTTGTGACAGTTGCGGTCCACCACCACGATGTCGCCCGGCGCCACCGTCGAGTGCCAGACCATCTTGTTCGAGGTGGAAGTGCCGTTGGTGACGAAGAAGCAGTGGTCGGCATTGAAGATGCGCGCCGCATTGCGCTCGGAAGCCGCAACCGGGCCGGTATGGTCGAGCAGCTGGCCGAGCTCTTCGACTGCGTTGCAGACGTCGGCGCGCAGCATGTTTTCGCCGAAGAACTGGTGGAACATCTGCCCGATCGGCGACTTCAGGAAGGCGACGCCGCCCGAATGGCCCGGGCAGTGCCACGAGTACGAGCCGTCCTGCGCATAATGCACCATCGCGCGGAAGAACGGCGGCGCGAGGCCGTCGAGGTAGGAGCGCGCCTCGCGGATGATGTGTCGCGCGACGAATTCCGGCGTGTCCTCGAACATGTGAATGAAGCCGTGCAGCTCGCGCAGGATGTCGTTCGGGATGTGGCGCGAGGTGCGGGTCTCGCCGTACAGGTAGATCGGGATGTCGGCGTTCTTGTACCGGATCTCCTCGACGAAGGCGCGCAGCGACTTTAGCGCGGTCTCGGTTTCCTCGTGCGAGCCGCCGCCGAATTCCTCGTCGTCGATCGACAGGATGAAGGCCGACGCGCGCGACTGCTGCTGCGCGAACTGCGACAGGTCGCCATAGCTGGTCACGCCGACGACTTCCATGCCTTCCTTCTCCAGCGCATCGGCGAGCGCGCGAATGCCGAGGCCCGAGGTGTTCTCGGAGCGGAAATCTTCATCGATGATGACGATGGGAAAGCGGAATTTCATGGGGTCTCCCGAAGCAGGAACGGCCCCGCGCAGTCAGGGCGGGGCGGAAAAAGAGAGCGCGATTTTCGCAGAATTGCGTGTCGGGAGGGTGAAATCCGGCCCCCCTCATGCCGCAAAAAAAGTCAGCGACGCCGGTAGATGACAAAAGAGTAATCCCAGCCATTCTCGGCCGAGCGGTGAGGTTCGCGCGCCGTCTCGACCCAGTCGGCCGGGTCGATGGCCGGGAAGAAGGCGTCGCAGCGATAAGCGGCGTCGATCTCGGTCACGATCAGCTTGTCCGCGACCCTGATCGCATCGACGTAAATCTGCGCGCCGCCGATGACGAACACCTCGCCGTCGCCGGCCAGCTGCACCGCTTCGTCTAGCGAGCCGGCGCGCTCGACGCCTTCCTGCGGCCAGCCCGGATTGCGCGTGACGACGATGTTGCGCCGGTTCGGCAAGGGCCGGCCGATCGAATCAAAGGTCTTGCGGCCCATGATGATCGCGTGGCCGGAGGTGGTGCGCTTGAAGAACGCCAGGTCTTCCGGCAGCCGCCAGGGCAGGCTGTTGTTGACGCCGATGCCGTTGTTGCGGTCGGTGGCGACGATCAGGGACAGGGAGGCAGTCATGATGTCTCAGACCGCGACCGGCGCCTTGATGGCCGGATGCGACTGGTAGCCGACCACCTCGATGTCTTCGTAGCGGTAGTCGAAAATCGAGTCCGGCTTGCGCTTGAGCACCAGCGCGGGCAGGGGCAGCGGCTCGCGCGACAGTTGCTCCGTCACCTGCTCGACATGGTTCGAATAGATGTGGCAGTCGCCGCCGGTCCAGATGAAGTCGCCGAGCTGCAGGTCGCACTGCTGGGCCAGCATCATCGTGAGCAGCGCGTAGGACGCGATGTTG
>JAIXUC010000006.1 GCA_027483665.1 Comamonadaceae bacterium | reverse complement strand
GGTTGCTGGGAGTTTCGTAAAAATTAGCACTTTCATTGATTGGGGTTGTCATGAGTGACGAAAATCAGGTCGACTCGGGTCGACGCGGCCTGCTGGTCGCGACCTGTGCGGCAGGTGGCGTGGCGGGTCTGGCCGGCGCTGGTGCTTTTGTATCCACCTTCGAACCGTCGGAGCGCGCGAAGGCGGCCGGCGCCCCGGTCGAGGTCGACATTGCCGACCTGAAGGTCGGCGAGATGAAGACCGTCGAATGGCGCGGCAAGCCCGTCTGGGTGATCAAGCGCACGCCGGAGATGGTGGCTTCGCTGAAGAAGACCGGCGCCGCAGTTGCCGACCCGAACTCGGAGCGCAATCCCGCCGAGCTCACGCCCGAGTACGCGCGCAACGAGCATCGCTCGATCAAGCCCGACGTGCTGGTGGCCGTCGGCATTTGCTCGCACCTCGGCTGCTCGCCGACCACCAAGTTCCAGACCGGCGCGCAACCGTCGCTGCCGGACGATTGGCAAGGCGGTTTCCTGTGCCCGTGCCACGGCTCGACATTCGACCTCGCCGGTCGCGTGTTCAAGAACGTGCCGGCGCCGGACAATCTCGAGGTGCCGCGTCACATGTACGTCAGTGACACCCGCATCGTTATCGGCAAAGACGAAAAAGGCGAGGCTTGATCATGGCTTTTCAAGAGACCAAATTGCCGGCCGGCGCGCCGGCTGCGCAGAAGGCCCTGTCATGGGTCGATGACCGCTTCCCGCTGTCCAAGCTCTGGAACGACCAGTGGGGCAAGTACTATGCGCCGAAGAACTTCAACGTGTTCTACCTGTTCGGCTCGCTGGCGGCGCTGGTGCTGGTGATCCAGATCGTCACCGGCATCTTCCTCGTGATGAACTACAAGCCGGACGCAACCTTGGCCTTCGCGTCGGTCGAGTACATCATGCGCGAAGTGCCGTGGGGCTGGCTGGTGCGCTACATGCACTCGACCGGCGCCTCCGCCTTCTTCGTCGTGGTCTATCTGCACATGACTCGCGGCCTGCTGTACGGCTCGTACCGCAAGCCGCGCGAGCTGATCTGGCTGTTCGGCGTCGGCATCTTCCTGTGCCTGATGGCCGAGGCCTTCTTCGGCTACCTGCTGCCGTGGGGCCAGATGTCGTACTGGGGCGCGCAGGTGATCGTGAACCTGTTCGGCGCCATCCCGTTCATCGGCCCGGACCTGTCGCTGTGGATCCGTGGCGACTACGTGGTGTCCGACGCGACGCTGAACCGCTTCTTCGCCTTCCACGTGATCGCGATTCCGCTGGTCCTGCTGGGCCTCGTCGTCGCGCACCTGATCGCGCTGCACGAGGTCGGCTCGAACAACCCGGACGGCATCGAAGTGAAGGAAAACCTCGGTGCGGACGGCCACGGCATCGACGCCATTCCCTCGCATCCGTACTATACGACCAAGGACATCTTCGGCGTGTCGTGCTTCCTGTTCATCTTCAGCGCCGTGATCTTCTTTGCGCCGGAGTTCGGCGGCTACTTCCTGGAGTACAACAACTTCCTGCCGGCCGATCCGCTGAAGACGCCGCCGCACATTGCACCGGTCTGGTACTTCACGCCGTTCTACTCGATCCTGCGCGCGACGACCTCGCAGTTCATGTACGCGCTCATCGTCGGCGTGCTGGCCTATGGCGCGCTGATTGCCCTGAAGACCCGGCTGCCGAGCCGGGTCAAGCTGGCCGCCATGGGCGCGGCCGTCGTGCTGGCCGTACTGATGCTGGTGCTCGACGCCAAGTTCTGGGGCGTCGTGCTGATGGGCGTGTCGGTGCTGATCCTCGCGGCCATGCCGTGGATCGATCATTCGCCGGTGAAGTCCATTCGCTACCGCCCGGACTGGCACAAGTGGGTCTACGTGGTGTTCGGCATCGCCTTCCTCGTGCTCGGTTACCTCGGCGTGCAGGCGCCGACGCCCGGCCGCACGCTGCTTGCGCAGATCGGCACCTTCATCTACTTCGGCTTCTTCCTGCTGATGCCGTGGTGGAGCACGATGGGCACGTTCAAGCCGGTGCCGAACCGCGTGACCTTCCAGCCGCACTGAGTCGCAAAGGAAAACAACAATGACACTCCTGAAAAAACTGCTGGCGGCACTGGCGCTGGTACCGGCCCTGGCGCTCGCCGCCGAAAGCGGCTTCCCGCTCGACAAGGCGCCGGACCGCAGCGGCGACCTGTCGGCACTGCAGAACGGCGCGCGCCTGTTCGTCAACTACTGCCTGAACTGCCATTCGGCCTCGCTGGTTCGCTACAATCGTTTGCGCGATATCGGCCTGTCGGAAGAGCAGATACGCGACAATCTGCTGTTCTCGTCCGACAAGGTCGGCGACCTGATGAAGGTCAACATGGCCGAGAAGGATGCCAAGGCATGGTTCGGCGGCGTGCCGCCCGACCTGTCGTTGATCGTGCGCGCGAAATCGTCGGCGGCAGGCCCGGGTGCAGACTATGTCTACACCTACCTGCGTACCTACTACCAGGACGAGTCGCGCCCGACCGGCTGGAACAACCTCGCGTACCCGAACGTCGGCATGCCGCACGTGCTGTGGGAACTGCAGGGTGTGCGCAATGCGAAGTTCGTCGATGAAAAGGATCCGCATGCCGAGGGCAAGACGATCCGCAAGTTCGTTGGTTTCGAGCAGGTCACGCCCGGCAAGATGAGCGCGAAGGAATATGACGAGCAAATGGCCGACCTGGTTGGCTACATGGAGTGGATGGCCGAGCCGGTGAAGTCGAAGCGCCAGCAGATCGGCGTCTGGGTGCTGCTGTTCCTCGGGCTGCTGGTGTTCCTCACCTGGCGCCTGAATGCGTCGTACTGGAAAGAAGTCAAATAAGCAGGCTCTGTTCGTTGGCCGCGGGGGTGGACTCAAGGTCCTGAAGGTCGGTCAAACGAACAGAAATTCGTACGCAGGGTGAGGCGGTTGCCGTCTCACCCTCTTTGTTTCAAGGAACTGCAACCATGATGGTCCTCTACTCGGGCACGACCTGCCCGTTCTCCCAGCGCTGCCGACTCGTCCTGTTCGAAAAGGGCATGGATTTCGAAATCCGCGACGTCGACCTGTTCAACAAGCCGGAAGACATCTCGACGATGAATCCCTACGGCCAAGTGCCGATTCTCGTCGAGCGCGAACTGGTCCTGTACGAGTCGAACATCATCAACGAGTACATCGACGAGCGCTTCCCGCACCCGCAGCTGATGCCGGCCGACCCGCTGATGCGCGCGCGCGCCCGCCTGATGCTGTTCAACTTCGAGAAGGAACTGTTCGTCCACGTTCATACGCTCGAGAACGAAAAATCGCGTGCCGCCGACAAGGCGCACGAGAAGGCGCGCGCCGAAATCCGCGACCGCCTGACGACGCTGGCGCCGCTGTTCCTCAAGAACAAGTACATGCTCGGCGACGAATTCTCGATGCTCGACGTCGCGATCGCGCCGCTGCTGTGGCGTCTCGATCACTACGGTATCGAACTGTCGAAGACAGCGGCACCGCTGATGAAGTATGCTGAGCGCATCTTCTCGCGTCCTGCTTACATCGAGGCACTGACGCCGTCCGAGAAGGTGATGCGTCGCTGATCTTTTTCCTGCCAGTCCGCTCATGAGCGAAACCTCGACGAAGCCCTACCTGCTGCGAGCGCTGTACGAGTGGTGTACCGACAATGGCTACACCCCGTACATCGTGGTTGCCGTCGATGCGCGCGCCCGCGTGCCGATGGAGTTCGTCAAGAACGGCGAGATCGTGCTGAACATCAGTTTCGAAGCCACCGGCAACCTGAAGATGGACAACGAACTGATCACGTTCAAGGCCCGCTTCGGCGGTGTCGCCCGCGAGCTCGAGATCCCGGTCGACAACGTCAGCGCGATCTACGCGCGCGAGAACGGGCAGGGAATGGCCTTCGAGGTCAAGCGCGGAGACGACGCGACCCCGTCGCCGCAGCCCGCCCGGCTCGCCCCGGCGAAGAAGGATGCGGCACGCGGGCTGTCGACGGTGTCGTCGCAGAAGGAAGTTGCCGAACCGATGGACAGCACGGGTGGCGACGACGATGCGCCCCCGCCCAAATCCGGCGGACGGCCGCGTCTGACCAGAATCAAATAACGTATAATCCGCAGCGTCGCCGGCTTAGCTCATCAGGTAGAGCACTTGATTTGTAATCATGGGGTGGCGGGTTCGAGTCCTGCAGCCGGCACCATAGTCTTCACACACAAGTCGTTGATCTTCAACGGCTTTCCCTTCTCCTAGCGGTTCATCGAGTATCACAGCGGGTACCTCACGGGTATCACGCGGAACTTTCTAGGAGGCACGGTGATCATTCACATTTCACCGTTCATTCAGCTTGCCGTGAAGAATCTCTGGCGCAAGAAGTCGGGCGCGACTTGGTATTACCGAAGGCGAATTCCGAAGGATGTTGCAGAGTTGCTTAATCTGCCATCTGGCCACACGAAGACCGTTTGCCTGTTTATCACTGACGATGTCACCGCGACGAAAGCTGCCATCAAGTTGGCTGTTCAAGATGAGGCCGACTGGGAGCGTCTCCGTTCCGGCAAGGCTGCGTTAGTTCATGAGCAGGCGATCAATTTCCTCGGGCAGTTTGGGATCACCGTGGGAACAAAACCATCCGAGTTCGAACACGATGCCTTCGTCCAGCACATCGAGAAGCTCCTTGGTGGTGAAGGGCAGGAGCGTGTATACCGAGGTGAAGACCCAGTCGAACTGCTGGACAACCCAGTAGCGGCAGCCGCTCTTCGGCTCGCTCGCGGGGAGTTTACGGTTAGCCATGCGCTGGAGTTCTACCTTGAGCTTCGTGGTAAGGGCAAGCCCAAGGATTTCTTCAAGCAATCTCGAATCGCAGTCGCCCAGTTGGTGGAAAGTGCGGGAGATCGGGAATTCCTATCGTTCCGCCGTGCGGATGCGAACACGTTCGTGAAGCGTAGCCTCGACCGAGGGGGCAAGACCAACACCGTTAAAAGGCGGATCAGCGTCCTGAGCGCCTTATTCAACGTCGTGATCCGTGAGAAGGAGTTGGACTTGGCTAACCCCTTCGATAAAGTTCTCATCCCGGGGGAGGGCAGTGACACAGCAAAACGGATGCCTTTCGGAGAGGATCAACAGGAAATCTTCAGGCGAGCGGTTGCCGAGGCTCCTGCCAAGGACGACCTCTCGCAGATGCTTGCGATGCTGTTGGACACCGGCGCAAGGCTTGCGGAGATCGTTGGGCTACGAGTGGATGATGTTGTCCTCGATGCAGAAATACCCTACGTCAAGCTGGTGAACCATGATCACCGGCGTTTGAAGAACGGATCGTCGGTTCGTGACATCCCGTTAGTTGGAGCTGCATTGACTGCGGCCACCAAGGCGGCAGAGCGAGCCAACAGGAGTCGCAGTGACTTCCTCTTCAACCGCTATACCAGCAAGGACGGATGCGATGCACACACAGCCTCCGCAACGCTGAACAAGCGCATCAGGAGTCTCGGGATTGACCTGACGTGCCACAGCCTTAGACACACGATACGCGATCGCTTGAGGGAGGTGGAGTGCCCAAGGGAGATCATCGACAGGATCGGCGGGTGGTCATCTTCGGGGGTCGGTGAGCGATACGGACTGGGCTACCGGCTTGATGTACTCTCGCGATGGTTGAGCAAGGCAGTCACGAAAGATTCGGAAGAAAAATTTGAGCCCATAGTCGCGATCGGATCATGATGTATTTCCCCCCGTAGGGGGCATGGAATGCAGTTGCTCGTTGTGACCGCCGCCCCTCGGCTTAATCTTCAGCGCAATGCTGGTCGATCAAGCCGAGGGACGTGGGCATTAGCCTTGAAGTAATCTTCAGGCAGCGAGAGCCTGCTGAGGATCGAGTCCGATCTCGCGGCGGACGGCGGCAACTGCTGCCTTCAAAGGCGACTGCTGGGTCATGATCTTGCCGTCTTTGATGATATTACCCTGCCAGAGTTGGCCGGTTCGCTGCCAGTCGATCTTCCCCAAGGCTTCGACGTACTTCTTCCAGTCAGGGTTGTTATTGACGATCAGCTCATGCCCGATGCGACCAATGATGTTGAGTCCGGTCGCGGTCAGGCAAATCCAACCAGCTTCCCGGGCAACAGGAATCTTGTTCCGCTCCAGGCCAACATCAAGGTCTGCGATTTCCTTCAACTTCGGAATAGCCTCGGTCACCGCGTTCACGTACTCGACAAACCGATCGCGCACAACGACGTACTTCGGGCTATCAGGGGCGCCGAGCAGGTTGACTGCCTTACTTTCAAACAGGTCGTCGGATTCAGCGTAAGAGCCAACAAGAAGCTCCTTCACCAACTGGCGCACTTGGTTGGTCAGGAACAGGGCGAGGGACTTCTTGCTCAGAGTCGAGCTGGTCGCATCGATTTTTCCAGCGAACAGGGGGCAGGTATCCGCCAGATCAAGGACGATGCCGTTTGCGGGATTGCGCCTGTCGTACACGGCAAGCTGGCTCTGCGGCAGCGCCTTCGTCTTGGAGCAGTCAGCGAAATCTTGGTGGATTTGTTTGACTTCGGTTTCGCAGGTAATCATCACCGACACAGAGTCTTTGTCGAGGATGCGCAACTCTTCGGCAGTCAGGTTGTCCGCCGCGATTTGCAGGGCTGCTTGGCGATGCTGGCCGTCAGTGATGGCAAGGTGCGCAGTCATCGGGACAACCAAATACGCTGGCTTCAGTGCTGACTGAACGTCAATTGTCCACACGTCCACAGTTTCCTGAATGTTCAGGGTCATGGGCGGAAGAATATAGGTTTTGCCGATGTTCTCGGCAATGTAGCGAGCCACGCTCCTTGCGTGCGAGTCATCGAGCGGGCGGTTCACTGCGGCCATTGCATCGCTCACGTTTCCCTTCTTGGATGCTGATTTCCTCTTCAGGCGATCACGAACGAATCCGACCGGAAAGGCGCCGGACATTGACTGACGTGCGCCTTGTTGAAAGAGGATCACCGGGAAAACTTGCCCTGCCGTATTGGAGGCTGCCGAGGCAGCAGCTTGCTGTGCCTGTTCAAGAGTCTCCACGATGTGGAACTTGACAGTGGTGTTGTCTTGGCTGACCATGTTGAGGCCTTTCATCAAAAAAGTGGGTGAGGGGTTGAAACCAGACGCTAGAAGGATTCGCTTGCCGGCATTCCTTCTCCGTCTGGTTTTTATTTTCGTCAACGAATTCGACGTTGTCAAGCACTTTTCGTCAGGGAGGTAGAGTTTTACGTAGAGTCCACTACGTACTGCTCCCGGGCGCCCGACTAACCACTTCGCCTTACCCGTTCCTCTGTTGGAAAACGAAGGTCTTCTAACACCCCAGCGCCTACTTTTTTCGGATGTTAATAATCTAGCCATTGGGATTATTAACGCCCCGTGACATAGTGCCCACGTTTATTAACAGGGGAGCACAAAGATGGCGGTGTTCGGGTACGGACGAGTAAGCACCAAGGAACAGACGGCCGAGAATCAGCGTCTAGAACTTCAGGCCGCAGGGTACAGCGTGGACTTCTGGTACGAGGATCATGGTGTTAGTGGCAAGACTCACACCTCCCAACGACCACAGTTCTCCGTCATGGTCGATCGTATGCGGAAGGGCGAGACACTGGTTGTCACGAAGCTCGACCGGTTGGGGCGGGATGCTGAAGATGTGCTGCGGACTGTCCGCTGCCTTGCTGAACTTGGGGTGGAGGTCATCGTGCTGCAGCTCGGTAAGGTCGATCTTGGATCACCGGCTGGCAAGTTGATGATGACCATGCTGGCTGCTGTCGCTGCGATGGAGCGTGACCTGCTGGTGGAGCGTACTCAGGCTGGATTAAGGCGGGTACAAGCCGAGGGTAAGACCCTTGGGAGGCCAGTGAAGACCTCGACCGAACAGCGGGAAAAGATTCGCCAGTTGTACGCGGGTGGTGAGTCCGTCAGTGCCATCGCACGGGACTTCGGCATCTCCCGTGCAAGCGTCCTAGGGATCGTGCGCAAGGGCGACCAGACCGCAACAACGGCAGTGGCGTCTGTTACCCAGTAATCATGCCTGTGTCCGAGATGACACGGGGACAAGAAAGGCTGAATGCGAACCTGCAAGATGATCGGCTGTTCGGCAGTGGTGGAGGGCTACAGCACCTTCTGCGACAGCCATAAGAGGCGTAATCGGCGACACGGTCATCCAGAGCAGGTTCCTGTGTCGGCCAGAGAACTTGAGCCCATCAGGGGACGAGTCAAGCAGCGCATAGCCAAGAACGCGGACAACGCGGCCTGGGCGATCCTGCTCCAGCGGTGGGCTGCAATCTGTGACCATGCTGTCTCGGAGTTGGCTGCATACCAGACAGGCCGAGCTCATAGCCGCTATGTCGCTGAAGCGATGTCAGCGTTGACGAAGTTGAACAAGACAGTCGAGCCGATGAGGGTCTGTCGGATTTTTTGTGTTCAAGGCGCGGATAGACTTGTCCACGGTGCCGCGCGCGGCTCACTGTCTCGAGCCGGAGCGTGCGGCGCGGTGGGCAAGTCGGTGTCATTTTAACGG
>JAIXUC010000020.1 GCA_027483665.1 Comamonadaceae bacterium | reverse complement strand
CAGCGCAGACCAGCGCACCCAGCCCCTTGGCGGCCGTTGCGGTCGACCTCAACCGCTACCTCGGCACGTGGTACCAGATCGCGCTCTACCCCAACATGTTCCAAAAGCAGTGCGCCTCTGACACGCAGGCCACCTACCGAGTGCTGGGCGAAGGCCGCGTCGAGGTGCTCAACCGTTGTCGCAAGGCCGACGGCGAGTTGACCCAGGCGCTGGGGGAGGCCCGCGTGGTTGCGCCCGGCCAGCTCAAGGTGCGCTTTGCGCCCAGTTGGCTGGCCTGGCTGCCCTTCGTCTGGGCCGACTATTGGGTGGTCGACCTGGAGCCCGGCTACCGCTACGCCATCGTCAGCGAACCAGACCGAGACTACTTGTGGGTGCTGTCGCGTACCCCGCAGCTCAGCGCGCCTGACGACGCAGCCGTGCGCGCGCGCCTGCTGGCTTTGGGCTTCGATCTGCAACGCTTGCAGTTCGAACAACACCGGCAGGCTCTCTCGCCAGCGGCGGCGGCGCCTGCGCCCAAGCAGTAACGCCGAGCGCTGCTGCGCTGCGCGTATCCTTCGCTCCCCGCCGCCGCTTTCACCCGGCGCCTGAAGCCACTCAGCCAGCCCCATGACCGAATTCCTAGGCATCGCCGACTACCCCGCCTTCGTGCTGGCCATCGTCATCTTTTTGCTCATCCCTGGCCCCGGCAATCTGGCTCTCATCACCTCCACTGGCAAAGGCGGTGTGCGTGCTGGCTTGGCGGTCACGCTGGGCGTGATCGCGGGTGACCAGGTGCTGATGTGGCTGGCCGTGGCCGGTGTGGCCGCGCTGCTGCTGGCTTACCCGGCGGCCTTCTTCGCGGTGCAGTGGCTGGGCGCGGCCTACCTCGCCTGGCTGGGCTGGAAAATGTTTCGCAGCCGCCCCGGTGAAGCGCCAGTGCTGCACATGCAGCCCCGAGCCTGGTTTCGCCAAGGCTTCACCATCACCTTGCTCAACCCCAAGGCCATCGTGTTCTACATGGCCTTCTTCCCGCTGTTTGTGGACCCGGCCCGACACCAAGGCTTCATCAGCTTTGCTGCCATGGCAGCCACCATCGCCGTGCTCACGCTCATCTATGGCGTGGTCATGGTGACGCTGGTGCGCGTGCTGGCCGACCGGCTGCGCGCCAACCCGCGCGTGTCGAACGGGCTGGAGCGTTTGGCAGGGGTGTTTTTGATTGGCTTTGGCGTCAAGCTGGCGCTGGGCAAGTGAAGGGGCGCTGAGCATGGCCAAGGTGTTTTGTGTCGCCAACCAAAAAGGCGGGGTTGGCAAGACCACCACCACCGTCAACCTTGCCGCGGGTCTGGCAGCGGTCGGCCAGCGCGTGCTGATGATCGACCTCGACCCCCAAGGCAATGCCACCATGGGCTCGGGCGTGGACAAACGTGGGCTGCAGCTCACGGTCTACGACGTGTTGCTGGAGTCGGCCAGCGTGGCCGAAGCGCGCGTGAAAAGCGAGAAGTGCGGCTATGACGTGCTGGGTGCCAACCGGGAATTGGCCGGCGCAGAAGTCGAGCTGGTGGAGCTGGAGCGGCGCGAAAAGCGCCTGCGCGGCGCACTGGCCGTTGTGCAGGCCGAGTACGACTTCGTCCTCATCGACTGCCCGCCCAGCTTGTCCATGCTCACGCTCAACGGCCTGTGCGCGGCGCACGGCGTGGTGGTGCCCATGCAGTGCGAGTACTTTGCGCTGGAGGGCCTGAGCGATCTGGTCAACACCATCAAACAGGTGCACGCCAATCTCAACAAAGACCTGGCCATCATCGGCCTGCTGCGCGTCATGTACGACCCGCGCATCACCTTGCAGCAGCAGGTCAGCGACCAGCTCAAGGCGCACTTTGGCGACAAGGTTTTCGACACCGTCATCCCGCGCAACGTCCGCTTGGCAGAAGCGCCCAGCTACGGCCTCCCAGGGGTGGTGTTCGACCCTGCAGCGCGCGGTAGCCAAGCCTTCGTGGAGTTCGCCCGCGAGATGGTGCAACGCATCCAGCGCCTGTAAGCACTCACCCGCATGACAGTTCAGCACACCGTGTTGCTCTTGCCCGGCTGGCAAAACTCAGGCCCAGCCCATTGGCAAAGCCGTTGGGAGGCACTGCACGGCCACCAACGAGTCGAGCAGCACGACTGGATGCGCCCTTTGCGCGGCGACTGGATGGCCCGGCTGGACGAAGCCATTCAAGCCGCCGCCAGCCCGGTGGTTTTGGTGGCGCACAGCCTAGGTTGCTTGCTGGTAGCGGCATGGGCTGCGCACTCGCGCCACACCGCCCGCGTGTTCGCGGCTTTCTTGGTGGCCCCCGGCGACGCCGAGCGCGAAGATCTGCCCGCCTTGCACAGCTGGCGGCCCATCGAGCGGCACCGCCTGCCGTTCCCGGCGCTAATGCTGGGCAGCCGAAACGACCCCTACTGCTCCTTTGACAAGGCCCAAAGTTTGGCCCAAGCCTGGGGCGCGCACTTCATCGATTGCGGCGAAGCCGGGCACATCAACGCCGACAGCGGCTTGGGCGACTGGCCGCAAGGCCACGCGCTGCTGCAACAGTTGGTTCAGGCCGAGCCGACCGCCAACATCCCGCAGGTGATCAGCCTGCACACCGCCTCGCCAACCCCCAAACCCTAGAAGCAAGCGCCGCCCATGGTCACCAAGAAACCCAAAGGCTTAGGCCGCGGCCTCGAAGCCCTGCTCGGCCCCAAGCTGTCCGACACCGATGGCGCGCCAGCCGCACCCGGACTGCCCGCCTCTTTGCTGCTGACCGACCTGGTGCCCGGTGCCTACCAGCCGCGCACCCGCATGGACGAAGGCGCTCTCTACGAGCTGGCCGAGAGCATCAAGGCGCAGGGCATCATGCAGCCGATCCTCGTGCGCCAGCTCGACGCTGAAGCCGCACGCGAGCGCCGCGAAAAGGCGGGTGACGCCTCGGGCGTGTCGGCCACCGGCGACCGTCCGCTGTACGAAATCATCGCGGGCGAACGCCGCTTTCGGGCCGCGCGCATCGCAGGCCTGGACAGCGTGCCAGTCCTGGTGCGCGACGTGCCCAACGAGGCTGCTGCGGCCATGGCGCTGATTGAGAACATCCAGCGCGAAGACCTCAACCCGCTGGAAGAAGCCCAAGGTCTGCAACGCCTGATCCGAGAGTTTGGGCTCACCCACGAACTGGCGGCACAGGCTGTGGGCCGCTCGCGCAGTGCAGCCAGCAACTTGCTGCGCCTGCTGAACTTGGCGGAGCCGGTGCAAACCATGCTGATGGCAGGCGACCTAGACATGGGCCACGCCCGCGCCCTGCTGGCGCTGGAGCGCGCCACGCAAATCACGGCTGCAGCGCAGATCAGCGCCCGCAAACTGTCGGTGCGTGAGGCCGAAGCCTTGGTCAAAAAGCTGGGCGCGGAGTTCTCGCTCACACCGACCAAAGCCCGCGCTGAAAAATCACGCGACTTGAAGCGTGTGGAGGAAGAGCTGTCAGACCTGCTCACCGCGCAGGTAGATGTGCGTGTGAAAAAGCGCACCAAGCGGCACGGCAAAGTCGAAGAAATGGGCGAAGTGGCCATTCAATTCGGCTCGCTCGATGAGCTCAACGGGCTGATCGACAAGTTGCGCGGCAACGCTTGAAGCCTTCGCGGGGGTAAAGCTTCTCGCCTACACATCGCGCCAGGTGTCGGCGTCCCCTTCGTTCTCCGGCCCGCGCCCTTGGTTCATGCAGGCCTGCACCTCGCGCCATGTGTCGGCGTCCGGCTCGTTCTCCAGCCCACGCTCGCGGGTGGCTGTTCTTGGTGCTCATTGGTTGCTGCCTGAACGCCTTTTGTAAAGCGCTTGCGTGCTGGCAACCGCGAATGGGGCCTGCGCCCGACTCCAGCCACCGACCCCTGTGAGTGGCGAAGTGGTGCGCCTGCTGGTGCGCGCCGGAAGCGCTGCAGCGCGAGAACGGATACCCGCGCCGCCGGGCACAGTCTAGGTTTGGCGAATGGCGCTAGCTGAACGACCACCTAGGCACGAGCCCTTCGACTGGCTCAGGGCGAACGGGATGGTCGGCTCAGGGCCTCGCCAGCAGACCCTCAGAGCGAAAAGATCTTCCCCGGGTTGAGGATGTTCTTCGGGTCCAGGGCGCGTTTGATGGCGCGCATCAGGTCCACCGCGCCCGCACCAGTTTCGGACAGCAAGAAGTCCATCTTGTGCAAACCAATGCCGTGCTCGCCCGTACACGTGCCGCCCATCGCCAATGCGCGGCTCACCAATGCGCTGTTCAAGCGCTCGGCCAGGGCGCGTTCCTCGGCGCTGTCGGGGTCGATCAGATAGCCAAAGTGGAAGTTGCCGTCGCCCACGTGGCCGACCAGGAAGTAAGTCAGGCCAGAAGCGTCAGCCTCTGCCACCGACTCCAGGAGGCAATCGGCCAGCCGGGAAATCGGCACACAGGTGTCGGTGGAGATGGACCGGCAGCCAGGCCTGCTTTGGATGCCTGCGAAGTAGGCGTTGTGCCGCGCTGTCCACAAACGCGTGCGCTCCTCAGGCGTGGTCGCCCACTCGAACGCCTGGCCGCCTTCGTCTTGCGCGATGGCCTGCACAGCTTCAGCCTGTTCGCGCACGCCGGCCGGCGAGCCGTGGAACTCCATTAGCAGCATGGGTTCCTCGCGCAGCGACAGCTTGCTGTGCGCGTTCACCATGCCCACCGTGCGGCCATCCAGCAGCTCGACGCGGGCAATGGGAATGCCCATCTGAATGATCTGGATGGTGGTCTTGACCGCGGCTTCGATGCTGGGGAAAAAACACACCGCAGCCGACACCGCCTCTGGCAGCGGGTAGAGCTTGAGCGTGATTTCCGTGATGACGCCCAGCGTGCCCTCGCTGCCCACCATCAGGCGCGTCAGGTCATAGCCAGCGGCACTTTTTTTGGCGCGCGTGCCGGTGCGGACCACATCGCCAGAAGCCGTCACCAACTCCAAGGCCAGCACGTTCTCGCGCATGGTTCCGTAGCGCACCGCGTTCGTGCCGCTGGCGCGGGTGGCGCACATGCCGCCCAAGCTGGCATCTGCGCCGGGGTCGATGGGGAAAAACAAGCCGGTGCTTTTGATTTCTTCGTTGAGCTGTTTGCGCGTCACGCCAGGCTGCACCGTCACCGTCAGGTCTTCGGCGTTCACCGACAGCACGCGGTTCATGCGGCTCACGTCCAGGCTGATGCCGCCTTGCACCGCCAGCAAGTGGCCTTCCAATGAGGAGCCCACGCCGAAGGGAATCACCGGCACCTCGTGAGCGTTGGCCAGCTTCAACACCTGAGCCACTTCTTCGGTGCTGTGCGCAAACGCCACGGCTTGCGGGGCTGGCACATGCGTGTAGGCCGATTCGTCGCGGCCATGCTGGTCGCGCACGGCCTGGGCGGTGGAGCAGCGCTCACCCAGCAAGGCCCGCAGGGCTTCGATCATGGCCGGCGGCACCGGGCGCGCTGCCACGGCTGGGATGAACTGTTGAGCGGACGTGGGTGCGTTCATGGGCTTCTCCGGATGGCGACGGCGTTCGATGAAGCTCGGAGTGTGCATGTTTTGCGCCCCTTGTCATGGGGGTTGATGCCCTGCTCACTGGCATTCTGGACAGCGGCAGGGTGCGTCCAACAAAATCCAAGGCGTTTGCAAATGGATCGAGGCAAAGACATGGAACAACCCAAGCGGACCCGCGGCACTGCCATTCTTGCTGCCTTGCTCACCGTTGTGGCCCTGACTGGCTGCGCCACCAACACCATGACCGGGCGAAGCCAGCTGCAGCTGGTGAGCGAGGATTCGGCAGCCAAGCAAAGCCGTTCTTACTACAGCGCCATGGTCAGCGAGTACGGCAAAAAATCCAAGGTATTAGCCTCGGGGCCGCAGGTCGAGCGGGTCAAAACCATCACCAACCGACTGATTGCCCAGGCCGTCAAGTACCGCCCCGAAGCCCGAGACTGGGACTGGCAGGTTACCGTCATCGACGAGCCGGGCACCGTCAACGCTTTTTGCATGCCTGGTGGCCTCATGGGCATCTACACCGGCTTCTTCAACAAGCTGGCCGCCACCGACGACGAGATTGCCCAGGTCATGGGCCACGAAATCGGCCACGCACTGGCCGGACACGGCGCGGAGAAGATGTCGGTTCAACTAGCGTCCAGCATGGTCGTGCTGGCGGTCTCTGCGGCCACCTCCAAAGACAGCAACGACTTCCGGGCCGCCCACACCGGCCTCACTCTGGCTGCGCTGGCCTTCGTGAACCTACCCAATGGCCGCCAGACCGAGTACGAGGCCGATCGCTTTGGAATCGAGCTGGCCGCCAGGGCTGGCTACCACCCGGATGCCGCCGTCAGCCTGTGGGACAAGATGGGTCGCCTCTCAGGTGGCGGAGGCCCTGAGTTCCTCAGAACCCACCCCACGTCGGACAACCGCAAAGCCACCCTCGGCGAGTTGCGAAACCCCATGATGCAGATCTATGCCAAGGCGACCAACGACCCGGCAACAGCCCAAGCCTATGACTGGCTCGGCGCCAGCAAGGCCGGCAGACCCAGCGCCGATCCAAGCCGGGCCTTGGCGCTGTACTCGCCGCGCTGGGAGGCCTTCACCGAAGGCCGCTTTGAATTGCAAGGTGGCAATGTCCCCGGCCTGCTGGTCAAGCAGGGCGCGCTACGCAGCAAGCACGACAGCGGCTTGTGGCGCGACCTTGCGCAGGACGTGATGGACCTGGGGTTCAAGCTCGACCTCGCCTATTTCTACATGGGCCGCGCCGCCCAAGGCCTGGGCTTCGAAGAAGCATCCAAGCGCTACATGCGAACAGCGCTGGAACTGAGCGCCACGGCGGAGGGGTCTTGCGCCAAGCGCAGCTTCCTCAGCTGCTCCGGGTTCGATGTCGCCAGTGAAGCAGCGCGACAACTGGCGACTTCTGGCCGTGGTGCGGCAACCGCGAACGCCGCTGCGGGCCTCAGCCCCAGCCCTACCCCCAGCGCAGCCCCCGGCTCCCCCAGCGCAGACGCCCGGCCCCAGCCCTGAGCCAGGCCCAGCGCAGCCCACGCACCGCGGTGTTAGGCTGCGCGCCCATGGCCCACAGACTCACTCAAATTGCCACCCGCACCGGCGACGGCGGCACCACCGGACTCGGCGACAACAGCCGCGTCTCCAAAAACAGCTTGCGCGTACACGCCATGGGCGATGTGGACGAGCTCAACTCGCACATCGGCCTGCTGCTGTGCGAGCCCATGCCCGACGAGGTGCGCGCTCTCTTGGTCGAGGTGCAACACCAACTCTTCAACCTGGGCGGCGAGCTGTCCATCCCCGGCTACGAGCTGCTCAAAGCCGAAGCCGTGGCCGCGCTCGACGAAGCGCTGGAGCACCACAACGCGCAACTGCCGCGCCTGCAAGAGTTCATCCTGCCCGCCGGTAGCCGCGCAGCCAGCCAGGCCCACGTCTGCCGAACCGTGGCCCGCCGCGCAGAACGCGCCGTGGTGGCGCTGGGCAACGAAGAAGCCCTGAAAGACGCCCCCCGCCAATACCTCAACCGCCTGTCCGACCTGATGTTCGTGCTGGCCCGCGTGCTCAACCGCATGGACGGCGGAGATGATGTGTATTGGAAGAGTGAGCGGATGAAGGGTGGGGAAGCCGTGTGATGGTTGCGGAGTAGCTAGCACCTCCCGCATACGCTCGGTCAGCGCCCGCTCTTCGACGCAGGCGGCTTTGCAGTTGGAGGGCTGGCTGAAGGACGATCCGTCAGACGCCCCGTCACGTACTTGTGCAGCACGCTGGCGATGAGCGTTTGGTAGGGAATGCCCTCCTCTAGCGCTCTGACTTGGATGTCCGACAGATCACCGGAAGACAGGCGAATGTTCACGCGCCGATCCTTCAATGCCGTGGCGCGTGCGGCAGCCTTCAATTTCGTCAACTCACCTTTCGTGGCAACCGACTTCAACTGACCTTTTTCGAAGGCCAGCAGAAGCTCACGCTCGTCAGGATCCATCTTGTTAGGCATCGTCAGCACCTTGGTTCAAGTAGTCCCTGGTCGCCTTGCGACTCGGGATGACTGTTTTGAGGAAAAAATGACCGTCCTCTTCGACAAAAGGTACCAAGTAGGCGTAACCGTCGTGCGCCACGACGAGGACGCGTTGCCTTGGGTACTTTTTCTCGTTGGGATGAGCCAGGATGTCTAACAAGCCACCAGCCTCTATGGCGACGACCATGGACTCGAAAGACACCCCTCGCTCATTCTTGAGCACCTCACCCTTCTCTGGGCTCCAGCGGAAAGGCTTCATCGCGGCGATGCTAGCCGGACGTGTGCCTTTTGTCACCAGCGTCACCCAGTTGTAATTGAAGCTGCTCCCCCTCGGCACTAAGAATCGCCACCACTCATGCTGCCTTCATCATTTCAATCGGCTGAAAGCGGCCTGCACCTCGCAACTGCCGCCGTCTGCGAACAACAACCGCATGTCGTCTGCGGCCATGACCACCAGCACGCCTTTTTCGCCCAGCGTCAGGTGCATGCAGCGGCGGGTGCGCAAAAACATGTCGGTGCCCACGGCTTCGTACCAGTCGCGCTCGCGGTAGGCAATTTGCACGCCGAAACGGTCGTTGGCCAAAGGCTGCACGCCGTAAACACCACGCACGCGGCACACACGCCCGTCAGCAAAACGCAGCCAGTCGACGTTGGTTTGGCGCGCGCTTGGTGTGGCGCTGTTGGCGGCTGGTGCAGGCGCTGTGGTGACAGGAGCGGCTGCACCGGGCGCGGCTGCAACAGGGGCTGAAGCCGATGCGCGCGCCGCCGGGGCGGCCCCGGCTCGGCAGCGCTCGGTGTAGACGTACACCTCGCGCCCCTCCACTTGAAACAGCTTGCCGCCACGGGCGGTGAGCGTGAGGTCTCGCAGTGCGTCGGTGGATGCGCGGCCACCTGCCACTGGGGTGTTCGGTGTTGCCGCGCTGGCCGTGTGGTTGGCCAAGAAGGCCAGTGCGGCCACTACGGTCAAAACCCCCAGCAGGTGCGACAGCCGAATCTCTAGGGCCGCAGCGCGTGTGGGCATGTCCTGGGCTGGCGCACTCATCGGCCCAATTTACAGCAATACACTGCCCGCCATGGACGAGCCGACCGCCTGCGAGCGCCCCCCGATCGCATGCGATCACCCCATACACACACCGGCGCAGCAGCCCAAGCGCAGCATGAGCGGCCCGGCCAAAGCACGGTGCACAGGGCTCACCGAGCGCAACACCCAGTGGCCCACGCGGCGACCCTTCACCCACTTCTGCCTAGCTTTGGGCTTTGGGCTGGCGGCCTGTCTGGCTGTCAGTACGGCAGCCGCAACCGATGCTGCCAACGCAGCCACCAGCGCAACCGCAACGGCAGCCGCATCAGTAGCCGCAGCCGCATCAACGGCCGCGACAGCATCCAAGCCCGCCACTGCCCCAGCCTCCACCGCTGCTTCAGCCACACGTGAGACCAAAACCGCCACCGCCCAACGCGCGCCCGACGCGCCCTGCCGCGACTGGATCGTGCGCCTGCCCAACGTCAGCCGCAACTTGTGCGAGCGGGCGGCGGTGCAGACCTCGGCTGGCCGTTCGATCGGCGGGCGCCAGCTCTACACGCGCGACGTGCAAGCGCCTGACTCGCGCTTGCGCGTGCTGGTGGTGGCCGCCATGCACGGCGACGAGTTGTCATCGGCCTCTGTCGCCCTGCACTGGTTGGGCATGGCCCTGCAAGAGCCGCCAGCCGCCATGCCGCACCCGGTGCATTGGCGCTTTGTGCCGGTGCTCAACCCAGACGGCCTGCTCAGCCGCCCGCCCCGGCGCACCAACGCACGCGGCGTGGACCTCAACCGCAACTTCCCCACGCCCAACTGGGCCCGCGAAGCCCCGCTGTACTGGCACAAGCGCACCGGCAACGACCCGCGCCGCTTCCCCGGGCGCACGCCGCTCAGCGAGCCCGAGTCGCAATTCCTGCACGCGCAAATGATGGACTTTGCGCCGCACCTCATCGTCAGCATCCACGCGCCCTACGGCGTGCTCGATTTCGACGGCCCGAGCGTGCCGCCCAGCCGCCTAGGCCGGCTCTACCTCGACCAAGTGGGCATCTTCCCCGGCAGCCTGGGCAACTACGGCGGCGTGCACAAAGGCGTGCCCGTGGTCACGGTCGAGCTGCCCGCTGCACACAAAACGCCCAGCGAGGCCGAGATGGCGCAGATGTGGGTGGACCTGCTGCGTTGGACGGCCGAGCGCATCAGCCCTGAGGGGCGAGCTTTAGGTAGGTGAGGGCGGTGAGGGCGGTGAGGGGCTGCGCGGAGTTATCGAATCACGGTTTCCGCAATCAATACGTGAGCTGGTATTCCAAGGTTTTGGTGCAGCCTTCGGATCATGGCAAGCGTCAATGGGCGCTTGCGGTTGAGCACCTCATAGACGCGGTTGCTTTTCCCGATCATGGGCTCCAGATCGCTGACTGACAAACCGTTCTGGTCCATCCGAAATTTGATGGCCTCCACGGGGTCAGGCGTGGACATCGGAAAGTGCTTGGCCTCGTAGGCTTGGACCAAAGTCACCAAAACATCCAGACGGTCACCTTCGGGTGTTCCCAGGTCTGGGTCAGACGCCATGAGGTTGGAAATTTCCTTCAAGGTCGCTTTGTAGTCAGCAGTGGTGTGGATGGGTCGGATGTCCATGATTTGCTCCAAGGCAGGTCAGCCCAATTCGACAGTCTCCGCATCCACAGCGTCGTAGGCCTTGTGGGTGCCGACAAACTTCACGTAGACAATCTGCAACCGGTACGCAATGGCCACGATCAGCCGGTAATCATTGCCCTTGATGTTGAAGACGACCCGGCGGTTTTTCAGCACACTGGCATGTCGAAACTGGGCCTTAATGTCGGCGGGCTGTGTCCATTGCGCATGCGTGACTTCTTCATACCAAGCTTTCAGTGGCTGCTCTGCATCGGGATGTTTTTCCCAGAACGCCCGCAGGCAAGAAACGGCGATGACCCGCATGGCAACGAGTTTAGTCCCAAGCCGGGACTCGGCAGGGCTTCTTTCCCAACGCTGGCGCTGACCCGCCCACAAGGCATCTCGCTGTTGCTCGAAAACCATCCATGAATCCAACCGCAAGCCCACTCCCCGCCCCCATCACCGTCTTCGGCCCCGACTTCCCCTTCGCCTATGACAACTGGCTGGCGCATCCGGCGGGCCTGGGCGCTGTGCCGCCTGAGCGTTATGGCACCGAGGTGGCGGTGGTGGGCGCTGGCATGGCCGGCTTGGTGGCAGCGCACGAGCTGATGAAGCTGGGCTTGAAGCCCGTGGTGTATGAAGCTTCCAAGCTGGGCGGGCGGCTGCGCTCGCAGCCGTTCGAAGGCGCGGAACACATCGTGGCCGAATTGGGTGGCATGCGCTTTCCGGCTTCATCGACCGGCTTCTTTCATTACGTGCGGCAGCTGGGCCTCAAAACGCAGCCATTCCCCAACCCGCTCACCGAGGCCGCGGGCAGCACCGTGGTCGATCTGGAGGGGCAAACCTGGTACGCGCGCACACTGGCCGATTTGCCGCCGCTGTTTCGCGAAGTGGCCGAGGCCTGGGCCCAAGCCTTGGAGGAAGACGCGCAGTTCTCAGGCATTCAAGCGGCCATTCGCACGCGGGACGTGCCGCGCCTCAAAGCCCTGTGGAACGCGCTGGTGCCGCGCTGGGACGACCGTACGTTCTACGACTTCATCGCGCAATCCAAAGCCTTCTCGCGCTTGTCTTTTCACCACCGCGAGGTGTTCGGGCAAGTGGGCTTTGGCACCGGCGGCTGGGACTCGGACTTTCCCAACTCCATGCTGGAAATCTTGCGCGTGGTGCTGACCGCTTGCGACGACAACCAGCACCTGATCGTGGGCGGCGCAGAGCAGGTGCCGCGCGGCTTGTGGAACCACGTGCCCAAGCACATGGCCCACTGGCCCGCAGGCACCACGCTGGCTAGCCTGCACGGCGGCGCACCGCGCCCGGGCGTGGCGGCCATTCGCCGCGTCGACGAAAACACCTTGGCTGTGACCGACGCCTGGGGCGTCACCCGCCACTACCCCGCGGTGCTGACCACCTGCCAAAGCTGGCTGCTCACCACGCAAATTGCCTGCGAAGAAAGCCTGTTCTCGCAAAAGATGTGGATGGCGCTGGATCGCACGCGCTACATGCAGTCCTCCAAAACCTTCGTCATGGTCGACCGACCATTCTGGAAAGACGTGGACCCGCGCACCGGCCGCCAGGTGATGAGCATGACGCTCACCGACCGCCTCACGCGCGGCACCTATTTGTTTGACAACGGCCCCGGCCAGCCCGGCGTCATGTGCCTGAGCTACGCCTGGATGGGCGACGCGCTCAAGATGCTGCCGCAGCCGGTGGACAAGCGTGTGCGCCTGGCGCTGGACGCGCTGAAAAAGATCTACCCCGACGTGGACATTGCCAGCCACATCATTGGCGACCCCATCACCGTTTCTTGGGAGGCAGACCCGCATTTCCTGGGCGCCTTCAAGGGCGCGCTGCCCGGCCACTACCGCTACAACCACCGCATGTACGGCCACTTCATGCAAGACGGCCTCCCGCCCGAGCAGCGCGGCATGTTCATCGCGGGTGACGACGTGAGTTGGACACCCGCTTGGGTGGAAGGCGCGGTGCAAACCTCGCTCAACGCGGTCTGGGGCATCGTGCACCACCTGGGCGGAAAGACCCACACAGACAACCCGGGGCCTGGGGACCTGTACCCGGTTTGGGGGCCTGTGGCTTTGGCGGATTGACGTCTGTTGGCTTTGCCTGTCGGCGCATTTGCGCGTTGGCGGCGTTCGATGAAGGTCACTGCGGGCGTGGCATCTCTTCGGGCTCGAACGGGCGTGGTGTGCTGCGCCGCTCATGTCCCCCGGCCTCGGCCTGCGGCCAAAGCCTCCTCCTTGACTTCGCTCTGCAACACACCACACCCGTTCGAGCTGAGCCACGCTGTTGGCGCGGAGCCGATAAGCCTTCGCGCCGAACCATCGGCTGTTTTGGCTGGGTTTGTCGAAGCCCTGCCAGGTGGAAGCACTTTGGCTGGCGGGTGGCGATGACCCGAAGAGCACTTGAACCGCGCGTGCCAAGCTGACAGCGCGCCCACCCGCATCCCGCTCGAGCGGGTGGTGTGTGCTGCAAAGCGAAGTCAAGGAGGAGGGTCAGGCGCAGCCTGGCCCGGGGGACATGAGCGGCGCAGCACACGCCAGCCGTTCGAGCATGAGGGGAAGCCCAGACAGACCTGTCGAAGGGCTCGCGCTGGCTTCGACAAGCTCAGCCCGAACGGTGTTGTAGGCTGAGACAGAGGACATGCAGCACCAGCAACGCAGGCCAGCAAAGCACTCGGTGGCCCCAAACGACAAGCCCCAGGTGGCTCCGCCGCGAAGGCCCACGGCGCATCATCATCCAACCATGCCAAGCCCAGAACCTGCCGCCCATCCAAGCCCCACGCGCACAGGCATCGACTGGCCGCGCGCGCAAACCTTGTTGGCCGCCGAGCGCAGCGCCTTCGATGCGGCGCATCCGAAATCCCGCGCCCTGGCCGCGCAGTGCGAGCAGCACTGGCTGTTTGGCGTGCCCCTGCATTGGATGAACGACTGGTCCACCCCGCATCCACTGTTTGTCGAGCGGGCCCAAGGCGCACATCTGTGGGATGTGGACGGTCACTGCCGGGTGGACTTTTGCTTGGGCGACACCGGTGCCATGTTCGGCCACTCGCCGGCACCCGTGGCGCGCGCCATCGCAGCCCAAGCCGAGCGCGGCCTGACCACCATGCTGCCAAGCGCCGACGCCGCCTGGGTGGCCGCAGAGTTGGCGCGCCGCTTCGGCCTGCCCATGTGGCAGTTCGCCATGACCGCGTCGGATGCCAACCGGTTCGCCATCCGCTGGGCACGTGCGGCCACCGGGCGCGACCAGATCGTGGTGTTCAACGGCTGCTACCACGGCACGGTGGACGACGTGTTTGTGGACCTCATCGACGGCCAGCCGCACTTGCGCGACAGCTTGCTGGGCCAGGTGGTCGACGTCAGAGCCCACACCCGCGTGGTCGAGTTCAACGACTTGCCCGCACTCGCCGCAGCACTGGCCGATGGCCGCGTGGCCTGCGTGCTGGCAGAGCCGGTCATGACCAACATTGGCATGGTGCTGCCCGACCCCGGCTACTGGGAGGCGGCGCAAGCGCTCATCCGCGCAGCGGGCAGCCTGTTGCTGATCGACGAGACCCACACCATCAGCACCGGCCCCGGCGGCTACACCCGCACCCATGGCCTGCAGCCCGACTTGCTGGTGTTGGGCAAGCCCGTGGGTGGCGGCGTGCCCTGCGCGGTGTACGGCTTTGCCGCCGATGTGGCCGAGCGGGCGCAGCGCGCCAAGCGCCAGGCCCCGCCCGGGCACTCCGGCATTGGCACCACGCTCACAGCCGGGCTGTTGGCCATGGCCGCCGTACGCGCCACGCTGGCCGAGGTGATGACCGATGCGGCCTACGCACACATGCTGGCCCTGGCCGAGCGCTTGGCCGAAGGCTTGCGCGCCGTCGTGTCAGAAGCCGGCCTGCCCTGGTGCGTCACCCAAGTGGGTGCGCGCACCGAGCTGCAGTTCAGCGCCCAGCCACCGCGCAACGGCACCCAAGCCGGGGCCATGCTGGATGGTGAGTTGGAAGGCCTGCTGCACCTCTACCTGCTGAACCGGGGCCTGCTGATCACGCCGTTTCACAACATGATGCTGGTCTGCCCCGACACACAAGCCGCCGATGTGGACGCGTTGGTGGCGGGCGTGCGCGGCTTTGTGCGCGAGGTCGTCGCTTGACCGCCTAGACGCACGGGCTGATCAAGCCGCTGCAGCCTGCTGCGTGTTGCGCGGTTTGTGCGCCGCTTCAAACCCCAAAAAGCCGAACTCGGGCATGTCGGGTTGCAGGCCGCTGAGCAACTCGGCCATGGCCTTGCCCGAGCCCGCGCCGTGCGTCCAGCCCAGCGTGCCGTGCCCGGCGTTGACCCAGAGTTTGCCGACGCGGGTGCGGCCGATGTAGGGGATGTTGGTGGGTGTGGCCGGGCGCAAGCCGGCCCAGAACTGCGGCTGGCCGCCTTGGGCGGGCAGGCGCGTGTCGCACACGCCGGGCAGCACCTGTTCGATGCGGCGCACCAACATCTCGCAACGGGCGCGGGCCGTGGGCGTGTTCAGCGCCAAATCAAAGCCACCCAGCTCGATGGTGCCCGCCACGCGCAACTGGTCACCCAAGCGCGACATGGCGCACTTGAGTTGGTCGTCGATGGTGCTCACGAAAGGCGCGGCTTCGGGCCTCAAGATGGGCAGCGTGGCGCTGTAGCCCTTGCCGGGGTAGATGGGCAAGTCCACGCCCACGCCTCGCAGCAACGGCGCGCTGTAGGAACCGCAGGCCACCACAAAGGCGTCACCCGTGAGGGTTTGTGCTTGGCCGCTGTGTGTGCCCCCGGTTTGTCCGCGCTGACGCACGCGAACCGATTCCACCTGGCCGCCCGCGGTGCTCAGCGCTTCGATGTCGTGGCCATAGAGAAACTGCGCGCCGCGCTCGGCACACAGGCGGGCCAGTGCCTGGGTGAACACGCGGGCGTCGCCCGATTCGTCGCTGGGCGTGAAGGTGCCGCCCACGATCTGCGCGCCAAAGCTGCGAAAGGCCGGTTCGATCTTGAGCAGCTCTTCGCGGCTGATCACTTGGCGCTGCACGCCATAGCGGCGCATGAGCGCTGCAGCGTCGGCTGCAGCGTCGAAGGATTTTTGGTCGGTGTAGTAGTGCGCAATGCCGCGCTCCAGCCGGTGGTAGCTGATGCCGGTTTGCGCCACCACGTCTTTGAGTGCGGCGTGGCTGTAGGCGCCGAGTGCCACGATTTGTGCCAGGTTGCGCTCAAAGGCGGCGCTGTTGCACTGCGCCAGAAACTGCAAGCCCCAGCGCCATTGCTGCCAGTCGAGCTGCGGGCGAAACAACAGGGGCGACTCGTTGCTGAACATCCACTTCAGCATCTTCAGCGGGGCTTCTGGGTTGGCCCAAGGCTCGCAGTAGCTCACCGAGATTTGTGCCGCGTTGCCAAAGCTGGTTTCCAGCGCGGCGTCGTCTTGCCGGTCCACCACAACGACCTCGTGGCCGCGCGCCAACAAGTGCCAAGCCGTGCTCACGCCGATGATCCCGGCACCCAAGATGATGGTTTTCATGGAGCGCGAGTGTCCAACACAGGGCATTCGAACAAAAGCAGAATCACCCAAACAGCCGATTCATCAGCCAGCCTTATATGAGCAGCTTCGACCCCCACGCCCTGGAATGCTTGGCCGCCATCGTTGAGGAAGGCGGCTTTGAGCGCGCGGCGCGGCGCTTGAACATCACGCAGTCGGCGGTGTCGCAGCGCCTGCGCGCACTCGAAGCCCAAGCCGGCACGGTGCTGCTGGTGCGCAGCCGGCCGCTGCGCGCCACGGCAGCCGGGCAACTGCTGCTCAAGCACACCCGCATGCAGCGCCTGCTGCGCGCCGACCTGGAGCGCGACCTGCGCGAATTGGCCCCCAGCACCAGCCATGCCCGGCGCGAGGACGAACGCTTGTCGATTGCGGTGAACGCCGACAGCCTGGCCACCTGGGTGCTGCCAGCGCTGGACGCGCTGGTGCAACAAGGCCTGCCGCTGGAAATCATCACCGACGACCAAGACTTCACCCACGACTGGCTGCGCCAAGGCCACGTGCTGGGCTGCGTCACCACGGTCGGCCAGGCCCTGCGCGGCTGTCGCGTGCAAGCGCTGGGCTCGATGGACTACCTGGCCGTGGCTTCACCGGCCTACGCCGCAGCCCACTGCCCACAGGGTTTGGATGCTGGCAACTTTCGCGCACTCACCTACGTCGCTTTCAACCGCAAGGACGACATGCAAGCCGAGTTCGTCAGCCGCGCCATGGGCCTGCCGCGCGTGGCCCTGCCGCAGGTGTTCGTGCCCAGCTCCGAGGGCCAGGTGCGCGCGGTGCTGGCAGGCTGGGGCGTGAGCGTGGTGCCGCAGTTGCTGGTGCAGGGGCTGTTGGACGCCGGTCAATTGGTCGACGTGGCCCCGGCCACGCGCGTGCCCGTGGCGCTTTACTGGCATTGCTGGAACCTCAGCTCCGATTTGCTAGACGGCCTGACCCGCGCGCTCGCAGCAGCAGCGGCCGAGCGTTTGACTGGCCCTCATGGTCAGCCCTGATGGAAGCCTGACGGTTCAGGTCTATCCTTTTGCCGACACAAGCCGCGCTGCTTCAGCGAGGTAAAACCAATAAAAACCGGTCGGTGCTGGCTGCCCAAGGAGGGCAGCTCGACGCCGCACCTTGGAGACGTCTCATGCACAACGTTTGTCGTCGGGTGGCCAGCGCCGCCCTGGCGCTGTCTTTGGTCGGCATCTCCCTGGCTGCTTCTGCGCAGGGTGCCGCCGGCAAGATCAAATTAGGTCTTGTGGGGCCCTTCACCGGCCCCTCGGCCGACTTCGGCATGCCCATGCGCCGAGGCGTGCAAATGGCCATTGATGAAATCAACGCCGTGGGCGGCTACTTAGGGAGGCCGGTCGAGCTGGTCATCCGCGACGACGAGGGCAAGCCCGACGTGGGCCGCAAGGTCAGCGAAGAGCTGGTGAAGGAAGGCGTGGTTGCGACCGTGGGCTTTTGCAATACCGGCGTCGCCATGGCTTCGCTGGAGGTGTTTCAGAACAACCGCGTGCCCTTGCTGGTGCCCTGCGCCACCGGCACGCCTGTGACCGCGAAATACCCAGCGCCCCAAAGTTACATCTTCCGCAACTCCGCGCGTGACGCCATCCAGGCCCCGTTCGTGGTGGAAGACCTCATCAAGCGCGGCTGGACGCGGGTGGCCATCTTTGCCGACACCACCGGTTATGGCGAGGCCGGCCTGAAAGACGTCGAAGCCGCCATGGCCGCCCGGCAACTCAAGCCCGTGTACGTGGCGCGCTTTGCGCTGGGTGTCAAAGACCTGACCGAGCCTTTGAAAGCGGCCCGCGAGGCGGGCGCCAACGTCGTCTTCAGCTACACCGTGGGGCCGGAAAACGCCACGATTGCACTGAGCCGCAAGGCACTGAACTGGGCGGTGCCGCAAGTGGGTGCCTGGCCGCTGTCTTTCCCGTTTTTCATCGATGGTGCCAAGGACGCAGCAGAAGGCGCGCTGATGGCGCAAACCTTCATCGCCGAGCCCAGCAACGAGCGCCGTGCCGCCTTCCTGACCAGTTATGCGCGCAAGTACAGCGTCTCGCGCATTCCGGTGCCGATGGCGGCAGCCCAGGGCTACGACGCGGTCTACTTGCTGCTCTACGCCATGTTCCGTGTGCCCAACGGCAACGTGACCGGCCCGGCCATCAAGGCCGCGCTCGAAGGCGACATGCGCACCTATTACGGCGTGGTCGCCACCTACGAGCGGCCCTTCACCGTGCAAGACAAAGACGCGGTCACCTCCAACATGCTGGTCATGGGCACGGTGCGAGGCGGGGCGGTCACTTTCGCCTACCCGCAGGATGCGCGGCGAAACCTGTTTGTGCAGCGCAAGCAAAACTGAGCGGACTTTGCTGACCGGGTGGCCGATCGACCAGTTGATCGGGCCGACCAAGATGTGACGTCCCGGTCCAAAAACATACTTGGCGTCCAGGTTACAACCCCTGCGACTAAACTGTTGCTCGATGAACGCCAGACAACCCGCCAAAGTCTCTTTCAAAGAGCAAATGCTGCAGGCCAGAGAGGACGCCATCGTCCTCACGGTCAATCGACTGCTGGCCGAAAAAGGCTTCGACGCCATGACCGTGGACGAGGTCGCCGCTTCGGTGGGCATTGCCAAAGCCAGCCTGTACAAGCACTTTCCCAGCAAAGAAGACTTGGCCGCTGCGGCCATGGTGCGCGTCATGCGCCGGGCACAAGACTTTTTGCGCAGCCTGCCCGCAGAGCAAAAGCCAGCCGAGCGTCTGCGCGCCGTGGCCCGCTGGACCATGGCCCTGCAACTGGCTGGAGAAATGCCCTCGCTGCCCAGCCAAAACTCCACCTTGCGCACCACGCTCCTGGCCAACCGCGAGTACACAGACGGCCTCATGGAGGTCAGTGACACCTTGGGCGGCTGGATTGAGCAGGCGCAGGCCGAAGGTGTCATCAACCCCAAGCTGCCGGCCTTGGCCGTGCTCTACACCCTGTACGCCAGAGCCTGCGACCCGGTGCTCGAGTTTCTGAAGCTGGGCGCGCAGCACACGGATGAACAGATCATCGATTTGGTCATCAGCACCTGCTTCGAAGGGCTGAACGCCCGATAGATCGGGGCGGCGCCTCAGAGCCGCAACAGAAAAAGGCCGCATGAGCGGCCTTTTTGTTGGGCACAGCGCAGCGCTTCAGCGCACGAGCAGCACCGGCACCTTGCAGTTGGCCAACACCGAAGTGGCCACCGAGCCCATCACCAGGTTGCCCAGCACGCCATGACCGTGTGAGCCCATGACCAGCAGGTCGAACTTGCCGGAGTCGGCCAGTTTGGCAATCACCTCAGCCGCGTGGCCTACCTTCCATTCGCTGCTGACCTTTACGCCGTGGCGCTCCAGAAACTTCGCCACGGGGGCCAGGACCTTTTGCGCTTCCTCGGCCTGATAGCTCTGCACCACCTCTTTGCCCACCACGGCGCGCGCCCTAGGCGGCAACTGCGGCTGCACGGTGATCAGGGTCACTTCGTGGCGGGCATTGAGCAGCTCCTCATGGGTGGTCATGTAGGCCAGCATCTTTTTGGTGAATTTGCTGCCATCGACAGCCAACAGAATCTTCATGGGGCTTCCTTTTCTAGTGAGGGTTTCAGGCAGTGTAGGTCGCTGCGCCGCCGCTGCTTTGCGCCAAGTCAAGCCCCAAAAGGAAAACGGCGGGTTGCCCCGCCGTTGTTCAGGAAAACTGCGGGTTACCCCGCCGTTGTTCAGTTCATCCAGCTCCAGCCGCTTGGGGCCGAGCGATTGCCCAAAATTACTTGGGCATGATGACCGTGTCGATGGCGTGAATCACGCCGTTGCTGGCGGCCACGTCAGCCTTGACAACCTTGGCACCGTTGACGGTCACGCCGCCCATGGTGGCCAAAGTGATGTCTTGACCTTGGACGGTCTTGACATTACCGGCCTTCACGTCCTTGGCCATCACCTTGCCTGGCACCACGTGATAGGTCAGCACCTTGGTCAGTGCGGCTTTGTCCTTGAGCAGCGCGTCCAGCGTGGCCTTCGGCACTTTGGCGAAGGCTTCGTCGGTGGGTGCGAAGACCGTGAAAGGACCGGGGCCCTTGAGCGTGTCGACCAGACCAGCGGCCTGCACGGCAGTCACGAGGGTCTTGAAGTTGCCGGCCTTCACGGCGGTGTCGACGATGTCTGCGGCGAAAGCCGAGGCGGTAGCGCCCACAGTCAGGGCCAAGGCGATCAGGGTTTTCTTCATCATTGCGCTCTCCAATTGGATTCGGGTGCGTTTTGAGAAATTTCAAAACGAAGTGCAGTATATGAACCGATTAGTATCACTATGAACTGTCTGGTCTTAAAACCTACTAATTCGTATGTATTTCAGGATGTAGCGGCCTGACTGGGCCGACGGGAGCCTGCTGCAACGGTCCATAGAGCCGTGGGTAAAAAAGCATGCTGCTCGCCCTTGGCGGCGTAGCCCAGTGGGTTGGCGACCACCCGGCAGCCCAAGTGCACATAGTCGCTGGGTGCGTGCAGGTGGCCGTGCAACCAAAGATCTGCGCTGGGCAGCCAATCGTCGAGCGCATTGCAAAAGCCCGCTGTCCCCGGTATCAGGCCGTAGCGGGGGTCAGCGCTGCGCAGACTGGGCGCGAAGTGAGTGACAACCACGCGAGGGCCTTCACAGGGTTTGGCCAAGGCTTCACGCAGCCAAGCTTGGCAGGCCAGGCCCAGCTCTCGCACGCCTTCGGCCAGCAAAGGCGCGCCCGAGCGGGTGCCACCGGTTTTGCTGAGGTAGTAGTTGGCTGCGCGAAAGGCTTTGTGGCGTGCAGTCACTGCGCGCGCCGGCCGAACCTGTGCAGCCAAGGCGTCGAAGTCGGTCCACAGCGTCGTGCCGATGAATTGCACGCCCATGAGGTCGATGCTTTCGCGCTCCAGCCAGATCAGCTCAAGCCGGGCGCAGACTTCTTGCAGTCGCTGATGGGTTTCGTCAAAGTCCAGGCCGTCGTACTCGTGGTTGCCAGGAACATAAATCACGGGTGTGGGCCAGCCGTGGCGAGGGGAAAACCGCGCCAGGCCGAAGTCGGTGTCGGCCAGCAAGGAGCCGGTTTGGTAAGAGCCGATGTCGCCGGCCAGCACCAGCACGTCGGCCCCAGGCGCCGGCGTAGGCTGCCAGTGGGGTTGAGCTTCGAGGTGAAGGTCGGACAGAAGCTGGATGTGCATCAGGCAAAGGCGCGCTGCGCGGCTTGGGCTACCGCATGCCGCAGCCATTGGTGTGCGCTGTCGTGCTGCGCGTGGCGGTGCCACAGCGCATCGACGTGGACGGTCGGGACGTCGAGCGGCAGTTCGCGCAACACGAGTTGGTCGGCCATGCCGGTAACGCGCACGAAGTGGCGTGGCAGCACGGTGAGCAGGTTGGACTGGGTCACCACCTGGCCGGCCGTGAAGAACTGGTTGACGGTGAGGACCACGCGGCGCTCGCGGCCCAGCGCGGCCAAGGCCTCGTCGACAAAGCCAAAGGGCCGCCCAGAAAAACTCACCAGCATGTGGCGCGCCTGACAAAACCGGTCCAGCGTGAGCGGGCCTCTGGCCAAAGGATGGCCCTCGCGCATGACGCAAACATATTGCCCGTCGTAGAGCCGCTGGTGCGCAAATCCAATGACTTCGCCAGCTTGGTGTCGCGCAGTCAGGTCGGCCAACACCGCCGGGAAGTAGCCCACCGCCAAGTGCGCCTGTTCTTCTTGCAGCAGGCGGCGCGGGTCGCGGGTGGTCAGCGGCACGACGCGAAGCGACACCTTGGGCGCTTCGCGCTCGAGCGTATCGGCCAGCCCAGGCATCAGCTCGGCTGCGGTGGCGTCTGCCATCGCCAGCACGAAGCTGGTGTTGGCCAATGCAGGGTTGAAGGCTTGCGGGGCCAGTGTTTGCTCCAGCTTTTGCAAGGCCTCGCGCACGGCTGGCCACAGTGCCTGCGCCCTCGGAGTGGGGCTCATGCCGCCGGCACTTTTGCGCAGCAAGTCGTCGCCCAAGGTGTCGCGCAGGCGACGCAAAGCGTTGCTGACCGCGGGCTGGGTGAGAGACAGGCGCTCTGCGGCGCGGGTCAGGTGGCGCTCTGCCATGACGGCGTCAAACACGCGCAGCAGGTTCAGATCGAGCTGACGAAAGTTGACGGCAGGCGGCTTAGTCATCACGTGGGTGAATGTAGTTCATCATGAACATCAACTGGCGAACGACACGGGTAAACCCTAGCATCTGCCCTGTCCCGAACGATTGCCTCCCTCTTTTTTCCTCTTTCACCCGTCATCCAGGAGTACCTACCATGACCACCGCCCGCTTTGTCATCCCCGACTTCCCCACCGAACACCCTGGCGTGCAGCGCGCTGAAGCCCTGGCCGGCCATGCAAAGAGCGCCTTGGAGCGCGTCAGCGCGGCGCGCAGCTTGGCCACCCTGTTGCTGGCCGCGGTGGTTGCCAGCTTGCTGGTGGTAGCCGACCAGGTGGTGGACCAATGGGCAGACGGCCAGTGGCTGGCGGTGTGGATGGCGCTTTGGGTGGTTGCCTTCAGCGCCTTGGTGCTGGCAGCGCCCCTGACGCGCGCTTTGGCCCGCCAAACAATTGCTTGGTTGGACGCACAAGCTGCCCGCCGCGCCCGAGACCGCGCTGATGCGCGCCTGCTGGCTCTGGCAGCCCGCGACCCGCGCGTGATGGCCGACCTGCAAGCCGCGCAGACCCGCGCCGCAGGCGAACAAGCCGTCGGTATGCCGCTGGGCCGCCGCTGGGAACCTTACTTATACCTTTGAGCTGGGCGTCAGCGTGCCGGGCGAGTTACCAAGTAAATGCCCGGCAAGATGAGTGCAGCGCCTGCTGCGTGGTGCGCACCCAGCGGCTCACCCAGAACACCCCATGCTGCGAACGCGGCATACAAAGGCCCTAAGTACAGGCTGGCCGCTACTCGGCTGGCACCCAGCACCTTCTGGGAAAAGCTGTAGGCCAAATAAGCGCCAACGCCCGGAACGAGCCCTGCTGTAACGGCCAGGCCGGTGGCAGCCCAGCCCCAAGGCGGCCGGTCCGCCTGAGCCCACTCCCACAGCGCCGGTGGCAGCAACACGATCACGCCACCGATGCAAGTGGCCGCCAGTCGAGCGGTCGGGCTGAGCGGGCTTACCCACTTTTTCAGCAGCAGCGCGTAGGCAGCCCAGGACAGCATCGCCAGCACGATCCAGCCATCGCCGGGAACCCACACCACAGAGCCCAGTGCGAGCCACTGGCCGCGCACGATGACGTGCAGCACGCCAGCCATGGCCAGCAGCACCCCGACCGCCTGTCGCCAGCTGAAGCGCTCGCCCAGCCAGACCACCGCCCCCAGCGCGATCAGCACCGGCGAGGCCGAATAGATCAGCGCAATGTTCATGGCACTGGTCGAGCGAGCACCCTCGTACACCCAAGCACCGCACACCAACATGCCGAAAAAGCCCAGCACCATGTACTGCGGCCAGACCTTGAGCACCTGCACCCGGTGGCGCCACAGCTCATGGCCCGCCAGGAGACACAGCACTAGGCCAGCCAATGCCCAGCGCGCTGCGGCCAGCATGTGCGGCTCCGCCACGCCCGGGGCTTTGCGGGCCACGATGTAGTTCACGGCCCACAAAGCAGGCGTTATCCACAGCAGCATGAGCGCCCAGCGTTGCCTGCGCGCGTCTTCCAGCGAAGAGGCGCTGACGCCGGGGGGTGGTGCGTGTCGGTCGTTCATGGGCTTGCCGCTAAAAACGAAACCGCCCCGGTTTTTGGCCGGGGCGGCTGCTGGGTTTGCGCCCGGGTGCGGGGCAAATCCGATGAGTGAACTCGCCGCTGCAAACCTGGTGGATGGCCTTGCAGCGGATGGACCGTCTTCAGGCAGCCGCCAAGCGGCCCTCCATCGCGGTTTTTGTCTCCTCGAGCACTGTCGGCAGGCGGTCTTTTAGCTGGTGAAACAGCTCGGAATGCAGTGCCAGTTCAGCTTGCATCGAAGGTGCATCGGTGCCCATCACCTGCTCGAACTGCGCACGGCTGAAATCGAGGCCGTCCCAACAGATTTCATCGTAACTGGGGCTGATGCCAGTGACATGCTCGTTTCCCCTTGCACGCCCTTCGATGCGCTCGACCATCCACTGCAGCACGCGCATGTTTTCACCGTAGCCGGGCCAAATGAACTGGCCGTCTGCGCCCTTGCGGAACCAGTTGGTGGTGAAGATGCGCGGTAGCACGGCGCCGCCGGCTTGCAGCCTGGCCCCCAAGTCCAACCAATGCTGGAAATAGTCGCCCATGTGATAGCCCATGAAAGGCAGCATGGCAAATGGGTCTCGGCGCACCACGCCCTGCTGCCCCGCTGCCGCAGCCGTGGTCTCGGAGCCCATGGTGGCAGCTGCGTAGACGCCTTCCACCCAGTTTCTGGCCTCGGTCACCAGTGGCACGGTGGTGCTGCGCCTGCCGCCAAAAATAAAGGCGTCGATGGGCACACCGGCCGGGCTGTCCCAGGCCTCGTCCAGCGCCGGGTTGTTGGTGGCCGCCACGGTGAAGCGCGCGTTGGGGTGGGCTGCAGCGCGGGGCTTGCCACCTTCTGCCTGATCGCGGGCAATGGCAGGCGTCCATTCACGGCCTTGCCAGTCGATGCAGTGCTCGGGTGCGGGGCCCATGCCCTCCCACCACACATCGCCGTCGTCGGTGAGCGCCACGTTGGTAAAGATGGCGTCGTGCGTCAGGCTGGCCATGCAATTGGGGTTGGTCAGCGTGTTGGTGCCGGGTGCCACGCCAAAGTAGCCGGCCTCCGGGTTGATGGCATACAGCCGTCCGTCGGCGCCGGGTTTGATCCAGGCGATGTCGTCACCGATCGTGCTGACTGTCCACCCGGCCAGCGCTGGTGGCGGAATGAGCATGGCGAAGTTGGTCTTGCCACAAGCGCTGGGGAAAGCGGCTGCCATGTGGTACTTCTTGCCTGCGGGGCTGGTCACGCCCAAGATCAGCATGTGCTCGGCCAACCAGCCGGCACTGCCTTGCGCTGCCTCTGCCCGCCCCATGGTGCTGGCAATGCGCAGCGCAAAACACTTCTTGCCCAGCAGCGCGTTACCGCCGTAGCCTGAGCCATAGCTCCAGATTTCGCGCGACTCGGGGTAGTGAACGATGTACTTGGTTTTGTTGCAGGGCCAGGCCACGTCTTGCTGCCCCGGCTGCAGGGGTGCGCCCACGGTGTGCACGCAAGGCACGAAGTCGCCGTCGGTGCCCAGCACGTCGAGCACGGCGCTGCCCATGCGCGTCATGATCTTCATGTTCACCGCCACGTAAGGGCTGTCGGAGAGCTCCACGCCAATGTGCGCAATGGGCGAGCCGAGCGGGCCCATCGAGAACGGCACCACGTACATCGTGCGCCCGCGCATGCAGCCATCAAACAGCGGCTGCAGGGTGGCGCGCATGACGGCTGGGGCCACCCAATGGTTGGTCGGGCCGGCGTCTGCTTTGTGTTCGCTGCAAATGAAGGTGCGGTCTTCGACGCGGGCCACATCGGACGGGTCAGACCGCGCCAGGAAGGAGTTGGGCCGCAGCGCGGGGTTCAGGCGCTTGAAGGTGCCGCTCTCGACCAAACGCTCGCAAAACTGCTGGTATTCGGACTCACTGCCGTCGCACCAATGGATGTCGTCTGGCTTGCACAGCGCCACCATGTCGGCCACCCAAGCCAGCAACCGGGCGTTGCGTGCTTGGGGCGGGGCTTGCAAGTTCAGACCTTGCATCACGGGTGAGTTCATGAACGCTCCTGAAGTTGAATTTCTTGGGGTCAACACCGCCGGGCGTGGGCGAGGCCTGTAGCCTCATCAGCTCACAGGCCCGGCAGTGCTCTGGGCTACGGCGCTGACCGCAAGGAACAAAACGGGGAAGACTGCTTGCAGCGGCACCTTTCGGCGGTTTCTGCCCTGCTCTGCCGTGCATTGCCTTGAAAGGCCCCACCGGGTGGGTGGGCGGGCCAGGCGGTGTGGGGTGGTTCACGAACCTGGGCGACAGGCGGCAGATTCTATGAACCGTACCCCAAGTTACCAAACGGTTAAGGCCAAACGTTATGCGGTTCAGGCATGGGTTTATGCGCAGGGGCTGCGCTGGGCTTCGCTGAAACCCGCCAAACTCGACTCAGGGGCGCTGGAGACCGCTGGCCGGATCAAGCCATCGAGACCGCGATAAAGGCCAGCAGAAACATCAGCACGCCGCCCACGAGGGGCAAGACGATGGGCATCAAGTGGACGATTTTTTCCACCTCGTCAGCTGGGGCGTCGGCGTGGTCTGGGGTGTGGTGATCGGACATGGGGAGCCTTGTTGGGTGGAATCCAAATTCTAGGCCGGGCAGATCGACAGCCTTGGAGCTGGCTGGCGCTACACCAGCGCGGCTTCCATGCCAGCCGAGCGCAACCGCGCCAGCAGGTCTTGCACATGGGCCGGGCCGCGGGTTTGCACCACCAGTTCGATCTCGACGTTTTGCGCCGACAGCACCGTGAAGGCCCGTTGATGGTGCACCTCGTCAATGTTGGCGCCCGCTTCGGCTACCAGCGCGGTGATGTGCGCCAGCGAGCCAGGCACGTCGCGCGCACTCACGCGCACCCGTGCCAGACGCCCGGCGCGCACCATGCCGCGCTGGATGATGGAGGCCATCAGCAGCGGGTCGATGTTGCCGCCGCAAAGCACCAGGCCGACGCGCCGACCCTGAAACTGCTCCGGGTGGCGCAGCAGGGCCGCCAGACCCGCGGCCCCTGCGCCCTCCACGACGGTCTTTTCCACCTCCAGCAGCATCAATACCGCCTGTTCGATGTCGCCCTCGTCCACCAGCAACAGGTCGTCCACGCGCTGGGCGATGACTTCGCGCGTGAACACACCGGGGCTGCCCACGGCAATGCCCTCTGCAATGGTGCTGGCGCCCTGCGGGTGCTGCGTGCCTTTGATGCTGTTGAACATGGCTGGAAAGCGCGAGGTCTGCACGCCGACGATGCGGATGTCCGGGCGCAGCGCGCGCGCTGCAGTGGCCATGCCGGCAATCAGCCCACCGCCCCCGACCGCCACCACCAGGGTGTCGATGCTGGGTTGCGCGCGCAGCATCTCCAGCGCCACAGTGCCTTGCCCGGCCATCACGGCTTCGTCGTCGTAGGGGTGGACCAGCGTCAGACCCTGCTCGGCCAAGGTTTGTGCGTGGGCCCGGGCCTCGTCCAGGCTGTCGCCGTGCAAGACCACCTCGGCACCAAAACCCCGCGTGCGCTCCACCTTCACGCCCGGCGTGAAGCGCGGCATGACGATCACCGCCCGCAGCCCCAGGCGCTGCGCGTGGTAGGCCACGCCCTGAGCGTGGTTGCCGGCACTCATGGCGACCACGCCTTGGGGCCTTTGGCCACCAGTGCACAGCAAGCTGAGGCGGTTGCAGGCACCGCGCTCCTTGAAAGAGGCCGTGAACTGCAGGTTCTCGAACTTCAGAAACACTTCAGCGCCCGTGATGTCGGACAAGGTGCGCGAGCCCAGGCAGGGTGTGTCTTGCACTTGGCCGCTCAGGCGCTGTGCCGCATCTTGGATGTCTTGCAGTTGGATCATGGTGTGATGGGACGTTGATGGAGCTGATCTTGTTCAGGGCCTGAAGCGCCGGTTCCATCTGCGCCCGCCTGCTCTTTGCTCACCATGGGCATGGCATAGAGCCATAAAGACCGGCCGTCCTCGGTGAGCAGTTGGTGCTGGGCTTGCCATTCGGTGGCCTCGAAATCGAGGCTGACCAGCCAGGTGCCAGGGCGCATCTCGGTGGTGGCTTTGGCAGCGGCGCGGGCCATGCTCTCGGGCCGGGCAAACAAGTAGACCAAGCCGAAGGGCGACCAGTCTTCACGCCAAAAGTCGCCTTGGCGCACCTGCGCGAAGGGGCAGCGCCACCGGCACAGCAGCACCAGGGGCCAGCTCCACTCCACACCCTGCAATGAGGCCTGGGGGAAAGCCTGGCGAAGGGCGCGCAGCCCCGCACCCGTGCCGCAGCCAGCGTCCAGCACGGGCGCGTCATCTGGCGTCCACCTCACGTGTGCCGGCAGGCCCGACAGCGCACCCGCGGGCGTGGGATACCAAGGCGCGTCCTGCCATCGCCGCACCGGGTAGACAACGGCCAAAACGCCAGCACCCAGCAGCCACCACCACGCGCCCGCGTCAAAACCGGCATCGCCCCCAGCGCTGAGTGTGACCCCAGACTGCACCCACGCAGCGTCCCCGGCTGACCACACCGCCACGCCCACCGACAACGGAAAGCCCAGCATGATGAAGCGGCGTCGCCAGGGGCTGTCGCCCATGAACGACAGCACCGACACCAGCACCATGCCCACACCTGCCGCCGCCGCCACCGACCAGCCTGCGCGCAGCAGCAGCAGCAGCAGCGCCCAGCCGCAGCCCCAAACCAGCAAAGCGGGCAGCGGCCACAGCAGCACTGCACCCCTTGAAGCCTTTCTTCGGGCAAGTTCGAAGCCCGGTCGAACCCGGTGCCGGACCTTGCACTGGCCGAGGAAGCTCACGCCGAGCCCTCGGGCGCGCGACCTGCCATCACGGCCAGCAAGTCCGGCCCGTAGGCATCGAGCTTGCGTTGGCCAATGCCGCTGATGCTGCTCAGCCCCTCCAGATGCTGTGGTGCCTGCGCAGCCAGGGCCCGAAGGGTGCTGTCGTGGAAGATGACAAACGCCGGCAACTGGTGTGCGCGCGCCACCTCGGCGCGCCAGTGCTTCAGGGCTGCCAAGCGAACCTGGGCTTCTGCATCCAGCGCCAAGTCTTCGGGCTTCCCGGCTTGCGGCGCACGCGTACCGGGCCTGCCGCGGGCGCTGCGACCGCCTCGCGCCCCCGGTTGATGCCCTGCTGGCGCAGCTTGCGCGGCCCGCAGCACCACCGAAGTCTCGCCGCGCAGCACGGCACGCGCTGCCGGGCCCGGCTCCAGCGTGCGGAACTCGCCAGGGCTCACCTGCACCGCGTCGATCGCGACCAGCTGGCGCAGCACGCTGCGCCACTGCACCTCGCTCAGGTCGGCACCAATTCCAAAGGTGCTCAGACGCTCGTGCCCGTGCTGCAACACCTTGGGCCCCGCTTGGCCGCGCAAGATATCGATCAGGTGGCCAGCGCCAAAAGCCAAGCCGCTGGCTTGGTGCACGCGCAACATGCAGCTGATGAGCTTGCGCGCGGCCTCGCTGGCGTCCCAAGGCACGGGCGGGTCGGTGCAGTTGTCGCAGTGGCCACAGCGCCAGGCCGGCCCGCCCGGCGGTGTTTCGCCGAAGTACTGCAACAGGCGCACGCGGCGGCAGCCCATGGTCTCGGCCAGCGCCAACAGCGCGTCGAGCTTGTCGCGCAACACTTGCTTAAAGGCGTCTTGCGCCGGGCTGTCGTCGATCATGCGGCGCTGCTGCACCACGTCTTGCAGGCCGTAGGCCATCCAGGCGTGGGCCGGTGCGCCATCTCGCCCAGCGCGCCCGGTTTCTTGGTAATAGCCCTCGATGTTTTTCGGCGCGTCGATGTGCGCCACAAAGCGAACGTCGGGCTTGTCGATGCCCATGCCGAAAGCGATGGTCGCCACCATCACCAGACCTTCTTCGCGCAAAAAACGATCTTGGTGCTTTTGGCGCTGGCTGGCGTCCATGCCCGCGTGGTATGCCAACGCCGGCAGGCCGTGCGCGCGCAAGGTTTCGGCCAGCTCGTCCACGCGGCGGCGTGATTGCGCATAGACGATGCCCGACTCGCCCGCGTGCTCCTGCGTGATGAAGCGCAGCAACTGCCGAGTCGGGTCGTTCTTCTCGACGATGGTGTAGTGGATGTTGGGCCGATCGAAGCTCGCCACGAAGCGTCGCGCTTGCTCCAGCCCCAAACGCTCGACGATGTCCTCGCGCGTCAGCGCATCGGCCGTGGCCGTGAGCGCCACGCGCGGCACGCCCGAGTAGCGCCCGATGAGCTCGGCCAAGCCCCTGTACTCGGGGCGAAAGTCGTGGCCCCACTGGCTCACGCAATGCGCCTCGTCAATGGCAAACAGCGCCAACTCGCCGCGTTCATGCAAGAAATCGAGCAAGGCCAGCAATCGCGGTGTGAGCAAGCGCTCGGGGGCCACGTAGAGCAGCGTGACCTCGCCGCGACGAAGCGCAGCCTCGACCGCCTGCGTTTGCGCGCTGTCCAGCGTGGAGTTGAGGAAATCCGCTGACACACCGGCTTCTCGCAAGGCCCCCACCTGGTCGTGCATGAGTGCGATCAGCGGCGACACCACCACGGTGGTGCCTAAGCCCGCGTTCTGGCGCACGATGGCTGGCACCTGGTAGCACAGCGATTTGCCGCCGCCTGTAGGCATGAGCACCAGCGCGTCACCGCCACCGCTCACGTGCTCGACCACGTCTTGCTGCAGCCCGCGAAAGTGCGGGTAGCCAAACACCTCGCGCAGCACGCCCAAGGCAGACGCCGAGATGGCTTCCTTCAAAGCGTCCTGTGCCGAGTTGGTGCCCTCAGTCTGCGTCACCTCCGCCGCACCAGCCATGCTGCTTTCGCTCAATGGCACCGCCTCATAGTTGCTCCCAAGGCAAACCTTCAAAACGCCAACCGCTTAACTTGGAGCGATGGAACTGCGCGTCCAGCTCGCCTTCAAACCCCGTATCCACGTGGGCCACGTCGGTGAAGCCTGCGGCTTCGAGCGCTAGCCCCGCGTCAAGAGACCGGATACCGCTGCGGCAAATCAGGATGAGCGGACGCTCCAAGGACCCAGCCTCGCGCTTGACTTGCTCGACAAAGGCTTCGGGCTGAGGCGTCAACTCGGGGTATTCGTACCATGGCACGTTGACCGAACCGGGCGGACGCCCGACGTACATGGACTCGATTTCCATGCGAACGTCCAGCAACAGCGGCGCCAAAGCGGGCGGTGGCTTGGGGGACTGGATGAGTTGCCAAGCTTGCGTAGGGCTCAAATTCTTCATGGGCAGCATTGTCGCTACCCGTTTCTACAATCGACCACCCTGCAAAAAACCGACCCATGAAGCCCATTGCCTACACCCGAGGCCAAGCCTTGCCAGACATCCTGGCGCATCGCATCGCTGTGCTCGACGGCGCCATGGGCACCATGATTCAACGCTTCAAGCTGTCCGAGGCTCAGTACCGGGGCGAGCGCTTCGCCGACTTTCACCGCGACGTCAAAGGCAACAACGAACTGCTCAGCCTGACTCAGCCGCAGATCATTGGCGACATCCACGACGGCTACCTCGCAGCGGGTGCCGACCTGATCGAGACCAACACCTTCGGCGCCACCAGCATTGCCCAAGACGATTACGACATGGGCCACTTGGCCCGGGAAATGAATCTGGCCTCGGCCCGCATTGCCCGCGCCGCTTGTGACCGACACAGCACCCCCGCCAAGCCGCACTTCGTGGTGGGCGCTTTAGGCCCGACCCCGCGCACCGCCAGCATCAGCCCCGACGTGAACGACCCCGGCGCGCGCAATGTCGACTTCGAAGCGCTGCGGCTGGCTTATCGCGAGCAAGTCGAGGCGCTCATGGAAGGCGGGGCCGATGTGCTCTTGGTCGAGACCATCTTCGACACGCTGAACGCCCGCGCCGCCCTGTTTGCCATCGACGAGGTGTTCGAGGCCAGCGGTGAGCGCTTGCCGCTCATCATCAGCGGCACCGTGACCGACGCCTCCGGGCGCATCTTGAGTGGCCAGACCGTGACCGCCTTTTGGCACAGCGTGCGCCACGCGCAACCGCTGGCCGTGGGTTTGAACTGCGCCTTGGGCGCTGCGCTCATGCGGCCCTATATCCAAGAGCTGCACCGGGCCGCCGGCGACACCTTCATCAGCTGCTATCCCAACGCGGGCCTGCCCAACCCCATGAGCGAGACCGGTTTCGATGAAACGCCCGACGTCACCTCGCGCTTGCTGCGCGAATTTGCCCAGGAAGGCTTGGTGAACATCGTCGGGGGCTGCTGCGGCACCACGCCAGAACACATTGCTGCCATCCACGACGCCACCGTGCCCTTGGCCGCCCGGCGCGTTGGCCGTGGCGTGTTCTATCCAGAGGCGGTCGATACGGCCGCCTGAGCACGCCCAAACCAACCGAACCCGCGCCCACCATGAACCAGCCCCATTCCCCCGAGCACGCCGGATCGACTGGCGCCACCGTGTCAGGCCAGCAGCCCGACGTGCAGCCCATGCGTTTGTCGGGACTGGAGCCGGTACTCATCGGCCAGGGTTCCTTGTTCGTGAACATCGGCGAGCGCACCAACGTCACCGGCTCCAAGGCCTTTGCCCGCATGGTCTTGGCCGGAGACTTCGAGCAGGCGCTGGCCGTGGCGCGCCAACAGGTGGAAAACGGCGCTCAAGTGATCGACGTCAACATGGACGAGGCCATGCTCGACAGCCAAGCGGCCATGGTGCGTTTTCTCAACCTCATGGCCTCCGAGCCCGACATCGCGCGTGTGCCGGTGATGATCGACAGCTCCAAGTGGAGCGTGATTGAAGCGGGCTTGCGATGCATCCAGGGCAAGGGCATCGTGAACTCCATCTCCATGAAAGAGGGCGTGGAAGAGTTCAAACGCCAAGCGAAGCTGGTGCGCCGCTACGGCGCTGCCGCTGTGGTGATGGCTTTCGATGAAAAAGGCCAGGCCGACACGTTTGCGCGCAAGGTCGAGATTTGCGAGCGCGCTTACCGCATCTTGGTCGATGAAGTCGATTTCCCGCCCGAAGACATCATCTTCGACCCCAACATCTTTGCCATCGCGACAGGCATCGAAGAGCACGACAACTACGCGGTCGACTTCATCAACGCCACGCGCTGGATCAAGCAGAACTTGGCCGGTGCCAAGGTTTCGGGCGGTGTCTCCAACGTCAGCTTTTCTTTCCGGGGCAATGACCCGGTGCGCGAGGCCATCCACACCGTGTTTCTCTACCACGCCATCCAGGCGGGCATGGACATGGGCATCGTCAATGCCGGCATGGTGGGCGTCTATGACGACCTCGAGCCAGGCTTGCGCGAGCGCGTCGAAGACGTGGTGCTGAACCGCCAGCCACGCCTGCAGCCGGGTGAAGCGCCGCTCACTGCGGGTGAGCGGCTGATCGAGATTGCCGAGCACGCCAAGGGCGCAGCGCGTGACGACAGCAGCAAAAACGCTTGGCGCGGCACCGCGGAGCAGCCCGTGTCCGTGGCGCAGCGCCTGAGCCACGCTTTGGTGCACGGCATCACCGAGTTCATCACCGAAGACACCGAAGAGGCATACCGCGAGGTGTTGGCGATCGGCGGTCGGCCGCTGCATGTCATTGAAGGCCCGCTCATGGATGGCATGAACATCGTGGGCGACTTGTTTGGTGCGGGCAAGATGTTCTTGCCGCAGGTGGTGAAGTCGGCGCGGGTCATGAAAGCAGCGGTGGCGCACCTGATTCCCTACATCGAAGAAGAGAAAAAGCAGCAAGCCGCCGCTGGCGAAGACGTCAAGGCCAAGGGCAAGATCGTGATCGCCACGGTCAAAGGCGATGTGCACGACATCGGCAAGAACATCGTCACCGTGGTCTTGCAGTGCAACAACTTCGAGGTGGTGAACATGGGCGTGATGGTGCCCTGCCACGAGATCTTGGCGCGGGCCAAGGTGGAGGGCGCAGACATCATTGGCTTGTCCGGCCTCATCACCCCCAGCCTGGAAGAAATGCAGATGGTCGCCTCTGAAATGCAAAAGGACGATCACTTCCGCTTACGCAAGATCCCGCTCCTGATTGGTGGTGCCACGACCAGCCGCGTGCACACAGCGGTGAAGATCGCGCCGCATTACGAAGGCCCGGTGGTCTACGTGCCCGATGCCTCGCGCAGCGTGAGCGTGGCGCAAGGTTTGTTGTCGGACCAAGCGGCGCGCTACATCGCCGACGTAGAGGCTGACTACCAAAAGGTGCGTGAGCAACACGCTGCCAAAAAGCCACAGGTGTTGTGGCCTCTGGGCCAAGCACGGGCCAACAAAACGCGCGTCGCCTGGGCCGACTACCGGCCGCCGCTACCGAAGTTCATCGGGCGGCGCGTGTTTCGCAATTTCGATTTGACAGAGTTGGCCCGCTACATCGACTGGGGCCCGTTCTTCCAGACCTGGGACTTGGCCGGCCCGTTTCCGCAAATCTTGAAAGACGAGGTCGTGGGCGCAGAGGCCACGCGCGTGCTGTCCGACGGCAAACGCATGCTGCAGCGACTCATCGACGGCCGCTGGCTCACTGCCAACGCGGTGATGGGTTTTTGGCCGGCCAACACCGTGCGCGACGACGACATCGAGATCTACAGCGACGCCAACCGCAGCCAAGTCGCCATGACCTGGTACGGCCTGCGCCAGCAAACCGAGAAGCAGGCGGTCGATGGCCAGATGCGGCCCAGCCGTTGTTTGGCGGACTTCATCGCCCCTCGCGACACGGGCTTGGCCGACCACATCGGGCTGTTTGCGGTGACCACCGGCATCGGCGTGGAACGAAAAGAAAAGTACTTCACCGACGACCATGACGACTACTCGGCCATCATGCTCAAGGCCCTGGCAGACCGGCTGGCAGAAGCCTTCGCCGAGGCCTTGCACCACCGCGTGCGCACCGATCTTTGGGGCTACGCTGCCACCGAGGCGCTGAGCCCCGAGGACCTGATTGCCGAGCGCTACCAAGGCATCCGCCCGGCACCGGGCTACCCGGCCTGCCCAGACCACAGCGTCAAACGAGACATGTTCGATCTGCTGGGTGCGACCGACATCGGCATGGACTTGACGGAAAGTTTGGCCATGACCCCCGCGGCTTCAGTGAGCGGTTTCTATTTGAGCCACCCCGACAGCACCTATTTCAGCGTGGGCAAGATTGGTGAAGACCAGCTGCGAGACCAGGCCGTGCGCCGGGCGCTGGACCCCACCGCCTTGCAGCGCTTGCTGGCCCCCAACTTATAGGAAGCTGTTGTCGGCCCCAGCCGCGAAACGGCTCGGTGTCTTCAGGCTGGGGGGATCTGCGGCCATCGTCATCAATAACCTTTGAGCTTTACGAAACTTGACGCCAAGCTCACAGTGGCGAGGTGCACGTGCCTTAATGTCGCCTTTGACATTTACCCCACCATCGGAGCCCCGCATGAACAACCCCCTTCAAGCCTCGCCCGGCGCGCAAGTCGGCAGCAACGCGGCACTGTGGGCTGCTGTCACCGTTCTCGGCGCGGCCAGCATCGTCATGGCCGCTTTGTTACTTTCTACTTGGCGCGAAAGCGACGCACAGGCCAACGCAGTCGTCGCCGTGGCAGAGCCTTCGAGCACGGCGGCAGTTGGTGCAGCCTCGCCAGTCGCAATTGCACAGGCCCCAGCGCCCGCCCTTGCAGGCCCCAACCCAGTGCTTGTTGCCCCAGCGCCACGTGGAGTGGAGCCGTCGCCCAAGCCCGTCGTGCGGGCCGCTCCAGCGCTGGCCTCTGCGCCAAAACCATCCAGCACAGCGCAGTCCAACCCAACCCCAGTTCCATCTGTCACCGCGCAAGCACCTGCGCAGTCCAGCGGTGTGACGCAGTCGCCGCCGACGGGCAGCGTGGCAACGCCGCCGGTTTGCGTGCGCTGCGGCGTGGTCGAGTCGGTGGCGGTGCTTGACCAGCCTGCCCCGACCAGCGGCACGGGTGCTGTCATCGGCGGCGTGCTCGGCGCAGTGGTTGGCAACCAAATCGGCAAAGGCAGCGGGCGCACGGCGGCCACGATCTTGGGCGCGATTGGCGGCGGCGTGGCCGGCCAGCAGATCGAGAAGGGCATGCAGCGTGAGGTGCGCTATGACGTGCGCGTGCGCATGGACGACGGCAGCCTGACCACGGTGCAACAAGACACGCCAGCCGCCGTGGGCGCCCGCGTCACGCTAGAGGGCGGCGTGTTGGCGCCGCTGCCCCAGCGCAAGGTCGAGCCGGTCACGAGCCAGCCCGCCCCCGTCACCCCTTCGGGCACGCGCCTGTACAGCAGCACCTTGTCGGCCATCTGAGGCTTGGGTTCAACGCTGCAGCCCGGCCTACGTACCTGCCTACGTGGCAAGAATCCGCAACGAATTACCCCAAGCCAACCCAAAAGCGTCTTCATAAAGTACAGTTCGAGACATTGGCACACCCGTTCGCGAGACGGGGTCGCAAAGCCTCCGGTCTCTGGCTCAGCGCTGCAAGCGTTGAAACGGCAGAGATAGCGGGGTTGCTCCAGAGCCACAGCGCCGCACGGTGTTGTGAATTTTCTGGGTAAACGCAGGGCGCGACAGCGCCCGCGTGCGGCCTCCAATCGCGTAGGGTGGTGCACCAAACCACACCGCAGCGCACCAGGAGGCCGACATGATCAAAGCCAAACCTTTCGGAAGACCTTCCCTCGCAGACCTGCGGGACGACGAAGACGCGCCCGAGTCTGCTCGCGGCCACCGCGACGCGGTGTTGGCACAACTCGCCGATGACATGGCAGCAGCGCCCGGTGCTGCACCGGGCACGCGCATGGGCGCTTTTGCGCTCAACGGGGGCTTGCTGCGCAGCAACGCGGGTGGGTTGGGTGCCGCGGCCGGCGCTGCAACGCTGGGCCTGGGCTTGGCTGCGCCAAGCGGCGGCAGTCCCTGGGACAACAGGCCTGAGCGGTCCGAGGACGAAGACGACCGCCCCGCACGCGTGGTGCGTCCTTCTCGTGGCGCAGCCTCAGTGACCCGACCGATGCCTGCTTGGCAGCGGCACCTCTACACCGCGCTGGCCTTGTGCCTGACGCTGATGGTCGGGACTTACGTGCGCGATGCCACCACCGTCTCCCAAGCCATTACCGACGGGCTGAGCCAGCGCACGGTGCTGGTGTGCATGGACGGGCGCATCCATTACTCAGACACCGGCCTGTGGGCGCGCCTAAGCGGACAGGGCGTTTTCAGCTGCACCGACTGGCGCCAGGTGCGTGGCTTCGGCGACCTCACGCTGCCTTGAGGGCCCACAGCACAACGTGCGGGTCCGCCAGGCAGCGCAGCGACTTGGCCAGCCCGTCTGAGGCGAGTGTTTGGGTGTCCGACAGGCTGCCGGCTGCTTGGTCCAGTGCCTGGGCATCCGCTTGCTCGCGCACCATGGCGCGCCAAGCTGCATTGGGGCGCACCATGCCGTAGAGCGTGAGCTCGGTGGCCCCGGCGCACGACTGCAGCGGGCCCTGTGGCGTGTCGCGGTTCATCTGCAGCAGCTGGTTGGGCGCAGTGTCGGCGCGGTGGCTCGTCAGGGGGGGCTTGCTGGTCGAGTCCTTGCAGCGCACGACCCGAACCTGGCCGCTATCGGTTCTGGGCCATGCGGCTTTCGCGCTCAGCATGGCTTCATCTGCATCAGCGTCTAGCGAATGCATCGAATGCATCGATTGCAGCAACAGTGCATCCAGCGCTTGCAGGTCGGCCGCATCGGCCATGACGGGGCTGGCACAAGCGGCGCACAAGCCGGGCACCTCTCGGGCGACAACGACCAGACGCAGCACATCGGCTAGGTCATGCGCAGACACACCCACGTCGAGTAAGCGCTCTACAGCTTGGCCAAAGCCGCTGGCCGGCAGGCTCAAGACGACCAAGGCATGGCGACGGGCCATGGCCAGCAGCGCCTGCACCAACAAACCAGCCTGCGGTGTGCCACTCAGGTCGGCCAGCACCAGCGCGTCGGCGTCTGCGGCGGCCAACTGTTGCCAAGCGTGCGCGGTGGCCATGGCATCTGCATGCCAAGGCAGGGCGTTGGCCGATGCGCTTGGCGCAGCCCTTGCCCCGGCACTCCCCCCGTCATGAGTCCAAACCAGGCGCTGGCCGTTTGGCGGCACCGACGCTGGCGCTGTATCGGGCGCTGCTGCGTGCGCTTGCTGTATGTGCTGCAAGCAAGACTCTCGCAAGCGCTCCTCTGCCGCTTGGTTGGCGCTGGCCAGCAACACCAGACCGCGTCGCTGCTGCAGCGCATCACTCAAGGGCTGGTACACCTGCACCGGGAGGCCCAAGTCGGCCAGCCGCACCGGCAGATTCGGCCAAACCAACTGCAACACCACATGGGCCGATGGCCCAAGGCAGACCGTGCCCAGCAGGCCGGACAGTCCGGTGGACGCCAACTCTGGCCAAGCCGACATGTCCAGCCAGCCACTGCAGACACTGGGTAGCCCAGAGGGCTGGTCGGTCGGGGTTGGATTCGACAGCAAGGCTTGCATGGCTGAGAGCACGCGATGGGCTGGCGTGTCTTTCAGGGCCTCGCAAGGTACCAGCACGCCGCTTTGACGCCAAAGCGGCTTCACGAGCAGGCCCTTGCAGTCCAGGTGAATGGTGCGAACGCCTGCGCTCAGCGCTTGGTGCACAAGCCGCCCCAACTCCCGCAGCAACAGCGTGTCGACAGGCAGCGGCTGCGCCACGGGGGGCAGGGCTTGCGTTCGTGCACCCGGGTCTGCGGGGTTGACTGGCGCGACCGCGGGCTGCGGCGTGCCCAGCGCAGCGCTGCTGCCCATGGGCAATTCCGGATAGAGCTCGGTGATGCGCCGGGCCAAGCGCTCGCCCACGGCCAGCACCGGCGCTACTTTGGCGTTGGCCACCAACTCGAGCTCTTCAATGACGGAGCGCCGCATCGGGTCTTCAACGGCCACCAGCAACCGCCCTTCGCGCAGCACCAACGGCAGCGCGTTGAGGCGGCGCGCCATGGCCGCGGGCACGCGCTGCAAAGCGCGCGGGTCTACGGGAAAGGAGTCGGCGTCAACCGCGGGAAAGCCGAGCTTTTGCGCCTGCGCCAATTGCAGGGCTTCGCGGCTGATGCGGCCACTGCGAATCAGCACTTCTCCCAAGCTCAGGTTGCGTTCGGTCTGCTGCTGCGACAAGGCCGCGCGCATTTGCTGCTCGCTCACCAAGCCGAGCGCTGTCAGTGCTTCTCCCAGGCGCACCATGGGCATGCGCGACTGTTGATCCACCGCCAGCAGCAGGTCGTCGCCCGAAACCATTTTTTGCTGCACCAACAGGTCGCCCAACTTGCGGCTTTGCAGGGCCTGGTGTTCTTGTGTGGCCTGCCGCAGTTGCTGCTCGCTCACCATCTGCTGCTCGAGCAGCACGTCGGTCATGCGTGGCCCGAGTTCGATGCTCAAGAATGCGTCGCGCGGCAGAAACTGCCTTTGAACCGAGCCTTGCGGGTTGATGGGCTTGAACAAAAACAGGCCGTAATTCACTTCGATGTGGCCTACGGTGCTGCCCTTTTCCTCGCGGCCGTCTGCCAGTACAAGCCGGTAGGACACCTCGGGTCGGTGGTGCATGAGCGGGTCGTCGGCATCGGCTTCCTGGGCGGCCAAGGGCTCGTCGATGACGATGCGCTGAAACTGAGAAAAGCGCAGGGGCATGGTGACCCGCGAGGGCGGCACTTGCACGTGCGCGATGCGATCAAAAGGGTCCAGCGCCACCAACAGACAGGCCCGGGACACACCATTCAGACCCAAAACTTCGCAGGGCTTGGGTTGAGACCAAGGCTCACCTGCGGGGTAGGCCGCAAACGGGGGTGTGGGCCAGTTGAAACTATCCAGCCCATTGGCGGCAGGGGCGATCACGCCCGGGTTCACGCGGGGTGGTTCTGGTGGGGTGTTGGGCGCTTGCTCGGGCATGGAACGGGTGCGAGGGCTCGCTGCATCTTATGCCCTCAGCCCAGTTGGCCCCAGGCACGCCGGTACTGCATGGCTTCGGCCACATGGACGGTCAGCACGCAGGCTGCGCCTTGGAGGTCGGCAATGGTGCGCGCCACCCGCAATGCCCGGTGTGTGGCGCGCGCGCTCCAACCCAGTCGGGCACTGGCGTGCGCCGTGAACTGGCGCGCCTCTGGCGCCAGCGCCAGAACGTTGTCCAAGTCGGCGGGCGTCAGCGCTGCGTTGGCACAGCCCTGGCGCTGCAGGGCTCGAGTGCGCGCTGCTGCACAACGCCTGGAGACCTCAGTGCTGGTTTCCCCTGGCGGGGTCTGCAGCAACTCTTCTGCGCCCAGGGCTGCGACGTCCACGGTGAGGTCTATGCGGTCCAGCAGCGGGCCACTCAAGCGGGCTCGGTAACGTTGCACTTGTTCGGGCGAACAGCGGCAAGCCGGCTGGCGTTGCCCCGCGTGACCACACGGGCAGGGGTTCATGGCTGCCACCAACTGGAAACGCGCCGGAAACTCGGCGCGGTGCGCGGCGCGCGCGATGGTGATGCAGCCCGTCTCCAACGGTTCGCGCAAGGCTTCCAGTGCCTGGCGCGCGAACTCTGGCATTTCATCTAGAAAAAGCACGCCCTGGTGTGCCATGGACACCTCGCCCGGCTTCGGCGGCGAGCCTCCACCCACCAGGGCTACCGCGCTGGCCGAGTGGTGCGGGCTGGCAAGGGGGCGTTGCCCGAAACGCGCTGCCTCGAAGCGTCCCGCCAAGCTGGCCAAGGCTGCACTCTCCAGCGCTTCGTCCATCGTCATGGGTGGCAGCAGACCGCTCAGGCGCTGGGCCAGCATGGACTTGCCAGTCCCGGGCGGGCCCACCATGAGCAGGCTATGGCCGCCGGCTGCTGCAATTTCCAAAGCGCGCTTGGCCGCGGCCTGCCCGCGCACGTCCGACAAACAACGTGACTCGGCCCACCCGGGCGCGCCCGCTGCGCCCGCGGCCTGCAAAGCGGCCAGTGGCGCGCTGGGGGTCATCACCTGCCAGCCCGGGGGAGGCTCGGTGGGTGCCTCTGCGCTGCCAGCCCGCAGCAACAGGGCTTGAACCACCGAGGCCAAGTCGGTTGCGCCGATCACGCGCAAGCCCGGCACCAGGGCTGCTTCGCGGGCGCTCTCCAGGGGCAACACCAGTCCGGCAGGTGCGACCCCCCGGGGCGCTGCATCGACCCCTTGCTGAGCCCCCGCAGCAGCACGCGCGGCCTGCAAAGCCAGTGCCATGGCGCCGCGCACAGGCCGCAAAGCCCCCGACAAAGACAGCTCGCCCGCAAACTCCAGCCCCGCCAACGCCTCGGGTGGCAACTGCCCGCTGGCCGCCAAGATGCCCAGGGCGATCGGCAAGTCGAATCGCCCAGAGTCTTTGGGCAGGTCGGCCGGGGCCAGATTGACGGTGATGCGCTGGTTCGAAGGAAATTCCAGCCCGCTGTGGGCGATGGCTGAGCGCACCCGCTCGCGCGCCTCGCGCACCTCGGTGTCTGCCAGCCCCACCAAAGTGAAGCTGGGCAGGCCGTTGGCCAAATGCACCTCCGCCACCACACGACTGCCCTGCCAGCCCGCGACCGCGCGGCTGTGAACCAATGCCAAACCCATAGCGTCCCCAAACAAGTGCGCCAGCGACAGCCGCCGACAAACGCCGCAGCATTGCACCGACTTGGTGCGCCATGAGTCAAGCAATGTTCTCCTTGCCGCTAATTCAGGGAATCTCCTAGGACTGCGTGGGGCGTCCCGGCAGCAGCGCAGGCTGCTTGGCACGGTCCCTGCTTTGCTGGGTGGCTTTTGTTATCGGCTTCCTTCCATTCCGTTTTGGAGAACACATGAAACTCGTAACGGCCATCATCAAACCGTTCAAGCTCGACGAGGTGAGAGAAGCCTTGTCCGGCATCGGCGTTCAAGGCATCACAGTGACCGAGGTCAAGGGCTTCGGTCGGCAAAAAGGGCACACCGAGCTGTACCGCGGCGCGGAGTACGTGGTGGACTTTCTGCCCAAGGTGAAGATCGAAGCGGCGGTGGCCGACGATCTCGTGGAGCGCGTGATCGAAGCCGTCGAAGGCGCGGCACGCACCGGCAAGATCGGCGACGGAAAGATCTTTGTCTACAACCTCGAACAAGTCGTTCGCATCCGAACCGGCGAAACCGGCAAAGAAGCGCTCTGAGCGGCCCCGTCCACCAGGAAGAACCAACATGAAACAACTTCTCGCCTCTCTGGCCCTTGGCCTGGGCCTGTTGCTCGGCGGCACGGCCGTCATGGCACAGGCACCTGCCGCAGCCCCTGCCGCTGAAGCCTCAGCAGCAGCCCCAGCGCCCGAAGCCGCGCCAGCGGCTGCACCCGCTGCCGCTGAAGCAGCGCCCGCCGAAGCAGCCGCTGCACCAGCACCCACACCTAACAAGGGCGACACCGCCTTCATGACGGTCGCAACCGTGCTGGTCATCATGATGACCATCCCAGGCTTGGCGCTGTTCTACGGCGGCTTGGTGCGAAGCAAGAACATGCTGTCGGTGCTGATGCAAGTGTTCGTCGTCACGTCGCTCATCTACGTCTTGTGGGCGATCTACGGTTACTCGCTCGCATTCACCGGCGGAAACCCGTTCTACGGCGGCTTCAGCAAGCTGTTCCTGAGCGGTGTCACCACGGAATCTTTGGGTGCTACGTTCAGCAAGGGCGTCTACATCCCCGAGCTGACATTTGTGGCCTTCCAGGGCACGTTCGCAGCCATCACCTGCGCGCTGATCGTGGGCGCTTTCGCCGAGCGCATCAAGTTCTCGGCCGTGTTGCTGTTCTGCGCCATCTGGTTCACTTTCAGCTACTTGCCGATCGCTCACATGGTCTGGTACTGGGACGGCCCTGACGCCATCTCCGACGCCGCATCGCTGGAGAAGGTTGTCGCCGGTGCTGGCTTCATGTGGGCCAAGGGCGCGCTCGACTTCGCAGGCGGCACGGTGGTGCACATCAACGCCGGTGTGGCCGGTCTGGTCGGTGCCTACGTGATTGGCAAGCGCACGGGCTACGGTAAAGAATCGATGGCTCCTCACAGCCTGACGCTGACCATGGTGGGCGCAGCCCTGCTGTGGGTGGGCTGGTTCGGCTTCAACGCCGGCTCCAACCTCGAAGCCAACGGTCTGACCGCACTGGCCTTCTTGAACACCATGGTTGCAACCGCAGCCGCCACCCTGAGCTGGATCGCCGGTGAAGCGCTGACCAAGGGCAAGGCATCGATGCTGGGCGCGGCTTCTGGCGCAGTGGCCGGCTTGGTGGCCATCACCCCTGCTTGCGGTTTCGTTGGCCCCATGGGTGCCATCATCATCGGTCTGGTTGCCGGCTTGGTCTGCCTGTGGGGCGTCAATGGTCTCAAGCGCATGCTCGGTGCTGACGACTCGCTCGACGTCTTCGGTGTCCACGGCGTGGGCGGCATCATCGGTGCGGTGTTGACCGGTGTGTTTGCTTCGCCTTCTTTGGGCGGCACCGGCGTGTACGACTACGTCGCCAACGGTGTGGCCGAGGGTTACTCGATCGCCACCCAAGTGTGGATTCAGACGCAAGGCGTGTTGATCACCATCGTGTGGTCGGCCATCGTCGCCTTCGTCGCCTTCAAGATCGTCGATCTGGTGATCGGCCTGCGCGTGACCGAAGAGGAAGAGCGCGAAGGTCTGGACATCACCTCGCACGGCGAAACCGCCTACCACCGCTGATGGGCTGTCGACGCGCTGCTTCAGCATCGCGTCGCATCGCGTGATCAAGCATTTCCTTTGGATGTTGGGCCCGCCTCGTGCGGGCCCTTTTTTTGTCCAACTCTGCGCTGCCTAGCCGCGCGCCGCTGGGGCCAGAATGCGGTGCATGCTCGGTCATGCCAGCTTTGATGAACCACACCCAGCAAGGGTCAGACCCTTCCAGCCACCGATGAACTCACACACTGGAGCCAGCCGCTACAACATCCACGCGCTGCAAATGCAATGTCGCCTGGGGGATGTGTCTGCCAATCTGGCGCACTTGGCAGCGGGCGCGCAACGCGCAGCATCCCGTGGCGCACAACTGCTCTTGGCGCCAGAGCTGTGCGTCACTGGCTACGGTGCAGAAGATGCGCTGCGCCAAACCACCGAAGACGACACCCGCAACCAACTGCGGGCTCTGCAAGCCGTGGCCGACCAGCACCGCATGGCACTGGTCGTGGGTATGGCCGAGCGCCATGGCGCGGCGTTGTACAACTGTGCAGCCTTGGTGCGCCCGGCCTCGCCGCCCGCGCTGTACCGCAAGACCTGCTTGTTCGGTGACTACGAGCGCAGCCTGTTCACCCCTGCGCCGCCCAGCACCTGCGTGTTCGAGCACGCTGGTCTGCGCATCGGCCTGCTGGTGTGCTTTGATGTCGAATTCCCTGAGAACGTCCGTCGATTGGCTCAGGCAGGTGCTCAGCTGATCGCGGTACCTACAGCCTTGCCAGCAGGGCGCTACAGCCCGTTTGTAGCGCAGCAACTCGTGCCGGTGCGCGCTTTCGAGAACCAAGTGTTTGTGGCCTACGCCGACCACGTGGGTAAAGACGGGCGTTTTGCCTACGCCGGCCTGTCGTGCATCGCAGCGCCCGATGGCACGCGCCTGGCCTTTGCCGACGCACACACCCCGGCTGACTTGAGCGCCACGCTGGTACCTGCCGACTACGCTGACAGCGCAGCACACAACAGTTACTTGTCAGAACTCGACCACATGGCCGATGCCGGCCACCGCTTATGAACCGCGCCACGCAACACAGGCTTTCGGTGGTGTTTGTCTGCATGGGGAACATCTGCCGCAGCCCCACGGCACACGGCGTCTTCGCCAAGCGCATCGAAAAGGCCGGCTTGGGCGCGCTGGTGCGCGTGTCTTCGGCGGGCACCCACGCCTACCACGAAGGCGAGCCGCCCGATCCGCGCACACAAGCCCACGCAGCACAGCGTGGCTACGACCTGTCGGCCTTGCGCGCGCGGCTTTTGAGCCCGCAAGACATTGAGCAAGCCAGCCTGGTGCTGGTGATGGACTGGGACAACCTGGCGCTCACGCAAGATGTAGCGCAAAGTGCGGCGCAAGATGTGGCGCAACAACTACCTGATGAGCACCAGCAGCGCAAGATTCGTCGCCTGACCGAGTTCTGCCTGCGCCATGACAGCCCCGTGGTGCCCGACCCCTACGCTGGCGGCCCGCAAGGCTTCGAGCACGTGCTCGATCTCATCGAAGACGCCTGCGACGGCCTGCTCGCGCACGTGCAGCGCACGCTGCCAAGCGAAAAGCCTTAGCGAAACACCACGGTCTTGTTGCCGCACACCAGCACGCGGTCTTCCAAGTGATAGCGCAGCCCGCGCGCGAGCACGGCTTTTTCGATGTCCTTGCCGTAACGCACGAGGTCGCTCACCTGGTCGGAGTGGTCGATGCGGATCACGTCCTGCTCGATGATGGGGCCTTGGTCGAGCTCATCGGTCACGTAATGGCAGGTGGCACCGATCAGCTTCACGCCCCGATCAAACGCCTGGTGGTAGGGCCGCGCGCCCACAAAGCTGGGCAAGAAGGAGTGGTGGATGTTCAAGATGCGGTTGCGCAGCCGGGCGCACAGCGCAGGCGACAGCACCTGCATGTAGCGCGCCAGCACCATCACGTCGCCTTTCGCCGCGTCAAAGTAGCGCGCCACCTCGGCATAGGCTGCGTCCTTGTTCTCGCGGTCCACCGGCACGTGGTGAAAAGGAATGCCGTGCCACTCGACCAGCCCGCGAAAGTCTTCGTGGTTGGAGATCACGCAAGGAATCTCGACGTCCAGCTCACCGGATTTCCAGCGGCCCAGCAAGTCGTACAGGCAATGCTCTTGTTTGGAGACCAAGATCACCACGCGCTTTTTGCGTGCGGAATCGCTGATCTGCCAATCCAGGTTGAAGGCCTGCGCAATCGGCTCGAAGCGTTCGCTGAATCGGTCCAGGTCGTTGCCCAGCGACTCCGCCAAAATTTCTAGCCGCATGAAAAAACGGTTCACGGTCTGGTCGGAGTGGTTGTTGGCCTCGATGATCCAGCCCGACTCGCCAGCGACAAACTGGCTGACCGCCGCGACGATGCCCACACGGTCGGGGCAAGAAAAACTCAAAGTGAAGTGTCTGGGGTGCGGCATAGGGGCCGGATTCTGACAGGCACACACTCGCCCGCTACCATCGCCAGATGCCGCAAACGCAGCTTCATCACCCTGTACGGCCCCCCGACGTGCCTGCCCCGCCTGACCTGCCCGCTATCTTCGACAGGGTTCGAGAAGCTGCTGCGCAACGCGAGGCGCTGCGCATCGTGGGCGGTGGCAGCAAAGACTTTCTGGGTCTTTCTTTGCAAGGCCAGCTGTTGTCCACCGCGGCATTGAACGGCCTCAGCGCCTACGAGCCCAGCGAGTTGGTGGTGACAGCCGGTGCGGGCATGCCGCTGGCGCAGCTGGAGGCCACGCTGGCAGCGCAGGGCCAAGCCTTGGCTTTTGAGCCGCCTCACCTGGGCCCGGCTGCAACCGTAGGTGGCATGGTCGCCTCGGGTTTGAGTGGCCCTGCACGCGCTCACGCCGGCGCCGTGCGCGACCACGTTCTGGGCCTGCACATGGTCAACGGGCTGGGCGAACATTTGCAATTTGGCGGCCAGGTCATGAAGAACGTGGCGGGCTACGACGTGTCTCGGCTCATGGCGGCTAGTTTTGGTGTGCTGGGTTTGATCACACAGGTTTCGTTGAAGGTTTTGCCGGTCGCACCAGCCGAGGCGACGCTGGTATTCGACTGGCCCCAGCAGCGCGCACTCGATGCCTTGCACCGCTGGGGCGGCCAGCCCTTGCCTTTGAATGCCAGCGTGTGGTTGCGCGAAGCCGGGCCAGAACTTGCCGAAGTGCATGCGCCTGCTGCTTTGAACAACCATTCAGACGATGGCCAAACGGGTCGCCTGCACGTGCGCTTGCGCGGCGCAGTTGCCGCTGTGGAGTCTGCCTGCCGTCGCATGGGCGGCGAGCGCTTGGCAGCACCCGAGGCCAGCGCGCTGTGGCTGGCTTGCCGTGAGCAGACCCTGCCTTTTTTCCTGACCCCACCCACGCCAGAGGCTTGCTTGTGGCGGATCTCGGTCCCGCAAACCACACCTGCGTTGGCTTGGCCCTCCAGCGTTTGCATCGAATGGCAGGGCGGCCAACGCTGGTTATGGGCACCGGCTGTGCAAGCGCCCGCGCTGCAGTCTGTGGCGAAAGCTGCGGGTGGCCATGCCACGCTGTGGCGCAGCAGCCAGGCGCATGGCGACGCTGACCGCAGCGCCGGCGTGTTCCAGCCCCTGCCCGATGCGCTGGCACGCATCCATCGCGACCTCAAGCGTGCTTTCGACCCGCACGGCGTGTTCAACCGCCACCGCACCCACCAGGACTTCTGATGCAAACCCGCTTGGCGCCCGAGTACCAGGGCACACCCGAAGGCCAGGAGGCCGAAGCCATCCTGCGCCAGTGCGTGCACTGCGGCTTTTGCACCGCCACCTGCCCCACCTACCAGTTGCTCGGCGACGAGCTCGACAGCCCGCGTGGCCGCATCTACCTCATCAAGCAGGTCTTGGAAGGCGAAGCACCCACCCGCAAGACGCAAACGCACCTCGACCGCTGCCTGACTTGCCGCAACTGCGAAACCACCTGCCCGAGCGGTGTGCAATACGGCCATTTGGTGGACATTGGCCGCCAGTTGGTAGACCAGAAGGTCCAGCGCCCCTTGGCTCAGCGAGCCTTGCGCTGGGCGTTGAAAGAGGGCTTGCCCTCACCGCTGTTCGGCCCCGCCATGAAACTGGGCCAGAGCGTGCGTGGCCTGTTGCCTGCAGCCTTGCGCGCCAAGGTACCCCAGCGCCAGCAGGTGCGCGCCTGGCCCGCCCGCACCCACCCGCGCCAGATGCTGCTTCTGGCGGGCTGCGTGCAGCCATCCATGTTGCCGGGCATTGACGTGGCTACGGCGCGTGTGCTGGACGCCGCGGGCATCCAGCCGGTCTTGGCGCCCAAGGCCGGTTGCTGCGGTGCCGTGAAGCAACACCTCGACGACCACGACGGCGCACGCCAGCAGATGCGCGCCAACATCGACGCTTGGTGGCCACTGCTGGCGTCTGGTCAGGCAGAGGCGGTGGTCATGAACGCATCGGGCTGCGGTGCGATGGTCAAAGACTACGGCCACGCCCTGCGCCTGGACCCGGCCTATGCCGAACGCGCAGCCAAAGTCTCGAGCCTCACGCGTGACCTGAGCGAGTTGCTGCCCGAGATCGCGCCGAAGCTGGCCGAGCAGATTCGCCCGGGTGCCCCGAAAGCCGCTGGCACCGTGGTGTTTCATCCGCCCTGCACCTTGCAGCACGGCCAGCAACTGCGCGGCGGTGTCGAAAAGCACCTCGGCGCTTTGGGTTTTGATGTGCGTTTGGCTGCTGCCGAGTCGCACCTGTGTTGTGGCTCGGCTGGCACCTACTCGGTGCTGCAGCCGGGTTTGTCGGTGCAACTGCGCGACCGCAAGCTCGGGCATTTGCAGGGCAGCCAACCGGCCGTGATTGCGTCGGCCAATGTGGGCTGCATCACGCATTTGCAATCGGGCACCGAGACGCCGGTGCGCCACTGGATCGAATTGCTCGACGACGCCATCAGCGCACCGTAAGCCGAGCCCAGCGCGCGCAGTTTCAGAAGGTTTTGGTCAACTGCACCAGCACGGTGTTGGTCGAGTTGACGATGCGGTTACCCAGCGTCACACGCGGCACAAAAGCCAGGTTCAGGCCGTAACCGCTGACCCGGTCCGATACAGACACCACCGGGAACAAAAAGGGCACGAGTTTCATCTTCACTTCGCTGCGCCGCGTGGTGTAGTTGGCCGGGGCGCAAGGCGGCCCGAGCGGGTCGCACGGCTGGAAGGTAGCGATTTCGTTGCGAAACTTCATCTCCGAGCGCCACCACAGCCCGCCGGTGAACCCGGCATCTACCTGCCATCGCCCCGGGTTGATCGGCCACAAATAGCCAGCGCCCACCATGACGCTGGTGCGACCGTAGCTGTCGCGCACCACTTGACCATAGGCTTTCGTGGCGCGGTCTTGCTCGTCGCGCCAAGTCCACTCCAAGCCTAACCCGGGGTTGAACTCGGTGAACTCGCGCTGCTCAGGCGTTTCTGCGGTGCGACAAGCGGGGTCACACACCGTGGACAGGCTGCGCTGGCGAACAATGCGCCCGTCTTTGTCGTTGGCATGAAAGCTGGCAGCGGGCAACAGCAGGCGGCGCTCGGGCTGAGCTTGCGCCCATGCCAAGGGGCAGGCTGCTGCGGCCATGCAGCCCGCCACGGCCATGCCGAGTGCGAAGCGGTGTTGGCCGCGAGCTTGGCCCGGTGTGCGCGCCCTCTTCATGCTGCCAACGCAGCCTCGATGTCGCGCGACAGGCTCTCGGGCGTGTCTTGCGGGGCATAGCGCTTGATGACTTCCCCGTCTTTGCCCACCAAAAACTTCGTGAAGTTCCACTTGATGGCCTTGCTGCCCAGCAAGCCGGGTGCTTCACTGGTGAGCCATTGGTAAAGCGGATGCGCCTGCGCGCCGTTCACGTCGGTCTTGGCCATCATCGGAAAACTCACACCGTAGTTGAGTTGGCAGAACTGCGCGATCTCTTCATTGCTGCCGGGGTCCTGTGCGCCGAATTGATTGCTCGGAAAGCCCAGCACCACCAAGCCTTGTTTGCCGTAGCGCTGGTGCAGCTGCTCCAGGCCCGCGAACTGCGGCGTGAAGCCGCAAGCACTCGCGGTGTTGACGATCAAGAGTGCTTGTCCCTTGAATTGCGACAAGGGCACCGCCTCGCCGGTGATTTGCTGGGCTTCGAAGTCGTAGACGTTGGGCATGGGCTTCCTGCACAAAGGCGGCAAAGGGTGGTGGGTGCTTGGCCTGATTCTGGCACTGCCTTGGCTCTGCGTGTCTTCAGCTTTTGTGAGGCAAATCGTCTGGCGCAGCGCTGGCTTGCTCGCCTTCCAGCGCGGCCCACACGGCAGCCGCCAGAATCAAAGCGCCACCCAGCACGGTGCGCCAGCCCAACTCAGATGCACCCAACAACACCGAAGACACGCTGGCAAACACAATTTCCGACAGCAAGAGCAGGGCTGTGGTGCCGGCTGCCAAGCGGGCTGCACCGTACTGCAGGGCCACATTGCCCGACAAGAACATCACCGCCAGGCCCAAAGCCAAGCTCAGCCAGCCGAGCTGGGGTGCTGGCAGCCCGGTGACCCAACCCTGCAGGCCGCCCACCAACGCCACCGCGCCGGGCAACACAGCCCCGCCGATGAACATGGCCAACATGCGCCCGGTCTCGGGCGTGTGGGTCTGTTGGCGCAACAAGACGTTGGTCAACGCGAAAGAGAAGCCGCCGAATATGGCCAGCGCATCGCCCAGGCTGCTGGGCACCGGCCAGCCTTGGCCTGGCACCAAAAGCACCACGACCACACCACCCAGGGCCAGGCCCAAGCGCAGCAGCCCGGCGCCGGTTGGACGCTCACCCAAGAGCCACCAGGCCAGCATCAAAGTCCAAGCGGGCATCAGGTAGAACAAGAGCACCACACGCACCACGTCTTCGATGGTCAAGGCCCAGTTGAAGCCGACATTGGTGCCACCGGCAGCCAACACCAGCCACCACAAGCCGGGGTGCGCGCGCAAATGACGCCAAGCGCCAGGCCGCAAAGCCAGCAAACACAAAACGCCTAATGCGTAGATGAGCGCAGTAGCCCACAGCGGGTGCAGCCCCGCTTCTTTCAGAGCGCGAAAGGGCCACCAGGCCAGGCCCCACACCAAGGCGTTGAAAGACAGGGCCAGAGCGGCCCAGTGAACGGGGTGTTTCATTAGGTTTTGCGCGGCAGTTGCCGTCAACAAGGTGCCAACAAAGGTGCCACCGGAAGAGCGGCTGGAGGGCTCAGGACTGATCGCTGCGGGTGATCGCCAGCAAGCGAGCGATTTCTTGCGGGTGGCGCACCAAGTTGCTGGCGTGCCAGCGTTTGATCAGCCACATCACACCCGTGACCAGCAGCCCAAAGGCGGTGATGGCAGCAAAGGCCGACAAGCCCAAGCCGGTGGACAGGGCATACAAGCCACCCAGCAGCAAGATGCAGGCCTGCTCATTGAAGTTTTGCACCGCAATCGAGCGCCCAGCGCCCATCAGGTTGTGGCCTCGGTGTTGCAGCAGCGCGTTCATGGGCACCACCAGAAAGCCCCCCAGCCCACCCAACAAAATCAGAAACGGCGCTGCCACCCAAACGTTGTCGATGAAGTTCAGCAGCAGCACCAACAAACCCATCGCAATGCCCATCGGCATCACGTTCGGCGCGTGCTCGAGCCGCATGCGCGTGGACGCCAGGACCGCGCCCACGGCTGTGCCGATGGCGACCACGCCCACCAAGGTCGAGGCTTGCGTCACCGTGTAGCCCAAAGCCGCCGCTGCCCAAGCCAGAACGATGTAGCGCAGGTTGCCGCTGACGCCCCAAAACAAGGTGGTCGTGGCCAAGGAAATTTGCCCCAGCTTGTCGCGCCACAAGCGCAGGTTGCATTGGTGAAAGTCGGGCAGCAGGGTCAGCGGGTTGCGAGGCATGGGGCGCATGGGCACGCCCGTGTCTGGAATGCGTGTGTTGAACCAAGCGGCCAACGCGTACACGGCCACCAACACCACGATGGCAGCCTCTGGCGCGGTGTCGATGCCGCTGTTGAAGCCGGGCAGGTCAAACGACAGCAACCAAGGCGACACCAAAGGCCCGATGAGCTGCCCGCCCAAGAGCACGCCCAAGATGATGGAAGCAATCGTCAACCCCTCGATCCAGCCGTTGGCCTGGACCAACTGGGAGGCTGGTAGCAGCTCGGTGAGGATGCCGTACTTGGCGGGCGAGTAGGCGGCAGCGCCCAAGCCCACCACGGCATAGGCCATCAGCGGGTGGCCGCCAAACAGCATCAGCAAACAGCCCAGCACCTTGATGGCGTTGCTGACAAACATGACGCGCCCCTTGGGCTGTGAGTCTGCAAAAGCACCCACAAAGGGCGCCAGCAGCACATAGAACAAGGCAAACATGGGAATGAGGGCGGCTTGCTGCCACTCGGGCGCGCCGTCCACGCGCAGCAATTGCACCGCTGCCACAAACAGCGCGTTGTCAGCCAGCGAGCTGAAAAACTGCGCCGACATGATGGTGTAGAAGCCGCGCTTCATGAGGTGCGGCGGCGAGCGGCGGCAGGGTGCATCAGGCGGACTGCATGAAGCCATTGCATCAGTGCGTCTGATGTCATATGAACGATGTCTTGTCTCCAGGGCGCAGTTCTTATATCACGCACCCAATGACAGAATCCCCTCGCACACCAGCCTTCGTCACGCCGTTGACCTCGCCTCGCCATGCCCCGCCCCATCCTTGCCACCATCCACACCGAAGCGCTGCGCCACAACCTGCAACGCGTGCGCCAAGCCTCGCCCGACACCCGCGTTTGGGCTGTCGTCAAGGCCAATGCCTACGGCCACGGCATCGAACACGCCTTTGAGGGCTTGCGCGGTGCCGATGGTTTTGCACTGCTCGATTTGAATGAGGCCGAACGCCTGCGCGCCTTGGGCTGGCGTGGCCCTGTGCTTTTGCTGGAGGGCGTGTTCGAGCCCCGTGACCTGGAGCTGTGCTCACGCTTGGGGCTGTGGCACACGGTGCACTGCGATGCGCAAATCGACATGTTGGCCCAGCACAAAACGCAAGTGCCCCACCGCGTGTTTCTGAAGATGAACTCGGGCATGAACCGCCTGGGCTTCCCACCGGCCCGCTTTCGCGCCGCGTGGACGCGCTTGAACGTGCTGCCGCAAGTCGATGAAATCAGCCTCATGACGCACTTCAGCGACGCCGACGGGCCGCGCGGCGTGGCGCATCAAATGGCGGTGTTTCAAGCGCACACGCAAGACCTGCCCGGCGAGCGCACGCTCAGCAACAGCGCAGCCACCTTGCGCCACGCGCAAGCGCTGGGCTTGAAGCCCGACTGGGTGCGCCCCGGCATTGCGGTCTACGGCAGCTCACCAGACTTTCCACAGAACGACGCCGCGCACTGGGACCTGCAACCCGCGATGACGCTGAGCGCGCAGATCATCGCCACGCAAGACCTGCAGGTGGGCGACACCGTGGGTTATGGCTCCAGCTTCACCGCAGAGCAGCCCATGCGCGTCGGCATCGTGGCCTGCGGCTACGCCGACGGCTATCCGCGCCTGTGCCCCACCGGCACCCCGGTGTTGGTGGAGGGCGTTCACAGCCGGACCCTGGGGCGCGTCAGCATGGACATGCTGTGCGTCGACCTGAGCGCCCATTCCCAGGCTGGCATCGGCAGCGAGGTGGTGCTGTGGGGCCAAGCCAGCAACGGCGCGGTGCTGTCCATCGACGAGCCAGCAGCAGCAGCAGGAACCGTGGGTTACGAATTGATGTGCGCCTTGGCGCAGCGGGTGCCGGTGCGGGTGGACGAGTGGGATGCGTCACGTTCAGACCCTATCCGCTATTTGCCGGGAAAGAGCGCCAAGCTGTAGACCCAAAACACCTCGTCGCCCACCCAGCCCAGCGATTCGTAGAGTGCTTGGGGCTGGGCGTTGCTGCGGGTGTTGCTGAGGTCCATGTGCACGCTGCCGGCTTGCTGTGCGTGCTAGCGGGCTGCGGTCACCAAGGCCAGGGCCGGGTCGGATGGCTGCTCGTAGAACTGGCGGCAAGCGTCGAACAGCGGTGTCAGATGCGGCAAGTCAGCGACATCGGCGCGTCTGACCTGGACCAGGGCAACGCTCAACGCCCTTTGTCTTTGTATTGGAGCCGCCAGCCGGGCACTGCTGCGCTGGCCGTGCCGGTTGGGCTGCCTGGGCTGACCTGTACCTCGAACCGCGCCGTCGTGCGCAGCACGGGCTGGGGCCGGGTGGCTGCGCCGCCCGCCATGAGCGGCCCGAAATCGCCATGCGCCAATGCATGGCGCTCGGCATGGGCCACTTGGCCTTCGCGCATGAACACCAGCACCGCTTCGCCCGTTTTCACGACGCGTGGCAGGCTGAGTTGGCATTCGAAAAACCCCAAGCGCAGCAAGGCGCAGTTGGCGGCCTGCTGGGTGCCTGCGTCGAAGATGTACAGGCTGTCCCAGCGCACGCTGCCCACTTGGGCCAAGTCCACCTCGGCGGGCTTGTCCGTGCTCAGTTTGTCGCGCAGGGCTTGGCTAAAGCGGCCGATGCTGCCGCCTTCGGAGCAGGCACTCAAGCCCAACACAGCCGCCAGCAACAGCGTGGCCCCGCGTGCTGGCTGGCGAGATGGCAGGCGCAGTTGTGGCCGGAGTCTGCAGGCCAAAGTTCGCGATGGGTTGTGCTGCATGGTCTTGGGTTTGCTGGTGCTTTTTCTGCTGTGGCAATCGGTTCCAGCGATACCGGCCTTCAACCCGTGACCGTGGCGGCCAGCAGGTGCGCCAGAAGGTGAGCGGCCACCGCGCTTTCCAGGCCGTGCCGCCAGTACAGCCAACCGGCAACCAAACCAAACAAGGCGTTGCCAGAGATGATCACCAAGGCCACGCTGGGCGGCAGGGGCCCCAGCATGGCCTGCGCTGCTGGTAGGTGCCCGGCACCAAAAGCCAGGGCGCTCAAGGCAATGGCCAGCATCACCCACACACCCTCAGGTTTGCCCTGGCCGTTTTGCACCAGCCGCCACAGCAGCCACAGCAGGCCGGTCATCAGCCCCCAGCGCAGCAGCACTTCTTCGGTGATGCCGCCATAAAACATGCGGATGGGCAAAGGCAGTGCCGGCGTGGTGCTGGCACCGGGCACCATGGCTGGCAGCACCAGCGCAAAGCCGCTGATCAGCAAGGCACCAGCCACGCCGCCCATGAGCGTGGCGCGCCAGCGCTGGCCTATGAGAGCCCCCACGCTCTTTCGCTCGAGCAGCGCCTGAATCACCGGGCTGCCCAAGCCCACCGAAGGCCCCAAGCGAGCCCCAACGAAAGCCGCCAAGATCAACATGAAGCTGCTTTGCGCGCCGCTCAGCAGCACCAAATCAGACAGTGGCGGTGGCGGCGGGTCTGCAGGGAGCGAGGCCAAGATCAAAGGGGCCATGGCGGATGCCAGCAGCCAAACGCCAGGCCAGGCCAGTGCCAGCCAAATCCATCCCAGTTTGTGCATGAGCGCTTTCCTCTGTTGCTGAATGTCAGTCGCCACCGCCCCCGCAGCCGCCGCCATCTCCGCCCCCGTCGCCACCGCCATCGGACAGGCCGTCGGTGCCACCATCGACGGAGCTGCTGGAGAAGTCGCCGCCGCAATGCACGGCATTGCCGTTGTCTTGGCGGCGCAAGCCGCTGCAATCTGCCGCGTAGACGAAACCACCGGCAATTCTCAGCTTGGCGTCCAGCGCAAACAGCAAGGGCAACCGAGCAGGCTGGCGCGGGTCGATGTTTTCTTCCCTGCAGGTGTGCGCCCAGCAGCGGCGCAGGCCCGCGTTGCGGGTGCGGTCGTCGCCCAGCTTCACCGCGGGCGTGTGGTGCAAAAAGCGACCAAAGGCGCGCTGGCAAAAGTCGGCGTAAGCGCGCGTGTCCAAGATGAAGGCGTGCCACAGGTCATCGGCCACCTGCGACGGCATGGACACCATGGCGCGGTCTGCCGCCAGACAGGCCAGAAAGTATTGGCGCAGGCCGCGCGCCACCAACTGGCAGTCGGCAGCGCTGAGCTGCGGGTGGCGAAACTGCACCTGCGCATACAAGCCGCGCGGCAGCGGCGCATGGCGGATGTAGGACTGTCGGCGCAGGCGCTGCAAGCGCAGCCAAAGCCCGAACACAAGCCCGGCTGCTGCCACGCTCCAGATGCCCAGCACCAGGGTGGGAATGCCTTCAAGCAGAGTCATGGGGCGCTTACTCGGTTGACTGCTGACCCGCTGAGCTGGCCTGCGCTTTGGGCTTGGGCTTCCACTGGTTGGCCCGCTGGTTGAGCTGCGCCAAGCGCGCCGCTTCGGCCACTCGTCGGGCGCGGGTTTCGGGGCGGCGCGCCTGCACGATCCACTCCAGAATGCCGCGCCGCGCCGAGGGTGGAAAGGCATCGAAGTACCGCTGCGCATCGGCCCACGCGGCCAGCGCCAGAGCCAGATCAGGCGGCACTTCCAGAGCACCCACCGCGTCCAGCTTTTGCCAAGACCCGTCGGCTTGGGCTGCTTCGATGCGCGCCAATCCGGGTGCTGCCATCAAGCCTTCGGTCATCAGTGCGCTGACGCGTCGCTTGTTCAGCGCAGACCACCCCGTGCCGCGTTGGCGGGGCGCAAACCACAGCAGGCTGCGCTGCGCGTCGAGCTTGGCGGGTTTGCTGTCGATCCAGCCAAAACACAGCGCCTCGCCAATCGCCTCTTCCAGGTTCACGCCTGGCAGACCACTGCCTTTGCGCGGCAGCACCAACCAAACGCCATCTCGCCGCCCGTGGTGCGCTGCGAGCCAAGCGCGCCAAGCAGCGCGGCTGTCCGGGGCGATGCGTTCTGCCTGGGCCGTGGTCATTGAAACTGGGGCAGTAAGGCGAGGGTTGGTTAGGCCGCGCAGCCTAGCAGAGCGCAGTGGCCGCACGACAGCCGCCAATGCCCCACCAACCCCCGCGACAGAAGAGTCAGAGGCAGCGGCTGCCCCAGGGGCGGCGTAATGGTATGGCCCGTGCCGCCCCTGGGGCAGCCGCTGCCTCTGACGGACACCACCAAGGAGTAGCCCGTGCCGCCCCCTGGGGCAGCCGCCGTCTCTGACGGACACCGCCAAGGAGTAGCCCGTGCCGCCCCCAGGCGCGCAGAAGGTGCTGTGGCAACATCCTCGGCCTTCACCAATAGCCCATGGCCAAAGACAAACCCACCTACGTTTGCAGCGAATGCGGCGGCAACAGCCCGCGCTGGCTGGGCCAGTGCCCGCATTGCAAAGCTTGGAACACCTTGGTGGAGCAAGCCAGCGAGCCCAACGCGACCAGCAAAAACCGCTTCGCATCCTTGGCGGGCACTCAGGCGGTGCAGGCCCTGGCCGACATCGAAGCCTCGGATGTCGAGCGCACGCCCACCGGCTTGGAAGAGCTGGACCGTGTGCTGGGTGGCGGCATGGTCGAGGGCGGCGTGGTGCTGATCGGCGGCGACCCCGGCATCGGCAAGTCCACCTTGCTGCTGCAGGCGCTGGATGCGTTGCAACGCGCCGGGCAGAACACCTTGTATGTGACCGGCGAAGAAAGCGGCGCGCAAGTGGCGCTGCGCTCGCGGCGACTCGGGATTGATGGCTCGCGGGTGCAGGTGTTGGCAGAGATTCAGCTGGAAAAAATCTTGGCCACGCTGGCTGCCCACCCCGGCGGGCGACCGCTGCAAGTGGTGGTGATCGACTCCATTCAAACGGTGTATTCCGATGCGCTCACCAGCGCACCCGGCTCGGTGGCTCAAGTGCGCGAATGCGCTGCGCACCTGACGCGCGCCGCCAAAGCCAGCGGCGTGGCCATGGTGCTGGTCGGCCACGTCACCAAAGAAGGCGCGCTGGCTGGCCCGCGCGTGTTGGAACACATGGTGGACACCGTGCTGTACTTCGAAGGCGACACGCACAGCAGCTACCGGCTGGTGCGCGCCATCAAAAACCGCTTCGGTGCGGTCAATGAAATCGGCGTGTTCGCCATGACCGAGCGCGGCTTGAAAGGTGTGAGCAACCCGAGCGCGATTTTTCTCAGCCAGCACCGCGAGCCCGTGCCCGGCAGCTGCGTCTTGGTCACCCTTGAAGGCACGCGTCCGATGCTGGTGGAAATCCAAGCGCTGGTGGACAACGGCGGCCCCAGCCCCAGGCGCTTGAGCGTGGGGCTGGAGCGCGACCGCCTGGCGCTGCTGCTGGCGGTTTTGCACCGACACGCCGGCGTGGCCTGCATGGACCAAGACGTGTTTGTGAATGCGGTAGGCGGTGTGCGCATCAGCGAGCCCGCTGCCGATTTGGCCGTGATGCTGGCGGTGGCCTCTTCGCTGCGCAACAAGCCGCTGCCACGCGGCTTCATTGCTTTTGGCGAAGTTGGCCTGGCCGGTGAAGTGCGGCCTGCGCCGCGCGGCCAAGAGCGTCTGCGCGAAGCGGCCAAGCTGGGCTTTTCTGTGGCGCTGGTGCCGCGCGCCAACCTGCCCAAGAAAGCGGGTCGTGAACTGGAAGGGCTGACGCTGCACCCGGTCGAGCGCATCGACGAAGCCTTGGACATCGTGCGGGGCCTGCCGTGAACCCACGCAACATCTGGGTGCCCTTGGTGGGCGTGTTGGTCTTGCTGCTGGCCTGGCGGGCTTATGGCTGGGGCGGCGTGGCTGCGGCTACCGGGGGTTTGGTGATGTGGGGTTTGTTGCACATCACGCGTGTCATTCAGGTCATGCAACGCGCTGCGCGCAGGCCCATCGGCCACGTGGACAGCGCCGTCATGCTCAACGCGCGCCTGAGCGCAGGCCTCAACTTGCTGCACGTGCTGGCGCTCACCCGGGCCTTGGGCCAGCCCCAGTCCGAGCCTGAAACCCAGCCCGAGGTCTACCGCTGGACCGACGAAGGCGGCTCGCATGTCACGGCCGAGTTCCGCGACGGGCGTCTGAAGAGCTGGGCACTGTGGCGACCAGAGGCGCTGGTGTCCCTGGCCGACGTCCCAGCGACAGCCTCGAACACCGAAGCCGACGACCCGCAGGCGCTGCCTAAAATCAGAGCCACGCCCGAGTGACCTTCGGCCCAGCTTTTTCGCCAGCCCCCCCCCCGATCCTCCCCCGATTCCCTCCTCAGACAAGGACCCCTCATGAGCCCAGTCATCCCCGCTTCCATGGCCGACCGCGATGGCTTCATCTGGATGGACGGCCACATGGTCGATTGGCGTGAGGCCAAGATCCATGTGCTGACGCACACGCTGCACTACGGCTGCGGCGCTTTCGAAGGCGTGCGGGCCTACGACACGGTGGACGGCACCGCCATCTTCCGCCTGCAAGAGCACACCGAGCGGCTTTTCAACAGCGCCAAGATCTTGCGCATGAAGCTCCCGTTCACGCCAGAGCAGGTGATGCAGGCGCAAAAAGATGTGGTGAAGGCCAACAAGCTGGCCAGTGGCTACATCCGCCCACTCACCTGGATTGGCGACAAAAAACTGGGCGTCAGCCCCAAGGGCAACACCATCCACCTGATGGTGGCCGCCTGGGCCTGGGGCGCTTATCTGGGCGAAGAAGGCTTGAAGCGCGGGATCCGCGTGAAGACCAGCAGCTACACCCGCCACCACGTCAACATCACCATGACGCAGGCCAAGGCGGTGAGCAACTACACCAACAGCATCCTGGCCAACATGGAGGCCACCGACGAAGGCTACGACGAAGCCCTGCTGCTGGATCCGAGCGGTTTCGTCAGTGAAGGTGCTGGCGAGAACCTGTTTGTCATCAAAGGCGGCGTGCTCTACACGCCCGACTTGTCGGCCGGTGCGCTCAACGGCATCACCCGCAACACGGTGTTCCACATCGCCAAAGACCTGGGGCTGGAGATCGTGCAAAAGCGCATCACCCGAGACGAGGTCTACATCGCCGACGAGGCCTTCTTCACCGGCACCGCAGCAGAAGTCACGCCTATCCGCGAGCTGGACCGGCTGGAGATCGGTGCTGGCAGCCGAGGCCCCATCACCGAGAAAATCCAGACCGGGTTCTTCGACATCGTCAACGGCCGCAACCCCAAATACAGCCACTGGCTGTCGAAGGTCTGAGCATGTCGCCCGCCCAGCCTCAGCCGGCCAAGCCTGCCTCTGCAGCCGTGGAGCTGCTGGCCAAAGACCTGAACCCGCAAGGCGGCGTGTTCTGCCCCAGCCCCAAGGCCGACATGAAGATCTGGAACAACCACCCCAAGGTCTACCTGGACGTGGCCCGCACCGGCGAAGCCCGCTGCCCCTATTGCGGCACGGTCTACCGCCTCCAAGCTGGTGAGCACGTCGGCCACGGGCACTGAGCGGCAGCGGGGGATGACGGGCGCCACCCGCGCCCTGGTCATCGCCCCGCAGTGGATCGGCGACGCCGTCATGACCGAGCCGCTGCTGCGGCGGCTGGCAGCACGGGGCGAAGTTTTGAGCGTGGCCGCGTTGCCCTGGGTGGCGCCGGTCTACCGCGCCATGCCGCAGGTGAGGGAGGTGATCGAGTTGCCCTTTGCGCATGGTGGCCTGCAGTTGCAAGCCCGCAGGCGCATCGCGCGGCAGATCGAGGGCCGCTTCGACGTGGCCTACGTGCTGCCCAACTCACTCAAGAGCGCGCTGCTGCCACTGCTGGCGGGCATTCCGAAGCGCGTGGGCTATTTGGGCGAAGCGCGGGTGGGGCTGTTGACGCACCGGCTGAAAAACCCGGCCCGTGGTCACGGCGCAGACAAGCCGCCCATGGTGGCTTTCTATTCCGCGCTCAGCGGCGAGGCTGGCGTTGAGAGTGATCGCCCACAGCTGAAGCTGCCAGCCGATGTTTTGCAAGCTGCATTGAGCCAACAGCAGCTGCAGCCGCACAGCTACACCGTGTTCGCGCCGGGTGCGGAATTTGGCCCGGCCAAGCGCTGGCCAGCACAGCACTTCGCGGCGCTGGCTGCTCAACTGGACCAGCCGGTGTTGTTGCTGGGCTCGGCTAAAGAAGCTGCGCTTTGCGAAGAAATTGCTCAGGCTGCGCAGTCGATGCGCTCCAACCTCCGTGCGCAAAAAAACGACCCATCTCAGCCTGAATCCGCCCAACCCAGGCCGCACGCTTGCAGCAACTTGGCAGGCCTTACTTCGCTCATCGACGCCTTGGCGCTCATTGCCCAAGCACACAGCGTGGTCAGCAACGACTCTGGCCTGATGCACGTGGCCGCTGCCTTTGGCGTGCCGCAGGTGGCGGTGTTTGGCTCGTCGAGCCCGAAGCACACGCCCCCGCTGAGTGACCGGGCGCAGGTGCTTTGGCTCAAAGACGACCCGTCCTACCAGCCCCCGCTGGACTGCGCGCCCTGCTTCGAGCGCGAATGCCCGCTGGGCCACACGCGCTGCTTGAATGACATCGCGCCCGAGCGCGTGGCGCAAGCGCTGGCTTTGCGCTGACTTTGGCGGCAAGCCACGAACCACCCCCGTCAACGAACCCTTCAGCGAAGGCCCACCACGGATCAGCGGCGCGCAGCCACCGCGGTGTCGGGGAAGTCGCTGAAGACGCCGTCCACGCCCCAGCCATAGAACGCCCGGTACTCGGCCAGCGGGTCGCCCTGGAACGGGGCTGCCACGCGCCGCGCTTCGTTGCGGAAGGTGTAGGCGTGCACGAACAGATCGGCGGCGTGCGCATCGCGCAGCAGCGTGCTGGGCGGCAAGAGATCGGTTTTGAAGGGGCCGATGCCATCGGCGTAGGCGCGGATCTCCCGCAAAGTCTGTGGGCTGAGTGGACTGAGCGGGCGGCTTTGGCCAGTCCCTGAAGTTGCGGCGGCCCCCAGGTTGGACGCGCCGGGCGCCAACAGTTGCACCATGCGCACGGCGCTGCGGCCCCGCATGGCTTGCAAGCTGGCCGGATCGAACGACTGCAGGATCACGGGCGAGTCGCGCTGTGTCAGCCCGGCTTGTGCCAGTGCAGCCAGCAAGCGGTCTTCGAGGCCTAGGCCCAAGGTGCGGTGCCAGCGCGGGTGCTTGGTTTCGGGGTAGATGCCAATGGTTCGGCCGGTTTGCTCACTCAAGCGGCGCGCCAGCGCCAGCACCTCTTGCAGCGTGGGCACGGCGTAGCGGCCGTTGTGGCTTTGGTCGCGCTCCGGCATGGTCTGCACCGCGCGCAGGGTTTTGATCTCCGCCAGCGTGAAGTCCGAGGCGAACCAGCCCTCTTCTTCTGCGCCGTCGATGGTTTTGCGGGTCTTGCGGCTGGCGAACTCCGGGCGGGTAGCCACATCGGTGGTGGCGCTGATGTTGGGTTCGTGCCGCGCAATCAGTGCGCCGTCTTTGGTGGCGACCAAGTCGGGCTCGATGAAGTCCGCGCCTTGCTCCACCGCCAATCGGTAAGCCTCCAGCGTGTGCTCGGGCAGGTAGCCGCTGGCACCCCGGTGGCCAATCACCAAAGGGGCCTGGCCGTTGAGCGTGGGCCAGCGCGGTGCGCTGGGTTGTGCCAAGCAGGCCGCGCTGAGCATGCCAAGGCACAAAGCCAAAGCCGTGGTTGTGGGCCAACTCTTCACGCCAGTCAGCCCTGCAAGTGCCGGCCCATGATGCCGGCCAGCTCGAACATGCCCGCGCTGTCTTTACCGAACACCGCCTTGAGCGGAGCGTCGGCCAGGATGGTGCGCTTGTCCTTGGGGTCTTGCAGGCCCTTGGCCTTGATGTAGTCCCACAGCTTTTTCATCACTTCGGTGCGCGAGGTGGCTTCTGGCCCGATCACCGCCGCCAAGGCGGCGCTGGGCTTCAGGCTGGCTGCTGCTTTGGAAGCTGGCTTGGCAGATTTGACGGCGGTCTTGCCGGGGGCCTCGCCAGCCGCTTTTGCAGTAGCTTTCACAGGCGCTGCCCCTTTCTTGGCCTTGGCCGCCACTGGGCTGGCTGCTTTGCCAACGGCCTTTTTCGCAGCTGGTGCGGCAGCGGTGCGCCCGGCACCTGCGGTTTTGCGCGGTGGAAACTTGGACGTGCGCGGCTCAAAGCCGAACACGACCTTGCCTTCTTCTGCGCTCCACGTCAGATAGGCCTTGAAGGCGCGGCGCGTTTTGTTGGAGATGAACTTCTCCAGCAGATCTGTCTTGCCCGTGGTCAGCAGTTTGGCGAGTTGCTCGGTGTCGATCGGCTGCTGCAGGATGATCTTGCCGGTCTTGAAGTCACAGCTGGGCGTGGGCTGCGCGGTGGTTGGCACCGACTTCTCGCACAGGTAGTTGCTGCCGTGCTCGAACACGCCAGAGCCGCACTTGGGGCAGGTGCCCAGCGCCTCGCCCTGCAGCTCGACGATCTCGCCGCTTTCTGCCTCGCGCGCGTCGTCGCCAAAGTCGAACTCCAGCTTCCAGTTCTGGTCTTCTTCATTGAACTTGAGTGCGATTTCGGCGGTGAAGGGCCAGCCGGCTTTGGAGCGAAACCCCTCCAGTGGGCCAATGCGCTTGTCGCGCAGAAAAGCCTCTACTTCGGGCAACTCGAAGGTGCGCCCACCGGGCGACTTGCCAATGGAAAAGCCGCAGCCTTCTGCAGCGCCGTCCGCTGTATCGCCCGCTGCACGGGCAGGGCCGGTGCAGGCGTAGCGGCGGTAGTTTTCCTTCACCACGCCGCCGCAGTTGGGGCAGGGCGTGGCCAGCGTGGCGTAGTTGCCCGGCACGGTGTCGCGGTCGTACTCTTTGGCTTTGCGCACGATGCGCTCGGTCATGGCGGCGATGTCGGCCATGAAGCTGTCGCGGCTGAGTTGGCCCTGCTCCATCTGAGCCAGCTTGTATTCCCACTCGCCGGTCAGCTCGGCTTTGGACAACTCTTCCACGCCCAGGCCGCGCAGCAGCGTCATGAGCTGAAAGGCCTTGGCCGTGGGAATCAGCTCGCGGCCTTCGCGCAGCATGTACTTCTCGGCGATCAGCCCTTCGATGATGGCCGAGCGCGTGGCCGGTGTGCCCAAGCCTTTTTCTTGCATGGCCTCGCGCAGCTCGTCGTCTTCCACGGTTTTGCCGGCACCCTCCATGGCACCCAGCAGCGTGGCTTCGGAGTAGCGCGCAGGCGGGCGGGTTTTCAGGCCGCGCGGCTCGACGGTTTCAGTGCGCGGTGTCTCGCCGGGTTTCACGGGGACCAGCACGCCTTGGCGCTCGCCCTCTTTGCCTTCCCTGCTGTCTTTTCCTTCCGAGCCCAACTCCTCCTGCGCTTCCTTGCCGTAGATGGCCAGCCAGCCGGGTTTGACCAGCACCTTGCCCTCGGTCTTGAAGTGGTGGCCCACGACCTGAGAGATGCGCGTCGTCACCGAGTATTCAGCCGACGGGAAGAACACCGCCATGAAGCGGCGAGCCACCAAGTCGTAGAGCTTTTGCTCGGCGTCGCTCAGGCCGCTGGGCGCTTGCAGCGTGGGGATGATGGCGAAGTGGTCCGACACCTTGGCGTTGTCAAAAACGCGCCGCGTGGGCTTGATGTATCCGCTGTTCAGGCCGGTCAGCGCGTGCGGTGCCAGGTGGCGCATGCCATGGCTGTGCACGTCGGCGAGCATCTCGAAAGTTTGTTTCACCACGGGCAGATAGTCTTCGGGCAGGTAGCGCGAGTCGGTTCTGGGGTAGGTGAGGGCCTTGTGGCGCTCGTACAGGCTCTGCGCCAAAGACAGCGTGGTCTTGGCTGAGAAGCCGAACCTGCCGTTGGCTTCGCGCTGCAGGCTGGTGAGGTCAAACAACAAAGGGCTGGCTTGCGTGGTGGGGCGCGACTCTTCGCTCACCGAGGCTGCCTTGCCCCGCACCGCCTCGGCAATGGCCAAGGCCTCGCGCTGGCTCCACAGTCGTTCAGGTTTTTTCTCGGCGTCAGTCTCGTCACGCTGATGTTGGGGGTTGAACCACCGCGCCGGGTACTCGCCGGCTTCGGCCAGGAAGCTGGCGTGGACTTCCCAATAGTCGCGGCTCACAAACTGGCGAATCTTTTCTTCGCGCTCCACCACCACCGACAAGGTGGGCGTTTGCACGCGGCCCACGGTGGTCAGGAAGAAGCCGCCGTCGCGGGAGTTGAAAGCCGTCATGGCGCGGGTGCCGTTGATGCCCACCAACCAGTCGGCCTCCGAGCGGCAGCGGGCGGCGTCGGCCAGCGGCAGCATTTGCGCGTCGCTGCGCAAGGTGTCGAAGCCGTCGCGGATGGCCTGCGGCGTCATGGATTGCAGCCACAAGCGGCGCACCGGCAGTTTCACCTTGGCGTATTGCTGAATCAGGCGAAAGATCAACTCGCCCTCGCGCCCGGCGTCACAGGCGTTGATGAGCGCGTCCACGTCTTTGCGTTTGGCCAGCTTGACGATGGCCGACAGCCGGCTCTTGGCCTTGTCAATGGGCTTGAGGTCGAAGTGCGGCGGAATGACGGGCAGTTGCGCAAAACTCCACTTGCCGCGCTTGACGTCGTAGGCCTCGGGCGCCTGAATTTCCACCAAGTGGCCGACTGCGCTGGTGACGACATAACGCTCGTTTTCGAAATGGTCTTCCGAGCGCTCGAACTTGCCAGCCACCGGCGTCAATGCGCGAACGATGTCCTGCGCCACCGACGGCTTCTCTGCAATCACCAATGTTTTCATATCTACAATCCCGCTCCGTGTGTACGCGCGCCAACGTGCGCGCTGGTGCGCACGCTCGCTCACATGCGGGCACGCGCCCACGCGCACACCCGCTGATTCAACATACCAAAAATCTTTGACGTGTCAAAAACCCCAGTCGCGCCCCTCGCCACCCAGCGTCCGGCAGGCTCTGGCAGGCGCATTCAGGTCAGACGTTCCGGGGTTCATGGCAAGGGCGTCTTTGCGTTGACCGATATTGCTGAAGGTGAAACGCTCGTCGAATACACCGGCGAGCGCATTTCCTGGAAAGAAGCCTTGCGTCGTCACCCGCACGACCCCAAGGACCCCAACCACACGTTCTATTTCTCCATCGAAGACGGCCGGGTGATCGATGCCAAGCATGGCGGCAACGCTTCGCGCTGGATCAACCACGCCTGCGAGCCCAACTGCGAAGCTGACGAAGAAGACGGCCGGGTCTTCGTCAAGGCCTTGCGCAACATCGCCGCCGGCGAAGAGCTGAATTACGACTACGGCCTGACCATCGACGAGCGCTACACCCCTAAGCTGAAGGCCCAGTACCCCTGCTGGTGTGGTGCGCCCAGCTGCCGGGGCACGCTGCTGGTCCCCAAGCGGCGCTGAGCCCATGGCTGGCCTGGCGCTCAACTGGCCCGCTGAGGCGATCTGGGAGAAAGCCAGCGCTTTGCTACCCGCTTTCAACGTCGAGGTGCTGCCCACGCTGGACTCCACCAACAGTGAACTGCTGCGCCGTGCCAGAACTGGCCGCACCGAGCCCACCTTGCTGGTCGCAGAGCACCAAAGCGCCGGGCGCGGGCGCCGCGGGCGTGACTGGCAGGCTCTGCCGCCAGGCCAAAGCCTGAGCTTCTCGCTGGGCCTGCCCTTGGCCCCCAAAGACTGGCTGGGTTTGTCGCTGGCGGTGGGCGTGGCCCTGGCCGAGGCGCTGCCCACCCAGCCGCCGGTGCAGCTGAAGTGGCCCAACGACCTGTGGTGGTGCGGGCGCAAGCTGGGCGGCATCTTGATCGAGACGGTGCATCTGGGCGAGCAAAGACACGTGGTGATTGGCGTCGGCTTGAATATCCGCACGCCCCAGGTTCAAGGCGCGACGGTAGCGCCGGTGGGCTTGGCGGAGGCGGCCATGGGCTTGAGTGCTCCAGACGCGCTGGCTTTGCTGGTGCTGCCTTTGCTGCGGAGTGTGAAGGCTTTTGAGGGCTTGGGCTTTGCACCTTTCCAGGCCCGCTTTGCAGCGCGTGACGCCCTGCGTGGACAACGCGTCGAAGTCGTGGCGCAACCTGGTGTGGCACACGAGGGTGACTGGCAAGGTCAAGCCCAGGGCGTGGATGAACAGGGTGCGTTGTGCGTGCAGGTTGCGGGTGGCCTGAAGCGGGTGGTCAGCAGCGAGGTCAGCGTGCGGCCGCTGCAGGCGGCGCCGGCTGCAGCAGCCTCTTCTGGCCATGAGGTGGCCTGATATGCGCACATGGGCCTTGGTGCTGTTGCTGGCGAATTTGGCTTTTGCAGCCTGGAGCCAGGGCTGGCTAGGGCCTTGGAGCTCTTCTGCGGTCTTGCAAGCCGAGCCCTACCGTTTGGCTGAGCAACGCAACCCCCAAGCGGTGCGCGTATTGACTGCGCCCGAGCTGGCCTTGGCAGAGCGTGCCGAGCGCGAGGCACAAGATGCGTCGCGCCAGCGCGTCTGCCTGCAGTCGCCTTTGCTGGGTGAATCCCAGGCCAGCGCCGTGCGCGCGGCACTGGAGCGCGGCTATCCCAACTTGGCTTGGTCGCTGGATATCACCCAAGAGCCTGCGCGCTGGATCATCTACATGGGCAAGTACAGCACCTCGGTGTTGCTGGAGCGCAAAAAGACCGAGCTGCGCGAGCTGGGCGTGCCGTTTGAAGAGCTGCGTAAAGCCGATTTGCAGCTGGGTTTGTCCCTGGGCCATTACGTCACAGAAGCCGAGGCCCGAACAGCACTGGCCGGCATGGCCCCGCGCGGCATCCGCTCGGCCACGGTGGTGCAGGAAAGCGAAGAGTTCGAAGGCAGCGTGCTGCGCCTGCCCAGTGTGGACGAAGCGACTCGGGCCTCGCTCACGGCCCTGCCCGAGCTGGCCGGGCGGGCCTTGCAGCCCTGTTGAATCGATAGAAGCGCAACAGCGCAACAGCGCGACGGCAGAGCCTTAGGTTGCTGCCGGTCCCACGGCGAATCGCACCGTGACCAAGGTGCCGGGCGGGTTTTGACCGGGGCGGGCGTCTTCCAGAGTGGCGCTGCCTTGGTGCAGGACGGCGATTTCGCGCACGATGGACAGGCCCAGGCCCGAGCCATCGGCATCAGAGCCCAGCACCCGGTAGAAAGGCTGAAACACCGCCTCGCGCTCGGCGGCTGCGATGCCAGGGCCGGTGTCTTCGACTTGCAGCACGATCACCGCGCCAAAAGGGTCCACCAAAACCCGCGCAGTGATGACGCCCGGCCCGGGCTCGGTGGGGGTGTAGTTGATGGCGTTGTCGAGCAGGTTGCGCACCAATTCCCTCAGCAAGGTGGGATTGCCCATGAGCACGCCCCGTTCTGCGCCGGGCTGCGCGCCTTCGTAGCCCAGGTCGAGGCGGCGGTCCATGGCGCGCGAAACGCTCTCGCGCACAGCCTCGATGGTGATGGCCGCGATGTCGCACGGCACTTGCGCGCGCACGTTGTTGCCAGCCTCGGCCTGTGCCAGCGCCAGCAATTGGTTCACGGTGTGCGTGGCGCGCACGCTGGAGCGACCAATCTGCACCAGAGACCGCTTGAGCTCTTGCGCATCAGCACCCTCGCGCAGCGCCAGGTCGGCCTGCATGCGCAGGCCAGCCAGTGGCGTTTTGAGCTGGTGTGCAGCGTCAGCCAAAAAGCGCTTTTGTGCCGCGATGGAGTCGGTCAGTCGGCCCAGCAGATCGTTGACGGAAGACACCAGCGGCGCCACCTCCAAGGGCACTGTCTTTTCGTCGAGCGGGCTCAGGTCGTCGGCGCGGCGCGCGCGGATGCGGTCTTCCAGCTCTTGCAGGGGTTTGATGCCGCGCGCCAAGGCCAGCCACACCAAGATGACGGCCAAGGGCAGCATGATGAACTGCGGCAGCATCAGCCCTTTGATGATCTCTGTGGCCAGCACCGAGCGCTTCTCGCGCGTTTCTGCCACCTGCACCAAAGCGGGTTGCGCGTCGGGCAAGCGCAGAGGAACCCACAGATAGGCGATGCGAACGTCGGTGCCGCGCATGTTGGCATCGCGCATGCGAACGCCGCCGCCGGGGTCTGGCGTTTCCTGCGCGTCGGGCAGCGGCATGTCGCGCTCGCCAGCGATCACCTCGCCGCGCGCGCCGAGCACTTGAAAGTAAACCAGGTCGGAGTCGTCGGCGCGCAAGATTTCCCGAGCCGGTTGTGGCAGGTTGAACTGCACCACAGGGCCTTTCACCACCACCAGCTGTGCCAAAGCGCGGGCGTTGTACTCGAGCGCGCGGTCGAAGGGCCGGTCGGCAATGCCTTGCGCCACGATCCAGGTGAGCATCAGGCTCACGGGCCAGATCAGCAGCAGCGGCGTGAGCATCCAGTCGAGGATTTCCCCAAACAGCGAGCGCTGTTCGCGCTGGAAGATTCTGAACAGCACAGCTGGTAATGAAGTGCGGGCGACCCAGCCCTCAGCCCTGGATCTTTTCCATGCAGTAGCCCAGGCCGCGCACGGTGGCGATGCGAATCGGGCCACGCTCGATCTTCTTGCGCAAGCGGTGGATGTAGACCTCGATGGCGTTGTTGCTCACCTCTTCGCCCCACTCGCACAGGCGCTCGACCAACTGGTCTTTGCTCACCAAGCGCCCGGTGCGCTGCAGCAGCACTTCGAGCAAGCCCAGTTCGCGAGCCGAGAGCTCCACCATCTTGCCGTCGATGGTGGCGACCCGGCCGGCTTGGTCGTAGACCAGCGGGCCGTGGCGAATGGTGGGGCTGGCACCACCCATGCCGCGCCGGGCCAGGGCGCGCACGCGGGCTTCGAGCTCTTGCAGCGAAAAGGGTTTGGCCATGTAGTCGTCTGCGCCCACATCCAGGCCGCGCACGCGCTCTTCGACGCTGTCTGCCGCGGTCAGGATGAGCACCGGCAGCGCCGAGCCACGGCTGCGCAGACGCCGCAGCACCTCCAAGCCGTGCAGGCGCGGCAGGCCCAGGTCGAGGATGAGCAGGTCGAACTCGTTGTTGGTCATGAGCGCAGCGTCGGCTTCGCCCCCGGTGGCCACGTGGTCCACAGCGGCACCCGAGGCGCGCAGGGTGCGCAGCAAGCCATCGGCCAAGACCTGGTCGTCTTCTGCAATCAGGATGCGCATGGTGGTGTGGTCTCCTCGGGGCTTTGAATTGTGCGCTGGCGGCCTTTGCGCGTTAACCCGTGTAAGCCTCCAGGCCGAGCGCCACCACAGTCGCTACCTCGTCGCCCACGGATTGCCGAAACTCGGCTTCTGCCTGCGCCACGCCCGAGCGGTGCGCCTGCAACCACAGCAGGCCGTCGGCCGTGAAAACGATGCGCCGTGCCCGAGCGTCCAGCCGGTCGGGCTGGCGCTGCACCAGGCCCCAGGCTTCGCACTGGTTGACCAAGTCGCCCATGGCCTGTTTGCTCATGCCCGCCAACTGGGCCAAGTCCACCAGCCGTGCGCCTTCCAGCGGTAAGTGACGTGTGATGTGCAGGTGCGCAGCGGTGATGTGGTGGCCCGCTGCCAAGTTGGACAAAGCCAAAGGCAGTTCCGGCTGGCTGGCCATGTGGCGGCGCACTTGGGCGTCAAACCTGGCCAGTGCGCGTTCGAGGTGGCGGCCCAAGTGCGTGCTGCGCCACAACGCGTCGGGTTCTTCGGCGTGGCTCGGGTTGGGCGGAGGTGGTGGCTGGGGGCTCATGTGAGGCCTTGTGCACAGGCTTGTGCATAGGCTTGTTTATGGGCCTGTGCGCGGTTGTGCAAAAGCGCCGTGAGCATACGTCAAACAGTCAGGCAAACTGACCAAAATAAGTGTTGTCGCGTTTCAGCAAAGGCCATAGACTACTGTTCACGTATCCAGCCTGTGAATGTAAACACACAGCCGGATTAACCTAACCTGTTGATTCACAAGGACAAATCATGGACGCACCCGTCAAAGGCGCCAACGCCGAAAAAGCCAAAGCCCTGCAAGCCGCGCTGGCGCAAATCGAGAAGCAGTTCGGCAAAGGCACCATCATGCGGCTAGGCGAAGGCGAGGTGATCGAAGACATCCAGGTCGTCTCCACCGGCTCGCTGGGTCTGGACATCGCCTTGGGCGTGGGTGGTTTGCCCCGCGGGCGCGTCATTGAAATCTACGGCCCGGAATCTTCTGGCAAGACCACGCTGACCTTGCAGGTCATCTCGGAAATGCAGCGCCAAGGCGGCACCTGCGCCTTTGTGGACGCAGAACACGCGCTGGACGTGCAATACGCGCAGAAGCTGGGCGTCAACCTGCAAGACCTGCTCATCAGCCAGCCCGACACCGGCGAGCAAGCGCTGGAAATTGTCGACAGCTTGGTACGTTCTGGCGCGGTCGATCTGGTGGTGGTGGACTCGGTGGCCGCGCTCACGCCCAAGGCGGAAATCGAAGGCGAAATGGGCGACAGCCTGCCCGGCCTCCAAGCGCGTCTCATGAGCCAGGCGCTGCGCAAGCTCACGGCCACCATCAAAAAGACCAACTGCATGGTCATCTTCATCAACCAGATTCGCATGAAGATCGGCGTCATGTTCGGCAGCCCCGAGACCACCACGGGTGGCAATGCGCTGAAGTTCTACGCCTCGGTGCGTCTGGACATCCGCCGCACCGGCACCATCAAAAGGGGCGAAGAAGCCGTTGGCAACGAGACCAAGGTGAAGGTGGTCAAGAACAAGGTCGCGCCGCCGTTCAAAACCGCAGAGTTCGACATTCTTTTTGGCGAAGGTATCAGCCGCGAAGGCGAGGTGATCGACATGGGTGTGAACGCCCGCATCCTGGAAAAATCGGGTGCCTGGTACGCCTACAACGGTGAAAAGATCGGCCAAGGCCGCGACAACGCACGTGAATTTCTGCGCGAAAACCCCGAGCTGTCGCGTGAGATCGAAAACAAAGTGCGCGACTCCCTGGGCATCCCGCTGCTGCCAGCCGACGTGGTGGCTGCTGCCTGAGCCGGCGCGAATGGACGAGCCTGCGGCACCAGCGGCCGAGGCCACCGAAGCGGCCCAGGCCAACCGAGCGAATCGAGCGAATCGAGCGGCCCGACCCCCCTCGTTGAAATCGCGCGCGCTGCGCCTGCTGGCAGCGCGCGAGCACTCGCGCTTGGAGCTGGCAGCCAAGCTGCAGCCGCACGAGGCCGAGCCCGGTGAGTTGCAACGGGTGCTCGATGAACTTCAGGCCAAAGGTTTCATCAACGAGCAGCGCGTGCTGGAGTCGGTCATCCACCGCCGGGCACCGCGCCTGGGTACCGCCCGGGTGCTGCAAGAGTTGCAGCGCAAAGGGCTGGACGCTGACGCCATCGCCCAGGCCCGCGCTTCACTCAACAGCACCGAAGCTGACCGCGCCATGGCCGTCTGGCAGCGCCGCTTCGGGCAAGCCCCGGCCACCGCTTCAGAGCAGGCCCGCCACATGCGCTTTCTGGCTGCACGGGGTTTCAGCGGCGCTGCCGTGGCTATGGTCATGCGCCGGGTGATGGGGTCCGCTGGGGGCGACGAGATGAGCCCAGAGATGCGCGAATCCATCCGCGCTGCCATGGCCGAGCCCTTAGCCGACAGCACCAAAGAGATCGACTGGTAGCCAGCAAGCGGGCACTTGGGGTGACGCTCAGGCCCGAAGCATCAACGTCCAACCCTGCCAGAGAGAAGCGCCTGCGCCTGCCGCGTCATGCGCTCAACCAACTCGGCTGCAGGCGCCACATCCTTGATCAGCCCCACGCCCTCGCCGACCGTGGCGTGGGCACGGCTGAAGTCGCCGGCGGCCACACCGGCGTCGTAGGCGGCACGGGCTTCTTCGGGCTGGGCGCGCAGGCCGGCCACGTCGCCTTCGAGAGACCGGTGCAAGGCGTTGCGGATGGCCCTGAAGTCATAAGGCGCAGGCCAGTTTTTGCGCCGCAAGATATCGAAGATACCGGTGCGCGCCGTGCCGTCGCCATTGGTCGCCAGCGCCATGTCCACGGCACCCTTGGCCGCCAGACTTTCCTGCGCAGCCCAAAGGCGCGAACCTACCAACACGCCATCGGCCCCCAGCATGAGCGCCGCCGCCAGTCCGCGCCCGTCTGCCACGCCTCCGGCTGCCAACAGCAACGTTTGCGGCGACTGCGCGGCCAGGGCGTCGGCTAACTCGGGCACCAAGGTGAAGGTGGCGCGGCCATGCATCGCGTCCATGCCGTGGCCACCCGCCTCGCCACCTTGCGCTGCGACGACATCGGCCCCTGCCCCCAACACCCTGGGCAACTGCTCCAGCCGCTGAATTTGGCAAATCAGCGCGCAACCCGCCTGCTGGATGCGCCGCGCGTAGGGACTGGGGTCGCCAAAGGAAAGCATGATGGTGCGCGGGCGCTCATCCATCGGCAGATCGAGCACCCAATCCAATGCTGATGCGCTCTCGTCGAGCTTCCAAGTGATGAAGCCAACGCCCATGCGCGGGCGGCCCGGCTCGGTCGCGCCCTGGAGCGCCAGCCGATGTTCGCGCTGCGTCCAAGCCAAGTCGCCATAAGCGCCACCGAGCAATCCCAAAGCACCTGCGTTGGCGCAAGCGGCAGTGAGCGCACCACCCGAGGCCAAAGCCATCGGCGCCAGCGCCACGGGCGTGGTCAAACCAAAGCGCTCTGTGAAGCGGGTGCGCAGGATGGGCCCAGGTGCAGCCGAGTTGGATTTGTCGGCGGGTGAGGCGGGTGCGGGGTTGGTCATGGGCAGTGGTAGGTGAAACGATGCGCTGCGGGGTTCGTCTGGCGTTGTCATTCTGACGGGCGGCGATGGACTGGTTCTTGTGATGGGTGTTGGCTTGTTTGTGCTCCTGCCGGTGCTGGCCTACACCTCGCGCTAGGTGTCGGATTCGATGCCCTCCAGCAGGAGCTTGCCGGCACCTCGTACCAGGTCTCGGCGTCCGGTTCGTTCTCCGGCCCGCGCCCTTGGTTCATGCAGGCCTAGACCTCGCGCCAGGTGTCGGCGTCCGGCTCGTTCTCCGGCCCACGCTCGCGGGCGGCTGTTCTTGGTGTGCTCAGGTTTCTGCACGAACGCTTTTTGTAGAACGCATGCGTGCTGGCAACCGCGAATCGGGCCTGCGCCCGACTCCAGCCACCGACCCCTGTGAGTGGCGAAATGGTCCGCCTGCTGGTGCGCGCCGGACTCGAAGCAGCGCCAGAGCGCTCGCACGCAACCACTGCTTCACTCGACGCACGGGCTGTTCGCCCAGCTACCTCAAACGCTGCGCAAAGCCCGGTGGTGCGGGTGTCCGGGCGGAGGCCTCATTCGCGGTTGCCAGCACGTGCGAACGCCACAAAAGGCGTTCACGCAGCAACACCTGAGCATCCAAAGCAGCCGCCCGCGAGGCAGGCCGGGAGAACGGATCCCGCGCCGCCGGGCACCGCCCAGGTTTGGAGAGCGGCGCCAGCGTCTTCGACCAGCCCAACGACCAGCTCAGGGCGCACGGCGTTTTGCCTCGGGGCGAACAAGGTGTTAAGGACCGGACCCCAGAATCTGCCCGATAACCCGTTGCACCAGCAGCGCAGAAGCACCGCTGACCAATGGCTCACGGTCTTGCTTGATGGCTTCAAGAAAGTCAGCGATCACCGCGCGGTGGGGCGCGTGATCAAAGGCCATGGGGTTGGCACCAGCGCCGCTGGCGTGCGTGGCACCTGCGCGCAGCTCGCGCCAGCCGCCAGCGCCGTCTTCAACCCATGCGTGCAGGCCACCGGCTTGCAGCGTGGCGCTGCCTCGGGTGCCGTTGAGCGTGATGCACTCCGGGTAGCCGGGCGCTGCTGCCGTGGTGGCGTCCACTGTGGCCACTGCGCCGCCTTGGAATCGAAGAATGGCCACCGCCGTGTCTTCGCACTCCATGCGGTGCACTGGGCTGGTGGCGGCAAACCCGTGCACCTGAACCGGCGGGCCTGTGAACTGCAGCAGCAAATCCAGCGTATGGATGGCTTGCGTCATGAGCACGCCACCGCCGTCACGCGCCAGGGTGCCGCGCCCAGGTGCGTCGTAGTAACTCTGCGGGCGCCACCAACGCACGCTGGCAGAAGCGCTGACCAAATCGCCCCAACTGCCATCGGCCAGCAGCCCAGCCAGCGCCAGCGACGCTGGTCGCAGCCGGTGCTGCAGCATGACCGCCAGCCGCACGCCTTGCAAAGCGCAGGTGTCCACCAGAGCCTGCGCGTCCGCCAGTGAGGCCGCCAGTGGCTTTTCCACCAGCACGTGCTTGCCAGCGCGGGCGGCTTGCTCAACCACTGCGCGGTGCGTGTCGGGCGGGGTCAGCACCAACACGGCGTCTACGCCGGGGTCGTCCAGGGCTTGTTGCAACTCGGTGGTGGGCTTTGCACCGGCCGGCCAATCGGGTCGTGCTTGGGCGGCTTGCAGGCGCTGCGGGTCTCTGCTGCATACCCAAGCCACGCGGGCCACCACGGGCGACGTGCGGGCCAAGTCAGCCAGTGCGGCGAAGTGCGGCGCACTGCCCATGCCAGCGCCCACCACGGCCAATGTGAGCGGTGCCGTCATCGCACCAAGCAAGGCTTCTTCGGGTCGAAGGCCCAGCCGGGCATCAGGTATTGCATAGCCATGGCGTCGTTGCGTGCGCCCAGGCCGTGGCGCAAGTACAGCTGGTGCGCTGCTTCCACTTGCACCATGTCCAGCGTGACGCCTAAGCCGCCGCTCATGGGCAGCGCCACTTCACCGCCTTCGATGCGCAGCGGCTCTGTGGTGAGGCGCTGGCCTTCTTGCCAGATCCAGTGCGTGTCGATGGCCGTGACTTGGCCGGGTGCGGCGGCCGCAACGTGCGTGAACATGGCCAGCGAAACGTCGAAATGGTTGTTGGAGTGTGAGCCCCAGGTCAGCCCGAACTGCTGGCAGGTTTGCGCCACGCGCACCGAGCCTTGCAGGGTCCAGAAATGCGGGTCGGCCAAGGGAATGGTGACGGCTTGCAGCGTGATGGCGTGCGCCAGCTCGCGCCAGTCGGTCGCGACCATGTTGGTGGCGGTGGGCAAACCGGTGGCGCGACGGAATTCGGCCATCACCTCGCGGCCCGAGAACACGCCTTCAGCGCCACAGGGGTCTTCGGCGTAGGCCAGCTCACGGTGGCGGTCTCGGCACAAGCGAATCGCGTCTGCCAAGAGCCAGCCGCCGTTCGGATCGAGCGTGATGCGCGCTTGCGGAAAACGCTCGGCCAGCGCCACCACGGCCTCCATTTCTTCCTCGCCGCGCAGCACGCCGCCTTTGAGCTTGAAGTCAGCGAAGCCAAAGCGCTCTTGCGCTGCTTCGGCCAAGCGAACGATGGCTGCTGTGTCCATGGCGGGTTCGTGGCGCAGGCGATGCCACGCGTTGTCGGCACCGGGCTCGCTCAAGTAAGGCAGGTCGGTGCGCTGACGATCGCCCACGTAAAACAGGTAGCCCAACATGCGAACCCGTTCACGCTGAATGCCGTCACCCAGCAAAGCCGCCAGCGGAACTCGAAGGAACTGGCCCAGCAAGTCGAGCAGGGCGCACTCCATGGCGGTGATGGCGTGGATGGCCACACGCAAATCGAAGGTTTGCAGCCCACGACCGCCGCTGTCGCGGTTGGAAAAAGCAGCTTGCATGGCTTGCAAAACCGCGGCATGACGGCCCAGAGGCTGGCCCATCACCAAGGGGGCCGCCTCTTCCAGGGTCTGGCGAATGGCCTCGCCACCCGGAACCTCGCCGACGCCGGTGTGCCCGCAGGAGTCGGTCAACAGCAGCAGGTTGCGGGTGAAAAACGGCGCGTGCGCGCCGCTCAGGTTCAGCAGCATGCCGTCGTGGCCAGCCACTGGAATAACGCGCACCGCTGTGATGACGGGGGTGTTATGGGTCTTGGCGTTGGACGCGCCAGAAGGTGCAGCAGTGGTGGAGCTCATGAAAAAAGACGGTGTAAGTACCAAGTCATCGTACAACCAAGGCGCTTGCCTCACCAGCTCGGCGGGGGCACTGCTTCGACCAACTGGGCGCGGCGCAGGCGCTCGCGGCTGTTGGAGAGGTGCGTCCTCATGGCGGCTCGGGCTGCGTCGGCGTCCTGGTTGTCAATGGCCTGGTAAATGTTCTCGTGCTCGCCGTGCACCCGCTGCAAGTAAGCCAGCCGCCCCTCGGGCGCGCTGCGCGGCGTGTTCACCCGGGTGCGCGGGATGATCATGGTGCCCAGGTAAGTCATCAGGTCTGCAAAGTGCCGGTTGCCGGTGGCGCGGGCCACTTCCATATGGAACTGAAAGTCAGAAGGCACTGCGTCGGATTCGCTGCGCAGCGCTTCGTCAAAGGTTTGCAGCGCTTGGGCCATGGCCTGCAGGTTGTGCTGCGTTCGGCGTTGGGCAGCCAAGCCGGCAGCTTCGGTCTCCAGGCTGATGCGCAGCTCGAGCACCGAGATCACATCGGCCACAGTGGCCAGGTCTTGTCGGGCTATTCTGAAGTTGCCGCTGTCGGCGGGCGGCAGCACGAAAGTGCCGATACCGTGGCGGGTTTCGACCAAGCCGCTGGCTTGAAGCTGCGAAATGGCCTCGCGCACCACCGTGCGGCTGACGCCATAGCGGGCCATCAGTTCGGCTTCGGTCGGCAGCTTGTCGGCCGGGCGCAGCTGGCCTTCGCGCACGGCTGCACCGAGGTGCTCGACCATGACCGCCACACGGCCCCCTTGGCGGCGGGGCACAACGGGGCTCAACGGGTCACTCAGGGTTTGCATGTAGATCGAGGGAAACCCGCTTGACAGCCCAAGCGGCCAACTTTCAGAATGCCCAAAGTCATCAGACAACCTACAACGTTGGGCCCAGTCGGCGAACTCTAGCAAAGATCAGGTCAATGTCCAGCGCCCATCCACCGTCGAGCACAGACGCCAGCCCAGCGGCAGCGCCGGGCGGGGCCAACAGCGCTCACACCGCAGTCCGCACGCACCACCGAATTTTGTTGACGGGCGCGGCGGGTGGTTTGGGCCGGGTCTTGCGCCAACGCCTTGGCGGCAACTGCGCTGTGTTGCGCGTGAGTGACCGGGCTGAGCTGGGCGCAGCGCAGGCAGGCGAAGAAATTGTTCTGGCTGACTTGGGCGACGCCACAGCGGTGCACGCCATGGTGGAAGGCGTTGATGCCATCGTGCATCTGGGCGGCATATCGGTGGAGTCGCCCTGGGCGGCGGTTTTGCAGGGCAACATCGTCGGCGCCTACAACCTGTACGAGGCGGCGCGCAAGCACGGCGTGAAGCGCGTGGTGTTTGCCAGCTCCAACCACGTGACAGGCTTTTACCGCCAGAGCGAAACGATTGATGCAGCAGCACCGGCCCGCCCCGATGGGTTGTATGGCCTGAGCAAAGCCTTTGGCGAAGATCTGTCGCGCCTGTATTTCGACCGCTACGGCATCGAGACCGCTTGTGTGCGCATTGGCTCTTCCTTCCCGGAGCCGAAAGACCGCCGCATGTTGGCGACCTGGCTCAGCTATGAAGACCTGCACCGGGTCGTGGTGGCTTGCCTGTCAACGCCGGTACTGGGCCACACCATCGTGTTCGCCACCTCCAACAACTCGGTGAGTTGGTGGGACAACCGCTTGGCGCGGCACGTGGGCTTTGTGCCGCAAGACAGCTCCGACGTTTTCCGCGAAGCGGTCTATGCCCGCACCGCGGCCCCCGACTTGAACGACCCCACTGCGATTTACCAAGGCGGCGCTTTCGTGCGCCAAGGCCCTTTCGAATGAACACAGCCGTTGCTGCCGCGCCAGTCACCACCGCACATGTGGCGCACAGCCCGTGGCGCGTGGTGGGCGACATCAGCGCTGAGGGCCTGCGCGACCGCGTCGGCGAAAGCCCGGTTTGGGACGCAGGCAGCGGCAGCTTGTACTGGGTGGACATCGAAGGCAGGCTGTTGCGCCGCCACCATGGGGCGTCCGGACGCACGGTGTCATGGCGCTTGCCCGAGCGCCCAGGCTGCATCGCTTTAAGCACGCGCGGCACGGTCATTGCGGCCATGGAAACAGGCATCTTCGAGTTGAGCTTGCAGGACTGCGAACCCGTCAATGGCTCGACAGGCGACCTTTCAGCGCACGCCGTCCGCACCTTGGGCAGTGCTGACGTTCGCTTGCTGGCCGCCATCGACCACCCGCAGCCCAGCATGCGCTTCAACGATGGCCGCTGCGACCCCGATGGCCGCCTGTGGGTGGGCACCATGGTGATGGACATGTCGCTGGCCGCAGCCGTGGGCGGCCTGTATTGCCTGGACAGCACCGGCCTGCGCGGGCCTTTGGTGCAAGGGCTCATCACGCCCAACGGCTTGGCCTTCTCGCCCGATGGTCAAAGCGCCTGGCAGTCGGACTCGCACCCCTCGGTGCAAACCATTTGGCGCTTTCAACGCAACCCGGCAACGGGCGAACTGCACGACCGCAGCGTCTGGGTGCAGATGCGCGACCTGCCGGGCCGGCCAGATGGCGCAGCGCTGGACGCCGAGGGCTGCTACTGGATCTGCGGCAACGACGCTGGGCAGATCCACCGCTTCTCGCCTTCGGCTGAGTTGCTGCAATCGATCCCAGTGCCCTTACCTAAGCCCGCCATGTGCTGCTTCGGCGGCCCCGATCTGCGCACCTTGTTCGTCACTTCCATCCAGCCGCCGGCCAGTGTTGCGCCAGTGGGTGACAGCGGCCTGTTGATGGCCTGCGAGGTGTCGGTGGCCGGTGTGCCAGAGCCCAAGTTTTCCCAGTTCCCTCCGCCGAAGGTATCGGCAAACAACCAAACCCACCCGGTCACTCAAGGAGACAAACCATGACCTTTCGCCGACACCTGATCGCAGGCGCAGCAGCCACTGTTGCCGCTTTAAGCCTGGCACTGCCATTGGCAGCCACCGCGCAGACCGTCCTCAAAGCGGCTGACGTTCACCCGCCCGGCTACCCCACCGTGGTCGCCACAGAGAACATGGGCAAGAAGCTCGAAGCCGCGACCAACGGCAAATTCAAGATGCAAATGTTCCCCAGCAGCGTGCTGGGTGACGAAAAAAGCATGATCGAGCAAACGCAGATTGGTGCCATCCAGATCTTGCGCACGTCGCTGGGCCCGGTCGGTGCCGTGGTGCCTGAAGTCAACGTGTTCAACATGCCCTTCGTGTTCCGCGACGAAGCGCACATGCGCGCCGTCATCGACGGCCCCATCGGCCAAGAAATTCTGGACAAGATCACCGCCAGTCCAGCGCGCTTGGTTGCACTGGCTTGGCAAGACGGCGGCTCGCGCAGCCTGTACACCAAAAAGCCGGTGCGCACGCCCGCTGACTTGAAGGGCCAGAAGGTCCGCATGATGGGCAACCCGCTGTTTGTGGACACCATGAACGCCTTGGGCGGCAACGGCATCGCCATGGGCTACGGCGAGGTGTTCAGCGCCTTGCAGACCGGCGTGATCGACGGCGCAGAAAACAACCCGCCCAGCATGTTCACCTCGAACCACTACACCACAGGTGCGAAGTTCTATGCGCAAACCAACCACCTCATCATCCCCGAACTGGTGGTCATGTCCAAAGTGGCCTACGACCGGCTGACACCAGCCGAGCAGACGCTGGTGAAGCGGCTGGGCCGGGAAGCGCAGATGGAGCAGCGCGTGTTGTGGGACAAGAGCGTGGCCGACTACACGGCCAAGCTCAAGGCAGCCGGGGTTGAGTTCATCCAGGTTGACCAAAAGCCTTTCTTTGACGCCACCGCCCCCGTGCGCGCCAAGTACGGCGCGCCTTATGCGGAGCTGATGGGCCGCATCGCCGCCGTCAAGTAAGCCCACCTTCGCCGCCGGCACAGGCTGTGTCGGCGGCTTTTTTTGTTACCCCCATGAAACACACCATCCCCCGCGCGCTGGACATCGTTTACCTGGCCTGCATGTGGATCGCAGGCCTGTCCATCGTGGTCATGAGCCTGATCATCCCCATGGGCGTGTTCGCCCGCTACGTGCTGGGTTTTGGTGCCCAGTGGCCAGAGCCCATTGCCATTTTGTTGATGGTGGTTTTCACCTTCCTGGGCGGTGCGGTGGCTTATCGCGCAGGCTCACACATTGCGGTGGCCATGCTCACCGACCGACTCCCCAAGCCACTGCAAGGCCTGTGCGGTAAAGCGGTGGACGTGCTCATGCTGATCACCAGCCTCTTCATGCTGGTCTACGGCGCCAAGCTGTGCTTGGAGACCATGAACCAAACCCTCACCGCACTTCCTTGGTTGCCGGTGGGCTACACCTACATGCCGGTGCCGCTGGGCGGCCTGGTCACGCTGCTGTTCGTGTTGGAAAAGCTGGCCTTTGGCCCGCAAACCATGCGCCCCGTGGTCATCTTCGAACACCTCACCGAAGAACAGGGAGCCTGAGCCATGGACGCATTCGTTCTTCTGGGCAGTTTCGCGCTGCTGGTGGCGATCGGCATGCCCGTGGCCTATTCACTGGGACTGGCGGCCTTGGTGGGCGCGGTCTGGATCGAGCTGCCGATTGAGGCGGTGATGATCCAGATCGCCAACGGCGTCAACAAGTTCTCTTTGCTGGCCATTCCCTTCTTCGTGCTGGCCGGCGCCATCATGGCCGAGGGCGGCATGTCGCGCCGATTGGTGGCTTTTGCCGGCGTGTTGGTGGGCTTCATCCGAGGTGGCTTGTCGCTGGTGAACATCTTGGCGTCCACCTTCTTTGGTGCGATCTCAGGTTCCTCCGTGGCCGACACCGCATCGATCGGCTCGGTGATGATTCCCGAGATGGTCAAGAAGGGCTACCCACGCGACTTCTCGACCGCGCTCACGGTCAGCGGCTCCATCCAGGCCACGCTGATTCCGCCGAGCCACAACGCGGTCATCTACTCCATGGCGGCAGGCGGATCCATTTCCATTGCAGCGCTGTTCATGGCCGGTGTGTTCCCCGGGCTGTTGCTCGGCGCGACGCTGGCGATCTATTGCCTGTGGATTGCCAAGAAGCGCAACTTCCCCAAGGGCGAGGTCATTCCACTGAAGCAGGCGCTGCGCATCACGGTCGATGCGCTTTGGGGCCTGATGACCATGGTCATCATTCTGGGCGGCATCTTGAGCGGTGTGTTCACGGCCACCGAGTCAGCGTCCATCGCGGTGCTGTGGGCCTTCTTTGTCACCATGTTCATCTACCGCGACTACAAGTGGCGCGATCTGCCGCGGCTGATGCACCGCACCGTGAAGACCGTGGCCATCGTCATGATCCTGATCGGCTTTGCAGCGAGCTTCGGCTACATCATGACCTTGATGCAGATCCCGCTGAAGATCACCACAGCGCTGACTGCCTTCACTGACAACCGCTACGCCATTCTGATGCTCATCAACGTGCTCCTGCTGTTGCTGGGCACTCTCATGGACATGGCCGCTTTGCTGTTGATCCTCACACCCATCTTGCTGCCGGTGGTGGTGTCCGTGGGCGTGGACCCGGTGCACTTCGGGATGATCATGATCGTGAACCTGGGCATTGGCCTCATCACGCCGCCTGTGGGCTCGGTGCTGTTTGTCGGGTCTGCCGTGGGCAAGTTGCCGATTGAGAAGGTCGTGCGCGCGTTGTTGCCTTTCTTCGGCCTGCTGCTGATCGTTCTGGGTATCGTGACCTACGTACCCGAAATCTCTTTGTGGCTGCCGCGCGTTCTGGGTTTGTAAGGCTTAGAAGCGCACAACGACGGCTCCATGCTGACAGTCATGACCCAGCCCGTGTTGATCCGCATCCACCCGGCCGACAACGTGGCCATCGTGGCCAACGATGGCGGCTTGGCCGAGGGCGTGGTGTTGCCCGACGGGTTGGTGCTGCGTGAACGGGTGCCGCAAGGGCACAAGGTTGCACTGGCAGACATCGCCGCTGGCGATTCGGTGCGCCGCTACAACGTGTCTATCGGCACTGCGCTGGCCGACATCGCTGCTGGCAGTTGGGTACACGAGCGGCGCTTGAGCCTGCCGATCGCACGTGGGCTGCAGGGGCTGCCCATGCCTTTGGCCGGGGCTGTGCGCCAGGCGCCACCGCCGCTGGAAGGCCACCACTTCGAGGGCCTCCGCAACGCCGACGGCAGTGTGGGCACGCGCAACATCTTCGCCATCACCACCACCGTGCAATGCGTGGCTGGTGTGGTGGAGATTGCGGTGCAGCGCATCCGCGAGCAGTTGCTGCCGCGCTACCCGAACGTGGACGACGTGGTCGGCCTGGAACACAGCTACGGTTGCGGCGTGGCCATCGACGCGCCAGACGCCATCATCCCCATCCGCACGCTGCGCCACATCGCGCGCAACCCCAACTTTGGCGGCGAGGTGATGGTCATCAGCCTGGGCTGCGAAAAGCTGCAACCCGAGCGGCTGTTGCCGCCGGGAAGCATTCCTGTGGCGTCTGCCACTGCAGGTGCGTCGGTTCAGTCCGAGCCGCTGGACGTGCTGTGCCTGCAAGACAGCGCGCATGTCGGCTTCATGAGCATGATCGACGCCATCGTCGCGCGCGCCGTGCCGCACCTGGAGCGGCTCAATGCGCGGCGGCGCGAAACCGTGCCCGCCAGCGAGCTGGTGGTGGGCGTGCAGTGCGGCGGCAGCGACGCCTTCAGCGGCGTCACCGCCAACCCCGCCGTGGGTTTTTGCACCGACTTGCTGGTGCGCGCTGGTGCCACCGTGATGTTCTCCGAGACCACCGAAGTGCGCGACGCCATCGACCAGCTCACGGCACGCGCTGCCAGCCCGGAAGTGGCGCAGGCCATGGTGCGCGAAATGGCTTGGTACGACGCTTACCTGCAGCGCGGCCAGGTGGACCGCAGCGCCAACACCACGCCAGGCAACAAAGCGGGCGGGCTGTCCAACATCGTCGAGAAAGCCATGGGCTCGATCGTCAAATCGGGGAGCTTGCCCATCGACGGCGTGCTGGCACCCGGCGAGCGCTTGACGCAGCGCGGCCTGATCTATGCCGCCACACCAGCCAGCGACTTCATCTGCGGCACGTTGCAACTGGCCGCCGGCATGAACGTGCACATCTTCACCACCGGTCGCGGCACGCCTTATGGCTTGGCAGAGTGCCCGGTGATCAAGGTCGCCACCCGTACCGAACTCGCCCGCCGCTGGCACGACCTGATGGACCTGAATGCCGGGCTGATTGCCGACGGCGAGGCCAGCATCGAAGACATGGGTTGGGCGCTGTTCCAGTTGGTGCTGGAAGTCGCCAGCGGACGGCGCAAAACCTGGGCCGAGCGTTGGCGCCTGCACAACGACCTGGTGCTGTTCAACCCAGCCCCCGTCACCTGAAATCCTCCCTACTTCCACCCGTTGCCCATGACCACCCCGTACCAGCCCTTCCCCAACAGCCTCAGGCGCGACCTGCGTGCCGGCAAAACCCTGATCGGCTGCTGGGCCTCGCTTGCCAGCCCCATCACCACCGAGGTGCTGGGCGTGGCCGGCTTCGACTGGGTCTTGCTCGACGGCGAGCACTCGCCCAACGACGTGACCACCTTCATCCCGCAGCTCATGGCGCTGAAAGACAGCGCCAGTGCGCCGGTGGTGCGCCCGAGCAGCAACGACGCGGTGGAGATCAAGCGCCTGCTGGACGCGGGCTTCTACAACTTCCTCGTGCCTTTCGTGGAAAGCGCAGACGACGCGCGCCGCGCCGTGGCGGCTACGCGCTATCCGCCGCAAGGCATTCGCGGTGTGTCGGTGTCGCAGCGCAGCAACCGCTACGGCGCGGTCAAAGACTACTTGCAACACATCAATGAGCAAATTGCGGTGATCGTGCAAATCGAGAGCCAAGATGGCCTGCACGCTGTGCGCGAGATTGCAGCGGTCGATGGCGTGGACGCGGTGTTCGTCGGCCCATCGGATTTGGCTGCCGCCATGGGGCACTTGGGCAACTCGGCGCACCCGGAAGTGCAAGCGGCGATTGCTTCAGTGTTTGAGCAGGTGCAGGCCGCTGGCAAGCCGCTGGGCATCTTGGCGCCGGTAGAGGCCGACGCGCGGCGCTACATGGCCATGGGCGCCAGCTTCGTCGCCGTCGGCAGTGACCTGGGCGTGTTCAGAAGCGGCACACAAGCGCTGATCGACCGCTACCGGGCCTGAGCGTTTGCTGGCCAACGCGCCTGAAGACCTCCACGTCTCTGCGCCTCTGCGCCCAGGCGCACTTCGCTTCAACTCACTGGACACGACCAACATGAGCACTCTGGGATTCATCGGGCTGGGCACCATGGGCTCGCCCATGGCTGGGCACTTGCTGGCCGCAGGCCACACGCTGCTGACGCACACGCGCAGCCAACCACCAGCGGCGCTGGTGCAGGCCGGCGCGCAGGTGCTGCCCTCGGCAGCGGCTGTGGCCGAGGGGGCCGACATCACTTTTCTGATGCTGCCCGACACGCCCGATGTCGAGCGCGTGCTGCTGCAACCGGGCGGCGTTCTGCAAGGTTTGCGCGCAGTGCCACAGGGCCGACGCTGTGTGGTGGTGGACATGAGCTCCATCTCGCCGCAAGAAACCAAGCGCTTCGCACGCACCGTTGAGGAGGCTGGGCACGACTATCTCGACGCGCCGGTCTCGGGTGGCGAAGTGGGCGCCAAAGCGGCCAGCCTCGCCATCATGGTGGGCGGAGAGCCATCTGTGTTCGAGCGCGTGTTGCCGCTGCTTCAGCTCATGGGCAAGAACATCACCCACGTCGGTGCCAACGGCGACGGGCAAACCTGCAAAGTGGCCAACCAGATCATCGTGGCACTCAACATCGCGGCGGTGGCCGAGGCTTTGGTGTTTGCAGCCAAGTCCGGTGCAGACCCGGCCAAGGTGCGCCAAGCGCTGATGGGCGGCTTTGCTTCGTCGCGCATTTTGGAGGTGCACGGCGAGCGCATGATCAAGCGCACTTTCAGCCCCGGCTTTCGCATGGGGCTGCACCAGAAAGACCTCAGCCTGGCGCTGACCGGTGCGCGCGAACTGGGTGTGGCGCTGCCTCAAACCGCCGGCGTGGCCCAGCTCATGCAAACCTGTACTGCGCTGGGCTTGAAGGATTCAGACCATTCCGCTTTGGTGCAAGCGCTGGAGCACATGGCGCAACACCCGGTGGCCTGAGCCAACGCGGGCAAAAGCGCACGCCAACTACCAGCCCAGCATCAGCCGCAGGTTTTGCACCGCAGCGCCGCTGGCGCCTTTGCCTAGGTTGTCCAGGCGCGCCACCAGCACCGCTTGGCGCGTGGCTTCGTTGGCATAGACGCGCAACTCCATGCTGTCTTGCCCATGCAGAGCCACGGCGTCGAGCTTGCCGTCTGCAGTGGCGGGCAGCACCTGCACCCAGCGCGCGCCGGCATAGTGCTGGGCTAGTGCCTCATGAAGCGCTTGTGCCTTGGGTTGGCCGGGCAGGGTGTCTAAGTGCAGCGGCACCTGCACCAACATGCCCTGCGGAAAGTTACCGACCGCAGGCACGAAGAGCGGGCGCTGCCGCAAGCCTGTGTGCGCCATGATTTCTGGCAGGTGTTTATGTTGAAGACCCAAGGCGTACAACTCGTAAGCCGGCGCTTGGCCCGATTCGTAAGCCTCGATCATGCTGCGCCCGCCGCCGCTATAGCCGCTGACCGATGGCAGAACCAAAGGGGTATCGGGTGTCAGCAACCCAGCCTCGATCAAGGGGCGAATCAGCGCAATGGCACCGGTGGCATAGCAGCCTGGGTTGGAGACGCGGCGCGCGGTACGAATGGCGTCGGTTTGTCCAGGGGCCAACTCCGCGAAGCCATAGACCCAGTCGCTGGCCGTGCGGTGTGCGCTGGAGGCATCAATAAGCCTTGGGCTGTCTGCGCCCAGCTCGTCAGCCAGGGCCACCGCCTCGCGGGCCGCCTCATCGTGCAGGCACAAGACCACGACATCGGCTTGTTGATAAAGCCGCTTCTTGGCCAGCGGGTCTTTGCGCAAATCCGGGGCAATGCTCAGGAGCTGGACCGAAGGCTCACCGGTCAGGCGCTCGCGTATTTGCAGCCCGGTGGTCCCGGCTTCGCCGTCTATGAAGATGTGGTTCATGCGAAGCCCTATGCGGCGTATGGGCGGCATTGGTTGCCTGCACCCGTGATCGGTTTTTGTGCGATGCAGCATGATACATTTCGGCGCGGTTGCCTTGAGCGCAACCCACGCATGCGCGCACCAAGCTGCACCAGCGGGCCCCCATCACCCCGTCTACAGAGAGACCCCCATGAAGATCCACGAATACCAAGGCAAGGAGATCTTGCGCAACTTTGGCGTGCCCGTGCCACGCGGCATTGCGGCTTTCACGGTGCAAGAGGCAGTCGAGGCGGCGCAAAAGCTCGGTGGCCCGGTGTGGGTGGTGAAGGCGCAGATTCACGCCGGCGGCCGCGGCAAAGGCGGTGGCGTGAAAGTGGCCAAGAGCATCGAGGACGTCAAACGCTTGGCTGGCGACATCCTGGGCATGCAGCTCATCACGCACCAGACCGGCCCTGAAGGGCAAAAAGTGCGGCGTCTCTATATAGAAGACGGCGCAGACATTCAGCAGGAATACTACGTGTCGGTCGTCACCGACCGCGCCACGCAAAAGGTGGCGTTCATTGCTTCCAGCGAAGGCGGCATGGACATTGAAGAGGTGGCGCACAGCCACCCCGAGAAAATCATCAAGGTGTTTGTGGACCCAGCGCTGGGAATGACCGAAGCGCAGGGGCGCGAATTGGCAGCTGGCATCGGCATCCCTGAGGGCTCGATGGCGCAGGCGGTGGACGTGCTGGGCAAGCTCTACACCTGCTACATGGAAACCGACGCCTCGCTGGTCGAGATCAACCCGCTCAACCGCGACGGCAAGGGCCAGATCATGGCGCTGGACGCCAAGTTCAATTTCGACAGCAACGCGCTATTTCGCCACCCCGACATCGTGGCCCTGCGCGACCTGGACGAAGAAGACCCGGCCGAGATCGAGGCCTCCAAGTTCGACCTGGCCTACATCAGCCTCGACGGCAACATCGGTTGTCTGGTGAACGGCGCTGGCTTGGCGATGGCCACCATGGACACCATCAAGTTATTCGGCGCCGAGCCCGCCAACTTTCTGGATGTGGGCGGTGGAGCCACACCAGAGAAGGTGACCGAGGCCTTCAAGATCATGCTCAAGAACCCCAAGGTGAAAGCCATCCTGGTGAACATCTTCGGCGGCATCATGAAGTGCGACACCATCGCCACGGGCGTGATCACCGCCTGCCGCGCGGTGAATTTGTCGGTGCCGCTGGTGGTGCGCATGAAAGGCACCAACGAAGAGCTTGGCAAGAAGATGCTGGCCGAGTCGGGCCTGCCCATCATCAGCGCAGACACCATGGCAGAAGCGGCCCAGAAGGTCGTGGCAGCGGTCAAGGGTTAAGGAGCCCATATGTCCATCTACATCAACAAAAACACGCGCGTCATCACCCAAGGCATTACCGGCAAGACCGGTCAATTCCACACGGAGAAGTGCCAGGAATACGCCAACGGCAAAGCCTGCTTTGTGGCGGGCGTCAACCCGAAGAAGGCTGGCGAGTCCATCTTCAACATCCCCATTTACGCCTCCGTGAAGGAAGCCGCGGCTCAAGCCGGTGCAACGGTGAGCGTGATTTATGTGCCGCCAGCAGGCGCGGCAGCCGCCATTTGGGAGGCTGTCGAAGCCGACCTCGACTTGGCCATTTGCATCACTGAAGGCATTCCTGTGCGCGACATGCTGGAAGTGCGCAACAAGATGAAGGCCAAAGAGGCTGCCGGCGGCAAGAAGACGTTGCTGCTGGGCCCGAACTGCCCCGGCCTCATCACCCCCGAAGAGATCAAGATCGGCATCATGCCCGGCCACATTCACCGCAAAGGCCGCATTGGCGTGGTCAGCCGCTCCGGCACGCTGACCTACGAAGCGGTGGCGCAATTGACAGAAATCGGTCTAGGACAGTCCACCGCCGTGGGCATCGGCGGCGACCCGATCAACGGCCTGAAGCACATTGACGTGATGCAAGCCTTCAACGATGACCCCGACACGGATGCCGTCATCATGATTGGCGAAATCGGCGGCCCCGACGAGGCCGAAGCAGCTCGCTGGTGCAAGGCCAACATGAAAAAGCCCATCGTGGGCTTCATTGCTGGCGTGACCGCCCCTGCGGGCAAACGCATGGGCCATGCGGGCGCACTCATCAGCGGCGGCGCAGACACGGCTGACGCGAAATTGGCGGTCATGGAAGAGTGCGGCTTCAAGATCACGCGCAACCCATCGGAAATGGCCCGCCTGCTCAAAGCCATGCTCTGACCCGCCGGGCCAACCACGTCTGTAACCCCCAGGACCGCCCATGGAAGAGTTTCTGACCGCCCACTTTTGGCTAGCAGTCGGTCAGATCATCATGATCGACATCTTGCTGGGCGGCGACAACGCGGTGGTCATTGCGCTGGCTTGCCGATCGCTGCCGCCAGAGCAGCGGCGCAAGGGGATCATCTGGGGCACCATCGGCGCCATCGTTTTGCGGGTGATCTTGATCGCCTTCGCCTTGGCATTGCTGTCGGTGCCGTTCTTGAAGTTGGTCGGGGCCCTTCTGCTGGTGTGGATCGGCGTGAAGCTGTTGCTGCCAGAGTCAGACGACGGGCACGCCAACATCCAGAGCAGCGACAAGCTCTGGTCTGCCGTGAAAACCGTCATCGTGGCCGACTTGGTGATGAGCGTGGACAACGTGATCGCCATCGCGGGTGCGGCGCAAAGCGCCGGTGAGCAGCATCAACTGGCTTTGGTCATCTTCGGCCTGCTGGTCAGCATTCCTATCATCGTCTGGGGTAGCCAGTTGGTGCTCAAACTGATGGACCGCTTCCCCATCATCATCGTGGCCGGTGGCATGCTGCTGGGCTGGATAGCGGGCACCATGGCCGTGACCGACCCCGCTTTGGTCGATGCAGCGGTTGTTCCGTGGATGCCCAAGCTGCCCGCCTCGGATGCGTTGCGTTACGGCGCTGGGGTCGCTGGCGCACTGTTGGTGTATGCACTGGGCAAGTGGCTGCAGAGTCGCCGACCACAGCCCCCGGCTCCCGTCTGACACCGCCGGCTTGTTGAGGTCACGGGTTCTTCCGTGCGAAAGTGCCTTGCGAGGCAGCGAGGCGTCTGCTACCGTGGCAAATGTCATAGAACGCTCACCATGGCGTTCTGACTTCATCTGTACGGGCGCGCCGCCAGGGCGCCTCTGACCAAACGGGCAAGGGACGCTAGGTGGCCACATCTCATTCATCCAAACGCAGCGCTATCTGGCGCGCGGACTGGGTTGTTGGCGTGCTCGTCGTGCTGGCCGTCATCGTGCTGCACCAAGCCACCGACTTCATCGGCGCGCTGGAGAGGAAGTTCTATGACTTTGGCAGCACCGCCTCAGCGCGGCAGCCGTCAGACCGCATTGCGGTGATCGCCATCGACGACCAAAGCATTGCCAACATTGGCCGCTGGCCCTGGCCTCGGGATGTCCACGCGGCCATGATCGATCAGTTGTCTGCAGCCAAGGCCAAGACGATCGTCCACACCGCGTTTTTCCTGGAGCCGCAAACCGACCGCGGCTTGGGGTTCATCCGCAAGATGAAAGAGGTGTTGGTGCCGGCGGCCGACTCGTCCTCAGGCGGCTCGGACTTGGCGCAGCAATTGTTGGGCGTCATCTCCGAGGCCGAAGTGGCACTGGACACCGACGCCAAGCTGGCCGCCAGCATGGCGCGCGCCCGCAACGTGCTCATTCCCTCGGTGTTCACGCTGGGCGAGCCTTTAGGCCGGCCAGACGAGCCTCTGCCCGACTTCGCGCTGAAGAGCGCGGTCGATGAGACCAGCGGCTTTTCCGTACCAGCGGTGCGCGGCCAGCAACCCATGGCGGCCATCGGCCAAGCGGCCGCAGGTGTTGCGCACCTGAACCAGTTTCAAGACATTGACGGCGCAGTGCGTGAAGAGCCGCTGTTGGTCAACTACTACGGCAAGGCCGTGCCATCGCTGGCTTTGTTGGCAGCTGCCAACAGCCTGAACCTGTCGTCGGCCGACATCCGCCTGAACCCGGGCGAGTCGGTACAGATCGGCAAGCTGCGCGTGGCCACCGACGAGTCGGCGCGCATGCGCCCGCAGTTCTACCGTCCGGTCGACGGCAAACCGGCTTTTGCGGTCGATTCCTTCTACGACGTCATCAGCGGCAAGATTCCGGCTGCGAAGTACGCCGACAAGATCGTCATCATTGGTGCCACCGCTGCCGGCGTGGGTGTTCAGTTCCCCACCCCTGGCTACCCCGGCTTGTCGCCTGCCGAGACCATCGCGCACATCACCTCCAGCATCTTGAGCGAGCACTTCATCACCCAGCCCGGCTGGGGCTTGTGGGCCTCTTTGGGTGCGTTTCTTGTCATCAGCGCCTATCTGATCGCCGCTCTGCCGCGTTTGTCCGCTGGAACGGGCGCTGCTGTAACGGGTGGCTTGTTCGTCGTGTTGCTGGGCACCGAGTTCGGTTTGCTCTCGGGCGCGTCTTTGTGGTTGCCGCTGGTGTTCCCGGCGGCCTTGCTGCTCATCGGTCACCTGGCGCTCACGACCAAGCGGTTTTTGGTCACCGAGGCGGGCAAAGTTCGCTCTGACGAAGAGTCGGCCGAGACCAACCGCATGATGGGTTTGGCGCTGCAAGGCCAGGGCCAGCTCGACGCAGCTTTCGACCGCTTCCGCCGCGTGCCGCTGGCCGATGCAGTGATGGACAACCTCAACAGCCTGGCGCTCGACTTTGAGCGCAAGCGCCAGTTCAACAAGGTGCAGGCCGTGTACGAGTACATGGCTACCTACAACCCCAACTTCAAAGACCTGAAGTCCAAGCTCAACCGCGCCAAAAACCTCTCCGAGACGGTCATCCTCGGCGGCGGCAGCACCCACCCGGGCGGCACCATGCTGCTCGATGGCGGTGCCGTAGAGAAGCCGATGCTGGGGCGCTATCAGGTAGAGAAGGAGCTGGGCAAAGGTGCCATGGGCGTGGTCTACCTGGGGCGCGACCCCAAGATCGGGCGCGTGGTGGCCATCAAGACCATGGCGCTCAGCCAAGAGTTCGAAGGCGGTGAGCTCGACGATGCGCGCGAGCGCTTCTTCCGCGAAGCCGAAACGGCTGGCCGGCTGCAGCACCAAAACATCGTGACGATTTTTGACGCCGGCGAAGAGCACGACTTGGCCTACATCGCCATGGAGTTTCTCAAGGGCAAAGACTTGGCGGATTACGGCCGCGGTGGGCAGTTGCTGCCCATCGAGCGTGTGGTGTCCATCGTGGCGCGCGTCGCGCAAGCCTTGGCTTACGCGCACCGGCAAAACGTGGTGCATCGCGACATCAAGCCCGCCAACATCATGTACGAGCATGAGTCTGACACCGTGAAGGTGACCGACTTTGGCATTGCCCGCATCACCGACTCGAGCAAGACCAAAACGGGCTTGGTGCTGGGCACCCCCAGCTTCATGTCGCCGGAACAGATTGCTGGCAAAAAGGTCGACGGCCGATCGGACCTGTACTCCTTGGGCGTCATGCTCTATCAGCTCCTCACGGGCGTGTTGCCTTTCCGGGGCGACTCGATGGCTGAGCTGATGTACAAGATTGCCAACGAAGAAGCGCCCAACATCCGCATCGTCCGAGCTGAGATACCGCAACGCCTGGCAGACGTGGTGGCGCTCGCGTTGAGCAAGCGGCCAGAAACCCGTTACCAAGACGGCGATCAGTTCGCCAACGATTTGCTGCAGGTCATGGGCGACCGGTCCGCAGGCGCAAGCCCTGCATCGGCCAGCCAAGCCGATGTCCGACCCAATGCCGCAGCCCAGCCCACCGATCCGATGGACACCACCCAGAAGATGTCGGTGTCCGCACCGGCTTTTGATCAAACCGTTCCCGGGCGCGCAGTGCCCAACCCCAGCGCCAGCGCTGGCACGGGCCGCAGCGACAATACCGACCTTTCCCTCTAGACCCCGGCCATTGCCTACATGAATTACACGTTTTGTGCCCAGACCGACCCGGGTCTGGCTCGTGAGAACAACGAAGACTCGGTCGGATTCGAAGCCAGCACAGGTTTGGGCGTGCTGGCTGACGGGATGGGCGGCTACAACGCAGGCGAAATTGCCAGCGGCATGGCCACGGCCTTCATCAAGTCGGAAATGAGCCGCTGGCTGAGTGAAGCAGGACCCAGCGCAACGGCCAAGGTGGTGCGCCGGGCCTTGGAAATTTGCGTGGACAACGCCAACAGGTCCATCTTCCACGCCGCCAACTCCAACACCCAATACACGGGCATGGGCACGACTTTGGTGGTGGGCGTGTTTCAAGACACCCGCCTGATGCTGGGCCACATTGGCGACTCGCGCTGTTACCGCTGGCGCGGGGCCGAGTTGTCGCAGATCACCCGTGACCACTCACTGTTGCAAGAGCAACTGGACGCGGGCCTCATCACGGCCGAGCAGGCGGCGACTTCGCTGAACAAAAATCTGGTCACCCGCGCTTTGGGTGTCGAAGACAACGTTTTGCTGGAAGTCAATGAACACCGAGTCGAGCCAGGCGACCTCTACCTGATGTGCTCAGACGGCTTGTCCGACATGCTGCAAGACGCCGACATTGCCCGTATCTTGTTCGAAGAGGTGGAATTAGAGGGTCTGGCGACGCGGCTGATTGAGGCCGCCAATGCCAGCGGAGGGCGCGATAACATCTCGGTGTTGCTGGTCAAGGCGCAAGCCGTGGTGCGCAAGCCGGGGTTGATCGCGCGCTTCCTAGGGAAATAAGCCGACGATGGCGGCAATTACAAGAACAGCATTCATGAACAGGAGTCGGCCATGCCGAAGATGATCGTATCGATCGACGGTGTCGTGATCAAGGAGGTCCAGTTGACGAAGGACCGGACCACGCTCGGCCGACGGCCCTACAACGACATCGTCATCGACAACCTCGCAGTGAGTGGTGAGCATGCGGTGCTGCAGATGATGGGCAACGAGGTCTACATCGAAGACCTCAACAGCACCAACGGCACGTACATCAACGGCAAGGCCATCAAAAAGCAGCTGATGCAGGGCGGCGACACGATCGACATCGGCAAGTACCAGATCAAATTCGTCGCTGACGCCCCAGCCAACTACGACAAAACCATGATCATGCGGGCCGGCTCTGCTGCTCCTGCAGGTCATGCGCCAGCGCCAGCGCCTCTGGACCATGCCATATCGGGTGTCATCAAGGTGCTATCTGGGGCAGCAGCAGGCCGTGAAGTGGCCCTGGTCAAAGTGGTCACCACCATCGGCAAGCCTGGCGTCGCGGTGGCTGCCATCACGAAGCGTCCCAATGGGTTTGTGGTGGCTCACGTCGAAGGCTCTGGCAAGCCTACGCTCAACGGCTCGGCTGTCGGTGCAGAGCCGATCATGCTCAAGGACGGCGACGTTCTGGAGTTGGCAGGTACCCAGATGCAGTTTGTACAGACCTAAAAAGGCGCAGCGGGGGCAGTTGCACCGCGCGACCCGTGTGAACAGGCCCTAACCCGATGCTTGCTCTGCAAAAGCACTGGCGTCGCATAGCGGTTACCTGCATACCTTTGGTTTTTGCGTTGCTGCACGCCACCAGCGTGCTCCAGCTGGGCGTGCTGCAACGCCTCGATGACATCATCTACGACGCCAGGTTGCGCGCAACGATGCCGGGCACGCTCGATGAGCGCATCGTCATCGTGGACATCGATGAAAAAAGCTTGGGCGAGGTGGGGCGCTGGCCATGGAGCCGCAACCGCATGGCCGAGTTGGTCGATACCTTGTTCAACCAGCACCAGGTCGCGCTCTTGGGCATGGACGTGGTGTTCGCCGAACCGGACGACAGCTCGGGCCTGCGTCAGCTGCGCCAGCTTGCACAAGGCGAGCTGAAAGACCAGGCCGCTTTTGTAGACCGGCTCGGGCAGCTGCAAGGCCGGCTCGATTACGACCAGCTGTTTGCACAATCGCTTCGCAACCGGCCCGTGGTCTTGGGCTATTACTTGTCCAGCGACCGTGATGGCCTGACAGCAGGTGTCTTGCCTGCACCGGTGATGCAGGCCACCGCGCTGCAAGGCCGCCCCATCCGCTTCACCAGCTGGAACGGCTTTGGCTCGAACATCGAGCCACTGGCCCGCGCTGCACCGATGGGGGGCTTTTTCAACTCCGTCACCGACGCCGATGGCGTGGTGCGCTCCGTGCCCCTGGTGGCCGAGCACAAAGGTGCCTACTACGAGGCTTTGGCACTTGCCATGTTCCGTGCTTTGGTCGGGCTGCCCGAGGTGAGCCCGGGATTCCCGCAGGATCGTTTTTTGTCGCGCTCTTATCAAGGCTTGGAGAGCATCCAGCTGCGCCAGGGCGACAAAGTCTTGGCCATTCCCGTGGACAACCGCGTCGCCACGCTGGTGCAGTTTCGCGGCCCTGGCGGCCCCACCGGTGGCAGCTACCGCTACGTCTCAGCCGCTGATGTGCTGGCCAATCGGCCCGCAGCCCAAGCGCTCAAGGGCAAGATCGTGCTGTTGGGCACCACCGCACCCGGCCTGCTCGACTTGCGCGTGACGCCGGTGGGCGAGACGTATCCCGGGGTCGAGGTACACGCCAACGTCATCTCAGGTCTGCTCGATGGCAAAGGCTTGGTCAAGCCCGACTACGCCGTGGGCTACGAAGTGGTGCTGCTGGTCTTGGCCGGTGTGTTGTTGGCAGTGGCTTTGCCGCTGTTGTCGGCTGTGCGTGCCGTGGCGCTGAGTGCGGTTGTCATCGGGTTTCTGCTGGCGCTCAACACCTGGCTCTACCTGGGCGCGGGCTTGGTGCTGCCTCTGGCCGCAGCGCTCACCATGGCACTCACCGCCTTTGCCTTGAACATGAGCTACGGCTACTTCGTGGAGAGCCGTTCCAAGCGCGAACTGGCGCATCTGTTCGGCACCTACGTGCCGCCCGAGCTGGTCGATGAGATGGTCAAAGACCCCGACAGCTACAGCATGAAGGCCACCAACAAAGACCTCACGGTGATGTTCTGCGACATGCGCGGCTTCACCAAGATGTCCGAGACCATGGAGCCCACGCAGCTTCAAGCCTTGCTCAACGACGTGTTCAGCCGCCTCACCGGCCTCATTCGCGGCAACCGCGGCACCATCGACAAATACATGGGCGACTGCGTGATGGCTTTTTGGGGTGCGCCGGTGGACTTGCCAGAGCACGCCTACCTCGCGGTCAAAAGCGCCATGGAAATGGCGCACTCGGTGCGCGCCATCAACGAAGAGCACCGTAGCAAAGGCCTGCCTGAAATCGGCATTGGCATTGGTCTGAACACCGGCAACATGTGCGTGGGCGACATGGGCTCGGACATTCGCCGCAGTTACACCGTCATTGGTGACGCGGTGAACCTGGGTTCGCGCTTGGAGGGTTTGTGCAAGGTCTATGGCGTGGACATCGTCGCCAGCGACGCCACGCGCAAGCTCGCCACGGACTTCGCCTGGCAAGAGCTGGACCGCGTGCGCGTCAAAGGCAAAGCCCAAGCCGTTGCCATTTACTGGCCTGCTGCGCCCGCCGCGCGGGTGGATGCGGAGTTCACGTCCGAGCTCAAGCAATGGGCCGCGTTCTTGAAAGCCTATCGCACGCAAGACTGGGACGCTTGCGACGTGGGCCTGCTCAACTTGCAGCGCAGCAACCCCAAGAAATACCTCTACCAGCTCTACAGTGAACGGGTGAGCGCCATGCGGCAGCTGCCGTTCGACCCCGAGTGGGACGGCGCCACCAACTTCGATTCCAAGTGAAAGTCAGACCCTGATGAAGATCCGCGTACTCGGCTGCTCTGGCGCCATCGCACGAGACTGCCGAACCACGTCTTTCCTGATCGACCAAGACATCTTGATCGACGCGGGTACCGGCGTGGGCGACCTCACCCTCGATGAAATGGCGCGCATCGAGCACGTGTTCCTGACGCACTCGCACCTCGACCACGTGGCGGCCTTGCCTTTGATGATCGACTCCATCGCCGCGCGTCGCACCTCGCCCATCACCGTGCATGCGCTGCCCGGCACCATCGAAGCGCTGCAGCAGCACATCTTCAACAACACCATCTGGCCCGACTTCAGCCGCATCCCCTCGGAGCAAGCGCCGTTCATGCGCTACGAGGCGATTGCCGTGGGCCGCTCCGAGGTGGTAGGCCACCGCGTGATCGAGCCACTGCCCGCCGTACACACCGTGCCCGCTGTGGGCTATGCCATCACCGAAGGCCAGGGCTGTTGGGTGTTCTCAGGCGACACCGAGCGCAACCCTGCGTTTTGGAAGCGCGTGAACCAGTTGCGCGTGGCCATGCTGGTCATCGAGACCGCTTTCAGCAACCGCGAGAAAGAGCTGGCTCGCCTCAGCCTGCACCTGTCGCCCAGCGCGTTGGCTGATGAGCTCGACTGCATCGACAAAGACAAGATCTATCCGATCTACATCACGCACACCAAGCCGGCCGAGACGCAGACCATCATGGAGGAGGTGCAGCGCTTTGACCTCACCCAAGCCCTCGGCCCCAACGTCACCCACGACATCCGCTGGCTGCGCGCGGGTCAGGAGTTCGAGCTGTGAACGCTGCAACCACCTCTGTTCTCGACACCGAAGCCACGCAGGCCTTCTTTGCCACGCAAAACCTGCCGCCTGACCAACGCGGCGTCAGCTTCGAGGCGCTGTTCTTTCGGCAACTGCAACAAGTCAGCACGCGCATCCACGACACAGAGAACTTAGACCAGCTCATGCTGGAGGCCAGCCAAGACATTTGCCGCCTGCTCAACGCAGATCGCCTCACGCTCTACGCCGTGTCGCCAGACCAAACCACCATCGTCTCCAAAGTAAAGACCGGGTTGAATACGGCGCGCGAGTTGAAGCTGCCCATCGGCCCGCAAAGTTTGGCGGGCTATGCGGCGCTCAGCCGTCAGTTGCTCAACATCGCCGACGTGTACGACGAAGCGGCGCTGCAACGCATCCACCCCAAGTTGACTTACCTGAAGGAAGTCGACAAGCGCTCTGGCTACCGCACCACGCAGATGCTGGTGGTGCCCATCGTCGAGGGCGAGCATTTGCATGGCGTGCTGCAAGTTATCAACAACAAGAGCGGTCAGCCTTTTGGCAAGCTGGAGGTCGAAGGTGCCACGCAGCTTTGCAAGACCCTCGCCACGGCCATGCGCCAGCGCATCAACCGCGCGCAAGACGACCAGCGCCGCAAAGCCACGCCTTACGACGGGTTGGTGACGGCGCAGCTGATCACGTCAGCACAACTGGCCGAAGCCGTGCAAGCAGCGCGCGAGGAGGGCCAGTCGCTGGAGTCGGTGCTGTTGGCGCGCCACAAACTGAGTGCCGCACAAATTGGAAAGTCGCTGGGCGCGTTTTTTGGTGTGCCTTACGAGCCGTTCAACTCAGGGCGTATCCGCAGCGAAATGCTGCATGGCGCGCTCAAGCGGGAGTTCTTGGCAGAGCACGGCTGGATTGCGCTGGAAGACTCGCCCCAAGGCTTGGTGGTGATGTGCCTGGACCCTGAGCAAGTGCGCGGGCAGCGCATGCTGCCGCAGGTGTTTCCCAGGTTGTCCAAGTTCGCCTACCGCGTGAGCACGCGCGCCGAGTTCGAGGCCACGCTGGACCAGCTGTTTGGCGTGGCGGTCGACATGGGCAGCGTCGACGACATGCTGGCCGGCATGGACGGCCCGCTGGACGACGAGGGCGCTTTGGACGACTCTCTGGAGTCTGCCGCCGCTGACAACGAGCTGGTGAAGTTCGTCAACAAAGTCATCGTGGACGCTTTCCATCAGAAGGCCTCGGACATCCACATCGAGCCCATGCCCGGCAAAGCCAAAACCGGCATCCGCTTTCGCATCGACGGCACCCTGATGCCTTATGTGGAGGTACCCGCGCAGTTTCGCCAGGCCATGGTGACGCGCCTGAAGATCATGTGCGACCTCGATATCTCCGAGCGCCGCAAGCCGCAAGACGGCAAGATCAAATTCAAGAAATACGGCCCGCTGGACATCGAGCTGCGAGTGGCCACCATTCCTTCCGCAGGCGGCGTCGAAGACGTGGTCATGCGCATCTTGGCTTCGGGCGAGCCCATTCCTCTGGAGAAGCTGGGCCTCACCGCGCACAACAAAGAGCGTCTTGAGAAAACCATCAGTAAGCCCTACGGCCTGTTCTACGTGTGCGGCCCGACCGGCTCTGGCAAAACCACCACGCTGCATTCCATCTTGAAGTTCCTCAACACGCCAGACACCAAAATCTGGACCGCTGAAGACCCGGTGGAAATCACGCAAAAGGGCCTGCGCCAGGTGCAGGTGAACAAGAAGGCCGGCATCGACTTCGCGCTGGTCATGCGGGCCTTCCTGCGGGCTGACCCGGACATCATCATGGTGGGCGAATCGCGCGACAAAGAAACTGTGTCCATGGGCGTGGAAGCCTCGCTCACCGGCCACATGGTGTTCTCCACGCTGCACACCAATTCAGCGCCAGAGTCGATCACGCGTTTGCTCGATATGGGCATGGACCCGTTCAACTTTGCTGACGCGCTCCTGGGCATCTTGGCGCAGCGCCTGGCCAAGCGCCTGTGCGGCGAGTGCAAGCAGGCCTACACGCCAGATGCGGCAGAAATCAAATCCTTCGTCACCGAATACGCCGAAGAGCTGCGCCACACCAGCCCCTGGAAGGCCGACGCCAACGCAGAAGCCAAGAAGCTGCTGGAGGGCTGGATGAACCGCTATGGGAAGGACGGCCGCCTCAGCTTCTACCGCTCGGTGGGCTGCGACAAGTGCGGCAACACCGGCTACAAAGGCCGAGTGGGTCTGCACGAATTGCTGATTGCCGACGACGCCGCGAAAAAACTCATTCAAGAGCGCGCCCGCGTGGCCGAGTTGTTTGCAGCAGCGCTGGAAGCCGGCATGCACACCCTGAAGATGGACGGCATGGAAAAAATCATGATGGGCCTGACCGATTTGAAGCAGGTGCGATCGGTGTGTATCAAGTGAAGCTGGGGCAGCAAGAGCGGGTTGGCAACGGGTTTGCCGCGGGCACGAGGCGGGCATGCGGCCGGTGTACGGCGCGTTAAACGTCGGATGGTTCAGGCCGGGTGACAAAGATGTCGGCCAACAGCCGGCAAACAACCGGCCAGGTGACAAAACTGTCCAGCAACCCAGCGCCAGCCGTGCGGTAAATCACACCCCGAGGCCGCCCAGACACGTCACCAACTTGGCATGGAACCTGCCTATACTGATTCTGTTATCCCCCCAACCTCCTAGGAGAGAACCTCATGAAGAAAACCATCCAAAAGGGCTTCACCCTCATCGAACTGATGATCGTGGTCGCCATCATCGGCATCTTGGCCGCAGTCGCACTGCCGGCTTACAACGATTACACGGCCCGCGCTAAGATTTCTGAAGTCGTTCTGGCCCTGTCTGGCGCTCGGACCACCCTGGCTGAATCTGCATCGGTTGAGGGTGTGATGCCCGACAACGCCAGTGTCTCAATCGCAACCCAGACGACCCAATACGTCGCGAGCGTCGCTTACGTTCGGGACAGCTTGTCAGTCGGAACAATCACTGCAGTTGCACAAGCGGTCAACGCGCAAGCGAACAACCGCGGTGTCGCGATGCGCGGCACGGTTCAAGCAGGCGGCACTGTTGCTTGGGTCTGTGGTCCTGCACCAGTCAACCCCATGCCAGCTCAGTTCTTGCCAGCCAGCTGCCGCGGCTCGATCTCCTGAGTTTGATTACGCAAACGCCCCTTCGGGGGCGTTTTTTTTCGCCTGTGCTTTTTAGCAGCCAACCCGGAAAGCTCGCCAGCATCGCCGCACCTGCGGCCTTGATGCTGCTGACCGGCGCAGCCTGGTTGGTGGTCTATCACCACCCGCCGTGGCTGGCATTTCATGGTGAGGCGCTGGCTGCGTTTGTCTTGACGGGCTGGACCGCGTTAGCCCTTTGGCGATTTAGCCCGCAGCTGGAGTTTGGCGCGGTAGAGGCTGCCCTGATCATGGTGGCGGCTGTGCTGGTTTGCCAGTGGGGCGCCGGATTGATGCTGTTTCGGGGGGACGTTCTTTTATCGGCAGGTTTTGCTTTGCTTTTCATTGTTGGGCTGGTGACCGCCAGACTATTTGAAAAGCAGCAGCCTCACCATTTGCTGGATTGGCTTTTTGCAGGGATCGGATTGGCGGCTGTCGGGTCTGTTGGCATCACGGTTTTCCAATGGCTGGGGTTGACGGGCTCTGTAACCAACTGGCTTACCGAGTTTTTCGGCCAGCCGCCTGTTGGTAGTCGACCTTTCGCTAACTTGGGGCAGCCGAACCACCTGGCGACCTTGTTGGTCTGGGGTTTGGGTGCGCTTGCTTGGGCGATGCACCGCCAGGCGGTGTCGGTGTCCAGCGGTACGTTCATCGCTATTTTTTTGGTGTTGGGAATTTCTCTTAGCGGCTCGCGTACAGCCCAATACTTTCTGTGGGGAGCGGCCGCTGCGCTGTGGGTTTGGCGTCCAGCCCACTTGCAGCGCATTTGGCTTTGGCGTTGGACGGCCATGCTGGGCCTCATGGTGGTGGTGGGTTGGTTAGCGAACCAACTGGCGGACTCCTTGTTTGGTGGAGACCCATTCAGTGTGGTGGGACGGGTTCTGTCTGAACCCAATGACCCCGTTCGTTGGCGGGCCTGGTCTATGTTCCTCGACGCCATCTGGGCCAAACCGTGGTTTGGCTACGGCTGGGAAGGCGTTGGGGATGCGCACATCGCCATGCTGGAAATCGGCCCCAGAGGGTTTCCAGGACACTTCTCCAACAGCCACAACCTCCTCCTAGACACCCTCCTCATCTTCGGCATCCCCATCGGCGGCACGATGATCGTGGTAGCTGGGGTTTGGACGGTGCGGCGCTTGCGTGCCATTCGTACGACCGAGGAGTGGATTCTTTGGTTTTGCCTGATGGCGGTGTTGTTCCACGCCATGTTGGAGTACCCGCTGTACTACGGCTATTTCCTATTTCCTGCCGCCTTGATGTTGGGCGGGGCCTTGGCGCGCCAGCCGCAGCGGGTGCTGTGGGCCATGCCGCGTTCGGTCTCTTGGGGCGTGGTGGGTTTGTCTTTTGGGTTCTTGTTGCTCGCCGTGGTCGAGTACGCCGACCTGGAAGCCCGCTTTTTCCAAATGCGTTTTGACCGCGCCAACATTGGCACCTTGGGCAGGCCCGACGTGCCGGATGTTTGGCTGTTTGACCAATTGCAAGCGCAATTGAAGCTGGCCAATTACCGACCCAAGGAAGACCCGACGGGTGAGCAGATGCCGCAAATGCGCATCTGGGCGAAGAAATTTCCTTCGGCAGGCGCCTTGAGCGCCATGGCCGAAGGCGAGGCGCGCTTGGGCCGCGACGACGAAGCGCGGGACTGGATGCGTCTCTTGTGCGAGTTGAATTCACTCGCCAACTGCCAGGGAAGTCGCATGCTGTGGGAGCGCAAGCAGCACTTTCAGCCCGACTTCCCTCGCCTGCCTTGGGTGCCGGAGTTGGGCGCACCGCCGCCGGGCAGCCCGCCCGACCCCTTCTTGGCGCTCCGCGACGTGTTGCGCAAAGCCTCTGCCACGCAAGGCAGCCGCAACGCGATCGACGCCAGGGCTGGTACCGGCGCTGTTGCAGCGGGCAGCGGTGTGGGCGGCGAGGGCGGTGCAGGTGCCGGTGCCGGTGTCGACGAAGCAGCCCCAGCGAAATCGCCAACAACCAGCGCCAAGCCGTGAGCCCAGCTCGCCGCTTGGCTTGGCTGTGGCTGCCGGTCGCCGCCTTGCCGTGGTTGGTGCCTTGGACCTTTGGCCCCAGCGCGCCGATGTTGCAGTGGCTGTTATCAGCAGCTGCCATGGCGGCTTTGCTGGCAGGGCTTGGACGCGGGTCGGTGTCCGCACCTCCCGGCGTTCATTCCCCCGCGGTTGCTTCGCCCGCAGTGGCTTACCCCACCGCTTTCACGCCCTGGGTGCTTGGCTTGGCCCTAGCCGCGCTGCTGAGCGCGGCGGCGGGTTTGGTGCAACTCATCGGCGCTGCCGATGCGCTGTCGCCCTGGGTCGCGCCTTCATCGGGCGTGGCTTATGCCAACTTGCGCCAACGCAACCACTTGGCCACCTTGCTGGTGCTGGGCGCGGTGGCTTGGTGGTGGCTTTTGGCGCAGCGTTCGTCTGAGCCTTCCCGTGTCTGGCGCGCGCCGTGGCAGGGCCATGCACTGTTGTGGCTGGGTTGGGCTGTGCTGGCGCTGGCCGCAGCGGCCACCGGATCGCGCACGGGTCTGTTGCAGTGGGTTTTCTTGGGCGCGTTCGTGGCGCTGTTCCCAGTGGCCGGGCCGCTGCCGTCCGATGCCATGCCTCACGCAAGTGCCACGTGGCTGCAGACGATGGGGCGCAAGCACTGGGCGACCGCCCTCGGTTTGTTGGCGCTCTACCTCACGGCGGTATGGGCCCTGCCGCTGCTCCTGCAGTGGTCAGGTGCCGACGCCAAAGGCATGGCGCTGGCGCTGAGCCGCTTGGACGATGACGAGGGCTGCGGCAGCCGTTTGGTGTTGTGGTCCAACGTGTTGCACCTGATCGCACAAAAACCGTGGCTCGGTTGGGGCTGGGGCGAGTTGGACTACGCGCACTTCGTCACGCTCTACCCCGGCGAGCGCTTTTGCGCCATCTTGGACAACGCGCACAACCTGCCGCTGCATCTCGCGGTGACGCTGGGCGTGCCGGTGACGCTGGGCCTGTGTTTTCTGTTGGCGCTGTGGGTGTGGCGCGCCCGCCCTTGGCGCGAAGCCGACCCGCTGCGCCAGATGGCCTGGGGCCTGTTGGCCGTGATCGGCATCCACAGCCTGTTGGAGTACCCGCTGTGGTACGGCCCGTTTCAGCTGGTCGCGTTCTTGTGCTGCATGGTGTTGTGGCGCAGGCAGGTGCAGCCAGCGACCCCACGAAGCCGTTGGCCAGGGGCCACTCTGGCCGTTGTCTGGTGCGCCTTCCTGGCCTACCTGACGTTCGACTACCACCGCATCAGCCAGCTCTACTTGCTACCCGAGCAACGCGCCAAGGCTTACCGCACCGACACGCTGACCAAAGCCCAAGCCTCGCTGCTGTTTCGCGACCAGGTGGACTTTGCCGAGCTGACCACCAGCGACCTGACGCGCGCCAACGCGGCGCACATCCACGCTCTGGCGACGCGTTCACTGCATTTCTCGCCCGAGCCGAAAGTGGTGGTGTTGCTGCTGGACAGCGCCTTGCTGCTGGGCAAAGAGCAAGAGGCCGTCGCCGTCCTTGCGCGTTTTGACGCGGCTTTTCCTAAAGAGGCCCAAGCTTGGCGGCAGCGGCGCGGTCTGCTGACTCAGCCCTAGCGCGCCGGCCGCAAGCAAACGCTCGGTCGGCGCTCAGTGCGCCCCATCAACGAGCCCCATCAGCGAGCTACAAAAGAACCCGAACGGCCCCCGTGCTTTTCCAGCAGGCGCACATCCCCAATCACCATGCCCCGGTCCACCGCCTTGCACATGTCGTAGACCGTGAGCAGCGCCACTTGCACGGCAGTCAGCGCCTCCATCTCCACGCCAGTCGGCCCCACCGTCTCCACGGTGGCTTCGCAGCAGACTGACAGCGTGGCCTCGTCTGCCCACAGGTCCACCGCGACGCGCGTGAGCGCCAAGGGGTGACACAGGGGAATCAGATCTGCCGTGCGCTTGGCGCCTTGAATGCCAGCGATGCGGGCCACGCCCAACACATCGCCCTTGCGCGCATGACCTGCTGCCACCGTCGTCAAGGTGGCCGCCTGCATGTGGATTCGCCCGAAAGCCACCGCCGTGCGGCGCGTCGACGGTTTGTCTGACACGTCCACCATGTGCGCCTCGCCTTGTGCGTTGAAATGCGTCAGGCTTGGCTGATCGCTCTCAGGGGCAGCGGATGCAGGCAGGGAAGACGGGGTGGAAGCTGTTGCCATGGGCGTGAAACCAAGTGAAACGCTGGTCTTTACCGAACCTTCACCAGCCTTGGGCATCATAGGCACATGCAACTGACGACCTCTGCTTTTTGGCACGACCGCCTGCGCGCCTCCGGCATCCACCTCGGCATCTCCCTGGCCATTGCGCTTGCTGCGGCCGCCTTGGTCTTCGGGCTTTGGTATCCCTACCCCTACCGCGAGATTTCTGGTGGACGCGATCTGTTCATGATCGTGGTGGCGGTCGATGTGGTCATGGGCCCGCTCATCACCTTGGCCATCTTCAACCGGGCCAAGCCCAGAGCCGAGCTGCGCCGCGACCTGGTCATGGTCGGGCTCTTGCAATTGGCGGCTTTGGGCTACGGTTTGTGGACCGTCTGGCAGGCGCGCCCGGTCTACATGGCTTTCGAGGGCGACCGTTTCCGCGTGGTGCACGCGGTCGATGTACCGGCCGAGTGGTTGCCCAAAGCGCCCGAGGGCTTGCGGCAGTTGCCCATGGCTGGCCCCGGTTTGGTGGGTGTTCGGCCCTTTGCCAACAACAACGAACAAGCCGAGGCCATGTTCGCCGAACTCAGCGGCGTGTTTCTGGGCATACGCCCTGACTTGTGGCAACCCTTTGCGCAATCGCGCGAGCGGGTCTTGGCCGCGTCCAAGCCGGTTGCCACGCTGCGCCAGCGCTACCCGGCTGAGGCCAGCAACATCGACCGAGCGCTCGCCGAGGCCGCCGAGGCAGACCGCGCAATCGCAGCCGATCAGTGGCGTGTGCTGCCCTTGGTGGGCCGACAGTTGCTGTGGACCGCGGTGATCCACCCGCAAACGGGCGTGCCTGTGGCTTACCTGCCGCTGGACAGTTTCTGATGCGCGTTCTGCTTGCCGTTTCTTTGGTGTCCTTGCTGACGCTGACCCCCGCAATGGCGAGCGCCCAAGTCAACCTGCCCAGCATGGGCGACGGGCAGGAAATGACGCTGGGCGCAGAGCGCCGCTTGGGTGAGCGCATTGCGCGCGAAATCTACCGCGACCCCGACTACATCGACGACCCGGTGCTCATGGCTTATTTGCAGTCGCTGTGGCAGCCGCTGCTGGCTGCGGCCAAAGCCCGCGGAGAGCTCACCCCCGACATGGCCGAGCGCTTCGCCTTCGAGCTGATGATGGGCCGCGACCGCAGCGTCAACGCCTTTGCTCTGCCGGGCGGCTACTTCGGCATCCACTTAGGCCTGATGGCTTTGGTGAGCAACCGCAACGAGTTGGCCTCGGTGCTGGCGCATGAACTCAGCCACGTGACGCAGCGTCACATTGCAAGGCTGATGACCCAGCAATCTCAGCAAGCACCCTGGGTGCTGGGCGCCATGATTTTGGGTGCACTGGCTGCCAGCAAAAGCCCAGACGCAGCAGGCGCGCTCATCACGGGCGGGCAGGCATTGGCTGCGCAAAACCAGCTCAACTTTTCTCGCGACATGGAGCGCGAGGCCGACCGCGTGGGCTATGTCGTGATGAACGAAGCCGGCTTCGACACGCTGGGCTTTGTGACCATGTTCGACAAGCTGGGCCAAGCCAACCGCTTGAGCGACAGCGGGGCCTTTCCCTATCTGCGCACGCACCCCTTGACCACCGAGCGGCTGGCCGACATGCAAGCCCGCCTGGGTGTCACTCGCCAGCAGGCCAGCGCCGCTCCCAAGGTGGTTGATTGGTCGCATACCCTCATTGCAGCCCGAGCGCGGGGCTTGTCTCAAGCCACGCCGGACACGCAGCGCAGCTGGGTGTTGGAGGCCGATGCGGCAGCAGCTTCCGCGACAAACACCGGGCGCAGCGCAGCAGACCCCGTGCGCCGTGTCGCGGCGCTCTATACCGGCATTCTGGCGGCCGGTCGCGCGCGAGACGCAGAGCGCGTCAATCTCTATTTCTCAACGCTGCAGCCGCTGGTTGCGGCAGACCCGCAGGCGCAGCGGCTGGTGCGTTTGCTCGCCTGGGAGTGGGCTTTGCAGCGCGGCGATTTGGAAACCGCGCGCGGCTTTGCGCAAAGCCTGTGGTCGCCGGGGCAACTGTCTGAAGCGGCTCGGCCCGAGTGGATGCTCTGGGGCCAGACGTCGTTGAGAACAGGCAACGCGGCCGCCGCGTCCGAGCGATTGCAACTTTGGCTCAGCCGCTACCCCAAGGACGCGGCGGCCTGGTTGCTGCTGTCGCAAGCTTGGACAGCCCAAGGTCAAACCGTGCGCGCCGTTCGCGCCGAAGCAGAGGGTTTCGCGGCGCGTTTTGACTACGCATCAGCCGCTGACCGCTACCGCTCGGCCCAAGACTTGTTGCGCGGGCAGCCGCAGGTGGACCACATCGAAGCGTCGATCATCGACACCCGCACGCGGCAAATCGAATCACTTCGAAGGGAACAGGCGCTGGAGCGCTAAGTCGATGATGAGGCCCAGCACCGAATAGGCCAAGGAGCCAATCAGTGCTGCCCAAAAGCCGCTGACCTGAAATCCTTCCAGCAAGCTGGCTGCCGCCCAAAACAGCAGGGCGTTGATGACAAACAGGAACAAACCCAGGGTGAGCACAGTCACGGGCAGGGTGAGCAACACCAAAACCGGGCGCAGCAACGCGTTGAAAAGGCCCATCACCAAGGCCGCGACCATCGCGGCCCCAAAGCTGCTCACCTGCACCCCGCTGTAAACCTGGGACACAGCCAACAGGGCCACGGCGCACAACAACCAACGCGCTAAGAGTTTCATGCTCTCAGCATAGCAGTGGGTTTTTAACCAGAAACCTTCAACATTTGACGGTCATGAGCGGCTTCGCCACAATCCCGTTCTTCCCGAAGGGGGAGTAGCGAGCAGCGCGGCAAGCACCGCGCGCTGCTGCGACCGTCCGTCAATACGGCAGCCACAACAGCGTGGCTACCCGGATGCCGCAGAGCCTGCCAACAGGCCTTCCCGCAAGACCTTTCGGCGAACCTGCCATGTCGCAAAAGCGCATGGTCCTTTCGCTTTACTGAGGTCATTTATGCAAACCATCGCGCCCATGTGGCTGTGGGTCACTTTTGTGGCCATCGTTCTCGTGTCTCTGTTTGTGGACTTTGTGGTCCTCAAGAAACAAGGCGCGCATGAGGTCGGGGTTAAAGAAGCCCTGAATTGGTCTTTGGTATGGGTCGCCCTGTCCTTTGTGTTCAACGGCTTGTTCTGGTGGGCCGTCAAAGACAGCACGGGTTCGACCGAGGTGGCCAACGAGAAATCGCTGGAGTTCCTCACCGGCTACCTCATCGAGAAGTCGCTGGCGGTGGACAACATCTTCGTGTTCTTGATGATCTTCACTTACTTCGCGGTGCCACCGGCCTACCAGAAGCGGGTGTTGATGATCGGCATCATCGGTGCCATCGTCTTGCGAACCATCATGATCTTGATCGGTGGCTGGCTGCTGCAGCAGTTCCACTGGATCTTGTATGTGTTCGGTGCTTTCCTGATCCTCACTGGCGTCAAGATGTGGTGGGCTGCTGGCAAAGAGCCTTCGCTGGATGACAACCCCGCCCTGAAGTTGCTGCGCCGCGTGCTGCCGGTGTCGAAGAACTTCGACGGCGAGAAGTTCTTCACGGTGGAAAACGGTAAAAAAATCGCCACGCCTTTGCTGATGGTCATCTGCTTGGTGGGCCTGACCGACGTCATCTTTGCGGTCGACTCCATCCCCGCCATCTTTGCCATCACCAGCGACCCGTTCATCGTGCTGACCAGCAACGTGTTCGCCATTCTGGGTCTGCGCGCCATGTATTTCTTGTTGGCCGCTGTAGCTGGCAAGTTCCACCTCCTCAACTACGGCTTGGCCGTGGTGTTGGTGTTCATCGGCACCAAGATGATGTTGATCGACATCTACAAGATCCCCGTGGCGGTGTCGCTGGGCGTGGTGGTGGCCGTGCTCGCGCTGACCATGTGGCTGAGCGTGCGCTCTTCGCCGGCTGACTTGTCCTCGAAACACAAGTAGCCCGTTCTCTCGCCTCCAAGCCATGGGAGCCCACGCTGGCACAAGCGGCCAGCGTGGGCTTTTTCGATGGTGGGCGTGATGACGGATGCCAGGGCTATGATCGCGCCCCCGTGCAGACGCCGACCGTCTGCCGTTTGGCGCATTCATGGCAGGCATACACATCACCGACATCGAATCTGCGATCAACTTCTGGCGCGAGCGCAAGCCTTCGCCCGATGGTGTGACGCTGGCGCCCGAACTGCGCGCTTTGGCCGAGGTTTACGCGCTCATGGTCTACCACCACGAAGACGAGGCAGAGGAGCGCGGCTTTCCACCTCGGGCTTACGAGGCTTGGCGTGGTTGGTACGACAGCACCCCTGATACGCCTTGCATCGCCATTTGTTCCACCAGCCAGGGCGACGCCATCTGCAAAGGCTGTGGGCGTACCTTTGACGAGGTTCAGCATTGGCCAGAACTGAGCCCTGCAGCCAAGCGTCAAACGTGGCGACGCATCACCCTGCAGGCCGAAGCGTGGCGCTTCAATCGTTATGCAGAGCGAGCCGCCGAGAACAAAACAGCCCGAAGAGGGGTTTGAGCCAGGGGCTGAGCGCCAGCTGCCCTAGAGCCAGCGTTCGCAAGCCACATCGACGTTGCGCTGGCCGTCACCCAGCATCAGCACGCCGTCTTGCACCGTGCCTTGTAGCTGCATGCTGCGTTGCGCCATGCCCGCCAGTTCGGCCGAGGTGGCACTCGGCACGCGCCAGACCGACAGGTTGCGTGGCCGGGTGAGTTTGTTCTGAATGCCGCGCCACCAGATGTCGGCTGAATGCGCAAAGCAGTACAGCACCACCGCGTCGGCCTTGCTGCAAGCGCGCAGCAGCGGGCGCTCTTCCGGTTGACCCACCTCCACCCACACGCGTGTGCGGCCGGTGAAGTCGCGCAACCACACATCGGGCTCGTCGGGGTCGCTCAAGCCGGCACCAAAGGCCAGCGTGCCATCACCTTGGCAGACCGTTTGCAACTGGTGCGCTTGCAGCGCCAGCGCCACCAGGCGAATCATCATGCGTTCGTCGGTTTCGCTGGGGTGCCGCGCCAGCGTCAAGGCGTGGTCTGCGTAGTAGGCGTTGTCAATGTCGGCCAGCTGCAGACTGGCTTTGTAAATGATGGACTTCAGCGCCATGTCGTGCGGTGCTGAAAGTGCATGCGCGCGCGCATCAAACGCGCCGCGCCAATTCGGCGGCCTTGCCGGTGTAGCTGGCCGGTGTCATGGCGCGCAAGCGCTCGCGTTCAGGCTCGGGGATGGGCAGGCTCTCGATCAGGCCGCGCAGCGCCTCTGGCGTGACGGTCTTGCCGCGCGTCACTTCCTTGAGCTGCTCGTAAGCACCGGGCACGCCATAGCGGCGCATCACGGTTTGGATCGGCTCGGCCAGCACTTCCCAGCACGCATCGAGATCGCTTTGGAGGGCGTCCCGGTTCAGATCGAGCTTGTTCAGGCCGGTCAGCAAAGAGTGCCAGGCCAGTGCTGCATAGCCCAGTCCCACGCCCATGTTGCGCAGCACGGTGGAGTCGGTCAGGTCGCGCTGCCAGCGGGAGATGGGCAGCTTCTCGGACAGGTGGCGCAGCACGGCGTTGGACAAACCCAGGTTGCCTTCAGCGTTCTCGAAATCGATGGGGTTGACCTTGTGCGGCATGGTCGACGAGCCAATCTCGCCTTCCTTGGTGCGCTGCTTGAAGTAGCCCAGCGACACATAGCCCCACACGTCGCGCGACCAATCGATGAGGATGGTGTTGGTGCGCGCCACCGCGTCGAACAGCTCGGCCATGTAGTCGTGCGGCTCGATCTGGATGCTGTAGGGCTGAAAGTTCAGGCCAAGGCCCAGCGGCTCGGGCGTTTCCACCACGCGCCGGCCAAAGGCTTCCCAGTCGAAATCGGGGTAGGCGGCCAAGTGCGCGTTGTAGTTGCCCACTGCGCCGTTCATCTTGCCCATCAGCGCCACCGAGGCGATGCGCTCGCGCGCTTTGGCCAGCCGCACCACGACATTGGCCACCTCTTTGCCCACCGTGGTCGGGCTGGCGGGCTGGCCATGGGTGCGGCTGAGCATGGACACCTCGGCGAACTCGTGGGCCATGGCGCGCAATTTGGTGATGAGCGCATCCAAGGCCGGCAAGATGACCACGTCACGCGCGGCTTTGAGCTGCAACGCATGGCTGGTGTTGTTGATGTCTTCGCTGGTGCAGGCAAAGTGCACAAACTCGGCTGCCGCCATCAATTCGCGGCGTGCTTCGAACTTGCTCTTGATCCAGTACTCCACGGCCTTGACGTCGTGGTTGGTGGTCTTCTCGATGTCCTTGATGGCCAGCGCGTCGGCCTCTTCGAAGTTTTTCACCAAACCCAGCAGGTAGGTGCGCGCGCCCGGCGACAGGGGTTTGAACTCTGGAAAACCAGCGTCACTCAGGGCGATGAACCAAGCCACTTCCACCTGAACTCTGCGGTGCATGTAGCCTTGTTCGCTGACCAAAGGGCGCAAGGCCGACAGCCGGTTGGCGTAGCGCCCATCGAGCGGAGACAGCGCGGAGACGGGCGAAAAACTCATGCGCGGGATTGTAGGCGGGGGGTTCTGGCTGCTCGGGCGTGGGCTCGGGGGCGTCACCTAGAATCCGCTCCCCGCCAAGCCCTCCGGCCAGCGGATTTCAGTGAGCAAGCCACACATGAAACTGATCGGTTCCAAGACCAGCCCCTTTGTGCGCAAAGTGCGCATCGTGATGGCAGAAAAAAGACTGGACTACCAGTTCGTTCCAGACGACGTGTGGTCTGCGGACACGCAGATCATGGCCTCCAACCCGCTGGGTAAGGTGCCCTGCTTGGTGATGGAAGGCGGCGAGGCGGTGTTCGACTCGCGGGTGATCGTCGAATACCTCGACACCCTCTCGCCGGTGGGCAAGCTCATTCCACCTTCAGGCCGTGAACGTGCCGAGGTGAAGACTTGGGAGGCCCTGGCGGATGGCGCCATGGACGCGGCCATCTTGGCGCGCTTGGAGCAAACATGGCCTGGCCGAACCGCCAAGCAGCGCAGCGACGCCTGGATCGATCGGCAAATGGGCAAAGTGGACGCCACCTTGGCTTCGATGTCCAAAGGTCTGGGCGACAAGGCTTTCTGCAGCGGCATCCACATGAGCTTGTCGGACATCGCGGTGGGTTGCGCCTTGGGCTGGCTGGAGTTCCGTTTCCCGCAGATCGACTGGCGCACCCGCCACCCCAACCTGTCGCGGTTGCAAGACAAGCTGATGCAGCGCCCAAGCTTCGTCGACACCGTACCAGCCCTCTGATTCGGGGGCCTTGAGCCCCGCTGCCCAGCGCCGTGCCCACCGACCCGCTGATCTACCGCTGGTATGAAATCGTCAACGTCTACGGCGCCACCATCAAAGAGCTGATTCACAAGGAATTTGGCGACGGCATCATGAGCGCCATCGACTTTTTGATGGACATCACGCGCGAAGCGGACCCGAAGGGCGACCGGGTCAACGTGGTCCTGTCGGGCAAATTCCCGCCTTACAAAACCTACTGACGGGGGGCTGAGTGGGTTCGGGTAAACCCCCGAGCCGCTGTCAACTTTAATCAAACGTTTGATTCATGTGGTTCAATGCGAACCCATGAATCGTCCGCCATCGCCCCCTTCAGTCGAGCCCGCTGGGTCGCGCCGTCAGCGCGCTGACGGCCACGAAGCGAGGGAGCGCTTGCTCTTGGCGGCGCTGCGCTTGTTTGCCGAGCAGGGGTTTGCCAGAACCTCCATTCGCGACATCGCCCAAGCGGCGGGTGCGAATGTCGCAGCAGTGAGCTATTACTTCGGCGACAAGCAAGGCCTGTACAGGGCCGTGTTCACCGAACCCATGGGCAGCCCGAAGGACGACATCGCGTTGTTCGACGGCCCCGATCTCAGCCTCGAGCAGGCACTGCGCGGGCTGTTCTCTGGTTTCACAGAGCCACTCAAGCAGGGCGAAATGGTGCTTTTGTGTACCCGGTTGCACATGCGCGAGATGGTCGAGCCCACTGGCGTTTGGGCAGAAGAGATCGACAACGGCATCAAGCCCTACCAAGCGGCGCTGGCGGCGCTCTTGTGCCGCCACTTCCAACTCGAAGAGCCGGATGACGACCTGCATCGGCTGGCCTTCTCTGTCGTCAGCCTGGGTGTGTTTTTGTTCATGGGCCGAGACGTCATCCAGGCCATCCGGCCCGAGCTGATCGACAGTGCGCCAGCGTTGGACGCTTGGGCCGAGCGCATGGTGGGCTTCGCACTCGCCATGGTCGAGACCGAGGCGCGCAGGCGCGGTCTGCCCGACGGCCGATCCAACAAGCCCACGGCCAGTGCAGCTGATCTGCTATCGATTGCGCCGCGCTCATCCTGACCATTCCCACATCGCCATCTCAAAGCACTCAGCAGCGGTATCGCTCGAACTTTTCCATCCACCATGAAGCCTTTCCCCTCCATTTGTTCTGTCCGGGTAGCGCGCTCGCGTTTGTGGCTTGCCGCAGCAGCTTTACCTTTTTTGGCGGCATGTGCCAGCCTGCAAGCCCCACCTGGCAGCGTCCCCATGAACGCGCCGTCCGCTTTTGACAACGCCTGGTACGGTGCTCAAGGTGCCACCGGCAGCGCAGCGCAGTGGTGGGCCCAGTGGCAAGACCCGGCGCTGCTGCGTTTGATCGCGCGGGCTCAAGAAGTCAGCCCCGACATGGCAGCCGCCCGCAAGCGCATCGCCGAGTCGCGTGCACAGCGTGTGGCCGCCTCAGCCGCCCTGGGGCCAACCTTCGATGCCACGGGCCAAATGTCGCGCGGCCGAATGGAATTGGCGACACCGGTGCGCAGCAGCGCGCAGCTTGGGCTGGACGCGGGCTGGGAAATCGACCTGTTCGGGGGCAACCGCGCGGCAGCGGACGCGGCCTTGGCCCGCTTGGAAGGCACGCAGGCGCTGGCTTACAGCGCTGGCGTGTCGGTGGCGGCCGAGGTGGCGCAGCAGGTTTTCTCTTGGCGTTACTGCCAGCGCGCACTGCGCGTCACCGATGCCGACGCCCAGTCGCGTGCGGAAGTGGCGCGCCTGACGGGCTTGCGTGCAGAAGCGGGCTTTGACGCGCCAGCCGATGCAGCGTTGGCGCGCGCCAGCGCCGCACAAAGCCGCGCAGAACAGGTGCGCCAGCGCGCGCAATGCGAAGTCGAGCTGCAAGGCTTGTCTGTGTTGACGGCGCAAACGCCTGGCGTCTTGCGTGCAGAGCTGGGTGTCGAGCCACCAGACCCGCCAGATGCCGCGCTGTCACTGCCCAGTGCAGTGCCCACGCAAGTGTTGGCCCAGCGCCCCGATGTCTTGAACGCAGCACGCCTGGTGCTGGCTGCCAGTGCCGATGTGCGCAACGCCAAAGCCCAGTCTTACCCGCGGTTGAGTGTGGCCGGCTCCATCGCCCGCGCTTCCAATCGCAGCGGCGGCATCACCACCAACGGCAGTGTGTGGTCCATTGGTCCGCTGCAGATCACGGTGCCTTTGTTCGATGGCGGCCAGCGCCGCGCGAACACGGCAGCCTCAGAAGCCAGCTACGAAGAAGCCGTGCTGCAGTTCGGCAGCCAGGTGCGCCAAGCTGTGGCCGAGGTCGAGACCGCGCTCATCCAACTCCAATCAACTGCAGACCGCTTGGCCAGCGCGCAAGCTGCTGCCACCGGCTATCAAGCGTCTCTAGAGGCAACCGCTGCGCGCCAGCGCGGCGGCTTAGGCAGCCTCTTTGAGCTGGAAGACGCCCGCCGCACAGCCTTGTCTGCCCAAACCGCAGTGCTGGGCTTGCGCCAAGAACGCGCCAACGCCTGGATCGCGCTGTATCGCGCAGCGGGCGGCGGCTGGGAAGGGCCGCAATGAGGCCGCAATGAGGCCGCAATGGGACCATAAAGAGCCCGTCAGTTGGCTGCAAAAGCCGCCATCGCACCTGAACCCCACTGAATTTTCCTTCTCATCTCCCCCATTCACCTGCAGAGCCATCGCATGAAACCCCATCCGCAAACCATCGCATTCACTAGCTTGGCCGCCATCGGGCTTCTTGGCCTTGGTGCTTGGCTCAGCCAAGGGCCGCGCGCTGCCGACGCACCGGCGCAACCCAAGCCGGCACTCACGGTTTCGGTGGTTGGTGTGCAGGCGCAGCGCCTGCCCTTGAACCTGTCGGCCAACGGCAGCATCAGCGCATGGCAAGAGGCCAGCGTGGGCACCGAAGCCAACGGCCTGCGCTTGGCCGAAGTGCGTGTGAACGTGGGCGACCGCGTCAGCGCCGGTCAAGTGCTGGCCCGCTTTGCAGACGAACCGGTGCAAGCGGACCTGGCTCAAGTGCGAGCCGCGTTGTCCGAAGCCCAGGCCACGCTGGCCGAAGCACAAGCCAACGCGGAACGCGCGCGCAGCTTGCAAGCCAGTGGTGCTTTGAGTGCGCAGCAAATCAACCAATACCTCACGGCAGAACTCACGGCGCGCGCACGGGTGGAATCGGCCCAAGCCAGTGTGCAATCGCAGCAACTGCGCCTTCGGCAAACGCTGGTTCTGGCGCCCGATGCTGGCATCGTCTCGGCACGCAGCGCCACCGTGGGCGCGGTGCTGCCCGCAGGCACCGAGCTGTTTCGGTTGATCCGCCAGTCGCGCCTGGAGTGGCGTGCAGAGGTGGTGGCTGCTGAGCTGGGGCGCATCCAGCCCGGCCAGTCCGTGAAAGTGCAAGGCCCGGGACCGCAAGCCGTCACCGGCAAAGTGCGCATGCTGGCCCCCACGGTCGACCCGCAAACCCGTACTGCCTTGGTCTATGTCGACTTGCCCACCGCTGCGGCGGCCCAAGCGCAGCTGCGTGCTGGCATGTTTGCGCGCGGCGATTTCGAGCTCGGCGCCACCGACGCACTCACCATACCGGCAGCCGCTGTCGTGCTGCGCGACGGTTTCAGCTATGTGTTTGCGCTGCAACCTGACAACCGCGTGCGCCAGCTCAAGGTACTCACTGCACGCCGTCAGGGCAACTCGGTAGAGATCACCGAAGGCCTGCCCCCAGACGCGCAAGTGGTGGCGCAAGGCGCTGCCTTTTTGAACGACCGCGACTTGGTCAAGGTGGTTGCTGCACCCGCGGCTGCGACCAATGCTGCGACCAAGTAACCGCCGAACGACCACCCCAGGACACCCGCCATGAACGTCTCCGCTTGGTCCATCCGCAACCCCATTGCGGCGGTGATGCTGTTTGTGCTGCTCACCTTCGCCGGCCTGATTTCGTTCCAGTCGATGAAGGTGCAGAACTTCCCCGACCTGGACTTGCCCACCGTCACCATCAGCGCTTCGCTGCCCGGAGCTGCACCTGCCCAGCTGGAAACCGAGGTGGCACGCAAGTTGGAAAACGCAGTGGCACCGCTTCAGGGCTTGAAAAACGTCACCACCAAAGTGCAGGACGGCAGCGTCACGGTGACGGCGGAATTTCGCCTAGAAAAGCCCGTGCAAGAAGCTGTGGACGACGTCCGTTCTGCGGTGCAGGGCGTGCGCAGCGACCTGCCCTCCGACGTGCGCGACCCCATCGTGCGCAAGGTGGACTTGGCGGGCCAGCCGGTGCTGGCCTACACCATCCGTTCTTCTTCCATGGACCAAGAGGCCTTGAGCTGGTTCGTGGACAACACCGTCACCAAGCTGCTGCTGGCGCAGCGTGGCGTGGGGGCCGTCAACCGCGTTGGCGGGGTCACCCGCCAAGTCGATGTGGCGCTCGACCCGGCGCGCCTGCAAGCGCTCGGCGCAACTGCTGCGGACATCTCGCGCCAGTTGCGCCAAGTACAAACCGAAAGCGCAGGCGGACGGGTCGATCTGGGTGGCAGTGAGCAGCCCGTTCGCACCTTGGCCACCGTGCAATCAGCCGAAGAGTTGGGTCGCTTGGAGCTGAGCCTGTCTGACGGCCGGCGCATTCGCCTGGACCAAGTGGCCACAGTGCGCGACACCGTGGCAGAGCCGCGCTCTGCTGCGCTGCTCAACGGTCAAGACGTGGTGGGTTTCGAGGTGGCGCGCAGCCGAGGCGCCAGCGAGATCGAAGTCGGTCGCCTGGTGGTGGCTGCGCTCGAAGAACTGAAAGCCGCTCACCCCGACATCGAGCTGACGCAGGCCTTCGACTTCGTCACACCCGTGCAAGAAGAGTTCGATGGCTCCATGGTCTTGCTGTACGAAGGCGCTATCTTGGCGGTGATCGTGGTGTGGCTGTTCCTGCGCGACTGGCGCGCCACGTTCGTCTCGGCAGTCGCCTTGCCTTTGTCGGTCATTCCCGCCTTCATCGGCATGGCGCTGCTGGGCTTTTCCATCAACGTCATCACGCTGCTGGCCTTGTCGCTGGTGATTGGCATCTTGGTCGACGACGCCATCGTCGAGGTGGAGAACATCGAGCGCCACCTGCGCATGGGCAAGACGCCCTACCAAGCCGCCATGGAAGCCGCAGACGAAATCGGGCTGGCGGTGATTGCCACCACTTTCACGCTCATCGCCGTGTTTTTGCCAACGGCTTTCATGAGCGGCATCGCCGGTAAATTCTTCAAGCAGTTCGGCTGGACTGCGTCGCTCGCTGTGTTTGCCTCGCTGGTGGTGGCTCGGGTGCTCACACCCATGATGGCTGCCTACATCATGCAGCGCAGCCTCAACGAACACAAAGAGCCTTGGTGGATGGGCCGCTACCTGCGCTGGGCCGCTTGGTGCCTGAAGCACCGCCTGATCACGGCACTCGCTGCAGCCGGCTTCTTCATCGGCTCGGTCTCGCTGATTCCGCTGTTGCCCACGGGCTTCATTCCGCCAGACGACAACTCGCAGACCCAGGTATTTCTGGAGTTGCAGCCCGGCGCCACTTTGGCGCAAACGCAAGCAGCCGCAGAGGCCGCGCGGCAGCTGATTGGCCGCGTCAAGGAGGTGAAGAGCGTCTACACCACCATCGGCGGCGGCAGCGCAGGCAGCGACCCCTTTGCGCCTGGCGGTGTCTCCGAGGTTCGCAAAGCCACACTGACGGTGCTGCTGACGCCGCGCGGCGAGCGCCCGCGCAAACAGCCCATTGAAAACGAATTGCGCGCAGCCTTGACGGACTTGCCCGGTGTGCGCACCAAGGTCGGCTTGGGCGGTTCGGGTGAAAAGTACATCTTGGTCCTGACTGGCGAAGACCCGTTGGCACTCGCCGAGGCTGCCAGTGCGGTGGAGCGCGACCTGCGCAACATACCGGGTCTTGGCAGCGTGGCGTCGAGTGCCAGCCTGGTTCGCCCCGAGATCGCCGTGCGCCCCGATTTCGCGCGCGCCGCCGACCTGGGCGTGACCAGCAGCGCCATTGGCGAGACGCTGCGCATCGCCACCCAAGGCGACTACGACGCCTCCTTGCCCAAGCTCAACTTGTCTCAGCGGCAAGTGCCCATCGTCGTCAAACTCGAAGACAGCGCCCGCCAAGACCTCGACCTGCTGAGCCGCCTGGCCGTGCCCGGTGCGCGAGGGCCAGTCTTGCTGAGCCAGGTCGCGACCTTGGAAGTGGCGAGCGGCCCGGCGGTGATTGACCGCTACAACCGATCGCGCAACATCAACTTCGAAATCGAGCTCTCCGGCCTGCCGCTGGGCGAGGTCACACAAGCGGTGGCAAAGTTGCCCTCGATTCAAAACCTGCCGCCGGGCGTGAAGGTGGTGGAGGTCGGCGACGCCGAGGTCATGGGCGAACTTTTCGCCAGCTTCGGCCTGGCCATGCTCACCGGCGTGCTGTGCATCTACATCGTGCTGGTGCTGCTGTTCAAAGACTTTTTGCACCCGGCGACCATCTTGGCTGCGCTGCCGCTGTCCTTGGGTGGGGCTTTCGTGGGCTTGTTGGCTGCTGACAAGAGCTTTTCCATGCCCTCGCTCATCGGGCTGATCATGCTCATGGGCATCGCCACCAAGAACTCCATTTTGTTGGTCGAGTACGCCATCGTCGCCCGCCGCGACCAAGGCATGAACCGCTGGGACGCGCTGCTCGACGCCTGCCACAAGCGGGCGCGCCCCATCATCATGACCACCTTGGCCATGGGCGCGGGCATGCTGCCGATTGCCGTGGGCTGGGGTGCGGCAGATTCGAGCTTTCGCTCGCCCATGGCGGTTGCCGTGATCGGCGGGCTGATTACCTCGACCTTCCTCAGTTTGTTGGTGATCCCAGCCGTGTTCACCTATGTCGATGACCTGGAGCAATGGCTTGGACGGATGTGGCGCAAGCTGCGCGGCAAGGGCGCTGTTGCTGCGCCGGTCTGAGGCCGGTGGGGTTCAGCCCCGGATGCGTTGCACCAGTTGTGTCGTCGAGTAACCGCTGACGAAGGGCAGGGCCAGGGCTTGTCCGCCCCAGCTTTGCACCAAGGCGGCCTCGGGCAGCAGACCCATGTCGTAGTCGCCGCCCTTGACGATGAGGTCGGGGCGCACCTGGGCAATTAACTGCAAGGGTGTGTCTTCGTCAAACCACGTGACGGCATCGACGCTTTGTAGCGCCGCAACGACCACGGCGCGGTCGAGTTCATTGTTCAGAGGCCGATCCGCGCCTTTGCCCAGGCGGCGTGCCGATGCGTCGGTGTTGAGGGCCACCACCAGACTGGCACCTAGCGCGCGGGCTTGGGCCAAGTAGCTGACGTGGCCGCGGTGAAGTACGTCGAACACCCCGTTGGTGAAGACCAGAGGACGCGCCAGGCGCGCCAAGGCCTGCGCCATATCAGTCGGCCTCAGAAGTTTTTCGCCCAAAGACGCAGGTAGCTCGTGCATCGGCTGCTGGGGCTGGGCCCGTCAGTGCGCCGATTCAGGCCGCGCCGGGTTCAGGTTGGGTCGCCAGCGACGCGCCCATTTCCTTGCGGAAGCGGTTGAGCTCTTGCACGGTCGAGAAGCTGCGGTCCATCAGCAGGCTCATGTTGTGCAGGATGCGTTCGACCACCTTGGTTTCCCAAGCGCTGTCGAACTTGATTTGCGTGTCTAGCCAGTGTTCCAACCACTCGGGGTTGGGCAGGCGGCTTTGGATGGTGTCGCGCGGGAACAGGGCCTTGTTCACATGCAGATTGGTGGGGTGCAGGGCCTGAGCGGTGCGTCTGGCGCTGGCCATCAGCACGCCGACTTTGGCGAAAGCCGAGCGGGCCTCGTTGCCAAACTTTCCAATGGCGCGCTTCATGTAGCGCAGGTAAGCGCCACCGTGGCGGGCTTCGTCTTGGCTGAGTGTGGTGTAGATGTGCTTGATGACGGGCTCGGTGTGCCACTCGGCGGCACGGCGGTACCAGTGGTTCAGGCGGATCTCGCCGCAGAAATGCAGCATCAGCGTCTCCAGCGCAGGTGCTGGCTCAAACTCAAAGCGCACTTCGTGTAATTCGGCTTCAGTGGGGGCCAAGTCGGGGCGGAAGCGCTTGAGGTATTCCATCAGCACCAGGGAATGCTTCTGCTCTTCGAAGAACCAGATGGACATGAAGGCCGAGAAGTCGCTGTCGTCGCGGTTGTCGCGCAAGAACATCTCGGTGGCGGGCAAGGCGGCCCACTCGGTGATGGCGTTCATCTTCACCGTTTGCGCTTGGGCGTCGGTGAGTTGACTGGCGTCGAAGCGATCCCAAGGGATGTCGCGGTCCATATCCCAGCGGACGGATTCGAGTTGTTTGAACAATTCAGGGTAGAGCATGCCTGTCTCCGATTGGTCGGTCATTGTATGAAGTGGGGGGCCGTCAGCGTCATCAACCGGGGCTTGGCTGCTGGCCACTTTGCCGTCTAGCCCGGGCTGCGTCTGTGCTGCAGCGATCGCTGCAATAACGCACCGACTCCCAATGGCGGGCCCAGGCCGCCCGCCAAGTCATGGGTCGCTGGCACTGCTGACAGATTTTCTGGGGCAAGGCTGATTTGTTGCCTTTGAACGAAGATCGGGCCATACCGCAGGTGATGTTGGGTGCTGTGCGTCGCTATCGACGCCTCGGCGCGCATTGTGCGGCGATGTTTCACCCCCCGTTCTCAGGAGTTCCAGATGTCCCCCCAACAGCTGATTGACCAAGCGCCCGCCTTATGGCCTGGGCGCGCCATGGCCGGGCGCGCTGTGCCCAGACGGGCGGTCCCCGTGCCCGCCTTGGCCGGGCCGAGTCGCCGCAGCCTGATCGTTGCGGCTGCTGCGGCCATGGCGCCTGTATCTTTAGTGGCGCAGACCGCCGCGCCGAAAACGGCGGCCTGTCCGGCTTTGCTGCAGCACACCGTGCTGCGCTTGCAGGATGAAAAGCCGCAGGCCCTGTGTCAATATGCTGGGCGGGTGTTGCTGGTGGTCAACACCGCCAGCTTCTGTGGCTTCACGCCTCAGTACGAGGGGCTGGAAGCCCTGCACCGCCGCTACAGTGCCCGGGGCCTGGTGGTGCTGGGCTTCCCCAGCAACGACTTCTCTCAGGAGTCGGGCAGCAACCAACAAATCGCCGACTTTTGCCAAAGCACTTTTGGCGTGCAGTTCCCCATGTTCACCAAGACCAGCGTGCGCGGCGCTCAGGCTGCGCCGCTCTTTCAGCAACTCGCTCGCGCCACGGGCGAGGCCCCGGGTTGGAATTTCCACAAGTACTTGGTGGGTCGCGACGGCCGAGCCTTGGGCAGCTACGGCAGCCGGGTCGACCCTCAAGACCGCGGCCTAGTCAGGGAAATAGAACGCGCCTTGGCCACCAATTAATACAGGCAGTTCCAAAAAATACCGATTGGTCACATAATCAACTTATGAGTAATATTTTGGGTATTCAACGTCAGCTCCCTTGCTCGGGTAGCGGCACGTCCGTTTATTTTCAAGCCGCGGGAACCTGGCTTCGGGATGTGTGTTCTTACGCAGCAAGCTCAGTTTTGATGCTGCGAAGCCAGACCATCCCGGTGGGGCGGTCTGAAATCCCGAGGCGGTTTTCCTCCTCCTCACTCCCTCCCTTGTTCGCGTCGGGGCGCTTCGCAGCTTTTTCTTTTGCAGGGGTGGTGCGGTGAGCCGGCGCCGCGTGGCGGTTGTCGGTTCAGGCATTGCCGGATTGGCGGCGGCCCACCGCTTGCACGAAACCGCCCAAGTCACCCTGTTTGAAGCGGGCAGTTATTTCGGCGGCCACACCAACACGGTCGATGTGACGCTGCCCGATGCCTCTGGTCTAGCCGTCACGCATGGTGTGGACACCGGGTTTTTGGTGTTCAACGAACGCACCTACCCGCAGCTGATTGCGCTGTTCGAGGAGCTGGGCGTGGCCACGTCCAAGTCGGACATGTCTTTTTCTGTCAAAGCGCCGGGCGTGCTGGGTGGGCGCACGCTGGAGTGGAGCGGCAGCAGCCTGTCTACCGTGTTTGCGCAACGCAGCAATTTGCTCAACCCGCGTTTCTTGCGCATGTTGCGCGACTTGCTGCGCTTCAACGCCACGACCAGCCGCATCGCGCAACAAGGCACCGAGGCCGAGTTGACGCAGCCGCTGGCCGAATTTTTGCAAGCCCAAGCATTCAGCGACGAGTTTCGCGACTGGTACTTCATGCCCATGATGGCCTGCATCTGGAGCTGCCCCACGGCACAGATGTTGCAGTTCCCGGTCTCCACCATGATTCGGTTCTGTCACAACCACGGGTTGATCCAGGTCACCAACCGGCCGCAATGGTTCACGGTCAGCGGTGGCGCGCGCAATTACGTGCAAGCCATCATCTCGGGCCTGGCGGATGCCCGCCTGAACAGCCCGGTTCGCCGCATCGAGCGCGACGCACAAGGTGTTCGCGTGCTGACCGACAGCACCGACGAACGCTTCGACGAGGTGGTGCTAGCCACCCATTCCGACCAAGCGCTGGCGCTGCTGGCCGAGCCCAGCGCGCAAGAGCAGTCGGTGCTGGGTGCCATTCGCTACCACCCCAATGTGGCCGTGCTCCACACCGATGCGAGCGTTTTGCCAGAGCGTCGGGCTGCCTGGGCTGCCTGGAACTACGAGCGCGCAGCCGACGCCAGCGCAGAACAAGCGCACGTGTGCCTGCACTACTTGCTCAACCGCCTGCAGCCGCTGCCCTTCGCACAGCCCGTGGTGGTGTCGCTCAACCCCTTGCGCGACATTGAGGAACGCCATGTGCTGGGTCGCTATGACTACGCGCATCCTGTATTTGATGTGGCTGCCGTGCGAGCGCAGGCGCAGTTGCCTCGGCTGCAAGGCCAGCAGCACACGTGGTTTTGCGGCGCCTGGGCGGGCTACGGGTTTCATGAAGACGGCTACAAAGCCGGCCTGGGCGTGGCGCAAGGCATCCAGGCGGGGACCACAGGCCAACACGAACGCGCAGACGAACCTGCACAGATGGCGAACGGTGCAGCAACCGGCACTGGAAAAGTGGCGGAGTTGGCATGAACCCGAGTGCGCCAGCAGCGCCGCCCGTACAGCATGTCAAGCCTCAACCTGTGCTCATGGGTTTTGGGCTTGTGCGCCATGTGCGCCTGCGCCCGGCACACGCCTTTCAGTACCCCACGTTTTTTCTGATGCTGCCCATGCGCAGCCTGCGCCAGCACGGCTGGCCGGCACTGGCCCGCAACCGCTCGGGTTTGCTGAGCTTCCACGACGTCGACCACGGCGACGGGCGCGGCCCCGAGGCGGGCGGTGCGCTGTCTTGGTTAGACGAACTGCTTCGTGCCGAGGGCGTCGCTGACGCCGATGGTGAAGTCTGGCTGCACTGTTACCCCAGGATCTGGGGCTACACCTTCAAGCCCGTCAGCTTTTGGCACTGCCACCGAGCCGACGGCGGCCTGCGCGCCATCGTGGTCGAGGTCAACAACACCTTCGGCGAGCGCCACTGCTACTTCCTGGACCAGCCTCGTCTGGGCCAAGAGCTGCGCGCCCAGAAGGTGTTTCATGTGTCGCCCTTTTGCAGCATCGAAGGCGGCTACCGCTTCCGCTTCATGACAGCAGGCGGCGAACAACCCGGCTGGCCCGGCGCGGGTGCCAAAGTGGTGGCCCGCATCGACCACGACGACGACAGCGGCCCGCTGCTGCAAACCAGCGTCAGCGGACAGTTGGAGCTGCTTTGTGCAGCCAGCCTGCACAAGGCCGCATGGCGTTACCCTTTGCACACTTTGGGTGTGATCGCTCGCATCCACTGGCAGGCCGTGAACCTGTGGCGCAAGCGGGTGCGGTTTCACCGCAAGCCGCAGCCGCCGGACGCCTTTGTCACACGCTAGCGCGCTGCTGCCCGCCTTAACCAGACCACCCGTCAGAACAACCATCCATCTGTAGCCATGCCCTCGATGCACCCCAGCACCCTGTCTTCCTCACGCTTGCCGGCAGAGGCCCCCTCGGCCGCGCGCACGGCCTTGGCCCTGCTGAAGCGGCTCAGCCACGGCGTGCTGACCGTGAACTTGCCCGACGGCAGCGTGCACCGCTTCGGCGCAACCGAGCCGGGCGACGGCGAGCCGCACGCCACCATCGTGCTGCACAACTGGAAACTCCCCGGCGCTGCCCTGAAGTCGGGTGACATTGGCTTCGCCGAGGGCTACATCGCAGGCGACTGGAGCACGCCCAACCTGATCGAGTTGCTCAAGCTCTTCATTGCCAACCGCGACGAGGTCGAAGACATCATCTACGGCAGCTGGATCGGGCGACTCGCCTATCGGCTGCGCCACTTGCTCAACCGCAACACCCGCACCAACAGCCGCAAAAACATCCACGCGCACTACGACTTGGGCAATGCGTTCTACGAACTGTGGCTGGACGACACCATGAATTACTCCTCCGCGCATTTCGATGCTGCGGGGGACAAAGCCGACCTGTCGCTGCGCGAGGCGCAATTTGCCAAGGTTCGCAGGGCGTTGCGCATGGTGCAGTTGCAGCCCGGCCAGCGGGTGCTGGAGATCGGTTGTGGCTGGGGCGCGTTGGCCGAAATGGCCACCACCGAATTCGGTGCGTCCACGACTGGCGTGACCTTGTCCACCGAACAACTGGCTTTCGCGCAAGCGCGCATGCAGCGCTTGGGCACGGCGCAGCGCGCCGACCTGCGCTTGCAGGACTACCGAGACATCAACGATGGTCCGTTCGACGCCATTTGCTCGATTGAGATGGTCGAAGCCGTCGGGCGCGCTTACTGGCCCACCTACTTTCAGTCGGTGGCGCGTTTGCTGAAACCGGGCGGACGGGCTTGCATTCAAAGCATCGTCATCGCAGACCGCTACTTTGAGCGCTATTTGCAATCGACCGATTTCATCCAGCAATACATCTTCCCCGGTGGCTGCTTGCCTTGCCCCGCGGAATTCCGCAAGCAGGCCGAGCACGCTGGCCTGGTGGTGGAAGACGAGTTCGCGTTTGGTGCCGACTATGCAGAGACGCTCAAGCGCTGGCGCGAGAAGTTCCTGGCCGAAAAGGCTCACGTGTTGTCCCTTGGTTTTGACGAAAGGTTCATGAAGATATGGGAGTTCTATCTCGCGTATTGCGAAGCAGCTTTCGCCCACGCCAACATCGACGTGGTGCAGTACACGCTGCGCAAACCATGACACCCGCAGCCCGCGCTGTCCCTTGCTTGCTGGCGCTCGCGGCGAATGCGGCTTGGGCTTCTTCGGACATGGCGCATTCAGCGGCGCATTCAGCAGCGCATTCGGCTGCAACCCAGCAGCGCCCAGTGGAGGGGGCGCCGGCAGCAGACGGCAGCGTGGCTGCCATGTCGTTGCGGCAGGCAGGCCAAGGCCGCATGACTTGGCTGGGTCTCGACGTCTACGACGCACGCCTCGACGTGGCCCCCGGCTTTACTGCCGACAACTACGCGGCACACCCCATGCGACTGGAGCTGACCTATTTGCGTGCCTTGCCTGGCGCGCGCATTGCCGAACGCTCGGTGGTCGAGATGCGGCGCGTGGGCCGCTTCGACGAAGCGCAGGCGCAGCGTTGGCGCGATGCCCTGCAGCGCTTGCTGCCCGATGTGAAAAAAGGCGATCGCATCGCCGGCATCTACAGGCCCGGGCAGGGTGTGGTGTTCTTGGCCAACGACCGCCCCGTAGGCGAGGTGGCCGATGCCGAGTTCGCGCGTCTTTTCTTTGGCATCTGGCTGGCTCCGCAAACCTCCGCGCCGCAACTGCGCGAGGCTTTGTTGGCCCGCAGTGGTCGTTAAGAGCTGGCCCAGCAGCAGCACAGCCCATGGCGCAGCACGACCCTTTCTCTGCGGCACAGGCCGCCCGCTATGGGCTGTTGGGCTTGCCACTGGCTTTCGTCGCGCTGCCTTTGTACGTGCTGCTGCCCAACCACTATGCGCGTGAGTTCGCGGTTCCCCTGGCGTGGCTGGGCGCGGTGTTGTTGGGCGCGCGTTTGTTTGACGCGGTGATCGACCCGCTGTTGGGCCGCTGGTCAGACCGCCTGTTTGCGCGCTCCACCCGCGCCGTGCTCAGCGTCGGCGGTGTAGCGGGTTTGGTGTTGCTGGCCGGTTTTGTGATGCTGTTCTTTCCGCCCACCGCAGTGCGCGCCACCCAGACGGGCCTGCTGATCTACGCCTCTGTGATGCTGGTCATCACCTACGCGGCTTACAGCCTGTTGTCGGTGATGCACCAAGCCTGGGCCGCCATGCACGGTGGCAGCGAGGCCGAACGCAGCCGGATCGTCGCTTGGCGCGAGGGCTTGGGGCTGGTGGGCGTGGTGACGGCTTCCGTGCTGCCGACGGTGGCTGGGCTGGGCATCACCAGTGCGGTTTTTGCTGCGTGCCTTGGGGTGGGTTGGTGGGCCTGGGCGAGATCGGTGGCACCCAGTCCACGACGTGCTTCGCCACAAGCGGCATCGGCTGCCTGGTTGTGGCGGCCATTGGCCAACCCGGCCTTTCGTCGACTGCTGGCGGTGTTTGTGCTCAACGGCATTGCCAGCGCGGTGCCTGCCACGCTGGTGCTGTTTTTTGTGCAAGACCGCCTGCAAGCCCCGGCCAGCATGGAGCCCGCTTTCCTGGGCACTTACTTCTTGACGGCTGCTGCTTCCATCCCGCTGTGGCTTTTCTTGGTACGCCGCTGGGGTCTGGCGCGCACTTGGCTGGCAGGCATGTTGCTGGCCATCGCCGTGTTCGTGTGGGCTTCGCAACTGGGTGCCGGTGATGCCTGGGCCTTCGTGTTGGTATGCGCCCTGTCGGGCGTGGCCTTGGGCACAGACCTGGCCTTGCCGGGCGCGATGCTCGCTGGTGTCATCGCCCAGGGCGGCGACCGTGGTCAGGCCGAGGGTGCTTACTTCGGCTGGTGGAACTTCGCCATCAAGCTCAACCTGGCACTCGCCGCGGGCCTTGCCTTGCCGTTGCTGGGCCTGTTCGGCTACCAGCCTGGCACGCGCGACCCGCAGGCACTGCAAGCACTCACCCTGGCTTATTGCTTGTTGCCCTGTGTACTCAAGCTGTTGGCTGCCGCTGGCTTGTACGCCTTGATCATCCGCGCGCCGGCATTGGCTGAACCGGCGCCTGAGCCCATTCCATCTCCATCGCTCCAGAAAGACGCTCCATGAAACGCAGACTGCTCTTATCCGCCACCTTGGCCGCCACCTCTGTGGCGGCATTAAGCGGCTGCGCCAGCCAGCAGATTTCCGACTACGCCGCAGAAAAACCGGTGCTTGATCTGCGCCAGTACTTCAACGGCGTGGTGGATGCCTGGGGCGTGTTCACCGATCGCTCGGGCAAAGTCGTCAAGCGCTTCACCGTGGTGATGAACTGCAGCTGGAACGGCGACGATGGCGTGCTGGACGAAGACTTCTTCTACTCCGACGGCACCAAACAAAAGCGCGTCTGGCGCATGAAAAAACTGCCAGATGGCCGCTATGTCGGCCGAGCGGACGACGTGGTTGGCGAAGCCTTTGGGCAGGAACGCGGCAACGCCTTCTTCTGGACTTACACGCTGGCTCTGCCGGTGGACGGCAAGACCTACGAGGTGCAGTTCGACGACTGGATGTACCTCATGGACGAGCGCACCATGCTCAACAAAGCCACCATGAGCAAATTTGGCATCCGGCTGGGCGAAGTGACTTTGTCCTTTCGCAAGCGTTGATCGGACACCGCATGCCGCTCAACTCCCCACTACGCCACTGGCAGGGCCGCAGCGTCTGGCTGGTCGGTGCCTCCACCGGCATTGGCCGTGCCACCGCCAGCGCATTGCACGCCCGTGGCGCGCGCGTCATCGTGTCGGCGCGCAACGCAGAACTGCTGCAAAGTTTTGCCGACAGCCACCCGGCAGACCCCGCCACCGGCCGCGTCGCAGCACAGGCATTGCCGCTGGACGTGACCCAGGCCGACGCCGTGCGCGCAGCCGCAGAGCACATCCGAACTGGCGGCCCGATCGACCTGGCTTTCTACTGCGCGGGTTATTACAAGCCGCAGCGCGCCACGGCCTATGACTTGGCCGACATGCTGATGCACGATCAGGTGAACTATGTGGGCGCGCTGCACCTCTTGGACGCGGTGTTGCCGGACATGCTGGCGCGTCGCAGTGGGCACATCAGCCTCATCAGCAGCGTGGCGGGCTACAGCGGCCTGCCGAAAAGTTTGGCCTACGGCCCGACCAAGGCGGCGCTCATCAATCTGGCTGAAACGCTCTACCTTGATTTGCAAGACGCTGGCTTGGGCGTGAGCTTGGTCAACCCGGGCTTTGTGGAAACGCCGCTGACCGCGCAAAACGAGTTCCACATGCCCGCGCTCATCACGCCAGAGCAAGCGGCCCAAGCCATTCTGGCGGGCTGGGCTGACGGCGAGTTCGAGATCCACTTTCCCAAGCGCTTCACGCGTTGGATGAAACTGATCAGCCAGTTGCCCTACAGCGCCTATTTCCCCTTGGTGCGCCGCATGACGGGTTTGTGAGCGTGACAGCGGACACCTCCATGGCCGCCGCCGCCGACTTGGCCGCTGCACCTGTACCAGCACCTGCACCCGCCCGCGCAGAAGTGGCGCGCATCGTGGCTTTCTTTGAAGCACTCACTCCACATAGCGTGGCGCAGTTCGACCAGTACTACACGCCCGACGCCTACTTCAAAGACCCATTCAACGAAGTCCGTGGCTTGGCCGAAGTGCAGCGGGTGTTCTCGCACATGTACGTGGCACTGGATCAACCGCGCTTTGTGGTGACCACCCAAGTGGTCGACGGCCGCCAGGCCTTTTTGTGCTGGGACTTTCTGTTTTGTTTCAAAGGCCAGCGCGAGCCGCGCTGCATCCGCGGCAGCAGCCATTTGAAGCTGGCCGATGACGGGCGCATCGTTTGGCACCGCGACTATTGGGACGTGGCCGAAGAGCTGTATGAAAAGCTGCCTGCGCTGGGCACGCTCATGCGCTGGCTCAAGCGCCGCGCTGCCGGCTCATGAACACGCAAGCCCAGGTCGTGGAGCTGCTGGGGCCAGCCGGCCCGGCCGGCCTGCGTTTTCGGCTGGTGCTGCGCCCCGACCTGGGCGGTTGCGTGGCGGGGCTTTGGTGTGGTGCAGAGCCCGTGTTGCGCAGCGCAGAGCCGCTGAGCTTGGCGCAAGTGCGCGCCAGCGGCAGTTATCCCTTGGTGCCGTTTTCCAATCGGATTGGCGACGCTGCCTTCGACTGGGCTGGGCAGCACCACGCGTTGGCGCGAAATTTCGAGCCCGAGCCCCATGCCATCCACGGCGTGGGTTGGAGGCGCGCATGGGACGTCACCGCGCAAAGCCCCACGCGGGCCAGCCTGCGTCTGCGCCACACGCCAGACGAGAACTGGCCGTTCTCCTTTGAGGCGGAGCAGCACTTTGAGGTACACGCGCACGGCACGCGCTGGTCCATGGAGCTGCGCCAAACGCACCCACAGCCTGCACCGGTAGGTCTGGGCTGGCACCCCTATTTCGTCAAGCGCCCAGGGGCGCGTCTGAGTTTGTGCGCAAAGGGCCGCTGGGCCATGGACGAGCGCAAGCTGCCCACCCGGCATGAGTCGAGCGCAGGCCCCAGCGCCGACTGCGACAGCCTCGATGTAGACCACTGCTTTGACGGCTGGGACGGCCAAGCCTTGCTGCAAGACAGCCGCCTGCGCACACGCATCAACTCAAACCTGAAACGCGTGGTGGTCTTCACCCAGCCCGGGCGCGACTTCCTCGCCATCGAGCCTGTGAGCCACGTCAACAACGCCCTGCAACTCGCGCATGGTGACCCAGTCCAACTGGACAGCCTGGGCATTCGGGTATTGCAGCCGGGTGAAACCGCCAGCGCCTGGATGCAGATCGACAGCACCTCGGAGGCCCCATGAACCGACCGCGCCATTTGAAACCCCTAGGCGATGTGCACGCCGCTGCACCCCCCCAAGGCACCCCAAGCCGAGGTTCAAGCCGACGAACCTGGCTGCTGGGCGCTGCTGCTTTTGGTGTTGGCGGCGCTTGGGCATTGTGGCCACCTGGCTCAGCTGCTCAAGACATGCTGCGGGGCGCAGCGCAGGGCGCGTTCACGCTGCAAGACTTCGACTGGCTCGACGGCACCCGCCAGCGCCCCGTGCCGGCGCGGCTGTACCTGCCCGAGGCTACCCATCGGGTGCCGCTGGTGGTGTTCTCACATGGCATCGGGGGTTCGCGCGAGGGCTACAGTTATCTGGGGCGCCACTGGGCAAGCCATGGCATGGCCAGCCTGCACCTGCAACATGTGGGCAGCGACCGCCAGATTTGGCGCGGCAGTGCCTTGGGCTTGCCGGGCCGCCTGGCAGCAGCAGCACAAGACGCCGAAGCCGTTGCGCGCGTGGCCGACTTGTCGTTTGGTCTGGACCAAATCGAGCGTGAAGCCGGCATCGCGCAGCGCCTCGATTTCGAGCGCATCGCCGCCGCTGGCCACTCCTACGGTGCCAACACCGCCATGTTGGCCGTGGGTGCCACGGTCGAACGGCAGGGGCAGCCTGTGCGCTTGGCAGATCCCCGTGTGCGCGCTGCGGTGTTGCTTTCGGCACCGCCTTTCTACGGCGAGCCAGACTTGAAGCGCGTGCTCGCGCCGGTGCAAGTGCCCAATCTGCACGTCACCACCACCGAAGACACCATCCGTGTGCCGGGCTATTTCTCGGATGCGTCTGACCGCATCGCTTTGTTCGAAGCGATGGCCGCACCCGACAAGACGCTCGCGGTCTTTGCGGGTGGCTCGCACAGCATATTCACCGATCGCCAATCGGGCAGCGCATCACTGAACGACCGCATCAAGCAAGCCACGGCCAGCCTGACCTTGGCTTTTCTGCGATCGGCCTTGCTCGACGAGCGCCAGGCCCTGCGGCAGTGGCCCGAGCAGAACCAAGCTCTGCTCTCTCGCTTTGTTCCCCAATGACCCGCCCCAAGATGGCCCGCATAGTCAGCCAGTCGCTGGTTTCCGTGCGCGCCTTGTTGATCTCGGCTGGGCCAGTCGCGCTGTTGGCGGTGCTGCTGTTGGTGTTGGCTTACTGGTGGCTGGACCCTAACCCTCCCCAGCGCGTGCGCTTGGCCACAGGCCCTGCGCAAAGCGCCTACGATGCATTTGGTCAGCGTTACGCAGCGGCCTTGGCAGAACACGGGATCACAGTGGAGCTGGTCCCGAGCGAAGGATCATCTGCCAACCTGGCGCTGTTGCGCTCGGGCCAGGTGGACCTGGGGTTTGTACAAGGCGGCAGCCATGACTCAGACTCGGCAGCCACTGGCGACGGCAGCATGTTCACCCCGCGCATCGGCTCTTTGGGCAGCTTGTTCGTGGAGCCGGTCTGGTTTTTCTACAGAACCGAGGCGTTGCAAGCCCAAAAACCATCCCGACAGTCGTTGAGCGGCCTGACCGAGGTGCGCGGTTTGCGCATCAACATCGGAACAGCAGGCAGTGGTGTGCCCACGCTCATGCGAACCCTGCTCGAAGCCAACCAAGTCGAGCCTGAAACCTGGCTGTTGAGCCAGCTTGAACCCACCCCCGCGGTCGTGGCGTTTTTGGAAGGGCAAATCGACGCGCTGGTCTTTGCTTCCGCACCGCAGTCGCTCATGGTGCAAATGCTTTTGCAAACGCCGGGCGTGCAGTTGATGGACTTTGCCCAGGCTGAGGCCTATGCGCGCAGGTTCACCTACCTCACGCCGGTGGTGTTGCCGCGCGGCGTGGTCAACCTGGCAACCGATTTGCCGCCGCGCGACATCCGGCTGGTGGCGCCCACCACCGCTTTGCTGGCGCGCGATGGCACCCACCCGGCCATCCGCACGCTGTTCTCACAAGCAGCGGTTGCGCTGCACGGAGATGCGGGTTGGTTCAACCGGGCGCGCCAGTTTCCCAGTGCCGAGTTGAACGAGTTTCCTTTGTGGCCCGAAGCCGAGCGCACGCTGCGTTCGGGCACGCCCCTGTTGCAGCGCTACCTCCCGTTCTGGGTGGCCAACCTCATCGAGCGCATGTGGCTGGTGTTGGGGCTGATCGTCGCGGTGTTGTTGCCGCTGAGCCGCATCGTGCCGCCCTTGTACGAGTTTCGCGTGCGTTCCCGCGTGTTCCGCTGGTACGCGCAATTGCGCGATCTGGAAGACCGTCAGGCCGAGGGCTTGGAGCCCGCCCCCGTGCTGTTGTCTGCGCTCGACGAGGTCGAGCGTCAAGTGGGCCGGGTCGTCGTGCCTTTGTCCTACACCGATGAGCTCTACGCCCTGCGCCAGCACATCGCCCTGGTTCGCAGCGCTTTGCTGCGTGGCACCCCTCAAGAAAAAACCGCCTGAGGAAGTCAATCCTCCAGGCGGTTTGTTCCAGCCAGCGCCGACAGGGCCGCTGGCTTCAAGAGAGCGTGTTCAGGCCTTCTTGACGTAAGCGCTGCACCAGCCCTTGCCGGCAACTTGCTTGGCACCAAACAGCGGGCAGCCGCCCCACGCGTCCGCTGCCTTGCCCTGGTAGAGCTGGCAGTTGTTGCACAACTGCGTGGCGGCGTGCTTGGGGTACTTCTTGTTGTCGACCTTGGTGCTGTCGTGCTTGTAGCCCAGTGCCACCGCTTGAGGGTCGTTCTCTTCCAATTTCACCTGGGCCAGTGCCTGTTGGCTGGCCAATACGCCGCTGGCTGCTGCAGCTTGCATCATGAATACACGGCGGGAAACGGTCATGTGATGAACTCCAATGGATCGTAGTTGTTGAAAACCTTAGTATGTTGCCCCGCACCGCCGCACTCGGTCAGCGAAATGGCACAACACTTGAGCACTTTACTCAGTCAAAGCACAGGGCAAACCCGACGCCTAGGCTCGTCATGACCCAAGCCTAGAATGAATTTGACCTTCTCAACCGGCGAACATTTATGAAAACCGCGCAGCGAGACAGCCAAGAGCGAGGCAGCCTCACCGGCTCCAACCAATTCGAGTTGCTTTTGTTTCGGCTGGGCGGAGACCCGCAAGGCGAGCGCTCCGAGTTGTTTGGCATCAATGTCTTCAAGATCCGCGAGATCGTCGCCATGCCGGCCATTACTGCCATGGCAGGGTCTCCGGCGCACATGCTGGGTGTGGTCAACCTGCGCGGCCAGATCATCCCGGTGATTGACTTGCCTGCGGTGGTGGGCTGTACGCCCAAGACAGGTTTGAACATCATGCTGGTGACCGAGTTCGCCAGAACGACGCAAGCTTTCGCTGTCGAAGCAGTGGAAGACATCGTTCGCCTCGACTGGAAGCAGGTGCTGTCGGCCGAGGGCAGCTCTGCGGCCAGCATGGTCACCAGCATCGCCCGTCTGGACGGCGATGTGAACAACACGCGCTTGGCTCAAGTCCTGGATGTCGAATCCATCCTGCGCCAGGTCATGCCGCCGCCAGAAAACGAAGTGGACCCCAAAACCATCGGCCCCAAGGTCAAACTCAAGGCCGGCACGGTCATCTTGGCGGCTGACGACTCGGCAGTGGCACGCTCGCTCATCGAGCAAGGACTGCACGCTTTGGGCGCTCCCTTCATCATGACCAAGTCAGGCAAAGAGTGTTGGGACAAGTTGCAGTCGCTGCAACTGGCCGCAGAAAGCGAGGGCCAGCGCATCGGGGACAAGGTGGCGCTGGTACTGACGGACCTGGAAATGCCCGAGATGGACGGCTTCACGCTCACGCGGCAGATCAAAGAAGACGCCCGATTCAAAGGCCTGCCTGTGGTCATCCATTCCTCGCTTTCGGGCACCACCAACGAAGACCATGTGCGCAGCGTCGGTGCCGATGCCTATGTAGCGAAGTTCGCAGCCGAAGAGCTGGCAGCCACCATCCGCCAAGTGCTCACGCACTGAAACCAGTACCCGCGCCCTTCCGCCCTTCAAGTTATGCGTTTGAGCAAAGCCATCAGCTGCTCAAAGCGCTGGCCGTAAGGCGGCCGCAACCAAGCCGTGCCTGCGAGGCGCGCTTGGTAGAACACAGGTTTGTCGTGGCTGAAAGTGCGAAAGCCCCACTCCCCGTGGTAGGAGCCCTGCCCACTGGCGCCCACGCCGCCGAAGGGCTGGTCTTCCTGGCCTAAGTGCCACAAGCAATCGTTGATGGTCACCCCCCCGCTGATGGTGCGCGCCAACACCCGGTCACGCGCAGCGGGGTTTTCGCCGAACCAGTACAGAGCCAGTGGCCGCTCGCCCTGATTGACCATGGCGATGGCGTCGTCAGGCCGGTCGTACTCCACGATGGGCAACAGCGGGCCGAAGATTTCTTCTTGCATCACCCGCATGTCGGGCTTCACGCCCAGCAGCAAGGTGGGCGCCATCTTGCGGGTGGGCCCTAAGTCTTCTTGGGCCAGGTTCACCACGATGGCGCGCGCACCCTTGGCCAAGGCGTCGTCCAGCAGGGCTTGCAACCTGGCCTGATGAGCTGGGCTGATGATGGCGGTGTAGTCCGGGTTGTCGCGCAGCGTCGGGTAGAGCGCTGCGATGGCCGCACGCAAGCTGCTGGCCACCGATTCGGATTGACCGCGTGGCACCAGCAGGTGGTCTGGCGCAACGCAGGTCTGCCCGGCATTGAGCAGCTTGCCGTAAGCCAGGCGGGGTGCTGCCTCAACCAGCCGCACGCTGACGTCCAAGATGGCCGGAGACTTCCCGCCCAGTTCCAGCGTGACGGGGGTGAGGTTGGCTGCGGCAGCCAGGGCCACTTGACGCCCAACGGCTGTGGAGCCGGTAAAGAACAAATGGTCGAGGGGCAGTTGCACCACTTGACGCGCAACGCTCGCGTCGCCCGTCACCACCGCCATTTCGTCGGAGGCGAAATGCTCTCGCACGGCCAGTGCCAAGCGCTCTGAGAAAGCCGGTGTCAGCTCGGAAGGCTTGAGCATCACGCGGTTGCCGGCGGCGAGTGCAGCCACAGCGGGCGACAGGGCCAACTGCAGCGGGTAATTCCACGGCGACACGATGCCCACCACGCCGAGCGGCTGGCTTTGCAGCCGGTTGTAGCCCGGCAAAAAGTGCAGAGCGGTGGGCATGCGCCGCACGCGCATCCAGCCCTTGAGATGGGCCTGGGCGTGGCGAATGGCGCTGCGCACCACCAAGGTTTCAGCCAGGCGGGTTTCGTGTGCGCTGCGATGGCTGAAGTCCTGGGATATGGCCTGCGTGAAGGCGGCTTCGTGGCGGTCGATCAACGCCAGTAACCGTTGCAGTCGATCCTGGCGCTCGGCCAACGTGGGCGCTGGGTCTGCGCGTGAGGCTCTGCGCAGTTGCTCGAATAGGGCGCTGATTTGCACGGGGGGGTCTGCTTGCATGGTGTGGGCTCAATCACCGAAGGCCGCACGCCACAGCGCGCCAATGGCCGCCCGTTCGGCCTGCAAAGCGCTGTTGTCGACTTGGGTGGGCTGCTCATCGAGCCGCGCGGCGTGCTGCACGCGCCGCAGCGAGCGGTAGGCGCTGGCAGCCGCTTGCCCCACACCCTGGGGCAACAAGCCGCAGGCTTCGGCGCGCTGCAGCAGGGCGATGTTGCCCACGTTGTCGCGCAGCGGCGGATGTTGCGCTGCGTGGGCCAGCACCAGCCACTGCACGGCGAATTCGGCGTCCACCATGCCGCAGGGGCTGTGCTTCACGTCGAACTGGCCGTCCGGCACTGGCCGGGCCGCGCGCAAACGCTGGCGCATGCCCATGATTTCTTCGCGCAACTTGTTGGCCTGGCGGGGCGCTGTGATGACCGCTTCTCGCACGGCTTGGAAGCGCTGTGCCAGATCAGCCGATCCCAACACGCAGCGGGCCCGCGTCATGGCTTGGTGTTCCCAAGTCCAGGCGGTGTTGCTGCCGCGTTGCTGCTGGTAGTCGGCATAGGCTGAGAAGCGCGTGACCAACAAGCCCGAGCCGCCGTTGGGTCGCAGGGCGGTGTCGATCTCGAACAGGTCACCTTCGCTGGTTTTGATGGTGAGCCAGCCAATGAGCTTGCGCACGAAAGCGGCGTAGACCTCGGGCGCGCATTCGTCCTCGTCGTCGTAGACGAAGACGATGTCGAGGTCGCTGCCGTACCCCAATTCTTTGCCGCCCAGCTTGCCGTATCCGATGATCGCCATGAGCGGCTCATCGCGGTGCCGCTGGCGCAGTCGATGCCAACACCAGCGACAGGTCACGCGCAGCACGGTGTCGGCCAAGGCACTCAGGTCGTCGGCCACTTCTTCGACCGTCAGGCGGCCTTCGACGTCGCGCGCCAGCGTGCGGAACATCTCGGCGTGGTGGGCGCGGCGCAGCAGGTTGAGCAAGGCTTCGTCATCAGCCTCGGCGGTGGATTGGAGCGCGCGCAGCCGCTGCTCAAGCTCGGCCTCCAGGGCTGCAGGCTGAAAGCGCTGCTCCAGCAGGTTGACGCCTGCGAGCTCATCAATCACGCCCGGGTGGCGCAGCAAATAACGCGCGGGCCAGCGGGCTGTGGCGAGCAACTGCAGCAGGCGCTGGTGGACCCAGGGGCGCTCGACCAGCAGTGCCAGGTAACTGTCGCGGCGCAGCAATGGCTCAATCCAGTCGGCCCAGCGCAGAGCCCCCTGTATGCGAGAGCCAGAACCCGTGCTGCCTCCCTCGGGTTCTGCGTTGACCCAGGCACCGGTTTGCTGCACCAGGCGCATGAGGCGAGCGCTCGCGTCTTCGCGCAGTGCCAGCACGCGCGGGTGCTCGGGCCAGCCGCGCAGGCGTTCTCGCAGTGGTGCGGGCAGAGCCACCAGCCATTCGCTGGCGTCGAAAGTTGGCTGCATCGGGCGACACGCTTTGCCCCGGCATTCCGGCGTGCTGGTGCCCAGCAGCCGATCAAATTCTTGCGCCACCAGTTCGCGATGCGCATCAAGCTCGCAGAGAAAGCCGGGCGTATCCGCAAATCCCATCGTGCCCGCTATCCAGGCCAAATCGTCATCGTGGGTGGGTAGTACGTGCGTTTGCTGGTCATCCAGATACTGAATGCGGTGTTCGACGCGCCGCAAGAACGTGTAGGCCAAGGCCAATGCTTCGGCCGTGGCGGTCGGCATGAGTTGTGCCCGCCCCAGGCGCTGCAGCGCATCCAGCGTGGGGCGTGTGCGCAGCTCGGGAAATTGGCCGCCGCGCACCACCTGCAGCAGTTGCACGATGAACTCGATTTCGCGAATGCCACCGCGCGACAGCTTCACATCGTTGGCACGCTCGGGGTGGCCTGCGCTGCGGCGCACCGCGTCGCTGCGGATGCGCCGGTGCAAATCGCGCAGCGCATCAAACACGTTGTAGTCAAGGTAGCGCCTGAACACGAACGGCAGAACCAATCCTCGCAGGGCCTGCACGCCCGCGTCGGGCTTGCTGTCCAGGGGAGCCACCACGCGGCTTTTCAGCCAGGCAAAGCGTTCCCACTCGCGCCCTTGGGCGACCAGATAGTCTTCCAGCGCGCCTAAAGAAATGGCGGGCGGGCCAGCGCTGCCGTTGGGGCGCAGCGCCAAGTCCATGCGAAAGACTTGGCCGTGCTCGGTGCTCTCTCCGATCAGCGTGTGCAGGCCTTTCACCACCCGCGCAAAGTACTCATGGCCAGACAACTGGCGGCCCGTGCTGCCGCCCTCGGTCTGGCCGTCCTCTTCGTACACGTAAATCAGGTCGATGTCGCTTGATACGTTGAGCTCGCGTGCCCCGAGCTTGCCCATGCCCACCACCCAAAATCCGGTGCGCGCGCCGCTGGCGTTGCGCGGCGCCCCATGCGCCTCGTCGATCTGCTGGCGCACGGTTTGCCACGCAGTGTCGAGCGCGAACTCTGCCAGCTCGGTCATGGCTCGTGTGATGTCGTGCAGCGGTGCCTGCTGTTCACAATCGAGCACCGCCAGACGTTCCAAAACCAGTTGCCGGGTGATGCGCAGCGATTGGCCTGTATCAAAGCCTTCTTGCAGAAGCGCCGCGTGTGCCGCGGCCATACTGAGGTGGGTTGGCGGTCCTGAGGGCAACAGGTGTAGTTGCCCTGCATAGCGCCTGCGCAGACGCTGAATGAAGCGCGGATGATCCGCCCCCACCGTCATAATCGTTGACACCTGCCGCGCACCCATGTCACTGGACCTGTCACCTGTTCCCACGTCGCGGCAACGCCTCGTCTCGAGCGTGGCCAAGTGGACTTTGGCTGCTGCTGTGTGTGTCTGGCTGCTGATGGGGCTGGCGCTTGCGGTGTTGCACGTCTGGATTGTGCCGCGCATCGGGGAACTTCGCCCGACGCTGGAAGTCCAAGCGACCCGCCTGCTGGGCGTGCAGGTGGGCATCGGTGCAATACGAGCGCAGAGCACAGGTCTATCGCCTGTTTTCACCCTCACCGATGTCAGCCTGCGTGACACACAAGGCCGAGAGACCTTGCGCCTGCCCAGTGTGAAAGTTTCCGCCTCGGTCGCCTCTCTGCTGCGCCTGGGCGTGACGGATCTGCACATCGACTCGCCCGACTTGGAAGTTCGCCTCGACGCCCAAGGTCGCTTGTTTGTCGCGGGTATCGAGTTGGCGCGCAGCACTTCCGAGCAAACCCCTGCGGCGGACTGGGTGTTTTCACAAGACCGCCTGCGCATCACTCGGGGGACCGTGCGTTTCATCAACGAGCAAGTAGGCGCACCCGAGTTGCGCTTTGGCGCCGTTGATTTGCGTTTGCTCAATGACGGACGCCGCCACGCCTTGAGCTTGCAAGCGATGCCGCCCTCGAGTTGGGGGCGCGCGTTGTCGGCGGCGGCTGTGGTGCGAAGCCCGCTGTTGTCGGCGTCGCCAGGTCGCTGGCAGGACTGGCAGGGCGAGCTGTTCGTGCAGGCTGCGCAAATTGACTTGGCTGTCGTTCGCGAGCAAACGCGTTTGCCAGTGCAAATACAGCAAGGCCAAGGTGCGTTGCGTTTGTGGCTGGGGCTTGCACGGGGCCAGATCAGCACGCTGACGGCCGATCTCGCTTTGGCGCAGCTGGCGGTGGTTTTGCGTCCTGATTTGCCTGCTTTGGCCCTCGCCGAGGCGCAGGGTCGACTCTCCGTTGATCGCTTGCCCGATGGATTCGAGGCCGCCACCGCGGGCCTGCAGTTCACGACAGCAGACGGGCTGCGCTGGCCGGGCGGTAACTTGCGCTGGCGACAGGCGGGTGAGGTGGCGCGCAGCACTGCAACAGGCGAAGTGCAAGGCGATGCGCTGGACCTGCGGGCACTGGCGCAATTGGCCGCGCGTGCCCCGCTCGATGCGGCACTGCAAGCGACGCTGGCCAAACTGGCGCCGCAGGGCCGAGTCGATCAGCTCAAGTTGGCTTGGCGCGGAGACTGGCAGCATTGGGACACCTTCGATGCCAGCGGGCGATTCAGCAACGTGGCATGGCGCACCGAGGGCGCGTGGCCCGCAGCGCGGGGCTTGAGTCTGGACTTCCGCGCCACGCAGGCTGGCGGCAACGCCAGGTTGCAGATCGAGCAAGGCGCACTCGACTTGCCGGGCGTGTTCAGGCAAGCCGACATCCCGCTGGACAGCTTGCTGGCGCAACTGCGCTGGCAGCGCACGGCCCAGAGCACCTTGCTGCAGATTGACCAACTCGACTTTGCCAACTCAGACGCCGCAGGAAGCTTGAGCGGCAGTTGGCAAAGCGCGCCTGCTGCTGACAGAGGGGTCGCCCCCACCCAGGCCCCGACCCCGACGTCGGGCCGCGTGGCTCCTGGCGCGGTGGACTTGCGCGGCAACCTGACACGTTTCAACGCCGCCGCGCTGCCGAGTTACTTGCCGCTGGCGATGAACGCTGACGCGCGCGCCTACTTGGAGCAGGCGGTGGTGTCTGGTGATGTATCAGACGTCAGCCTGCGTTTGCGTGGCGACTTGATGCAGTTTCCTTTTGTCGATCGCAGCAAGGGTGAGTTTTTGGTCAAGGCGCAGGTGCGCAACGCCGAGTTTGCCTTTGCACCGCAAGCACGGGCTGGCCTGCTTTGGCCCAGGCTCACACAGGCTCAAGCGCGCTTGGTTTTCGAGCATGAGCGCATCGAGGTGCGCGACATCACGGCCCGACTTTCAGGAACGGGTTTGGCCGTCAGTCAAGGTACGGCGCGCATCCCGACTGTCATCGCCAACCGGGTGGTCGAAGTAGACGCGCGGGCGCAAGGCCCCCTGGCCGACGCGCTGCTGGTAGCCAGCACCACGCCACTCTCAGAGATGCTCTACCAAGCCCTTGACGAGGCAACCGGCAGCGGTAATGCCGACCTGCGCTTGCAGCTCAACATCCCTTTGGCCGACGTCGACCGCACGCGGGTCCAGGGCAGCTTGGCGTTCAGCGGCAATGACCTGCAAATTGCGCCGCAAACGCCGGTGCTGTCACGCGTGCGGGGCAGCCTGAGCTTCACAGAAACTGGCTTCAACACCACCGCCTTGCAAGTGCGCTTGCTGGGCGGCGATGCCCGCATCGATGGTGGCTACAGAAAGACCCCGCCTCGCGGTGAGCCCGAACTGCTGTTGCGCGCGCAAGGCGTCATGAGTGCCGAGGGCTTGCGCGCTGCCCGGGACATGGGTGCCTTGTCTCGCCTGGGCGCACGAATGGCCGGGAGCACCAGCTACAACGCCAGCTTCGGTTTGCGCCAAGGCCATAGCGAACTGCAGATCAACAGCAGCTTGGTCGGCATGGCCCTGAACCTCCCAGAGCCCTTGAACAAGCCTGCTGCGGTTGCTCTGCCGCTGCGCTTTGACAACAGCTTGCTGAGCGAACAGCCGACGCTGCCGCAACGCGTGCGCGACCGCTTTCAGCTCGACCTCGGCGAGCTCGTCTCGCTCGACTACGAACGCGAGTTGCAAGGCGGCGTGGCGCGTGTGCTGCGTGGCACGGTCGCCATCGGCTTGGAGCCGGGAGAAGAGGTCCAAATGCCGGCTTCAGGGGTGGCCGCCAATTTGAAGTTCAAGCGCGTTGATCTGGATGCTTGGTCTGTCCTGCTCGACGATGCTTCACCGCCTGCAGCTACCACTGCAGGGAGTCCGCCCGGGCGTGCCGCTGAGCGGCCTCCAGAGCGGTCCTCGGAGCGACCAACCGACCGCGTCGCCGCTCGCGTGGCCGCGCGTGCAACGGCTGCTGCTGCCCCGCTGCTGACTTACCTGCCCAACATCGTGGCATTGCGTGCCGAAGAGATTGCGGTGTCGCAGCGGCGCTTGCGACAGGTGGTGGTGGGCGGGTCCCGCGAGGGGTTGCTCTGGCGCGCCAACGTCAACGCAGAAGAGCTCAACGGCTACGTCGAGTACCGCCAACCCGCTGGCAGCGGCGTGGGATTGGTGTTTGCGCGTCTGGCTCGGCTGAGTTTGGCCCCGTCGCAGGTGAGCGACGTCGAGCGGCTGCTGGGTGAGCAGCCCAGCGCTATTCCGGCGCTTGACCTGGTGGTCGAGGACCTGGAGCTGCGCGGCCGCCGTTTCGGGCGTGTCGAGGTGGATGCCGTGAACCGGGGCGTCGCTGCGGTGGCCGCCACGGCTGACAGTCCGCGCTTGCCGGCCAGCCGCGAGTGGCGGCTCAACAAATTGTTGGTGACTCTGCCTGAAGCCAGCCTGAGCGCAACAGGCAACTGGGCTGCATTGGGTACGCCTGGCGCAGCGCCAGTTTCTGGCGCGCCTGCGCCCGAGCGCCGCCGCACGGTCATGAACTTCAAGCTCGATGTTTCTAACTCGGGTGCCTTGTTGGAGCGTTTTGGCCAGCCTGGGGTGATACGCCGTGGCAAAGGCCGCATGGAGGGCCAAGTGGCCTGGCTCGGCTCGCCCACGGCGCTGGATACGCCCAGCATGACGGGCCGCTTCAATGTGAACATTGAAGAGGGCCAGTTTCTGAAGGCCGACCCTGGCATCGCACGTTTGCTGGGCGTGCTCAGTCTGCAAAGCCTGCCCAGGCGGCTGGCGCTGGATTTCCGGGACGTTTTCAGCGAGGGCTTTTCTTTTGACTTCATCCGCGGCGACGTGCAGATCAACCAAGGCGTGGCCAGCACCAACAACTTGCAAATGAAAGGCGTCAACGCCGCGGTCCTGATGGACGGCAGCGCCGACATCACCCGCGAGACGCAAGACCTGCGCGTGGTGGTGGTGCCCGAGATCAATGCCGGCACTGCCTCGTTGGTGGCCACGGTTATTAACCCGGCTCTCGGGCTGGGGAGCTTCCTGGCCCAGCTGTTTTTGCGCCGCCCGCTGATGGAGGCGGCCACGCAAGAGTTCCGTATCGATGGCAGTTGGCTCGACCCGCGCGTCACCAAGGTGGAGCGCAAAGCGGGTGTTGTCGAGCCAAATCCAGGTCCCCCGCCTGCCGCGCCTACCCAGCCCGCCACGCCCGCAGCACCAGGAGCCTCCAGATGAAGGTCGTTGCCATTCAGATGGTGTCCACGCCTCAGCTGGCGCTGAACCTGGAGCGCGCCCAAGTGCTGTTGAGGCAAGCCAGCGAAGCGGGCGCCGAACTGGCTGTGCTGCCCGAGTACTTTTGCCTCATGGGCCACCAGGACACCGACAAGTTGGGCGTGGCCGAAGACTTCGGCCAAGGCCCGATTCAAGACGCCATGGCTGAGGCCGCGCAAAGCCTTCAGCTGTGGATCGTGGCTGGCACCATGCCCTTGAAAACCAGCCAACCTGGCCGCGTGCGCAACGCCAGTTTGGTGTTCGACCCCACCGGGCGTTGCGTCGCGCGCTACGACAAGATGCACCTGTTTCGCTTTGACAACGGGCGCGAGCGCTACGACGAAGCCCGCGTGCTGGAGCGCGGCGAAACGCCCGTTTTCTTCGAGCTCCCCAGCCGCAGCGGCCACACCTGGCGCGTCGGATTGAGCGTTTGCTACGACCTGAGATTCCCCGAGCTCTACCGCCAGCTGGTGCAAAGCGGCGCGGGCTTGTTGCTGGTGCCAGCCGCATTCACCCACACCACCGGTCAGGCGCACTGGGAGTTGTTACTGCGTGCCCGCGCGGTCGAGAACCTGTGCCACGTCCTGGCCAGCGCCCAAGGTGGCCTGCACGACAACGGGCGCACCACTTGGGGCCACAGCATGGTGGTTGACCCTTGGGGCAAGGTCTTGGGCTGCCATGCGCAAGGCGAAGGCTGGGTGCTCGCCGAGCTGGACGCGGCCTTACAAGCCGAATGCCGCAGCCGGTTGCCCGCTCTGCAGCACCGGCTGCTGTGATGCCCGCAGCCACGCCTGCCATCGGCAGTTCACAGCCCAGCGACCAGCCCGCTGAAAAAACCGCCCTGGCGGGTAATCGGCGCTGGTTGTTGTGGGGCTTGCTCGCCTGCCTGCTGGCTTCCCTGATGGGGACCTTGGTCTGGTTGACTGGCCGCTACGAACTGAGCCAGCAGCAAATGCAGCTGGAGCAAGACGCGGCCGCTGTGGTCAGTGACATCCGTTCTGGTCTTAACCGCCGTGTGCAGTCGCTGCAGTCCTTGCAGGTGGGCGACCCATCACCGCAGGGCTGGTCTTTTGAAGCGGTCGCCTTGCTGCGCGAGCACCGCGAATGGGTGCATATCGAATGGCGTGACCAGCGTCTGGCTCTATTGGCAGGGGCCGACAGCCCCTACTGGCGAAACCCCTTCGCACGCATTGGTCGCGCCAGTGTTCTGAGCGAGGTGGGCATCGCTTGCGCCACGGCCAGCCGCTTGAGCGGGCCGGCTTATGCCAACAGCTATTACCTGCCGCAACCCGACGGGCTGGGCATGGAGGTGATGGACGTGTGCCTGCCGCTCATCCGCGATGGCTTGCCAGCGGGCTATCTGGTGGCCACCTACGCCTTGCCCGATTTGCTGGCCGAGATGGTGCCTCGCCAGCTGTTGCGCAGCCATCAGGTGTCTTTCACCGAAGCCGACGGCACCCGCTTGGCCATGCTGGGGGAGGGCCAGCGCCGCAGCGGTCAGCTGCAAGCGCAACAACTGCTGGATCTGCCCGGACACACCTTGGTGCTGCGCCTGGACCGCTGGATTGGCGCGCCCGGCCTGCTGCCCAATGTGCTCACCGCGCTGGTGGCCACGGTGTCGCTGGCGCTGGCCGTGGTGCTGGCCTTGCTGGTGCGTGACAGCCGCCGCCGCCAACGCGCCGAGCGCGAACTGGCAGAGGCCCTGGCCTTTCGCAAGGCCATGGAAGACTCATTGGTGACTGGTTTGCGCGCGCGTGACCTGCAAGGCCGCGTGACCTACGTCAACCCGGCGTTTTGCGCCATGGTCGGCTTCAGCGCGCAAGAGCTGAAGCAGCCGCACGACACGCAGCCCTACTGGCCGCCAGAAATGGCCGCCGAGTACCAAAGCCGCCTGATCAGCCGACTGGCCGGCGCGGTGCCGCCGCGTACTGGTTTCGAGTCGGTGTTCATGCGCCGCGACGGCACGCGTTTTCCGGTGCTGGTGATCGAAGCGCCGCTGATCGACGCCGGCGGCGTGCAGACAGGCTGGATGAGCGCTTTCCTGGACATCAGCGAACAGCGCCGCGTGGAAGAACTGTCGCGTGCCTCGCAAGAGCGCCTGCAGGCCACGGCGCGTTTGGCCACTGTGGGCGAGATGGCCTCGCTGCTGAGCCACGAACTCAACCAACCATTGGCCGCCATTTCCAGCTACGCCACCGGCAGCCTCAACTTGTTGGCGCAAGGCGCGCTGCCCGCTGAAGCGCTGCGCCAGGCCATGCATGGCATCGCAGGGCAGGCTGAGCGGGCCGGCAAGGTCATTCGCAGCGTGCACGACTTCGTGCGTCGGCGCGACCAGCAGCGCGAAGCTGTGACGCCGCAAGCTTTGCTCGATGCCGTCATGCCGCTCATCGTGCTGCAGGCGCGCAAGCTGCATGTGCGGGTGCTGGTGGATGTACATGCAGACGCGCCTGCGGTGTGGTGCGACAGAACCATGGTCGAGCAGGTGCTGCTGAACTTGGCGCGCAACGGCATGCAGGCCATGGACCAAGTGCCCATCGCAGCGCGCGATCTGCGCATTGGCGTGCGCCTGCGCCGCCCTTCAGCCGGCACAGCCCGTGGCGCCAGCGGTCCTGCACCACTCGAGGACGCAGCGAGCCTGACTTGGGTCGAGTTTTCTGTGGGCGACGGCGGCATTGGCATCACGCCCGAGGTGGCGCAGCGCATCTTCACGCCTTTCTTCACCACCAAGGCGCAGGGCATGGGCTTGGGCTTGAGCCTGTGCCGCACCGTCGTCGAGCAGCATGGTGGCGCGCTGCTGTATGAGCCGCGACAACCGCAAGGCACGGTCTTTCGCTTCACCTTGCCAGCAGCGCCCGATTGACAATCCAGCGCCATGCAACCTGCACCCGACGCCCTGGTTTATTTGGTGGATGACGACGCCGGCGTGCGCGAGGCGCTGGCCTGGCTGCTGCGTTCACGCCACTTGCTGAGCGAAGCCTTCGACAGCGCGCGGGCCTTCGAAGCGCACTTGCCGCAGGCGCTGGGCGCAGACGGCTTGCCTCGCCAGCCCGGCTGCATGCTGCTGGACGTGCGCATGCCCGGCGAGAGCGGCTTGGTGCTGTTCGAGCGTTTGGTCGAGCGGCAACTGTTGCCGGTTTTGCCAGTCATTTTTCTGACTGGCCATGCCGATGTGCCCACCGCCGTGGACGCGGTCAAGCGCGGCGCTTTTGACTTTTGCGAAAAGCCCTTCTCGGACAACCTGCTGGTAGACCGGGTCGAGCAGGCTCTGCAAAGCTCGGCACAGGCCCTGCAGTCGTTGCGCCAGCGCGCCAAGCTGCGCGCCAGGCTCGATGAGCTGACCCAGCGCGAGCGCGACGTCATGCAGCGCGTGCTGGACGGCTTGCCCAACAAACTCATTGCTGACCAACTCGACATCAGCGTGCGAACCGTGGAAGTCCACCGCGCTCGCGTGTTCGACAAGATGGAGGTGCGCTCGGCGGTCGATCTGTCGCGGGTGCTGCGCGACATCTGACTTCAGCGCGTCAAACCTTGGGGGGAGTTGAATCGGAACCCGCTTGCGGTGTCGATTCACCGCCAGATTCCACTTCAGCAGGCGCCCCCTCGGCGGAGGGCTGCGGCAACTCGCCCTTGGGGCGGCCCGAGAACATCGTCCACCAGACGATGCCCACCAAGAGCAACAGCGCCAGCAGGGCTTCCAGCAGAATCAAGGTCATGAAATGGCAATGGCGCAGGCTGAGTGGAGTGGCGATTCTAGGAACGCTGGTGGCCTGCTCTGCACCACCGCGGCAAAGCCCCGATCCATCGGGCGCTGTTCGTGCAGTGGGCGTGCCCGTTGCTCCACGTCCACCATCAAGCAGCGGCTTGCCTGTTGCAAGCTCCACCGTCGACCCGGCACTGGCAGGCGAACTCAGCGCGCTCATTGCCCGCGCCGACACCCAAGCCTTGCCCGCGCCGCTGCTGCAAGCCAAAAGCCGTTGGCAACCGGTGCGCTGGTCCGAGCTGCCCGGTTTGGCGCAAGACCCCCTGCACGAAGCATGGAACGCTTGGCTGCGCAGCTGCGAGCGGCCAAGCCCGCTGTGGGGCCCTCTGTGCGCCGAGGTTCGGCCTTTGAGCATCGCCAGTCCCACCGACCAAATGGCCTGGGTGCTGCAGCGCTTGCAGCCTTACCGCATCGAGCCCTTGTCTGGCGAGACCGAAGGTCTGTTGACCGCTTACTTCGAGCCCATGCTGATGGCCTCGCGTACACGCCAGCCCGGCTTTGAGGTGCCGCTGTACCAGCCACCCGCAGGGTTGGTGGCACGCCAGCCTTGGTACAGCCGCCAGGAAATGGACACCCTGCCTGCAGCGCAAGCCGCTTTGCAAGGCCGCGCCATCGCCTGGCTGGCGGACCCCGTGGATGCATTGGTGCTGCAGATTCAGGGCAGCGGACGATTGCAAGTGACAGAGCCCGACGGCAGCCGCCGCCAAGTGCGCTTGGCCTACGCGGCCACCAACGAACAGCCTTACCGCAGCGTGGGTGGCTGGCTGCTTAACCAAGGAGCCATTCGAGATGCCTCGTGGCCCGGCATTCGCGCCTGGATTGCAGCCAACCCGCAGCGCGTGCAAGAAATGCTGTGGAGCAACCCGCGCGTGGTGTTTTTCAAGGAAGAACCCTTGAGTGATTTCGAGGCCGGCTTTGGTCCACGCGGCGCTCAGGGCGTGGCACTCACGCCAGGTCGATCGGTAGCGGTCGACCCGGCCAGCATCCCCTACGGCACGCCGCTGTGGCTGGCCTCCAGCGGCCCGCAGGCGCAGCTGCAGCGCTTGGTATTGGCCCAAGACACCGGCAGCGCCATCGTGGGTGCGGTGCGCGCCGACTTCTTCGCCGGCTGGGGGCCAGAGGCCGGTGAATGGGCCGGGCGGGTGAAGCAGCCGCTGCAGTTGTGGGCGCTGTGGCCGAAACCTTGAAGCACATCGTTCACCTCCAAGGGCCCAAGAAAAAGCCCGGCCGAAGCCGGGCTTTTTGCTGAAGAGCTGAAGGCTCAGGTGCCGATCACGCCGCCATCTTTTTTGGTAATGACGATCGTGGCCGAGCGTGGGCGCTGGCCTGCGCCGTAGCCCACGTTGGAAGGCCAGTGGCTTTCGTACCTGCTGGGGTCGCGCACATCAGCGACGGGCGTGTTTTCGCCCGGGTGCTGAATGTTCACGAACATCGCGCGGCCATCGGGCGTCTCGGTGATGCCGGTGATCTCGGCACCCAGAGGGCCGACCAGGAAGCGCTTGAGCGTGTCTGGCGTGGGGGCCTTGCCGACACGGGTGTCCACCTTCAGCGGGCCAGCCGGGGTCGTGTACTCCAGGCTCACCGTGCGCCCGTCGCCGACCTGGCCGGGCAAGGCGGCCAGCATCATGCAGTTGGTGCGGTCGACGTAGGCGCCGTCGTCGGTCTGGATCCAGCAGATGCCGCTGTAAGGGCTGAACCACAGACCGTCCGGGCTGGAAAAGTCCTGCTCGTCAGTCAGGGACGAGAGGTTCACCCGGGCCTTGTCGGCTGCGGCTTCAGCGCCAAACAGGTAGATGTCCCAGGTGAGGCTGGTGGCTGCGGGGCCGCCAGTGCCTTCGCGCAGGCGCAGCAGGTGGCCGTTGGGGTTGCCGTTTTGCGCCGTGCTGCCTCTCATGTCGGTGTAGACGCGCGGGTTGGCGGAGTCTGGCAACAAGGCGGAGCCGCCAGTGGGGTTCAGCGTGCGGTTGCTGTTGTTGGTGAGGGTGAAGTAGACCTCGCCATTCTTGGGGTTGACGTCGCCCCACTCGGGTCGGTCCATCTTGGTGGCACCCAGCGCATCAGCGGCCAAGCGGCAGTTCACCAGCACGTCGGCTTGGTCTGCAAAGGCGTAACCCGCGAAACCCTTGATGGTCGGGTTGTCGATGGTCAGCTCCATCCACTGGCCGCTGCCGTCGGCGTTGAACTTGGCGACATACAGCTTGCCTTTGTCCAGGTACTTGGAACCGACGGCCAAGCGGTCGGCTGGGTTGGCGTCGGCCGGGTCCCAGCGGGCGTCAGACACGAACTTGTAGATGTACTCGTTGCGCGAGTCGTCGCCCATGTAAGCGGCGATCGGCTGGCCAGCCACAGGCACATTGAAAGCGGCGCTTTCGTGGGCGAAGCGGCCGAGTGCCGTGCGCTTGCGTGGAGCTGCGTTCGGGCTGTAGGCGTCGACTTCCAGCATGTAGCCTTGGGCGTTCATTTCATTGCGGTAATCGTCGCTGCCGTTGGCAGACGTGCCCAGCTTGCCGTTGTTCCAGCGGGCGAACTGGTCGTCGGCACCGGCGGATTCCCAGCCGTGGCGCGAGGCAGCACCTTGTGCGCGGCCGTAGCGGCGCAGGGCCACGGCGGTTTTGTCGCCGCGCTTGGCGTCGTCATCAGCGGCGCGGTGGAAGTAGCCGAACCAGTTCTCTTCGCCCGAGATGTAGCTGCCCCAAGGCGTCAGGCCAGAGCCGCAGTTGTTGATGGTGCCGCGGGTGCGGGTGCCATCTGGCGAGTACTTGGTGACCATCATGGCGCTGCCGCGGGCTGGGCCAGAGATTTCTGCTGGCGTCAGCGGGGTGATGCGTCGGTTGAAGGTCGAATTCGGAACGTATTCCCACTTGCTGCCGTTCTTGCGCACCTCGACCACGGCGATGCCATGGATGTGCATTTCCTTGACGGCCTCAGCAGCCGGGCGTGGCAGAGAGAGCTTGCCGCCGTCAGCGTGGATGAAGTGAGAGGACAGCCGCTGATCGGTGGTGGCTTCGTGGTTGATGGCCAGCAAGCCGCGGGTGGTGGCGGTGCGCGAGGGCTTGCCGTCGCTGGTCAGGCCGTACCAGTGCATGCCGTCGTGGTGGTCGCCGCCGCGCTTGTCGAAGTCGTTGTCGGTGCCGTCGTTCTTGTAAGCGGGAACGCCAGCCATCAGTGGGTCACCCAGTGCGTAGATCACGCTGGCTTCGTAGCCTTCTGGAACAACGACGAGGTCAAGGCGGTGCTTGTCAACGACCTTGAAGCCCAGCGCCTTGGCGGCAGCAGCGGTGGCGGTTTGTGCGAAGGCTGCAGGTGCTGCCGTGACTGCTGCGCCACCCAACATGGCACCGGCCAATGCGCCGATGCTGGTGCGCAGTGCGCCGCGGCGGCTCAGGCGGGCGTTGAGCACGCTTTGAAAATGCGGGTTGTCGGAGGTGTTGGAGTCTTCTTCATTGAAGACATCGCGGGGGATATCCATGGGTTTGTTCACGTCGGCATCCTCGAAATGGTCGGCAGGGGAAAACGCCCCCAGCGGCTGAGTTTCAACAGGCTTTGTGACAGGTTCGTGTCCATTACTTGCGGCGCAGCGGGATTCTTTGTCACCAAAATGTCACATCCCGCAGTTAGCTTGCTTCGCATGATGAACAAACAATCAGCCCTCCTCTTGGCTTGCAGTTTCTCGGCTCTGTTTGGTTTTTCGGGAACAACGCCCGCTTGGGCTGTGGACGTGCCCACCTCGAACCTGGCCTCCAGCGCCGACCGGATGCAGGCTGCGCGGGCCGCCATTGCTTCACAGGAATGGCTACGCGCCCAGATTGAGCTGCGAGCAGCTCTGGCCGACGCCCCCGAGTTGGCAGATGCCCACAACCTGCTGGGCTATGCGCTGCGCAAGCAAACGCCGCCCGACGTCAACCGCGCTTTGTTCCATTACCGTCAAGCCTTGCAAATAGACCCAGCCCACAAGGGTGCTCACGAGTACATCGGCGAGGCCTACCTGATGCTCGACAGACTCGATCTCGCTCGCCAGCACTTGCAAGCCTTGGAGCAGTTGTGCCAGCGCCCGCCTTGCGAAGAGCGTGATGATCTGCGGGCCGCCATTGCAGCGCACGTGAACAAAGCCGCGGCGGCCAGCACCGGCGCGGTCAGGGCACCGTGACGCGCACCTCGACCAACAAACTGCTCTGAGTTTGCTGACGGGCTTGACCTGTCAGGCCTTGGCTTGAATCTGCACTGCTGGCGTCTGACTCCGCCAGCACCACCCATTCACCCAGCGGCAGGCGCAGCGTGGTCTGTGTCGATGCGCTGCTGCTTTCGCCCCGAAAAGGGTTGCCGCCACTGACCAACGCTGCGCGCACATCCAATTCCAGCTCGGCGCCGCCGTCCCAACGAGGCTGCACCCACAGGCCGCTGCGCTGGTCGATCAGCACGGTCGAGGGCACCCAGCGAAAGCCGCCCGGTGTTGCCACCGTTTGCCACAAACGCAGTGGCACGGTTTGACCCAACAAGGCTTGGGCGCTGCGGCCATTGAGCACGGTGATCTGCTGGGCCAACCCGCGCTGGCTTTGGTTGTCACGCTCGTTGCCTTGAATGCGCACCTGAGCCGAAGACTGCCCGGGGCTCAGCACCACAGAGCCGTCCACTGACAGCCGTTGCCCCGAAGCGCTGTTGCCCTGTGTTTGCCGCAACTCCACGCGCAGGTTCTTCAGTGGCAAGGGACTGCCGGTCTGGGGCACGGCCCAAGTAGGCAGGCTTTGCGTCTGCGTCTGCTCCTGCGTCTGCGTCTGCGTCTGCGCCATAGCGCCGTGGGCCACCCCTGCGCAGGCACACACCGCCATCAGAAGACGCAGCGCATTCAACAGCTCTGGTTTGTAGGCGTTCACGCTGTCTGTCCTGCAAGATGCATCAAGTGCCCCAGGGGCAACACCGACTCCGCCTTCACCACGCCCAGCGAAAAGCTGGTGTGCAGGTCTTTGACGTTGGGCAGGTTGATCAGGCTGCCCAGGGCGAAGCGGGAAAAACTGTCCAAGTCTTGCGTGACCACTTGCAACTCAAAAGTGCCCGTGCCGCTGATGTAGTGACATGAAATCACTTCCGGCAACCCGCGGATCGCGTCTTCCAGGCGGCGGTTGGCGTCGCCCGTGTTGCGCTCGGCATCCAGGCGCACGAAGGCCAGCACGCCCAGGCCGATCTTGTGGCGGTCGATCTCTGCGCGGTAGCCGCTGATGATGCCCGCCGTCTCCAGCGCCCGAACCCGCCGCCAACAAGGTGCGGCACTCAGGCCCACGCGGTTGGCCAATTCCGCGTTGGTCAACCTGCCGTCGGCCTGCAGCTCGCGCAGGATGGCGATATCGAATTTGTCGAGTTGCTTCTCAGACGTTTCCATAAAGGCTCTTTCTGCGAAAGATTCATTCTTACACCAGCCAATTCAGGGGATAGAACGCAAAGACAGTTCGCCCTGGCCTGCCTACACTTTGCCAACACGCCGGGCGCCGCTGCCCAGGCCAGGAGCCTCCATGAACGCACCCTTGCCCGAGCACATTCAACGCGCGCTGGCCCAAGTCAGCTTGGACGACAAATACGCGCTCGACGAGGGCCGAGCCTTCATGAGCGGTGTGCAGGCTCTGGTGAAGCTGCCCATGCTGCAGCGCCTGCGCGACCAGATGGCCGGCCACAACACGGCGGGCTTCATCAGCGGCTATCGCGGCTCGCCGCTCGGCGGCTACGACCAATCGCTGTGGAAAGCGCAGAAGTACCTGAAGAACCACCACGTGGTGTTTCAGCCAGGCGTCAATGAAGAACTGGCCGCCACCGCCGTGTGGGGCACGCAACAACTGGGTTTTGCGCCACCGGGCACGAATCGCTACGACGGTGTCTTTGGCATTTGGTACGGCAAAGGCCCGGGCGTAGACCGCTGCTCCGACGTGTTCAAGCACGCCAACATGGCCGGCACCAGCGCCTTGGGTGGCGTGATTGCGATTGCCGGCGACGACCACGTCGCCAAAAGCAGCACCGCAGCCCACCAGAGTGACCACATCTTCAAGGCCTGTGGCCTGCCGGTGTTCTTTCCGACCAGCGTGCAAGACATCTTGGACTTAGGCCTGCACGCCTTCGCCATGAGCCGCCTCGCCGGGGTCTGGGCGGGCATGAAGACCATTCAGGAAATCGTGGAGTCCAGCGCCACGGCGCAGATCGATCCGGCGCGGGTCCAAATCGTCGTGCCCGAATTCGACATGCCGCCCGGCGGCGTGCACATCCGCTGGCCAGACGACGCACTCAGCCAAGAGGCCCGCCTGTTTGATTACAAGTGGTACGCGGCGCTGGCTTATGTGCGCGCCAACCGGCTCAACCACAACGTCATTGAAGGCGCGCACGGCGGGCGCGGCGACCGGCTGGGGTTGATTGCCAGCGGCAAAGCCTACAACGACACCCGCCAAGCCCTGGCCGACCTGGGGCTGGACGACGAGGCCTGCCGACAGATTGGCATTCGCCTGCACAAAGTGGCGGTGGTGTGGCCGCTGGAGGCGCAGCTGACGCGCGAATTCGCCACGGGTCTGCAAGAGATCTTGGTGGTCGAAGAAAAGCGCCAAGTCATTGAGTACCAGCTCAAAGAAGAGCTCTACAACTGGCGCGCTGATGTGCGCCCCAACGTGCTGGGCAAATTCAACGAGGTCAATGGCGATTTCTCGGGCGGCGAGTGGTCCATGCCCAACCCGAGTGCCAACACTTTGCTGCGCGCCAACGCCGACCTCTCGCCCGCGCTGATTGCCCGCGCCATCGCGCAGCGGGTCAAAAAGCTGGGTGTGGGCAGCGACTTGGCGGCCCGCATCGACAGCCAACTGGCGGTGCTCGAGGCCAAAGAACGCGCCATGCAAACCTTGGTGTTGGGCGGCGCTGAGCGGCAGCCTTGGTTCTGCTCGGGGTGTCCGCACAACACCAGCACGAAAGTTCCGGAGGGCTCGCGCGCCATGGCGGGCATTGGTTGCCACATCATGGCCATGCGCATGGACCGCTCCACCACGGGCTTCACGCAAATGGGCGGCGAAGGCGTGCCCTGGGTCGGCCAACAGCCTTTCACGAACGAGCAGCACATCTTTGCCAACCTGGGCGATGGCACCTACTTTCACAGCGGCATCTTGGCCATTCGCCAAAGCATCGCAGCCGGCGTGAACATCACCTACAAACTGCTCTACAACGACGCGGTGGCCATGACCGGCGGCCAGCCGGTGGGCGAGCGGCCCGAGGGCCACACGGTGTTGCAGATCACGCACAGCTTGCAAGCCGAGGGCGTGTCGCGCCTGGTGGTCGTGACCGACGAGCCAGAAAAGTACCAAGGTGCCGCGCTGCCAGCGGGTGTGGCCGTGCACCACCGCGACGAGTTGGACGACATCCAACGCCAGTTCCGAGACATCAAGGGCACCAGCGCCATCGTCTACGACCAGACCTGCGCCACCGAGAAGCGTCGCCGCCGCAAGCGCGGCACCCTGGCCGACCCGCAGCGGCGCGTGGTCATCAACGAAGCCGTCTGCGAGGGCTGCGGCGACTGCGGCGAGCAGTCCAATTGCATGAGCGTCGAGCCGCTGGAGACGGAATTTGGGCGCAAGCGCACCATCAACCAAAGCACCTGCAACAAAGACTTCTCCTGCACCAAAGGCTTTTGTCCCAGCTTCGTCACGGTGGAAGGCGCGCCGCTTCGCAAGCCGCGCCCGGCACAGGTCGCAGACCCCCTGGCCTCGGGTGATCTGCCGTTGCCCAACCCGCCCAAGCTGGTCGACGGCCAGGTTTGGGGCTTGGTGGTGGCTGGCGTCGGCGGCACTGGTGTGATCACCATCGGGCAGCTGCTCGGCATGGCAGCCCACTTGGAAGGTCTGGGCATCGTCACGCAAGACGCTGCTGGCTTGGCGCAAAAGGGCGGCGCCACCTGGAGCCACGTGCTGCTGGCCAACAGCCAAGACACCATCCGCACCACGCGCGTGGGCACGGCTGGGGCCGACCTCGTCATCGGCTGTGATCCGATCGTTACCGCCTATGAAGACACCTTGCAGCGCATGCGACCGGGCCGCACGCGGGTGGCTCTCAACACCCACGGCTCGCCCACCGCGGCTTTCGTGCAGCACGCCGACTGGCAAAACCCGGCCACCCAATGCGTGGCCGACATCGCGCGGGTCTTGTCGCTGCCGGCCGATGTTGCCGAGTCACTGGACGCTGGTGCGGCCAGTCAGCCAAGCCTTGCCGCAGCTGCGGCAAGGCCGGGCTCGGTTGGCGCTGCCCGCCCCGACGCGCTGGGCTTGTTGGACGCCGACGCCATGGCGCAGCGCTTGATGGGCGACACCCTCTACACCAACCCCATCTTGCTCGGCTACGCCTGGCAGCGGGGCTGGTTGCCGCTGGGCCTGCAAGCGCTGTTGCGCGCCATGGAGCTCAACGCGGTGGCTGTCTCCCAAAACCAGCGCGCCTTCGCCCTGGGCCGTTTGGCAGCGCATGACCCACAGGCACTGGCCCGCGCCATGGGGCAGAGCGAGGCCAGCCAAGGCCAAGTGGTCCAGTTCAAAAAGCGCGAGACGCTCGACGAGCTGATCTTGCGGCGTGAGCGCTTCCTCACCGACTACCAAAACGCGGCTTACGCGGCCAGCTACCGCGCTTTGGTCGACCGGGTGCGCGCTGCCGAAGCGCCGCTGGGCAAAACAGCGCTGGCCGAAGCGAGTGCACGCTACTTCTTCAAGCTGATGGCCTACAAAGACGAATACGAGGTAGCGCGGTTGCATGCAGACCCGGCTTTTCATGCGCGGCTGGCCGAGCAGTTCGAAGGCCCGGTGCGCTTGAGCTACCACTTGGCCCCACCGTTGTTGTCCAAACGCAATGCACAAGGCGAGTTGGTGAAGCGGCGCTTTGGCCACAGCACCTTGTGGGTCTTCAAGTTTCTGGCGCGCCTGAAAGGTTTGCGCGGTACGCCGCTTGACCTGTTTGGTTACAGCGAAGAGCGGCAAGGTGAGCGCCAACTCATCGAGCAGTACCGCCAAACCATCAACGAGCTGTTGACTGGCTTGAACGAACACAACCACGCCTTGGCGGTGGAGGTGGCGCGCCTGCCAGAACACATCCGCGGCTATGGGCATGTCAAAGCTCGCCATCTGGCGGATGTGCAGCCGCGCTGGGCGGCGCTGATGGCCCGCTGGCGCTCGGTTGGACAGAACAGCGTCGAGGCCCGCGTTGCTTAAGCCCTCGTCGGCCTGATCACGCAGCGCCGCTTCGAGCACAGCCCTGTTGACTTGAGCGGCCTTGTCCCGAGCCGAAGGGAGGGCCCGAGGCCGGGTCCTACAATCCGCGGTTTTTGCCTACCTCGGGAGCCTTGCCGTGTTCATCACTTCTGCCTTCGCCCAAACTGCCCCGGCCGCTGCACCCGCTGGCGGCATCGGCGCCACCTTGCTGAACTTGATGCCACTGGTGCTCATGTTCGTGGTGCTGTACTTCCTCATGATCCGTCCGCAGCTCAAAAAGCAAAAAGAGCACCGCGCCATGATCGACGCGCTCGCAGCAGGCGATGAGGTCATCACTGCGGGCGGCGTGCTCGGCAAGATCACCAAGATCGGTGACACCTACGTCAGTGTCGAGCTGTCCTCCAACGTTCAAGTGCAGCTTCAGCGCAGCGCCATCATTCAAGTGCTGCCCAAGGGCACTCTCAAGTAAGCATCTACCCCACACTGGGCTCGAAAAGCATGAATCGATACCCCCTCTGGAAGTACGCGGTCTTGCTGGTCATGCTGGCGTTCAGCCTGCTGTACTCGCTGCCCAATGTGTTTGGTGAAGCCCCGGCGGTGCAGGTGTCGGCTGCCCGGGCCACCGTGAAGGTCGAGACAGGCACCCTGAGCCAAGTCGAGAGCGCTTTGAAGGCGGTCTCGATCCAGCCAGATTTGCTGGTCTTGGAGGCGGGTTCGGTGCGTGCCCGCCTGTCAACGCCCGATGAGCAAATCAAGGCCAAAGACGCCATCGAGCGTGCGCTCAACCCCGACCCAGCGAACCCCAGCTTTGTGGTAGCGCTCAACTTGCTGTCGCGCTCGCCAGCCTGGCTGACTGCCCTCAAGGCCAACCCGATGTACCTCGGGCTGGACCTTCGCGGCGGCGTTCACTTCCTCATGCAGGTGGACATGCCATCTGCCCTGACCAAGCGCGCAGAAGCCCTGACAGGTGAGATGCGCGCTGCCCTGCGCGACAAAAACATTCGCCACAACGGCATCTCGCGCGAAGGCCAGCGCGTGGACATTCGCCTGCGCGACACCGCAGCGGTCGCGGCGGTGGAAGCGCTGCTGCCCACCCAGTTTCCTGATTTCAATGCCACGCGAGCCCCAGACGGTGCTGAGTTCCGCTTGAGTTTGGTGCTTAAGCCGGAGGCGGCCCGCAAAGTGCAAGACGACGCGCTCAAGCAAAACATCACCACGCTGCACAACCGCATCAACGAGTTGGGCGTGGCCGAACCAGTCATTCAGCAACAGGGCCAAGACCGCATCGTGGTGCAGCTGCCAGGGGTGCAGGACACCGCCAAAGCCAAAGACATCATTGGCCGCACCGCTACGCTGGAAGTGCGCTTGGTCGATGACAGCGCCGAGGCGCGCGCCGCTGCCACCGGTTCTGGCGCCGTGCCCTTTGGCGCAGAGCGCTACCTCGAGCGAGATGGCCAGGCCGTCATCGTCAAGCGCCAAGTGCTGCTGACTGGCGAAAACCTGACCGATGCACAGCCCGGCTTCGATGGCCAAACCCAAGAGCCTGCGGTACACCTGAGCCTCGATGCGAAAGGCACGCGCATCTTCCGCGACGTCACGCGTGAAAACGTCGGCAAGCGCATGGCGATTTTGTTGTTCGAAAAAGGCAAGGGCGAAGTCGTGACCGCGCCGGTCATTCGCACCGAAATTGGCGGCGGGCGCGTGCAGATTTCCGGTGCAATGACCGTGGCTGAAGCTGCCGACACCGCGCTGTTGCTGCGCGCCGGCTCGCTCGCCGCGCCCATGGACATCATCGAAGAGCGCACCATCGGTCCTAGCCTCGGTGCAGAAAACATTGCCAAGGGCTTCAACAGCGTGATCTGGGGCTTCTTGGTGATCATGCTCTTCATGTGTGCTTACTACATGCTGTTTGGCCTGTTCTCCAGCGTAGCGCTGGCCTTCAACTTGTTGCTGCTGGTGGCCGTGCTGTCCATGCTGCAGGCCACGCTCACCTTGCCCGGCATGGCCGCCATTGCGCTGGCTTTGGGCATGGCTATCGATGCCAACGTGCTCATCAACGAGCGTGTGCGCGAAGAGCTGCGTTTGGGGCGCTCACCGCAGCAGGCGATACACGCCGGTTACGAAAACGCCTGGGGCACCATCCTGGACTCCAACATCACCACGCTAATTGCAGGCATCGCGCTGTTGGCTTTCGGCTCAGGCCCGGTACGCGGTTTCGCGGTGGTGCATTGCATTGGCATCCTCACCTCCATGTTCTCGGCCGTGGTTTTTTCTCGCGGTTTGGTCAACCTCTGGTACGGCAGGCAGAAAAAGCTCAAAACAGTGTCGATTGGCACGGTGTGGAAGCCCGAGGTGGCGCCTGAGCGAACACCGGCGGCGCCATGACAAGGTACATGCCTCGAAGCAAAAACGTCCAAGCCAACCTCTAACAGGCCTGCTCATGGAATTTTTCCGAATCCGCAGTGACATCCCGTTCATGAAGCACGCCATCGTGCTGAACGCGATCAGCTTCATCAGCTTTGCCTTGGCAGTTTTCTTTTTGGTGACCCGCGGCCTGAACCTGTCGGTGGAGTTCACCGGCGGTGTGTTGGTGGAGGCGCGCTACCAGCAAACGGCCAACGTGGAGGCGATTCGTGGGGCCATGCTGCAGATCGGCATTGGCGAGCCGCAGGTGCAGACCTTTGGCACCTCGCGCGATGTGCTGGTGCGCCTGAGCAACAAAGACGCGGCCGTTCCAGCCCTGCGCGGCGTGGACGGCAACGGCCGGCCCGTACTGGACCAAGCGAAGCTCTTGCAGGCTGTGGTGGCCGCGGGCGGCGAGGGTGCTTCCATTCAGCGTGTCGAATTTGTAGGGCCGGCCGTCGGCGAGGAACTGGCAGCTGACGGCTTGAAGGCCTTGGGCGTGGTGATCGTAGGCATCATGATTTACTTGGCCTTTCGCTTCGAGTGGAAGTTCTCTGTCGCGGCCATCGTGGCCAACCTGCACGACGTGATCATCATCCTGGGCTTCTTCGCCTTCTTTCAGTGGGAGTTTTCGCTGGCGGTGCTGGCGGCAGTGCTGGCGGTGCTGGGCTACTCCGTCAACGAATCCGTGGTCATCTTTGACCGCATCCGGGAAACCTTCCGGAAGTACCGCAAGCTGACCACGCGCGAGGTGATCGACAGCGCCATTACCTCGACCATCAGCCGCACCATCATCACGCACGGCTCCACGCAAATCATGGTGTTGTCGATGCTGCTGTTCGGTGGCCCGACCTTGCATTACTTTGCACTGGCGCTGACCATCGGCATCTGTTTTGGCATCTATTCTTCTGTTTTCGTGGCTGCGGCCATTGCCATGTGGCTGGGTATCAAGCGAGAGGATTTGGCGCGCAGTTCTGGTAAAAAGGACTCCGACCCGAACGATCCGAACGCGGGCGCCACCGTCTGACCCCATGCCTCCACCCCCCAGCCGCACGCCGGAGCGCTCCATCGCCCATTTGGTGCGCGTGGCGTTCGCTGAGCGGCTGGTCAAATCGGCGCCCACACTGGCCAAGGAAATCGGCGAGCGCCTGAGTCAGTTGTTGGAGCAGTCCAACAATGGCCGCGAGCAGCAAGACCGCCAAGACGCTTTCCTGGAATTCAAAAAATACCGTACGCTGTTTTCGGAGGCGCTACCCGCTGCCTGGCGCAGCGTCAGCGAGCAGCCACCCGCTCCGCCCCGAGGGCAGGTTCTAGGTCTGGGCATGGAGTTGGTCGACAACGACGAGGTGGAAAGCAAGATCCTCTGGTCTCGGTTGGCCCTGTCCATTACCGACAAAGTGACCTGGGATCTCAACGACCTGAAGCTGCGCATTCAGCATCTGGAGCAGTCGCCAGAACTCGCAAGCAACGACATCTTTCGCCCGGAGGTCATCGCCCGTGAGCTCGTCGATCAATGGCAGAAATCCAAACTCACGCGCACCACGTGGCTGCTGGTGGTAGACATCGTCCAGAGGCATCTGATTGAAGTGCTGACCAAGTCCTACAAGGAAGCCAACGAGACACTGGTGTCCAAAGGCGTCATGCCGCAGATCGACTTCAAGTCGATGGTGCGGCGCACGCCGACTGCAGTTCGGCCCACGGGCACGGGGCGGCTAGAGCCAGACTCGGCCAGCGCCCCGGTGTCTGCCAGTGCGCCGATCACCGGGGGCGCGCCCATCGGGCCTGCACCTGGAGCCCATTGGTCTGCCTATGCGCCCGCTGGTGGGAATTACGCACCAAGTCAAAACCCTGCCTCGGGGACCAGCGGCGGCTATGGTTCCAGCGGCGGGTACGGTCCCAGCGGCGGTTACGACCCTGCCGCCTACAGCCCACCACCCTCAGGCGCTTACGGCTCTGCCGACAGAGGGCAGCGTCAGGGCGGAGACAGGGCGCCCGATGCCGAGCAGGAAACCCGCATGCTGACCGCGAATTCGCCCTTGGCAAGGGCACGGGTGAGGGCGCAAGGGGTGATGGGGCAACTCAAGCGCCTGCTGGTCGACCGGGTCGCCGACTTTGACATGACGCGCCCCAACAAGCCGTCCGCTGCACTCATGCAGGCTCTGATGCCGCGCAGCGCAGCGTTGCAGCCCGCAGGCGCGTCGACTGGAGGGCTTTCAAGCGCAGCAGGCCGCGTGTCCAGTGAGTTTGCGAGCCACGCCTCTGGTGGTGGAACGCAAATCCTTGACTTCAGCCCCGCTGGCATTGTTCGAGTCGCGGAAGACCTCCGAGAGAAAACCAGCGAACTCAAGAAGAAGGCCAGCACACAGTCCGAGAAAGCCACGATCGAGATCGTCGCGCTCATGTTCCAGAGCATCTTGGCCGAAGAGCGTCTGCCGCCGTCCATTCGGGTGTGGTTTGCGCGCCTGCAAATGCCCGTGCTGCGGGTGGCTTTGGCCGAGCCCGAGTTCTTCGGCACCACGCAACACCCGGCGCGCAAGCTCATCGACCACATGGGCTCATGTGTCATGGGCTTTGACGCCAGCAGCATCAACGGCAGCGCCTTGGAAACCGAGATCCGCCGCGTGGTGCAGGTGATCGAGCAATATCCGGAAACCGGTCGGCGCGTCTACCAGTTGGTCTACGACGAGTTTCAGAAATTCCTGGCCAAGTTCCTCACAGAAAAGGGTCCAGCCCAAAAGGTCGTCAGCGTCGCCCAGCAGGTCGAGCAGAAAGAGGCGCTGTCCATCAAGTACACGATCGAGCTTCGCAACATGCTCAAAGACGTGCCTGTGCGCGACGAAATTCGTGAGTTCCTCTTCAAGGTCTGGGCAGATGTTTTGGCGGTCTCCACGGTGCGCCAGGGCGCGCAGCACGCCGATACCGCAGCCCTGAAAAAAAGCGCCACCGACCTTGTCTGGGCCGCCAGTGCCAAACCCAACCGCAACGACCGCGCGCGCGTCATTCAAGACCTGCCCGCGCTGCTGCAGCGCTTGCGCCAGGGCATGCAGTTGTCGGGCATCGTGGGCAACTCGCAAGAGGTGCACATCAAGACCATTGGCGACACCCTGGCGGATGCCTTCATGTCCAAAACGGAGGCCATTCCGCAGGCGCAGATCGAGCAAATGGCCAAGCGGCTGGCCAATCTGGAAGAGTTCATCAGCGATGAAGGTGGCGAAGAGCTGCCGCTGGATGCCGAGACGATCGAGATGATGATCGGCATGGACGCGTCCAACATCGACATCATTTCGGACGGCGGCTCCAAGCCCAGCGCTGCCATGCTGGCCTGGGCCAATGAACTGCAGCACGGGACCTGGTTCACCTTGGACCACAACGGTCGCATCAGCCAGGTGCAGTACGCCTGGCGCAGCGAGCGCAAGCAGTTGCACCTGTTTGCCTCAACCGATGGCCGCAGTGCGCTGATTCAGGTGCGCCGACTGGCTGCCTATTTGCAAGCCGGCTTGCTGGTGCCCCAGGAAGAAGAGTCGCTCACAGTGCGCGCCACGCGCAATGCGCTGGCCAAGCTCGACGCCAACCCAGAGCGTCTACTCAGCTGAATGCCTTGGCCCGAGACGGGCTGGCCATTGGTGCTGCCCACGCCTGCTCAGTGCACGGGGCGGCGCAAAGGGTCATGTCCGAGTGCTGCCAGCAGGCGTCGGTCAGGTGTCATGCCGTTGCCCCAGCAGGTCATCAGCACCATGATCTTCAGGTCGTCCAGGTCGAGTGGGCCTTGGCCCAGTGCCATCGCTTGGTCCATGACGCGCTCGCGCAATTCGGCAGCCAGCACGCCTTCGCTTTCCAGAGCGCGGATCAAGCCCAGGCCCTGCGCCCCCAGACGTTCATGCTCGTCTTCGACAAAGAGGCGCAAGCTGGCCATGGTTGGCGAACTGTCCCAAGTGTCTGCACGCGCGGCGTCGGCGCTGTGTCGCAAGGTGTCTAGCCAATGCAGCGCGCCGTCAATCTCCTCGGCTTCAAACCCGACTGAACTCAGCCGCTGATGAAGTTGGGGCGACTGCGGACAGGCTTGCATGTCCCAGAAGTTTTCGTAGACATAGACCAACACATCAATCATGCGGGTCAATATAGCCTAGGGCTTTTGCTTCCAAGCCCGAATCTGGGCGGTGTTTCCGGCTGTGCTCTGACGCGCCTGGCCAGCGTGCTTGGGTACCGTGCGCTCTGCCGTCAGGTGTGCGCTTGGCCGTCAGATGTCGACCAATTGCAGGTAGTGGCCGCCTTCGCTTCTGCAAACGCGTCCGCTCAGCTCCAATTCCAGCAGCGCGGCTTGCACCGTCGCAACAGGCAAGCCCGTCCGCACACACAGACTGTCGAGGTCGGCTGGGTCATGGCCCAGTGCAACAAGCAACTGAGCTGCAGCGCGCTGAAACGTGGGGGTTGGTGATTGATCGGGATCGGCTGTGGTGTCGGGTGCCTCGTCCTGTGCCGGCGCTGCACGCGCTGCGGCGTGGGCAGCGCCTGTGGTGCTCAGTCCCAGACCCGGTAACGCCTGCAAGATGTCCTGCGCCTGCTCCACCAGTTGTGCCCCCTCTCGAATCAGCGCGTGACAGCCGCGTGCTGTGGCCGAGTGAATCGAGCCAGGAATTGCAAATACATCGCGCCCCATGTCCGCGGCCAGCTTGGCTGTGATGAGCGAACCAGACCCCAGGGCTGCCTCCACCACCAGAGTGCCGCGTGACAACGCCGCTATGAGCCGGTTGCGGCGCGGGAAATGCGCAGGCAGCGGCGGCGTACCGGGCATGAATTCGCTGATGATCAAACCGCGCTGCGCGATGGCGCGTGCCAGTTCCGCGTTTTGCCGGGGGTAGACCCGGTCGAGACCGGTGCCCACCACGGCCACCGTGGGCCAAGTTGCTGCGCTGGCCAGCGCGCCGCGGTGCGCCGCCGTGTCGATGCCCAAAGCCAAGCCAGACACGATGGTGCAGCCCGCGTCGGACAAAGCACGCGCGAAAGCCTGCGCATTGAGCGTGCCTTGCGCGCTGGGGTTACGGCTGCCCACGATCGCCAACGCTTGGGGCCACAGCAGCGGCATCTGGCCGGGCGGCATCTTGGCTGGCTGCATCACCCAAAGCAGCGGCGGTGGGTCGGGCAGCTCCAGCAAGGGCGCAGGGTAGTCCGGGTCTGCCCAACCGAGCACACGGCGAGACCACGGTTCAGCGCGGCCGGTGATGAGCCACGCCTGTGCGTTGGCCGTTACCACGGCGAGGTTTGGCGGGGTTTGCTTGAGCGCGTGCGCCAGAGCAGGCCCTACGACATCGGCCAGCGCGTCTTGGGTTTGGGCAAACACCGCCTCGGCGCAGCCGAGGGCTTTTAGCAAGCGACAAGTGACGATGGGGCCCACGCCCGGGGTCAGTTCCAGCCGCAACCAGTGAGGGAGTTCTTCGATGTCCATGGCGGCGCAGTGTCTGGCGCTCCAAGGAGATGTGGCGCCCCGTCCGCCCGGTGCTGGCGGATCGGGATCACCCGCTCATCAAGAAAGAGCCCGCTGCCGGGACGGCGTGGAAGAGTCCGCTGCCGGGACGGCGCTCAGCGTGGATTGACCAGTCGGTCGCCGACATTGACCGCGTCGGTGATGTCGAGCACCAAAGCGTAGGCCATCTTGTCGAAGGGTCGAAACACCATCAGCAGACCATTTCGCTCATTGGGCAGCTTGATGGAGGCCTTGTCAGGCGAGGTGCGGTCCACCATGACCATGCCGTCTTTGAGAATCGCAAAGACTTGCCCGGCTGCAATGCCGTCGCGCGTGCCTTTGTTGATCAGCACCACCTGGTTCTGCGAGGCGTTGGCCACAGCGTTGCCGTAGACCGAAACGATGCGTGCTTCGATGGAGCGATCCGGCGCACGCGGTACGAAGCTGGTGAGGTCACGTGGCGGCTCGGGTACGAGGCGGTCGCCCACACGCATTTCCTCTTTGGATGCTGTGATGTCGATGGTGGCTGGCTCCACCTGAAGCTGTTTCTTGCCATCCTTGCCCGTGATTTCTCTGGAGGACTCGGGGCGAACGAGCTCGGCTCGGCCGACGAACTGCGCTTCATAACCCAGGATGGCGTTGGTGTCAGGGTCGCGTTGCGCAGTCGCATTGCGGAACACCCGATAAACGCGTTTGCCAGAGCCAGGGTCGAGCAGCGGACCGTCAGAGCCCCGCACATACCCGCGGTCGCCGCGACTCAATAAAACCCGCTGGTCACGCGTTCCAACAATGCGTGGGGCCTTGAGCAAATCGCCTTCCTCAACGATCAGGGGCTCTGCCAGGAACGGCTCGATCAAGTTGAAGGGGATGGTGGGCAGCGAGGTGCTGGACAAAGCCTCGACACGGGTACGCGGTGAAACCTTCACCGTTGGAATTTCACTGTCGTCGGAGGGGGCGCGGGTGCTCAAGCGGGCGCGGCCATTGGCTTTGACCAAAAACAGCTGCTGCCCTGGATAGATGCGGTGCGGGTTGCGGATGTCTTCGAGGTTCATGCCCCAGAGTTCTGGCCAGCGCCAAGGGCTTTTGAGGAACAAACCGGAAATTCCCCAGAGCGTGTCGCCGCTCTTCACGGTGTAGTTGTCGGGCGCGGTTTCCGACAATTCGCTCAAGGGCACGCCGCCTTGGGCCACTTGCTGAGCCGTCGCACGCTGCGCAGGGGAAATCGGAAAATTCTGGGCCTGGGCTGTTGCGCATAAGGCTGCAGCGATGACCAGCGTCCACACCAAGGTTGGAACGCTGCCGTCTTTTGTCATTTTTTCCATCGAATCTCGCATTACCTGTTGCCCCCACGCGATGTGTCGCGATGCATCGCCGAACCGGCCAAGTCCGGCATTGGCGCATCGGTCCAACTTGATAAATTACGCACGATTCTGCGCTCAAGCCATTGATTGATCAACGATTTCCACTTGCGCACGGCCTTGCCCGAGAAAAAAGTGGCGAAAATACCGACGCACAGTGTCGTGCTGGCCGCGCGTCAGTGCCCGCCTCGGCCGTGGTGGCTTGCAGCGTGCACCGAGGTGTGAGCCGCGCTGCGCAACCAACAGACACGTCAGCTCAGGTCCTACTTTCTATTTGCAGACCATGCCATTGCTCACGATTTTGAAGTATCCCGATCCGCGCTTGCAGCGCGTGGCAAGCCCGGTGCAAGCGGTTGATGCACGCGTGCGCACTTTGGTGGCCGACATGCTGCAGACCATGTACGAGGCCCAAGGTATCGGCTTGGCCGCGACCCAGGTCGATGTACACGAGCGGGTGATCGTGATCGATGTGTCTGAAGACCGCAGCCAGCCGCTGGTGCTGATCAACCCGGAGTTGGTTTGGGCGAGCCCCGAGCGCCAGCGAAGCGACGAAGGGTGCTTGTCAGTGCCCGGCATCTACGACGGCGTGGAGCGTGCCACGGCGGTGCGGGTGCTGGCACTCAACGAGCACGGCCAGTCACGCGAAGAGGCGGCCGAGGGCCTGCTGGCGGTGTGCATCCAGCACGAAATGGACCATTTGCTGGGCAAAGTGTTTGTCGAGTACTTGTCCCCGCTCAAGCGCAACCGCATCAAGACCAAGATGCTCAAGCGGCGCGAAGATGCCGCACCTGCGCGGGGTGCCGCATGAAACCCGCACGGAGTGCCGCGTGAAGCCGGCTTGGAGCTGGATGTTTTGAGGCTCATATTCGCTGGAACCCCGGTTTTTGCGCAAACCGCACTGGAGGCGCTGCACTCGGGCGGCCACCACGTGGCGCTGGTGCTCACACAGCCCGACCGACCTGCGGGGCGGGGCATGCAGCTTCAGGCCTCGCCCGTCAAGCAGTGGGCGCTGGCCCACGGTGTTCCGGTGGCCCAGCCCAGAAGCCTGCGCACCGATGGCCGCTATCCCGAAGACGCAGCCTCGGCACGGCTTGCCTTTGCACAGGCCGAAGCCGACGCCATGGTGGTGGCTGCCTACGGGCTCATCTTGCCCGGCTGGGTCCTACAGTTCATGGCCGACCGCAGCGGCGGGGGACTGGGTCTGGGTTGCCTGAACATCCACGCTTCTTTGTTGCCGCGCTGGCGCGGTGCCGCACCCATACACCGCGCCATTCAGGCGGGTGACGCCGAGACCGGCGTGACCATCATGCAGATGGACGCGGGGCTGGACACCGGCGACATGCTCTTGGCCGAGGCCCTGCCCATTTCCCAAAGCGGCCCAGCCGCCGACACCACGGCCAGCTTGCACGACCGTTTGGCGCAGCAGGGCGCTGGTCTCATCCTGCGCGCCCTGGCACTGGCAGAACAAGGCGCGCTGCAGCCGCAGCCACAACCCGCCGAGGGCGTTTGCTACGCCGCCAAGATCGACAAAGCAGAAGCCGTCGTTGACTGGACGCAAGACGCGCACCGCATCGCCCGCACCGTGCGTGCACTCAACCCCGCACCGGGCGCGCAAACCCTGTGGCGCGGCGAGCTGCTGAAGCTTTGGCATGCCCATGCAGAAGAGGCCGACACCTCAGCCTTCGCCAGCAACAGCACGTCTGACACGGCCAACCCCAAGCCTGGCACCGTGCTGACAGTGGACTCACAGTTCGTGCGCGTGGCTTGCGGCGCGGGCGTGGTGTGTCTTGGCGAGCTGCAGCGCGCTGGGGCCAAGCGTTCGGGTCTGGCAGACTGGCTGCGCGGCAACACGCTGCAGCCCGGCGACCGGCTGGGCGCTGCCTCACTTCACCACTGAGCATGCTGTTCTTCTCTAGCGCTATGCGCGCCCATCCGGAATTCCGCCGCGGCGCCCAAGACATGATGCCGGTCGCGCCCGGCATCGCAGCCTGGGGCCTGATGACCGGCGTGGCCATGATCAAGTCCGGCATGAGCGTGTGGGAAGCGCTGTTCATGGGCACCGTGGTCTACGCCGGCAGCTCTCAGCTGGCCGCCATGCCTTTGCTGGCCGCAGGCGCGCCGTTCTGGGTGATCTTGGCCACCAGCTTTTGCGTCAACCTGCGCTTTGTCGTCTTCAGCGTTCACCTGCGCGCCTACATGATGCATTTGCCCCTGTGGCGCCGCTTGATGACCGGTTATGTGATTGCCGACATGAGCTACGTCATGTTCACGCAAAACTACCCGACGCCTGGCCAAACCGATGAAGAGCGCGCTGCCCGCGACGCCTACCTGATGGGCAACACCGCGGTGAACTGGTTCGGCTGGACAGCAGCCAGCGTGCTGGGCATCGTGTTGGGCAACGTCGTGCCCACGGAATGGGGCCTGGGCTTTGCGGGCATCTTGGCGTTGGTGGGCATGAGCTGTTCGCTGGTTTCCACGCGGCTGCGCTTGGTCTCAGCCGGTGTGGCTGGCTGCGCTGCCGTGGCGGCTTTTGCTTTGCCATTCAAGCTCAACATCTTGGTGGCCATCGCAGCCGCTGTGGCCATTTGCTTGATGCTCGAAAAAACCCCGCTGGGACAGCGCGAGCGCGCTGATGCCACGCACTGAAAAAATGGAACCCAACGTCACCGACTGGAGCACCATGCTGATCATCGCGGGCTTGGCCTGCGTGACCGTCATCACGCGCTCCTTGTTTTTCATTTCGTCCAAGCCCTGGACGCTGCCGCACTGGGTGCAGCGTGGCCTGCAATACGCGCCACTGGCGGCGCTCTCTGCGGTGATCGTGCCCGAGATCGTGATGGCGCAGGGCCAGCTGATCGGCACTTGGCAGGACGCGCGCTGGATGGCGGCCTTGGCAGGCGCCACCTGGTTCTTCTTTCGCCGCGGCGTGCTGGGCACCATCGTCGTCGGCATGGCGGTGTACCTGCCGCTGCACATCGGCTGGGGCTGGTGAGCACGCGGGTGCCTCCTACAATTCCAGCCGATCTCCCCTCTCATTCGGCAAGGCCCTGTCGGGGCCAACCGAGACTCCTCTCAAGGCCATCAAGGCCACCCAGCACATGACATTCATCCGTTTCGCCGACCTGTGCGCGGCTGGCTCTGTGGCCGGTCGACGTGTGTTGATTCGCGCTGACCTGAACGTGCCACAAGACGAGCAAGGCCGCATCACCGAAGACACGCGCATCCGCGCATCGCTCGACTGCATCCGCATGGCGCTGCAAGCGGGCGCGGCTGTCATGGTCACCTCGCACCTGGGCCGACCCACCGAAGGCACGCTGCGGCCAGAAGACTCACTCGCACCTGTTGCCCTGCGTTTGGGCGAGTTGCTGGGGCGACCTGTGCCGCTGGTTGCCAACTGGGTCGATGGTTTCAGCCTGCAGGGCCGTGCGTTGGCGGCGGGCGAGGTGGTTCTGCTGGAAAACTGCCGCGTCAATGTGGGCGAGAAAAAGAACGACGCCACTTTGGCCAAGCGCATGGCCGCCTTGTGTGATGTGTTCGTGCACGACGCGTTCGGCACCGCGCACCGCGCCGAGGCCTCCACCCATGGCGTCGCCGAGTTCGCGCCCATCGCCTGTGCAGGGCCGCTGCTGGCCGCAGAGATGGACGCCATCAGCCGCGCGCTGGCGCAACCGGCACGGCCCTTGGTGGCCATCGTTGGCGGCAGCAAGGTGTCGACCAAGCTGAGCATTTTGGAGAGCCTGGCTTCCAAGGTCGATGGCCTGATCGTGGGCGGTGGCATCGCCAACACCTTCATGCTGGCAGCGGGCTTGCCGATCGGCAAGAGCCTGGCCGAGCCCGACCTGTTGGAGCAAGCCCGCGCGGTCATGGCGCTCATGAAAGCGCGCGGTGCCGAAGTGCCCATTCCGGTGGACGTGGTCACGGCCAAAGCCTTTCATGCAGACGCACCAGCCACCGTCAAGGCCGCCACAGACGTGGCCGACGACGACCTGATCTTGGACATTGGCCCGGTCAGTGCAGCCACGCTGGCGCAACGCCTTCAAGCAGCAGGCACCATCGTCTGGAACGGCCCGGTGGGCGTGTTCGAGTTCGAGGCTTACTCGCAGGGCACGGCCACGCTGGCGCGGGCCATCGCCGACAGCCCGGCCTTCTCCATTGCTGGCGGCGGCGACACACTCGCGGCCATCGCCAAGTACGGCATCGCGCCGCGCATCGGCTACATCTCTACCGGCGGCGGCGCTTTTCTGGAAGTGTTGGAGGGCAAGACCCTGCCCGCTTTTGAGGTGCTGGCGCGCCGAGCCGCCCATTCATCCCAGGGTCTCCATTAGGCCAAACACCGAAAGCCAAGCCATGCCACGTCGCGCCACCAAGATCGTTGCCACCCTGGGCCCCGCCTCGAGCGACCCGCAACTGCTGGAACAAATGATCCGCGCAGGCGTGAACGTGGTGCGGCTGAACTTCAGCCACGGCAAGGCGCAAGACCACATCGACCGCGCCCGGCTGGTGCGTGAAGCCGCGCAGCGCGCCGGGCGCGAGGTGGCCATCATGGCCGACCTGCAAGGCCCCAAGATCCGCGTCGGGAAGTTCGCGCAAGGAAAGGTCATGTTGGAGCCGGGCCAGCATTTCGTGCTGGACGCTTCGCGCACCGAACTGGGCGACGACACCGGCGTGGGCCTGGACTACAAAGAACTGCCGCGCGACGTGCGCGCTGGCGACACGCTCTTGCTCAACGATGGCCTGATCGTCATGCAGGTGCGCGAGGTGCGCGGCGAGCAGGTGCATGCCGTGGTTCAACTGGGCGGCGAGCTGTCCAACAACAAGGGCATCAACAAAAAGGGCGGCGGGCTCACCGCGCCGGCGCTAACCGCCAAGGACATGGACGACATCCGAACCGCCATGGGTTTTCAGGCCGACTACGTGGCGGTGAGCTTTCCGAAAACCGCCACCGACATGGAAATGGCGCGCCAGCTGTGCAACGTGGCCGCCGCCGAATACCGCCACAAGCCGGGGCTGATTGCCAAGATCGAGCGCGCCGAGGCCATCCCGCACCTGGAAGCCATCCTCGCGGCCAGCGACGGCATCATGGTTGCGCGTGGTGACTTGGCCGTGGAAGTGGGCAATGCGGCGGTGCCGGCTTTGCAAAAACGCATGATCCGCATGGCGCGGCAGATGGACCGCGTGGTGATCACCGCCACGCAAATGATGGAGAGCATGATCACCAACCCGGTGCCCACACGCGCCGAGGTGAGCGACGTGGCCAACGCGGTGCTGGATGGCACCGACGCGGTGATGCTCAGCGCAGAGACGGCCGCTGGCAAGTACCCGCTGGAGACCGTGGTGGAGATGGCCAACATCTGCCAAGCCGCAGAAGACGCAGAAGGCGTGGAGCTGGACGCCGATTTCACCGGCCAGACCTTCGGGCGCATCGACCAAAGCATCGCCATGGGGGCCTTGTTCACGGCGCACCACCTGGGCGCCAAGGCCATCGTGGCGCTGACCGACTCGGGTTCGACCGCGCTGTGGATGAGCCGCCACCGCATCCACGTGCCCATCTACGCGCTCACGCCCAAGCTGGTGACGCAGCGCAAGATGGCGCTCTACCGCAACGTGCGCCCGCTGCTCATGGACACCAGCGCCGACCGCGACACGGCCCTGGCCGACGCTGAAGCGCACCTCAAGCGCCGCGGCATCGTGACCAGCGGCGATGTCTACGCCATCACCTGCGGCGAGCCCATGGGCGCACCGGGCGGCACCAACATGCTCAAGATTTGCCGGGTCGACTGAATGCCCAGCACGGAGCAGCCCGAGGTTCAAGACATGGCCCGCCGCCTTGGACTGCTCGGTGCACTCGGTGCGATAGGAGCTGCTGTGAGTGGCTGCTCGGCCACCGGCGTGCTCAACGCGCTGGTGCCCAGCAGCACGTACCGGTTGCGTGAGAGGGTGCCATACGCGGGAGCCGCCAGCTTGCCCCGACAAGTGCTGGACATCTACTCGCCGGTTCAGTCATCACCGACCCCCATCGCTGCGCGGCCACCCCTGGTTGTTTTTTTCTACGGCGGCAACTGGCGCAGTGGCGAGCGGGCCGACTACCGCTTCGTGGGTGAGGCGCTGGCTTCTGGCGGCGCGCTGGTGCTGGTGCCCGATTACCGGCTTTATCCCGAAGTGCGCTACCCGGTGTTCCTCGAAGACTGTGCGCTGGCCATGCGCTGGGCGATGGACCAAGCGCAGGCTCTGGGCGCAGACCCGGCGCGCATCTACCTCATGGGCCACAGCGCCGGTGCCTACAACGCGGCCATGCTGGCTTTGGATCCCCGTTGGCTGGGCGCACGCCGCGAGCAATTGGCCGGCTTCATCGGCTTGGCTGGCCCGTACGACTTTTTGCCCATCATCAACCCCGACACCCAGCGGGCCTTCAGTTGGCCCGACACACCGCAGGCCTCTCAGCCCATCGTCCACGTCTCGGCGCGTGCACCACGCAGCTTGCTGCTGGCTGCCAGCGATGACGAATTGGTGAACCCGCAGCGCAACACCCTGGGCCTGGCCACGAGCTTGAAGGCCGCTGGCGTGGACGTGCGCGCGCAGGTGCTGGAGCGTGTGGGCCACGCCAGCCTCATCGGCGCAGTGGCCAGCCCCTTGCGCTGGTTGGCACCGGTGCGCGAAGAGGTATTGAGCTTCGTCGGCCTTGCCAAGCCCTGAGCAGTCTGGGCCAAGCGGCATCCACCGCCCAGGCTGTCGTCCAACACAGCCAGGCCGTCCACAGCGTGTGGCTCATGAAATGGGCACCGCGCCATTGCTGCGACAGACCCAAGGCCATGCCGACGGCGAATGCCGCAACGAGCCAGCGCTTGGCCGTGCGCACATCCACGGGTCGCCAGACGAAGTAAGCGCCCAGCAGGGCAAAGCCCGTGCTGGCATGCCCTGCGGGAAAGCAGTGGCCTCCTGCCGCACGGCCCCATGACCATGGCCCATGTCCGATCCACGGCGCATGGCCGCCGAATGCCGCCAAGTCCCAAGGGCACTGCGTGGTGTTGAACCCTTTGGCGATGGCAATCAAAGCCAAAGCCAGCAGGGTGCTGATGACCCACTGCGCCCGCTGCGCAAGGCTCAATCGCCGGAGCGAGCCTGTGGGCCAGCGCAGGCCGGCGCACAACCACAGCACCACGAGCCAGCCCACGCCCCGCGCGGCATCGTGCGCCCACCAGGTCAGGGCCACGTGCTCGCGCCACACGAAGCGGCCGTTGCTGGCCATCGCTTGTGCCAACCAGAGGTCGCCGGGGCTGGCGTCCCACAGCAGCAGCAAGGCCAAGCACGAAGCCGACACCATGGCGTGCCGCCAGAAGGCGCGCCGCGTCATCCCGGGGGGCCGGCTTGGATGCTGGCTGAAAGCCCACGGCAGGGTGCGCTCGCATCGAGTGAAGCTTGGTAGAGGGAGGTGTTGGCTGAAAGCAAGCCCAGCAGGCTGTGGAACAGGTGGTCGTGGCTGAGGTCTTTGCGGCGTGCCATGCAAGCCATGTCCAGTTGCAGCGACTGAGCGTAGGCGGGCGAAAACCACTCGATCCAGGGCACACGCTTTTGCACCTCGGGGGCCAAGGACCAAGGCATGCCGTGCAGGTACAAACCAGATTCGCCCAAAGACTCGCCGTGGTCGCCCACGAACACCATGGCCGTGCGGTAGCTCTTCTGCTCCTTGAGCCAGCCGATGGTGTTTGCCAGCAGGGCGTCAGTGGCGAGCACCGAGTTGTCGTAGGCGTTCACCAGCTGGGTGCTGTCGCAGTCTTTCAACACAGCGGTGCTGCACTCGGGCAGATAGGCTTTCAGCGCCGTTGGCGAGCGCTTGTAGTAAGCAGGGCCGTGGCTGCCCATGGGGTGCAAGACCAGCACCACGCCTTGGGCGCGCCGCTCGGCGGGCAGGGCGGCCACGCGCGCGCTCAGGCCGTCCAACACCACGGCGTCGGAGCAGCCGTCGGGGTCTGTGCCGCAGGCCGGTGAGGTGCGCAGCGCCCCTGTATCGGCGTGGGGGACGCGGTCGCACAGCCCTTTGCAGCCCGATTGGTTATCGACCCACAGGACGGCCAAGCCTGCACGCTGTAACAGGTCCAACAGGTTCTCGTGCGGCTGCTCGAGTGCTGCAAAGCCCAGGCGTCCCGCGTGGGAAAACATGCACGGCAAAGAAGCCGCGGTGCTGGTGCCGCAGGCCAGCACGCCGGGCACGCTCAGCACAGCTTCCCCAGACGCTTGCAGCGCACGCAGCCTGGGCGTGGTGTCGCGGCTGTAGCCGTTGAGTCCGAAGTGGTCGCTGCGGGTGGTCTCGCCCAAGACCAACACCAGCAGTGGCGGGGCCGCGGTCGGCGGCGGGCTGAGAGCGATGTCTTGGCCGATGGCTTGCAGCGGCTGGCTCTTGGCGGGCTGGCTTGCAGCGACCCGCGTCACGCCGTACAGCGCATTGAGCGGCGTGATGGCATAGCGCAGACCGGTGTGGTTGCGCATCAGTGGCGCCAAGCTGTGCAGGCTGGCCCACAGCACCAGGGCCAGCAGCAAGCCCGAGGCCAACCCGACCACCAGCGCGTGTTGCGCTCCTCGCGTGGGCGACAGCCGCCGCAAGGGCAGCCACCAGGCCAGCACCAGCACTGGGCCAGCCAACAGCAACAGGGTGAGCGGCAGCTTCCAGCTCAGCAAATCGCCGGCCTCGCGCAGGTCGGTCTGCAAGACGTTGGTGACCATGCTTGGGTCGATGACGCCGCCGTACTGCTGCATGCCGTGGTTGATGAACGCGGCGAGCAGGGCCAAGGCCACGCAGGCCAAGCGCATGGCCCGCGAGCCGCACAGCGGTGCCAGCAGCACCATCAGCGCCGCCACGATGCCCAGTGCCAGTGGCCCCACCACGCTTGCCTGCGCGCCGTCGGGTAAGTGGGTGAGGCGTTGCCACAGCACCGCATTGCCGGGGCCAGCCAGCCAAAGGCTGGTGAGCAGGGCGAGTGCCCAGGGTGGGTAGTGCCGTTTGGCTGGTGATTCATTCATCGGCGCGCATGCTCGGCGCTACAGATGAAGTGGGCCTTAAGGCCACCCCTTCGGTGTGGCTTTGACCGCCGGTACGCCCTCCATCCCTCCTTGCGCAATCCCTTGCCTCGGTAGAATTTGCGCGCTTGTTGGGGCAGTCAACAGCCCTTGAGCATCTGCGGTTGCCACTCACCGAGCCGCTCCCCCAAGTTCCCACCATCTGAAGGTTTCACCATGGCCCTGGTTTCCATGCGCGAACTGCTCGACCATGCCGCCGAGCATGGCTACGGCATTCCGGCGTTCAACGTCAACAACCTGGAACAGGTGCAGGCCATCATGGAAGCGGCCCAGGCCGTGGGTGCGCCGGTCATCATGCAGGCCAGCGCCGGTGCGCGAAAGTACGCGGGCGAGGGCTTCTTGAAGCACCTCATCCAGGCAGCGGTCGAGACCTACCCGCACATTCCGGTGGTCATGCACCAAGACCATGGCCAAAGCCCGGCGGTGTGTCGCGGGGCCATTGATCTGGGCTTTTCTTCCGTCATGATGGACGGCAGCTTGGAAGCCGACGGCAAAACCATCGCCAGCTATGACTACAACGTGCAGGTCACCCGCGAGGTGGTGAACATGGCGCACCAGTTGGGCGTGACGGTCGAAGGCGAGCTGGGTTGCCTGGGCAGCCTGGAGACCATGAAGGGGGACAAGGAAGACGGCCACGGCACCGACAGCACCATGACGGCAGATCAGTTGTTGACCGACCCGGAACAAGCCGCCGACTTTGTGCGCCGCACCCAGCTCGACGCCTTGGCCATTGCGATTGGCACCAGCCACGGCGCTTACAAATTCACGCGCCAGCCCACAGGCGACATCTTGGCGATTGCGCGCATCAAAGACATTCATCGCCGCATTCCGAACACGCACTTGGTCATGCATGGCAGCTCCAGCGTGCCGCAAGACCTGCTGGCCACCATTCGCCGCTTTGGTGGGGCCATCAAAGAGACCTACGGCGTGCCGGTGAGTGAGATCCAGGAGGCCATTCAACACGGCGTGCGCAAGATCAACATCGACACCGACATCCGCTTGGCCATGACCGCAGCGGTGCGCCAGTTTCTGCACGAGAACCCGGAAAAATTCGACCCGCGTGACTACCTCAAGCCCGCGCGCGAAGCCGCCAAGCGCATCTGCCAGCAACGCTATGTCGAGTTTGGCTGTGAAGGCCAAGCCGCCAGCATCAAGAGCCGGCCGCTGCAAGTGGTGGCCGCGCAGTACGCACGCGGCGAGCTGGCCCAGGTGGTGCAGTGAGTCCACAGGCCGATGTGCAAGCCAGTGCGCAGCTCAGTGCGCAGGCCAGTGCGCAAGCCGATGCGCTGTCTGGCGTGGGCCTGCACACCAGCCACTTGAGCCTGCCGCTGCTGGCGCGCGGCAAGGTGCGCGACAACTACGCCGTGGGCGATGACCGCATCCTCATGGTGGCCAGCGACCGCATCAGCGCTTTTGATGTGGTGATGGATCAGGCCATTCCCGGCAAGGGCGCTTTGCTCACGCAACTCTCGCTGTTTTGGTTTGAGCGCCTGGGCCACATCGTGCCGAACCACCTCACCGGTGAAGACCCGCTGTCGGTGGTGCCGGAGGCTGAGCAGGCCCAAGTGCGGGGCCGTTCGATGCTGGTGCGGCGCTTGCGCCCGATTCCGGTGGAGGCCGTGGTGCGCGGCTATTTGGCGGGCAGCGGCTGGGTGGAGTATCAAGCCAGCCGCAGCGTGTGCGGTGTGCCGCTGCCCGATGGTTTGGTGAACGCCTGCCGCCTGCCGCAGCCCATCTACACGCCGGCGGCCAAAGCCGAGCAGGGCGAGCACGACGAGAACATCAGCTTCGAGCGCACGGTCGAGATGATCGGCTTGGCGTTGGCCAGCCGCATCCGCGAGGTCAGCTTGGCGCTGTACGAAGCAGCCAGTGCCATGGCGCTGGAGCGCGGCATCTTGATCGCCGACACCAAGTTCGAGTTCGGGCTGGACGCGCAAGGCACGCTGGTGCTCATGGACGAGGTGCTCACGCCCGACTCTTCGCGCTATTGGCCAGCAGACCTGTATCAGCCGGGCCGCAACCCGCCGAGTTTCGACAAGCAATACCTGCGCGACTGGCTGGAGCAGGCGCAGGTGGATGGCAGGCCCTGGGGCAAGTGCGCGCCGCCGCCCACCTTGCCGCCCGAGGTGATTGCGCGCACCGCCGAGAAGTACCAAGAGGCCGCGCGGCGTTTGCGCGGCTGAGCCCAACCCATGGCCAACATCATGGCCAACCCCACAGCCAACCCCTCGCGCAGGTGCTGTGCGCTGGCCGTGCTGCTGACGGCGCTGGTTGCGGCGCTGCCCGTTGGGGCCGACACGCGCACATGGCGCGTGATCGAAGTAGATGACGGCGACTCCTTTCTGGCAAAAGACCGCAACGGTGAAACCCAGCGCGTGCGCATTTCGGGCATCGATGCCCCCGAGCGCGGGCAGCCTTTTTCTGCGCAAGCCAAGGCGCGTCTGGGCACTTTGCTGGCGGGCCGTGATGTGTGGCTGCGCATCGATAAGCGGGACGCTTATGGCCGCGCCGTGGCTCAGGTCTGGCTGCTCGATCCAGCCTGCACAAAAGCCGCTGGGTGTCCCCAGCAGGACGTGGGCTTGGCGCAGGTGCGCGAGGGCTGGGCCTGGTGGTACCGCGCTTATGCCCGAGAGCAAGATGCGCAAGACCAGCGCCGCTACGCCGTCGCAGAAGAGTCAGCGCGCTCGCAGCGCTTGGGGCTTTGGCGCGATGCGCGGCCCCTGCCGCCCTGGGTGTACCGACGCCTGGAGCGCGGCCAAGACAACGGGCGCTGAAGCCCAGCGCCGCTGCGCTGCTGCTTCAGTTCAGCGCCATGCTCAGCTTGCGGCGGTAGCGCGACACCAGCTCGGCCTGCGGGTCTTGCTGCGCCAGGGCTTTGCCAGCAATCTCAATGCCGCTGGCGGTTTTGCCGGCGCCCGCGGCGTCGGCCTTGGGTTTGGGTGGCGTCATCAGTTCCAGCAGCGCCACGTATGCCTTGCGCGGGGCCTGATCGCCCCAGGCCTTGTCGCGCATGATGATCTCCAGCAACTCGTCCATGGCCTGCGGCCACTCGCCCATGGCGATCAGCACGCGGGCTTTGTCGAAACGCGCTTCGAAGTCGCGCTTGTTGGCCGCAACGGCCGCATCGAACTGCTCGATGGGCCACTGGCCGCGCGGGTCGGTGGTGACAAAGCGCAGGCAAGCCATCCACTGCGACAAGGCCTCGAAGCGCAAGGCCACGGGCTGCACCGTCAGGGCTGGTGCCAGCGCCTGGCTGGCCAAGTCGAGTTCGCCCGACATCACCAGCAACTTCACGTAATCGAAGCGGGCGTCTTCGTTGGCGGGGTTCACGGCCAGCGCTTCTTGCAGCTTGGCCAGGGCAGCGTCGGTGTCGCCTGCTTCGATCAGCTGCTCGGCCTCTTCGGTTTCTGCTTCGGCCATCAGCTCATCGGCGCTGGGCACATGCTTGTCGAGGAAAGCGCGCACTTGGCCTTCGGGCACCGCGCCCATGAAGCCGTCGACCGGCTGGCCGTTCATGAGCAACACGCAAGTGGGCAGGCTGCGCACACCGAAGGCGGCGACCAACTGCTGCTCTGCGTCAGCGTTGACCTTGACCAATTTGAAGCGGCCTTCGTAGGCCACTTCCAGCTTTTCCAGCACGGGCCCGAGTGACTTGCAAGGCCCGCACCAGTCGGCCCAAAAGTCAACCAGCACCGGCGTGGTCATGGAGGCAGCAATCACCTCGGCTTCGAAGTTTTGTAGGGTGGCGTCGATCATGGGAAGCAGTTCAAGGTGGAAACATAGAATCCGAGGCTGTTTTTTCGTCCCAGCAGGCCATGTTCCCAACCCCGGCAAAGACCATGACTCTAATTCAGATCGGTGTGGTGATGGGCTCCAGCAGCGACTGGGACACCCTGCAGCATGCCGCTGCCGTGTTGCAGGAATTTGGCATCAGCCACGAGACCCGCGTGGTCTCCGCGCACCGCATGCCCGACGACATGTTTGCCTACGCCGAAGCGGCCGAGGCGCGCGGCTTGCGCGCCATCATCGCGGGTGCAGGGGGTGCTGCCCACCTGCCGGGCATGCTCGCTTCTAAAACCACAGTGCCGGTCTTGGGCGTGCCCGTGGCCTCGCGCCATTTGCAAGGCGTCGATTCGCTGCACAGCATCGTGCAGATGCCGCGCGGTGTACCGGTGGCCACTTTTGCCATCGGCCATGCCGGCGCCGCCAACGCGGCCCTGTTTGCGGTGGCTTTGCTGGCCGCAGAGCCCAGCGCCGAAGGCCGGGCCTTGCGCCAGCAGTTGCAGGCCTTTCGCGCGCGCCAAACCGAAGCCGCCCGCGCCATGGTGGTGCCGCCCCCGCCGGACGCCGCCGAGTCGCCCTGATGAACCAGCCCCCCTTGCTGCCAGGCGCCCTTGACGGCGCAACACTGCGTACTCTGGGCGTGATGGGCGGTGGCCAATTGGGGCGCATGTTTGTTCATGCGGCGCAAAGCATGGGTTTTCGCACCGCTGTGCTCGACCCCGACCCCGCAAGCCCTGCCGGGCTGGTGAGCCACCTGCACATCGCCACGCCCTACCTCGATGCCGAGGGCCTGGACCGATTGGCGCAAAGCTGTGCTGCCATCACCACCGAGTTTGAAAACGTGCCAGCCCCGGCGCTGGAGCGGCTGGCTCTGGCGCGCCCCGTCGCCCCCGGCGCGCAGGCCGTGGCCATTGCGCAAGACCGGCACGCTGAGAAAACCCACTTCTTGCGCTGCGGCGTGCCTTGCGCGCCCTTTGCTTGTGTGGACTCGCCGCAAGCTTCGGCTGCGGTGCAGGCCACGCTGCTGCCCGGCATCTTGAAGACCTGCCGCATGGGTTACGACGGCAAAGGACAGTCGCGCGTGGCCAACCGTGAAGAACTGCTGGCCGCCTGGGATCGTCTGGGTCGGGTTCCCTGCGTGCTGGAGCAGCGCCTGCCCTTGGCGCAAGAGTGCTCGGTGGTGCTGGCCCGTGGCTGGGACGGGCACATGGTTCACTTCGCGCCCACGCTCAACCTGCACCGCGAGGGCATCTTGGCCGTGACCGAGGCTGGGGGCGACGTGCTGCCCCCAGCCACGGCCGACCAAGCCGTGCAGGCCGCCCGCACCCTTGCCGAAGGTTTGGGCTATGTGGGGGTGCTGTGCGTGGAGTTCTTTGTGCTGCAAGCTGGCAGCGCCGAGGCCCGTCAACTGGGCGCGTTGGTGGTCAACGAAATCGCGCCGCGTCCGCACAACAGCGGGCATCACACGCTGGACTCTTGCGACCAATCCCAGTTCGAGCTGCAAGTGCGCACACTCGCCGGCCTGCCGCTGGTTCAGCCGCGCCAACACAGCGCCGCCGTCATGCTGAATCTGCTGGGGGACTTGTGGCCCGACGGTGGGTCACCGCCGTGGGACCAAGTCTTGTCCCTGCCCGGCGCGCATCTGCACCTCTACGGCAAGCAGCGCGCCCTGCCGGGCCGCAAGATGGGCCACATCACCTTGACGGGCGATGACCCGCAGGCCGTGCGCCGCACCGCTTTGCAGGCCGCGGCGGTGCTGGGCATCGAAGCGTTCTGAAAGCGCGCGTGGCTGCCAACATCTCTGTCCTGTCAGCTGACGCGCCTGATGCTAACGAGCGGGCAGCACAGCACCTGCGAGCAGGCCACTTGTTGGGCTTGCCCACCGAAACCGTCTATGGCTTGGCGGCAGATGCCGACCAGCCCGCAGCGGTCGCGTGCATCTTCCAAGCCAAGGGTCGCCCGGCTGACCACCCGCTGATCGTGCATGTCGCCCACGCCCGCGCACTTGCCGATGCACCCAATCCCGTGGCGCAGTTTGCAAGCCATGTTCCGCCATTTGCCAACCGGCTCATGCAGGCCTTCTGGCCGGGTCCGCTGACGCTCATCTTGCCGCGCAGGCCCGAGCGCGCCGCTGCTGCAGCGGGCGGCCAGAACTCCATTGGCCTGCGTTGCCCAGCGCACCCGGCGGCACAGGCTGTTCTACGCGCTTGCGCCCAAGTGGGCGTGTGGGGCTTGGCCGCACCCAGTGCCAACCGCTTTGGCCGAGTCAGCCCGACGCAGGCAGCGCACGTGGCCTCGGAATTCGCAGGCGGTCAGGCCGACCCTTTGCTCATCCTGGACGGCGGGCCTTGCAGCGTGGGGATCGAATCCACCATCGTGGACTGCACGCGCGGTGTGCCGGTGCTGCTGCGACCGGGGGCCATCAGCGCCGCACAGATGGAAGCGGTCGTTGGCGAACGCGTGCGGTCTGCTGAGGAATGGGCGGGCAGCAACCCACGAGCCTCGGGCACGCTCGCGGCCCACTACGCGCCCGATGCCCGCGTGCGCCTCATGGATGCCAAAGCCCTGCAAACCGGCCTGGACATGCTGGCTGGCGAGTTGGAGCGTGCTGGCCAGCAGCCGCCACGCATCGCGGTCTACGCCCGCAGCCTCTTGCATGTGCGAACCACCCAGGTGCTGCAACGCCGCATGCCCGACGACGCCGCGGCCACGGCGCAACAGCTCTTTGCGGTGCTGCGCGAGTTCGACGCCCAAGCAGTGCGCCTGATCTGGGTGGAAGCCCCGCCCGAGGGGCCAGAGTGGGACGCCGTGCGCGACAGATTGCAGCGCGCAGCGTCTGCCAACTGAGACCAGCGCGCAGCGTCTGCGCGCTGAGGTCAGCGCCCCGAATAACGCAGCTTCATCACCAAAATGCTGGCCGCCAAAGCCAGCGTGATGCTGTTGGCCACCACCACCGGCCAAGCGCTGATCAACCAGCCATAAGCCAACCACAAAGCCACCCCCGCGGTGAACACGCTGTACATGCCCAGCGAAATCCCGCTCACGTCCTTGGTGCGAAACGTCAGCCAAGCTTGGGGCACGAAACTGGCGGTGGTGAGCGTGGCGGCGAGAAAGCCAATGAGGTCTGGGGCGGTCATGCGTTGATTTTGGCGGCGCTTAGCGCTCAGTGGTGCACCGAGATGGCGCAACCGCGACCGCTCCTCAAGGCTCCCGCCCAGCCCAATCGATCAGTGCATCCAGTGCGGGCCGCGCGGCGTTGGCTCGGGGGTGGTTGACGATGGCAACCAGCACCCAGCGCCTGCCGTTGCTGCCGTGCACATAGCCTGCGATGCCGGTCACGTTGGCCAGACTGCCGGTTTTGAGGTGGGCGCTGCCGGGGCGGGCGCGGCTGCGGCGCAGGGTGCCGTCCACACCGGCCAGCGGCAGCGAGGCCATCAGCTCGGGCATGAGCGGCGAGGCCCAGGCCACTTGCAGCATGCGCCCCAAGCCTTGCGCGCTGATGCGCTCGGCGCGCGACAGGCCCGAGCCGTTGTCGATGAGGGGCGCTTCGTCGCCCGGCAGCAACGCGCCGTTGGGCAAGCGGCGGGCGATGCGCTCTTGCCACCAACGCTGCACCACGGCGCGTGAGCCCTCGATGGTGGCTGGCTGGCGTGGCGCAGCGCTGCCTGGGGCGAATGATGTTGCCGTGCTGAGCAGCGTGGGCCCGTCTGAGCCTAGGGCCCAGCCCAGCGTCAGCATGAGTTGGCGCGCCATGAGGTTGTTGCTGTTCTTGTTGATGTCGCGCACTACTTCGGCCAAAGCCGGTGAGCGCACTTCAAACGAAGGCAGGCTGCCAGCGGGCACCAAGCCGTCACGCACCTGGCCCAACAAGCGCCCACCCACGGCTTGCCACAGGCCGCCGATGGCGCGGTGGTTGAAGCGCAGCGGGTCGGCGTAGGCCACGGGCCAGGCGCGCTCGCCGCAGGCTTGCGGGTAACTGCCCGAGAGCGTGATGCGCGCTGGGTCGCTGAAGTCGGCCAGCAGGCTGCTTTGCCAGTCGCCACAGTCGCCGCCGGTCAGCGGCACCGCTGCGCTGATGGCCACGCCGGCCAATGGCGGCTCGGCCTGCACGTGGGCCACGCGGTTGAGCGCGTCGGGCACCAGCGTCAGCACCAAGGCTTTGTAGTTCACCACCAGCGCATCGGGCGTGGTGTTGTAGGGGCGCAGCGGCTCGCCGTCGAAAGCGGCGGGGTCGGCCGGCGCGGTGGCAAAAGCGCTGCGGTCCAGCACGATGTCGCCCGCGATGGTCTGAATGCCCAAAGCCCGCACGCGGCGCATGAGCAGCCAAGCGCGCTCGACCACCAGCGTCGGGTCGCCCTGGCCTTGAATGACCAAGTTGCCATACAGCGTGCCTTCGCGCACCGCGCCTTCCAGCACCACCGGCGTGCGCCATTGAAACTGCGGGCCCAGCAAATCCAGCGCGGCATAGGTGCTGACCAGTTTCATGAGCGAGGCGGGCTGCACCGCTTGCACCGACTGCCAAGCCAGGCGCGGTGCGCGGCTGCCGTCGGCTTCGGCCAGCCAGACAGAAACCGCTTCGGGCGGAATCTGCGCGCGCTTGAAAGCCGCTTCCACCTCGGGCGGCAAGCCTTGCGCCAGCGCTGCGCTGCCCAGCGTCAAAGCCATCGCAACGGCTGCCGAGCGGCGCCACAAGCGCGAAAGAAGCCGAGGTGTGGCGCGGGTTGGCACAGACGAGGGAGATGGCATTTAGCGGCAGTCTACGCAAGGCCCTCGTTTGATAATCCCGCGATGTCTTTGCCACGCCCCACGGCGGCCACCCTCAGCTCATCCGAAGCGCCCCTGCGCCTGTTGGCGCTGGAGAGCAGCACCGACACCCTGTCGGTGGCCGTGAGCAACGGCCAGCAGGTTTGGCAGCACTTGGGCGCTGGCGGCGCAACGGCTTCACAGCAGATCATTCCGTTGGCTTTGAAGCTGCTGGCCCAAGCGGGTTTGAGGCTGGCTGATTTGCACGCCATTGCCTTCGGTCAAGGCCCTGGCGCATTCACCGGCCTGCGCACCGCTTGCGCCGTGGCCCAGGGCCTGGGCTTTGGATCGGGTGTAAAGCTGCTGCCCGTGAACACCTTGCTGGCCGTTGCCGAACAAGCGCGCGGGCAGTTGCAGCGGCCCGCGGGCATTGAAGTGGCACCAGCGCCGATGTCGGTGCTGGCTTTGCTGGATGCGCGCATGGGCGAGGTCTATCAAGCGCGCTGGCATTGGGACGGCCACGCCTGGCATGCCCGCTCGGGCGTGTCGGTCTGCCCGCCCGGCCAGGTACTGGCTTGGGAAGGCGCACTGATGGCGGGCAATGTGTTCGAGGCCTATGGGGAAAACCTGCCGGACGGCGATGCGCGAAGCGAGGGCCCGGCCGCCGGGGTTGCGGCAACCTCGCTTGGCGGGGCCTTCTTCATGCCGCGCGTGCTGGCTTTGCCCACGGCCATGGCTTTGTTGCGATTGGCTCCCGCTTTGTGGCGCGCAGGGGCTGTGGTGGCCGCGGAACAGGCAGCACCGCTGTATGTGCGCGACAAAGTGGCGCAAACCACGGCAGAGCGCACCGCGCTGCGCGATCGTCAACCCGTTTCAGCAACCGCCTCAGCGGGGCTTGATGGAGCGCCCGCCTCAGCGCGGCGGGATGGAGCGCCCGCCCCAGCAGGGCGTGAGGGGCCATGACCTTGCCCGGCTCGACCACCGCATCGCGCAGCGCGCTTGAGGCTGCGGGCCATGACCAAGAGGCGTCTGACTACCCGCCATCGCCCCCATGCCCCCCATGCCTCGATGAAACCCACCGCCCCGATGGTCATTGGCGCGTGGCTGAGCAAGCTGCACTGGAGCGCCTGTTGGCCATCGAGCAAAGGGCTTATCCGTGGCCATGGTCGCTGGGCAATTTTCAGGACTCGCTGCGTGCGGGCTACCACATGCCGGTGCTGCTGCAAGGGTCTGCGCAGCCTGAAGGTTTCGCTGCCAGCGGCTGCACCGTCCTGGGCTACGCTGTGGCTATGTTGGGCGTGCAAGAGGTGCATTTGCTCAACATCACAGTAGACCCCGATCACCAAGGCCGCGGCTGGGGCCGGCTCATCATGGCGCGGCTGGTGCAGTGGTCGCTGGCCCAAGGCGCAGAGCAGCTGTGGCTGGAGGTGCGCCACAGCAACACGCGCGCGCAAGCGCTCTACCAGCGGCTGGGCTTCGAGGCCGTGGGGCTGCGCCGACGCTATTACCCAGCAGCGCGCAGCCAGCGGGAAGACGCGGTGGTCATGCGCCTGTGGCTGGCTCCGAGCGACGGGCGAGGCGACGAGTGCCAGGCTGTTGTCGCGCAACATGCAGCACACCGCAAGGAGCATGGCCATGGGCTTGGCTGAACAACTCGACAGCCGCCGGCGCGCCATGCTGGCCGAGATGGGCGTGCGCGTGTGGTTGCCGCAGTCGCTTGCCCCAGAGCCCGAGCCGGTGGCTTTGGCAGCCGCGCCTGCAGTGGACGCACCCGTGCTGGGCCGGGCGGCTGCACTTACACCTGCACCTGCGCCTGCACCTGCGCCTGGTGCCCAACGGGTGGCGGCGCCCAGCGATGCCATCGCCTCTTTGGTCTGGGATGACATGCGTGCCCAGGTTTCAGCCTGCCAGGCCTGTGGTTTGTGCCAGCAGCGCCAGCAAGCGGTGTTTGGCGCGGGCTCGCAGCGGGCGCACTGGATGGTGGTGGGTGAAGCGCCCGGCGAGCAGGAAGACCGGCTGGGCGAGCCCTTTGTCGGCCCGGCTGGGCAATTGCTTGACCGCATGCTGCTGGCCATGGGTGTGACGCGCCAAGCCAGTGACAGCGATGCGCCGACCCAGGCGCAGGACCAAGCTCAGGAACCACCAGCGCAGCGGGCCTACATCACCAACGTCATCAAATGCCGCCCGCCTGGCAACCGCAACCCCACCCCCGCAGAAGTGGCGCAGTGTCTGCCTTACCTGCAAAGGCAAATTGCCTTGCTGCAACCGCGCGTCATCTTGGCCATGGGGCGATTCGCAGCGCAGGCGCTGCTGGCCGAGAGCCTGCCCGATGTGGCAGCCCAGCCGCTGGGCAAATTGCGCGGCCAAGTCTGGCGCTACCAGGGCCTGCCGGTGGTCGTCACCTACCACCCGGCTTATCTGCTGCGCAACCTGCCCGACAAAGCCAAAGCCTGGGCCGACTTGTGCCTGGCGATGGATGTGATGGAAGGCCTGGAGGGCAACGAACCCAGCGCTTAAGCCTTTGGCGTCCTTGATTCGGCTGGCGCAGTCGCTGAATCCAAGGCCACAGCGCGTGCAGGCCAGAGCACGCTGGCAATGGCCACCACCATCAAAGACACGGCGGCCCAGTCCTGCCAGTGCAGGGGTTCGCTCAACCACCAAGCGCCGGTGAACACGCCCAAAACCGGAATGAGCATGACGCTCAGCGTGGAGGCCAGCGGCGGCAGGCCGCGTGCCAGCGTGAACCAAGCCGCGTGCGCAAAGCCAAACACCAGCACCGCGTTGTAGAGCACAGAAAACCAAGTGACGGGTGCAGGCCAGTGCCACTGTGGCTGCTCCAAGAAAACGGCCAGCACACTCATCACCACCGTGGCTTGTGCGGTCATCCAAAAGCTCAGGGTGAGCGTGGGCAAAGGGATGGTGGTGCGCCGCAAAAGCTGTGTGCCCAAGGCCCAACTGGCTGCAGCCACCAGCGCCAAGCCCACCGCGCCAGGTTGGCCGCTGATGGCTGTGATCTCGTGCCACAGCAAGAGCAGCACGCCCAAAGCCGCCGCGCCCACGCCCAGCCAGCCGCGCCCGCTCAAGACCGCACCAAACACCCAAGCGCCAATGAGCGCCGAGAAGATGGGCATGGTGTAGCCCAGAATGGCCGAGCGCCCGCTGGAGAGCGACTGCACCGCCACGATGATGCAGGCGTGCCAGACAAACATGTTGGTGGCAGCCAGCACAAACAGCTCGCGCCAGTGCGCGCGCGGCACCCGGAATGGCACCTTCATCCACCACAGCGCGGCTGCCAATACCGGCAGGCCCAGCCACATGGACAGCGCCCGAAAACTCAAAGGCGGATAGCCAGTCACACCCAGCTTCATCACCGGCCAGTTGATGCCCCAGACCACGGT
>JAIXUC010000012.1 GCA_027483665.1 Comamonadaceae bacterium | reverse complement strand
TGGGCGTGCGCGACCTGCACTTCTCGGGTGACGACCTCTACATCTTGGCTGGCCCGACCATGGTGCTCAACGGCGACATCCGGGTGTTCAAGTGGCCCGGTGCGCGGCCACTGCTGGCGGCCAGTCGCGAGCCGGTTCGATTTGAAGAAGCGCTCACCGAATCGGTGCAGCTGCCACACGGGCGCGGCACCAACCGCGCCGAAGCCATTTGCGATCTGCCGCCAGCCTTGTCGGGCGGTAAAGCGCGCTGGCTGGTGTTGTATGACGCCCCAGGTGCCGACCGCCGGCAAGGTGACCACACCGTTTTTGGCGACTTGCTGCGCCACGACTGAGACGCCATCAGCGCACCGCATGCTGCCCCCACTCGACCCCACCCAGCCGCTGCAATTCCTCATCAACGGGGCTGCTGGCAGCCAGGACGCGCAGGCCAAAAGCGCGCTCGTTCAGGCCGAGTTGCAAGCTGCCGGGCGCACCGGCGATTTGCTTTTTTGCAAACCAGAAGAATTGGCCGCTGCAGCCCGCCGCGCCGCAGCCCAAGCCCTGGCATTGCGCAGCGCGGTGGTGGCCGTGGGCGGGGACGGCACGCTCAACACCGTTGCGCAGGCGGCGCACGCCAGTGGTTGCGCCATGGGTGTGGTGCCTCTGGGCACTTTCAATTACTTTGCGCGCACGCACGGCATTCCGACCGACCCAGCCCAAGCCGTGCGCCTGTTGCTGCGCGCTGTGCCAGCCCCGGTGCAGGTGGCCGGCATCAACGATCGCGTGTTTTTGGTCAACGCCAGCCTGGGCCTCTACCCCGACTTGCTGCAAGACCGCGAGGCCTACAAAGCCCGCTTTGGCCGAAGCCGCTGGGTGGCCATGGTGGCGGCTTGCGCCACGTTGCTGCGCGCGCAACGCAAGCTGCGCCTGCACATTGAAATGGGTGGCAGCGCGCGCGACGTGCAAACGCTCACCCTGTTCGTTGGCAACAACCGCCTGCAACTCGAGCAGTTCGGTGCAGACCCGCGCGACACCGTGGCTGGCACGCCCGGCCACGGCAGCGTGGCTGCACTCATGCTCAAGCCCATTGGCACCTTGCCCATGCTGGGCCTGATGCTGCAAGGGGCCTTGGGGCGCTTGGGCGAGGCCGCGGGCGTGGAGAGCTTCGAGTTTCAACACATGGTGGTGCGCCCGACCAAGGCACCCGGCCAACACCACGTGTCGGTGGCCTACGACGGCGAAGTGGCCCGCATGCGGGTGCCGATCGACTTTCGCGTGCTGGAGAGGCCGCTGTACCTGCTGCAAGAGCCAAAGGCTTTACAAAGCGCGGAGTCGGCGCAGCACTTTTCCACGACGCCTTCGCCATGAGCCTGCTGCTGCACTTCTCCGACACCCACTTCGGCACCGAACAGCCGCAGGTGGTGCAGGCCCTGGCCCAGCTCGCACAGGAGCAGCGGCCCAGCATGGTGGTGCTGTCAGGCGACATCACGCAGCGCGCTCGGCCCGCACAGTTTCAGGCAGCGCGCGCCTTTGCCGACCGGCTCTGCCAACACGGCGCCAAGCTGCTGGCCATTCCTGGTAACCACGACATCGCTTTGTTTGACCTGTGGGCCCGCTTCACCCAGCCCTATGCCCGCTACAGCGCAGCCTTCGGCCCCGACCTAGAGCCCGTGGTGGCCACGCCCGATTGGCTGATTCTGGGGGTCAAGACCACGCGCCGCTGGCGGCACAAAAACGGCGAGGTGTCGCCTAAGCAAATCGAGCGCGTGGCGCAACGCCTGACGGCTGCCAGCCCCCAGCAGTTGCGCGTGGTCGTGGTGCACCAACCCGTGGCCGTGACCCGTGCAGAAGACCTGCCCAACCTGCTGCGCGGCCAGGCCGAAGCGCTGCCCGTGTGGGCAGCAGCCGGCGCAGACCTGGTGCTGGGAGGGCACATCCACCTGCCCTATGTCAAACCGCTGTCCGACATGCCCCGCCCCCTGTGGGCCGTACAAGCCGGCACCGCCGTTTCATCGCGCATTCGCCGCGGTGTACCCAACTCCGTGAACCTGCTGCGCTGGAACGAGCCCTCAGACTCCGGCTGCTGCCGCATCGAACAGTGGGATTTTTCAGCGCAGGCCCAAGCCTTTGTGCAGGTGGCCGTGACGGAGGTTTGGCCTGGGCGGGGGTGAGGGTGTGAACGGCCATTGGCTTCAACAGCAGCTGCCGTGTGACCTTTGCTTCAGTGGACGCCGATGCCGTTTTCGTTGACGATATGAATGACCACTGAGGTTCACATGACATACATGTTCAATCTCGCGCACCCTGGTTTGCCGTTGCGCAATGCCCTCATCCACCCATGATCCAACTGCACTACCACCCCAGCAACGCCAGCTTCACGCCGCATGTTTTGCTGCGTGAAGTCGGCGCTTCTTTCGAATTGATCTTGGTGGACCGCGACGGCGGTGCGCACAAGCGCCCCGAGTACCTGAAGCTCAATCCCAACGGCAAGATTCCGGTGTTGGTTGCCGATGACCTGGTGCTGTATGAAACCGCTGCCATCGCCATGCACCTGGCGGACATGTACCCAGCCGCTGACTTGGCCCCGGCGCTGCAAAGCGCCGAGCGCGCGCACTACTACAAGTGGATGGCGTGGCTGACCAACACCTTGCAAATCCGCCTGATGCATTACTTCTACCCGGCGCGGCTGGCGGACGATGTGGACCCAGCGCCCCTCAAGCGCCGCGCCGAGGCCGATGCACTGGCCCTGCTGCAACAGCTGGACGACCAACTGGCCGCGCACAGTGGTCCTTGGCTGCTGGGTGCCCACTACCGTGCGGTCGACCCTTTTGCTTTCATGCTGTGCCGATGGACGCGCAACTTCTCGGGCCGCAAAGCACGTGACTTCCCCCATATCGGCCCTTGGCTTCAACGCGTTCACCAACGCCCCGCGGTGCAGGCAGCGTTTGAAGCAGAGGAAGCGACAGCACCGTTTTATTGAGCCCTTTTTGCCTCGGGTTCGCCAGCGCACCGACAGCGCGCCAGCGCCCGAGTGTCTACCCATCAGCTGGGCTGCCCCACTGGTTTTTGTGCGAATGTGTGACGGCGGTGCTCCTTTGCATCAGCCGCCGATTGAGGGGTGTCGCCAAGCCCTCGCGCAGCGAGGTGAGCGGCGCCTCACGGAACCTTCACCGAGCCTTCACTTTGCACTGGCCGAGCCTTGCGCGGACAACCCCTCGTGCGAGCCGTGCTCGCCTACGCCGATGGGCGAACCTGCGGCGATCGAAGCCAACATGCCAAAGGCGCGCACCATCTTGTTGCTGGGCCCATCCCAATACTCCGCCGCATCGGGCACAAACTTCAGCAGCGCCAGGTCGCTCGACTCGGGGCCTTCAGGAAACCAGGGCTTCACAAAGTGGGTCCACAAGCGGCGAATTTCGTTGCGGTCGGTGCTGATCTCGCCGTGGCCCGACAAAGACACGTAGGTGGACTTGTCTTGGTCGGTGAAGGCCAGGCTGACCGAGTGCAGCTCCTCGACTTTGGTGGAGCGGATGTGGGTGAAGAACCAAATCGCCCCGTGCAAGTCCATCTCCAAGCCACCCATGGGTCGGCCGCTGAGCTCGCCGTCTGCGCCGATCGTGGTGAGCATGGCGATGGGAATGTCCTTGATCAAGTCAGCCACGTGGGCCAGCTCGGGACTTGCTTGCTTGACGATGTTCATGGATGGCCTCCGGGGTGGTTTGGTGCCTGGCCACTGGCCTCCCCGCTTTGCAGCGCGAGGAGCCTGAGTGAACCATTCACCCACCACGATAAAGAGCCACTGGCCTGAAGTCTGTGCGGCAGCGAACGCCAAGGGCGAAGGCAGTTCAGGATCACGCCAGGCCGATCCGACGGACTTCGAGAGCAAAGGTTCCAGCCTGGCGCTCAGCAATCATGAGGCCGACTTGGCAAATGCCAGCTGGATCAAGAGGGGGTGCCCCAACGACCTCACGACCACGAAAAGTAGCGCGGAACGTCGCTAATGGGATGCTGACCGTCTGCCAGATGGTGCTTGGGGCAAAAGTGGCTTGGTAGTTGACGCTGTCGAAGGTATTGCTGGTCAGCAGGCTTAGCTTGAAGCGCTTGCCCTCGGCGCGGGCCTCGATGAAGCAGGTCCGCGCGGCGGGCCAACCCCGGCTAGCCGGCGTTGAGCGAACCGATGCGAAGCCGCCGTTGCGCTCAAGCGAGACGGTACCTTCGAAGACGGCGTAGCCGCTCTGATCGTGCCTCAGTCGGCTGCTTGAGATTCCGCCCATCACACGGTCGTCGATGGCGCCCCACTCCTTCACTGCGGCGGGGTCTCTGAAATCAAACATCAGCCATGTCGTGTCAGCCTGATTCACAGCCCGATTTTGCGGTGTGCGCGCGCAACTACTGCAGGTGGCAGATGCTCTTGATGAATGGAGGCATAGATGAACCGCTAGTGAACGGCAAGCCAAGTTGCGGGCCTTCGCGACGGACCCTGATTGCCAGCGGTTTCGAACGACGGAAAGCCAAAGCGCTGCACTCAGGTTCGAGGCGTCCGAGCTGGCGGGGTTCTCTTTGTGGCCAACGCCAGAGTCGTCAAGGAGTGCCCAAGAGGACCGCGTCGGCTGGTCCCATAGGCCAGCTGAGCTTCGTCGCAATTCTTGAGGCTCGAGGTGCCGATCGTCGGTATGACGTGAGGTACCGCAAGCAGTTGTCCAACTGCCGGCTTGGCAACAACTGCACTCATCTGTTTGGAAGCCCTCAGCTGGTGCAAAACCGATCTGCATCAGCTGGTTCCTAATGGCCGGGAGCGTGTTGAAAGCGGTGTCAGTTTGTGGGAAATTCGGCCTGCGGTAGGTGGGTAGTGTGAACACCGACCGAGCAAACTCCCGGGCCTGACCGTGCTTGGGGTCAGGCTTAGCCGCTCTGGTCCAGGCATTGCACTGAGCCTGCTTTCATCGTGGTTGCCTGACTTCGACCCAATGGCCCCCGCGACCTCGGAAACCGTTGAATCAAAGGAGACACTGTGTTGAACACCATGCAGCAGGTATTTGACGAGGCAGCCGCGATTGACAGAGACAGCCCAGACACTGCGCGGCTCTTAGCAACCCATTTTGAGTTCACTCTGTCAGACATACGTGCTGACGGGCTGTTGAACGCCAAGTTTTTACCCATCAAAGATGCTGATGGGGCTTTGCGCGATCCGGCTGGGCCTGTACCAGAGACGATCTTCGAGTACGTACCACCAAGACGTCTTGCACCGGGCGGGGTCCCGGGGCGACCGAACCTAACGGAGTATTTCCAGATACTGGGCGTGAAGGGCCGAAACATGCCGGTCCAATTGAACGGGACACTGCGAATCGTGCGTAGCGTTTGGTTGGAAGCTGATGAGATCGAGCCACAAAACTTTGTCCGTCCGGGAGAGGTGTACTTCACCTTCGAATTTGCCGATCTTTGGGGCCTGCGAGTAGCAGTCGTGCCCATCCTCTTGGCAAGCGATATGAGACCGTTCCCGGGGGAAATCGAGCGACAGACCGCGAATGCAGGGGTAAGGATGAAGCTGGCCTCAGTGAAGCCTGCCCCGTTTGTTTGAACCGAGGTTTGCTCGCACACCCTGAACCGCCCCAAGAATCGTGGAGGCCGGTGCGGTGAAGTCAGTTCGTCACATTCAAGGAGCTATACCTTCGGTGCCGCCTCAAAACGCCCCACCTTGACAGAAATTCTCGGCCACGAGCTGACCTTGATGGAGAGGGAATTTTGATGTCGTTGTCCATGTTGTTGCGATGCATTGACCTTCAGTCAACCAAAGACTTCTACCAATCGATTCCTGGATTTTGCTGCTCGGTGACTTCGGAAAACACCCTGTCGGTCAGCAAAGATGACGCGCACTTGGTGTTCACAACACAGGATTTGTGGAGGCTTGAGCCCCAGCTGTCAGGAACGATTTACATGACCGTTGGAGATGTAGACGCTTACTTTGCGGCAGTCAGGGAGCACGTAACGGTGGCCTGGGCTCTGCAGGACATGCCCTACGGGAGCCGCGAGTTCGCCATCGTTGACTGCAATGGTTACCTGATTGCCTTTCAGCAATATGGTCCGGGCCGCCGTTGATGCTTCAGCTCCGCGTCGATGACCACCACCTGACACCGCCTGCCAGTTGACACTCCCGGCCAGAAGCAGCCAGTGGTCAATTGTGGAAGCGGTCGCTAAGCGTTGGTGCTCACCGGAGTTGGGAAGCGGACGAAGCCTGACCCCTTCGATGACCCTGTGACCCTGTCCCTGTCCCTGTCCCTGTCCCTGTCCCTAGATTTCCACTTTGGATTGGTATGGCAGAAGGGGGCAGGTCAATAGCTCAATACTCTCAGAGAGTTAAACCTCCTCAAAACCCGGGGCGATTCAGTATCAGATCCGCTTGTGATCGATCACTTACTTGCCAGACAAGGTTTGGTGCGGCTGGCGGGGATCGAACCCACGACCCTTGGCTTCGGAGGCCAATACTCTATCCACTGAGCTACAGCCGCATCGCGCCGCCATTGCAGCGGCGCGGGCGAATTCTCTCACAGGGGTTTTGTGGCAAGGGGCAGCGGATGCAGGCGCGGCGCTGGTGCGGCGTCGCCCGCTACCAAGCTTTGGCGATGCACGTGGTGTGGGTGCAGTGCGGCTTCTGCGGGCCTCAACACCGGAGCCACGCAGGCGTCGCTGCCTTCGAAAACAGCCACCCAGTGCGCCAGGGGTTGGCTGGCAAACACGGCGCGCAGCCGCGCTTTCAGGGCGGGCCAGTGGGCGTGTTCGTATTGCTGGGCGGGGTCCACATCGTGCAGCCCCAAGCGCTGCAGCAGCTCTTTGTAAAAAGGTGCTTCCAAAGCCGCGACCGACAAGCTGCGGCCATCGGCGCAGAGGTACAGGTCGTAGAAAGGCGAGTCGTGGAAGGGCGAGTGGCCAGGTTCACAGCCGCGCTGCGCCGCCGGGTCAATTTGCCCGTTGGCACGCATCCACCACACCAGGGCGCCCATGGCCACGGCCATGTCGCCGATGGCCGCATCGACCACGCAGCCTTGTCCGGTTCGCTGCGCTTGCAGCAAGCCGCTGACCATGCCCAAGGCCAAGCCCAATGCGCCACCGGCGTCGCCCAAGGCGGTGGGCGGTGGAGGCTGTGGTGAATCGCCGAGCCCCAAGTCGAGCAAGCCGCTCAAAGCCACGTAATTCAAGTCGTGCCCGGCGCGCGCGGCCAGTGGCCCGTCTTGGCCCCAGCCGGTCATGCGGCCGTAGACCAATGCCGGGCGGTGTGCAGCGCAGTCGGCCGGCCCCAAGCCCAGCCGCTCCATCACGCCGGGCCGAAACCCTTCGATCAGCCCGTCGGCCTGCGCGACCAGGGCCAGCGCTGCTTCGCGCCCGGCCGGGGTTTTCAGGTCAAGCGCCACCGCTTGCTTGCCTCTGCGCAAAGGGCTGCTGGCGGGGTCGCCGCCAAGGCGCTGGGCCACGTCGGCAGGGCCTGGGCGTTCCACCACCGTCACCCGTGCACCCATGTCGGCCAACATGCGGCCCGCCAGCGGGCCGGGGCCCAAGCCTTCAAACTCGACGATATGAATGCCATGCAATGGTTTCAAAGCTGCGCTCCTTGTGGCTCGGTTTCCGCTCTGCTGTAGCGACAGGGTGTACCCCGACCGCCGCATGAACGCGAGTTTTGCGCAACCCGCTGTTGTCAGGTAAACACCTACAAGCGGTTTAGCAGGGGGCCGACTTCAGGCAGCCCAGGGCGTGGCTACATTGGCTCCATCGCCAAATGCCGCAGCCGGCGGGACAGCGTTCACTGCACCACAGGAGCCCCCATGAGCCAAACCTTCGACGACCGCCAAGCCAACCCGTTTGCGCTGATGCTCAACCCAGAGCAGGTGATCAGCGCCATGGAGCGCTCTGACCAATTGCGCCACCTGAAGCTGCGTCGCCTGCGCCCGCTGGATCGCCCCTGGATTCCGCTGGCCGAGCCCGAAGTGCGCGAACGCGCCCGTCAGGCCATGAGCACCCGCAAACCGGGCCTCGCGGCCTGAACCCGTCCGGTCCCCGCCATCTGACGCAGCCGCTACACCCACAGAGTTCAACGCTGTGAACCTGCAGTACCAACTTCAGCAGGGCCAATACTGCCTGTACGACATGGCCGAGCAGCCCAGCGCTTTCACTGGCGAGCGCCGCTGCCGCCTGAAAACCGCTGCCGTGGCCTTGGCCTTCGACCGAATCACCGGCGAAGTCCACCAACACGGGAAACCTGAATTCATTGAACTGTGGGCCAAGGCCCGCCGCCGCAAACTGCGTGCTGACGGCGCGCTCGATGAGGCCAACCGCATCGTCGTCATTTCGGGGCCGTTGCCGGTGGACGAAATCAACCGCTGTTTGGGCAACCGGGGTTACAGCGTTCACCTGCTGCGCCGACTACCGCTAGTGCCGCACGGCAAATACGGCGTGCGCCCGCCGCCTTCGGCTTCTGCAGCAGCTTCTGCGTTCAAGTCCGCCCGCGCAAAAACGCGCTCAGGAATGGCCTTCGCCTGAGTCTTGTCCCTTCAGCGCCAGCGCCTGTTCATACAGCGCGTTGCGCGGCTCGCCGGTGATGCGCGCTGCCAACTGCACCGCTTGTTTCAGCGGCAGCTCCGACAACAACACAGCCAACACCGCAGCCCCCGCTTGCTTAGCCTCAGCCTCTGGCAGCGCCGGGTGCAGCAGCAGCGCGAACTCGCCTTTGCTGCGCGCCGCGTTGCTTTGAAGCCAAGCCAGCGCTTGGGCGGCAGGCAGCGTGGTGACTTCTTCAAACTGTTTGGTCAGCTCCCGACCGATGGTCAGGCGCCTTTGGCCCAGTGGTGCCAGCGCCGACAGCAAATCGACCATGCGGTGGGGCGACTCCAGCAGCAGCACGGCCCGCACCTCGGACGCCAAGGCAGCCATGGCCGTGGCCCGCTCGGTGCCACGGGCAGGCAAGAAACCCTGCACCACCCAGCCGCTGTGCTCGGGCGGCAAGCCCGCCACGCTCACCAGCGCGGTCACACTGCTGGCGCCTGGAATGGGCAGGGTGCGAAAACCCGCCGCTTGCACGGCGGCCACCAAACGCGCGCCGGGGTCGCTCACGGCGGGTGTGCCAGCGTCGCTCAGCAAGGCCACGCGCTCACCTTGCGCCAGCAGCGCCAGCACCTTTTGCGTGGCCTCTTGCTCGTTGTGTTGGTGCAACGCCAACCACTGCGATGCCGGGCGCTCCATGCCGTAAGCGCGCAGCAGGCTCTGCGAGTGGCGCGTGTCCTCGCAGGCCAGGTGCTCCACGGTTTGCAGAACACACAAAGCGCGCAAGCTGATATCGGCCAAATTGCCGATGGGCGTGGCCACCACGAACAAAGCGCCGCGCGGCATGTCTTGCATGCCGGCAGCATCGCGGGCAGCTGCCAAGGCGGTGGCGTAAGGGGCGTTCAATGGGTGATAAGGCTCCGGGGCAGTCAAAAGCTCGCCAATTGCAAGCTCACAACTTGCCAACACACAACAAGCCTAAGACGCGGACTGTGGGCATGGACGCAGAAGACGCGGCCTTGAAGCACCTGTTGGCAGCTGGGCTCGTGCTGGTGATGCGCAATTATCGACCGCCCGGTCGCGGCCGCGCCGACATTGACCTCGTCATGCGCGAGCCTGCTGGCACGCTGGTCTTCGTTGAAGTGCGCAGCCGCAGCGGCCAGCGCCACGGCGGTGCAGCGGCCAGCATCGACGCCTTCAAGCGGCGCCGGTTGGTGCAAGCCGCGCAGCACTTTTTGTTGCGCTACCGGCACTGGCCCCCATGCCGCTTTGACGTGGTGGCCATGGACCCGGAGCAAGGCATCACTTGGCTTCGCGCCGCCTTTGACGCGACATGAGCCAGCGCAGCGTGCGGAAATGGTTGTGCCCGTAAATGATGTTGGCTCCTCACCGTCTTACCAATCAATGACTTAGCAAGGCTCGAAACGGTCAACTCGGCCAGAAACGGCTGAAAAACGAGGCCCGAAGAGAACTGTTGTCACTTTCCGTGAAAACTCGTGCCTCAAGCTGATGCCACAGTGCTCCAACCAGAACTGGTCAGCCCACATCGCCGACTTCCGGCTTCGGACCGAACTGGAAAAGCAGACTTACATGCAGACGGACACCCGCTGGGCATTACAGGGCTTTGGGAATCTGAAGGCAGCCTGACGGTGCCTGGCTGGACTGCCAGCGCGCTGACGATGCAGTTCAGACCACTCCAATACCAACCACGACCGACTAACCTTCAGCCAAGACTCCGACTTTTGATCGGTATGGCAGAAAGAGGCGGGTCAAAGTCGGGTTCACCTTGCCACGCAGTCCACTACCACCAGAGCCGTGAACGCTGCCGCGGGCAGTGGGCGCGAGTGCAGGAAACCCTGGCTTTGCGCGATGCCTTGTGCTCGCACCCAGGCCAGTTGTTCGGTGGTCTCCACCCCTTCGGCCACCACGCCCAGCTTCATAAGGCGGCACATGGCAACGATCAGTTCGGCCACCGGGCGGTTGACGTCCAGGCATTGGACGAAACTGCGGTCGATCTTCAGGGTCTGGATCGGAAACTGCTGCAGGTAGGCCAAGTTGGAGTACCCGGTGCCAAAGTCGTCCAGCGACAGGCCCAGGCCCAGAGTCTGAATGTCATTCAGTAGCGCCAGCACGGCTGGGTCCCGGCCGAGAAACATGCTCTCTGTCAGCTCCAGCTGCAGCCACCGCGGGTCGGCCCCCGAGCTTTGCAGCGCGGCCTTCAGATCGGCCAGCAGTTCAGGGTCGCGCAGCTGGCGCGGCGATAAGTTAACTGCCACCTTCAGCACATGGCCTGCTGCTGCCCAGGCAACCTGCTGGCGCGCCGCGGCGTTGAAGACAATCCGGCCCAGGTTGCGGATCGAGCCGTTGCCTTCGCATACCGGGATGAAGACGTCTGGCGGAATCATCCCTCTTTCGGGGTGGCGCCAGCGCACCAGCGCTTCGGCGCCTACGGTGCGCCCGCTGGCGACGTCGACGATGGACTGGTAGTGAACCTCAAACTCCTCTCGTTCGAAGGCCAGGCGCAAATCCGCTTCCAGCGAGGTGCGGTTGTTCAAGGCCTCAGACATGCCGGCATCGTAGAAAGCCAGGTCGTTGCGGCCGCGCTCCTTGGCAGAGTACATCGCAAGGTCGGCATTGCGCAGCAGAGTGTCTACGTTCTGCCCATCCTGGGGGTACAAGGCCACGCCCACGCTGGGGGTGATGTGCACGGACTGGCCCAACAGCGACATCGGCTCTGCCAGCGCGTTCATCAGCCTGGCGCGTACGCGCTCGACCTCGTGGAGGATGTCGGGTCCCACCAGCAAAAGCAGGAACTCGTCGCCGCCCAGTCGTGCCACCAGGTCGCTGTTGCGCACAGCCGTGCGCAGCCGTCGGGCTACTTCCACCAGCAGCGCATCGCCGGCCGCGTGGCCCAATGTGTCGTTCACGTTCTTGAAGTGATCCAGATCGATGAACAGCAAAGCCGCCTGTTCACCAAGATCGCCGATGCGGCCGACCGCCTCGTCGAAGCGCTGCATGACCTGGCTGCGGTTGGGCAGGCCGGTCAGCGCGTCGTGCAGGGCAAGGAACTGGGCGCGCGCCTCGGTACGCTTGAGGATGCTGACATCGGCCTCGCTCACCAGCATGGCGTCGCCACCCGTCACGGCGTCTTTGCAGCGCCTGACCGATATCTCGTGCCAGCGCTCACCTTGTGCGGTGCGCACGGCTAGCGTCTGCGTAGCCATACCGGAATCGGCCAGCAATCGCATCAGCTGCGGGTACGCGGCGGGGTCGACGAAGCGCTCGTCCAGGCGCTCGTCGAGTCGGTGCACCGAAGACCGTGCAGCCGGGTTGCGGTACAGCGTGCAACCGTGCGGGTCGTACAGCGAGATCATCACTGCGGTGTGCAGCAGCGCCTCGACTGAACGCAGTGATTCCGGTTCGGCCACCGCCGAGGGTCGCGCCTCGCACAGCATCGCCATGCGCCCGTCTTCCAGGAGGTGGCCGCGCAGGCTGACGTTCATCGGCAGCGGCTGGCCGGCCGGGTACAGCGTCCACTGTTCGTTGAAGGTCGCGTCGTGGGCTACGAAGTCGCTCTGGTACTGGGCCAGCCGGCGCCGGACCGACGCCGACATGTCGGCGCCCATGTCGCGCCAGCACAGCTCGTGCAGCGATGGTGAGTTCCACAGGGCGACCGCAGCCTCATTGGCCCACAGCACTCTCTTATGGTCCAAGTCGAAGACCCAGACCGGCAAGCTGATGAGGTTCAGTCCCTCATAACGATTCGGTCGCACGAGCCGCTCCACGCTGGTGTTCACGCCGGTCTCCCAGCAAGCAGGGTGTGGATGTCGGCATAGCCAGGCGCGGCAGCCACACGCTGCAGCCAAGCTTGCACGGCAGGATAGGCTGCAAGGTTGAAGCCGCCTTCCCCAGCCAGGTGGGTGTAGCCGTAGACAGCGATGTCGGCCACGCTGTAGCCGTGGTCAGTGATGAACGCGCGGCCGGCCAAGTGCCGGTCAAGCAGGGCCAGGCCACGCTCGCCAGCTTCCAGCCAGCGTGGCAGGTCGGCCTCGTGCGCGGCACGCAGCGCTGGCATGACGAGGGTGTAGAACCGCGCCAGCGAGATGAACGGCTCCAGCGCGGTCTGCTCGAAGATCATCCATTGCACGGCTTGGGCGCGCGCCACGGGGTCAGACGGCATCAGTGAAGAGCCTTCGGCCAGTAGCCATGCGATTGCGTTGGATTCGCCGACGCTGCGACCGTCGTCACACACCAGATAGGGCACCTGGCCTCGGGGGTTGATCCCCAGGAAGTCGGCCTGTCGGGTCTGTCCGGCGAGAACGTCCAGCGCGATGAAGGTGCAGGCGCGCCCAGTCTGGCGAAGCACCAGAGCTGGCTTGAAACTGTTGCCCGAGCCGGGGGTGATGTACAAGGTATGGGGCATGTTGGGTACGGCCTTACTTTAGCGTCGCGGACGGGCTGATTCAGGTGAGTGCTGTCACTTGAGCACATCGCCCCAGCAGAAGCTGTCCCGGGAGCCAGTGCCCCTGCGGGCTCACGAGGCCGCCGCAATTCCAGCAACGGTTAGAGCGGTGCTTTTTGGGCCTGCAGGCCTGGCACTGAACGCAGGACGCTTGACGTTCTGGGCGTAGCCCGGGCTACGCCTGTCAGTGCCCCAAGGCTCCAGCGCGGCAGCCGCTGGCGCGCTACCAGTCGAAGCAACCGCAGAAGCATCCATCTTGAACACCGCCACGACGTTGCTGAGATCCTGCGCTTGCGCGCTCAGGCTCTGCGCGGCGGCCGCACTCTCTTCGACCAGTGCGGCGTTCTGCTGCGTCACTTGGTCCATCTGTGCCACAGCCTGATTGACCTGGCCGATGCCCGAGCTCTGCTCGACCGCGGCGCTGCTGATCTCGGCCACCAGGTCGGTGACGCGCCGAACCTGGTTGACGATGTCGTCCATCGCCATGCCAGCCCGGCCTGCCTGGCGGCCCCCGGCATCCACCTTTTCGGTGCTGTCGGCGATCAGGGTCTTGATCTCCTTGGCCGCATTCGCGCTGCGCTGGGCCAAGGTACGTACCTCCGTGGCCACCACGGCGAAACCTCGGCCCTGTTCACCGGCACGTGCCGCTTCGACGGCAGCGTTCAGTGCCAGGATGTTGGTCTGGAACGCAATGCCGTCGATGGTGCCGATGATCTCGCTGATGCGCTTGGAACTGGCGCTGATCTGCTCCATCGTGCCCACCACCTCGCGCACCACCTCGCCGCCGTTGCTGGCAGCAGAGCTGGCGGCTTGTGCCAACTGATTGGCCTGGCGCGCTTTGTCGGCGCTTTGCGCCACGGTGCCGGTCAACTGCTCCATCGCCGCCGCCGTCTGTTGGAGGCTGCTGGCCTGCTCTTCGGTGCGCTGGGAGAGGTCGAGGTTGCCTGCGGCGATCTCCGCGCTGGCGGTGGTGATGGAGTCGACGCCGCTGCGCACCTGGCCAACCACCGTGCGCAGCGAGTCTTGCATGCGGCCCACGGCGCGCAGCAGCTCGGCGGTCTCGTCGCGCCCTTCGGCCTGCAGCACCTCGCGCAGGTCGCCCTCGGCGATTCGGCCGGTGCTGACCACGGCGCGCTGCAGCGGCGTGACGATCGAGCGCGCAATCAACCAGCCGCATGCAGCGGAGACCAGCACCATCGCGGCCAGCAGGCCGAACATCACGGACCGGCTGAAGAGCATTTCGGCCTGACCGGCCTTGACAGCATCGTCCACCAGACGGAACTGATAGTCCTGTATGTCCTTGAGAGTCGCCAGGTAGGCCAGCTGCGCAGGGCGAAGGCTGTCGCCCAGAAAACCTGTGGCCTCTACTGACTTGCCGGCGCGCACAAGTTCGGTGAACTGCGCCTGCGCCAGCACGAACGGGCTGCGCGTCAGCGTCATGAGGGCCAAGCGCTTCTTGCCTTCCTCGCTCACGAGGGTTGGCGCGAGCGACTCGATCGCCCTGCTGGTGTCGTCGTGGGCCTTGGCAGCGATCTCGAGTGAAGCACCCACCTTGGCCGGGTCGTCGAAGATCAAGGCGTTTCGCAACTCGCGGGCGATCAGGTTGGTGTGCTCGACGATGGTCACCACTTGCTCTACTTTGGGCACACGGTCTTCGCCGATCAGCGTCAGCGACTGGTTCAAGTTCGACATGCGCGAGATGCCGAACAGCACCACGGCAGCAGTGGTGAGCAGCAGCACGCCGAAGGCCAAACCGAGGCGGGGTGCGATGCTCAGTTGGAACAAGTTGCTCATGAGTAAATCTCCTTGTAGTTTTCTTTATGTGTGGAGTCGAGGTCCGAAGCACTGCGCAGTGCTACCTCTTAAACCGCAGGTGCGGCCCGCTGAGTCACACCGTTTGTGCCTTATAGCGCACATGGCGTAGCCCGGCAAGGAACAGAGGCAGTGCTGGGTGAGGCTACGTGACCCCTGGGAAGGTGCGCAGATTCGGGCGAAGTTCAGTCGCCAAGGGCTCACCTCGGAGTAACTGGCAGCTGTAAATCCTCGAGATAACTCAGGTCGGAAATAGTCGAGGGTTATCATGCCCCGCAATGCTTGAAACCCGAATCCAACAGCACTTTATTGACAGTGCAGACCTCAAATACCAATCGGCTCAGGCCCTGAGCAAGCCCATTTCGGCTGCGGTCTCGGCGATCTTGGCGTGTGTCACCAGCGGCGGCAAAGTGTTGGCTTGTGGCAATGGTGGCTCTGCCGCAGATGCTCAACACTTCGCAGCAGAGTTTGTGGGGCGCTTCGAGCGTGAACGTCCCGAATTGGCAGCCGTCGCCTTGACCACCGACAGCTCCATCATCACGGCCATTGCCAACGACTACCAATTCAACGCCATCTTCTCCAAGCAGGTGCGCGCCCTGGGTCAGCCCGGCGATGTGCTGTTGGCCATTTCGACCAGCGGCAATTCGGCCAATGTCATTGCAGCCGTCGAAGCCGCGCACGAGCGCGAGATGACCGTGGTGGCGCTGACTGGCCGACAAGGCGGGCGCATGGCGGATTTGCTGCGCGAGACCGATGTCCACATTTGCGTGCCCAGCGACCGCACAGCGCGCATCCAAGAAGTGCACCTGCTCAGCCTGCACTGCATTTGCGACGGCGTAGACACCCAATTGCTGGGTGAACAGGAGTCCCCCACATGAACCCCAACCACCTGAGCCGCCGCAGCCTGGTTTTGCTGTCTGCCGCCGCCGCTTCCACTTTGGCCACAGGCTGTGCGCCGTTGGTGGTGGGCGGTGCCATCGTGGGCAGCGCCATGATGGCGACCGACCGCCGCACAGCGGGCACGCAAATTGAAGACGAAGGCATCGAGTTGCGCTCTGGCAGCCGAATCCGGGAAAACCTAGGAGAGCGCGTTCACGTCAACGTGACCAGCTACAACCGCCAAGTTCTGCTGACTGGCGAGGTGCCCACAGCACAAGACCGCGCCTTGGTCGAGCAGGTGGTGTCCCGCGTGGAAAACGTGCGAAGCATCGTCAACGATCTGGGCATTCTGGGCATCTCCACGCTCACGCAGCGTTCTTCCGATGTACTGGTGACTGGCCAGGCCAGAGCAGCTTTGGTGGACGCGCGCGATCTGGTCTCCAGCGCCTTCAAGGTAATCACCGAGCGCGGCACGGTTTACTTGATGGGCCGGGTCACCGAGCGGGAAGCCGAACGCGCCACACAAATCGTGCGCGGCGTGCGCGGTGTGCAAAAGGTGGTGCGGGTCTTCGAGCTCATTTCCGAAGACGAACTTCGCAAGCTTCAGCCGCCGACCAAGCCCGCTTCTTGAGCGCGGTCCGCTCGCGCAGCGCGGTGCCGCGCTTCAGCGCAAGCGTTTGATCAGGCTGGAAGTGTCCCAGCGCTGGCCGCCCATGCGCTGCACGTCGGCATAAAACTGGTCGACCAGCGCAGTCACTGGCAGCCGAGCGCCGTTTTTGCGCGCCTCGTCCAGCACCAGCCCCAAGTCCTTGCGCATCCAATCGACCGCGAAGCCAAAGTCGAATTGGTCGGCCACCATGGTTTTGCCGCGGTTGTCCATTTGCCAGCTTTGCGCTGCGCCCTTGCCGATGACATCCAGCACTTGGTTCATGTCGAGCCCGGCGCGTTCGCCAAAAGCCACCGCTTCGCTCAAGCCTTGCACCAAGCCCGCGATACAAATCTGATTGACCATCTTGGTCAGTTGCCCAGCACCCGGGCCGCCCATCAGGGTGAACGCCCGAGAAAAGGCCATCGCCACAGGCTTGACCGACTCGAATGCAGTTTGCTCGCCACCGCACATCACCGTGAGCAAGCCGTTTTGCGCGCCCGCCTGGCCGCCTGAGACCGGCGCGTCCACGAAGGCCACGCCCACATTTGCAGCAGCAGCGTGTAACTCGCGCGCCACATCGGCAGACGCCGTGGTGTGGTCGACAAAGATGGTCCCTGGCTTCATGCCAGCCAGCGCGCCTTGCTCGCCCAGCACCACCGAGCGCAAGTCGTCGTCGTTGCCGACACAGCAAAAGACGATGTCAGCGCCTTGCGCCGCTTGGGCTGGCGTGGCCGCCCAACAGGCTTTGCCACTGTCTTCAACTTCACGGGCCCAGGCTTCGGCTTTGGCCTGTGTGCGGTTGTAGGCGGTCACGCGGTGCCCGGCCAACACCAGGTGGGCGGCCATGGGCGCGCCCATCACACCCATGCCCAAAAAGGCCAAGGTGCGCGGTGGTGTGGGTTCGTACGTTTTGGGTTTGGTGATGCTCATGGGGTTAGGGCCTGTTCACACTGTTTTTCAAGATGCGTTGCGGAACAAAAAGGTCATGCGCAAGGCGCAAAACGCAGACGGGCTCCCTGCCCGGCGCGGCTTTGCAACGCGGCGCATGGCCTTTTTGGCCGCAACCCGGAGGGAACGGGGCAGGCACTGCGCCACTCGGCGTTGCACTCCTAGGCCAGACGCCCAGTCTGGCCGTCGTCGCGCGCCTGGATTGACACACCGCCTGCCACGTTCGCATTTGAACAAACAGTGTGAACAGGCCCTAGACAATGGCGAGATGTTCCGTGCCCGACGACAGGTCTTGTGTCTTGGCGCGCTGGCTGTTGAGTTTGATCTGCAAGCGCAGGTCGTTGACGGAATCGGCGTTGCGCAGCGCGTCTTCGTAAGAGATGACGCCGCTCTCGAAGGCATCGAACAGGGCTTGGTCGAAGGTCTGCATACCGAGGTTGCGGCTTTTCTTCATGATCTCTTTGATCTCGGAGACTTCGCCTTTGAAGATGAGGTCGGAAATGAGCGGCGTGTTGAGCATGATCTCCACCGCAGCCGAGCGGCCTTTGCCGTCTTGCTTGGGGATCAGGCGTTGAGAAATCATGGCCTTGAGGTTCAAGGACAGGTCCATCAGCAACTGTGCGCGCCGCTCTTCCGGGAAGAAGTTGATGATGCGGTCCAGCGCCTGGTTGGCGCTGTTGGCGTGCAGCGTGGCAAAGCACAAGTGGCCGGTTTCTGCGAAAGCCACGGCGTGCTCCATGGTTTCGCGGTCGCGTACCTCGCCCATCAAGATGACATCAGGCGCCTGGCGCAGCGTGTTCTTCAGCGCCGCTTCCCAAGAGTCGGTGTCCAAGCCCACTTCGCGCTGCGTGACCACGCAGTTCTTGTGCGGGTGCACGAACTCCACCGGGTCTTCGATGGTGATGATGTGGCCGTAAGAGTTTTCGTTGCGCCAGTCGACCATCGCCGCCAGCGTGGTGGACTTGCCCGAGCCGGTAGCGCCCACCAAGATGCACAGCCCGCGCTTGGCCATGGTCACTTCTTTCAGGACTTGCGGCACGCCCAGCCCGTCGATGGTGGGCAGCGTGGCCGGGATCACCCGCATCACCATGCCGACCTTGCCTTGCTGCACAAAGGCGTTCACCCGAAAGCGCCCCACGCCCATGGGCGAGATGGCGAAATTGCATTCCTTCGTGCGCTCGAACTCGGCGGCTTGGCGGTCGCTCATGATGGACCTCGCCAGCGCCATGGTGTGGGCCTGCGTGAGGGCCTGCGGCGACACCTTGGTGACTTTGCCATCGACCTTCATCGCTGGCGGAAACTCGGAGGTGATGAACAGGTCGCTGCCGTTTCGGCTGACCAGCAGCCGAAGCAAGTCGTTGATGAATTTACTGGCCTGATCGCGTTCCATGTTTGGGTACCTCGGTGCAGCTCAGGGGGTAAACGGTCAAGCCTTGCGCTCGCTGAGGCGGGCGCTGACCACACGAAGACGCAAGGACAACTTGCGCGCCAGCAAGGCGATCAGGCTGGCTGCCAAGAGCGGGTCTTGGCTCATCATGTCGTCCATTCCATCGGCACTGAGCACCGCAATTTCGCACTCCGCCAAGGAACTGCAGAGCGAAAAACGCATACCGCTGTCCAGCAATGACATCTCGCCCAGGATGTCGCCCGGACGCGCTTCTGTCAGCCGCAGTTGCTCACCCCAAGGCTGCACGCGGTCCACCGCGATAGAGCCCGTGAGCAGCACGATCATGAAGTTGCCGTACTCGTCTTGCCGAATGATGTCGCGGTCTGCTGCAACAGTGGCAAAACGAAAGTGACGCTCCAACCGCTGGATCGCGTTGTCGTCCAGCAAGGCCATGTACTTGTCTTTTTTCCAAAGCGCTTGCAACAGGCGCACACCACGACTCGAACTGAGCGACTTGGCGCCAATTTCGACAGCACGCGCCTCCCACGGAACCAGCATGGAAGGATCCACGCCTTGTTCGGCGAAAGCGGTCGAGAAGAACACGGAATCGCCAGCATTGCGGCTGTCGGCTGGCTTGTCGCTGCCTCGTTTGAGCAGTCCGAAAACGCTTTTGACGGTTGGTTCCATGGCGGTCCTCTTGGTCTTGGGTTTCAGCCCGGGAAGTTCTCTGGGATCTTGGCTTTGCCGCGTGCCTCGGCACCGCTGATGATGTTGCGGCGAACCAGATCGGTGAGGTTTTGATCCAGCGTTTGCATGCCGTAGCTGTTGCCGGTCTGGATGGAGGAGTACATCTGGGCCACCTTGGCTTCGCGAATCAGGTTGCGGATGGCCGGCGTGCCGATCATGATTTCATGCGCTGCCACGCGCCCTTGGCCGTCTTTGGTTTTGCACAGCGTCTGCGAAATGACGGCTTGCAGCGATTCCGACAACATGGCCCGCACCATTTCTTTTTCTTCTGCGGGAAACACGTCGATGATCCGGTCGATGGTCTTGGCAGCACTCGAGGTGTGCAGCGTGCCAAACACCAAGTGGCCAGTTTCTGCGGCGGTCATGGCCAGGCGAATGGTTTCCAAGTCGCGCATTTCACCCACCAGAATGGCGTCCGGGTCTTCGCGCAGTGCAGACCTCAAGGCAGCTGAAAAGCTCAGCGTGTGCGGCCCCACTTCGCGCTGGTTCACCAGGCACTTCTTGGACTCGTGCACGAACTCGATCGGGTCTTCCACGGTCAGCACGTGGCCGTATTCGGTTTCGTTGAGGAAGTTCACCATCGCTGCCAACGTGGTGGATTTGCCCGAGCCGGTGGGGCCCGTCACCAACACCATGCCGCGTGGCTTGAGCGCCAAATCGCCAAAAATCTTCGGGGCGTTGAGCTGTTCGAGCGTGAGGATCTTGGAAGGAATGGTCCGGAACACGGCGCCAGCGCCGCGGTTGTGGTTGAAGGCATTCACCCGGAAACGCGCCAAGCCGTCGATCTCAAAGGAGAAGTCCACTTCCAAGAACTCTTCGTAGTTCTTGCGCTGGGTGTCGTTCATGATGTCGTACACCATGGCGTGGACCTGCTTGTGGTCCAGTGGGTCGACGTTGATGCGCCGCACATCGCCGTGAACCCGGATCATGGGCGGCAGGCCGGCGGACAAGTGCAGGTCGGACGCTTTGTTTTTGACGCTGAAGGCCAGCAGTTGGGTGATGTCCACGCGGTTTCCTGAAGTAGATCTACTATCTTTGAACAATTATGACGACGATTGCCGACAAGCTCTATCTTGTTCGCGGCTCATTGCAAGAGGCCTGCGTTCGCCACGCGCGCCCCGCAACGGCGGTTCGACTGTTGGCGGTGTCTAAAACCTTTGGCCCGCAAGCCGTGCGCGAAGCTTTCGCGGCAGGTCAGAGTGCCTTTGGGGAAAACTACATTCAAGAGGCGGTCGACAAGATGGCGCTGCTCACCGACCTGCCCCTGGAGTGGCATTGCATCGGCCCTGTGCAAAGCAACAAAACCCGCCTGGTGGCCGAAGGCTTTGACTGGTTGCACAGCTTGGATCGTCTGAAGATCGCCGAGCGGCTGAGCGCGCAGCGCCCGCCAGACCGAGCTGCTTTGCAGGTATGCATTCAAGTGAACGTGGATGGCGGCGTTGCCAAGTCGGGGGTGGCACCCGCTGAACTGCTGCCACTGGCGCGCGCCGTGGCGGTGCTGCCCAACTTGGTGTTGCGTGGCCTCATGAGCATCCCCGAGCCCACGGACGATGTGCAACAACAGCGGCAAGTTCACCGCGCGGCCCGCCACCTGTTTGACAAAGTGGCCGCCGCCGGTCTGCCAGCCAACGCCCGCTGGGACACCTTGTCCATGGGCATGAGCGCCGACATGGAGGCCGCAGTCGCCGAGGGCAGCACCATGGTGCGGGTGGGGTCGGCCATTTTTGGTCGGCGGGGCTGAAGTGGCCGGGGCTTCGCCGCCCAGGTTCATCGAGTTTGCGGGATCGGTTTCACCGCCCAGGTTCATCGCGTTTGCGGGATCGGTTTCACCGACCAGGTTCATCGCGTTTGCGGGATCGGTTTCACCGACCCGCAGTTCGCCGACAGCCATTTCCCAGCAGAGTTCATGGTGACTTTTTCTGCCTTGCCGTTGGCGGTGGTGTTGACGGTCATGCGCGAGGTGTAGGCCTGGGCGCTGACGAAGGTCATTTCTCCCTCGCCATTGGATGGCGGCTTGGTGCACACAAAGCGCATCTTCATGGTGTTGCCCGTACGAGGCGACACGGTGGTTTTGCAGTCGCCTTCTTGGGCTGGCAATTCGTTGCGCTCGACCATTTCCTTTGTGAAGCACATGCGAATGGCCAGCGCGCCGCCAGCGCCGCTTGCCATGCCCACGCCGTTCTGCGCCATCATGGCCTCCATCATCTTGCGTTGCTCAGGGGGCATGGCCGCCAGTTGCCGGTTCATCTCTGCCATTTGCTGCTCCATCTGCCCGGAGCTGGACTGCATCTTCTGTGTGATCTCCCACAGACCCGGTTGCAGCGTTTGCGCGCCGACTGACGGGGCAACGCACCATGCCAGCACTAGAAAAAATGCCGTAGCCAGCACCATCCGGTAGCGCCGGGTGCGCTCGGCCCCGGTGCGGTGGGCTTGCTTGGTGGTTGGCTGGAAAGCCAACACAGGCTTCGGCAGGCGGGCGAGGTGTGTCATGGGAGCTGCTCCGTTGGAAGTCGGGTTGGACCGTGATGGCTCGGGGTGGGCGAACTGCGCTGGCTGCATGGTGGTTGGCTCTGGGGTAGGCGTCAACCGTTGCCTGCCTTGTTTCAGACACCGAGTGGCAGCCTTGTGCTGTTTTTCACTTCTTCCATGACCGCATAGGTCCGGGTTTCACGCACGCCCGGCAATTGCCAGAGGACCTGGCCCGCGAAGTGCCGGTACGCGGCCATGTCGGCCATGCGGGTTTTCAGCAAGTAATCGAAGCCGCCGGCGACCATGTGGCACTCCAAGATGTCGTCGTTGGCCTGGCAAGCGGCTTTGAAGGCGTCGAACACATTGGGCGTGGTGTGGTCGAGCAGCACCTCTACAAAAACGGTCATGCCGCGCCCGAGTTTGTCGGCACTGAGCCTTGCCTCGTAGCCCAGGATGTAGCCGTCGCGCGTGAGCCGCTGCACGCGCGCCAGCACGGCGGTGGGCGACAGGGCCACGGCGTCTGCCAGCTTCAGGTTGGTCATACGACCATCGCGCTGCAATGCGTCCAAGATGCGCAGGTCCAACCGGTCCAAGCCCGAAAAGCCGAGCCAAGGCGTGCTTGCTGCCAACAGCTGCGTGCCTTGATCGGCTTGAGCTTTGTTTTGTTCGGCCGAAAGGTTTGATTTTGGTGATTTATTCGCCTTCATTGGCAGGAATATACGCACATCTTCCAAAAAAGCCCCTGGAGCCAACATGCGACTGCCCTCACCTTATCGCCCCGAATCCGACACCGTGGCCCAGCGCCTGGGCTTGCTGCAAGGCGCGCTCGATTGGGCTGCCGCTGCCCAAGTGGCCGAGCCCTGGGTGCAGGCCGTGCGCGAGAGCCCGCCGCCTTTTTGGGCCATGGAAAGCTTGCTCAAGGAGTACCCCATTTCCAGCGCAGAAGGCTTGGCGCTGATGCGCTTGGCCGAGGCCTTGCTGCGCGTGCCCGATGCCGAGACCGCCATCGCGCTCACCGCAGACCAGCTGGGCCGGGCCGATTTCGACGGCACCGGCGACGGCTTGCTGGCGAACCTGTCGGCCACAGCCATCGCCATGTCCAAAAAGTTCTTGCCCGACGACGCCAACGCCCACCCCGGCGTCGTGGCGCGGTTGGGCGCACGCACGGTGGTCGCTGCCACGGTGCGTGCGGTGCAGCTGTTGGGGCGGCAGTTTGTGTTGGGCCAAACCATTGAAGAGGCCATGGACGTGGCCGACAGCAGCCGCGCCCCACGCAACGAGCGCGCCGAGCGCAGCGCGCAAATCCGGCACGAGCGCGGAGCGCAAGTGCGCTACAGCTACGACATGCTGGGCGAGGGTGCCCGCACCGACGCTGACGCGCTGCGTTACTTGGCCAGCTACCGCGACGCCATCACCGCCATCGCGCAGCGTGCCCGTCCCGCCGCCGACGGCAGTTGCGCCCACAACGACGGCATTTCCATCAAGCTCAGCGCACTGCACCCGCGCTACGAAGACGCGCAAACGCAGCGCGTGATGGACGAGTTGGTGCCACGCGTCTGGGGCTTGTGCGAGATGGCGGCGCGCGCGCACATCAACCTCACCATCGACGCCGAAGAGGTCGATCGGCTGGAGCTGTCGCTGGATGTGATGGAGGCTCTGCTGAAAAAAGTGGCCGCTGAGCAACCAAGCTGGCAGGGTTTTGGCCTGGCCATGCAGGCCTATCAAACGCGCGCCGTGGAGTTGATCGAGACCGTGGCCGCCATGGCGCGGCAACATGGGGTGCGCCTGATGTGCCGCTTGGTGAAGGGCGCTTATTGGGACGCCGAAGTCAAGCGCGCCCAAGAAATGGGTTTGTCGCACTACCCCGTGTTCACGCACAAACACCACACCGACGTGAGCTACCTGGCTTGTGCGCGGGTGCTGCTGGCCAACGCCGATGTGATCTACGCGCAGTTCGCCACGCACAACGCCGCCACCATCGCAGCCATTCTGCAAATGGCAGCGCGCTCGGGGGCTGCCTTTGAGCTGCAACGCTTGCACGGCATGGGCGAGGGCGTCTACCGCGAGGTGCTGAAAAACCCCTTGGTGTACTGCCGCGTTTACGCGCCTGTGGGCCAACACCGCGACCTGCTAGCTTACTTGGTGCGGCGTTTGCTGGAAAACGGCGCCAACTCTTCATTCGTGCACCAGTTGAGCGACGAATCGGTGGGCATGCAAGAGCTGTTGATCTCGCCCCTGCGATTGGAGCCGCAGCCTTCGCTGCCACTGCCTGCTGATTTGTTTGTGGCCAGCACCGCGGCGGGACAGCGCGCACGGCGCAACAGCGAGGGCTTGGACCTGACCGTGCCCAGCGCACGCCAGCCTTTGCTGGATGCGCTGCACCGCTTGCGCAGCCAGGGTGTGCCGGTGGTGGCCGAGGCCAGCTCCCACGACGTAGAAAACGCGGTGCAGCGCAGCTTGCAAGCCGGGCGCACTTGGCGCGAGCTGCCGGTGGAGGCCCGAGCCACCGTGTTGCGCCGCGCGGCCGATGCGCTGCAGCAGCGCCTGCCCGAGTTCTGCGCGCTGCTCGTGTTGGAAGCCCACAAAACTTGGGGCGACGCCGTGGCCGAGGTGCGCGAGGCCATCGACTTCTGGCGCTACTACGCCGACGAAGCCGAACGCGTCATGAAGCCCATCGCACTGCCCGGCCCCACCGGTGAAAGCAACGAATTGCGGCTGACAGCGCGCGGCGCTTGGGTTTGCATCAGCCCTTGGAACTTTCCGCTGGCCATCTTTGGCGGCCAAGTGGCGGCTGCTTTGGCCACAGGCAACACGGTGTTGGCCAAGCCGGCAGAGCAAACGCCCGCTGTGGCAAAAGCCGCGGTGGACTTGCTGCACGGCTGCGGCGTGCCGTTGGATGCGCTGCAACTGTTGCACGGCCCAGGTGAGACGGTGGGTGCTGCATTGGTGGCCCACCCGCGCGTGGCAGGTGTCGTGTTCACGGGTTCGACGCAGGTCGCCAAGATCATCCAGCGCGCCTTGGCCGCGAAGAACGGCCCGATCGTGCCGCTGATCGCCGAGACCGGCGGCATCAACGCCATGGTGGTGGACTCCACGGCACTGCCCGAGCAGGTCTGCGATGCGGTGGTGCAAAGCGCCTTCCGTTCAGCCGGCCAGCGCTGCTCTGCATTGCGGCTGCTGGTGGTGCACGAGGCCATTGCCGATGGCGTGATCGAGATGATTCGCGGCGCAGCAGCCGAGCTCCACTGTGGCGACCCGGCCTTGCTGGCCACCGATGTCGGCCCGGTGATCGACGCGGAAGCCTTCGGTGGCATCGAGCGCCACTTGGCGCGCTTGCGGCGTGAAGCACACGACCTGCTGGCTGGCGGCGCAGCGCGCACCCAACCGAGCCAGGCAGCGGCCATGGCGCAGATGGTCACGCCACAAGCTTTCGAGATCGCCAGCATCGACGCGCTGGGCGATGAAGTCTTTGGCCCGGTGCTGCATGTGGTGCGCTGGGGAGGCGCCGCTTTGCCGACGCCTGAGTCGGTGATCGACCGCATCAACGCCCTGGGCTACGGCCTGACGCTGGGCTTGCAAACCCGCATCGACAGCCGTGCGCAGGCCATGGCAGCGCGCGCCCACGTGGGCAACGTCTACGTCAACCGCAACATCATTGGCGCGGTGGTCGGCGTGCAGCCATTTGGCGGCGAGGGCTTGAGCGGTACCGGCCCCAAGGCTGGTGGCCCGAACTACTTGGTGCGCTTTTGCGCCGAGCAAACCTTGACCATCAACACCGCTGCCGCCGGCGGCAACGCGGCTTTGCTGGCCAGCATGCATTGAACGGCTTGTTGGTTGCCGTGGTTCAGTGCGCTGCGTTCAGCTCGCTGGGTTAACCGATGCGAAACACCGGCAAGCGTTCGCCAACTTCTGCGCCGCGCGCGTTGAGCAGCCGCTGCGCGCGCCAAGGAGCCAACTCGGCGCGTTGGGCATCGTCGAGCCAGCCGAGTTGGTCCAAGGCCTCGACAGTGGCCGCAAACAAGGCGGCGCGGTTGCCGTCCAACACTTTGAGTGCCAGCGCTTGCTGCCTGCTGCGGCTGGCCACCACCTGCACGCCGTCAGCGCCCACTTTGGTGACCCAATCGCCACGGCCTGCGCGCATGAAGGCCTCGTCGTTGCGGCCTTCACCTGAAACGAGGTCGGGGTGGGCCACCATGGCTTGCGCCAATGCATCCAGAGCGGGTGCCCAACGATCGCTCGGCGCACCGCCAGCCAGCCGCGCGTAGCACCGCGCCAGCGCCGACAAGGGCATGGCGTAGTTCGGGGCTGAGCAACCGTCGGTGCCTGCCACCAGCGCATCGGCTGGCATGCCGGCCACCTCAGCCACGGCTTGGCGAATGTTTTGTTGAAGCGGGTGGTCCACCTGCAAATAGGTGCTGTCGTCAGTGCCTTGCAGTTGGCACCAGGCCAGAAAACCGCTGTGCTTGCCACTGCAGTTGTTGTGACGCTCGTCATAAACCAAGCCTGGCGGTGCAGGCGTGTCGGTGTAGGTGAAGCGCAAGGGCAGATGGCAGCCACATTGCAGGCGGCTGCGCGCAAGCCCGAGCGAATCGAGCATGTGCTGCACCTGATCGACGTGGCGGTCTTCACCGTTGTGGCTGGCGCACAGCATGGCCAGCTCCGGCTTGCCCCAACCCAAACGCTGGGCCACACCCGCTTCGACCGCGGGCAGTGCCTGCATCGCTTTGAGGGTCGAACGCGTGAAGCACATCCAATGCGGCTCGCCGACTTGGGCCAGCACTTGGCCTTGTGCGTCGGCCAGCACGGCGCTGCCCAAATGCAGGCACTCCAGAGTGCCATTGCGGCGCAGCTCGATCAGTGGCTCGTGGTTCATGCGCAGGTCGTTCATGCGTTGGAGGTAGCCAAGGCTGCGAGGATGGTTGCTTCGACTGCCGGCAATCTAGAGCGGATGTTGGCTTGAAGGCCAGCGTCCACCGGGCGTTGCGCGGTCGCCCAGACTGGGGCGGGGAAATGGCTGTCGGAATCGAAGCGGGCAATCACGTGCCAATGCACATGCGGCACCACGTTGCCCAGACTGGCCAGATTGATTTTGGTGGGCGCGAGGTGTTGGCGCAAAGCGCGCTCGACTGCCAGCACGGCGTCCATACAAAGTTGACGGTCGTGCGCGCTCAGATCGCTGAACTCAGCCACATGCCGATTCCAGATCACGCGGTAGAACGCAGGGAAACCCGCTTCGTCGGCCCGGACCACCCGAAGCTTCGCCGTGCTGCAGACGACCTCACCACCGTCGCCTTGGCACAGCGGGCAGGCGGGGTCTTTCATGAGTTTCCTGTGGTCGTTCGGTGGTCGTCCGGCTGTGCAGCCAGCGCCGCCTCAAACCAAGACGCGCTCGATGCCGCCTGCGTTGGCCGTGGCCACGTACTCGGGCAGCCACTGCTCGCCCAAGATTTGGCGCGCCATCTCCACCACGATGTAGTCGGCTTCCAGCAGGCCGTTGTTCAGGTCTTGGCCGTAGCGGTTGAGGCCTTGCAAGCAGCTTGGGCAGCTGGTGAGGATCTTCACGTTGTCTTGTGGGCCCACTTGCGCGCTGGCGCGCAGGGCGGCTTCGCCTTTGCGCAGTTCTTCTTCCTTGCGAAAGCGCACTTGGGTGGAGATGTCAGGCCGCGTCACACCCAAGGTGCCCGACTCGCCGCAGCAGCGTTCGTTCTTCAACACCTGGTCGCCCACCAGCGCCTTGACCGTCTTCATCGGGTCTTGCAGCTTCATGGGGCTGTGGCAAGGGTCGTGGTAGAGGTAGGCCTGTTTGGACTGCAGCGTGATGCCTTTTTCCAGCAGGTACTCGTGGATGTCGATGATGCGGCAGCCCGGAAAAATCTTGTCGAATTGGTAGCCCTGCAACTGGTCATAGCAGGTGCCGCAAGACACCACCACGGTTTTGATGTCGAGGTAGTTGAGGGTGTTGGCCACGCGGTGGAACAAGACCCGGTTGTCCGTGATGATCTTCTCGGCCTTGTCGAACTGCCCGCTGCCGCGCTGCGGGTAGCCGCAGCACAAATAGCCCGGCGGCAACACCGTCTGCACACCCGCGTGCCAGAGCATGGCTTGCGTGGCCAAACCCACTTGGCTGAACAGGCGCTCTGAGCCGCAACCGGGAAAGTAAAACACCGCCTCGGTCTCGGCCGTCGTGGCCACAGGGTTGCGGATGATGGGGACGTAATTCGCGTCTTCGATGTCCAGCAGCGCACGCGCAGTTTTCTTCGGCAGGCCGCCAGGCATCTTCTTGTTGATGAAGTGGATGACCTGCTCTTTGATGGGTGCTGTGCCTACGGTCGATGGCGGCTGGCTGGTTTGTTTGCGGGCAACCCGGCTCAACAAATCGTTGGCCAGGCGCTGCACCTTGAAGCCCACGTCCACCATGCCCGAGCGCATGAGCTTGATGGTTTGCGGGTTGGTTGCATTCAAGAATCCCATGGCCAGTGCATTGCCCGGACGGAAGCTCTTTTTGCCCATCTTGCGCAACAGGTTGCGCATGTTCATCGAGACCTCGCCGAAGTCGATGTCGACCGGGCAAGGCGACAGGCATTTGTGGCAGACCGTGCAGTGGTCTGCCACGTCTTCAAACTCTTCCCAGTGCTTGATCGACACGCCGCGGCGGGTTTGCTCTTCGTACAGAAAAGCCTCGATCAACAGCGAGGTGGCCAAAATCTTGTTACGCGGCGAATACAGCAAATTGGCGCGCGGCACGTGCGTGGCGCACACCGGTTTGCATTTGCCACAGCGCAGGCAATCTTTGACGCTGTCGGCGATGGCGCCGATGTCGCTCTGCTGCATGATGAGCGACTCGTGCCCCATCAGCCCGAAGCTGGGCGTGTAGGCGTGGCTCAGGTCGCCCGAGTGCACCACTTCATCGCCAGGAGTCTGCGGTGCAGACCGAATGAGCTTGCCCCGGTTGAAATGGCCTTGGGGGTCGACGCGTTGCTTGTAATCGGCAAACGGCTGAATCTCTTCATCGCTCAAAAACTCGAGCTTGGTGATGCCAATGCCATGCTCGCCAGAGATGACGCCGTCCAGGCTGCGTGCCAGCGCCATGATGCGCGCCACCGCTTGGTGGGCGGTTTGCAGCATCTCGTAGTTGTCGCTGTTGACCGGGATGTTGGTGTGTACGTTGCCGTCGCCCGCGTGCATGTGCAGCGCAGCCCAAACCCGGCCCTTGAGCACGCGCTGGTGGATGGCTTGGCATTCATCCAGCAGGGGTTGGAATGCGGCACCAGAAAAAATGGTTTGCAGAGGGGCGCGCACTTGCGTTTTCCAGCTCGCACGCAGGCTGTGGTCTTGCAGTTGCGTGAACAAGGTGTCCACCATGTTCAGCCAGCCTTGCCACACGCCGCGCACCTCGCGCAGCAAGGCCAGCGCCTGGGTGACGCGGTCTTCGAGCAACTCGGCTGATGGAATCTCGCCCGCGTCGTCGCTTCGACCCAGCGGCAGTTGGCCTTGGGTAAAGAAGTTTTCCAGCTCATCGAGCAACTGCAGCTTGTTGCGCAAGCTCAGCTCGATGTTGATGCGCTCGATGCCGTCGGTGTACTCCGCCATGCGCGGCAGGGGAATCACCACGTCTTCGTTGATCTTGAAGGCGTTGGTGTGGCGGCTGATGGCCGCCGTGCGTTTGCGGTCCAACCAAAACTTCTTGCGTGCCTCTGGGCTGACGGCCACGAAACCCTCGCCACTGCGCGAATTGGCCAGCCGCACCACTTCGGAGGTGACCCGCGCCACGGCATCGGCGTCGTCGCCGGCGATGTCGCCCACCAGCACCATCTTGGGCAGGCCCCCACGCTTGGACTTGGTCGTGTAGCCCACAGCCTTCAGATAGCGGTCGTCCAAGTGCTCAAGCCCTGCCAGCAGCACGCCGCTGCGTTTTTGCTCGGCGAACATGAAATCCTTGATGTCCACGATGCTGGGCACGGCGTCTCGTGCGTGGCCGAAGAACTCCAGGCACACGGTGCGGGTGTGGCTGGGCATGCGGTGCACGATCCAGCGGGCGCTGGTGATCAGGCCGTCACAGCCCTCCTTCTGGATGCCCGGCAGACCGCTCAAAAACTTGTCGGTGACATCTTTGCCCAGGCCTGCTTTCCTGAAGGTCTTGCCTGCAATCTGCAACTGTTCGGTGCGGATGGGCGTTTTGCCGTCGGCCTTGAAATAGCGCAACTCAAAGCGCGCCATGTCCACATCGTGGATCTTGCCCAGGTTGTGGTCCAAGCGGACCACCTCCAGCCACTGCGCATCGGGCGTCACCATGCGCCAAGAAGCCAGGTTGTCCAGCGCTGTGCCCCAGAGCACTGCCTTTTTGCCGCCAGCGTTCATGGCGATGTTGCCGCCAATGCACGAGGCCTCGGCCGAGGTCGGGTCCACCGCAAAAACAAAGCCGCCGCGCTCTGCTGCATCGGCCACGCGCTGTGTCACCACACCTGCTTCGCTCCAGACTGTTGGCACGGGCTGCGCCAAGCCGGGCAGGTTGACCATCTCCACTTCGGACATGGATTCGAGCTTTTCGGTGTTAATCACCGCGCTCTTCCATGTCAGGGGGATGGCACCGCCCGTGTAGCCCGTTCCGCCGCCTCTGGGCACGATGGTCAGGCCAAGATGCGTGCAAGCCTGTACAAGGCCTGCCATTTCTGCTTCGGTATCGGGCGTCAGCACCACGAAGGGGTATTCAACGCGCCAATCGGTGGCGTCGGTCACGTGCGAGACGCGGCTCAGGCCATCAAACTTGATGTTGTCGCTGCGGGTGTGCCGGGCGCAGGCCTTTTGCACTTGCCGACGCAAATCGGCCATGCGCTGGAACTGGGCACCGAACTCGGTCACGGCTTGGCGGGCGGCGACCAGCAACTGACCCACCAATTCGTCGCGCTGGGGGTCGTCTTGGGGCGTGCGGCGTTTTTGCACTTCCCCCAGCCGGTGCTGCAAGGCATCGACCAACAAACGTCGGCGCTTCGGGTTGTCCAGCAGGTCGTCTTGCAAATAGGGGTTGCGTTGCACGACCCAGATATCACCCAGCACTTCATAGAGCATGCGCGCCGAGCGCCCTGTGCGGCGTTCGTCGCGCAGTCTGGACAACACATCCCACAGGGGCGCGCCCAGCAAGCGCACCACGATCTCCTTGTCAGACAAGGAGGTGTAGTTGTAGGGGATTTCCCGTAGACGGGGCGCGTTGGCCGTCCTCGCAATCAGGTGTTGGCTCTGGGTGGGGGCGTTCATCGAGATCCGCTGTTGGTATCCAAACAAGACCTATCTGCTTGGTTTTTCATCCTAACGCAGGGGAGCATGGCCCCGAGGAAGACGTGGCAATGGAGTTTGCACCGGGTTGGTGCGTGGCCGCTTCATGACGCTGTCACAAACCAAGAAAAGAATCGTCTCGAGGCTTTCGGAGCAGCGGGCCAAAGCCTTTGCTGCGTCCTATCCACCTTCCAACAGATCCTGGAGTCCACTCATGAAACGAATCCTTCTTGCTGCTGCCATGGCATGGAGCATCGCCACCCCGGCGCTGGCTCAACCCGCCCAGCCTACCGAGATCCAAATGTGGATGGGTTTGACGGGTCAGGGTGGTGAACTTCTCAGCCGTTTCGGCGAAGACTTCAACAAGACCCAATCCGAGTATCGCGTTGTGGTTTCGTTCAAGGGCCAGTACCCAGAGCAGCGCGCAGCAGCAGTGGCCGCCTACCGGGCTGGCAAGCCGCCGCACATCATGCAAATGTTTGACGCTGGCTCGGGCGACATGATCGCCGCCAAGAATGCCATCGTTCCAGTGTCAGAAGTGTTCAAGCGCGCTGGCATGCCATTCAATTCAGCCGACTTCATCGCCCCGGCGCGTGGCTACTACGGCCTCAAGGATGGCAGCTTGCTGTCCATGCCTTTCAATGTGTCGACCACTGTCCTGTTCTACAACATGGACGCTTTCCGCAAAGCTGGTCTGGACCCCACCAAGCCGCCGAAAACTTGGCCAGAGCTGGTTCAGGCGGCCAAGAAGATCCGCTCGACCAACGCCGCTGCCTGTGGCTACACCACCACTTGGCTCGCCTGGGTGCAACTCGAGCAGATTGCCTCGCGCCACAACATCGCTTTCGGGACCGAGGGCAATGGTCGAAATGGCCCCAGTGCTTCCCTGAACGTTGCCAATAACCCGCTGCTGGTTCGCCAAGTGCAGACCTTGGTCGACATGCAAAAGGACAAGAGCTTTGATTACGGCGGTCGCAGCAACGACGCCGCCGCGAAGTTCATCTCTGGCGAGTGCGCCATGCTCACCCAGTCCAGCGGCGGTCTCGGCGCTATTCGGCAAGGGGCCAAGTTCGAGTTCGGCACTGCCCAAATGCCCTACTGGCCAGACGTGAAGGGCGCTCCATATGCGACCACCATCGGCGGAGCTTCATTGTGGGTGTTCAATGCCCCCAACCGGACCGACAAAGAATTCCGCGGTGTCGCAGCCTTCCTCAACTATTTGCGCAGCGACAAGGTGATGACGGAATGGGCCAAAGCCACCGGCTTCTTGCCAGCCACCAACAGCGCGTTCAAGGCCATGCAGACCGAAGGGTTCTTTAGTCAGAATCCGGGTCGTGATGTGCCTATCCTGTCGTTGATCGAATCGGGCAAGGGCGAGAACACCAACGGCTACCGCTTCGGCCGCTGGGTCGAGATCCGCGACGTCTACCACGAGGAAGTCGAGAAAGCCTTGCAGGGCGGCCAGACCCCAGCCGAGGCCATGCGCAACTTCGAGCGCCGCGGCAATGCACTGCTGCGCGCATTCGAACGCGGCATGATGTGACCCGCCCCCGATGCGTGGTCGCAGCCTGCTCAGATGGGCTGCGGCGGCATCGGGTCTCGGTTGAGCTGCTCTGCTGCGCTCAATAATGGTGCCGCGCCAGCGCCTCTGCGGCGATCGCCTCGGAGGCTTTAGCGAACATGGAACGTAAGGTCGTCTTCCCCCAGAAGGGCCTTCCCTACTTGCTGCTAGCGCCGCAGTTGGCGATCACGCTTGTCTTTTTCTTCTGGCCAGGCGGACAGGCGCTGTACATGTCGCTGCTGCAGCAGGACCCGTTCGGTCACTCTGTGCGCTTTGTGGGGCTGGAGAACTTCCGGTTGCTCTTCGAGGACCCGGCCTACCTCGAAACTGTGTGGCGGACCTTCTACTTTGCTTTCGCAGTCACTGTCCTGGCCATGGTGCCGGCGCTGCTGTTGGCGGTGATGGCCGACCGCGTCATCAAGGGTTCGGTCGGCTATACCACGGCCATGCTCGTGCCTTACGCGGTGGCGCCTGCAGTGGCGGGGGTGTTGTGGCTGTTCATGTTCAACCCGTCGATCGGCATCGTGGCTTGGTGGATGAAAGCGATGGGTGTGAACTGGAATCCGGCACTCGATGGCGGCGATGCGATGTCGCTGGTGATCGTGGCCTCGGCTTGGAAGCAGGTGGCCTACAACTTCCTGTTCTTCCTGGCCGGGCTTCAGGCTATTCCCAAGAGCTTGCTCGAGGCAGCGTCGATCGACGGTGCCAGGCCGATGCGAAGGTTCTGGACCATCGTGTTTCCCTTGCTTTCGCCCACCACCTTCTTCCTGCTCGTCGTGGGCTTGGTCTACGCGTTCTTCGACACCTTCGGCGTGATCAACGCCATCACCCAGGGCGGGCCTGCCAACGCCACGGAGGTGCTGGTGTTCAAGGTCTACAAGGATGGCATTCAGAACCTTGACCTCGGCAGCTCGGCAGCCCAGTCCGTGGTGCTGATGGCCATCGTCGTTATCGTGACCATGATCCAGTTCCGCTTCATCGAGAAGCGTGTTCACTACAACTGAGCAGCGCAGGCCAGCCACATGACACGCCCCGCGGCCGATCGGCCAGCAAGCTCTTCCGAGGGCACGCATGCGCCACAGGCGGCGCCGATGGACTGGCTGCCGCATGCCATCCTGTGGGTGGGCATCGCCATCACCGCGTTTCCGTTGTACATCGCGTTCGTCGCGTCAACGCTGACAGCGCAGGACGTCGTGCAGGCGCCGATGGCGATCCTGCCGGGCTCGCACGGCCCAGCCAACTTCCTCGAGGTGCTCACCAACGGCACGCGGGGCACTTACCTGTCGCCGCCTGCGTGGCAGATGATGTGGAACAGCCTGCTCATGGCGCTGATCATCACGGGGGGCAAGATCGCCGTGTCGATTCTTTCGGCCTACGCGGTGGTGTTCTTCAAGTTTCCGGGGCGGATGTTCTTCTTCTGGATGATTTTCATCACGCTCATGTTGCCGGTGGAGGTGCGCATACTGCCCACCTACCAGGTCATGAGCGACCTGGGTTTGATCAACAGCATGACCGGTCTGACCCTGCCGTTGATCGCGAGTGCCACCGGCACACTTTTGTTCCGGCAATTCTTCCTGACCATCCCGGACGAACTCGTCGAGGCTGCACGAATCGACGGCGCAGGGCCTCTGCGCTTCTTCAAGGACGTGGTACTGCCGCTTTCGGCCACCAACATCGCAGCTTTGGCGGTGATCCTGTTCATCTATGGCTGGAACCAGTACCTGTGGCCCCTGTTGATCACGACTGAAAACCGGCTCGATACCATCGTCGTGGGCATCACCAAGATGATCTCTACAGATGCGAGCGTGACCAACTGGCCGCACGTCATGGCGACCACGCTGTTGGCAGTCCTGCCACCTGCGCTGGTGGTGATCCTCATGCGCCGCTGGTTCGTCAAGGGCTTGGTGGACACCGAGAAATGAAACACTTTCTGCAGCAAGGCACGACCTGAATGGCTTCTCTCAGCTTTCGCAACGTGGCCAAGCGTTATGGCACTGGAAAATCGGCAGTGAAGGTCATCCACGACCTGTCAGCCGAAGTGCCCGACGGTGAGTTCGTTGTCATCGTCGGTCCGTCTGGCTGTGGCAAGAGCACCTTGCTGCGCATGGTGGCCGGGCTTGAGGCCATCACCGCCGGCGACATCCTGATTGGCGAGCGCGTGGTCAACAACGTCGACCCGGCTGAACGGGACATCGCGATGGTGTTCCAGAACTACGCTTTGTATCCGCACATGAGTGTGTTCGAGAACATGGCCTACGGCCTGAAGATCCGATCGGTACCGAAAGCCGAAGTCCAGGCGCGGGTGGCCGAGGCGGCCCGCAAGCTCGAGATTGGGCAGTTGCTGCAGCGCAAGCCCCGCGAGCTGTCGGGCGGCCAGCGCCAACGGGTGGCGATGGGCCGCGCCATCGTGCGCCAGCCTCAGGTCTTTTTGTTCGACGAGCCGCTGTCCAACCTGGACGCCAAGCTGCGCGCCCAGACGCGTCTGGAGATCCAGAAATTGCACCGAGAGCTGGGCATCACCTCGCTGTTTGTGACCCACGACCAGGTCGAGGCCATGACCTTGGCCCAGCGCATGATCGTCATGAACGCCGGTGTGATGGAGCAGTTCGGCACGCCTCAAGAGGTTTACAACGCACCGGCTTCCACCTTTGTGGCTGGCTTCATTGGATCGCCCCCCATGAACCTGCTGCGCGCCGCGCCCAATGCGGACTTCGGCGGACCAGCGGGCCAGATTTTGGGCATTCGCCCAGAGCACATCGAGGTGCTGACAAGCGGCGGCAACGGCTGGCCCATGGAGGTGGTCGCCGTTGAATTGCTGGGTGCAGAGCGCCTGGTTTACGGGCGCTTGGGCTCAGACGCGCTGATCGTGCGTACCGATGAATCCTTGCCCGCGCCCAGCGTGGGCGACACCCTGCGCATTCGCCCCAAGTCGGAACGCTTGCATTGGTTCGACACCAGCACTGGCAAGAGGCTCTGAGGCTGCACACGATGAGTGCGCTCAAGTCCGATCTGCCGCCCTGGCCCTATCCCGCCTGGATTGCGCACCGAGGCGCTGGCAAGCTGGCACCCGAGAACACCTTGGCAGCCATGCGGCATGGTGCCTCGTTGGGATACCGCATGTTCGAGTGCGATGTGAAGCTGAGCGCCGATGGCGTTCCTTTTCTGTTGCACGACGCCACCTTGCCGCGCACCACCAACGCCCGCGAGAGAATCGGCGCTGGCCAAAGCGCCATAGCGGGTGATCACCCGTGGTCCGTGCTTTCTCAACTGGACGCTGGCCGCTGGCATTCACCTCAGTGGGCCGGTGAGCCTATGCCGACCTTGGAGGCGGTAGCGCGCTGGTGCTTGGCCAATGCGGTCTACCTGAACATCGAGATCAAGCCGACACCGGGTACCGAGGCGCTGACTGGCGAAGTGGTGGCACAGGCCGCGGCTGCATGGTGGGCGGCGCAGCGGATCAAGCCTTTGTTGACCTCATTTTCTTCAGAGGCCCTGTCTGCTGCGCAGGCCGCAGCGCCCGACCTGCCTCGAGGACTGCTTCTTGAGAACTTAAGGGCTGGCTGGCTGGAGACAGCTTTGATGCTGGGCTGTCAGGCAGTGGTGGCGCACCACGCCTTGTGGGACGCCTCAACGGTGCTGCAGGCCCACAGCGGGGGGTTGCGCTGTCTGAGCTACACGGTCAACGACGATTGGGCGGCGCAGCGGCTGGTGGCCTTGGGCACCGACGGCATCATCACCGACCGGGTGGATTTCTTCGTGCCGCGCCCGGGCAGTTTGTCGGACTGAAGGGCCGTCGCGGACCGGATCGGCAGCAGCCCGTCCGCTCATCGCCTGCGGCCAAGCCACCATTGGGCCGTTGCGCACCCCGACACCAACAAGGCGTAAGTGGCCATCTTGGCGTCAACGCCAAAAGCCAAAAGTCCAGCGAACAAGGCCATTGATCCCGCGGCAAAATTCAAGGCCACGGACTTCAGCAGAGGCGCTCTCCTGCCTGTGAGCCAGCGGTCCAGGAAGCTCACACCCATGGCCACTGCAACCGCTGGCATCAGGAAGGCGGCCAGATGGTGAAGCACATCGAACAAACTCATCGGGTTGCGCACTCTTGGCAGAAACAGAACATCGGTGTTAAATCCGGTTCACACACCAAGTGTCAAACTTAGTTGACACCATTCTAGAATCGAGACATGACCGTTTGGGCTCTTGGCATCAACCACACGACTGCGCCTTTGGATTTGCGCGGTCGCTTCGCATTTGCCCTAGAGCAACTGGGGCCGACGCTGCATGGTTTGCGCGAATCGCTGGCCCCTAGACCGGAAGCCGCCATCATTTCCACCTGCAACCGCACAGAAATCTATTGTGCAAGCGGTATGTCCGATGTGGAGCCAGTCGTGAACTGGTTGGCCAAGAGTGGCGGAGTCAGTACAGACTTGGTTCGATCACACGCTTACACGCTGGAAAACGGCCAAGCTGCACGGCATGCCTTCAGAGTCGCCAGCGGTCTTGATTCCATGGTGCTGGGCGAGGCCCAGATTCTTGGACAGATGAAGAACGCCGTGCGCGCTGCCGACGAAGCCGGAGCCTTGGGCACCACGCTCAATCAGCTGTTTCAGCGCTCCTTCGCTGTGGCCAAAGAAGTCCGCACGTCCACCGAAATTGGCGCGCATTCCATCAGCATGGCCGCGGCTGCGGTTCGTTTGGCCGGTCAGCTTTTTGAAGATTTGGCCGAAGTCAAGGTGCTGTTTGTTGGTGCCGGTGAAATGATCGAGCTGGCGGCCACACATTTCGCTGCCAAGGCTCCCAAAAGCATGGCGGTGGCCAACCGGACGCTGGAGCGGGCCGAGCATTTGGCCGCGCGCTTTGACGCCGAAGTGATGCGGCTTGCGGACTTGCCAGACCGTCTGCACGAATTTGACGCTGTCATCAGTTGCACGGCGAGCTCTTTGCCCATCATTGGTTTGGGCGCAGTAGAGCGAGCACTCAAGCGGCGGCGCTACAGGCCTATGTTCATGGTTGATCTGGCAGTCCCGCGCGACATCGAGCCTGAAGTGAAGGCGCTGCAAGACGTCTACCTCTACACCGTCGACGACTTGGCAGCCGTGGTGCAAACCGGACACGCCAACCGCCAGGCTGCTGTGGCCCAAGCCGAGGCCATCATCGACGCCGGGGTGCAAAGCTTCATGCACTGGCTAGACCAGCGCGACACGGTGCCGCTCATTCAACAATTGCACGCTCAGGCCGATCACTGGCGTGCCGCAGAGTTGATACGCGCGCGCAAGATGCTCGCCAGAGGCGACGACGTGGAGGCTGTCATGGAAGCCCTGTCGCGCGGCCTGTCTCAGAAGATGCTGCACGGCGCGTTGGCCGAATTGCGATCGGCAGACGAAGTGGCCCGCGAGCGCGCCAGCCACTCCATCGAACATTTCTTTTTGCGCCAGTCTCGCTAGGCTGGGGTATGAGGCCTTTTCTGCGCGCTCAGTTGGAGCGCCACGCACGCCGCTCTGCAGAGCTGGACTTTTTGCTTTCCCGCGAAGACGTGATGTCTGACATGGCCCAGTTTTTGGCCCTGTCGCGCGAGCATCAGGACATCGTGCATCTGGTCTCAAGGCACCAACGCTTGTTGCAGCTTGAGCGCGATGCGGCCGATGCCCAGGCCCTGATATCAGCAACCGATGACCCGGAGATGGCAGCACTCGCCCACGACGAGCTGGCATCTGCGCAAGGCGAGTTGTTGCGTTTGGAACAGGAGCTGCAAAGCCTTCTGTTGCCGCGTGACCCCGAGGATGCCGGCAATGCGTTCTTGGAAATCCGCGCCGGCACGGGCGGCGACGAAGCCGCACTGTTTGCCGCCGATTTGCTGCGCATGTACACCCGCTACGCCGATGCACAAGGCTGGCGCTGCGAGCGCATCAGCGAGTCGCCTTCAGATCTGGGGGGCTTCAAAGAAGCCGTACTCCGAATAGAGGGCGCGCACGCCTACGGCCAATTGCGGTTCGAGTCCGGCGGGCATCGCGTGCAACGCGTTCCAAGCACCGAGACACAGGGGCGAATCCACACCAGCGCCTGTACCGTGGCTGTTTTGCCGGAACCCGATGAGGCCAAAGCCGTAGCCATCAACCCCGCTGACCTGCGCATCGATACCTTTCGTGCAAGCGGTGCGGGCGGCCAGCACATCAACAAGACGGACTCTGCGGTACGCATCACGCACTTGCCAACTGGCATCGTTGCAGAGTGCCAAGACGACCGCAGCCAGCACCGCAACAAGGCCCGGGCGCTGCAGGTGCTGGCCGCGCGCATCCAGGACCGAGAGCGCAGCGAGCGACAAGCCCGCGAGGCGGCTACTCGGCGCGGCTTGATCGGCAGCGGTGATCGATCTGACCGCATCCGCACCTACAACTTCCCGCAGGGTCGGCTGACCGACCACCGCATCAACTTCACACTGCACAAGTTAGCGCACGTCATGGAGGGCGACTTGGGAGATGTCTTGCAAGCCTTGCGCGCTGCACACCAGGACGCACTGCTTCAGGAGCTCGACCCGGAGGCGCATGTCTGAGGCAAGGGGCAGCTCACTGGATGCGCTGATGGCGCAGGCAGTTGGCCCGGGACTATCGCGTCTGCAGGCGCAGCAACTGATGCTGCATGCGCTCGGTCGAGCTGCCACACAACGCGCCTGGCTGATGGCAAACGGCGAGACCATGCCCAGCGCTGAAGTCCAGCAGCGCTGGGAGCACAGCCTGAAGCGGTGGCATGCGGGTGAGCCCTTGGGATACATCACCGCCGAGCAAGCTTTCTACGGTTTGAATCTGATGGTGGACTGTCGGGTGCTGGTGCCCCGGCCCGACACCGAAACCTTGGTGGACTGGGTTTTGGAGTTACTTTCTTCGGGTGCGCCAGTCGCCTCTGCCGACAGCGCCGCGAACCTTGCAGCCCCGCCCCGCGTGCTGGACCTGGGCACTGGCAGCGGTGCGATTGCCTTGGCTATCAAAAAACAACTGCCGCATGCCGATGTGCATGCGGTCGATCAGAGCGAAGATGCCCTGAACGTGGCGCGCGCCAACGCTAATGCATGCGGGTTGTCGGTCAGCTTCTCTCTTGGTCATTGGTGGGCAGCTACGAGTGGGGTCTTCGACCTCGTCGTATCGAACCCGCCTTACATTGCAGCCAGCGACCCGCACTTGGCCGCCTTATGGGCCGAACCCAGAGGGGCCCTCGTAGCGGCCGAAGACGGCTGGGCCGATCTGCACGCCATCATCGATGGTGCTGCGAACCACCTAAGCGATGGCGCATGGCTGCTGCTGGAGCATGGGCATGAGCAAGGCGCAGGTGTCTGCGACAGGCTCAAGGCCGCTGGCCTGGTGGAGGTGCAAGGCCGTGACGACCTTGCAGGCATCCACCGCTGCAGCGGTGGACGCAAAGCGCCAGTGAAATAATCACCCAACCAAAGAAACGCCGCGAACGCGCCGTTCAAGCCACAGGAGTAAAGACATGGACCCCACCCAACAGCGTATCGACCAACTGGTGAAGACCCACGACGTGGTGTTGTTCATGAAAGGCACAGCAAGCTTTCCCATGTGTGGCTTTTCCGGCCGCGCGGTGCAAATCTTGAAGGCTTGCGGGGTGGATACCAAGCAGATAGCGACAGTCAACGTGCTGGAAGACGATGCTGTGCGCCAAGGCATCAAGGAATACAGCAACTGGCCGACCATCCCCCAGCTCTACGTCAAGGGTGAATTCATCGGGGGCTCCGACATCATGATGGAAATGTATGAGTCGGGTGAGTTGCAGCAGACGATCGATCGGATGAAGGCCTGAAACTGAAGGCGGGGCCGCCCCGGTTGAAGCCGGGCACTGTTTATGCTTGAATGAAATCGTCCCTATCCCAAGGAGCGATGCATGCCTTCCAGCGATGTGGTGCCCTGGTCCCCAGGTTCTGAGTCAGCATTCCGCATCCCTGTTGCCAATGTGCGGCAGGTGTTTCAACCACAAGAGGTGGAGCGCAAACTGGGCAAACTGCCGGATCGGGAACACGAGAATTTGCGCGCCACCTACGAGCGCATGTTGGAGCGGGGGCCGCAGCGCTTTCAGGTCAAGCCATCCGGTGTTCCAGACATGGCTGGGCTCTACGGCGAGATGCCCAACTTCACCAGCGCCCTCGACGATATCCGCCGCCATGTGGCGTTGAGCCAAGACAGCAGCGACGGCTTGGAAGTCACGCCGATGCTGTTGCTCGGCCCGCCCGGAATAGGTAAAACCCATTTCGCACGCCGCGTGGCGGATCTGCTGGGTACCGGAATGAGTTTGGTACCCATGAGTTCCATGACGGCGGGGTGGCTGCTGTCGGGCTCCTCATCGCAGTGGAAAGGCGCCAAGCCCGGACGCGTTTTCGACGCCATCGTGAATGGGCAATACGCGAACCCGGTGATCGTCGTCGACGAAATTGACAAAGCCAGCGCTGACGCGCAGTACGACCCCCTCGGCGCGCTGTACAGCCTGTTGGAGCATGACACCGCGCACAGCTTCGTGGATGAGTTTGCTGAGGTGGCCATCGATGCGAGCCAAGTGATTTGGGTCACCACCGCCAACGACGCCCGCGCCATTCCAGAGCCGATCATGAACCGCATGAATGTGTTCGAGATCGAGGCGCCTACGCCCGAGCAGGCCAGAGACATCGCCCGCCAGCTCTACCAAGGCATTCGGCGCGACCACGACTGGGGCAAACACTTTTCCGATCAGCCCAGTGACGATGTGCTCGATGTGCTGTCGGCCTTGGCCCCACGGGAAATGCGTCGAGCGATCATGACCGGGTTTGGTAACGCCCGCCTGCACAGCCATGTTGCCGTCGAGGTGGATGACTTGCCCAAGTCTGGTGGAGCGCGCAGCCGCATCGGCTTCTTGCAGTAGATCCTCGAGCCCTGAGTTTGCTAGGACGGGCTGCGGCTGGTTCCACCGGGAGCGGCCGGTGTGAGAGTCGGCGGAGCTGGATTCAAAGCGGGCGCTTCTTCCTTGAACACCCATCGCTTTTGGGCTGCAAAGACTGCGCTCGGGTACTCGGCTCGTCCTCGACTGCCGTTGTAGCGACCCAACCCCAAAAACAGGTCGCCTCGTTCGCGGTCCAGGTAGTGGCGCAGGATCACGCAGCCGAAGCGCAGATTGGTCTGCATGTGAAACAAGCGGCTGGCATCACCGTCGCCGATGACGCGCGTCCAAAAAGGCATGACTTGCATGTAGCCGCGCGCACCTACCCTGCTGACTGCAAATTTTCGAAAGGCGCTTTCCACCTGAATGAGACCGAGCACCAGCGCAGTGTCCAACCCTGCGCGCCGGCTCTCGTACCAGACCGTCTGAAGGAATTCCTTTCGGGTGGTCCAGTCTGACTTTCTGGACGCCAGCAGGGGGCTCATAGCCCCCAGCCAACGGAGATAGTGCAATCGCGCCTCGGTGCTGCTGAACTCGGGCACAGGCGGCGCCGCATTAGCGATGGCTGAGCTCAACGCCGTGCGCACGGAGTCTGCCAGCGGTTCTTCAAGCTGGCCGCCCGCATATGCCCACTCTGACGGCCAAACCGAAAGGGCCAATGCCCCCCACAGGCAGCGTCGGCGATTCAAATGCTGGGCCACCGATCCGCCCTTCAGACAGGCAGACCCGTCTTGTCGAGCAGTCCCAACTCTCGCGAGATAAAAGCCAGCGCCTCATCAGCAGCGACAGGCGTCGGTGCATGCGCTCTGCGGTGCTGGTACTCCATCTGGCCTTCCTTGAGACCGCGGTCCGAAATAACCAAACGATGCGGCACCCCAATGAGCTCCCAGTCGGCAAACATGGCTCCGGGGCGCTCGCCCCGGTCATCGAGCAGGACATCCACGCCTCTTGCAAGTAGCGACTCGTAGAGCTTTTGCGCAGCCTCTTTGACCAAGGGGCTCCTGTCCATACCGATAGGACACAAAACAACAGTGAAAGGCGCTAAAGCATCGGGCCAAATGATGCCGCGCTCGTCATGGTTCTGTTCGATTGCAGCCGCGGGCAGACGGCTGACGCCGATACCGTAACAGCCCATCTCCATGAATTGCGGTTTGCCGTGCTCGTCGAGAAACGTGGCATTCATGGCGCGGCTGTACTTGGTGCCAAGGTAGAACACATGCCCTACTTCGATACCGCGCTCAATCGCGAGCGGTCCCTTGCCATCGGGCGAAGGGTCGCCTGCGACCACGTTGCGGATGTCGGCGATCAATGCAGGCTCCGCCAAGTCGCGGCCCCAGTTGACGCCAGTCATGTGAAAGCCCTCTTCGTTGGCACCGCACACCCAATCGGCCATGACGGCCACGTCTCGGTCGGCCACGACGGTTACTGGACGCTTCATGCCGATGGGTCCCAAGTAGCCAGGTTTGCTGCCAAAGTGGGCTTCAATTTCCGGGACGCTTGCGAATCGGAAACCGGCTTCCATGCCTGGCAGCTTGCCAACCTTGACTTCGTTCATGTCGTGGTCGCCCCTAAGCAGCAACAACCAGATCTGAGCGCCTTTGGATTCGCCTTCTACGGCCTGCGATTCAGTTGCCAACACCAGTGACTTCACGGTGCGTTGCAAAGGCAGACCCAACAACTCGGCGACCTCGGCGCAAGTACTTTTGCCAGGAGTGGCCGTCTTCTGCAGGGCTTGCATTGCTGAAGGCCGGGCGGCTTGCGGCGCCAGAGATTCGGCCTTCTCTAAATTGGCGGCGTAGTCGCTTTGCGCGCAATAGACGATCGCGTCTTCGCCGGTGGCCGCAATCACCTGGAACTCCTCGCTGAGGTCGCCACCGATGGCGCCGCTGTCCGCCGCTACTGCACGATAGTTCAAACCAAAGCGATCAAAGATGCGCCTGTAGGCCAGCGCCATGATGGCGTAGCTTTGCTTGGCACCCGCCATGTCCTTGTCAAAGCTGTAGGCGTCTTTCATGATGAACTCACGCCCGCGCATCAGGCCAAAGCGTGGCCTGCGCTCGTCTCTGAACTTGGTTTGAATCTGGTAGAAGTTTTTGGGCAGCTGCTTGTAACTGCGCAGTTCTTGGCGCGCGATGTCTGTCACCACCTCTTCGCTGGTCGGTTGAACCACGAAGTCGCGCTCATGGCGGTCTTTGATGCGCAGCAACTCTGGCCCCATCTTCTCGAAGCGCCCGGTCTCTTGCCAAAGCTCTGCTGGCTGTATGACGGGCATCGTCAGCTCCACCGCCCCAGCCCGATTCATCTCATCTCGCACGATGGCTTCGACCTTGCGGATCACCCGCAAACCCAGCGGCATGTAGTTGTAGATTCCAGCCCCGAGCTTCTTGATCATGCCGGCGCGCATCATCAAGCGATGGCTCACAACTTCTGCATCAGCAGGGGCTTCTTTGAGGGTGGAAATGAAGAACTGAGAGGCTTTCATGAGAGGGGTGTCGCGGGTGGGGTGCCTTGCTCCGCACACCGCGCTGTGCATAATGGAAGCAGTTCAAAAATAGAGGTTTGATTATGCTCGACAGGGACGGTTTTCGGCCCAACGTCGGCATCATCCTGCTCAACCAGAGAAACCAAGTTTTCTGGGGAAAGCGCATCCGCACTCACTCTTGGCAGTTCCCTCAGGGCGGCATCGACAAGGGCGAAACGCCCGAGCAGGCGATGTACCGCGAGTTGCAGGAGGAAGTCGGTTTGATGCCCGACCATGTGCGTGTGGTGGCTCGAACGCGCGATTGGCTGCGTTATGAAGTGCCTGATCGATTCATCCGAAGAGAGGCTCGGGGGCACTACAAAGGCCAAAAGCAACTTTGGTTTTTGTTGCAGCTCACAGCCTATGACTGGAACCTGAATTTGCGGGCTACCGACCACCCTGAGTTCGACGCTTGGCGCTGGAACGATTACTGGGTGCCGCTTGACCTTGTTGTGGAGTTCAAGCGCGGTGTCTACGAGCGCGCGCTCATTGAATTGGCCAAACACTTGCCGAATCAAGATGGCGGGCCGCGGTACTTGCGAGCAGGCTTTAAGTCGCGCGACTCAGAAGAGTTCCGAAACGATAGCGAGGGCAGGGCCCATGCGAGGTTGGAGTTGCCGCCCGGCGCCAGTTTTGATCCCGATCCCTCCAGCGCGGTGCCCACAGATGGTTGATCACTTGGCGCAACAAGCGCGGTTCATGCTGCAGCGAGGCTCGCGGCTTCTCGGCGCCACTGCCCTGTTGATGGCGCTGGGTACGGCCTGCGCGCATGCCCAACTCGTTGTTGATGTGGACTGGGCAGAGGGTGATGTCCCGCCACCACCGGCGTTCAATTTGGGCCAGCTGATCGCGTTTGAGGTGAATCGCCAGTCCAACTTGCAGTACGGCGTGGATCCCGCGAGCTTGAGCATTACCCCCAGCGGCATCGTGCGCTATGTCGTTGTTGCGCAAAGTAGCACTGGCGCACGCAACGTCTTGTACGAGGGCTTTCGTTGCTCCACAGCTCAGGTCCGGACCTATGCTCGCCAATCGGGCGATGGGGTTTGGGTCTCTGTGGGCAACCCGGTCTGGAGGGGCACGGGGGATCCACTACCGTCACGCCACGCCTTTTTCTTGGCCAAGGCAGGACTTTGCTCAGGCGCTGCGCCAGCGCAAACTGTGGCCGATATCGTGCGCAGTCTGCGCGGTACCCATCGCGAGCGTTGAGTTCTTGCGTTCGCTGCTGGTGAGTGCCATTCGAACCCAGGGTGATTCAGGCAGCTCGCTGAATCACCAAGTTGTCTCGATGCACCATTTCAGGCTCTGCAGCGTAGCCCAATAAACGTTCGAACTCACTGGACGCCTTGCGGCATAGCAGGCGAGCTTCAGCGCTGGCGTAATTGGCGAGGCCCCGGCCTACCTCTTGCCGGGACTCATCCAGCACCGCGATCACATCGCCGCGAGAAAACTCGCCTTCGACAGCCAGCATGCCTATCGGCAAAAGGCTTTTTCCGTCTTGCCGAAGCCGGAGTGCTGCACCCGCATCGACCAGTACCGCGCCACGTAACTGCAAGTGGTCAGAAATCCACTGTTTTCGCGCTTGCATCTTCTGCGTAGGCGCCTCCAGCAGCGTGCCTATGGCCTCTCCGGCAACAAGCCGCAGCAGCACATCGTGCTCCCTCCCCCAAGCAATGGCAGTTGAAGCGCCTGAGCCAGCGGCTCGCTTGGCTGCGAGTATTTTGGTGATCATCCCACCGCGCCCAACGCTGCTGCCGACGCCGCCCGCCATCTGTTCTAGCTTCGGGTCGCCAGCTTGTGCGTGGTCGATGAAGCGCGCGCTGGGATCTTTACGCGGATCACTCTCGTAGAGTCCGCGTTGATCCGTCAGGATGATCAGGGCGTCGGCCTCCACCAAATTGGCCACCAACGCACCAAGGGTGTCGTTATCGCCGAACTTGATCTCGTCGTTGACAACCGTGTCGTTCTCGTTGATGACGGGCACCACCCTCAGTCGCAGCAGCGTGAGCAGGGTCGAGCGGGCATTGAGGTAGCGCTCTCGATCGGCCAAATCAGCGTGCGTGAGCAGCACCTGAGCGCTGCCCAAACCGTTTTGTCGCAGCTTGGTTTCATACATTTGCGCAAGCCCCATCTGCCCGACGGCTGCTGCAGCTTGAAGCTCATGGATGGCATTGGGTCGCTGAGTCCAACCCAATCTTTTCATGCCTTCTGCGATAGCACCGCTGGACACCATGATGACTTCTCGGCCGCCGTGAGCCAGCACCGCCAACTGCCGCGCCCACTCTCCGATGGCGCGCTCGTCAAGTCCTCGTCCCTCGTTGGTCACCAAGCTGGAGCCGACTTTCACGACGATGCGGGAGGCACTTTGCAAAATGCTGTTAGCTGTCATGTAGGTCTGCTTGCCATGGTGGACGCCGGTGGCGAACCAAGCTGCCGTATCAGCTGACGGGGACCGTTGCCGCATCAAAGCGCGGGTCTATGTTGACCGGTTGCTGTAGCGCTAGATGCTGGCGGTGAAGGTATTGATATACGACCTGAATCAAGGGTTCGCAGCCCTCGCGGGTAAGGGCAGAAATGGCAAACACCGGGCCCTTGTAGCGAAAACGGCGGACAAAATCGGCAACCACTCGGTCCCGACTTTCCGGTGCCACCATGTCGAGTTTGTTGAGCACGAGCCAACGCGGTTTTTTGTGCAGGGATGGGTCGTATTTCTTCAGTTCGGCGACGATCGCTCTGGCCTGGGCAACGGGGTCAACTGCGTCGTCGAAGGGCGCTAGATCCACAACGTGAAGTAGCAACCTGGTTCGTTGGAGGTGTCTCAGAAATTGGTGTCCAAGTCCAGCGCCGTCAGATGCGCCCTCTATCAAACCAGGAAGGTCAGCGATAACAAAACTTTGCTCCGGTCCCACTCTGACGACGCCCAGATTGGGGTGAAGAGTGGTGAAAGGGTAATCCGCGATCTTTGGGCGCGCGTTCGAGACAGCCGCAATCAGTGTGGACTTTCCAGCGTTGGGCATGCCCAGCAAGCCAACGTCCGCCAGTACCTTGAGTTCCAACTTCAACTGTCGCTTTTCTCCTGGCCAACCGGGCGTCTTTTGCCGTGGTGCGCGATTGATAGAGCTCTTGAAGCGCATGTTGCCAAAGCCGCCGTCCCCGCCCTTGGCCAAGGTAATCACTTCCCCTGGTGCCAGCAATTCAAACAAAACTTCACCAGTGTCCGCGTCGGCGATGATGGTTCCCACCGGCATTTTTAAAGTGATGTCTTCGCCGGCAGCGCCGAACATGTCTGATCCCAGCCCGTGTTCGCCTCGTTTGGCTGCGTATCGCTTCGAGAAGCGGAAGTCGACCAGCGTGTTCAGGCTGGCGTCGGCAACGGCGAACACATGACCGCCTCTGCCTCCATCGCCCCCGTTTGGCCCGCCGAACTCTTTGAATTTCTCGTGCCTAAACGACACACAGCCGTTGCCGCCATCACCAGCAATGACGTCGATCAGTGCTTCGTCGACAAACTTCATGGACGCAGAGTTTAGTGAGGCTGCAAGAGCAACAAAGCCCCGCTTTGCGGGGCTTTGAGAAACGGAAACTGGCCGTTGAGATCAGTCAAACTGCGGGAGTCACGAACACGGTTTGCTTGCTGAGCGCGCCTTTGACCGCAAAACTAACCGTACCGTCAACCAACGCGAACAAGGTGTGATCTTTGCCGGTGCCGACATTCGTACCAGCATGGAACTTGGTTCCCCGTTGGCGGACGATGATCGAGCCAGCGCTGATTTGTTCGCCGCCAAACGACTTCACACCCAGCATCTTTGGCTTGGAGTCGCGGCCGTTACGCGTTGAGCCGCCGCCTTTTTTCTGTGCCATGTTCTGCTCCTCAGATGGCGATGGTGCCAATCAGCAGTTCGGTGAACTGTTGACGGTGACCTTGCCGTTTTTGGTAATGCTTGCGACGGCGCATTTTGAAAATGCGCACCTTGTCGTGCTTGCCGTGAGCCACCACAGTGGCTTTGATCAGTGCGCCATCTACCAAGGGAGTGCCAACCTTAAGCTCGGCACCGGTTCCGACGGCGAGCACTTGGTCTAACACGATCTCTTGGCCAACGTCCGCAGCAATCTGTTCTACTTTTATCTTCTCGCCGGAAGCAACACGATACTGCTTGCCGCCGGTTTTTATGACTGCGTACATATAACCCTCATGAAGTGATTCCGACGTTCCTTACCCATGCTTTGAGCTTCGGTCGGCGGAACCCACGAGTGTATCGATGCCTCAGAGCACTGGCAAGCCGTGCTTTGCTTGTCAACAACCGCCCTGTCACCAGAAGTGACAACACGGCTGGCTGCCTATACTTTCTTTACCTCACGGCTTTCTATGCAAGGCGGCATGTCATTGAGTCAGCATTTGCCGCTCGATGATCGAGGCCAGTCATTTTGAACTCACACCCCCCGACCATTTCTGATCCAACCTCTAACCCGCTGGCTCTGATCGCACAGGAGATGGTGCAAGTTGACGGCGTTATCTCTGACCGCCTATCGACAGGAGTCCCCCTCGTCGCAGACGTTGCAAAGTACATCATTGGCGCTGGAGGCAAGCGGCTGCGCCCTGCGCTGTTGCTACTGGTGAGTGGTGCTTTGGGCTTTCGGGGTAGCGAGCGATTCGCATTAGCGGCTGTGGTTGAGTTCATCCACACTGCCACGTTGTTGCATGACGATGTCGTCGACGACTCGACTTTGCGCAGGGGCAGGGCTACGGCCAACCAAGTTTTTGGTAATCCTGCCAGCGTACTTGTTGGAGACTTCCTCTACTCCAGAGCCTTTCAAATGATGGTGGAGGTCGCGCCTCCTGGTGTCATATCGGTACTTGCAGAAACTACCAATGTGATTGCGGAAGGCGAGGTGCTTCAGCTAATGAATGTTCGCGATGCGAACATCACCGAAGAGGCCTACCTGAGAGTCATTCGGTCGAAGACGGCCAAGCTATTTGAAGCGAGTGCTCGCATTCCGTCTATCTTGGCAAACGCTGACGTTCAGTTAGAAGAGCAGTGCGCTGTTTATGGGCAAGCCATAGGGACAGCTTTTCAAGTTATTGACGACGCCCTTGACTATGACGGTTCTTCTGAAGTCATGGGCAAAAACTTGGGGGACGATCTCCGCGAGGGCAAGTTGACATTGCCGTTGATTTTTGCAATGCGGTTGGCCACCCCAGCGCACAGCAAGTTAATCAAAGACTCGATTGAGACAGGAGCGCTCGAGCGGCTCACGGACATCATTGAAGTCGTGCGGGCTACTGGGGCATTGCGAAAAACGCGTTTGGTAGCTCAATCTGAAGCACTGCGTGCCGTTGAAGCAGCACGCTGCTTGCCAGTTAATCCTTACAGCGATGCTTTGATAAAGTTGGCTTTGGATTTGGTCGGTCGCCAGAACTAATTGGTCTTCGCTCATGGCCACCGCGGGGTGTAGCTTAGCCTGGTAGAGCGCTACGTTCGGGACGTAGAGGCCGGAGGTTCGAATCCTCTCACCCCGACCAAATCGATCGCCATTCACCGACTCGTGCACTTCGGCAAGGCCTGAATCGCCTCGCGTTAGCGTAAGCCAACAACAGTGACGTCGTGAATGACGTCCGGGAGCCACGCGTGCAACCAGAAGTTGCCGGCTTGGTTGGACTTGGCTAGGTTAGGCTCAAGCCTGCTCACACCCCGTAGTACATTCGGTTCTATGGCAGCTGTGGACAACGCGACGAAACCAGCCCCTGCGGTGGCTTTGCCTGGCCTTGGCCGGGTACTTGTGTCCGCGGGAAAACTGAATCAAAAAACGGCTGAAGATCTCTACCGCAAATCTCAGACCGGCAAGACCCGGTTCATTGCCGAGCTAACAGGCTCGGGCTCAGTTTCCTCGGCGGACTTGGCCCACACGATGGCCAGCGCGTTTGCGGCACCCCTGCTGGATCTGGAAGCCATCGATCCACAGCGCTTGCCTAAGGGCTTGATCGACACCAAGTTGTCCAACGACTACCGCGTGGTGGTGCTTAGCAAGCGAGCCAACCGGCTGATCGTTGCAACCGCGGATCCCTCGGATCAGGAAGCTGCCGAGAAAATCAAGTTCTCGACCCAGATGGGGGTGGACTGGATCATTGTCGAGTACGACAAGCTCACCAAACTTGTCGATGTCAGCACAGCATCTGCCTCCGAGGTGATGGACAACATCATCGGTGACGACTTTGAGTTCGACGAATCATCGGTAGATGCGGCTAACTCGGAGCAGGCTGATACCGCAATTGCAGAGGTCGAAGACGCGCCTGTCGTCAAGTTCCTGCACAAGATGTTGCTGGATGCCTTTGCGATGCGGGCCTCGGATCTTCATTTCGAGCCCTATGAACACACCTACCGCGTGCGGTTTCGAATTGATGGTGAGCTAAGGGAAATTGCTTCGCCGCCAGTCGCGATCAAAGACAAACTCGTCTCTCGAATCAAGGTCATTTCCAAGCTGGATATTTCTGAGAAGCGGGTGCCGCAAGACGGGCGCATGAAGCTCAAGATCGGGCCTGATCGTGTGATCGACTTTCGTGTCAGCACCTTGCCGACGCTGTTCGGCGAGAAGGTTGTGATCCGTATCCTGGATCCGAGCAGCGCCAAGCTGGGCATTGAGGCCTTGGGGTACGAACCAGAAGAAAAAGCGCGGCTGCTCAAGGCCATCGAGCGGCCCTATGGAATGATTTTGGTCACGGGCCCGACGGGTTCTGGCAAAACCGTGTCGCTCTACACCTGCCTGAACATGCTGAACAAGGCGGGTGTGAACATCGCCACGGCGGAAGACCCTTCTGAAATCAATTTGCCGGGCGTCAATCAAGTCAACGTCAACGAAAAGGCTGGGCTTACCTTCGCTGCTGCTTTGAAGTCATTCCTGCGCCAAGACCCCGACATCATCATGGTGGGCGAAATCCGGGACTTGGAGACAGCCGACATTTCCATCAAAGCCGCTCAGACGGGTCACTTGGTGCTCTCCACGCTTCACACGAACGATGCTCCGACCACGCTGACGCGGATGCGCAACATGGGCATCGCCCCATTCAACATCGCGTCCAGCGTGATCTTGATCACTGCGCAGCGTTTGGCGCGCAGGCTGTGCCCAGCTTGTAAAGCACCAGCTGACGTTCCACGCGCTGCGCTCATCGACGCTGGGTTTACCGAGGTTGATGTTGACGGCACTTGGACGCCATACCGGCCTGTTGGCTGCCCAGCCTGTAATAACGGTTACAAAGGACGTGTCGGTATCTATCAAGTGATGCCCATTACGGACGAAATCCAGCGCATCATCCTCAAGGACGGCAGCGCCATGGAAATCGCCGCGCAGGCACGGCAAGATGGTGTGCGCTCTTTGCGCGAATCCGGCTTGCACAAGGTGCGCCTTGGCGTGACTTCCCTTGAGGAAGTCTTGGCCTGCACTAATCTTTAAAGCACACGGCACCACCCAGGGATCACCATGGCGACCAAGGCAGCAAAAGACGTCAAGGACTTCATCTTCGAGTGGGAAGGCAAAGACCGGGTAGGCAAGCAGGTGCGCGGTGAGGTTCGCGCTGCTGGTGAAAACCAGATTCAGGCGATGCTGCGCCGGCAAGGCATCACACCCAGCAAGATCAAGAAGCGGCGCATGTCCGCTGGCAAGACGATCAAGACCAAGGACTTGGCCATCTTCACGCGCCAGCTCGCGACCATGATGAAGGCGGGTGTTCCGCTCTTGCAGGCATTCGATATCGTCGGACGCGGCAACCCGAACCCCCGTGTGACCCGCCTGCTCAATGACATACGTACGGATGTCGAAACCGGTACTTCCTTGTCGGGCGCCTTTCGCAAGTTCCCGATGTACTTCGACAACCTCTACTGCAATTTGGTGGAGGCCGGTGAAGCCGCCGGTATTCTTGAGCAGCTCTTGGATCGCTTGGCCACCTACATGGAAAAGACAGAGGCGATCAAGTCGAAGATCAAGTCTGCATTGATGTACCCGATTTCGGTGGTGGTGGTGGCTTTCGTGGTGGTTTCGGTGATCATGATTTTTGTGATTCCAGCATTCAAGCAGGTTTTCAGCTCTTTCGGTGCTGACCTTCCTGCCCCCACTTTGTTCGTGATTGCTATCAGTGAGTTCTTTGTCGCCTACTGGTGGCTGATCTTTGGCGGCATCGGGGGTGGCCTGTATTTCTTCATGCAGGCTTGGAAGCGTAATCAGCGCGTGCAGCAAGTGATGGACCGGCTGATGCTGCGCATCCCGGTCTTCGGCGCTTTGATCGAAAAGTCCTGCATAGCTCGTTGGACCCGCACCTTGGCCACCATGTTTGCTGCGGGTGTGCCCTTGGTAGAAGCCTTGGACTCTGTGGGTGGTGCTTCTGGCAACTCTGTCTACGAGACAGCGACCAACCGAATTCAGCAAGAAGTGTCAACGGGGACCAGCCTCACGGCGGCGATGGGCAACGCCAACTTGTTCCCCACCATGGTTTTACAGATGTGTGCCATTGGCGAAGAGTCTGGCTCGATTGACCACATGCTGGGCAAAGCTGCAGACTTCTACGAGGCCGAGGTCGACGACATGGTGGCGGGTCTGTCGAGCCTGATGGAGCCCATCATCATCGTTTTCTTGGGAACCATCGTGGGCGGCATCGTGGTCTCCATGTACCTGCCTATCTTCAAGTTGGGCTCTGTCGTTTAACGACGAAGCTGCCGGGCTTCAGCCCAAGTTCTTGGGCACATTGAAGATCCTCCGTCAAGGCCGCAACGGCCGCAAAAGTGTTTTTCTGTTGAAGCAAAGGCGAAGCCATGCGTTCTGTGTCCACCCGCTTGGGGTTTAGTTTTGCTGCAGTGGTTGCCCTTTTTCTGCTGGTTCTGGCGGGGGTTGCCTTCAACGCAGTGCAGGTCATGCGTGCGACAGAGCGAATGACCCAAGAGGCGGAGTTGCTGAAGTTGGCCGATCAGTGGCTCGGTGATGTACGTCAAAACTCGGCCCGATCTCTGGCGGTCGCCCAGTCCACTGGGCCTGACATGCTGACCTTTTTCAGGGACGCGATGGCCGCCACATCGCGCAGCACCACAGAGACGCAAAAAGCCTTCTTGGACAAGGCAGTAACCGAAGACGCCAAGCGTCTTGCCGCCGAAGTCGGTCGCGTTCGGACCGAATGGTTGGCGGCTCGCGAAGTGATCAATGCTCTCAAAGCCGCAGGCGACGATGCCGGCGCCAAGTCTGCCGTGGCTTCTCAGTTCGTGCCCATCACGCAACGCTACGTTGAAGTCACGCAGGCGCTGGCCGACAACCAAATTTCACAAATGCGTGCGATTGCGGCCGATGTCAATGCGCGCTTCCAGCAACTGTTCCTCTGGGCTGCGGCAACAGCTGCCTTGGGCGTGGTCATCGCGGTCTTGGTTTGCTGGCGATTCGTAGCGTCCCTCAAGAAGGCAATAGATGTTGCTGTCGCGGCGGCCAAGCGCTTTGGCAGCGGCGACCTGACCAGCGATATCGATGTGCAGGGCGAAGACGAGCTTGCACAGCTGCAGCGGGCGCTCAATACAGCGCAGTCACAACTTCGTGCCTTGGTCGGCACGGTTCGTGGGGGCACCGACAGCATCACCGTGGCCAGCCAGGAAATTGCCGACGGGAACCAAGATTTGAGCAGCCGAACCGAGCAGGCCGCCAGCAACCTGCAGCAAACTGCAGCCAGCATGGAGCAGATGGCCGGTGGTATCAGCGCATCAGCGGAACACGCGAAACAGGCCAATCAATTGGCAATCCAGGCCAGTGAATCGGCCCAGCACGGAGGCCAGGTGGTGTCGCAAGTCGTGAGCACCATGAACGGCATCACGGAGTCTTCCAGGAAGATCGCCGACATCATCAGCGTGATCGATGGCATCGCTTTTCAGACGAACATCCTTGCGCTCAATGCAGCCGTTGAAGCAGCCCGTGCCGGCGAGCAGGGTCGCGGCTTTGCCGTTGTGGCCAGCGAGGTGCGTAGCCTGGCTGGGCGCAGCGCCGAGGCCGCCAAAGAGATCAAGGCGCTCATCACCACCAGCGTTGACCGCGTAGAACAGGGAACCGAGCTGGTCGGAAAAGCCGGTGAATCGATGGAGCGAATCGTCTCTAGCGTCAAGCGTGTGCAAGACATCATTGCCGATATGGCAGCGGCTTCAGCCGAGCAGGCTGACGGCATCGTCCAAATCAACGCTGCTGTATCAAGCCTAGACCAGATGACTCAACAAAATGCCGCATTGGTCGAGGAAAGCGCCGCTGCCGCCGCCAGCATGAAGGATCAGGCTGCGCGTCTCGCTCAGGTGATGTCTGCTTTTCGCGTTCGAAGCACTTGAGGCCAGATCGCTTCCCCAGCATCTGAATGCCTCTTCACTGCATGCATCAGATGGAGAGGCCGGTTAGCCGGCAATCGCGAGGTCTTTGCGTGCTTCACCTTGCACAGCCTGGGCTTGAGGCTGGCGGATCAAGTGGTCGAATGCACTGAGTGCTGCCTTGGCGCCCTCGCCAGCAGCGATCACGATCTGCTTGTACGGCACGGTGGTCGCATCCCCGGCGGCGAAGACTCCATCGACATTGGTGTGGCCTTTGGCATCCACCACGATCTCTCCAAATCGGCTGCGGGTGACGGTTTCTTTTAACCACTCGGTGTTGGGTACCAAACCGATCTGCACAAACACGCCTTCGAGTGCCAGCTCATTTGGCTTTTGGGTGACGCGATCCGTGAAACGCAAACCGTTGACACGCTGACCGTCTCCGGTGATCTCAGTGGTCTGCGCGTTGACGTGGACAGTCACATTCGGGAGGCTTTTGAGCCGAGTCACCAGCACAGCGTCGGCCTTGAGTTCTGCACCAAACTCGAGCAGCGTCACGTGCGCCACGACGCCAGCCAAATCAATGGCAGCTTCAACGCCAGAATTGCCGCCACCGATCACCGCCACTCGCTTGCCTTTAAACAGGGGCCCATCACAGTGCGGGCAATAAGCAACACCACGGTTACGGTAAGTTTGCTCGCCGGGAACATCCACATTTCGCCAGCGGGCACCCGTGGCCAACACCACGCTTCTTGCCTGGAGGGTGGCCCCGTTGGAAAGCTCGATGCCAATGAAGCCGCCTGGCTCTGAGGCCGGCACCAGGCGCGTCGCGCGTTGCAAGTTCATGATGTCCACGTCGTACTGCCGCACTTGCGCTTCCATCGCTGCGGCAAACTTGGGCCCATCGGTTTCCAGCACCGAGATGTAGTTCTCGATGGCCAAAGTGTCGTTCGTCTGGCCCCCGAAACGCTCGGCCGCTATGCCAACGCGGATGCCCTTGCGCGCTGCGTACACAGCCGCAGCAGCGCCCGCAGGGCCTCCGCCGACCACCAACATGTCATAAGGCTCACGCGCATTGAGCATCTGCGCGTCGCGCTGCGGTGCATGGGCGTCGAGCTTGCCGATGATTTCCTCCAGCAACATCCGGCCAGAGCCGAACACCTGCCCATTGAGAAACACCATGGGCACTGCCATCACATGGCGCTCGTTCACCTCGTCTTGGAACAAAGCGCCGTCAATGACGGTTGTCTTGATCTTGGGATTGAGAATTGCAAGCAGAGACAAAGCCTGCACAACATCTGGGCAGTTGTGGCAGGACAAAGACACGTACACCTCGAAGGACAGTTCTGCGTCCAATGCCCGCGCTTGCTCTATGTGCTGCTGCTCAACTTTGGGCGGGTGCCCACCGGTCCAAAGCAAGGCCAATACCAAGGAAGTGAACTCGTGGCCCAGCGGGATGCCTGCGAATCGCACGCCATGTTCTTCGCCGGCGGGCGCAACAACAAAGGATGGACGCCGCAGGTCCTCGCCAGATGTGGTCAGCACGACCAGCGGCGATAGGCCCGCAATGTCTTCAAGCAAAGCCAGCAACTCAGATGACTTGTCGCTTTTGTCCAAAGAGGCAATCAGCTGAATCGGCTTTTGCAGTTTGCTCAAGTAAGCCTGCAACTGCGACTTCATTTGCGCTTCCAACATGGTGTGATCTCCAAAATCAATGGGTTGCGGCGGTGCCGTTGGTGGATCGGGCGCGGGGCAACTCGGCACCCGATCGGTCAGCGGTACTGCGGGGCGCGGGCGAGGCCGAACTCGGCCTCGGTATCCGCGTTCAGTCAGGTCAGATCTTGCCAACCAGATCCAGCGACGGAGACAGCGTCTCAGCGCCGGGGGTCCACTTGGCGGGGCAAACTTGACCAGGGTGAGCAGCGACGTATTGGGCTGCCTGGACTTTGCGCAGCAGCTCAGAGGCGTCGCGGCCGATACCGTTGTCGTGCACCTCACAAAGCTTGATTTCGCCTTCGGGGTTGATGACGAAAGTGCCGCGCAAGGCGAGGCCTTCTTCTTCGATCATCACGCCAAAGTTGCGAGTGATGGTGCCCGTGGGATCGCCGATCAGCGGGTAGGTGACTTTGGAGATGGTGTCCGAGGTGTCGTGCCAAGCCTTGTGGGTGAAATGGGTGTCGGTAGACACGCCATAGATTTCTACACCGAGGGATTTGAAAGTGGCGTAGTGGTCAGCCAGGTCGCCGAGTTCGGTGGGGCAAACAAAAGTGAAGTCGGCAGGATAGAAGAACACCACGGACCACTTGCCCTTCAGGGTGGCTTCGGTCACTTCCACGAACTTGCCGTTGTGATAGGCGGTCGCTTTGAATGGTTTGATGGTGCTGTTGATGAGGGACACAGTGGACTCCTTGAGGTTGATGGAATAGGGAATACCCGTGACTATAGGGTTCTTCTATGTATGGGGCGAATTGATAGTTTCAATCGTGGTCATCGGCGATAACGGTGAGCCAGGGCCACTGGCCGTCCTTGAAACCCGCCTGGGGCTGCCGCGTCGGACTTGTGTCCAAGGGCGGTCGCTATAGTCCAGCGCCATGATCGCCGAGCACTGTTTCAACCTTTGCCCCCTTCAAGCCTGCTCCAAGTCCAAGGTCTTGGTGTCGACAGGGCCAGCGGTGCAGCCATGCTGAGTACCGGCATGATCGGGCTGGACATCGCCTTCATGGCCGCTCTGGGTTTATTGGTGGGCAGCTTCCTCAACGTGGTGATCCACCGCTTGCCCAAAATGATGGAGCGGCAATGGGCTGCGGAATGTGCCGAGCTGTCGGGGCAAAACCCAGTCGAACAGGAGCGGTTCAACATCATGGTGCCGCGCTCCCGTTGCCCGTCTTGTGGGCATGTCATTCGTTGGTACGAAAACATCCCCTTGCTGAGCTACGCGGTCTTGCGTGGACGCTGCTCTGCCTGTGGCGCGGCCATTGGCTGGCGCTACCCAGTGGTCGAGTTGGCCACAGCTGCTTTGTTCGCTTGGGTGGCCAGCCGGTATGGCCTCTCTTTGCAAGGACTGGCTTGGTGCTTTTTTGCGGCGACGCTTTTGTCGGCGGCACTGATTGACTGGGACACCACTTTGCTTCCCGACGATCTAACCCTGCCGCTGGTGTGGGCTGGACTGATCGCAGCAGCTTTGCAGTGGACGCCCACCAGCCTGCCCAACGCCCTTTGGGGCGCAGTGGCGGGTTACCTTTCTTTGTGGTCGGTGTACTGGCTCTTCAAATTGGTCACTGGCAAGGAAGGCATGGGCTACGGCGATTTCAAGCTGCTGGCCGCGCTGGGCGCTTGGTTTGGCTGGCAGGCTCTGGTGCCCATCATCCTGATGGCGTCGGTTATCGGTGCTGTGGTTGGTATTGGCATGAAGTTCGCCAGCCAGCTGCGAGAGGGTGGCTACGTTCCGTTCGGGCCTTTTTTGGCCGGGGCAGGATTCACCGTCATGCTTTTTGGCCCGCAGGCGGTTCTACGCGCCATCGGCCTGGCTTGACCGTCGCGCCCGAGGCGATACCGATGCTCCGCCTGGGCTTGACCGGTGGTATCGGCAGCGGCAAGAGCACAGTCGCTGCTCTCCTAAAAGAACACGGAGCGCGGCTGGTGGATACCGATGCCATTGCCCATGAGCTCACGGCCAAAGGAGGTGCTGCCATGGCTGCGATCGCCGAGCGCTTTGGCCCCCATGTTTTGTCGGTCGACGGAGCGCTGAGCCGAGCAGCGATGCGCGAGCTGGTGTTTCAAGATGACCAGGCGCGCCTTGACCTGCAGGGCATCCTTCACCCGCTGGTGGGCAAGCACGCTGCCTTGCAAGCAGAGTCGGCTCGTCTTGCGGGGGTGGCTTGTGTGGTTTTTGATGTCCCTCTGCTGGTCGAGAGCGGCCATTGGCGCAGCCTCTTAGACCGGGTCTTGGTCGTTGATTGCTCTGAACAAACGCAGGTGAGTCGGGTGCTCGCACGCAACGGATGGGAAGAATCGGCTGTGCGAAGGGTGATCGGCGCGCAGGCCACAAGGGCGCAACGTCGGGCTTCAGCCGATGCGGTCATCTTCAACGACGGCCTTGGCTTGCAGGAATTGGGCCTTCATGTTGCCCACCTGGCCGAGACCTTCGGGCTATGATCAAACCGATAGTCTGCGCCACCGTGATCCTCTACGAGTACCCCTTTAACGAGCGCATCCGCACCTACTTGCGGCTGGAACATCTGTTTCGCAGGCTGGCCGAGCTGATGGCCAGCGACAGCGCGACCGACCACCACTTTGCGCTGGTAACCATGTTCGAAGTGATCGACGTGGGCGCGCGGGCGGACTTGAAGTCCGAGGTGCTTAAAGACCTCGAACGACAAAAGCAGACGCTCAACAGTTATCGCGGCAATCCGGCTATTTCGGAGGCTGTACTCGACGGGGTGGTGGGTCGACTCGAGGCTTGCTTTGCTGCGCTCAGCTCGCAGTCTGGACGCACGGGTCATGCGCTGACAGAGAACGATTGGTTGATGGGCATCCGCAGCCGCATCGGCATTCCTGGTGGGACTTGCGAGTTTGACCTTCCTGCCTATTACCAATGGCAGCACCGCGAACCGACAAGCCGTCGAGCAGATTTGACGAGGTGGTTCCTCACTCTCAAGCCGCTCAGTGACGCAGTGATGCTTTTGTTGTCCATGCTGCGCGACTCAGGAACCCCGGCCAAAGTGCTCGCTGCTTTGGGTCAGTTTCGCCAGAATCTTCCGCAAGGGCGTACCTATCAGCTGCTGCGCTTGGCACTGGAGCCCGCAAGCGGTCTGATCCCTGAGATCAGCGGAAACCGGCTGATGGTGTCTGTGCGCTTGATGCGCCTCGGTCCTGATGATCGGCTCGTTGCCAGTGGTGAAGACGCCACCCTTGATTTGACGCTGTGCTCATGAAGAAATCCGCTCAGGCCGTCAAGCCATGACGCGAACGGTTCGGTGTCCTGCATGCAGTGGCGAAAGCCTGTACGCGCCGGAGAACCCGTATCGCCCGTTTTGCAGCGCTCGATGCAAGGGCATCGATTTCGGGGCCTGGGCCAGTGAGTCGTTTCGCTTGCCAGCAAGCCCCTCGCCGGAAGATCTGCAAGACGATGCACCGGCCAGTGGCGAGCCGGTGCCGGGTGTTCGCCGAGAACGGAGCTGACAGCGAACTGGACCTCAGAAGAGCAAGCCGCGTCGTGCCCAAGTCAGACAGCGTCTGGCGTCGCGCTGAACTCAGACCGCTTTTGGTGAGCCAAGAAAGTCGGGCCCAAACCCTCGTTCGTTGGCCAAGCGTGCCAAGACCGGAACCGTGCCAGGCAGCACGGGCTTGACCGATACGGGCAATTGCTGCCACGCGAACTGCTGGCCTTCGCGCATGCTCAATGCCCCACTCCAGGCGCCTACCTTGCAAAAGTGAAGATCGACCAAGGCATGCGGATAGTCCACCCGCTCGGAGTACCAAGCCTGCACATCGCTGATGTCAATGCCCAGTTCCTCCTGCAATTCACGCCTCAGTGCCTGCGCCACCGACTCGCCAACTTCTATCTTGCCGCCAGGAAACTCCCAGTAGCCCGCGTAGACCTTGCCTGAGGGTCGAGAGGTCAACAGGAAAGCACCTTGCTCGTCGATCAACACGCCCACCGCCACTTGTAGCGGCCGCTGGTGCGTCTCAGCGTTACGGGATTGCAGCGGGTCGGCCACCAAAACTTGGCTGGTGCTCGACGGTTGTTCAGCAGGCTTGTCTGACACGGTCGATCAGATCAACGTCAAGCCATGCTGGCCTGCGTAGTCCCTTGCGAACTGGTGTGCCACGCGCCCGCTTCTCGAGCCACCCCGCTCCAGAGCCCACAGCAAAGCCTGCTGCCGCGCTGCGCCAATGGCCTCTTCGTTCACGCCAAAGGCACGCAGCCACTGGGCCACGATGGCCAAGTATTCGTCCTGGCTGAACGGATAAAAACTGACCCACAACCCGAAGCGTTCCGAGAGGGAAATCTTTTCCTCCACCGCTTCGCCGGGATGAACCTCACCATCGGGCGTGTGGGTGTAGCTGAGGTTTTCGCTCATGTACTCGGGCAGCAAATGGCGCCTGTTGCTGGTGGCGTAAATCAACACCCGGCCAGCGGATGAAGACACGGAGCCGTCCAAAATGGACTTCAGTGCTTTGTAGCCCGCTTCTCCATCTTCGAAGCTCAGGTCGTCGCAGTACACGATGAACTTCTCTGGCCTGCCCTCGACCACATCGACGATGTCTGGCAGATCAGTCAGGTCGGCTTTATCGACCTCGATGAGCCGCAAGCCCTGGTCGGCATAGGCGTGCAGGCAAGCCCGGATGAGCGAAGACTTGCCCGTCCCACGAGCGCCCGTCAGCAGCACATTGTTGGCCGGCTTGCCCTGCACGAACTGCAGCGTGTTGCGAGCTATCTTTTCCTTCTGAGCGTCGATCTCGCGCAAATCATCGAGCGTGATGTGCGCCACATGGCGCACCGGTTCCAGCACGCCATGGCCGCCGTGGCGACGGCGGTAGCGAAAGGCCACCGAGGCGCCCCAGTCAGGTGGGGACAGCGGCTGCGGCAACACGGCTTCTATGCGAGCCAGCAAAAGCTCTGCACGTTGTAGCAGACGTTCGAAAGACTCGTTCATGGCGCTGTAGAACTGCGCAGCACTCAGCTGCGGTAGTCGGCGTTGATGCTGACGTAATCGTGGCTCAGATCGCAGGTCCACACCGTGTCGGTGGCATCGCCCCGGCCTAAGCCGACGCGCACCAAGATCTCTGCTTGCTTCATCACGCGCTGACCGTCCGCTTCTTGGTAAGCCGGGTCGCGCCCGCCATGAACGGCCACGCGCACATCATCCAAGTGCAAGCTGATGCGCGACGGGTCCAGATCTGCAATGCCTGCATAGCCCACCGCCGCCAAGATACGCCCCAAGTTGGGGTCGCTGGCAAAGAAAGCGGTTTTGACCAAGGGAGAGTGGGCAATGGCGTAGGCCACCAGCTGGCATTCAGCGGCATCGCGCCCACCTTCGACCTGCACAGTGATGAACTTGGTTGCGCCCTCGCCGTCGCGCACGATGGCGTGCGCCAGCGTGAGTGAGACTTGCTCAAGCGCAGCCAGCAGCGCCCGCCCATCAGGACTGTCCAAAGCATCAACGACAGGGTTGCCTGCGCGGTGCGTGGCTACGAGTACGAAGGAGTCGTTGGTCGATGTGTCGCCGTCGATCGTGATGCGATTGAAAGAAGCATCGGCCAAGCGCTGGGCCAAGGGCTGAAGCAAGGCGGGGGCGATGGCCGCGTCGGTTGCCATGAAGCCCAGCATGGTCGCCATGTTCGGCCGGATCATGCCGGCGCCCTTGCTGATGCCGGTGATGCTGACCTCACGCCCGCCCAACTGCACTGTGGCGCTGGCAGCTTTGGGTACGGTGTCCGTGGTCATGATGGCTTGCGCAGCGCGGCCCCAATGGCTGGCATGGGCATCGGCGATGGCTGCAGGCAGGCCTGCCACCAGACGATCCAGCGGCAGGGGCTCCATGATCACGCCTGTGGAGAAGGGCAGCACCTGCTGCGGAGAAAGGTCCAGGCGCCGCGCCAGAGCCACACAGGTCGCTAGCGCGCGGCTGTAGCCATCGTCACCAGTGCCTGCATTGGCGTTGCCAGTGTTGATGACAAAGGCTCTTGTGCCCACGTCTGCCTGCAGGTGTTCCCGGCACAACTGCACCGGAGCCGCACAAAACCGGTTGCTCGTGAACACCGCACCGACACAGGCGCCTTCATCGAGCAACACAACGGTGAGGTCTTTGCGATTCGCTTTGCGGATGCCGGCCTCAGCGATACCCAAACGCACGCCATCGATGGGCAGCAGGCTGGCTGGGTCGGCTGGCTGAAAATTCACGGGCATCTGATCAGCCCAGTTTGCCGTGGCACTGCTTGTACTTTTTGCCACTGCCGCAAGGGCAGGGGTCGTTGCGACCCACACGCGGCAGGCTGGAAGAAGACGCAGCCGCGCTGGCCCCCGTGGCGCGGACGGTGTCGCTGTCGACCACGCTTTCGACTTCACCGGTCTCGGTCGGCGCGGTGTAGGTGAGGTTGGCAATGTTCTCTGCGCGCTGCTCAATTTCTGAGGCGGCTTCACCCAACTGCTCGCCGGATTGCACGCGCACAGTCATGAGCACGCGCGTGGTGTCGTTTTTGACGGTGTCGAGCAATTGACCGAACAACTCGAAAGCTTCGCGCTTGTATTCCTGCTTCGGCTGCTTTTGTGCGTATCCGCGCAAGTGAATGCCTTGGCGCAGGTAATCCAGCGCGCTGAGGTGCTCGCGCCAATGGCTGTCGATGCTCTGCAGCAAAACCATGCGCTCAAACGGTATGAATGCCTCGCGGCCAACCTGCGCCACTTTGGCCTCGAATGAAGCGTGTGCGGCCGCCACCACCTTGTCGACGATGTCTTCGTCTGTGATCGCGCTGGCCGCTTCCACCTGCGCTTTGAGGTTCAGTGGCAACTGCCATTCTTCGGCAAGCACGCGGTCGAGCTCTTCGAGCTCCCACTGCTCTTCAACCGACTCTTCTGGCACGTACTGGCGCACCAGGTCTGTGAAACAACCTTGTCGCAGACTCGTGATCTGCGCTTCCAGATCGCTCGCGTCCAAGATGTCGTTGCGCTGTTGATATATGACCTTACGCTGGTCGTTGGAAACGTCGTCGTACTCGAGCAATTGCTTGCGGATGTCGAAGTTACGCGCCTCGACTTTGCGTTGCGCAGACTCGATGCTGCGCGTCACCATGCCGGCCTCGATAGCCTCTCCATCGGGCATCTTCAGGCGGTCCATGATGGAGCGCACGCGGTCCCCCGCGAAGATGCGCATGAGCGGGTCGTCCAAGCTCAGGTAGAAGCGCGAAGAGCCCGGATCGCCCTGGCGGCCGGATCGACCACGCAACTGGTTGTCGATGCGCCGTGACTCGTGCCGTTCGGTGGCGATGATGCGCAGACCACCCAACGACTTGACCGACTCGTGGTCCTTTTGCCACTGAGCCCGCAATTCAACTGCGCGCGCCTCTTGGGCGGCCTCGCTCAAAGAAGGGTCTGACAGCAGGGACTCGATGGCTTTCTCTACGTTACCGCCCAACACGATGTCGGTCCCGCGACCTGCCATGTTGGTGGCGATGGTGATGGCCTTGGGCGCGCCCGCCTGGGCCACGATATCGGCCTCTCTGGCGTGCTGCTTGGCGTTGAGCACCTGGTGTGGCAGCTTCGCCTCGTCGAGCAGCTTGTCGATGATCTCGGAGTTCTCGATGGACGACGTGCCCACCAACACCGGCTGGCCACGTTCGTGGCATTCGCGGATGTCTGCAATGGCGGCTTGGTACTTCTCGCGCGTGGTCTTGTAGACCCGGTCCAGTTGGTCCTCTCGGCGACTTTGGCGATTGGGCGGAACGATGACAGTTTCCAGGCCGTAAATCTCCTTGAATTCATAGGCCTCGGTGTCTGCCGTTCCGGTCATGCCGGAGAGCTTGCCGTACAGACGGAAATAGTTCTGGAAGGTGATGGAAGCCAGCGTTTGGTTTTCTGCCTGGATGGCCACGCCTTCCTTGGCTTCGACGGCTTGGTGCAGACCTTCGCTCCAGCGGCGACCACTCATGAGGCGCCCGGTGAATTCATCCACGATGACGACCTCGCCGTTCTGCACGACATAGTGTTGGTCGCGGTGGTAGAGGTGCTTGGCGCGCAGCGCCGCATAGACGTGGTGCACCAAAGAGATGTGCGCCGGGTCATACAGCGATGCGCCCTCGGGCAGCAACTTGAGCTGCAGCAACATGCTCTCGGCCTTCACATGGCCGTCTTCGGTCAGAAAGACTTGGCGGCTTTTCTCGTCGACCGTGAAGTCGCCCGGGGTGATGATGCCTTCGCCGGTGCGCGGGTCGGCTTCGCCTTCTTGGCGCGTCATGAAAGGAATGACCTGGTTCATGGCCAAGTACATCTCGGTGTGGTCTTCAGCCTGTCCGCTGATGATCAAAGGCGTGCGCGCCTCGTCGATCAAGATCGAATCCACCTCGTCGATGATGGCGTAGTTCAGACCACGTTGGACCCGGTCGCGCGCCTCATAGACCATGTTGTCGCGCAGGTAGTCAAAGCCAAATTCGTTGTTGGTGCCGTAGGTGATATCGCTGCCGTAGGCAGCTTGCTTGGCTTCGCGCGGCATTTGCGGCAGGTTGACGCCCACGCTCATGCCTAAAAAGTTGTAGAGCCGACCCATCCATTGCGCGTCGCGTTGCGCCAAATAGTCGTTGACCGTCACCACGTGCACGCCGCGCCCCGCGAGTGCGTTGAGGTAGACGGCCAGCGTGGCGGTCAGCGTCTTGCCTTCACCCGTGCGCATTTCGGCAATCTTGCCCTCGTGCAAAGCCATGGCGCCCATCAACTGAACGTCAAAGTGGCGCATTTTCATGACCCGCTTGGAAGCCTCGCGAACGACGGCGAACGCCTCGGGCAACAAAGCTTCCAGCGATTCACCTGCGGCTACGCGCTGTTTGAAGGCATCGGTCTTGCCTTGCAGTTGCTCGTCGCTGAGCGACTCCAGCGAGGCCTCCATCGCGCTGATACGCGTCGCGGCTTTGCGGTAGCGCTTGAGCAGCCTGTCGTTGCTGCTACCGAAAATTTGGGTAAGGAAGTTGTTGGGCATCGATGCAGGACCACGACGAGGCAGCGGGCGGTCCCCGGCGTGGTGCACGTTTCAGTTGGATCTGGTGCCGAATCAACCCGAACCGCGCCCATTTGATCGCCCGGGCGACCAGTTGGGCACGCTGACCCGGCTTGTCGTCGGCTACCGGTCCACCAGGGCAGACGGATTGGCCAACAACCTGGCAGCCAGTTTACCGTGGCGCGCGCGCTGTCTGCAGCGAGCCTTCAGCGCTCGAAGGGACATTGGCCGAGGCTTGCGCGGAAGCCTGCACGGTGGGCCGCGTGGCAGGCAGCGGCGCTTTGGCGGTGAGCGTTTCTCCGGCATTCAAGAAACGCTGCGGGTCTTGCGGTACACCTTGGACCCACACCTCGAAGTGCAAGTGCGGGCCTGTCGAGCGGCCTGTGCTGCCCACCTCGGCGATCAACTGGCCGCGTTTGATCAAATCCCCCTTCTTGACCAACACCCGCGAGGCGTGCGCATACCGGGTGATGAGTGCGTTGCCGTGGTCGATTTCCACCATGTTTCCGTAAGCAGGGTGGAACTCTGACACCACCACGACGCCGCCAGCTGCAGCCAAGATGGGCGTGCCGACGGGCGCTTGAAAATCCAGCCCGGTATGGAGGGCTGTTTGGCCTGTGAAGGGGTCGATCCGAAAGCCAAAGGGCGAGCCAACAGAGCCATCGGAGACGGGCTTTTGCGTGGGCACCATCATCTTGCGCATCTTCTGGTCGAACAAGCGAGACTCCATGACGGTGAGCAAGTCGGTGCGGTGGTTGGTCAGGCGCTCCAAATCGTTGAGCGTGGTTTGCAGTTCTTCCAGAGTGAGTGAGCGCACCGACACCAGCGTCCCGCCTTGCCCCGGCGGTGCCTTCACCTCGGCGGGGCTCAAGCCGGCCAAGCCAGAAACGCGTTCGCCCAAGGCTTCCATTTGCACCAGCTTGGCCTGCATCTCGCCCAGCTTGCGAGCCATCATGTCGATGTTTTCACGCAAAAATCGGTCGCGCTGCGCCACCTCGTCGCGCACCACCAGGCGCACCAAAGAGCCGACTACGGGCCAGCCTTCGCGGGCGCCCTTCAAAAACACCCAGTGATAAAGACCTGCTGCCACCAGCACAAGAGACAGTGATATCGCCAAGCCGAAGGCCATCAGAGCGAAGCCACTCAGATGGATGGCTCGCCTCTTGGCCATCCAAGCGTCTGTGATGATTAAATGCATCGAGAGCTTCCTTAATCTTGCAGAGGACTCCAGCAGCACACCTTTTGATGACCGCCAAAACCCACTCGATGACCTTGGCACAAGCTGCAGAGCAGTCTGTGCCACTGGCCCGGTTGATGGCGCTCTCGCGCGAATCTACCGAGCGACTGGAGGCGGTGCGACCGCTGTTGCCACCTGGCCTGTGGCCACTGGTTCAAGCAGGGCCCATTGAGGATTCAACGTGGACTTTGCTCGTGACCGGCAATGCCGCTGCCGCCAAATTGCGGCAACTGTTGCCGCTCCTGCAAAGCCACTTGGCCGACAGGGGTTGGCAGGTTACCGCAATCAGGCTCAAAGTTCAAAGCGGCCAAACGTAACGAGCTGTGCACCGCTCACCTGGGCGCCGGGGTTGGTGAATCCGCCGCGCGCCTGGTTGCTCAGCCCAGCCAGCGAAAAGCCAGCGGAATGAGAACCGAGGCCAGCACCACTTGCAGGCCTAGCGCGAGCGCAGCGTAAGCGCCGGCATCGGCGTTGACTTGAATGGCCCGGGCAGCGCCAATGCCGTGCGCTGCTGTACCCAGGGCAAAGCCGCGGATGGCCCAGCCTCTACGGTCGCGGCCCAAGCCCATCGCATCGAACAAGTATTTGCCAGACAACGCGCCGATCATTCCGGTGAGCACCGCGAACACTGCGGCCAAGGCTGGAATGCCACCCACGGTTTGCGCCACGCCCATGGCCACAGGGGCTGTCACGGACTTGGGGGCGAGCGAGCGCACCACGTCTTCGGGCAGCCCCAGTGCTTGCCCCAGCAGCACTGCGCTCGCTGCGGCCGCCACGCCGCCCAAAGTCGCTGCCAGCAGCAAAGGAAGCCATCGCTGTCGTAACTCGGCGCGCCTCTCCCACAGAGGCCAAGCCAGCGCCACAACAGCCGGGCCCAAGAGGAAATGGATGAACTGGGCGCCAGAAAAATAGGTCGGATACGGAATACCCGTCAACAAGAGCCCCCCGGCAATGGCCAGCACCGACCACAACACAGGGTTGGCCCAAGGTGCTTGGCCCAAGCGGGTGTAGACCGCGTGGCTCACCACATAGACAGCCAGCGTGGCGGTCAACCCGAACAGGGGCGTCGCCGACAAGTAAACCCACAACTCGACAAACTGGGGCATGGGTCAGACTCTGGATGCCGCAGCGGCGACAACTGTCGGGCGGGTCATGAGGCACCCGGCTTGCGGCCCGGCAGACCATGGCTTTCGGGCTGATAGAGCGCGCGCAGCACCAGTGCTGTCACGATCAGCCCGATCCAGGTCGAGACCACCAGCACCAGCAGCATGCGCAGGCCGTAAGGACCGATCAGCCCCAGGTGCGTCATGACCCCCACGCCTACCGGCACGAACAGCAAAGACAAGTGCTGTAACAAGAAGCCGGCACACGCCGCCACTGGCCCGCGTACCACCGGCCAGTAAAGCGCGGGCAGCATCAGCAGCAAGCCCAGCACCGGCCCCGGTAGCGGCAACTTCAAACCCCTGGCGATCAGCTCGCCAGCCGATTGCAGCAGCAGCAACCAAGCCAAGCCGCGCAAGGCTTCCATTGGCGCAGTGCCTCCTTGCGAGCCGGTGACCATGCAGAGGGTGGTTTGTCTTCAGAACCGTGGCAGATCAGGGTGGCTGATCTGCCCGGCGCGCACCAGCATGCGGCCATATTCGGCGCACCGGTTGTGCGTCGGAATGACTTTGCCCGGGTTCAGTAACCCGGCGGGATCGAATGCTGCTTTCAGGCCCAACATCTGATCGCGTTCCTGCGGCGAGAACTGCACGCACATGGAGTTGAGTTTCTCCACGCCGACGCCGTGTTCGCCCGTGACCGTGCCGCCCATGGCCACACTGGTTTCCAGAATTTCAGCGCCAAACAGCTCGCAGCGGCGCAGTTGGTCTGCGTCGTTGGCGTCGAACATGATCAGCGGGTGCAAATTGCCGTCTCCTGCGTGAAAGACGTTGGCGCAGCGCAGTTGGTACTTCTTCTCCATCTCGGCGATGGCCAGCAGGATGTCTGCCAAACGTTTGCGTGGAATGGTGGAGTCCATGCACATGTAGTCGGGGCTGATACGGCCAGAGGCGGGAAAAGCGTTCTTGCGCCCGCTCCAGAAGCGAAGCCGCTCGGCCTCGTCGCGGCTCACGGCGATGGCCGTGGCGCCTGCTTGGCGCAGAACGGCGCTCATGCGGCCGATTTCCTCTTCCACTTCTTCGGGCGTGCCATCGCTCTCGCACAACAAAATGGCCTCGGCGCTCAGATCGTAGCCAGCGTGGACAAAGTCTTCCACGGCCGCGGTCATGGGCTTGTCCATCATCTCCAAGCCAGCCGGGATGATGCCTGCTGCGATCACCGCTGCCACCGCGTCTCCGGCGCGGCGCAAGTCATCGAAGCTGGCCATGATGCAGCGTGCCAGTTGCGGCTTGGGCACGAGCTTGACCGTGACTTCAACGACCACGCCCAACATGCCTTCGCTGCCCACAAACACGGCGAGCAGATCCAGGCCGGCGCTGTCCAGCGCAGCGCTGCCCAGGGTGATGGGCTCGCCCTGCATGGTGAAGCCGCGCACGGCCAGCACGTTGTGCACGGTCAAGCCGTACTTCAGGCAGTGAACGCCGCCCGAGTTCTCGGCCACGTTGCCGCCTATCGTGCAGGCGATCTGGCTGCTGGGGTCTGGTGCGTAGTACAGCCCGTAGGGCGCTGCGGCTTCAGAGATGGCGAGGTTGCGAACGCCACCCTGGACGCGGGCGGTGCGACTGATCGGGTCCACCTGCAGGATGCGGTTGAACTTGGCCAGGCTCAGCGTCACGCCCAGTGCGTGCGGCATGGCTCCACCCGACAGACCGGTTCCTGCGCCCCGCGCCACCACGGGTACGCCCAGATCGTGGCAAACCTTCAGTACGTCTGCCACTTGTTCTTCGGTCTCGGGCAGGGCCACGACCAATGGACGTTGCCGGTAAGCCGTCAAGCCGTCACACTCATAAGCCGTGGTGTCCTCGGCTTGCCAAAGCAGCGCGTGGGCTGGCAAATGCCTGGACAAGGCCGCCACCACTTCGGCTTGGCGCTCGGCGCGTTGCAACAACTCTGACTGGGTAGGGGTGCTGGGTGCGTTCATGGAGAGCCTCGGCGTTGTCAGACTGAGCCGCGGCTGGTCGCTGCGCACTCTATATAAAGAGCTTAACCGGCTGCTGACCCAGCGGGTTCACAATCGGGATTCCCGACAGAACGAGGAGACAACGATGGCCTACCAAGACTTCCAAATGGACAACCAGTGGTTGCCCTTCACCCCCAACCGGCATTTCCGCAAAGACCCGCGCGTGTTTGTCGCTGCGTCAGGCATGCACTTCACCACCCATGATGACCGGCAAGTGCTGGACGGCATTTCCAGTCTTTGGTGCGTGGGCGCAGGCCACAACCGCCGGCCCATCAACGAGGCGATCAAGGCACAGCTGGATACGCTGGACTACGCCACCGCCTTTTCTGTCAGCAACGACAAGGCCTTCCGCGCGGCAGAAATGATTGCCCACATGGCGCCTGGCGATCTGAACAAGGTGCTTTTTTGCAACTCGGGCTCTGAAGCGGCCGACACCGCCTTGAAGGTGGCGCTGGCTTACCACCGCGCCCGTGGCGAAGGCCACCGCAACCTGTTCATTGGTCGCGAGCGCGGCTACCACGGTGTGGGTTTCGGCGGCATGAGCGTGGGCGGCATTCCGGCCAACCGCAAAGTGTTTGGAACGGCCTTGCTGCCGCGTGTAGACCACATGCGCTTCATCCACGACCCGGTCAACCACGCCTTCATCCACAACGCCGAACCGGAGTGGAAGGAAGACATCCTGGCCGAACTGGAAAACCGCATCCTGCCGCTGCACGACCCGAGCAACGTCGCGGCCGTCATCGTGGAGCCGATATCCGGCAGCGCGGGCTGGTACCTCCCGCCCAAGGGCTACCTGCAACGCCTGCGTCAGATCTGCGACAAACACGGCATCTTGCTGATTTTTGATGAGGTCATCACCGGCTTTGGGCGCATGGGAACGCCTTTTGCAGCGGACTACTACGGCGTCGTGCCCGACATGCTGAACTTCGCCAAGTGCGTGACCAACGGCGTCATCCCGCTGGGCGGCGTGATCTGCCGCGATTTCCTCTACGACGCGCTCATGAACGGCCCCGAGCACGTGACCGAGTTCTTCCACGGCTACACCTACTCTGGCCACCCTGTAGCTTGCGCTGCGGCTATCGCCACGCTCGATCTGTTTGCCCAAGAAAACCTGTTCGAGCGCGCTGGACAAATGGGTCAGGTGCTGGGCGACGCGATGCACGCCGCATTCAAGGGCCTGCCCAACGTGGTGGGGATTCGCAGCCTGGGCTTGGCAGGTGCTGTAGAGCTGGCATCCATTCCCGGGTCACCAGGCAAGCGCGCCTACGACATCTTCCTGGATTGCTACCACCATGGCGTGCTGGTTCGCAACGCCGGCGAAAACCTGGTGCTGTGCCCGCCTTACATCGTCGAGAAAAGCCACATCGACCAGCTGGTCGGCACGCTGGCCGACGCCATCCGACGCCACGCCTGAGGGCTGGCTGGCGTTAGTCCGCAAAGAAGCTGACGGGCAACCCGGGTGTGTCCACGCGCAGGCTGAACACGCAGCCCGCATGGGGTTGCGCCGCCAGTTCTTCTGCCGGGCGGTTGTGGCGCCCCGTGGTGAGGAACAGCGTTCGGAGGTCTTCGCCGCCGAAGCAGGGCATGGTGGGACACTGAACCGGGGTCGGGATAAGCGCCAGCAGTTGCCCATCGGGCGACAGGCGATGCAGTTGTGCCCCCTCGAACATGGCGACCCAGTAGCAACCATCGATGTCTACTGCAGCGCCGTCCGGTCGTCCGCTGTAAGCCAGAGGGTCGGAGTCAAAACGCCAAGCCGGCGGCTTGCGCGGTACCTGGTAGATCGCCTGTCTCGGTCCGAGCGGTGCGTCGGTGGGGCGCCAGTCGAAGCGATAAACCGTGTGCGCCGTGGTGTCCGACCAGTAAAGCCAACGCGCGTCGGGTGACCAAGCCAAGCCATTGGCCACGGTCACATCGCCCGCCATGCGACGGGCCAGCGGTGCAGGGCCGCGTGCATCGAGGCACCACAACTCCGCCAGCGCTGCCGTGCGCGGTTCGTAAATGCTGCCGGCCCAGAAACGCCCGACTGGGTCGCAGCGCCCATCGTTGAAGCGGGCGGTGGCTGTGTCGTGGGTGGCAGCGTGCAGCAGATGCAACTCGCCGCCCCAAACAGGCGCTCGGTAGATGCCGTCGCGCAGCGCAAGCACCAAGCCGCCAGAGCGCGCGGGTGCGATGCAACCGGGTTCTTGTGGCAGGTTCCAGCGCTCTGGCGCAACGTCGTGAAGGCCTTGGCGCAAAACCTGCTGACCTGGAATATCCACCCAGTACAGCCGAGCTTCGTTGGGGTGCCAGAAAGGCGACTCTCCCAGCGTGTTGGGCTGGGCGCAGAAAACTTCCCAGGAGATGGTGGAGCTCACGTGGCTTGCTGGTTTCGTCTGACCGGGGGAGAAAGCAAACACTCAAGGTGCCCGAGGGCGCATGGTGGCGCGTAACTCGGCGCAGTGGTCACGGTCGGCAATAGCCGCCGTGGCGATCACCAAGTCGTGACGCTTGCCCGCGGTGAGCGATGTGCCACCGGCGGCCATGCGCACTGAAAGCGCGGGCGTGTCGCCAAGGAAACGCGGAATTCCCAGCTGGCGATCGGCGTGCTCGCTGCCCGTCCATACCAGCACCACTTGGCCTGCCCGCACCAAGCCTTGCGCCACTGTCGCCATGCTGATATCTCGCGCTGTTTGCACGCGCCCCATAGGCCGCCACTGGCTGGCGGGCAACAAACCGCAGTGCCCGGCGTCCATGCGTGACTCTTGTTCGCGCCATTCTTCGACGTTCAGTCGAGCGTCCAGGTTGGTGTTGGCCATGGCTTCGCGCAGTTGGCTGCGGGGCAGGTTGCCGCCCCAAACCACCACGCCTGCGCCCACGGCGGCCATCACGCCTGGGCCGTAGGCCTTCCATGGCCAAGCTTCGTCTTGCCAGGCCAAAGCCGCACGAACTTGCTCTTCGGTGGCACCAGCGGCCAAACCTTGCGTGTGGCGACCCGCTTCTGCCATCTCCAGCACGACCGCGGAAAGCCGTCCTTGGGTGCTCAAAGCCAAGGCCAGTTCTTTTTGCAGGCGCTGATGGTCGGGTGCGTCGTGCTGCTCACCCATCAGCACCAAGCCAGTGTCTGGCAAGCGCGCCAAGACCGACGCGATGTCGGTAGGGTTGTGGCCACCGCCTGTGGCACAGGCAGTCAGGGCCAGCGCTGCCAGCACGCCCAGCAAGAAACGACCTACGCCCAGCTCATTCAACCGCGGGCCAAAGCTAGGCCCGCTGCGGCCTGCGGCCGATGGGGTACTGGACGATGCGCGCGCGGCCGAGAACATGCTCAACATTGTCTGCCACGCCAAGCGCTTAGGTTCGTGTGGTGGCGCGCACCGCAGTGTTCGACTCAGGGCTTTGTTAGCCTGTGGCGTTTCGCCGATCTTCAAGCCCATGCGCATCGAACACCCCATCGCCCAAACCTTGGGTACCTTGTTGTTGGCATGGCTGGCCGCTCTCCTGTGCGTGGCACTGGGCACGCCCTTGCCTTGGATGATCGGGCCGTTGCTCTCGGTGGCCGTGGCTACCCACTCGGGCTGGACAACTCACAGCGCAACACCGCTGCGCAACACCAGCCAATGGGTGATTGGCACTGCCCTGGGGGCTTACTTCACGCCAGGGGTGGTTTCGGTGCTGGCCGATTTGGGGTGGGTGATCGCTGCGAGCGTGGTGTGGAGCCTGCTCCTGGGTTGGCTGTTTGGTCGGTGGTTATGGCGTCAGCGCGCGGGTTTACCTGTGCAGCTGCAGGCAGACGTTCAGACACCAGCGTTCGAGCGCACGTCGCAGTGGCGCGCTACGGCGTATTTTTCGGGTGCCATCGGCGCTGCCTCTGAGATGACCTTGTTGGCCGAGCGCGCCGGTGCCCGCACCGACCTCGTGGCTGCATCGCACAGCTTGCGCTTGCTGATCGTGACATTGAGCTTGCCCTTTGCATTCCAGTTTGCTGGCGTGCAGGGCTTGGACGCCGTCGCCTCTGCTCCCCAGCCAGTAGATGCCTGGGGTCTGTTGCTGCTCGGTTCAGCTTCAGCCGTGGGCGTGCTTCTCCTGCACCGCTTGAAGCAGGCGAACCCTTGGTTTCTGGGCGCCTTGCTGGCGTCTGCTGGTTTGGCCATGGCTGGTGTCCAAACCTCGTCGGTCCCCACGTGGTTGTCCAACGCAGCGCAGCTGGTCATTGGTGTCAGCTTGGGTGTCAGGTTTCGGCCGGGTTTCATTGCAGTGGCACCGCGATGGATGGCAGCAGTGGCCTCGGGCACGGTGGTTTTGCTGCTGGTGTCGGCCGTGGCTGCCTGGGCTTTGGCCAAAACCATGGCCCTGCCGGTGCCGACCATGGTGCTGGCCCTGGCGCCAGGTGGCATCACGGAAATGGCCATCACGGCCAAAGTGTTGCAACTGGGGGTGCCGCTGGTGACGGCGTTCCAAGTCAGCCGTGTGCTGGCTGTGCTGCTGCTGGTTGAGCCCCTTTATCGCTGGGGCTCGGCTTACTCAAATCAAAGCAACGGGAACCAGAGCGGGAACTAGAGCGGGCAACCAAGCGGGGGGAGGGCTTTGACCCTAATGCATGACCACCGGGTTTTGCGCCAGTTCGGCGTAGCGCTCCAGCGTGTCTTCCACTTCTTCTTGCGTTGGTGTGTCGTTTTGCCAAGCGGTGATCTGCTGCTGAAACAGCTCGGCCCAAGAGCCGTCAAGGTAGACCTCCTTGCCCGCACGCTTGTCAACGATCTCAAAACCATGTCGGGCCAAGGTGGGGCGTGCGCCCCGTCCGGGGTGGCGGCTCGCACCAGAGAGCACATCAGCTGCCTCTTCGTCAGGTGAGCCCTTGCCCGAAGCAGGGGCAATCATGTGGACCACGGCGTAAGTGTCCGAGTCATAAAGAGTGCGCATGTGCAGGTTCTCCAAAGTACGTCGGCAAAACCATCATAGTGGGTCGCTCTCTGCGTGGCTTCGAGGGGGCTTCATGGGCTTTCAAGGTGGCAAAGAACCCCGCCACTGTTGGTCTACAAAGTCGCCTGTGGTCTGAGTAATGAGTACACGGGCCGGCAGGTACTGCAGTTGAGGTGCCAGCCAGACTTCCACGCGCTGGTCATGTTCGCGACGCGGCTGACGTGTCAGCTTCCACGCATCCAAGCGGCCACCGGGCAATTCGATGGTTTGCAGGCCTTCCACCACGAAGATCCAGATTTGTGCTTCACGTGCGCCCACTGTCTGCACGTTCAGGCTCAGGCCGGGTTGCAACATCTGAGGTTGCGCATCAGCCCAGCCAGCCAGTTGCAAGAGAACGCTCAGGCGATCTTGCGCCCCAGGTGAAAGCAGCACCTCCGGGGTGTTGGCGCTGAACACCACGCGCGCCGGCCCAGAGGCTGAGGCAGGCACGAAGTGGGCCGCCAGCTCTTGACGCCCCCGGTCCGCAAAGCGTTCCGGCTCCAAGCCCTGAGAGCCAATGCGACCCGTGCTGAGCTGGCTGCGCGCGCCCAAGAGAAACGCGCGCACCTCCATTCGAGCCTCATAGCGGCCGTCCAGGTGTTGCCACAGCAGTTCGCCCTGCGCGTGCCAGGATCGGCCGCGAGCGCTGGCATTCACTTCGTAACCCAAGCGCACAGGGTTGGGTGTGCGCCAAGCCATGGTCGCGTTGTGGGGTGCGGATCCACTGGCCAGCGCTTCTGTCGGCACCCCCCCGCTTTGACTGGCAGAAGGCCCCGCGCCCGGCGTTGTCTTGGGCCCCGCTTGCGAAGCGGGGGCTGTGCCGTTCTCTGCGACCGACGTGAGCTCGGGGCGAAGTGCATCCGTTGAAGCCGGGGGCAAGTCGGGCATGCGCGCTTGCTGTGGCGGGGACGGTAAGGTCGCGTCGGTTGCGGCTTCTGCGTCCGGTGGCGCCGTGCTCGAAAGCGGCCTGGGCATCTGCCGGGACACAACCGGCTGTGGCTTTGAGACACGGGCGGGAACTGGCGTTGCTGCTGAAACAGCCAAAGGCCTGCTGGCGGCGCTTGTCGTTGCTGTGATCAGCAGCTTGTGCGTGTTTACCTGCGTGCCGAGCCCATGCAGCAGGGCCCCATGTGCCAACAGCACCAGCAGGGCCAGCACCGCCCAAGTCGCGTGGCGCTTGATGCGTCGGGTCACTTAAGTGCTCCCTGTCAGCAGCATCACAGGGGCGATGCGTGTGCAAAAGCCGTCTGAACCGGGGTGAGCGCGCTCAGGCATGTGGCATAAACTTTTGGGCATATGAAACTTGCCACTTACAAAGATGGTTCGCGTGACGGACAACTGGTGGTGGTGTCGCGCGATCTGAGCATGGCGCACCATGCCACGGGCATCGCCGACCGCATGCAGCAATTGTTGGACGACTGGGGTTTCATGGCTCCTCAGCTCGAAGACCTCTACACCACGCTCAACCACGGCAAGGCCCGGCACGCCTTTGCTTTCGAGCCCGTGCGCTGCATGGCTCCACTTCCTCGGGCATACCAGTGGGCTGACGGCTCTGCCTACATCAACCACGTGGAATTGGTGCGAGCCGCACGCCAGTCTGAAGTGCCGCAGAGTTTTTACACGGATCCGCTCATGTACCAAGGCGGCAGCGACGATTTCCTGGGCCCTTGCGACCCCATCGTTTGCCCCAACGAAGACTTCGGTATCGACTTCGAAGCCGAACTGGCTGTCGTGACCGGAGACGTGTCCATGTCCGCGTCGCCTGAGCAGGCGCTTGAAGGCGTGCGACTTCTGATGTTGGCCAACGACGTCAGCTTGCGCCAATTGGTTCCGGGCGAGCTGGCCAAGGGCTTTGGTTTCTTTCAAAGCAAGCCGGCCACGGCATTCAGCCCGGTGGCAGTCACGCCCGACGAACTGGGCGAAGCTTGGGCCGGCGGACGCGTGCACCTGACGATGCAGGCCACCTGGAACGGGCGCAAGGTGGGCATGTGTGAGGCGGGGCCAGAAATGACCTTTCACTTTGGTCAACTGGTAGCCCACATTTGTAAGACTCGAAACGTTCGTGCGGGCAGCATCATTGGTTCGGGTACGGTGAGCAACCAAGGCGTCGAAGTGAATGGCCGCATGGAATGGCCCAAAGGGTACAGCTGCATTGCCGAGAAGCGCGCCATCGAGACCATTCAAGATGGCGCCCCCAGCACCGCTTACATGCGGTATGGTGACACCATCCGCATCGAGATGAAGGGGCGGGATGGTCAATCGGTGTTCGGCGCGATCGACCAAGTCGTCGCGCCGTTTCCTCCAACTTGAGTTCACACGAAGGGTCATGCCATGGAGCTCTGGGGTTGGGTCGCTTTGGGTTCGGCCTTTGTGGCCGTGATGGGTTTGTTGGCCATGCGCCGGGACAAGCCAGCGGTGGCGGACAACAAGCGGGTCGAGCAAATGGACACCGTGAATGCTTGGCCGCCAGAACCTATGCGGGTGTTGAACCGCGCAGAACGCCAAGCTTATTTGTTGCTAACCGAGGCGCTGCCGGAGTGCCTCATCTTGGCTCAAGTGCCCCTGGCCCGCTTTCTGAAGGTGCCTCTGCGGAACTCCCAGGCTGAATGGATGCGCCGCGTCGGCTACCTGTGTGTCGATATGCTGGTCTGCGACCAAGAGGCAGGCGTTTTGGCAGTGGTCACGATCCGTGCAAACAGCAGCCCGCCCAGCGCGCGTCGCCGACAACGCATGGAGCGGATACAGCGGGTTTTGGACAAGGCTGGCATCGAGCAACAGGTTTGGTCGGCGCAGGCCATGCCCACCATGCGAGAGATTCGAGAATTGATGCGTCTCGATCCCAACATCCCGCAACTTTCCCAGTTCGCACCCACAGAACCTCCGGCTGTCACCAAGCCCCATGAGTTGGCAGAACCACTGGCCGCGTTTGCTCCCAACGGGGGGCTTCGCAGGCGTTCGACGGACCCCAAGGACCCACCCTCCAGCACTTGGTTCGACAGTCTGAGCGGGGACTCAGAGGAAAGCGCATCCGATGTGCAGGCCGAGTGGGATCGTCTGCGCCAAGCTGCTTCAGTCAGCCCGGCAGTTGCGCCACGAACGATTTGATGCCGCGCAGCATCATCTCGACGGCCACCGCCACCAAAATCAAACCCATCAGGCGCTCCACCGCAATCACAACGCGCTCGCCCAGCCAGCGCTGAATGCGCTCCGCCATCAGCAGCACGATGGCGCCGACCACCATGGTCACCACCAAAGCGCCGATCCATTCCATGCGCCGCTCAGGCGCCTGGCTCACCAGCAGCAGCACGGTAGCCATGGCCGATGGCCCGGCCACGGCGGGGATGGCCAGCGGCACGATCAGCGGCTCGCCCACCACCTCCACGGCCTCTGATGCTGGTGGCGGAAAGATCATGCGCAGCGCAATCAAAAACAGCACCACACCACCTGCGATTTGCAATGACAACTCGCTCAGGTTCATGACGCGCAGAAAGCTCTCGCCGACGAACATGAAGGTGAGGAGCACCACGAAGGCAATCAATATTTCCCGAAGAATCACCCAAGGCCTGCGTGCGGGTGCGACGTTCTTCAAGGCGTTGGCAAAGATCGGGATGTTGCCGAACGGGTCTGTGATGAGCAGCAACAGAATCGTTGCTGAGGCGAAGGTGTACGTCATGCTGTGGACTCGGGGCGAACAGAAGCAGTTGGGCTGAGGCCGGTCACTGGCTTGCGGCTGCGCCCTTCAGGCGGCGTAGAGCTGATCCAGCGAAGCGAAGCCTTTGACTTCAATGGGGTTGCCGCTCGGATCGAGAAAGAACATGGTCCATTGCTCGCCGGGCTGTCCTGCGAAGCGAAGCTGGGGTTCCATCACAAATTCTTGTCCGGCTGCACGCAAACGCTCGGCCAAGGCTTGCCAGTCTGGCAAAGCCAGCACCAGGCCAAAGTGGGGCATGGGCACCAGCTGGTCGCCCACGCGGCCGGTGCGTTGTGTATCGAGCGTCGGCCCCAAGTGCAAGGACAGTTGGTGTCCGAAGAAATCAAAGTCGACCCAAGTGTCGGTGCTTCTGCCTTCGGTGCAGCCCAGGCGCTGGCCGTAGAAGGCCCGGGCCTGGTCCAGGTCGCCGACATGAAGTGCAAGGTGGAACAGGCTGCGCATGGAGCGGGATTATCTGGCCCGTGCGCAGCTTCCGACGTCTCAGTGCTTGTGCCCTTTGTCGCTGTGCGCGCCGTGCCCGGCTGCTTTGGGTTGCTGCACCACCACGGTGACTTCGGTTTCGCCTGCGTTTTTGAAGCGCAGCTTCAGGGGAAAGCGCTCACCTTCTTTCAACGGCTGCTTGAGGTCCATCAGCATCAGGTGGTAGCCATCGGGCGTGCCTCTGCCCATGGCCACGCTGCGTCCGGCGGGAACGTCGATGGCTGAGAGTTCGCGCATGCGCATGATGTCGCCTTGCATCTCCATGCGGTGCAGCTCGACGCGACCAGCCAGCGGGCTGCTGGCCGAGATGAGTTGGTCGGCCACCTTGCCTTGGTTGCTAATGGACTGCAGATAGGCCGCACCATTTTTCATGCCGGGGCCAGTGGGGTGGGCGTAGGGTTGATCGATCTTGAGCTCGCCGACTTTGAAGTCAGTCGCCAATGCGACACCACTGATGGTCAGAAGGGCGGCTGCCAGGGTATTGGAGAGCTGGCGTCGGGTCTTTGAAAACATGGTTTGTTCCGGGATTGATTTCATTCAAACAGAGGCCTTGGCCTGGTGGTGGTTACACGCCCGAGCGCCTGCCCATTCAGGGATGGCTGTGGCCCATGTGCCCGACGCCTTGCGCTGGGCTGCCCTGGCAGTCGGCACAGTGGCCGTAGAGCGTGAGCTCATGGCGGGCCACGCTGAAGCCAGCGGGGGCCAAGCGCGCCAAGTCGCCGGGGCACTGGTGCACATCGAACACGCGCTGGCAGTCGGTGCACTGGAAATGGTGGTGGTGAGCATGGTGCGCCACTTCGTACCGCGCGCTCTCGCCAGGCAGGTTGACGGTGGCAATCGCCCCCTCCTCCAACAGCAGCTTGAGGTTGCGGTAGACCGTGGCCAAACCCAGGCCAGCCACTTCGTGCCGGGCCGCCTCCAGCACTTCCTGTGGTGACAGGGGCCGTTGGGCGTTTTCGATCACGGCGAATAGCGCTGAGCGTTGGCGGGTGAGTCGTTCCATAGAGTGGCCAGAATTGTGGCATGTGGTTGTTGAGAATCTGGCATCGATAGCCCGTTTCATTATTGAGAAGTGGTTATCATTGGCCGATGTACGCCGCTCTGCACGCCGCCATTGCCTCGCCTGAGCCCCGGCCGTCAGCGCTGCGATGCCACAACCTGACGCTGGGCTATGAGCAACATCCAGCTGTTCATCACCTGACTGCAGACGTGCCTGTGGGCGGCTTGATAGCCGTGGTAGGCCCCAACGGTGCGGGCAAGAGCACGCTGGTCAAGGCGATTGCCGGGTTGCTCAAACCCATTGATGGGCGGCTGGAGCGGCTGGCGAGCACGGGGCGTTTGGCGTACTTGCCGCAGTTGGCGGAAATGGACCGCAGTTTCCCCATCGCTGTGCATGACATGGTGGCCATGGGACTGTGGCACGAGGTGGGGGCACTGGGCCGGTTCAATGCGAGCCAGCGCGCCCGGGTCGAAGAGGCCCTCGGCGCAGTGGGGCTGGCTGGCTTTGGCAGGCGCACGATCGGCACTTTGTCGGGCGGGCAGTTTCAGCGGGCTTTGTTTGCCCGGCTGCTTTTGCAAGACGCTCAGCTCATCTTGCTCGACGAGCCCTTTGCCTCTATCGACAACAGAACTGCGCAAGACTTGCTGGCCTTGGTGCGCCAGTGGCACGGCCAGCAACGCACGGTGATTGCGGTATTGCACGACGTGGAACAAGTGCGGCAACACTTCCCCCAAACCCTGCTTCTGGCGCGCGAACTGGTGGCCTTTGGCGACACGCCTGAGGTGCTGACCCCCGACAACTTGCTGCGCGCACGCCGCATGACTGAAGCCTTTGACGATGCCGCGCCGCCTTGCGAGGGCGTGGCTGAAACGTTGGTCGTCGCGCCCAGTCATCGCGACCACGGGCATTCCCACCACAGGCACGGCGCGTGATGGAACCGACGGGCTTGGCGGCGCTGTGGATGCCCTTCGTCGAGTTCGACTTCATGCGGCGTGCGCTGCTGGGTTGCTTGGCTTTGTCCGTGAGTGCTGCGCCTGTGGGCGTGTTCCTCATGCTGCGGCGCATGAGCCTGACCGGCGACGCCATGGCCCATGGCATCTTGCCCGGCGCCGCTTTAGGTTATTTGTGGGCTGGCTTGTCGCTGGGGGCCATGACCGTGGGTGGTTTGCTGGCAGGCCTTGCGGTGGCGGTGGCATCGGGGCTGGTGGCACGCAGCACCGTCTTGCGTGAAGACACCAGTCTGGCCGCCTTCTATTTGCTGTCATTGTCTTTGGGCGTGCTGATCGTCTCGACCCGCGGCAGCAACGTGGACCTGCTGCACGTCCTGTTCGGCACCGTGCTGGCGCTGGACAACGCGGCGGTTTGGTTGCTGGTGGGCATCAGCGCCGTCACTTTGGTGAGTCTCGCGCTATTGTTTCGCCCGCTGGTGCTGGAGTGCCTGGACCCTTCCTTCCTGCGCTCAGTGAGCCGCCTGTCGCCCGTGGCGCACTACGGCTTTCTGGCACTGGTGGTGCTGAATTTGGTGGCGGGTTTTCAGGCACTGGGCACCTTGCTGGCGGTGGGCGTGATGGTCTTGCCAGCCGCTGCTGCGCGCTTTTGGGTGCGCGAAATCGTGCCCTTGCTGTTGGTGGCGGCCTTGGTCGGCATGTTGGGCAGCACTGTGGGGCTGGTGCTTTCTTATCTGGCCGATTGGCCCAGTGGCCCGACCATCGTTTGGTCGCTGGGAATGGCCTACCTCTTCTCGCTGTTCGCTGGCCCCTTTGGCCTGATCCGCACGCACCGATCCTCGCCACGACACCTGAAAGCTTGAACCATGAACATCTCTAAAGGTTCGCTACTCGTCAGGCGCATCCAGCGCGCAGGGGCCTTCCTGCTGTGGGCGGGTGCACTGGGCTCTGCCATGGCACAAGCAGCACCATCGGCGCCAGCATTACCCGCAGCGCCGCTGCAAGCCGTGGCCAGTTTCAGCATCTTGGGCGATCTGGTGCGCCAAGTGGGCGGCGAGCGCGTGGCCGTGACCGTGTTGGTGGGGCCGGGCAGCGACGCCCACGTCTACCAGCCGACTCCCGCGCAAGGCAGAACCGTGGCTCAGGCGCAGGTCTTGTTTTCCAACGGGCTCGGGTTTGAGGGTTGGATGAATCGGCTCATTCAATCGGCGGGCTACAAAGGCCGCCATGTGGTGGTGAGTGAGGGTATCCAGCCCCTGAAGGAAGCCCCTGATCATGGGCACGACCACGGCAAAGGGGGCGTGGACCCCCACGCTTGGCAGAGCGTGCCCAACGCCATCGTTTACGTGGCCAACATTGCGCGTGGCTTGTGCGCGGCCGATGCTGCGGGTTGCGAGGTGTATCAGCGCAACGCTGCTGCCTACACCGCCCAGCTCAAAGCACTCGACCGCGACGTGCGCGATGCCTACGCCAGCGTGCCGCTGGCGCAGCGCAAGGTCATCACCTCGCACGATGCTTTTGGCTACCACGCAGCGGCGTATGGCCTGAGCTTTTTGGCGCCCCAAGGTGTGAGCACCGAGTCCGAGGCTTCAGCGCGGGGCGTGGCGCGGCTGGTGCGGCAAATCAAGGCGCAGAACATCAAGGCGCTGTTTGTCGAGAACATCTCCGACCCCAGGCTTATTGACCAAATTGGTCGTGAAACCGGTGTGAAACCTTCCGGTGCGCTGTACGCCGACTCGCTCTCGGCAGCCGATGGGCCTGCTGCGACCTATGTGGCCATGGTCCGGTTCAACGCCAACGCGCTGACGCGCGCCATGCGCGGCGACTGAAGCCCGCGACCTTCCGGTTCTCTGCCAACACCGCGCACAGCCCAAGGCTTGGCCGCCATGATCACAGCCCAAGCCCTGCAACTGCGGCACGACCAGGGGCCGACGCTCGCGTTCCCCGACGTGCACGTTGAGCAGGGCGGGGTGCTGTTGCTCACTGGCCCTTCGGGATGCGGCAAGTCGAGCTGGCTGTCATTGGTGGCCGGTTTGCGGGCTGTCCAGGAGGGCCAGTTGATCGTGGGCGGTGTTGATTTGAAGTCCCTCTCGCCGGTGGCGCGCGACCGTTGGCGAGCGCAGCACCTGGGTTTTGTGGCGCAGCGCCTGCACCTGAGCGAGGCCTTGAGCGTGGCCGACAACATGGCCTTGGTGTACTACGCCGCCGGGCTGCCTGTGCGCCGTGCAGACATCACCGCGGCACTCGCTGCCTTGGACGTGGCCGATCTGATGCAGCGCCGACCGTCTAGCTTGTCGGGCGGGCAGGCTCAGCGTGTGGCCCTGGCGCGCGCCACTCTGTTGCGCCCGCAGGTGCTGCTGGCCGATGAGCCCACTGCCAACTTGGATGACGAGGCTGCTGCTGCTGCCATGTCCCTGCTGCTGGACAGCGTGCGGCGCACAGGGGCGACGCTGGTGGTGGCCACCCACGACGCGCGCGCCTCACAAGCACTCACGGCTGCTGCACCTGCACTGCTTCAGATGCGCTTGGCGCGCCCGGCTGGGGCGCAAGCGAAAGAGGCGGCAGGTGCAGAGTCTGCGGCTCTTGGTACCACGCCATGAACAGCGCGCGCCTGTCCTGGACTTACCTGTGGTCGCGGCCTTTGGGCACGGTCTTGAACTTGGCTTTGCTGTGCATCGGCTTGGCCAGCGTGACCCTCGTGTTGCTGGTGAGCCGCCAGGTGGATCAAGCCTTCGATCGCGATCTGGCTGGCATCGACGCCGTGGTGGGCGCCAAGGGCAGCCCGATGCAGCTCATCTTGTCGGGCGTGTTCCACATCGACGTGCCGCCGGGCAACATTCCGTTGGAGGCGGTGAGCACCTTGCGAGCGCACCCGCAGGTGGCGCAAGTCATTCCCATCAGTTTGGGCGACAGTTGGCAAGGCTGGCGCATCGTGGGCACCGAACCTTCGTACTTGGCGCACTACCAAGCCCAGTTCGCGCATGGCCGCGGCTGGGCGAAGAGCATGGACGCGGTGCTGGGCCATCAAGTGGCACAGGCCACCGGCTTGGGGCTGGGCGGGCAGTTCATGGGCAGCCACGGCTTGGCGCCGGGCGGCCATGAGCATGGCAACGTCCCCTACACCGTCACAGGCGTGCTGCGGCCATGCGCTTGTGTGCTGGACCGGCTGGTGTTGACCGCCACCGAATCGGTCTGGCAAGTCCACGAAAAAGACACCGCCC